>NZ_CP048882.1:1238750-2477500 GCF_015910445.1 Streptomyces bathyalis
AGTGGCGTCGTCTTCGTACTGGATGTGGAAGCCGAGCATGTCGGCCCAGAACCAGCGGGCTCGGGCGATGTCGGTGACGACGAGTTGCGCGTACGCGGAGCGGACGACGTCCGGGGCGTTGGGGGTGGCGGCCTTGGTCATCAGGAGGTGCCTCCTCCGAACTTGGGGGTGTGGACGTGGCCCATGGCGACGTGGACGATCTTGGACTCGGTGTAGAAGTCGACGGAGTGGGCGCCGCCTTCGCGGCCCACCCCGGACGCCTTGACGCCGCCGAAGGGGGTTCGTAGGTCGCGGACGTTGTGGGAGTTGATCCAGACCATGCCGGATTCGACGGCGTGGGCGAGGCGGTGGCCCCGCTGCAGGTTGCTGGTCCAGATGTAGGCGGCCAGCCCGTACTGGGTGGCGTTGGCGAGAGTGATCGCCTCGGTCTCGGTGTCGAAGGGGGCGACGGCTACGACGGGGCCGAAGATCTCCTCTTGGAAGATGCGGGCGTCCTGGGTGACGTCGGCGAAGACGGTGGGCTGCAGGTAGTTGCCGTCGGGCAGGTGGGCGGGCCGGGTGCCGCCGGCGATGAGGGTGCCTTCCTTGCGTCCGATGTCGACGTAGTCGAGGACGCGTTGGTAGTGGTCGGGGTGGACGAGGGCGCCGACTTCGGTGGCGGGGTCGGCGGGCGGTCCGACCTTCACCTGCTCGGCTCGACGGGCGAGGCGCTGGGTGAAGTCGTCGTAGACGGCGCGCTCGACCAGGACACGCGAGCCGGCAGTGCAGCGTTCGCCGTTGAGGGAGAAGACGCCGAAGACGACGGAGTCGAGAGCGGCATCGAGGTCGGCGTCGGCGAAGACGACGACGGGTGACTTGCCGCCCAACTCCATGGAAGCGGCCTTCAGATGGTCCGCGCTGGAGCGGAGGATGTGGCGACCGGTGCTGGTGGAGCCGGTGAAGGAGATCCGCGGCACGTCGGGGTGGTCGACCAGGGCTTGGCCGGCCTCTTCGCCGACGCCGTGGACGATGTTGACCACCCCGGCCGGGAGCCCGGCCTCGGCGAAGATCTCATGCCACAGCGACGCCGACAGCGGGGTCCATTCGGCCGGCTTCAGGACGAGAGTGCAGCCGGAGGCGATCGCCGGGGCGAGCTTCCAGGACTCCAGCATGAACGGGGTGTTCCACGGCGTGATGAGCCCGGCGACGCCGACGGGGCTGCGCACGACGTAAGAGAACTGGGAGTCGGCCTGCCGGAAGGCCTCTTCGCCCAGGGCGACGATGACGTCGGCGAAGTAGCGGAAGTTCTCCGCTGCCCGCTTGGCCTGCCCCTTGGCTTGGGTGATGGGCAGGCCCGAGTCGAAGGACTCGAACCGGGCGAGCTGCTCGTGCCGGGCCTCTACCGCGTCTGCGATCCGGTTGAGTGTGTTCGCCCGCTCTCGGTTCGAGATCCCCTTCCATCCCGGGAACGCGTTGCCTGCGGCGGCCACCGCACGGTCGATATCGGCCTGCGATCCCCTGGCGGCTTGCGCGTAGGGGGTGTTGGTGACGGGATCGGCGACGTCGAAGAGACGGCCGTCTGCTGAGTCGAGGAGTTCGCCGCCGATCCAGTGCTGGATGCGGGTGGGGAGGTTGTCGATGGTCATCAGCAGTTACTCTCCGATCTGCTGTGTGAGGTCGCCGCCCTCGGCCAACAGGGTGCGTATGCGGGCCAACCCGGCTTGGGTGGGCTGCACCAGCGGCGGGCGGACGTGGGCGGAGGCGATGCGGCCTTGCTGGGCCAGCACCCACTTGGCCGGTGCGGGGTTGGTCTCCACGAAGAGGAGGTCGACCAGGGGGTGCAGCGCGTAGTGCAGGTCCCGTGCGGCCTCGAAGTCTCCGGCCTCCCACAGTTCGTACATCCGCGCCACCGCCTGCGGCGCGAGGTTCGCCACCGCGGAGACGAAGCCGGTGCCGCCGAGGGCGAGCAGGGGGAGGCCGAGCAGTTCGATGCCGGACCACACCAGCAACTCCCGGCCGCAGGCGTGCAGGACGCGCGAGAAGTGCTCGAAGTCCTTGGTGGTCTCCTTCACCCCGACGAAGTTGTCGAACTCGACGAACAGTCGCTTGACGGTGTCGGGGGCGATGTCGATCGCCGTGCGGGAGGGCACGTTGTAGGCGACGATCGGCAGGTCTGGAAACTTCCGCGCCACCGTCGCGTACCACTGGTAGAGCCCTTCCTGCGTGGGCCGCGCGTAATACGGGGTGATCACCAAGGCGGCATCTGCGCCCAATTCCTTTGCGGCCGCAGTGATTTCGAGGGTTTCCTCCAACGTGTGGGAGCCGGTACCCGGCAGGAACGGCACCCGGTCGCCGATCTCCTCCACCGCCGTGCGCATTCCCGCGATGCGTTCTTCCACCGACTGCGCCGAGGGCTCACCGGTCGAGCCACCGAGGGATATGCCGTGCGAGCCGGCTTCGAGCTGGAAGCGCACCAGGCCACGCAGGCTCTCGTGGTCGACGGCACCGGTGCCGGTGAAGGGAGTGACGATAGGGGCGATCGAGCCACGGATACCGGCCGGGTCGCTACGGAACTTCATGCGTCTGCTCCTTCTTCCTCGCACCACTTCTCGTACTGCTCACGCCAGGCGGGACCCAGGGGGTACAGCTCATCGACGCTCTCTCCGGCATGGACCTGCTCGGTGATGAAGCACTCCTGCCGTTCCTGCTCACGGCAGTCGGCGATCAACTCCTCGGCCAGATCCGGCGGTACGACCACGACGCCGTCCGCATCACCGACCAAGAGGTCGCCGGGCTGCACCAGCGCGCCCCCGCACGCGACAGGGATGCCGGTGTCCCACGGAACGTGCCGGCGCCCCAGTACCGAGGGATGGGCGCCGGCCGCGTAGACCGGCAGACCCAGCTCCGCGATGGCGGCGCTGTCGCGGACAGCGCCGTCGGTGACGACCCCGGCCGCACCCCGCTTCTGTGCCCGCAGGGCGAGAATGTCGCCCAGCGTGCCGGCGGTGGCATCCTGGCGGGCGTCCATCACCAGCACATGGCCCGGCTGGATCTCCTCGATCGCGCGCTTCTGCGCGTTGAACCCGTTGCCGTGCCGCTTGAACAGGTCCTCCCGCAGCGGCAGATACCGCAGCGTGTGCGCCACGCCCACCATTTCCTGGCCCGGCCGGCTCGGGCGTACTCCGTCGATCGACATGTGCGGCAGCCCCCGCTTGCGCAACTGCGCGCTCAAGGTGGCCACTGCCACGGATCGCAGTCCCTCCGCCAGCCGGGGATCGAGTGCCGGTTCCGGCATCCACGCGGACCCCCATGCGGCGGCGCGTTCTGCTACGTCCACCCGGGGCATCGCCCCGAACGGTTCCAAGACCGGCCCCTCAGCCACCGGGTTGCGCAGCCGCCCGGTGGACAGCTCTCCGGCAGTGACCTCGACCTCGACCACGTCGCCGGGCCGCACCACCGACGCCCCGGCCGGCGTTCCGGTCAAGATCACATCGCCCGGCTCCAGGGTCACCAGCCGCGACAGGTCCGCGATCAACTCGTTGAAGGGAAACAGCAGTTGACCGGTCGTGTCGTCCTGCGCCAGCTCACCGTTGACCCAGGTACGCAACCGCAGCCCAGCCGGATCCAATTCCTGGGCGTCCAGCAGCCGGGGCCCGAGAGGTGTGAACCCGTCGGCACCCTTTGAGCGCAGATTCGAGCCCCGGTCGGCATACCTCAGGTCGTACACGCCTGCATCGTTCGCAGCCGTCACCCACCGCACATGCGACCACGCCTCACCGGGCGGGACTCGCTGCGCGCGTGAGCCGATCACAAGAGCGATCTCGCCCTCGAAACCCAGCAGTTCGCACCCGGCCGGCCGCTCCAGTGCTTCCTTCGTACCCGCCAGCGACGACGGCGGTTTCAGGAAGTACGAGGGCTGCGAAGGCGCCCTCCCCCGCTCACGCGCCCGGCTCGGATAGTTCAGATGCACCGCGATCACCTTCGACGGCGCTGTCCCGAGTGGATGTGTCATGTCGGCGGCCCCGTTCAGTCGCGGTCGAGGAAGGCCTGGACGCGGGCCTTGTACGGTTCGCGGTCGTACGACTTGACGTAGGCGCCGGCCATCCGCACCGGATCGCCGAAGAAGTAGTACTCATACAGCGCCTGGCGGCTGGAGAACGCGGAGATGCACGTGTCCCAGACCAGCCTGAAGAGCTTGACCCGCTCGGGACCGGTCAGGGTCGCCGACTGCAGGTAGGCCTCGATGTCGGCCGCGGCGGGACCGGTGACGTCGAGTTCGGTCGGGGTCGCCATCAGGCCGGACGCGCCGAGCTTGCGCAGGATCTGCGGAAAGCGCTGGTAGAGCTTGGGGTAGAGGTTGCGCGCCGCATTGAGCGGCGCGAACGCCGGGGTCAGCACGCCGAATTCGTTGATCTCTGCGTCCGCCTCCGCCGCGCGCAGGAACGCTCGCAGCGTCTCCAGCGTTGCGATGATCTCCGCGATGTCCTCCTGTACGTGCTGGAACTGCTCAAGGCCGATGGCCTCGGTCAGCAGGGAGACCAGCCCGAGGATGTACTCGGTCTTGGCCGAGGTGCGTGTGACGACCTGATGGGTCATGTGCACCTGGGAGGAGGTCCGGGAGTAGAAGCCGTTGCACAGTTCGGGGTCGCCGAGCACGAAGCAGCGCTCGTACGGGACGTGGACGTCGTCGAAGACGACGACGCAGTCGGACTCCTCGAAGCGCGAGCCGAGCGGGTGGTCGTGGCGCGGCCGGTCGTAGTCCAGCGGCTCGCGGGCGATGTAGCGCAGGCCCTTGGTGTCGTTGGGGATGGCGAAGGCGTAGCTGTACGGCTTGTCCTCGGGGGTGCCGCGCAGCACGGTCGAGGGGAAGACGAGCATCTCGTCGGCGAACGGGGCGATCGTGGCAAGCATGCGGGCGCCGCGGATGACGACTCCGTTGTCGTCCTCGTCGACGATCCTGGCCGACAGCTTGCCGCCGCCCTGTTCCGTACCGGAGACGGAGCGGTTGACCTGCGGCGGGATGAGGGTGTGGGTGCACAGCAGGTCCTCTTCGCGGACCTTCTCGTAATAGCGGCGGATGTTCTCGCCGAACTCGGGCCGGGACTCGGCGAACCAGTCGGCGGCCGAAGCCAGCGCCATCAGGGAGCTGTTCATGTAGTCGCCGGTGCGGCCCAGCATGCCGTTGCTGTGGTCGGCCCAGATCTTGAACGCCTTGCGCCGCTTGACCAGGTCCTCGGGGGCCTTCGGGGTGAGGAAGGAGGTGTTGACCCGTTCGCCGGAAGTGGGGGAAGTGTAGGTGAGGACTTCCTTGTGCTCGTCGGCGTGCTGGAGGTCGTACAGCTCCGCATACGTACGGACCACGTTGCGGAACGCGGGATGGTCCTGGACGCCTCCGGTGAGGGTCTCGCCCTGGATGTGCACGGTGGGGCGGGAGGCGGACAGCCGCTCCAGATATTCCTTGCCGGTGCGCGCGGCCATGTTCCTGCTCCTTGCTGTGCGGTGTGGGGGTTCGGTAGGGCTCAGATGAGGTGTTCGATGCCGTCGGTGGATTGGACCGTGGTGCCGAAGCGGCTCCAGGCGTAGGTGAGGGCGTCCCCGTCGCGGTGTCCGAGATCGGTGACGCGTCCGACGACGAGGGTGTGGTCGCCGCAGTTGTAGGAGCGCCAGGGCTCGCACTCGAACCAGGCGAGCGGGTTGTGCAGTCGCGGGATGCGGGCGTCGGGAACCCAGCTCGGTTCGGCGATACCGCGGGAACCGGCGAACAGGCGGGCCAGCGGCTCCTGTTCGGCGCCGAGGACGTTCACGCAGAACGGGCGGCCGATCAACTGGTCGTGGCATCGGGCCCGTCGGGCCACGCTGATGAGCACCAGAGGGGGATCGGCGGAGACCGACGTGAAGGAGTTCATCGTGGCACCGCGCGGGTCACCGTCTCCGTCGGGATCGCCGTCGGTGTAGGTCACGACGGTGACGCCGGTGGCGAAGCGGGCCATGCAGGCTCGAAGCGCGCCGGGGCCGGGCGGTGGTGGGGCGTGGTCGGCAACGCCCTCCCGTACGGGGACGGGTGGAGGGGACTTGAGGGACATGCGCGAACTCACCTGCTCGGAACGGGTGTTGGCGGGTCGTTTGAGAGGCGCTGACAGAACCGGTGCGTACGGGGCGCCCCCGGCGGGCGGGCCGGGGCCGCCCCGTACAGGGGGTGGGTTCGGGGTGTCGGAAGGGATGGTGTCGGGGTGGACCGCTGCTCCCCGGGGTGCCGGAAAGAACCGCGGCAAGTGGATCGAAGCAAACGATCAAAGCTTTGATTAATTTGAACGGTAACGACGGCCCACCGACGCTGTAAACCCCTCTGCGGCTCTCACGGCGAAACTCGCCGCAGCCGTCCGCCACGTCTTGTCAGGTCTCAAAGGCTCGCTTAACGTGTGCGCTCGCGGTCGCCGAGTCCGGGTGCGGACTCCGCGCCGCCGGCCGATCCGTGGGCGGACGGCTCGGCTCCTTGTCCCGCATTCACCGTTCAAGGAGCCTCACATGGTGCGTACTCCCGCACGCTCATCCACCTCCGCGGCCTCCTCGGCCGCGCCCCCCACAGCGCGCCCGAGTCCTTCCGGCATACGTCGCGTCGCCGCGGCCAGCTTCGTCGGGACCGCGGTCGAGTGGTACGACTACTTCATCTACGGCACGGCCGCGGCTCTGGTCTTCGGTCCGCAGTTCTTCCCGCAGCTCTCCGAGACCGCAGGCACACTCGCCTCGTTCGCGACCTACTCGATCGGCTTCGTCGCGCGCCCGTTCGGCGGCGTGGTCATGGGCCACTTCGGCGACCGGATCGGCCGCCGCGCGATGCTCGTGCTCTCCCTCACTGTGATGGGCCTGGCCACCACGGGCATCGGGCTGCTGCCCACCTACGACACCATCGGCGTCTGGGCGCCGGCGCTGCTGGTCCTGCTCCGCTTCGTGCAGGGGCTCGCCGTTGGCGGCGAGTGGGGCGGCGCCGTCCTGATGGCCGTCGAACACGCCCCGTCCGGCAGGAAGGGCTTCTACGGCAGCTTCCCGCAGATGGGTGTGCCCGGCGGCCTCATCCTCGCCAACCTCGTCTTCCTCGCCACCTCGCACGGGCTGGGCAGTAACGCCTTCGCCGACTGGGGCTGGCGTGTGCCGTTCCTCGCAAGCTTCGTGCTCGTCGTGGTCGGGCTGGTCATCCGGCTGGGGACAGCGGAGAGTCCCGAATTCCAGGCAGTGCGCGAAGAGCCCGTACACGAACAGGCGGAAGGGGAGGCGGAGACCGCAGAGTCCGAGGAGCCCGTGCGGCTGCCGGTTCTCGAGGTGCTGCGCCACCAGTGGCGGGACGTGGTTCTCGCCGGCGGAACCTTCATCGGCAACAACGCACTCGGCTACATCTTCATGGCGTACACGCTCTCTTACGGGAGCACCACGCTCGGCCTCGACCGCGAGCTCATGCTCGTCCTTGTGTTGATCGCCGCCGCCGTCTGGCTGCTGACCACGGCCTGGTCGGCGGCGCTCTCGGACCGGTTCGGCCGCCGCCGGGTGTTCGTCGCCGGATCGGTCGGGCTGCTGGCCTGGGCGGCGGCCTTCTTCCCCGTCATCGACCTCGCGTCCACCGCGTCCATGCTGACCGGACTCGTGGTGATGGCGGTCGTGCTGGGCTTCACGTACGGGCCCCAAGCGGCGCTCTTCGCCGAGCTCTTCCCCGTCCGCCTCCGCTACAGCGGCAGTTCGCTCGGCTACCAGCTCGGCGCGATCCTCGGCGGCGGCATCGCCCCGACCGTCGCGACGGCCCTGTACGGCATCGACAAGGCGACCTGGCCCATCACGCTCTACCTCGTCCTCGTCGCTGCCTTCAGCCTCGTCTGTGTCCTGCTGCTGATGCGTCGTCCGAGCGCGGGAGCGGGCACCGCGGCCGCGAAAACGGCGGGCCACCTAGACTCCGCCATGTGACCCAGGACCAGCCGGACCAGCACGATCAGCCCGACAACGAGCAGCTCCACTTCTGGTCGTTCGTCGACCACGCCATCTCGCGCACCACCGGTGAGCTGCCGGAAGTGGATCCGCTCGCGATGCGGCTCGTGCTCAGCCTGCACCGCGTCGCGAACATGCTCGTCTACGACCTGGAGTCCACCGTCCACCGCCCACGCGGCTGGTCCTGGCCCGGCTTCCGCGTCCTGTTCGTCGTCTGGCTCACGGGACCCGTCGAAGGGAAGAAGGTCGCAGAGCTGTCCGGAATGAGCCGCGCCGCTGTGTCCGCCCTCGTCAACACCCTTGAACGGGACGGCCTCCTCACAAAGGAGCGCTCCTCACAGGATGGGCGTGCGGTCAACCTCAGCCTGACGCACAAGGGGCGGGAGGCCATCACCGACGCCTTCCGCGCCCACAACGCCCGCGAACAGGACTGGGCGGGAACCCTCAGCACCGGCGAGCAGGAGACCCTGATCGCGCTGCTGGAGAAACTGACCGCTCAGTCCATCCACTTCGAGGCCCGGCGACGGACCTAGGTGTTCTCTCCCTGGAAGGAAGTTCCAGGGAAGGAAGTTCGCGCGGGGAACCAGGCGGTCATGTGTGCTGCCCGGCATCGTGTCCCCTGATCAGCTGGTCGCCGTCACTGCCGCGCGCGCGGCGGTGAGGATCTCCTCGGAGAGTGGCGAGCCCTTGGTGGCCCGGGCCAGGACGAGTGCGCCGACCATGGTGCACAGCCGGGTGACGCCGTCCTGGTCCCCGGTGGCGAGCCACTCGGCGAAGTCACCGACTCCCTCCGTGTAGACGCGACGGGCCTGGCGATCCCCTGGCTCGCGCGCCATGTCCGTGGCCAGTGCGGCGGCGGGGCACCCGTCTGCCGCACTGTCGCGGTGCTCGATGGAGAGGTAGGTGTCGATCAGCGCCTGCTGGGCGGCCTCGCGCTGTCCGGCGTGCTGCTCGAGTCCGTCATTGCGGAGCCGGGTGAGTTCGTCGAACGCGTGGGCGGTGGCTTCGTCGATGAGCGCCTCCTTGGAGGCGAACTGCTTGTAGAAGCCGCCGTGCGTCAGGCCGGACGCCTTCATGAGGTCGGCGACGCTGACGTGGGTGCCCTGCTTCCGGAACAGCCGGGAGGAGGTTTCCACGATCCGCCGGCGGTTCTCCTTCGCTTGCGCCTGCGATACGCGGCCCATCAGCCACCTCCCGATTGGATGTCGATTGGCATCTATCCTAGCCCAGGGTTTAGATTGTCATCGTAATCTAAACTGCCGGGCCGCTCAGCGGCGCCGGCAAGGCCGGGAGTAGGCATGGAACTCAAGGACACGGTCGCAGTGGTCACCGGCGCCAATCGTGGGCTCGGGTGGCATCTGGCCACTCAGCTCGTGGAGCGCGGAGCGAAGGTGTACGCGGCGGCCCGCCGCCCGGAAACGGTGGACCTCCCGGAGGTCACCCCGCTGCGGCTGGACGTGACTGACGAGGAATCGATCCGGACCGCGGCCCGCACCGCATCGGACGCGACGCTTCTGGTGAACAACGCGGGCATCTCCACTGCCACGCCGCTGATCGCGGGCGACCTGGACGCGGTGCGCCTGGAGATGGAGACGAACTTCTTCGGTCCGCTCGCCGTGACGCGAGCTTTCACCCCCGTCATCGAGGGCAACGGCGGCGGCGCCGTACTCAACGTCCTGTCCGTCCTGTCCTGGCTGCACCCCGCGGGCCTGGGGTCCTACGCCGCGGCCAAGGCCGCGGCCTGGGCACTGACCGACGCGGCGCGCGAGGAACTGGCACCCCGCGGCATCACCGTCTCTGCGCTGCACGTCGGATACATGGACACCGACATGGCCGCGAGCGTTCCCGCCGATCAGAAGGCCGACCCCGCCGATGTCGCCGCACAAGCCCTGTACGGCATCGAGACGGGCCAACCGGAGATCCTCGCCGACGAGGCGACCCGGTACGTCAAGCGGAGCCTGGCTGATTCGCCGAATGCGGCGTGAGGCACGCCGGGTCGGACGAGGCCCTGAACGGCATCCAGGGAGGCGACTTCAGCCGCATCGTTCCCCGGCCGCGCGGTGGCCTGACACCCGAAGGTATTGCCGCTGGTTCCCGGTAGCGACGCCGCTCTTGAGGCCTGCGGCAACTGCCGCGCGAGAACCCAGAATGCACAAAGATCCCGTCCCCGCGCGGACGAGAAACGGAGACGATGATGAAGACCTTCATGATCGAGCGGTACGGCGACAAGGACGGGGTGCGTGCCGGCGAGATGCCCGACCCGCAGGTGGGTGCCGACGACGTCCTGGTGCGCATCCACGCGGCGAGCGTCAACCCGCTGGATCTCAAGCTCCGCGACGGGGAGTTCAAGGCGGTCCTGCCGTACCGTCTCCCGCTCGTCCTGGGCAACGACCTCGCCGGGGTGGTGGTCCAGGTGGGACCGGCCGTCACACGGTTCGCGGTGGGCGATGAGGTCTACGCCCGGCCCGACAAGGACCGCATCGGCACGTTCGCCGAACTCATCGCCGTCCACCAGGACGACGTGGCGATCAAACCGGCCAAGCTCACCATGGAGGAGGCCGCCTCCCTTCCCCTGGTCGCCCTGACCTCGTGGCAGGTGCTGGTCGAACGGGCACAGCTGCAGCCGGGCCAGAAGGTCCTCATCCACGCGGGCTCCGGCGGCGTCGGCACCATCGCCATCCAGCTGGCCAAGCAGCTGGGCGCGCACGTGGCCACCACCGCGGGCACGGCCAACATCGACCTGGTGAAGGAGCTCGGCGCGGACGTCGCCGTCGACTACAAGCAGCAGACTTTCGAGACGGAACTCGACGGCTACGACGTCGTCCTGGACACCCTCGGCGGCGAGACGCTGGAGAAGTCCCTGCGCGTACTCAAGCCGGGCGGGAAGGTCATCAGCCTCGCAGGCCCTCCCGACACAGCTTTCGCCCGCGAGTTGGGCGCGAACGCGATCCTCCGGCTGGCGATGAGCGCGCTGAGCTTCAGGACCCGGCGCCGCGCCAAGCACCGCAACGTGACGTACTCGTTCCTGTTCATGAAGGCAAGCGGCGACCAGCTGCGCGAACTCACGCCGCTCATCGACGCCGGGAAGATCCGCCCCGTCCTCGACCGTGTCTTCCCGTTCGAGGAGACCCGGGAAGCCCTGCAGTACGTCGAGAAGGGCCGCGCGAAGGCAGGCAAGGTCGTCGTCGCAATGACGTGAGGGCAGACCCGCGCCGTGGGGGTGCGGGACTTACTCGTTGCCCAAGGAGGTCTTCACCGGTGCCCACGACGGGCGCCCAGTTGTTCAGACTCCGTCACGTCAGCGCATCCGGGCGCCAGGGCCCGGCATGGCGGTCGCCTCGGATGGGGTCAGCTCGGTGTGCCCCTCGGTGCACTCGACAACCACCCTCACAGGGGCGCCGCACTCGTCGTGCCGAAGGTCGAGAACCGGCTCTGACGAGTCGTCACCGTAGACCTCTCCCCACTGCTTCAACGCCACGAGGACGGGCCACAGGTCCCACCCCTTGCGGGTCACGCGGTATTCGTTGCGGGATCGGCTGCCGGGCTCCTGGTAGGGCACGGTCTTCAAGATGCCGGCGGCGGTCAGCTTCCGGAGCCGGTTGCTGAGGATCGCCTCCGACAGACCGATGTGGCGGCGGAAGTCGTCGAAGCGGCGGACTCCGTTGCAGGCGTCGCGCAGGATCAGCAGCGTCCATTTCTCTCCGACCACACCCAGCGAGATCTGAACCGGACAGTTCTCGGTGCTCGCCTCAAGCCACTCCATCCCGGCAGCGTACCGCCTGACTTCAAGATTGACAGTCAGGGGGCAGGAGGCTAGCTTCCCCTGGAGAGCCAGACCGGGAGGAGCAAGATCGTGGGACGGACACGCACATACGACTGGGGGGACCCGGCACTCACCGCAGCTGCCGCCGGGCGCACCTCCGGGCTGGACTTCCTACGTGAGCTGCAGGCCGGCGTCCTGCCCACGGCCCCGGTGGGCGCCACACTGGGCTTCACACTGCAGGAGGTGGAGAAGGGGCGCGTGGTGTTCTCACTGACACCAGGAGAAGAGCACTACAACCCCATCGGCAGCATGCACGGCGGGGTCTATGCCACGCTGCTCGACTCGGCAGCAGGCTGCGCCGTCCAGTCGACGCTGCCACAGGGCACGGCGTACACATCACTGGACCTGACAGTGAAGTTCCTTCGGCGGGTCACCCTGGACACGGGCACGGTCCGCGCCATCGGCACTGTCATCAACAGCGGAGGCCAGACCGCCCTTGCCCAGGCCCAGTTGGTCGATGCGGCGGACCGCCTACTCGCCCACGCCACCAGCACCTGCATGCTGTTCCCGCTACCCACTGACGACGAGCCTGGCAGTCGACGGCGTCAGCCGGCTCCGTTGAGCTGAACTGCCGCCTCGTGGGCAGCGCCCGCTGCACAGCAGACCTCTCGGGCCGGCATGGCCAGGACGCTATTCCGCGGCCTCGTCCTCAATGCCGCGGACCAGGTCGATGGCCCGGCCCAGGGTGGCGAGGCGCGCCTCAAGGGTCTCTCCGGCGGGGTAGAGCCGGACGGTGTCGATGCCGGCGTTGTGCCATACGCGCAGCCGTTCGCGGACCATGCCCTCGGTTCCGATCAGCGTGGTTGCCAGCACCATCTCGTCGGTGATCAGGCCTGCCGCGCCGTCCCGGTCCCCGGCCTGCCAGCGGGTCCGGACCTCGGCCGCCACGTCGGCCCATCCCTGGCGGCTATAGGCGTTGTTGTAGAAGTTTGTGGTCGCGGAGCCCATGCCGCCGAGGCTGAAGGCCAACTCCTTCTTGCGTCCAGCGATCATCGCGCGCAGCGCGTTCTCGTCCTCGGCGAAGGCGACCTCTGCACCCTGGCAGATGTCGAGGTCGGAGCGGGTGCGTCCGGCGGCGGCCAGCCCTCGGTCCAAGTGGTCGAAGTACGCGTTCTTGGCGCCCTCAGGCACGAAACTGGTACCCAGCCAACCGTCGGCGATCTCACCGGTCAGGAGCAGCATCTTCGGTGAGAGCGTCGCCAGGTATACGGGAATGTCGTACTCAGCTCGCATCGACAGCCGCATCGGCTTCGCCTCACCCGGCAGCGGGATCTGGAACTCCCGCCCGGAATAGGAGATCTTGTCGCCGAGTGTGGCCTGCCGCACGATCGCTACGGTCTCGCGCATCCGGGACAGCGGCCGGTCGAAGGGCACGCCGTGCAGCCCTTCGATCACCTGCGGTCCAGAGGGGCCCAGGCCGAGGAGGAAGCGACCCTGGGAAATCTGCGACAACGTGATCGCGGCGCGGGCGATGGCCATCGGAGTGCGAGTGCCGAGCTGGATGATTCCGGATCCGAGAAGCATGCGCTCGGTCTTCGCCGCGAGGTAGCCCAACGGGGAGGGTGCCTCGGAGCCCCACGCCTCCGCCACCCAACAGATGTCCAGGCCGAGCTTCTCCGCCTCGGTGACGTAGTCGACCAGCTCCCGCCAGTTGCCTCCGGAGGCTTCGATCGTGGTGGCCGTACGCATCACGGACTTTCCTCACCTGTGGTGCGGGCCCTCTCGGCAAGGTTCTTGATCGCTCCGAGAGTGGCGGTCATGTTTGCCTCGAACTCCCGCATGCGCACAAAGACGATCTTCTGCTCCTTGTCCGGCATGCGATCGATGGCGATGGAGAGGCCCGAGCGAGCAGGCCCCATCTGCATCCACTCCCGCAGCAACGTGCCGCCGTCGTACGGCTCCAGGACGAAGCGCCAGATCGCCGTCGGGTGCTGAGGATCCTCGACCGCCCAGGCGAACACTCTCGGCTGCTCGTACTCGACGATGTGGGACGTGGTGGCCCACTCCCCCAACGCTTCATGCTTGCTCCGGCCGATGAACCGGGCTCCCAGAGCGGGGCCGCTCACGCCCTCCAGCCATTCCACCGACTGCAACTCGGAACTGAAACGTGGCATCAGCTCGATGTCGGACACCAACGTCCACACCTGTGCCGGCGGGGCGGCGATCCAGGTGCAGACCTCCACCGTTGGCCTGTCCGCATAGCGCGCGCCCGTCCACTCCACCATCCTGCGGCCTCCTGTCCATCCGAGGCACCAAAATCAAGGCACTCACCAGTAAAGTTGCGTAGATAGACTCACTTGTCAAGGGCGGACGCGTCCACACGGAGCTCCTGAGCTAGTCCGCGAAGCGCTCCTGCACATCCGGCCTCTGGGCCAGGTGCGGTGGATAGCCGGGGCCCAACCGGGGGCGGGTGTTCTCCGATGTCATCGGCTCGCCGCAGGCGGCGCACACCACCTCGGCATGACTCTCCTGCCCGCACGTCTCGTGATGCATGGCCACAGGCGGGCCCGCTTCACCGGCCAGCCAGCGATCCCCCCACCGGTTCATCACCAGCAGCACGCCGTAGAAGTCGCGCCCCTTGGCGCTGAGCACGTAGTCGTAGCGGACCGGATCCGTCTGGTAAGGCTGCTTCTCCAGCAGGCCTTCCTTCACCAGCCGCCGCAGCCGGTCCGTCAGTGTGTTGCGGGCGATCCCCAGCGCCTCCTGGAACGCATCGAACCTCCGGATGCCGTAGAACGCCTCGCGCAGGACCAACGGCGTCCACCAGTCCCCGAGCAGATCCATGGTCCGCGCGATCGAGCAGGGCCACTGCGCAAAGGATGTCCGCCTCATGACAGCCAGCATAGGTTCGTCCTGTCATGAGACCCAGCAGGTACAGCGAGTTCCATGTAGCCCAGCCCGTCGGGCGGAGCAGGTCGGCCCATCCGGGGCGGACTGTGGCCTTGTTCAACTGCTTCTCGCCGTCGGCCTCGGCCAACTCGTTCGCGGAGGAGTTCGAAGCCTGCGCGGGCGGCCGGACATCTGACGCTTGAGCATCTTGCTCGGGTTCACATGGCCTTCATGGCGGCAGACTGCACCTGCCACCTCACCACTTTCCGGTGTCCCACCCCTTGACGCGCAGCCGATGCGCTTGTGCAATCGATTCCGTCATCGGTTGCACAAGGAGTGTGTCTCATGAATCCCATGGATCTGCGCGGCCTCGTCCCCGCCCCCGTCACCGCGTTCACCGCCGAGGGCGAGGTCGACCACGCGGCCAACGCCGATCTCGCGCGCTGGCTGGTCTCCGTGAAGGGTGTGAAGGGGCTGGTGTGTCTGGGTCATGCCGGCGAGGGAACGTACCTGACGCCCGAGGAGCAGGTCGCGCTCATCCGCACGCTTGTCGAGGCGGTCGAGGGCCGGGTGCCGATCATCGCGGGGATCACCGCTGAGGGCACGAAGACCGCGGCCCTGGAGGCGAAGCGGGCAGCGGACGCCGGGGCGCTCGGCGCGCTGGTCTACCCCTCGCACGGCTGGCTGCGCTTCGGGTTCCAGAAGGGTGCGCCGCAGGAGCGCTACCGGGCCATCCACGAGGAGTCAGGCCTGCAGACCATCCTCTTCCAGTACCCGGACGCCACCAAGGCCAGTTACGACCTGGAGACCCAGCTGGAGGTCGCCGCCCAGCCGGGCACCGTCGCCACCAAGAACGGCGTGCGCAACATGCGCCGCTGGGACACGGAGATCCCGGTTCTGCGCGAGCAGTTCCCCGACCTGCAGATCCTCACCTGCCACGACGAGTACCTGCTGCACACCATGTTCGACGTCGACGGCGCCCTGGTCGGCTACGGCGGCCTTGCACCCGAGCCGCTGGTCGAGCTCATCGCCGCCGGCAAGGACAGGGACTATGCCAAGGCCCGCGAGATCCACGACCGTCTGCTGCCGGTGACCAAGGCCGTCTATCACCGCGGCTCCCACATGGAGGGCACCGTCGCACTCAAGATCGGCCTGCGGGCCCGCGGGATCCTGAGGGAAGCCACCGTCCGCCAGCCACTCCAGCCGGTCGGCGAGGAAGCCGCCGCCGAGATCGAGTTCGCCCTGAAGCAGGCCCAGCTCATCTGACGCGTTCCGCCGCACGCCCCGCACCTGCCCGGCCGAGCCGCTCCCCACCGCTCAGCCGCGGGACCCATGGTCCCCGCCCGGCCCGAGTCTCTCCGCCGGGCCTGGCAGGATCGGCAGCAGGCGCTGCCGATCCTGTGTCCCCTTTCGCTGGCCCGCACCACCGCTCTCAACGGCCGGCACCCGCTCAACGGCGAGGAACGACAGACATGACAACCTTTGTCGCCGACGGAGGAGCAGCGAAGGCCGCGAACGCCGCGCTGGTGGCCCGTCTCGAACGACTTCCCGTGACACGGCGCCTGACCTTGATCCGCGTCATCGTCGGCAGTGCCACCTTCTTCGATGCCTATACCGTCCTGGCCATTGCGTTCGCCATGCCGCAACTGGTGGACGAGTGGAACCTCAGCCCCTCCCAGGTCGGCATGATCCTCTCGGCCGGATACCTGGGCCAGCTCGTCGGCGCACTCGTCTTCGGAGGACTGGCGGAGAAGATCGGCCGCCTGCCCACCTTGCTCATCACCATCGTGCTGTTCGTCTCGATGGACATCGCGTGCCTCTTCGCCTGGGGCGGCACGTCCATGATGATCTTCCGATTCGTGCAGGGCGTCGGCACCGGAGGCGAAGTACCGGTGGCGAGCGCCTACATCAACGAGTTCATCGGGGCCCGAAAGCGCGGCCGTTTCTTCCTCCTGTACGAGGTCATCTTCCCTGCCGGCCTGATGTTCGCCGGGATCGCCGCCTACTTCCTGGTCCCGGTGTTCGGCTGGAGGGCCCTGTTCGTCGTGGGCCTCGTCCCGGCCGTCCTGACCATCCCGCTGCGCTGGCTGATGCCCGAGTCCCCTCGCTGGCTCGCCGCCAAGGGCCGTCACGAGGAAGCCGACACCGTCGTACGGAAACTGGAGGCCGACGCCACCAAGCAGGGCCTGCCGCTGCCCGAGCCGGTCTTCCGCCCGGTGGACACATTGCCCACGGCCCGCTCGGACTGGCGCGAGCTCTTCAAAGGCATCTACCTCAAGCGGACCCTCATGATCTGGGTCCTGTGGGTGTCTGTCTACATGATCAACAACGGCCTGGTGACCTGGCTGCCCACCCTCTACAAGCAGGTCTTCCATCTCCCTCTGGAGACCAGCCTCGCCTATGGCTGGATCACCTCGGGCGTGGGCGTCGTCGCCTCCGTCATATGCGCGCTGCTGATCGACAAGGTCGGCCGCAAACGCTGGTACGCCGTCGCCTTCTTCGTCGCCACCGTGCCGCTCCTCGTCCTCACGGCGCTGGGCGCCACCACCGCGACCCAGGTCGTCGTCCTGGCCCCCATCGCCTACGCGATCCTGCAGACCATCTCCTTCTCCCTGTACCTCTACTCCGCCGAGCTGTACCCCACGCGGCTCCGCGCGATCGGCACCGGCTTCGGCAGCGCGTGGCTGCGGGCGGGCTCGTCCATCGGCCCGCTGATGGTGGGTTTGATCGTCGCTGACCTCGGCATCCGCTACGTGTTCACCGCCTTCGCCGCCGTCGCGCTCGTCGGCGGCCTGGTCACCACCGTCTTCGCCATCGAAACCAAGGGCAGAGTCCTGGAGGAACTGTCACCCTGAGCAATCGCCGCACCGCATGTGCCGCCCACGGCGTCGTCCGTGGGCGGCACATGAGTGTCCGGTGAAAGCCGCCCACATCCCTTGGTGCAATCGTTTCCTCCGCGCGTTGCACGGTAGATACGCTTGTTGCGTCGAGCAGCAGGAAGAGGGGACACCAGGACGATGGACAGGCCCGAGCCCGGGGACTCCGTGCCTGCGACCACAGGGGACAAACCGCCGACCATCGCCGACGTGGCACGGACCGCTGGTGTCAGCCGCTCCACGGTGTCACGGGCCCTCAACCGCGGGCACCGCTTCTACCGCAGCCCTTCCGCCGCGCGCATCCGTGAGGTCGCTGACACCATCGGCTACGCGCCCAACCCGGTGGCGTCCAACCTCCGCCGTCAGCAGACCAACACCATCGGCGTGCTGGTGCCCCGGCTCACCGACACCGTGATGGCCATGCTCTACGAGGAGATCGCCACCGCGGGCCTCAAACGCGGCTACCACACCGTCGTCGCCACCACCCACGACGACCCCACCCGCGAGCGCGAGAGCGGCGACGTCCTGCTCCAGCGCCGCGTCGACGGCCTGATCCTCACCACCGCCCGTACCGACGGCGGCTTCTGTCAGGACCTGGCGGACAAGGGTGTCGCACACGTACTGGCACTGCGGGCCTACGCCGGCAGCCCGGCTGCGCTTGGCGACGACCACCTGGGCGGCTATCTCGCCACTCGCCACCTCATAGACCTCGGCCACCGGCGCATCGCCCTGATCGCCGGGCCCGCCTACGCCTCGAGCGCTCTGGGCCGCCGCGCCGGCTACGAGGACGCGCTGCGGGAAGCCGGCATCCCTGTCGACGAAGCGTCGATCCTGCCCTCCAGCTTCAGCATGGAGAGCGGTGAGGACGCGGGGCGCCACCTACTCGACCTCGCCCCGAGGCCGACTGCGGTCTTCGCGGTCAACGACAACACGGCCGTCGGCCTCCTCTCCGCAGTCCAGCGCGCGGGCCTGCGCATCCCCGACGACCTCTCGGTGGTGGGCTACAACGACATCCCCCTGACAGCCCGTCTGCCCGTACCGCTGACGACGGTCCGCGTCCCTTTCGACGCCATCGCCACCACCGCCGTCGACCAGCTCATCGACCTCATCACCGGCGCACCCACCGAAACCAGAACCTTCGCCCCCACTCTCATCCCCCGCCGCAGCACCGCGCGCGCAGCCTGAGCACCCGGCAACGGCCGACAGCCTGCTTTCGCGAGGGTCGGTCAGAGCGAACCGGAACTCATTCCTCACGAGCTACGGTCGTCGCCCTCCCACAAGGCGAGGTGGAGCGGCAGCTTGAGCGAATCTCCGGCCTACACGTTCGTGGGCGACACGAGGCAGCCGAGGACACCCACCAGTCGGCGCCGCCGCTGGCTCACGACATCCGGCCGGTCACGTGGCGTGAAATACGCGGAGGCAGGCGTGCGGTGCGGCGTCGAGAAGGCGATCATCGGAGCATGGACATCACCCTTCGCCTCGCGCAACAGCCCGAAGCCGACGAGCTGCTCAGCCGCAGCCCCCTCGCCGTGATGACCGGGATGCTGCTCGACCAGCAGGTGCCGATGGAGTGGGCGTTCACAGGTCCGTACACCATCGCCCAGCGCATGGGCAGTGACGATCTGGACGCCCACGAGATCGCGGCGCGCGACCCGGAGGAATTCGCGGCACTGCTGTCGCAGAAGCCCGCCGTGCACCGCTATCCCGGCTCCATGGCCAAGCGCGTGCAGCAGCTGTGCCAGTACCTCGTCGACCATCACGACGGCGATGCGAGCGCGGTGTGGCGCGACGTCCCCACCGGCGCCGAAGTGCTCAAGCGCCTCAACGCCCTGCCCGGCTACGGCAAGCAGAAGTCCCAGATCTTCCTGGCTCTGCTGGGCAAGCAGATGGGTGTGACCCCCGAAGGCTGGCGCGAGGCCGCCGGCGCGTACGGCGACGCCGACGCACACCGCTCTGCCGCCGACATCACAGGACAGGAATCCCTGGAAAAAGTCCGCGCCTTCAAGCAGGAGGCAAAGCGGGCCCGAAAGAAGACCTGACGGCGGCTGGTCATGATTGAGGCCGTTCTCGTGCGCCTTCAAGACCTTGCTCCGCCCCACCCGAGCACGGGCGCCTGCCCGGGGTCACCGAACCCCGGATGCGGTCGAGCAGGTCCCAGGTGCGTCTGATACCCCGTGGGTCAGGTGCTGGGACGAAGGTCCCACGCGTTCTGGAGAGCTGACTGCGCATCTTCCCCGAGAAGGCCGTGCGTCATCCCGCCTGGCAGGGTGGGAAGCTCAGCCCAGTGAGTGACGGTTTCCTCACTGGCAAGGCCGTAGGGCAAACGGACAATCCCGTCGGAGTCGACGAAACAGTCTCTGTGCTCTGCCCCGTCCTCACTCCAGTGCAGAGTCATGAAGACCATTGGCCTCACCAGCCAAAATTCCTCACCCGACGCCGTATCGGACTCAGCGGCGTTGTCAACCGGATACCGGCCCGTGATCGCTGCTGCCACGGGTGCACCGCTCCAAGGCAGCCTCTCGCGTGCGTCCACCCACGTCACCACGGCGTTCAGATTCGTCATCTTCCCCCTCGCTGAGGCACCCGGCACTCAGTGGTTCGAGCCATATCGCCGGTCAAGGCAGCGCGGCGTTGCCCAGCACGTATGTGGTTTTCGATACGCCGACGATATGCGCCTACTCGTAGCATTCGGAGCATGCGTGTGCTGATAGTCGAGGACGAACCTTATCTGGCGGAAGGCATCCGCGATGGCCTGCGCCTGGAAGCGATCGCGGCCGACATCGCCGGTGACGGCGACACCGCTCTGGAACTGCTGAGCATCAACACCTACGACATCGCCGTCCTCGACCGCGACATTCCCGGCCCCTCCGGTGACGAGATCGCCAAACGCATCGTCGCCTCCGGCAGCGGCAAGCCCATCCTCATGCTCACCGCGGCCGACCGTCTCGACGACAAGGCCTCCGGGTTCGAACTCGGCGCCGACGACTACCTCACCAAGCCCTTCGAACTCCAAGAACTCGTGCTCAGGCTCAGAGCACTCGACCGCAGACGTGCCCACCACAGGCCTCCCGTGCGAGAGCTCGCAGGCCTGCGACTGGACCCGTTCCGCAGAGAGGTCCACCGGGACGGCCGCTACGTCGCGCTGACCCGAAAGCAGTTCGCAGTGCTCGAACTCCTCGTCGCTGCCGAAGGCGGTGTCGTCAGCGCCGAAGAGCTGCTGGAACGCGCGTGGGATGAGAACGCAGACCCGTTCACCAGCGCCGTGCGCATCACCGTCTCGGCGCTGCGCAAACGGCTCGGCCAACCCTGGATCATCGCCACCGTGCCGGGCGTCGGCTACCGCATCGACACGCAACCAGAGGAGGCCGGAAGCGAGGGAGGCGAGGGAGGCGAGCGTGGATAGGGCACCTGGGTTGAGCGTGCGCCTCAAGCTCACCCTCAGCTACGCCGGATTCCTCATGCTTGCCAGTGTCCTGCTGCTCGCGGCGGTATGGGTGTTCCTCCTCCGTTATGTCCCCGACCGTGCGATGCTCATCAACCCCGATGACAGGCCCGCGAATGGTGTTTTCCCCGTCCGGTCCGCCCTCCTGGACGTTTTCGCTCCGAGGGCAGCCGCAGTACTGGCGTTCCTGCTGGTGTTCGGCCTCGTGGGAGGGTGGATCCTCGCCGGCCGGATGCTCGCCCCGCTGACCCGCATCACCGACGCCGCCCGGCTGGCCTCGACCGGATCGCTCTCCCACCGGATCCGGCTACCGGGCCGCAAAGATGAGTTCCGCGAACTCGCCGACGTCTTCGACGGCATGCTCGAGCGGCTCGAGGTGCACGTCGCCGAACAGCAGAGATTCGCAGCCAACGCCTCTCACGAGCTGCGCACCCCGCTCGCGATCTCGAAGACACTTCTCGACGTGGCCCGCAGCGATCCGACCCGCGACACGGGCGAAATCATCGACCGCCTCCACGCCGTCAACACCCGAGCGATCGACCTCACTGAAGCGTTGCTCGTGCTCAGCCGCGCCAACCAGCGGTCCTTCACCCGGGAACATGTCGACCTGTCCCTCATGGCGGAACAAGCCACCGAAACGCTCCTCCCCCTTGCCGAAAAGCATGGCGTCACCGTCGAGACATCCGGCGACATCAGCCTCGCCATCGGCTCACACGCGCTCCTGCTGCAGCTGACCACGAACCTCGTGCACAACGCGATCGTCCACAACTTGCCTGAGCAGGGCACTGTGTGGGTCAACACCAGCGTCCGCTTCAACAGTGTGGTGCTCACTGTCGAGAACACCGGCGAGAAGCTCACCACGGAGACGGCCTCGACGCTCACAAGTCCGTTCCAGCGCGGCACCGGGCGCATACACACCGATCACGCAGGCGTCGGCCTCGGCTTGACCATCGTCGAGACAATCGCCCACGCGCACGACGGAACACTCACCCTCACCCCGCGCTCCGGCGGCGGGATCCGCATCGCTGTGGAACTACCCGCGGTATCCCCGCACACGGACAGGTCCGGTGAGGATTCAGGGAGTTGACGGGTGGCCGGCTGCGAGGTGTCCAGGCCGATCCGAGGACGCTGTGGCCGTGGCGCGCCACCATCGGCGCGACGCCAGCGCGGCCAGCCCGGCTCCGGCGGCGTTGAGCAGCACGTCGTCGACAGAGGACACCCGGTCCAGCCGCAGGACGTACTGTGCGGCCTCGACCAGGACAGAGCAGCCCGCCCCGAGCGCCAGGACCCGCGGCACCGACGCCAGCGCCCCGAACCGCAGCGGGGCGAGGAACCCCAGCGCCGCGAACACCAGCAGGTTGCCGACGACCTGGCCCGTGTCCATCGTCAGCAGATCCCGCAGCGGTACCAGGCTCATGACGGCACCGGCCTCGTCGCCCGGCAGCATGATCATCCAGACCCACGGCACCGTTCCGTAGACCATGCCGACCTCGGCCAGCGACGTCCGCCACGCCCGCGCCGGCGTGGTGCCGGAGACACTCCGACGGCGGGCCAGAGCCCACACCGCCAGTGCGGCCAACGGCAGCGCGGCCACCGTGATGAGTGCCACGCCATTGAACGTTCCGACCCAGACGTGCCAGACCGGCCTGTGCAACGGCATGGACAAGATCTTCAGTACCGCGTCGACCGGGCCGAACGCAGCGATTGCTGCTCCGGTGATCGCCAGACTGACGATCACGATCCTGCGCGTACGACGGGCTGGGGCTGACGGTGATGTGCTGTGGTCCATGCCCCCAGTGAAGAAGGAAGACTGTGTTGCGGGCGTATGCGCTTTTCGATGCGCTCGCGACACACGGGTCCCCGGCGGGACGAACTGATCCCGCGGACCCGGCGGCAGCCCAACCGCGCGGACGCCACGAAGAGCTTCGCTCGCACCCGCGATGACCTCCACAAGCGTGGAGTGGGCGCTCAACTCCTCGGCGCTGCTTCAGCTTTGCGAGCTCGACCGTGGCGTGAGCAGTTGACGCAGCGGAACCGCCCAACGAGGCAGACCGCTCAGGGACGAAGGGCCAGATCGGGCACCAACCCCCACCTGAACCTTCACGCCGGGCGGCGTCACCTGGCTGTTGGGGGGCAGGACGTTGCTGACAGAGCTCTAGGCCGGATCCGCTCGGGTGAGGGAGGGCTGCCCACGGTCAAGAGCCCCTCCGTTCCCGGCCCTGTGGCGCGAGGACTGGGCCTCCCTCCCACGACGCGAAAACGAGGTAGGTCTGCAGTCGGCCGACCTCCTGTCGGGCGGTGAAGGCGAGTACCAGCTGCTGCAGGTCGGCGGTGTCGGCGCAGGCCACCTGGACGAGGAAGTCGTCGGGCCCGGTGACGTGCTGGAGGCTGCGGGTTTCGGGCAGAGCCTGTGCCCAGGCGACGAATGGGTCCACGAGAGGCCGGGAGTGGGCGACGAACTGCACCGCCAGCACCGCCTCGATTCCACGGCCGACAGCCTGCGGACTGACCTTCGCATGGAAGCCGGAGATCACGCCGGCCCGCTGCAGACGCTGGGTCCGGGCCAGGCAGGTTGAGGGAGCGATCCCGACCCGCCCTGCCAGCACCTTGTTGGCCAGCCGACCGTCCTTCTGCAACTCACGCAGGATCGCTGAATCTATCGAATCCAAAGTCACACTTTCGCTCATGGACCGAATCTAGAACAGTCACGGACCACTATTCGCGAACGGGCACCCACGCTTGCTCCATGACTTCCTGGACCACCCGCGCACTTCACGCGGGACGTGACGACCTCGTCGGCCTCGGCCTGCATGTGCCTCCACTCGACCTGTCCACCACCTATCCGAGTCGCGACAGCGCCGGCGAGGCCGACCGCCTGGATATCCTCGGCACGGGTGCCACTGACGGTGGTCTCCCCGTCTACGGCCGGCTCGGCAACCCGACTGTTGCTCGCTTCGAAACAGCCCTGGCCGAACTGGAGGGCGCGCAGGCAGCGGCCGCTTTCGCCAGCGGGATGGCGGCGCTCTCCGCGGTTCTGATCGCGCAAGTTGCCTCTGGGCGCCCGCACGTCGTCGGCGTACGTCCGCTGTACGGGACGAGCGATGTCCTGCTCACCTCCGGACTGCTGGGCACTTCCGTGACGTGGGCGCCCGTGGAGAAGGTCGCTGCGGCGGTGCGCCCCGAGACCGGCCTCGTCATGGTGGAGACGCCGGCCAATCCGACGCTCTGCGAGGTCGACATCCGGGCGCTGGCCGACAGCGTGGCACCGGTACCGCTACTGGTGGACAACACCTTCGCGACGCCCGTCCTGCAGCGGCCGCTGGCACTGGGGGCGGCAATCGTGCTGCATAGTGCGACGAAGTACCTCGGCGGTCATGGCGACGCGATGGGCGGAATCGTGGCTGGCGAAGACACGTTCGTGGAGGCACTGCGGCGAGTGCGGTTCATGACCGGCGGAGTGTTGCACCCGGTCGCGGGATACCAACTCCTGCGGGGGCTCTCGACGCTGGAAGTGCGAGTGCGAGCCGCGTCGGCAAACGCCGCTGAGCTCGCAGGCCGATTGGCGGACCACCCGGCCGTAAGCAGGGTGCACTACCCGGGGCTTGAGGGTGCCGCCCGGCCCCGCGGCCAAATGAGCAGCGGAGGCGCGATGGTCTCCTTCGAGACCCACGCCGACCCGCACACCGTCATCGGCGCAGTCCGGCTCTTCACCCCAGCGGTCAGCCTGGGCAGCGTCGACAGCCTCATCCAGCACCCGGTCTCGCTCAGCCACCACGTCATGGACCCCGGTTCCCGCGACGGGGCCGGCGTCTCGCCCCGACTTCTGCGCGTCTCGGTGGGCCTTGAGGACGTTGACGACCTGTGGAGCGATCTCGACCAAGCACTCCGCGCCGGAGATTAGCCGCCGACGTTGCGCTGGCGCCCACCGCGACCTTGATAGCCCGCATTACCAGGGACCGTGGTAGCCCAGTCCCAGAGCCAGGGCGGCAGCAGCGGTGGCAAGGAACACGATCCCGCCCACGATGTCGCGGGACCCCACCCGCAGGTGGGCGATGATCGCGCCGATGAAGTACAGCACGAGGCCGGAGGCGGCGAGGGTCCCCAGGAGCGGCACGGCGAACCCCGCCAGCAGACCCATGGCACCCGCTGCCAGCAGCATTCCCAGCACCGGTACCCACTTCCGGGGCACGCCCTTCATGTCCGCCTGGGACTTGGGGTATTCGTGGCCGATCAGGTAGAAGACCGCGGCGGCACCGTTGAAGACCGCGCCGAGCATGGTGACCGTGACGTAGGCGGCGAACACGATTCTCCGTTTCAACGGGAGTACTACTGCCGGGCACTCGGTCGTGGGATGTCCTTCTCCTGAAGACGAACCCACCGACTCGATTTGTGACATCGGTTAGCCGCCCGGCGCGGTGCCAGTGGTCTCGAAAGCCGGCGCCTTCTGTTTCACGGCCCGAGGCGCGGTGCGGCAGCTTCCACTGCTCGCCCGGATCGCCTTCATGTTGGGCGCCTCTGTGACCGTGACGGCACTGTCCGTCTGGGAGATGTACCGGCTCCGCAACCACCACGGACTGCGACTCCGCGCGGCCTTGCAGCGCTGACGCGGCCTCGAGATCGGGCACTGCGCCGACCGCCGGCCAACAGGTGCCTATGGAATGGGCGTTCACCGGTCCGCACACCATCGCGCAGCGCGTGGAGCGAGCTGGACGCGCATCGCCCGCCTCCACGCGCTCCCCTGTACGGCAAGCAGCGGGACGTGACCCGATTCGTGGTTGGCAGCGCCGGGCAACGCCGGCAGACCAGCACGGTTTGGCACGAGGAGGCGGGCGCACTCACACGTGGAGCTAGGCCGCCCGTCGCCGCTGCGGCTGGGGAACGGACTGGCGCTTCGGCCGTCCGGTGCTGCCCTGGGATGACCCGGAGGTGCGCCGGGCCTGGGCGGGGCGGCCGCGTCGGCCGCGGGCCGAGGAGGCGCTTCGCCTGGCCGGTTCCGTCACGGGGGCGGCGATGGTGACAGCGACGCCGGAGGGCCTCCGGGCACCGGTGATGCGGCTCAGTTCCGCCTCGCCGGAGCGGACCTGGGCGATCTTCGGCGTGATGCCGGCATCGGTCATCAGGCGTGTCAGGTCGCGGCGTTGTTCGGGCAGCACCAGCGTGACGACACTGCCCGATTCGCCGGCACGGGCGGTGCGGCCACCGCGGTGCAAGTAGTCCTTGTGGTCGCTCGGCGGGTCGACATTGACCACGAGGTCGAGGCTGTCGATGTGGATGCCGCGGGCCGCGACGTTGGTGGCCACCAGCACAGAGACGTCGCCGGACTTGAACTGGGCGAGGGTGCGCGTGCGTTGGGGCTGTGACTTGCCCCCGTGCAGGGCGGCCGCCCGTACGCCGCTCTTCAGCAGGTGCTTGGTGAGCTTGTTCACGGCGTGCTTGGTGTCCAGGAACATCAGCACCCGGCCGTCGCGGGCGGCGATCTCGGTGGTGGTGGCGTACTTGTCCGCGCTGTGGACGTGCAGGACGTGGTGTTCCATCGTGGTGACCGCGCCGGCGGAGGGGTCGACGGAGTGCACGACCGGGTCGTGCAGGTAACGGCGGACCAGGAGATCGACGTTGCGGTCCAAGGTGGCCGAGAACAGCATCCGCTGGCCCCCGGCACGCACCAGGTCGAGCAGTTCGGTGACCTGGGGCATGAAGCCCATGTCCGCCATCTGATCGGCTTCGTCCAGCACGGTGATGGCGACTCGGTCCAGTCGGCAGTCGCCACGCCCGAGGAGGTCCTTCAGCCGGCCCGGGGTCGCGACGACGACCTCGGCTCCGGCGTGCAGTGCGCCGGCCTGACGGCCGATCGACATGCCGCCGACGACGGTGGCAATCCGCAAGCTCATCGACCGGGCGTACGGGGTCAGCGCATCGGTGACCTGCTGTGCGAGCTCCCGCGTGGGGACGAGAACCAGAGCCAACGGCTGGCGGGACTCCGCTCGTTGGCCCGCAGTACGGGCCAGCAGGGCGAGGCCGAAGGCGAGTGTCTTGCCCGACCCGGTGCGCCCGCGGCCCAGGACGTCCCGCCCCGCGAGGGAGTTGGGCAGGGTGGCTCCCTGAATGGGGAACGGTACGGTCACGCCCTCGGCGCGCAGCGCCGCCAACAGAGGCGCGGGCATGTCCAGTTCAGCGAACGCCGTTGCGGCGGGCAGCGCCGGGGTCATGGTCTCCGGGAGCGCGAACTCTCCCTGCAGTGCGGCAGGACGGCGCCCCTTGCCGCCGGAACGGGCGGAGGTTCCGGACCGCTTCTGGCCGGTCCTGCCGCTCGGGGACTGAAAGCGGCGCCCGCCACCCTTGCCGGAGCCGGCGGAGCGGTCGCGGAAGTTGCGGTCGTTCGTGCGTGCTGTGCGGTTCATGCAGAACCTTCCTCGATGCGGCGCGTATCGAGGAATTCGCGGCGCCCATGTGGCGCGGGGAATCGCAAGAACGAGCCGAAAAGCAAGATGAGAAGAAGCGCGGTTGCTCGGAACCGATCCGAGCCCTGCACTTCGAGGGGAACGGCACCTGACGGACCTGCGGCCCGGGTGCCGGAAAAGACGAGTCGGAGCGGGCTGGTGTGGGACCGGGGTCCGAAGGGAGTGCCGCCCGTACCGGAGAGACAGGAGGGCGTTGCCCTCGACGTCGGCGGCGCCGTTGCCGCGCACGATGGATGGGTCCCGGAAGACCAACGAGCTGGGCCCGCACCCGAGGGTGCGGGCCCAGCTTCGAAGAACGCCTCAGTGTCAGGCAGGAGTGATGTTCTCCGCCTGCGGGCCCTTCTGGCCCTGCGTGACGTCGAAGTTCACCTTCTGGCCTTCGTGCAGCTCACGGAAGCCCTGGGCGGCGATGTTCGAGTAGTGGGCGAAGACGTCAGCGCCGCCGCCATCCTGCTCGATGAAGCCGAAGCCCTTTTCCGAGTTGAACCACTTCACGGTGCCGGTAGCCATGCATTTTCTCCTTCGGGGCAGTGCCCGAGGCCCGCACTCTGCGAACCCCGCGTCGCCGCGATGATGCCCCGCCGGAAAATCACCGGCCTCACAAAAAAGTGCGCTCACCAGCTCAAAGGCCGGTAAGAGCACTTGAAGTATTCGGGAACCACAACTGCAACCAAAATGAACGGTAACACGCCGAGCGACCGGGCGGGCCATCAGTGCGGTCCCACTGGCCTGCGCGGTGATGCACCCCACGTTGACGGTGCACCCCACCTTGATCAGGTGAGGGTGTCGCCGGGCCGCCGCCCGCGCGCTCATGGTGCGCTGCCCGCCAGGCCCGCGACCGCGCCGCGCCGCGCCGCCGGGAGCCCTGCCCGTCTCCGCGGGAGCGCCGTGTCCGTGCTCCTGGCCGTGGGCCAAGCGCCGGGATGCCGGGGCACCGGCCCTCCAGAGCAGCCGAGCGTGGCCGGTCCCGCGTGGCCGGCGGCACCCGAGGTGCGCCCGGCAGCTGCAGCCGTCGGCGCGGAATGCCGCTGCCGGGCCCCGCCTGGCTCAAGTCGCGCTGCTCCATGTGAGCCACCGCCTGGCCTCCGCTGCTGCCGCCTCCGGTGGCCTCACGGTTGGCAATCAGGGGCGCCGAGTAAAACTTTGTGAACTGATTCACAGTAAACCCTTGGCCGGGTCCCGTACTCCGTGCTGAGATGCGCTCACATCCGGCTCGAAGCTCAATGGCGCGCTTGGGAGGGCAACTGTGGCGGAAACCGCCATGTCACGTTCGGTACAGCTGGAGGCCGGCGACGGCGAACCGTCTCCGGTGTTCGGTGCTGGCGCGCCACCGGAAGGGCCGGGCAAGGTCTCGCCCGTGGACGGCGCGGTGTGGCGGTTGCGCTCACGCGGCTGCTGGGAGGACGCGGCCGCGCTCCTGGAGCCCTACGCGGCGACGGACACGGCGGCTTCCCTGCGGCGGGCCGCGCTCCTGGTGGAACAGTGCATGTTCACGAACGACGGCTGGGACGCCGCGGAGTCCGCGCTGCGCGCCGCGGAGGCGCTCGCACAGGACGACGAGGAGCGCGGTGCGGCAGCGTGCGAACGGGGCCAACTCGCCTACACGGCAACGGTCCTGGGTGTACGCGACCGCTCGGACGAGGCGCGCGCCGCGCTGGGCAGGGCGGCCGCCCTGCTGCCGCCCACGGCACGCGGACGGGCGATGCTGGACTACCGGCGTGGACTGCTGGCCGAACACCTCAGCGACACACCGCAGTCGGCCCAGGCCGCCTACCGGCGTGCGCACGCCGCCGCGGCGGCGCTCGACGACCTGCTCCTGTGCTCCTTCACCTGGCGGCATCTGGCCGGGCTCGCACTGCGGGAGGGCGAGATCGCGGAGGCGCGGCACGGATTCACCGAATCGCTGCGGCTGCGCGAGGAGTTGGGCTTCCTGGTCGGCATGGCGCCGGCCCTCACGGCGCTGGCGGACGTGGAGCCGGAGCCGGAGGCGACCCGTCTGCGCGAAGAGGCCGGGCGCCTCTTCCGGCTGCTGGGCGGTGTCCCGACATGGCTCGCCGGACAGTTCCCCCCGGCCTGAACGCGGCCTGAACGCGGCCTGATCCGAAGGCTGCTGACGCGAAGTGACCTGGTCCTGCCGTCGCGCCGCCGGCCCGGCGGCGCGGGGCGGCTCAGGCCGTCACGTGTGCGCGCAGGAGACGTTCGACCGCGGCGAGGTCCCGTTCGCGCAGCGCGTCCAGGAGAGCCATGTGGTCGGAGGCGTCCCTGAGCAGTTCCTCGGTGCACAGCGAACGGGCCGCGGGGGCGGGACGGCGATGGGCGCGGCGCTGTATGTCCGCTGCTATGGCGACGAGTTGGCGGTTGCCGGTCAGCTCCAGCAGCGCGCAGTGGAAGGCGCTGTCGGCGTCGGCGTAGGCGGCACGGTCGCCGCGTCCGGCAACGGCCAGCGCCTCGTCGGCGTACGGGCGGAGGCTCTCCCAGCACTCAGGCGGCATCGTGCGGGCCGTCTCAAGCACCGAGGGGATCTCCAACAGGATCCGTATCTCGGCCAGTTCGGCCACGTCCCGGTCGCTGCACACCGCTATGCGGAAGCCGCGGTTGGGCACCGTCTCGACGGCGCCCTCGCACACCAGGCGCTGCATCGCCTCGCGTACAGGCGTCGCCGAGACGCCGAGGCGTTCGGCGAGGGCGGGCGCGGAGTAGACCTCGCCCGGAGCGAGTTCACCCGAGAGCAGGGCCTCGCGCAGGGCGGTGAGCACCTGGGCGCGCACGGAGTGCCGCTCGGGCTGCTTCGCCGAGCGGGACTGCCGGAAGTGGGAAGGACGCCCCCCGGGCGGTCCTGGCTGCCCCGGCACGCCGGACTCCCCGGGCCCACCAGGCGTGGCGGCGCCCGTCACCGGCGGCGCCGCGGGTTCGCTGTGCACATGCTCGCCCCGTGCCCCCTCGTCGCCGTCGACCCCGGCGGGGTGCTGCTGTCCTGCCGGGCCCGGACGAGGGGAGCTGCAGGGGTGGAGCGCGGCATCTCCCGCCGGTACGGGCGCATCCGCTGCGGTCTGCTCCATGTGCCCTCCAGGTCTCGCTGTGCACCATAGGCGGACCCGGCGCGAGATCAAACCTTCGCGGCATCGGCTAAGGTAAGGCTAACCTGCTGTTGATCTCGATCGGTGGTCCCCGATGGCCATGCCCACGTTCGCCCCGGCCCCCGCAGAGCCCGCCGGCATCTCGCCGCTCACCGCGGCGTACGCACGGCTGAGCGATGTGTTCCAGGGGCTGCGCGTGCGTGAGGTCGGACCCGGCGGCGCTCTTCCCGTGGGCCCGGAGTGGGTGCCCGCCACCTGGTTGGCCGAAGGCGGGGCGTCCGTCGACGAGTTCATCGCCCAGGATGCGGAGCAGGCACTGCGCGACTACGGTCGCCGGCCGCGCGCCGACGTCGCCGCGACCTTCGGCCTGCACCGGTACGCCTGGCCGGTGTGCCTGCTGGTCACCATCCCGTGGTTCCTGCACCGCCGGGTCCCCCGCGTTCCCGTCGAGGCGGTGGCCTGCCGTCGTACCCCCGGCGAACTGGCAGTGCGGATCGAGGAGTTCGCCTGCCTGCCGGGCGATGCGGCCGCGCAGTCCCCCGGCGCGCGTGTCGTCCCGGACGAGGAGGCGCTGCGCGCGGAAGTGCGGGCGGCGCTCGCGGAACATCTCACCCCGGTGCTCGAGGGCTTCCGCCCCCGCATACGGCGTGGCCCGAGGGCCCTGTGGGGCCTGGCGACGGACGAGATCACCGAAGGACTCTGGTATCTCGGCCATCTGCTCGGCGAGGAGAAGCGGGCCGTGCATGAGGCCGGGCTGCTGCTCCCGGGTGCCGTCCTCCCGTACGCGCAGCCCGCCGGCTTCCGCCAACTGACCGGGAAGAGCGGCGAGTTGCTGCCCACCCGCGACAGGGCGAGCTGCTGCCTCTACTACACGCTGCGCCCCCAGGACACCTGTGTGACGTGCCCCCGCACGTGCGACGCGGAGCGCATCGAGCGACTGTCCACGACTCGCTGAGAAGTTCGACCCCAAACGCCCAACTCGGCACCCACTGGCCCCCGTTGGCGTTCTCTTGTGCCGAATCCCCCTTGATGCGCGGTCCGCTGCGCCAGGATGCCTCGCGTCAGAGCGGACCAGGCCGGCGCAACGGGCGGCCGACGGGCGGCAAGGGGCATCGGATGACAATGACGGATCTACCGCTGAGCGGGGCGGTGGCGGGCGCGGTGCTGCTCGTCGGCGCCCTCGCGGCGGTCGTGCTGATGGCACGGGGAAGACGGGCGAACAGGCGGGCGGGCGGCGACGACGGTCCGTCCGACTCCTGGGAGCAGATGGAGCAGCGCCGCCGCCGCAAGGAGACGGTCTACGCGACGGCCGCCTATCTGCTGCTGTTCTGCTGTGCGGCGGTGGCCGCGGCGCTCTCCTTCCACGGCCTCGTCGGCTTCGGGCGGCAGAACCTCCGGCTGTCGGGCGGCTGGGAGTACCTCGTCCCGTTCGGGCTGGACGGCGCGGCGATGTTCTCCGCCGTCATCGCCGTGCGCGAGGCGAGCCACGGCGACGCGTCGCTCGGATCGCGGCTGCTGGTGTGGGCGTTCGCGGGTGCGGCCGCCTGGTTCAACTGGGTGCACGCTCCGCGCGGCACCGACCATGCCGGGGCGCCCGAGTTCTTCGCGGGGATGTCGCTCTCCGCGGCGATCCTCTTCGACCGCGCACTCAAGCAGACCCGTCGCGCCGCACTGCGCGAACAGGGCCTGGTCCCACGACCGTTGCCGCAGATCCGGGTCGTACGGTGGCTCCGCGCTCCCCGCGAGACCTTCCGCGCCTGGTCGCTGATGCTGCTCGAGGGCGTACGGACGCTGGACCAGGCCGTCGAGGAGGTGCGGGACGAGCGCCGGCAGCACGAGCAGGAACGTCTCCGCCGCAAGGAGCAGCAGAAACTCGACCGGGCCAAGGTGAAGGCCCTGGGCAGGCAGCACCGGGGACACGGCCGACGTGGACCCGGGAAGCCGGACGGCACGCGGGCGGAGTACCAGGCCGCGGTTCCCGCGTCCCAGGTATCCGCGGACCCGGCCGTGGCGATGCCGTCGCTGCCCGCTCAGAGCACGGGTGGACGCGGGGACGACGGCGCTGCCGGCACCGCCGGTCCGCGGCTGGACTCGCTCGAGGAGAAACTCGCCGAGATCGAGCGGCAGTTCGGCTGAGCCGGCGCGCGCCGCTCCCCGTCCGGGACTCTCACGACTCCCAGACGGCGACAGCCGTCCGGTCGTCCGCGTAGCCCCGTACACGCAGCTGCACGTCGGCGAGGAACGCGGCCAGGCCCGGAGGTTCCTCCCGGTCGTTCCATGACTGGGCCAGCCGGTGCGCGAACGGGGGCTCCGCGCGGAGCGGCTCGGCGAGCCCCGGGCTGCACAGCAGCAGCGTGTCGCCGCGCCGGGAGACGGTCGCGCTGAAGCGGAACGGTTCGGGCTCCGGCCGTGCGGGCTGCGGGAGGGGTGGCCGTGTGCGCGCGCCGGCGGCCGCCGCGGACAGGTCCATGGTCGGCGGGTCCGCTTCCCGCCGGCCCGTCGGCCCGGAGCGGTCCGGCTTCTGCTCGGGGCGGCTTCCGCTGCGCGGGCCGAGGGGGACGCTGAGCGCCGCCGGGTCGCCCAGCTCCGAGGGGTCGAGCGCGTTCAGGGCGGCATCCGCGCCGGAGCCGGCAATCGGCAACGGGCGGCCGCCGTCCTGTGGACGCGCACCCGGCTCGATCTCACGCCAGGCACCGGCGCGCAGCAGGAACAGACCTCCCTCACCCGCGCCGAAGAAGACACGGGTGCGGCACCGGGGGTCGGCGGACAGCAGGAGGCAGCGCAGATCCGCCGTGTACTCCTCGGGCTGCATCTCCCAGGCGGCGGCCTGTGCGCGCAGCTTGCCGTAGCAGCGGTCGGTCAGCCGCTGCAGTCCGGACTTGAGCTCGGAGCGCCTGTCCGCGCGTATGTCCTCGGCGAGACGCGCGTGGCTCCGGCCGACGACGCCGCCTATGGAGTGGCAGATCTCCCGGGCCGCCCGGTGCCCGCCGGTCGCGGCACGGCCCCCGGCCGCGACGGCGACCAGCAGCAGCGCGGACTCCCCCGAGCCGAAGCGCGCGGTGAGCAGGGCGTCGCGGCGCAGCGCTCCCCTGTGGCGGGCCGAGTCGCCGCGTATCGAGGCGGCGCGGAGAGTGAGTCCGCCGTAGTGGGCCCCGTCGAGGACCGTGTCGGGGACGAGTTCGGAAAGGGACGAGGGGTCGGCGGCGGGGAAGGTGGCCGGTTCGGCCTCGTAGGTCGGCGGGCGGTCACCGACGTGGTCCGGACGAAGTGGGGCCACGGGCTGCGCGGAGCCGTCGGCCTCCTCCGCAGCGGGAACCTCGTACTGCGACGGCGGTGCGGCAGGGAATGTCAGCCCGGCTGCCGTCGGCAGCGACCCGGCCTGCCCCGGGGGAGGATCCTGAGCGGGCGGCGCCTGCGGCGAACCCGGCGCGTCGGCGCGGGGGCGGGGGTCGGGGTCGAGGTCGGCGTCGGGGTCGGCATCGGCGTCGGCGTCGGGGTCGGGGTCGGGCGGCGGCTCCTCGGCCGGGGTGCCGGGTTCGTCGCCGGTCCCCGCCGCGCCGTCAGATGAAGGTCCGGGGTCACTTTCCCGGGAGGGTCCGCTGCCGGACTCCTCCTCCGGTCTGCCGTCGTCCGTGTCGCGCTCGTCCGGCCGCGCGGTCCGTCCCGCGCCGGTCCCTCCGGGGGCGGTGCCGGGTCCCACGGTGCGCCGCACCGACGCGTACCGGTCGTCGAGGGTGTCCCCCGAGCCTCCGCGACCCGTGTCGGGGGATCCCGGGTCGTACAACTGGCTCCACCAGTCGTCCTGTTGGCCGGAATGCGGGTTCCGCGACCACCCCTGCTGACTCATGCTCATATTGTTGCCCCGCCGTCGGGCAGGGCATGACCGCTTCCGGCGCCCCGCGCCCCGTTCTCCGTCCGGCGACGCAAGCCCTCGGTCGCAGGCCCTGATCGGACCGGCGCCCGATGCGCGGCGGCCCGGTGCGTGTGAGCCTTCGAGCATGAGCGCTACCACCCGTCGGCGCGGCCTGAACCAGGCCGAGCGCGCCTATCTCGCGAGCCAGCGGCTGTGCCGGATGGCCACCGTGGACCCCTCGGGCCAGCCGCAGGTCAACCCCGTCGGCTTCTTCCTCCAGGACGACGGCACGATCCTCTCCGGCGGCCTCGCCCTCGCCGAGACCAAGCGCTGGCGCAACCTCCACTCCAATCCGCGCCTGGCGCTCGTGATCGACGACCTGGTGAGCGTCGACCCTTGGACGGTCCGGGGCGTGGAGATCCGCGGTGAGGCGGAGCTGCTCGTCGGGCCGCACGACCTCGCGAAGGGCATGAGCGACGAGTTGATCCGAGTGCATCCGCACTGGGTGCACAGCTGGGGCCTCATCGGCCTCTGACGGACGCGGACTCACGGGTGGTACCGGCATGGCGCGTGCCGTTCGGGCCCGCCGTTCCGTCGCCCGCGCCGCCGTCCGCCCCGTCCGGCCCGCCGTTCGAGGCGACCTGCCACAGATGGTGCAGCGCGTACGAGCGCCACGGCCGCCACGACTCGGCCCGCCCCGCATCGGCACCGCTGCGGGCCAGACCGTGCCGCACGCCCACGTCTCCGTCGAGGAAGACGTCCGGGTCGCCGAGCGCCCGCATGCGCACATAGCCCGCGGTCCACGGGCCGATGCCGCGCAGCGCGAGCAGCGCGCGTTCCGCCTCGTCACGGTCCGCTCCGGGACCGAGGGCGACGGCGCCCTCAGCGACGGCCTCCGCCACGGTCCGCAGCGTGGCCCGGCGGCTCTCCGGCATGCCGAGCTCGCCGAGGGGCGCCGAGGCGAGCGCGTCGGCTTCAGGGAAGAGGTGTGTGAGGCCGCCGTCGGGCGCCGCGAGGGGTTTTCCGTACGCGGCGACGAGCCGCCCCGCGAGCGTACGGGCCGCGGCGACGGTGATCTGCTGCCCGAGCACGGCTCGCACCGCGAGTTCGTGCGGGTCGGCGGCGCCGGGAGAGCGCAGACCGGGATCGGCCTCGACGAGGGGGCGGAGCACTTCGTCCGCGGCGAGCCGCTCGGCGACGGCGTACGGGTCGGCGTCCAGGTCGAACAGCTGCCGTACGCGCTGCACGGCGGTCGTCAGATCCCTCAGGTCCGTGAGGTGGAGCCGGCAGTCGAGCCATCCGCCGCACCGGCCCGCGTCGACCGCGCCGGTGGGCGGCTCGTCGACCTCCGCGATTCCGCTTCCGTACGGCAGCTGCAGGGTGCGCCGGTAGGTGCGCGCTCCGGGCTCGCCCGTCATCTCCTCCATGCCGGGGATCGCGCGGCGTTCCAGGAAGCCGAAGATCTGCCCGTGCGCGTACGGACCGCGGTACGCCAGGCGCAGCGGCACTCCCCTGGGCCCGGGTCCGCCTCCGCCGTGAGCGTGCCGGGTGAGCCGGCCGTGACCGCCGCGGGCCGCCGCGTCCCGCATGGCGCTGGGCGTACGGGCGTAGATCTCGCGCATCGTCTCGTTGAACTGCCGCACGCTCGCGAAGCCCGACGCGAAGGCGATCTCCGTCACGGGCAGCGGCGTCGTCTGCAGCAGCACGCGGGCGGTGTGGGCGCGCTGCGCCCGTGCGAGGGCGACCGGCCCCGCGCCGAGTTCGGCGGTGAGCTGACGCTGCACCTGCCTGGCGCTGTAGCCGAGGCGGGCGGCCAGCCCCGCGACGCCCTCCCGGTCCACGACGCCGTCCGCGACCATCCGCATCGCACGCCCGACGAGATCCGCCCGCACGTTCCACTCGGCCGAGCCGGGAACGGCGTCGGGCCGGCAGCGGCGACAGGCGCGGAAGCCCGCGCGCTGAGCGGCCGCCGCCGAAGGGTAGTAGCGCACGTTCTCCCGCTTCGGGGTGACCGCGGGGCAGCTCGGACGGCAGTAGATGCCGGTGGTGCGAACTCCGAGGAAGAACACCCCGTCGAAGCGCGCGTCCCGGCTTCGTACCGCCTCGTACCTGCTCTCATCCGTCATCACGTCCCCCAGTGTGCGCCTGCTCCGAGGCGTCCACTCGCGGAAATCGGACACGATGCCCGGAGCCTGATTTCCTCCGGCCTGAACTCCCCTTCCGGCGCTCCTCACGCTCCCCAGCCCGCGTCCGGTTGCGGACCCGCGCATGCGCGTGCCACTGCAGCGCGAGCGCGATCAGCAGATACGGCACGGCCGACAGGACGAACAACGTGCTGTGATCCCACAGTTGCGAGCCCAGGGCGTAACCGGCGCACAGCAGCACCGAGATGACCTCGGCACCGAAGCCGGCGACGGAGCTGACCGTGGCGCGGGCACGGTCGGTGACGCGGTCCTGAAGCATCGCGTCGCACGTGACCATCGCCCACTGGAAGATGCCGAAGGCGAGCGCGAGCAGCACCGCACCCGCGGGACCGCTCAACGCGCCCGCCGCCAGCGCCAGTGCGGCAACCGCCAGGGCCGGGCCCAGCAGGCGGGCGCCTCGCCCGGCGCACCAGCCGCCCACGGCGACGCCGGCCGTCACGAGCAGCATCAGCAGCGGTACGGACGAGTCGCCGACGTCCATGGAACCGATCAGCAGCGGCACGTACTCGTCGATCATCAGGGCACCCGTCACCGCCGAGGTCAGCAGCACGGCGTTACGGGCCGAGCGCGAGGCGCGCAGCTCTCCGAGGCCGGCGCGGAGCACCGTGAGGAAGCCGGGCGCATGCTCTGCGGTGTCCGGCTCGCTGGAAGCGGTCGCCGTCTGCTCAGGCGCTCGTACCGCACCAGGCTCGCCACGGGCCTCCGGGAAGGACCGGCCGACGAGAGCGCCGAGCAGACAGACCGCGACGCTCGCCGACCCCACGGCCGCGTAGCCGCCGAGGTGCATCACGGGCGCGGCCAGGGCCGTCGCCGCCATCATCGCCGTGGTGCCCAGCGCCTGGGAGCGGCCCATGAGCCGCGCGTACGAACCGGCCTTCCCCCACCGCTCCAACTCCTCGTACACCAGGGCCTGAAGGGTCCCCGAGCACAGCGAACCGCCCACGCCCCACAGCACGAATCCCGCCGCGAACGCCGGATACGAGGGCAGCCACGTCCACAGCGCGTAGCCCGCTCCCGTGACGAGCGGGGCGACGATCAGCAGCCGGCGGCGGGAGAAGACGTCGGCCCACAGGCCGGAAGGGATCTCCACGACGAACGTCACGCACGACCAGATGATGAAGAGCGTCGAGATCTCTGCGGCGGACAGCCCGTGCTCGGCGAAGAGCAGCGCGTAGACCGGGTAGAGCAGGATCAGGTCTTCGAGGAACGCGTACGCGTACAGCCGGCGGGCAAGCCTGGCCGCTGCGGCGGCCGGTGCTGCCTTCGCCGCAGCTGTCGCGGAGGTTTCGGATGAGGCTCAATGTCGCCGGATCATGCGTTCAGCGTAAGCCCGCGCACGGCGTGAGGGCACGCCCTTTTCCGCCGGACCGGGAGGGCGGCTGCGCGAGCCGGCCCCGCCGCCCGCCTCCGCGTCTCATTCCTGCTGCGCGGGCCCCACGCGCTCCATTCGCGGCAGCCGCTGGAGCAGCCCCCACGAGAACTCCGCGATCACGTCGTACCGCTCCCCCGCCGCGTCCGGCGCGACGAAGCCGAGCCGCCAGCGCGTCGGCGCCGAGCCCTCCAGCGGCCGCGCGGGGGCGAATGCGCGCGCCGCTTCGTCGACGGTGCAGGACCAGGGGCGGAGGTCTTCGACCGTACGGAGCGTGGGAGCCGGAGCCCCGGCGGCCCGCACCAGCCACTCGGTCACGACGCCGCCGCCCGGCACAGTCAGCACCTCGAAGCGCAGGTCCGGCCAGAGCGGCACGGGCCAGGCCAGCACCTCGCAGTCGAGGTCGCCGAGCGGGCGGTGCTCGAACCGTTCGGGCGGGCCCAGCACGGAGCGGTAGCGGCCGACGGCGCTGCGCCGCCCGCGCTGCGCGTGCAGCATGGCCTGCCAGCGCCGGTTGGCCTCCCTCATCTCTGCCCGGCCGGAGCCCAGTTCGGCGAGGGCCTCGAGAACGAGGTCCTGCTGGAAGTCGGCCATGCGGCGCAGCAGTACGAGCTGGAACTCGCGAGGTCCGAACGTGGTCAACGGTGGCCCTTCGATGGTGTCCTGCCGCTGAGGGCATCGGCGGGGCGGAGCACGGTGACGGTAGCAACCGCCGCACCCCGCTCCCGCCGTACGCCCTCCGGCGTTCCCCTCACTTCCCCTCTGTTCCGGTCTCTTCAGGTCTCTTTCGGTCTCTTGAGGTCTCCTCCAGGTCGTGCTCCGGGCGGACGACCGGCGTTCTGCCGCCGGTCGGGTCAGGGCTTGCGCCGTGGTCCGCGTTTGCGTTCCGCGTTGTACCGTCCCTCCGCCGACATCTCCTTGAACCGCCGCTTCTGCTCTGCCCTCAGCCGCGCGTCGGTACGGGCGGCGATGCGGGCGTTCTCGCGGAGCAGCTTGCGATAGCTCTCCAGGCGGCGCTGCGGCAACGTGCCGTCGTCGACGGCGGCGAGCACCGCGCAGCCGGGCTCGGACTCGTGCCGGCAGTCGTGGAAGCGGCACTCCTCGGCGAGCGCTTCGATCTCGGAGAAGGTGCTGCCGACGCCGGCCTCCGCGTCCCACAGGCCGACACCGCGCAGACCCGGGGTGTCGATGAGCACGCCGCCCGCCGGCCCGGGCAGCGGCAGCAGATCGCGGGTGGTCGTGGTGTGCCGGCCCTTGCCGTCGCTGTCGCGGATGGCCCGTACGTCCTGCGCCTCCTCCCCCAGCAGCGCGTTGGCCAGGGTGGACTTGCCCGCGCCGGACCGGCCCAGCAGTACGCACGTCCCGCCGCCGACGACCGCGGTCAGTGCTTCGAGCCCCTCCTCCTCGGTGGCGCTGACGGCCAGCACCTCGACGCCGGGCGCCGACGCCTCGACGTCGGCGGCGAGTTGGGCCAGCGTTCCCGCGTCCCCGACGAGATCGGCCTTCGTCAGGACGATCAGCGGCCGGGCGCCGCTCGTCCACGCCAGCGCCACGAACCGCTCGACGCGGGCGAGTTCGAGTTCTTCCGCGAGCGACACGGCGATGAGGGCGATGTCCACGTTGGCGGCGAGGACCTGGCCCTCGGAGCGGTTACTGGACGTCGAGCGCACGAAGGCGGTTCGCCGCGGGAGCACCGCCCGCACCTCCGGCATGCCGCCCGGTCCTGCCTGTGCTCCGGAGCCGTCCCGTGCGGTGCCCGTGCTCAGCGCGGCCCAGTCGCCGGTGCAGACGGTCCGGGTCGGATCGCTGGTCGCGACGGGGGCGGTGCCGGCGCGTACGACGCCCTCGGCGGTGACGGCGTCGCACAGCCCGCGGTCGACGCGGACGATGCGCCCGGGAAGCAGGCCCTCGTCCTCGTAGGGGGCGAAGGCGTCGGCGACGCGGCTGTCCCAGCCGTAGCGCCGCAGGGGATGCGCATCGGAAGCCGAGGCAGGGGCGGAGGAGCGCGTGGAATCGGACGGGCCCGGGGAGTCCGGGGAGCCCTGGGTATCCGGGGAGTTGATGAAGCCATGGAGATCTGAACCGTTGAGAGAGTTCACGGGAGTGACCCTTCGCGAAGGGTGGCTCCGGCTGTGCGCGCTTCCGGTACGGGCCCGGTGGGGCACGGTCAGCGCGCCGACGGCAGACGGCCGTGGGTCAGCCGGGGACCACGGAGGTGGAGACAACGGACTTCGGGATGCGGGCAGCGCCCACCACAACGACGGCCATCGGTCCTCACCTCCCGCTCACTCGCGGCTTCACGAACACCCCCGCGTCACAGGGGCCGCTCGTCACTCGTCTCGTCCGGGAGCCTAGCCAGGCCTCCGCCCCGCCGCGAACGGTTTTCTCCGCGAACCGCAGGCGCACCGGGACCGAGCCATGGCCGGCCGGCGTCATCGCCGAGCGGAGTCGTGGCCCGAGCGGAGTCGTCGACCGAGCAGAGTGAGCGACGAGGACGAGGCCCCCACGCGCCCCTCAGCGGTGGCGGCGTGAACGCAGCCGGGCCCGGAAGTCGGCGTGCGGGATGAACTTCGTCCAGCGCTCGGGGAACTCCGCGGGCGCGTCCGACTCGTCGTCGCCGCCCGTGCTCTCCGCGCTGCGCATCGCGCGCCGCGCGGCCGCCGCCGCGACGACCTCCGCGGCGGCCTCCTCACGCGCCCGCTCGTTCATGCGCCGGGCCGCGGCCGTCGCGACGGACGGCCAGACGTGGTCGATCGCCGCGTTGACGGCCGCGCCCACCAGCACGGCGAACGCGGAGACACCGATCCACAGGAGCACGGCGACCGGGGCGGCCAGCGACCCGTAGATCGTGGGCCCTTCGACGGTGTTGGTGATGTAGAGGCGCAGCAGCACGCTGCCGAGCACCCACATCACCAGCGCCACGAGCGCGCCAGGGATGTCCTCCCGCCACGGCGAACGCACGGGCACGGACACGTGGTAGAGCGTAGTGAGGAAGGCCACCGACAGCAGCAGCACCGTGGGCCAGTAGAAGGCGGTGACCGCCCACTGCGCCTGCGGGACGAGCCGCACCACGGCCTCGGGCCCCGCCACCATCAGCGGCAGCGCGACGGCGCCGACGAGGAGGGCCACGAGGTAGAGCAGAAAGGCCAGCAGCCGGGTCTTGACGATGCCGCGCTGCCCGTCCAGCCCGTACATCACCGTGATGGTGTCGATGAAGACGTTCACGGCACGCGACCCGGACCACAGCGCCAGCGCGAACCCGAGAGAGATCACGTCGGGCCGCCCGCCGCGGATGACGTCGTCGATCAGGGGCCGGGCCAGCTGCCGCACCCCGCGGTCGGAGAGCACCGCGGCGGAGGCGTCCAGGAAGTTCTGCCTGATCGAGGCGATGGTGTCGGTGCCGATCCAGGCGTCCAGATAGCCCAGCAGGCCGATGAGGCCCAGGAGCAGCGGCGGGATGGAGATCAGGGTGAAGAACGCCGCCTCGGCCGCGAGGCCGAGCACCCGGTACTCCATGCACGAGTTGACGGTGTCCTTGAGCAACAGCCACGTCATCTTGCGTTTCGGTACGTTCCTGTAGATGACGCGCACCCTGCGGAAGCGTCCGCCCTGGCGCGGTGGGGTTTCGTCGGCTGGCTGCACCTCCTTAACGTATCTGCCATGCCAGCCTCGACTCACACCGTGACCAATCAGCCGCCGCCCCTTGTCGACTACGACATCTTCGCGGCGGACCCCGCCCTCACCGAGGCGGTCGACCGGCACGCCTCGCCCGCGCACTCCGAGGCCGTGCGTGCCGAACTGAGCGAGCTGGGCCTCGGCGCCGGTTCCGCGGAGGTCCAGGAGTGGGGCAGGCAGGCCAACGAGGTGCCGCCCGTGCTGCGTACGCACGACCGCTACGGCAACCGCATCGACGAGGTCGACTTCCACCCCGCCTGGCACCGGCTGATGGACCGTGCCGTCGGTGCGGGCCTGACCGACGCCTGGTCACGGCCGGACGGCCAACTGCGGCGTACCGCGGGCTTCTTCGTGTGGAGCCAGGTCGAGGCGGGTCACGGCTGCCCGGTCTCGATGACGCACGCGGCGGTGCCGGCCCTGCGCAGGGAGCCCGATGTGGCCGCCGAGTGGGAGCCGCTGCTCTCCTCGCACGTCTACGAGCCGGGGCTGGACCGTCCGGCTCGGGCGAAGGCCGGTGCCATCGCCGGGATGGGCATGACCGAGAAGCAGGGTGGCAGCGACGTACGGGCCAACACGACGGTCGCCGTGCCGCTGACGGGCGACGGCGCCGGGAGCGGCGAGTACACGCTCCGCGGCCACAAGTGGTTCTGCTCGGCACCGATGTCCGACGTCTTCCTGGTGCTGGCACAGGTCACCGGTGAGGGCGGCGGAGACGGCGGCGAGGAGGGGCTGACGTGCTTCCTGGTGCCGCGAGTGCTGCCCGACGGGTCACGCAACACCTTCCGCATCCAGCGCCTGAAGGACAAGCTCGGCAACCGCTCGAACGCCTCCAGCGAGGTCGAGTTCGACGGGACGACGTGGGCGCGGCGCGTGGGCGAGGTGGGCCGTGGCGTGGCCACGATCATCGAGATGGTCGCCGCGACGCGTCTGGACTGCGTGACCGGTTCGGCCTCGCTGATGCGTCAGGCCGTCGCGCAGGCCACCCACCATGCCGCGCACCGCAGCGCGTTCGGCGGCCTGCTGTCGGAGAAGCCGCTGATGCAGAACGTGCTGGCGGACCTGGCGCTGGAGTCCGAGGCTGCGACGGCACTCACGATGCGCCTCGCCTCGGCCTTCGACGCGGCACACGGCGGCGGTGAGGACGCCGAGCAGGAGCGGCAGCTGCTGCGCCTTGCCCTGCCGGCGGCGAAGTACTGGGTGACCAAGCGCGCGACGCCGGTCGCGGGTGAGGCGCTGGAGTGCCTCGGCGGCAACGGGTACGTCGAGGAGTCGGGGATGCCCAGGCTCCTGCGTGAGGCGCCGCTCAACTCGATCTGGGAGGGCTCGGGCAACGTCCAGGCACTCGACCTGCTGCGTGCGCTCCAGCGGTCGCCGGAGGCGCTGAACGCCTTCCTCGTCGAGACCGGGCACGCGCGCGGCGCGGACCACCGGCTGGACGCGGCGATGAAGGACCTGCTGACCGAGCTGTCGGACCTGGAGGGCATCGAGGGCCGCGCCCGTCGCCTCGTGGAGCGCATGGCACAGGTCCTGCAGGGCTCGCTGCTGGTGCGGTACGCGCCCGCGGCCGTCGCCGACGCGTACTGCGCCTCGCGCCTCGGCGGCGACTGGGGAGCGGCCTTCGGCACGCTGCCACGCACGCTGGACCTCGCCGCGATCGCCGACCGGGCCCGGCCGGCGGTGCCGTAACCCGGAAGGCGGCCCCGGAAGGCGGTCCCGTGCCCCGGGAGGCGGCGCGCGGAAGGCTCCGCGCGCGGAGCCGAGGGCTGACGGCTGAGGGAATCCCCGTCAGTGTTCGGGGAGCCGCGCCCAGAAGCGCTCGACGATCTCCTCCATGAAGCGGCGCCCTTCCTCGGCGGTGGCGTTGCTGCTGGCCCGGCCGAGGGTGGCGGCCATGAGCCCCTGGTACTCCTGCTGCATGTCCCGCAGGGGTTCCTGGAGCTCCTTGCGATCGATGGCGACCAGCTTGGCGATGGCGCGGACGTGAGCCTGCCAGCGGGTGTTGACGGCTTCGGTGAGGAGACGGGCGAGCTCCTCCTCCTGACCGGTGACCGCGATGAAGTCACGTGGCGGAAGCTTGAAGAGGCTGCCGAGGTTGGCGGACTGCCGTTTGTCACCCGTCCAACGGCCCGATTCCTCCATGCGCCGGTACGCATCGAGGTCGAGGCCGATGAGACGGGCGACGTCGTCGGCGGACATGCCGCGGGCGAGCCGGTGTTCGAGCAACGTACGGGGCCGGCCCATGAGTTCGCCGGGATGGCACCACAAGGCGCCGGCCAGGGCTGTCACCTCGTTGGCGTTCGGGAAGGCGTCGCCGCGTTCCCATGCGGTTATGTGGTCGGGGCTGACGTGACTCATGCCGTAGGAGGCGCGCATGCCGTAAGCGACGTGGCCAGGGGCCATCCCCAGTCTCTCGCGCATGGTTCGGGCGGCGCGCGCGTTGAAGGAGATCGGTGGATGCACGGGGAGAGAGTAGGGGGTTACACACGGCAACTCCATGGGTTGCAGTCCCTGCATCCCTTTTGGGAGATAGATCGGGGCTGATTCTGTAGGAACCCACGAGGCCGACTCGAGGCTTTAAACCTCGGATGCGGCAAGACAATTGTGAAATTCTCCCTGCCGCGTATGATCCGCTCGGCAAGGCGTCACATGCGTAACACCGACCGTCACACGCTCCAGGCGCCCCGCTTCCCCCTCACACCTGTTGGTCCAGGAGACTCAGACATGCAGACGAACACGCATCGCCCACCCGCGGCGCCGCACACCGGAGCCGGGGGCCCCATCGACCGGTTCTTCCGGATCAGCGAACGCGGTTCGACGTTCAACCGGGAGATACGCGGCGGGTTCGCCACGTTCTTCACGATGGCCTACATCCTCGTGCTGAACCCGATCATCCTGGGCAGCGCGGAGGACAAGTTCGGCAACCAGCTGGACGGAGCCCAACTGGCCACCGCCACCGCCCTGGTGGCCGGCGTGATGACCCTGATCATGGGCGTCGGCGGCAACCTGCCGCTCGCCCTGGCCACCGGTCTGGGCATCAACGTCATCGTCGCCTTCCAGGTCGCTCCCCTCATGCACTGGGAAGACGCGATGGGCCTCATCGTGGTCGAGGGCGTGCTGATCAGCATCCTGGTGCTGACAGGTCTGCGCGAGGCCGTCATGCACGCCATCCCGCAACCTCTCAAGCAGGCGATCAGCGTCGGCATCGGCCTGTTCATCGCCTTCATCGGCTTCGTGGACGCCGGCTTCGTCACCCGCATCCCGGACGCCGCGAAGACCACCGTCCCCGTTCAGCTCGGCACCGGCACCCTCACCGGCTGGCCCATGCTGGTCTTCTGCCTCGGCGTGCTCGTGACGATCGTGCTCGTCGCCCGCAAGATCAAGGGCGCGATCCTCATCAGCATCATCCTGATGACCGTCGTCGCCATCGTCATCAACGAGTTCGCCAAGGTGAAGAACTGGGGTGTCACCTCCCCGACCCTGCCCGACAACCCCGTCGCCGCCCCCGACTTCGGGCTCATCGGCGCCTTCGACATCTTCGGCGCGTTCGGCCAGGTCGGCATACTGACGGTCGTCCTGCTCGTCTTCGCCCTGATCCTGTCCGACTTCTTCGACACCATGGGCACGATCGTCGGCGTCACCGCCGAGGCCGGACTCCTCGACGAGCGCGGCCAGGTCCCCGGTCTGGGCCGCGTCCTGCTCATCGACGGTGCGGCCGCGGTCGCCGGCGGCGCCTCATCGGCCTCGTCCGCCACCACCTACATCGAATCCGCGGCAGGTGTGGGCGAAGGCGCACGGACCGGCTTCTCCAGCCTCATCACAGGAGGCCTGTTCGGTCTCGCCCTCTTCCTCACCCCGGTCCTGACCATCGTGCCCCTCCAGGCGGCGTCCCCGGCGCTCGTCGTGGTCGGCTTCCTGATGATGACCCAGGTCAAGCACATCGACTGGGACCGCTACGAACTCGCCATCCCCGCCTTCCTGACCATCGCGGTCATGCCGTTCACGTACTCCATCACCAACGGCATCGGCGCCGGCTTCATCGCGTACGTGGTGATCAAGTCGTTCATGGGCAAGGCCCGCGAGATCCACTGGCTGCTGTGGGGCAGCGCCGCGCTGTTCCTCATCTACTTCGCCATCGAGCCGGTGAAGTCCCTCCTCGGCGCGCAGTAAGCGCCCGGGCATCCGCCACCGGGGTGGCCTCGGCCCAGTGCCGAGGCCACCCCGGTGGCGTTGGTGGCGGGCGCCGAAGCCCAGCCGAGGCTACTGCCCGGTCCGTACAGGCGACGGGCGAAGTCGTCGATCGCACTCACCACCAAGGCACGACTCCCGCTCACGAACGCCTGCTCGCTGCCGAGGAGTTCGACAAGTTGCCGTGGAGATCGCCATGGAATTCGCCGTGCGATAACGCCGACCGCCTTGTTCGGGCCGCGGTTTCGGTAAGCCCTGTCGTCCGCCGAAGGCATTCTCATAAGGCTCTTCACAGCAACCCGCGCTTTCAACTGGCCCGAAATTCCTCGCTGTTACCGCGCGGACCGAGGAAAGCGTTTGCGGTGCCGGGCCGCTAGACCTCGCCCGCCCAGGGCGGATTCGCCCCCCGGACCGCGCACACCGCCGCGGCCACGCGGGCGCCGAAGTCCAGGGCGGCGGCGACCTGTTCGGGCGTGAGGCCGTCCAGGCGGCCGCCCAGCGCCCCGGCGCCGTGCAGGGAGTGGAGGAAGCCGGCCATGAAGGAGTCGCCCGCACCGACCGAGTCCACGACGGTCACCGGCGGCGCCGGCGCACGCAGTCGCTCGCCGTCGAGGGAGGCGAAGACGCCGTCGGCGCCGAGCGTGACGACAACGAGGCGGGCGCCCTGCGCGTGGAAGGTCTCGGCGGCCTGCTCCGGGGTGGCGCCGGGGGCGAGGTGCGCGAGGTCGTCGTCGGACAGGCGCAGGATGTCGGCCGCGGCGCACCAGCGCGGCAGAGCGCTGCGGTAGGCGGCCGGATCGACCAGCAGGGGACGGACGTTGGGGTCGACCGACACGGTCGCGCGCTCCCGTACATCCGACAGCAGGTCCTCGACGGCCTTCCCGCCGGGTGGCCGTACGAGCGCCAGGGAACCGGTGTGCAGGCAGGACAGGGGCCCGTCGGACGCGGCGGCGAGTTCCCGCGGCGTCCACTGGAAATCGGCGGTGTTCTCCGCGTGGAAGGAGTAGTCGGCGCGGCCGTCCTCGTCGACGTCGGCGACGGCGAGGGTGCTGGGTTCGCGGGCGGCGACCGTTCGGCTCAAGTCGACGCCGGAGCCGGACAGATGGTCGCGGAAGAGCCGCCCGAAGACGTCCCCGGAGATGCGTCCGAGGAAGCGGGTGGGGGTGGCGAGCCGTGCCAGTGCGACCGCGGTGTTGGCGGGGCCGCCGCCGGGCAGCACGTCCAGTCCGATCGCCGGGGTCTGCGCCTCCGTGGCCGGGGGCCTGACGAACGCGTCGGCGACGCATTCGCCGAGCACGGCGACGGGGGCGGCGTCGGCGGCGGGGACTGGCGCGGGCATGCGGACCTCACGGATTCGGGCTCGGGGCGGGGTGGCTTCGGGATGCGGCGACCGGGGGCGACCGGGGGCGACGGGCCGGGCGCACGGCTCGCGCTGGAGTCCAGCAGCCGCCTGTGACCCTGTCAACGAGGCCCCCGTGCATACGGGCGTGACGCGGGCAGCCGTGCAGGCGTACCGGGCGGGGTGCATGCCGGTGACCCGGTCACGCCGGGCGTGAGCCGCTCCCCGGCGACCGCCCCGGAGCCGTCCGGTATGTATCGTCCGGACGCAGACAGCCTCCGTCGGGAAGGGAAGGCGCAGTGCCACGTGAGCAAGGCCGCGGCCCCGGCGGCCACCGGGCGCACCGCGGAGCGCGAAGCAGCCGCGGCGGACCGTACGCCCGGCGCGAGGGACACGGACCGCACGCCCGGCCGGCGGGGGGTCCGCCCGGGCGGCCAGGTCCAGGGGGAGGCACCGGCGCCCGTGGTCCGCGCGGGGACGGCGACTCGCACACCCACGGAACTCCGCGCGCCGGGCTGGAGCAGCAACTCGCGCGCCTGGAGGGCGCCTCGTACGGCAGGTACAAGGGCCTCGTCGGTACATGGGAGATGCCGGGCGCGGAGACGACCGGGGAGAGCCTGCGGCTCGTGCGCGGCCAGTCCGACCCCTTCGCGCCGCCGGCCCGCGTGGCCGTGCGGGTGCCCGCGGAGCGTGCCGGTTTCCCGTCCGCGCTGTGGAGCACGCCGGTCCGCCGCCGCGCCCTCGCGAGCTTCCTCGCGCGCCGCGCGGCCCAGGTCGCGGCCGGTGAGCGGGCGTTGCGGATCGACGCGGGCGGCCAGGAGGTGCTCGACCGTGGCTCGTGCCAGGTCTCGGCCGATGACGGCGCGGTGACGCTCCGGTTCGGTCTCGCGCTCCCCGGTCACGGCCGCCGCATCGACGCCCGAACCGCGCAGCGGCTGCTGTGCCGGCTCGTGCCGGACATCGCCGAACGTGCGCTGCGGTACGTGTCGCTGGACGCGGCGGCCGTGGACGAGTTCGTGGAGACGGTCGAGGACTCCGACGCGCTCCGCGAGGCGCTGCCCGGACTCGGTCTGGTCGCGTTCGTCGCCGACGGAGCGGTGCTGCCGCGGGGCAGCGGCGTGGACGACCGCCCGGCGAAGGGCGAGGGTGTCGTGCCGTTCTCCTCGCCCGGGGGGATGCGGGTGACGGTCCGGCTGCCGAACGCGGGCAACGTGACCGGCATGGGGCTGGGCGAGGGCGTGAGCCTGATCGTCGGCGGCGGCTTCCACGGGAAGTCCACGTTGCTGCGCGCCCTGGAGACGGGCATCTGGGACCACGTGCCGGGCGACGGACGTGAACTCGTCGTCTCACGCCCTGAGACGGTGAAGCTGCGTGCCGAGGACGGGCGGCGCGTGGAGCGGGTGGATGTGCACGCTTTCGTGGGCCATCTCCCGGACGGCTCCGACACCACCGACTTCTCGACCGACAACGCCTCCGGCTCCACCTCACAAGCGGCGTCCCTGTGCGAGGCCGTCGAGGCGGGAGCGCGGGTGCTGCTCATCGACGAGGACACCGCGGCGACCAACCTGATGATCCGTGACGCCCGCATGCAGGCCCTGGTGGCCAAGGAACGTGAGCCGCTGACGCCGCTGGTGGACTCCGTGCGCTCCCTCCACCGCGACCACGGCGTCTCGACGGTGCTGGTCATGGGCGGCTCCGGCGACTATCTGGAGGTCGCCGACCTCGTGCTGATGATGGACGCCTACCGGCCCTCCGACGTCACGGAACGCGCGCGCGAGGTCGCCTCCGTACCCACGGGACGGCACGCCGAGGCCGAGAGCTTCCCGCCCGTGGTGCACCGCAGCCCCGACCCGGCGTCGCTGGAACCGGAGTCGCGCGGGCGCAGGCGCGTGCGCTCGCGCGGCGAGGACGCGCTGACGTTCGGGGAGCACGAGGTCGATCTGCGCTCCGTCGAGCAGATCGCGGACTCCCGTCAGGTCGCGGGGATCGGCCTCGCGCTCGACCTGATGGTGCGCCGCGGGCACGTGGACGGCACGCGTACGCTCGCGGAAGCGCTGGACCTGCTCGACGCCGATCTGGCGTCGGCGGGCGCGGACGCGCTGCTGGCCGTGCGGGACGAGGACTTCGCCGTCCCGCGCCGCTTCGAGACGGCGGCGGCACTCAACCGTGTGCGCGGTCTGCGCGTCCGCAGAGCGGCAAGCATGCCTGGAGCGAGTACGGAGAGACCGGGTTGAGCGAGAACGCGACGCGAACCGTCACGACGTGGTCCTTGGAGCAGACCGCTCCCGGTGACCTGATCGACGCACGTCCCGTGGACGAGGCGACCGGACTGCGGATCGTGCGGTCCGAGCTGCCCTCCGTGGCCTTCAGCCGGTTCCTCTACTGCGAGGTCGGCGAGGACGTGGAGTGGACGGACCGACTGCCGTGGACGCGGGAGCAGTGGCGCCTCTGGCTGGAGCGCCCGGGCGTGGAGACCTGGGTGGCCTATGAACGGGGCACGCCCGCCGGCTACATCGAGCTGGACGGTGCGACCGAGGACACCTCGGGGCGCGGCGCCCGTCCGGGCAGCACGGTGGAGATCAGCTACTTCGGCCTTCTTCCCGAGTTCCGGGGCCGCGGCATCGGCGGGCGGCTGCTGGCGCACGGCACCCGCCGCGCCTGGGATCTGGCGGACCGGTGGGACGGGCGCCCGCCGACCTCCCGCGTGTGGTTGCACACATGCAGCAAGGACGGCCCGTACGCCCTGGGCAATTACCAGGGGCGCGGCTTCCGCATCTTCGCCAAGGAAGTGACCCGTGAAATTCCCGGGGAGAAGGGGGATGCGGCGTCCGCCCCGAGGCCGCCGGCACAGCGCCCGGCTGCGGAGTGAGGGTCCCGTCCGCCTGACTGTCAAGAGGGCATCGTCCCGTCATTCAGGACAGGATTGTCCACATACTGGATATTGGTGGACTGCCCGTTCGGCACCGTGCGAGGCTTCCGTCATGTCTCGCGCTGGAATCGCCTTGGTGAGTCGACGCCACGTCGACTTCGGCCGCATGTCCAGCGCCATCTGTCGCGCGGGCTGACAGTCCCAGCACCAACCATCTCGAGCCGCCCCCCTCAATGTCGCGCGGGGGCACCCCCGGCCGAAGTCCCCTGGGCCTGACGGCCCGGGAGGTTCCCCCAGGGGGAAGCGCTCCCACCGACTGAACCGCCGCGGCCCTCCCTTGCCTTCCGCGCGTGCGCGAAATGCCGCACGCAGGGACAACACAGGTGTGTCGCGCGCACGTACCCGCTGACCTGCACCCGTCTTCGACGACCGGCTGTGTCCGGCTGCCCGGCCGCCCGGCCGGGCTCCGCCCGAAGGACACCTGAAGGACCCCGAAGGACAACTGCCATGGCCGACACCTCCAAGCGTCCCGCTTCCGCACCGAGCCGCCGCAAGGCCGGACGCCATCGCGGCGAGGGGCAGTGGGCCGCCGGTCACTTCACTCCGCTCAACGGCAACGAGCAGACGAAGAAGGACGACGACGGTCTCAATGTGCGGACGCGCATTGAGACGATCTACGCACACCGCGGCTTCGAGTCCATCGACGGCGCCGATCTGCGCGGCCGCATGCGCTGGTGGGGTCTCTACACCCAGCGCAGGCCCGGGATCAGCGGCGGCAAGACCGCCGTGCTGGAGCCGGAGGAACTGGACGACGAGTACTTCATGCTCCGGGTGCGCATCGACGGCGGCCAGCTGACGACACAGCAGCTGCGCACGATCGGCGAGATCTCGCAGGACTTCGCGCGCGGCACCGCGGACATCACCGACCGGCAGAACGTCCAATTCCACTGGATCCGCATCGAGGACATGCCGGAGATCTGGCGCCGGCTGGAGGGCGTCGGCCTCTCGACCACCGAGGCGTGCGGCGACACCCCCCGCGTCATTCTCGGCTCCCCCGTCGCGGGCATCGCCGCCGACGAGATCATCGACGGCACGCCCGCCATCGACGAGATCCACCGCAGGGTCATCGGCAATCCCGCCTATTCGAACCTGCCGCGGAAGTTCAAGACCGCGGTCTCCGGGTCGCCGCTGCTCGACGTGGCGCACGAGATCAACGACGTCGCGTTCGTCGGCGTCGAACACCCCGAGCTGGGCCCGGGCTTCGACGTGTGGGTCGGCGGCGGCCTGTCGACCAACCCCAAGCTGGGCGTACGGCTCGGTGCTTGGGTGCCCATCGAAGACGTCGCGGACGTGCACGAGGGCATCGTCTCGGTCTTCCGGGACTACGGATACCGGCGGCTGCGCACCCGCGCCCGCATCAAGTTCCTCGTCGCCGACTGGGGCGCGGAGAAGTTCCGTCAGGTGCTGGAGGACGAGTACCTGCTCCGCAAGATGGCGGACGGCCCCGCGCCCGAGGCGCCCGTCCAGCAGTGGCGCGACCACATCGGCGTGCACGAGCAGCGCGACGGCAACTACTACGTCGGCTTCGCACCGCGCGTGGGCCGCGTCGACGGCGGCACGCTCGCCAAGATCGCGGACCTCGCGGAGACGCACGGCTCGAGCCGCGTCCGTACCACTGCCGAGCAGAAGATGATCGTCCTCGACGTGGCCGCGGACCAGGTGGAGTCCCTGACGGAGGCGCTGGAGGCGCTCGACCTCACGGCCCGCCCGTCGGTCTTCCGCCGCGGCACCATGGCCTGCACCGGCATCGAGTTCTGCAAGCTGGCCATCGTCGAGACCAAGGCACGCGGCTCGTCGCTCATCGACGAACTGGAGCGCCGCCTCCCCGAGTTCGACGAGCCGGTCACCATCAACCTCAACGGCTGCCCCAACTCCTGCGCCCGCATCCAGGTCGCCGACATCGGTCTGAAGGGCCAGCTCGTCACGGACGCGGACGGCGAGCAGGTCGAGGGCTACCAGGTGCACCTGGGCGGCTCCCTCGGCATGGAGCCGGGCTTCGGCCGGAAGGTCCGCGGCCTGAAGGTCACCGCCACGGAGCTGCCCGACTACATCGAGCGCGTGCTGCTCAACTTCCAGGAGCAGCGCGAGGACGGCGAGCGCTTCGCCCAGTGGGCGGCTCGCGCGGAAGAGGGTGCGCTGAAGTGAGCGAGCCGCGGCGCGCGGCGTCGGCTGGACCGAGAAGCCGCGCAGCGACGAAGGAGCGAGCAGCAACGAGGGAAGCCGACGCGTCAAAGCGCGCCAAGGCTGAGCGGGAGGCACAGTGAGCGAGCCGCGGCGCGCGGCGTCGGCTGGACCGAGAAGCCGCGCAGCGACGAAGGAGCGAGCAGCAACGAGGGAAGCCGACGCGTCCAAGCGCGCCAAGGCTGAGCGGGAGGCACAGTGAGCGAGCCGCGGCGCGCGGCGTCGGCTGGACCAAGGAGCCGCGCAGCGACGAAGGAGCGAGCAGCAACGAGGGAAGCCGACGCGTCAAAGCGCGCCAAGGCTGAGCGGGGGACACAGTGAGCGAGCGTGCCGCGCCGTTCTACTGCCCCTACTGCGGCGACGAGGACCTGCGCCCCTCGGAGGAGACCGGTGAGGCAGCGGGCGCGGGCAAGGGCGCGGCCTGGGAATGCACCGCCTGCAACCGGGCGTTCAAGCTCGCGTTCCTCGGGCTGCTGGCCAGGGGCCTGCAGCGCGGAGGCGCCGGCCCGGACGGCACGGGCGGCGAAGGCAGTCAGGAAGGCAGCAGCCAGGAAGGACGGCGCACGCCATGACCACAGCCGCACAACGGCATTCCGCCGAGGAGCTGCAGCGGCTCGCGGAGGAGGCGGGCCGGGATCTGGAGGAGGCACCGGCGCTGGAGGTGCTGCGCTGGGCCACGGACACCTTCGGTGACCGTTTCTGCGTCACCTCGTCCATGGAGGACGCGGTGGTGGCGCATCTCGCGTCACGCGTCGCCCCGGGCGTCCGCGTCGTCTTCCTCGACACCGGCTACCACTTCCCCGAGACGATCGGCACGCGTGACGCCGTGGCCGCCGTCATGGACGTCGAGGTGGTCACGCTGACGCCGAAGCAGAGCGTGGCCGAGCAGGACGCCGAGTACGGCCCGAAGCTGCACGACCGGAATCCCGATCTGTGCTGCGCGATGCGGAAGGTGGCGCCCCTCGAGGAGGGTCTGCGCCAGTACGACGCGTGGGCGACTGGCCTGCGCCGCGACGAGTCGCCGACTCGTGCCGGCACGCCCGTCGTCGGCTGGGACGAGCGCCGGCAGAAGGTCAAGGTCTCGCCGATCGCCCGCTGGAGTCAGGCCGACGTCGACGCCTACATCGCCGAACACGGCGTGCTGACCAACCCGTTGCTCTCCGACGGCTACCCCTCGGTGGGATGCGCCCCGTGCACACGGCGGGTTCTCGAGGGCGAGGACGCACGTGCCGGACGCTGGTCGGGCCAGGCCAAGACCGAGTGCGGGATCCACCTGTGAGGGTGAACTCCGTGACAGGGAGCGGGAGATGACGACAGCGACACAGCGGCAGGAGTCCGGGGCCACGGTCTGGCTCACGGGGCTGCCGAGCGCGGGCAAGACGACGATCGCGACCGTGCTGGCGGAGCAACTCGCCGCGCAGGGCCGCCGCGTGGAGGTGCTGGACGGGGACGAGATCCGTACCTTCCTCTCCTCGGGGCTCGGCTTCTCCCGCGAGGACCGCGACCTGAACGTGCAGCGCATCGGCTTCGTGGCCGAGCTGCTCGCCTCGCACGGCGTGACCGTCCTCGTTCCCGTGATCGCACCGTACGCGGACAGCCGTGAGGCGGTGCGCAAGCGCCACCAGGCCGCCGGCACCGGGTACTTGGAGGTGCACGTCGCCACTCCGGTGGACGTGTGCTCGCAGCGCGATGTGAAGGGACTGTACGCGCGTCAGGCTTCGGGCGAGATCTCCGGACTGACGGGCGTGGACGATCCGTACGAGGCCCCCGAGCAGCCGGATCTGCGGATCGAGGCACACCGGCAGGGCGTGGAGGAATCCGCTGCGGCGCTGCGCGCGCTGCTGAGTGAGAGGGGACTGCTGTGAGGACGGCTGTCACGACGCTGGAGGAACGGGACAACCCGTACGCGCTCTCGCATCTGGACGCGCTGGAGTCGGAGGGTGTGCACATCTTCCGCGAGGTCGCGGGCGAGTTCGAGCGCCCGGTGATCCTCTTCTCCGGCGGCAAGGACTCCATCGTCATGCTGCATCTGGCGCTCAAGGCATTCGCGCCGGCGCCGGTGCCGTTCACGCTGCTGCACGTGGACACCGGGCACAACTTCCCCGAGGTGCTCGAGTACCGCGACCGCGTCGTGGCGCAGCACGGGCTGCGGCTGCACGTGGCCGAGGTGCAGGAGTTCATCGACCGCGGTGAGCTGCGGGAGCGCCCCGACGGCACCCGCAATCCGCTGCAGACGGTCCCCCTGCTGAAGGCCATCGAGACCAACCGCTTCGACGCGGTCTTCGGCGGCGGACGCCGCGACGAGGAGAAGGCGCGGGCCAAGGAGCGGGTGTTCTCCCTGCGCGACGAGTTCGGCGGCTGGGACCCGCGCCGTCAGCGGCCCGAGCTGTGGCAGCTCTACAACGGGCGCCATGCTCCGGGCGAGCACGTGCGTGTCTTCCCGCTGTCGAACTGGACCGAGCTGGACGTGTGGCAGTACATCGCCCGCGAGAAGATCGAACTCCCCGCCATCTACTACGCACATGAGCGTGAGGTCTTCTCGCGCTCCGGAATGTGGCTTGCCCCCGGCGAGTGGGGCGGCCCCGGCGACGACGAGCGGGTGGAGCTGCGCAAGGTGCGCTACCGCACCGTCGGCGACATGTCCTGCACGGGTGCCGTCGACTCCGACGCCGACTCCATCGAGAAGGTCATCGCCGAGATCGCCGCGTCCCGGCTGACGGAACGCGGTGCGACGCGGGCCGACGACAAGCTCTCGGAGGCCGCCATGGAGGACCGCAAGCGCGAGGGGTATTTCTGATCATGACCACCTCCTTCTCCGGTCAGGGTCCGGTGGACGCCGCGGCCGACGCCGCGCTCGCGGCGACGTCGCTGCTGCGCTTCGCGACCGCCGGCTCCGTCGACGACGGCAAGTCGACGCTGGTGGGACGGCTGCTGCACGACTCGAAGTCGGTGCTGGCCGACCAGCTGGAAGCGGTGGAGTCCGCCTCGCGCAACCGCGGTCAGGACACTCCCGACCTGGCGCTGCTGACCGACGGTCTGCGCGCCGAGCGGGAGCAGGGCATCACCATCGACGTCGCCTACCGCTACTTCGCCACGCCGCGGCGGCGGTTCATCCTCGCCGACACACCGGGCCACGTGCAGTACACGAGGAACATGGTCACCGGCGCCTCGACCGCCGAGCTGGCCGTCGTCCTCGTCGACGCCCGCAACGGCGTCGTGGAGCAGACGCGCCGGCACGCCGCCGTCGCCGCGCTGCTGCGTGTCCCGCACGTCGTCCTCGCGGTCAACAAGATGGACCTGGTCGACTACGACGAGGACGTCTTCGCGCGCATCGCCGAGGAGTTCACCCGCTACGCGGCCTCCCTCGGGGTCCCGGAGATCACCGCCATTCCGATCTCCGCCCTCGTCGGCGACAACGTCGTGACCGCGTCCGCCCACATGGACTGGTACGGCGGCCCGACCGTGCTGGAGCACCTGGAGACCGTCGCTGTCGGCGACGACCCCAGCGACGACCCGGCACGCTTCCCCGTCCAGTACGTCATCCGCCCGCAGTCCGCCGAACGCCCCGACTACCGCGGCTACGCGGGCCAGATCGCGTCCGGTCTGCTGCGCGTCGGGCAGCGGGTGACGGTGCAGCCCTCGGGACGCAGCAGCACGATCGAGGGCCTGGACGTGCTGGGCCAGTCCGTGGACGTGGCCTGGGCGCCGCAGTCCGTGACGGTGCTGCTCGCCGACGACCTCGACATCTCCCGCGGCGACATGATCGTGCCGTCCGACGCGACGGTCACTCCCAGCCAGGACCTGACCGCGACCGTCTGCCATCTTCATGACACGCCTCTGACGCCCGGCGCCCGCGTGCTGCTGAAGCACACCACCCGCACCGTCAAGGCGATCGTGAAGGAGATCCCCTCGCGGCTCACGCTGGACGACCTCTCCCAGCACCCCGAGCCGGGGCGCCTGGTCGCCAACGACATCGGACGCGTCGTACTGCGCACGTCCGAGCCGCTGCCCGTCGACGCGTACGCCGACTCGCGCCGCACCGGCTCCTTCGTCCTCATCGACCCCGCGGACGGCTCGACGCTCACCGCGGGCATGGCCGGTCACGCCTTCGCCGACGCCGTGCGGGAGACCGCCGAGGCCGAGGCCGGACGGGCGCCGGACGACGACGGCTGGGACTTCTAGACGGCAGCCCGTATCCGCACCGCCCCGACACCGACCCGGGCCAGAACCGCCCCGCCAGGCCCGGCAGCCTTCCGAGAGGACCTGCCCCATGCCCGCCAGCAGATCGGCACAGCGGCGAACGCTCCGCGCGCTCGCCGTGCTGGTCGCGCTGCCGTTGCTGGCGACGGCGTGCGGCTACGGCTCCAAGGCGCCGAAGGGCAAGGGCGGCCCGGCGGCCGCGGGCGGCAAGAAGGTCGACGGCCTCGACGAGGTGAAGGTCGGCTACTTCGGCAACGTCACTCACGCGACCCCGCTGGTGGGCCTGCGCGACGGCGGTGAGATCCCGCGGGAGCTGGGCGGCACGAAGGCCTCGACGCAGGTCTTCAACGCGGGGCCGGCAGCCATCGAGGCGCTCAACGCCAAGGCGGTCGACATGACTTGGGTCGGCCCCTCCCCGTCCGTCAATGGCTACACCAAGTCCGGTGGCAAGAACCTCAGGATCGTCGCGGGCGCCACCTCGGGCGGGGCGTCGCTCGTCGTGAACCCGAAGAAGGTGCCCTCGCTCGGGGACCTGAAGGGCAAGCGGATCGCCACCCCGCAGCTCGGCAACACGCAGGACGTCGCGCTCCTCGACTTCCTCGCGGGAAAGGGCCTGCGGGTCAGCCCGGACACCGGCAAGGGCGACGTCTCCGTCCTCCGGCAGGACAACAAGGAGATCCCGACGACGTTCCAGCAGGGCGGCATCGACGGCGCGTGGGTGCCCGAGCCCACCGCCTCCAGCATCGTCGCCAGGGGCGGGAAGGTCCTGCTGAACGAGAAGAAGCTGTGGAAGCACGGCAAGTTCGTCACCACGAACCTGGTGGTGCGGCAGGACTTCCTGGAGAAGCACCCGGACGTGGTCGAGGCCGTCGTCCGCGGCTCGGTGCGCACCAACGCCTGGATCCGCGAGCACCCGGAAGAGGCGAAGAAGCACATCAACACCGCTCTGGAGCGGGACTCGGGCAGGGCGCTGCCCAAGGACGTACTCGACCTCTCCTTCAAGGACATCGAGGTCACCGACGACCCGCTGGCCACGACGCTGGCGAAGGAGGCCGAGCACGGCGTCGAGGCGGGGCTGATGAAGAAGGCCGACCTCGGCGGCATCTACGACCTCTCGATCCTCAACCGGGTGCTGAAGGGCGAAGGACGGCCCGTCGTCGACGACGCGGGGCTCGGCCGCTGACGCCCGCCGGCACCTTCCACGACCACGCACCACACCCATGGAGGTGAGCGCGATGACCACGACACTGACCACCGGGCCCGCGCCCGGCACGGCGCACACGGGCGTCGCCGACGCGCGCCCCGCCATGGAGGAGGCGGGCTACGCCGCCCGCATCGACCACGTCTCCAAGTCCTTCGGTCGCGCGGGCGCGGAGCAGCTGGTGCTGGACGACATCGCTCTCGACGTCGGCCCCGGGGAGTTCGTCACGCTGCTCGGCGCGAGCGGCTGCGGCAAGTCGACGCTGCTCAACCTCGTCGCGGCGCTCGACAAGCCGTCCGCGGGCACCATCGACGTGCCCGGCGGCCGCCCCTCGCTGATGTTCCAGGAGCACGCGCTCTTCCCGTGGCTCACCGCCGGCCGGAACATCGAACTGGCCCTGAAACTGCGGGGCGTGCCCAAGCCCGAGCGGAGGCCGGAAGCGGAGCGGCTGCTGGAGCTTGTGCGGCTCAAGGGCGCGCACCGCAAGCGTGTGCACGAGCTGTCGGGCGGTATGCGGCAGCGCGTCGCTCTGGCCAGGGCGCTCGCCCAGGACAGCCGGCTGCTGCTGATGGACGAGCCCTTCGCCGCGCTGGACGCGATCACGCGTGACGTGCTGCACGAGGAGCTCACGCGGATCTGGTCGGAGACCGGCGTCTCCGTCCTCTTCGTGACACACAACGTGCGGGAGGCCGTGCGCCTCGCGCAGCGCGTGGTGCTGCTCTCCTCCCGGCCGGGCCGTGTCGCCCGCGAGTGGACCGTGGACATCCCCCACCCGCGGCGCATCGAGGACACGGACGTGGCGAACCTGTCCGCGGAGATCACCGAGGAGCTGAGGGGAGAGATCCGCCGCCATGGCCAGCACTGACTCCAGGCCCGTGGACGCGGAGAGCAAGCGGTCCGCGGGCCATGCGAAGCGGGACGACGCCGGGGACCTGGCGGGTCTGGAGGCGGGCCTCGACGCGCTCGACGCCCGTACCTCCGCGCGTCTGCCGCTCGCACAGGTGCTGCGCCGGAAGGCGCTGCCGCCGACGATCGCCGTCGTGCTCGTACTGGCGCTGTGGCAGCTGGCGTTCGCGCTGCACATCAAGGAGCCGTACCAGCTGCCGAGTCCGCTGATGGTGTGGGACGCCCTGGCCGAGGAGTGGTACAAGGGCACCATCCTGTCGATCATCTGGCAGAGCGTCTCGCGGGGTGCGATGGGCTTCGCCGTGGCGCTGGTCCTGGGCACGCTGCTCGGACTGCTGGTGGCGCAGGTGAAGTCCGTGCGCGCGGCGATCGGGCCGATCCTCTCGGGGCTGCAGTCGCTGCCGTCGGTAGCGTGGGTGCCAGCCGCGATCATCTGGTTCGGGCTGACGGACGCCACCATCTACGCGGTGGTGCTGCTCGGCGCGGTGCCGTCCATCGCGAACGGACTGGTCGCGGGCGTCGACCGCATCCAGCCGCTGCATCTGCGCGCGGGGCACGTCATCGGCGCGACGGGGATCCACGGGGTGAGGCATGTGCTGCTGCCCGGTGCGCTGCCCGGCTACATCGCGGGTCTCAAGCAGGGCTGGGCCTTCTCGTGGCGCTCGCTGATGGCCGCCGAACTGATCGCCACGTCTCCCGAACTCGGCGCCGGACTCGGGCAGTTGCTGGAGACCGGACGCGCCTACCAGGACATGCCGCTGGTGCTGGGCGCGATCCTCCTCATCCTCCTCGTCGGCATCGGCATCGAACTGCTCATCTTCGCACCGCTGGAGCGGAGGGTGCTGCGCCAGCGCGGCCTCCTGGCGACGGCCCACTGAGCGCCGGCAGCCCGCACGCGGCCCGCCGGGAACGAGCGACAACTGAACCCGGAGAACGACAACCAGCAACAACGAGAGACAGCGAAGGACCAGAGCCCGGTCGGAACGGAACCGGGCCGGCACGGACGGAAAGGGAACGGACGACCGCCATGCACGATGCGACACGACCCACTCTGGTGGTCATCGCACACGGCAGCCGCGACCCGCGGCACGCCGCGACCGTCGCGGCGCTCTGTGCGCGCGTGAGGGCGCTGCGTCCCGCGCTGCGCGTGGAGGCGGCGCATCTGGAATTCAACGCCCCGTCGGTGCCGCGGCTCCTGGAGAGGCTGCACGCGGAGGGTGTCCGCGACATCGTCGCCCTGCCGCTGCTGCTCAGCCGCGCCTTCCACGCCAAGTCCGACATCCCCGCCGTGCTGAACGAGGTGACGTCCCGGCTGCCGCGGCTGCGCGTGCGGCAGGCCGACGTGTTGGGCCCGCATCCGCTGCTCGTCGGCGCCCTGGAGCGCCGGTTGCGCGAGGCCGGCCTGCGGCCCGGGAAACACCGCTCGACCGGGGTCGTGCTGGCCTCGGCGGGCTCCTCCGACCCGGAGGCGATCGCAGTGATCGCACAGACCGCGCGGGAGTGGCGGCGCACCGGTGGCTGGTGTGCCGTGCGTCCTGCGTTCGCCTCCGCCTCCCTTCCCCGTACCGAGGACGCCGTGCGCGGGCTGCGTGCCGACGGCATCCGGCATGTGGCGGTGGCCCCGTACGTCATCGCGCCCGGTCATCTTCCCGACCGCATCCGCAACGGCGCGATCGAGGCGCGGGCCGACGTGCTGGCACCGGTGCTGGGTCCCGCGCCGGAGCTGGCGGAGCTGCTGGTGCTGCGCTATGACGAGGCGGCAGCGCGCGGGCCGCTGGCGCTGAGTGCCTGACGGCCTGGTCCGGCGCCGGGCGGGGCCCCTGCAAGGACCGCGCGCCCGGCTCCGGCTGCCCGCCTCTCAGCGGGCGTGGGCGCCAGGCCTCAAAGCGCCCTGCCCGGCTCGTACTTGTAGCCGACGCGGCGGACGGTGACGATCGTGTCCCGGAAGCGGCCGAGCTTGCGCCGCAGCCGGGCCACGTGCACATCGACGGTGCGGCCGTCACCGACGTGGCTGTAGCCCCACAGCGCGGACACGAGATGGCTGCGGCTGTGCACCCGGTGCGGGTGCGCCACGAAGTGGGCCAGCAGCTCGAACTCCAGGTAGGTCAGGTCGAGTTGGCGTCCGTCGGTCTGCGCCGTGTGCCGGTCCGGATCGACGTGCAGCCCCTCCGCCGCCGCGACCGGGGGCTGCGGCGGCGGCTGGCCGGGCAGCTGCCTCGCCGGGGGCAGGTCCGCGGGCAGCGCGGGGAGCAGCCGGACTCTGGTGCCGTCGGCGGTGAAGAGTTCGTTCGGGTCGGTGCCCTGTGGGACGAGCACGACGTAGCCCACCAGGGGCGTCTGTTCGCCGGGCTGCCGGTCGCCGGGCTCGTCGCGGGCGGCGGGATCGTGGGAGGCGGTCTCGTCGACCACGCGCAGATGGCGCGCGGCGGCGGAAAGGGCGGAAGTCATTCGGAAGCTCCTTCACGGAGAATTCTCAAAAGCGGGCCGGTACGGGTGAGGCCCCTGTCCGAACTGCCGTGAGGGACACGGCACACCGGTGCCACGCGGACCGGGGATTTGCGGCTCGCGTGCGGCAAGCGGCGGTGAAACGGCGGGAATTCGCTCAGTGGACGGGTGAAAGGCGAATCCGGAAACAGCCGTCGTTCACGGAGACCTCGCGTGATCATGGAACGGACGGAAGAACCGCAGCTCGGATCGGCCCCGCGAGGGGCGGAGCGGAGAGCAGAGCGGAACCGGAATCAGCCGAGCGCAGGGCTCAGGAACCAGCGGCACAGATGGCGCTGGCGTGCCGTCGCAGGTCGACGTGCAGACGCGCTACAAGAATCGCAGACTGATTCACGGAAATGAGCTTGCCAGCAATTACGGGGCGCCGTCAATGAATTCACGGAACGTCTCGAATACCGGAAGAGGCCGGCGCGGAAACCGCAGCCACGGGCCGGGCGAGGGCGCGGAAGACGCAACCGGCGGGCAGAAGCCCCGCACAGGACCCCTGCCGGGCCGCAGGAGGAACGGCCACCGAGACCCCGTAGGGGCCGGACGCGCGCGGCACGAACGCGGCCGCCCGCCGCGCCCCTTGAGGAGCGCGACGGGCGGCCCGTGGTGCTGATGGAGCTCGTGGTGCTGCCCGCTCAGTGCTCAGCGGGCAGACCCGCCGGTCACTTGCCGACGTTCAGGAGCTCGTTCTTCGTGCCCTCGCTCGGGTTGGATATCGCGTCCTTCGTCGCCTGCTCACTCAGGCCCTTGGCGACGTCCGCCGGCTTGGCGTCCTTGTTCGCGCCGAGGAAGAGAGCCGCGGCGCCCGCGACGTGCGGGGAAGCCATCGAGGTACCCGACAGCGTCTCCGTGGCGTCGTCACCGGTGTTGGTCGCCGAGACGATGTCGACGCCGGGCGCGTAGATGTCGACCAGCTTGCCGAAGTTGGAGAAGTCGGCCTGCTTGTCGGCGTCGTCGCTGGCGGCGACGGTCAGGGCGTCCTTCACCCGGGCCGGCGACGCGTTGTCGGCGTCCTGGCTCTCGTTGCCCGCGGCGACGGCGAAGGTGATGCCGGAGTCGACGGCCTTCTGCACCGCGGAGTCCAGCGCCTCGTCCTTCGGGCCACCGAGGGACATGTTGGCGACGGAGGGACCCTTGGCGTTCTTGGTCACCCAGTCGATGCCCTTGACGACCTGCTCGGTGGTGCCGGAGCCCTGGTCGTCAAGCACACGCACGGCAACGATGTTGGCCTTCTTGGCGACACCGTGGTCGGTGCCGGCAATGGTGCCCGCGACGTGCGTGCCGTGGCCCTGGCCGTCGTCCGCCTCGCCGCCGTCGATGGCGTCGAAGCCGGACTTCGCACGCTTGCCGAAGTCCTTGTGGGTCATGCGGACGCCGGTGTCGATGACGAACGCCGTGACGCCTTCACCGGCGTTGTCCGGGAAGGTGTACTTCTTGTCGCCCTTGGTCTCCTTCTGGTCGATGCGGTCCAGGCCCCACGACGGCGGGTTGGACTGCGTCTCGTTCACCGTGAAGGTGTGGTTCTGGACGACCTTCTCGACCTGGGAGTTGCCGGCCAGCTGGCGGGCCTCCTTGGCGCTGAGGCCCTTGGCGGAGAAGCCGTTGATGGCGGAGTCGTAGGTGTTCTTGACCTTGCCGCCGTACTGCTCGGCCAGGTCGCTCCCCGCAGCCTTCACGGAGTTGGCACCCTTGTCGTCCTTCAGCATGACGATGTAGCTGCCGTCGACAGTGCCCTTGGCCTTGGTGCCGAACACGTGGCCCTCAGCCGGTGCGGCGCCGGCAGGCAGCGTCAGCAGCGTGGCCGCCCCGATCACCGCCGCGGCGACACCGGTGGCCACAGTGATACGACGACGCCTGGCGGACTTCTCCGGGCTTCTGGGCGTGTTGGTTGCCATGACGAGGGTCCTCCTCGTGAGGTGTGGGGGGTTTTATGTCTGTTTTCACCCCCGGTCCGCGGGCGCGAAGATCCGCAACCGGGTGACTCGAAACACTGTCTGATTGATCCGCTCACCTCAACCCGTATGAGCGGGTGTGACATACACAACTTTCGAAGCGCCTCACCAAAGCGCCCCGTATCACCCCAACTTGACCTGACGAGGCGTCAGTTCGGTCATATATCTGACCGCCATGACTCACCTACGTTCAACTCTTGAGCGGACTGCGATCCGCTCGCGAACGTTTCAGCTCGCGAGCTCGATCAGCCGCTGGACGGTTCGCCAATTGCGGCCGGTCATCGTCACCTTGGGGCGCACGGCCTCGAGAGCGGCGGGGAGCTTGCTGCGGCCCATCCCCTCCGGGAAGTAGCAGTACACGGCGCTGCCCGCGTGCTGGAAGGTGTCGGGGGCGAACTTCGACTCGTCCACCGAGTCGAAGTGCCCCTTTGCGGGGGCCTCTTCGAGGAAGAGGACCAGCAGCTTGGCCGGGTCCAGCTCCGCCGCCGGGTAGGGGCAGGCGGCGGCCACGGTGCGCAACTCCTCGGCCGTGCGGACCAGGCAGCGGACCTCGAAGCCGAAGTGCTCCTCGATGGCCCGCTCCAGGCGGTCGCCCGGGTCGGCGTCGTCGGTGGTGAAGACCGCGTTGCCGCTCTGCAGATAGGTGCGGACGTCGCTCCAGCCCATGCCCGCCATGACGTTCCTCAGCTCGCCCATGGGCACCTTCTTGTGGCCGCCCACATTGATCCCCCGCAGTAGCGCCGCGTAAGTCGTCATGTGCGGCAGCTTAGAAGAGGTGTGTGCCAGCAGTGGGCCGCACCGCGTTTCACGACACCGGACGCGAGTCCGTCCACGCGGACTCGAACTCCTCACGGTAGGTCTGGAACAGCCCGTGCACGCCCTCGTCCTGCGGCTTGTCGTGCTCCCCGCGCCGCTGGACGAGATCCCTTCCCCCGCCGCGCAGGACCAGCACGGGGGCCTCCATGCCACGGACCCGCCGCAGATAAGGCTGCACGACGGCCAGGCCGTCCGCGCCGTCACCGTCGACCATGTACGCGGAGAAGCGCGGCGTCTCGTCGAAGACATGGATCTCGAACGCGCCGGTGTCGCGCAGCCGCGCCCGCACGCGGCGCATGTGGAGGATGTTCATCTCCACGGTGCGGCTCAACTCGCCCTTCTTTATGCCCAGTTCGCGCTCCCTGCGGCGCACGGCGCTGCTGGCCGGGTTGAGGAAGAGCAGCCGCAGCCGGCACCCGGACGCGGCCAGGCGCACCAGGCGGCGGCCCGAGTAGTTCTGCACCAGGAGATTGAGACCTATGCCCATGGCGTCCAGCCGCCGGGCGCCGCCGAAGAGGTCCTCGGCGGGCAGCCGCCGCTGGAGGCGGACACGGTCGGAGTGGACGCCCACCACGTCGGCGAAGCGGTCACCGACGAGATCCTCGACCGCGTCGACGGGCAGCCGGTGCGCGGAGGGCGCGTCGTCCCGGGAGGCGCCCAGCAGTTCCAGCAGCCGGGCGCACGTGCGCTCCGCCTGCGCGAGCACGGTCTCGGACAGCGCGCGGTTGCGGGCGACGGCGCTGCGCGCCACCTCCAGCTCGTCCAGGGCGAGTTCGACCTCGCGCCGGTCGTCGAAGTACGGCTCGAAGCACGGCCAGTGCTGCACCATCAGCTCGCGCAGCTGCGGCAGCGTGAGGAAGCAGAGAACGTTGTCGTCGGCGGGGTCGAGCAGATAGCCCTTGCGGCGGCTCACCTCCCGTACTGCGACGGCCCGTTGGACCCACTCCTGACCGGCGGGACCTGCCGCGGCGATGACCCACTCGTCGCCGTGCACCGGCTCGTAGATGGGCCGCAGCACGGCGGACACGACGGCCCGCAGCCGCTGCTCGACGAGATTCAGCCAGATGTACGCGCGCCCCGCACGCCGGGCCCGGGTGCGCACCTCGGCCCACGCGTCGGCATCCCAGTCGAGGTCCGCGCCGATCTCCATGGGACGCGCCAGTGACACCGCACCGGCCGGTACGCCGGCGGCCTCCCCGTCACCGTCGTCGCCGCCTTCACCTGGGGGGAGCTCAAGCCCTCCCGCACCCACCCGCGCACCGCCTTCCTGACCCTGTTGAGCGATCAAGGAAGACTACTGCGGCCCTGGAAGGGCCGCACCCTGAACCCCCATCAACTTGCCCTGCCCGTACGTCCGTACGAGGGATTGCAGCCCGACACACCGTCCCTTTCGCGTCGCCTGGGCAAGGATGCCCCGGTGCGGCGGCAGCAGCCGGACGGCAGCGGCGGAAGGAGAGCATCGCATGCAGGTGTGGCCGGGACGGGCGTACCCCCTCGGTGCGACCTACGACGGCGCCGGAACCAACTTCGCGGTCTTCTCCGAGGCCGCCCGCCGCATCCAGCTCTGCCTCCTGGACGACGAGGGGCGGGAGACGGCGGTGGAGCTGCGCGAGTCCGACGGCTACGTGCGGCACGCCTATCTGCCGGGCGTGATGCCGGGGCAGCGCTACGGATTCCGCGTGGAGGGCCCGTACGACCCGGAACGCGGGCTGCGCTGCAATAGCGCGAAGCTGCTGCTCGACCCGTACGCCAAGGCGATGAGCGGCAGCGTCGACTGGGACGAGGCGGTCTACGGCTACCGCTTCGGCGCCCCGCACCGCCGCAACGATCTCGACTCCGCGCCGCACACCATGGCGTCGGTGGTGGTGAACCCCTACTTCGACTGGGGTGACGACCGGCCGCCGCGCACCGGATACGACCGCACCGTCATCTACGAGGCGCACGTGAAGGGCCTCACGATGCTGCACCCGGGGCTGCCGCCCGAGCTGCGCGGCACGTACGCGGCCCTGGCGCACCCGGCCGTCATCGACCATCTGACGCAACTCGGCGTCACCGCACTGGAGTTGATGCCGGTGCACCAGTCCGTCACCGACAACAGGCTGGCCGACGCGGGGATGGCGAACTACTGGGGTTACAACACCGTCGGCTTCTTCGCCCCGCACAACTCCTACGCCTCGTGGGGCGACCGCGGGCAGCAGGTGCTGGAGTTCAAGCAGGCGGTCCGCGCCCTGCACGCCGCGGGCATCGAGGTCATCCTCGACGTCGTCTACAACCACACCGCGGAAGGCGATCACCTGGGTCCCACGCTCTCCTTCCGGGGGCTCGACAACCCCTCGTACTACCGGCTGACGGAGGACCCGCGCTACTACATGGACACGACGGGCACGGGTAATTCACTGTTGATGCGCAGCCCTCACGTCTTGCAGCTCATCATGGACTCGCTGCGCTACTGGGTGACCGAGATGCACGTGGACGGCTTCCGCTTCGATCTGGCCGCGACGCTGGCCCGCCAGTTCCACGAGGTGGACCGGCTCTCGTCCTTCTTCGACCTGGTGCAGCAGGACCCGGTCGTCAGTCGCGTCAAACTGATCGCCGAGCCCTGGGACGTGGGCGAGGGCGGCTACCAGGTCGGCAACTTCCCTCCGCTGTGGACGGAGTGGAACGGCCGCTACCGGGACACCGTGCGGGACCTGTGGCGCGGCGAGCCGGGCACGCTAGCGGAGTTCGCCTGCCGGCTGACGGGATCCTCCGACCTCTACCGGGAGGGCAGACGTCCGCTGGCCTCCATCAACTTCGTGACGTGCCACGACGGTTTCACCCTGCACGACCTCGTCAGCTACGACGGCAAGCACAACGAGGCCAACGGCGAGGGCAACAGGGACGGGGAGAACCACAACCGGTCCTGGAACTGCGGCGCCGAGGGCACCACGGACGATCCGGACGTGCTGCGGCTGCGGCGGCGGCAGATGCGCAACTTCGTCGCGACGCTGATGCTTTCGCAGGGCGTGCCGATGATCTCTCACGGCGACGAGTTCGCACGCACGCAGCACGGCAACAACAACGCCTACTGCCAGGACAGCGAACTGACGTGGGTGCACTGGCCGGACGGCGATGCCGGCGAGCGCGAACTCCGTGCGGAGGGCGAACTGTGCGCGTTCATCGCGGAGATGGCCGCCCTGCGCCGCGAGCACCCCGTCTTCCGGCGGCGGCGCTTCTTCCGGGGACCGGCGGCCCAGAGCACCGGCGAGGAGCCCCGACGCGCCGCGGACATCGCCTGGTTCACCCCGCACGGCGAGCCCATGAGCCGGCGGGACTGGGACGAGGAGGACTCCCACTCGCTGACGGTGCTGCTCAACGGCGACGCGATCTCCGAACCCGGCCTCCGCGGCGAGCCCGTCACCGACGACTCATTCCTGCTGCTGTTCAACTCACGGAACACACCTGTGGACTTCACCGTCCCGGACGGCCCCGAGGGGTGGTCCGACGGCTCCGGGGGCCAGTGGCAGCTCGTCCTGGACACCGCCGACGAATTGCCGCCGTCCACACAGGAACCCCGTAAGGCGGGGACGGGCGACCGGATCACGCTGGCGGACCGCAGCCTCGTGGTGCTGCGGTGCGTCAGGACCGGGGCGGCAGCTCCGGGGAGGGCGGCTGTGCCGGGGCGAGCTTGAAGCCGATCTGCCCGAACCTCACCACGTCGCCGGGGCGCACCCTGACCGAGCCCGTCACCCTGCTGCCGTTGACCCACGTGCCGTTGCTCGATCCGAGATCCCGCAGCCTCCAGCCGTCACCGGTCGCGCGCAGCTGCGCGTGGGTGCGGGAGACGCTGAAGTGGTTGAGCCGCAGCATCGAACCGGGTGCGCGGCCTATGGAGTACGCGTGCGACCCGGGGGCCGGAAGCAGCAGCTGCGGCAGGCGTTCGGACTGCCACGCGTGCCGCAGCGCACGGTGGAAGGACAGAAGCCTGGTGATGCCTTCCGCGAACCACCGCTTGCGCGGACGCCGCGTCGGCAGGTCGTGCAGCACCTCGTGCAACTCGCCCTGCCACTGGGCCTTGAGGATGACATCCATGCGCCGCTCGAACGTGTTGTGCGAGATGCGTCCGTCCGCCGCCCCCTCACGCAGCGCCTCGAGAGCACGCTCCCGGTCCGCGTCGGAAAGCCGCGGCGGGTGGGCACCGAACTCCAGAGATGTCATGTACTGCATTCTCAGTACACCCAAACCCGCTGTCCAGGCCCGGCCTTGTGCAGTAGCCGAACCAATACATCCGCGCCCGGCCCCCGTCCCCGGAGCACGCCGCGAAAAACTCCGTGGACGTGCGGTCCCGCCCCGCGCTACGTTGCAGCCGCCTCCGGCCTCAGGCCGGGGGCACGCCCAGGACCGAGGAGAGGAGGCGAGAACCGATGCGCACGTTCACATCCACGCGCTCCTCCCCCCGGGCCACGCGGCCCGGGTGGTGCCCCCACCCGCCGGGCCTCGCGGCCCGGGTGGTGCCCCGACTCGTCTCCAGGGCGTCGTCCCAGCAGCGGCACCAGGACAGGTAGTCCGCCCGGGGAGCGCAACGCTCTTTCCGGAAGGACCACTTGACCATGACCGGCATGACCGGAGATCTCGTCGTCCGCACCCTCGGCGAGTCCGAGGCGCGCGACGTCTTCACGTCCCTGCACGACCCCGGCCTCGTGGGCCGGGCTCTTCTCGGCCGTCCGTACGGCACCCTCGCCGAGGGCGGCGAGTACCGCCCCGAATGGACGTGGGTCGCCGAGCGGGCGGGGCGCGTCGTCGCACGCGCAGCCTGCTGGGGCGAGGGGCGCGACGTCCAACAGCCGCTGCTCCTCGACTGGTTCGACTTCGAGCCCGGTGAGGACGAGGCGGCCGTGCGGCTGCTGCGCGCCGTCTCACCGAAGGTCGAGTTCGAACTCGTACTGCCGCCCGGCTGGCGGGACGACCCCGCCGTGCGGGCGGCGGCCGAGGCACGCATCGGCGCGGCCACGGCGGCGGGCTGGGCCCCGCTCGTCGAACGCTTCCGCTACGACTGGACGCCCCCGGGGCAGGGCCCGGGCCGCGAGGACCGGGCCGAGGGCCTGCCCGAACAGCCCGGCCGCCTCCGATTCCGTCCCGAGCCGGACGACGAGGTGATCCTCGACGTGCTGCGCCAGATCCAGCACGGCACGCTCGACGCGCACGCACGGCACGCCCTCGGCGCCGAGGACACCGTTGGCGCCGGAGTCGAACGGGCCGCCCGCGAGGATCTGGAACACCTGCAGTGGATGACCTCCTACGGCGGGCGCGAGTGGTGGCGTCTGGCGTACACGACCGACGGGGAGCTGGCCGGTCTGCACGTGCCGGGCCTCATCCCGAGCGGCCACGCCGTCGGGTTCATCGGCGTGGTGCCGCGGCAGCGCGGCAACGGCTACGCCTACGACCTGCTCGCCGACTGCACACGCCTGCTCGTCGCCGAGGGGGCACGGAAGATCGCCGCCTCCACGGATCTGGGCAACGCGCCGATGGCGGCCGCGTTCGCGAAGGCCGGCTACCGCATCATCCAGCACCGCTACTGCATGACGCCTGCGCACGGCCCTGACGAGGCCGGCCCGGAGGACGCATAGAAACAGGCCGGGTGCCCGGGCTCCCGCAACAGGAGCCCGGGCACCCGGCCCAGGTTGTCCGGACCGGCGCTTGCCGGCCCGGACAGCGAACTCAGGCGAGGTCGAACCGGTCGAGGTTCATGACCTTGTCCCACGCCGCGACGAAGTCACGCACGAGCTTCTCCTCGGCGTCGTCGCACGCGTAGACCTCCGCGAGCGCACGCAGTTCGGAGTTCGAACCGAAGAGGAGGTCGACGCGGCTGCCGGTCCACCTGACCTTGCCCGTGGCGGTGTCGCGGCCCTCGAAGGTCTCGGCGGCCTCGGTCACGGGCTCCCACTTCGTACCCATGTCGAGCAGGTTCGAGAAGAAGTCGTTGGTCAGCGACCCCGGCCTGTCCGTGAGCACGCCGAGCGACGAGTTGTCGAAGTTCGCGTCCAGGACGCGCAGACCACCGACGAGCACCGTCATCTCGGGCGCGCTCAGAGTGAGCAGGTTCGCCCGGTCGATCAGCAGGTACTCGGCCGGAAGCCGGTTGCCCTTCCCGAGGTAGTTGCGGAACCCGTCCGCGGTCGGCTCCAGCGCCTCGAAGGACTCCACGTCGGTCTGCTCGGACGTCGCGTCCGTGCGTCCCGGCGTGAAGGGGACCTCGACCTGGTGGCCGGCGTTGCGGGCCGCCTCCTCGACGCCCACGCAGCCGCCGAGGACGATCAGGTCGGCCAGCGAGACCCTCTTGTTCGTGCTCTGGGCGGAGTTGAAGGTCTCCTGGATGCCCTCCAGCTTGCCCAGGACCGCCGCCAGCTGGTCGGGGTTGTTGACCTCCCAGCGGTTCTGCGGCTCCAGGCGGATGCGCGCACCGTTGGCACCTCCGCGCTTGTCGCTGCCACGGAACGACGCGGCCGACGCCCATGCGGTGGAGACCAGCTGGGACACCGTCAGTCCCGAGTCGCGGATCCGGCTCTTGAGGGCGGCGATGTCATCGGGCCCGACGAGCTCGTGGTCCACGGCGGGGACGGGGTCCTGCCAGATCAGCGTCTCGCTGGGAACCTCGGGGCCGAGGTAGCGGTCGATGGGCCCCATGTCGCGGTGGGTCAGCTTGAACCAGGCCCGTGCGAAGGCGTCCGCGAACTCGGCGGGATTCTCGAGGAAGCGGCGCGAGATCGGCTCGTAGACCGGGTCCATGCGCAGCGAGAGGTCCGTCGTGAGCATCGTCGGGGCGTGGCTCTTCGACGGGTCGTGGGCGTCGGGGACGGTACCGGCTCCGGCGCCGCCCTTGGGCTGCCACTGGTTCGCCCCGGCAGGGCTCTGCGTCAGCTCCCACTCGTAGCCGAAGAGGATCTCGAAGAAGCTGTTGTCCCAGGTGATCGGGGTGTTCGTCCAGATGCCCTCGAGGCCACTGGTGATCGCGTCACCGCCGCTGCCGGTCCCGTGGTTGCCCTTCCAGCCGAGACCCTGCATCTCCAGCGGGGCGCCCTCGGGCTCGGGGCCCAGGTGGGAGTCGGGAGCCGCGCCGTGGGTCTTGCCGAAGGTGTGGCCACCGGCGATCAGCGCGACGGTCTCCTCGTCGTTCATCGCCATGCGGCGGAACGTCTCGCGGATGTCGCGGGCCGCGGCGATCGGGTCCGGGTTGCCGTTGGGGCCCTCCGGGTTGACGTAGATGAGGCCCATCTGGACGGCGCCGAGGGGGTTTTCGAGCTCCCGGTCACCGCTGTAGCGCTCGTCGCCGAGCCAGGTGGTCTCGGGGCCCCAGTAGACGTCCTCCTCCGGCTCCCACACGTCCTCACGGCCGCCGGCGAAGCCGAAGGTCTCGAAGCCCATGTTCTCCAGCGCGACGTTGCCCGTGAGGACCATCAGGTCGGCCCAGGACAGCTTCTGGCCGTACTTCTTCTTCACGGGCCACAGCAGGCGGCGGGCCTTGTCGAGGTTGCCGTTGTCCGGCCAGCTGTTGAGGGGCGCGAAGCGCTGCTGGCCTGCTCCGGCGCCGCCGCGGCCGTCGCTGATGCGGTAGGTGCCCGCGCTGTGCCACGCCATGCGGATCATGAACGGCCCGTAGTGGCCGAAGTCGGCCGGCCACCAGTCCTTCGAGTCCGTGAGCACCTCGGTGATGTCCCGCTTCACTGCCGCGAGGTCGAGGGACTTGAAGGCTTCGGCGTAGTCGAAGTCCTTGCCCATGGGGTTGGCCTCGGCGGGGTTCTTGGCGAGGACCTTCAGGTTGAGGCGGTTGGGCCACCAGCCGCGGTTCCCGCCGCCCTGGGTCGGGTGGGGGGCACGGCCGTGCGCGACCGGGCAGCCACCTGCACTCTCCGTGTTCGCCTGGTCGACGACTGCTTCGTGGTTCTCAGACACGGAATTCCTTCCACATGGATCAGGGATGATCAGGAACTTGTTACGGCGGAACAGCCGGGGCACAAGCCCCAATAGATGACCTCGGCCTCGTCGATCACAAAGCCGTGGTCGTCGGACGCGGTCAGGCAGGGAGCCTCACCGGTGGCACAGTCGACGTCGGCGACGACGCCGCACGACCGGCACACCAGATGGTGGTGGTTGTCCCCGACCCGCGCCTCGTAGCGCGCCAATGAGCCCGGCGGCTGGATGCGTCGCACCAGACCTGCGGCCGTCAGCGCGCGCAACACGTCGTAGACGGCCTGGTGGGAGACCCCACCGAGATTCTCACGGACGACACCGGTGATCGATTCGGTCTCGGCGTGCGGATGGTCGTGCACAGCGTGCAGCACTGCCACACGGGGCCGCGTGACTCGCAGCGAGGCCCCGCGCAGCATGCGCTCGACGTCCGAGGTGGTAGGCACGACCTGAAGCGTGCCTCAAAAACTGGAATCAATCAAGAAAGCCGTCAAGTCCCGGCCGCTTGTTCGAAAGAGATCTGCCGCACGGGACCGTCGTCAGACAGGGCCTAGCCCTCCACCGCCAGCCGGATGCCGAGCGCCAGCAGCACGCCGCCCGAGATCTGCTCCAGCCTGCGCCGTACCCCCGCGCGGGACAGTACCCGCCGCATCCGCCCGACGAACCACACGTACGTGCCGTAGTAGCCGATCTCGTAGACCGCCCAGATCGCCGCCAGCGTGACCATCAGCGGCAACTGCGGAGCGCCCTTGGGGACGAACTGCGGCAGGAAGGACATCGCGAAGACCGCCGCCTTCGGGTTGGCGAGATTCAGCAGCAGCCCGGCGCGGTAGGAGCGCCATCCGCTCTCCTGCGTCGGCCCGGAGCTCGCGGCCACCTCGAAGTTGCCGCCGCGCCTCGCCGCGCGGATCGCCTGCACACCGAAGACGATCAGGACGGCGGCTCCCCCGAACCGCAGTACGTCATAGGCCAGTTCGGAAGCCGCAAGCAGCGCCGTCAGCCCGAACGCCGCGACGACGCCCCAGATGAAGACCCCCGTCTCGTTCCCGAGCACCGTCATGAAGCCGGAGCGGCGGCTGCGCAGAGAGCTGCGGATGATCAGCACGGTGCTGGGGCCCGGCGAGAGGGCGACCAGCGTACAAGCACCCAAGAAGGACAGCAGAGTCATCAGCATGCGGCCCATCCTTGCCGTGCGCCCGGTCCTGTGCGAACGGATTTCCCCAGGACGTCCGCCTGTCCCGCCGGGTCAGCCGCGCACGTCGTGTCCGGGCTTCCCCGGCAGGAACGAGGCGATGAGCAGCCCGGCCAGCGCGGCTCCCGCCGCGATGAGGAACGAGACGCGGAAGCCCTCCTGGCTGGGCACGCCGGTGCCGCCCAGCGGGATGCTCATGCGTGCCAGTACCACGCCGACGACTGCGCTGGAGGTGGAGGTGCCGATCGAACGCATCAGTGTGTTCAGCCCGTTCGCCGCCCCCGACTCGGACGGCGGGACGGCGCCGATGATCAGGGCGGGCATGGCCGAGTAGGCGATGCCGATGCCGACGCCGATGAGGACTGCGGTCAGCACGACCTGCCACACGGCGCCCATCAGTGCCGTACCGCTCAGGTAGGCGACGGCGAGGACCACGAGTCCGGCCATCAGCGAGACCTTCGGGCCGTGGGTCTCGGAGATGCGTGCCGAGAGCGAGGAGACGAGCATCATCGCGATGCCCATGGGCGCCACGCACATCCTGGCCACGACCATCGTCTGCCCGAGGCCGTAGCCGGTGGACCGGGGCAGCTGAAGCAGCTGCGGCAGCACCAGCGTCGCGGCGTAGAAGGCCAGCCCGACGGTGATGGAGGCGAGGTTGGTCAGCAGCACCTGGCGGCGTGCCGTGCTGCGCAGGTCGACCAGCGGCTCGCGCACGCGCAGTTCCATCAGACCCCACAGCACGAAGACCACCGGCGCGGCGGCGAAGAGGCCCAGCGTGATTCCGCTGCTCCAGCCCCAGTCGCCGCCCTTGGATATCGCGAGCAGCAGCATGACGAGCCCGGCGGTCAGGCCCAGCGCTCCGGGGACGTCGAAGCGGCCTCCGGTGCGCTGCGCGGACTCCGGCACGACGGTGACGACCATCAGCATGGCCAGGGCGCCGAGACCGGCCGACCCGAAGAACAGCACGTGCCAGTCGGCGTGCTGGGCGATGTACGCGGCGGCCGGCATGGCGAGCGCGCCGCCGACGCCGAGCGACGAGCTCATGAACGCCATGGCCGAACCGAGCCTGGCCGGTGGCAGTTCGTCCCGCATGATGCTGATGCCCAGCGGGATGGCCCCCATCGCGAACCCCTGCACGGCACGTCCCGCGATCATCGGCACGAGCGACGAGGTCAGCGCGCACATCAGCGAACCGGCCACCATCGCGCCGAGGCTGGCGAGGATGAGCCGGCGCTTGCCGTACAGATCGCCGAGCCGCCCCATGATGGGCGTGGCCACGGCACCGGAGAGCAGCGTCGCCGTGACGACCCACGCCGCGTCGGACGCGGTGGTCCCCAGCAGCTGCGGCAGCCGTGCCACGACGGGTACGAGCAGCGTCTGCATGACCGCGACGGAGATACCGGCGAAAGCCAGGATCGCCACAACTCCCCTGCTCGCGCTCGGTGTTCCCTCCCCGGGCGGGCCGGCGCCCGCCACTCCGCCGCGGGTGCTCGTGCCTCCCCCGGCGTCGTCCGCCCCCGAGCTCCGCGGATGCGGCTCGGCGGAGGAGGACGGTGCGGCGCTGCGGGCATGGGTCATGCGGACTCCGTTGCGTGACGGACGGCTGTTCGGATCGTTTGTAACGTACAAGCGAACCGCCGCACTCCGCCCGGCTATTCCGCCCGGGCCGCGGGAGGGACGAGCAGGCGGGCTCGGGGTGTTTCCCGGCGGCCAGCGTGGGAAGTCCACGCATGACGGTGTGGTCCGTCCACCGTCCAGAGCCTGCGGCCGTCTCCCCGTCCGTCCGGACCTCCGGTCCGCCTCGCGGGGCACGGCAGAGGCTCCGTCCTCCCCGCTTCAGCAGGCGAGGACGTACGTACGAATCCTCCATCCGGAAGGCCCTCTGTGAACGACACCACCGAAACGTCCGCGCACCCCGGCGCCGAGCAGGGCCGTCAGTCCAAACGCGAGGGCCGGCGTGGTCGTCGGGGTCGTTACCGAGATCGTCGTGGGCAGCGTGGTGGGCGTGAGGATGCTGAGCCGCAGATCGCCGAGGATGATGTGCTGATCCCCGTCGGCGGGATTCTGGACATTCTTGACAACTATGCGTTCGTGCGGACGTCGGGGTATCTGCCGGGTCCGAATGATGTGTATGTGTCGCTGGCGCAGGTGCGTAAGAACGGTCTGCGTAAGGGTGATCACGTCACCGGTGCGGTGCGGCAGCCGCGTGAGGGTGAGCGGCGGGAGAAGTTCAACGCTCTGGTGCGTTTGGACTCGGTCAATGGTGCCTCGCCGGAGGGCGGCAGGTCGCGGGCGGAGTTCAACAAGCTCACGCCGCTGTATCCGCAGGAGCGGCTGCGGCTGGAGACCGAGCCGAACCAGCTGACCTCGCGGATCATCGATCTGGTCTCGCCGATCGGTAAGGGGCAGCGTGGGTTGATCGTGGCGCCGCCGAAGGCGGGCAAGACGATGGTGCTGCAGTCGATCGCGAACTCGATCACGGTGAACAATCCGGAGTGCCATTTGATGGTGGTGCTGGTCGATGAGCGGCCGGAAGAGGTCACCGACATGCAGCGGTCGGTGAAGGGTGAGGTGATCTCCTCGACCTTCGACCGTCCCGCGGAGGATCACACCACGATCGCGGAGCTGGCGATCGAGCGTGCGAAGCGGCTGGTGGAGCTGGGGCACGATGTGGTGGTGCTGCTGGACAACATCACGCGTCTGGGCCGTGCCTACAACCTCTCGGCCCCGGCTTCGGGGCGGATCCTGTCCGGTGGTGTGGATTCCACGGCGCTGTATCCGCCGAAGAAGTTCTTCGGTGCGGCGCGGAACATCGAGGACGGCGGGTCGCTGACGATTCTGGCCGCGGCGCTGGTGGAGACCGGCTCGCGGATGGATGAGGTGATCTTCGAGGAGTTCAAGGGCACCGGCAACATGGAGCTGAAGCTGGACCGGAAACTCTCGGAGAAGCGGATCTTCCCCGCGGTGGACGTGGACGCCTCCGGCACCCGCAAGGAGGAGATCCTCATGGCGGGCGACGAGCTGCAGATCATCTGGAAGCTCCGCCGGGTCCTGCACGCCCTGGACCAGCAGCAGGCCATCGAGCTGCTCCTGGACAAGATGAAGCAGACCAAGTCCAACACCGAGTTCCTGCTCCAGATCCAGAAGACCACCCCCACCCCCGGCAACGGCGGCGACTGACCGGCGGCGCACACGGCGCCGCCGGGCCCCGGCCCGTGGCCGGGGCCCGGCGAACGGCGGGTCTCAGGACTCCGAGGGCACCAGGCGCACGGCGATGCTGTTGATGCAGTAGCGCTGGTCGGTCGGGGTCGGGTAACCCTCACCGTCGAAGACATGGCCGAGGTGCGAACCGCAGCGGGCGCACCTGACCTCTGTGCGGAGCATGCCCATCGAGTGGTCCTCGATCAGCTCGACGGCATCGGACTGGGCCGGGTCGTAGAAGCTGGGCCAGCCGCAGTGCGACTCGAACTTCGTGTCGGAGCGGAAGAGCTCCGCGCCACAGGCCCGGCAGTTGTAGACGCCGGTGGTCTTGGTGTCGGTGTATTCGCCGGTGAAGGCGGGCTCCGTACCGGCTTCGCGCAGCACCCGGTACTCGTCGGAGCTGAGCTCGGCCCGCCACTGCTCTTCCGGCTTCTCGATCTCGTACGTCACGGCCCGTCGGCCTCCTTCGTCGGTCCCCGGGGGGCGTCCCCGTGATGGTCAGTGCGGCAGCCGGGCGAGGATCTCGGGACCCAGCTCCGTCACGTCACCTGCCCCCATCGTGAGAACAAGATCACCGGGTTCCGCCATTCCCGCGACCACTTCCGCGCCGGCCGTGCCGGTCGCCGCGTGCCGCACATCGGCGCCCGCGGCGCGTGCCGCGTCGATGATCAGGTCGCTCGTGACGCCCGGAATCGGGTCCTCACGGGCGGGATAGATGTCGAGGACGACGGAGGCGTCTGCCAGGGCCAGGGACTCCCCCATCTCCGTGGCCAGCTCCTGCGTGCGGCTGAAGAGGTGCGGCTGGAAGAGCACGATGATGCGCCCGTCGCCCGCGCCGCCCCGGATGGCCTCCAGGTCGGCGGTCATCTCCGTCGGGTGGTGCGCGTAGGAGTCGATGACCTGCACGCTGTTCGCCTCGCCCTTGAGCTGGAGCCGGCGGCGTACGCCGGTGTACGTGCCCAGGGCCTTCGCGAGCTCGCCCGCCGGCACGCCCAGCTCGGAGCCCGCGACGAGGGCGGCGACGGCGTTGAGCGCGTAGTGCCTGCCGGGCACGAAGACCGCGAAGGTCAGCTCGTCCCCGTCGAGCCGGACGGTGGCCTCGCTGGTCAGGCCGTGCGGGGTGATGTCGAGGACGCGCACGTCCGCGTCTGCGGCCTCGCCGTAGGTGCGGACCCGCACATCTCCGCGCTCGCGCACCCGGCGCGTCAGCTCGCGGGCGCCCTCGTGGTCGGCGGAGACGACGAGCACGCCGCCGGGGCGGATCCGGTCGGCGAAGGTCACGAAGGACTCGTAGATCTCCTCCATGGAGGAGTAGTTGGCGTGGTGGTCGAGTTCCACGTTGAGCACGATGGCCACATCGGGCGCGTACTTGTGGAAGCTGCGGTCCGACTCGTCGGCCTCGGCGACGAAGATCTCGCCGCGTCCGTTGTGGGCGTTGGAGCCGGGCTCGTTCAGGTCGCCGCCGATGGCGTACGACGGGTCGAGGCCGAGGGCGCCCAAGGCGACGGCGAGCATCGAGGTGGTGGTGGTCTTGCCGTGGGTGCCCGCGACGGCCAGCGGCCTGCAGGCGTCCATCAGCGCGGCGAGCGCGTCGGAGCGGTGCACGACGGGGACGCCTCGCGACGCGGCCGCGGCCAGCTCGGGATTGTCGGGGCGGATGGCGCTGGAGACGACGACGCAGCTGGCGTCCTGAGCGAGATGTGTGGCGTCGTGGCCAATGTGCACGGTCGCGCCCAGCCCGCGCAGCGCCGCCGCCGTCACCGACTCCCTGGCGTCGCTGCCCTGCACCCGCGCTCCGCGCTGGGTGAGGATCTTCGCGATGCCTGACATCCCCGCGCCGCCGATGCCGATGAAGTGCGGGCGTGCGAGGTCCGCCGGGACGGTCGGTGTGGACAGGTCGGCTGCCATGCGGGCGCCTCCATGACTCGTACTCTCACGAACGGGCGCGCTGCGCGGCTCCGGGAAGCCCCGGAGCATGCACGACGCGCCCGCTCAGCCTATGCGCTACGCGGCGGCCGCCCCGCCTCCGGCTCCGCAGCACCCTGTCCTGTTCCACTCGGGACCCCTCGGCAGGGGCCAGGCAGGAGTCCGGCGGGCAGCCAGCAGGTCCGGCAGATCCGCCAGGAGGTCTGGCAGAGATCCGGCAGGTGTCCGCCGGTGCCGGCTACGGGGTGTGGGCGAAGAGCTTCAGCACGGGGACGCCCACCTTGTGCCGGGCCCTGGTCGCCCAGTCGCGGTGGAAGAACTCCTCGACCAGGTGCGGGGCCGTCAGCACGATGACCTCGTCCGCCTTGTGCCGCTCCACCGTCGCGGTCAGCACGTCGAGCGGATGGTTCTCGATGACCTGCCCCTCCGCCTGGGCACCCGACTCGCGCAGCAGCGCAAGCGAGTGCTCGAGGGCCCGGACGGCCGGATCGTGCGTGTCGCGGTCCTCCGGTTCGCTGCCCTCCCGGACGGCCTGGTCGAACTCTCCGAGTGCGACGTCGTCCAGGGCCCGCAGCAGGCGGTCCTGGTCACCTCGCGGCTGTATCAGTACGACGAAGGAGACAGCCTCGTCACCGTGCAGCGTCGTGACGAGTTCCACATCGTCGGACACCAGCGGCTTCTCGATCATCAGCACGGTCGTGAACACTGCGGCGCCCTTCCTCCACGTGGAGCCCGGGGCTCCGAGACGATCATCCAGCCAACGGCTGCCCGCCCAGACGGAACTCACGCACCCCGGCCCCCCGCAAATCCATCCGGATCGCTCTACTCCGCCGCCGGCGCGGTGCGCTGATACCGCGTGAACAGGAACCCGTCCTCCTCCAGTACCCCGGCGAGCCGGAAGTCCACCGGCACCTGCATCCCGGGCCCGTCCACGATCCGCGCAGCCTCGCCGGAGGTGACGCGCGGCGCGACCGTCAGGCACAGCTCGTCCAGGGCGCCCCCGGAGACCAGCTGCCCCAGCAGCCGCGGACCCCCTTCGGTCAGCAGCCTCCGCAGGCCCCGCTCCGCCAGGGCACCGGTCAGCCGGGCGGGGTCGACGGCGGCTCCCTCACCCGCGAAGACGACCTCGGCTCCCGCGTCCCGCGCGGCCTCGATCCGGTCGGAGGGCGCCGCCGCCCCCGTCACCAGCACGGTGGGCACCAAGGGGCGCATGAAGAGCGGATCGGAGAAGTCCAGGTCGAGGCCCGCGCTGACGACGGCGATCGCCGGTGCCGGGCCCTGCCCCGCCGCGGCACGCCGCCGGGCGAAGACCTCGCGCTCGCGCGCCGGACCGTAGCCCTCCTGACGCACGGTCTGCGCTCCCACCACGACCGCGTCCGCGAGGCCGCGCAGCACTCCGAAGATCCGCATGTCGGCCTCGGACGAGAGGGGTTGCGAGTGCCCCTCGTGATGGGCGGCGCCGTCCAGCGACGAGACCATGTTGGCGCGCAGCCACACCCCGCGGCCGGAAGCGGCCGGCTCCGGATAGGCATAGGCGTCGGCCAGGTCGTCGATGCTCCACCGGCCCTCCTCGGGGGCGGCGGAGGCTTCGGGACGCTCGTCGGCGAGGAGGGGGAACAGACGTCGCATGGGACGGCAGTGTGGCACGACCGTCACCGCCCACCGATCAGCGCCATCCGCCCTTTCGAGCCTGCGAAACCGCATTCCGTGACGGCCGGGTCGCCCCGTTAGTGGTCGGCGCCGGAAATCCTTCGGGGGTTGATCAAGCTGCCGGGTTCAACCAGGAGGCGTGCACCGGGGTGTGGACCAGGACCGCGTTCGGGAACGCGGCCGACAGCCGGTCCGCGGCCTTCTTGCCGCGGTGGGAGAAGCCGTTGTCGACGACCCAGAACACCCGCTTCGCCCTCGCGTGAGGCTCCTGGCTCATGACCTGGGTGACCAGGTGCATGAACGGCAGGGTCGGGTGGCAGCGGCAGCGGGCCTGGATGGAGGTCTTCTCGTCGGCGCTGATGACGTAATCGTTCGCGCCCGGGGGGTTCGCCCCCGCCAGGTGCGGGCGTACAGGTCCAGCATCCGCTGGGCTTTGGCGCGGAAGTCCGGGTTGATGAGGGCTTAAGCGCGTCCTCGCGCAGCCAGCGGCGCACCGTGGACGCCGAGATGCTGTCTGTGATGCCACGCGCGGTCAACTCGGCTGCCAATTCCGGGCACGACCAGCGCGACAGCGGCACGCCGGTCTCGGCCGGTAACTGGCAGGCCAGTGCCTTGGTCTCGGCGACTTGCACGGGGTGAGACGGGCGGGGCGACCAGAGCGTTTACGGTCGGCCAGGGCTGGCAAGCCGCCGTGGGCGAACCGGCCCCGCCATGTCCGCACCGTATCCACGTACAGGCGGGTCTCGGCGGCAATACGGGCGTTGGACCGTCCCCAAGCCCCGTGCAGCACGATTTGCGCGCGCACCCGGGCCTGGTGCTCGGTCTTGTGGCCGTAGGCCGCCTTCTTCAGCTGGTGCCGGTCGGAGGCGGTCAGGATGACGGGCAGGCGGTGGCAGCAGGCAAGGGGGCAATGGTCAATCTCGAGAGGGGCATTCAGGACGGTCAGGCACCGGGCGCAGCCCGAAATCCGTGGCCGCGCGGCCGCTGCGGCTGATCAGATCCTCAATCCCGATGCCCGTCAGCCGGTGCCTTCAGCAGCCGGTCCAGCTCGTGCCCGGCCTCTTCGTACCCGGCGTCGGAGATCCGTTGCAGCTCGCGCAGGTTGCCGGCCGCGGCCGCGCGTCGAGTGAGCAGGAACCCGGCGTGCAGGGATCCCTCGTCCAGCAGCTCGCTCAGCTCCCCGAGGTCGCCGGCTGCGTCGGCAAGGTCGGCCAGCCGGTCCAGAGCGGTCTCGTTGCCCTCGTCGGCCAGCTCGCGCAGAGTCTCCCGATCGATGTTCGTGTTCGACATGACGCCATGTTGCAGCCCTGCCCCTGGGGCAGGGTCAAGTGAGACGATGGCCAGGTGATCACCATCGGGCAGCTGGCCGGGTACGTGGGAGTGTCGATCAAGACCATCCGCGTCTATCACGACAAGGGACTGCTCCCCGAGCCCGACCGCGATGCGTCCGGCTACCGGCGGTACGGTGCGAGGGACGCCATCGACCTGATCAAGATCCGGACGCTCGCCGAAGCCGGCGTCCCGCTGGCCCGTATCCGGGACCTGAGATCAGCGAACAAGAAGGAGTTCCAGCAGGCGCTGCGCGAGATCGAGGACGAGCTCACCGACCGCATCCGCGGCCTGCAGGCAACGCAGGGCCGCCTGCGCCAACTCGCCGTCGGGCAGTTTGCGGCGCTGCCCACTGATGTCGGCGCCCATCTAGAGCACCTGGCCCGCTGGGGATTCACCCCTCGTTGGGTGGACCTGCAACGCGACCTGTGGGCCCTCGTGTTCGCCACCCATCCAGACCGCGCGATCCCCCGGTTTCACGATCAAGCCGAGAGCTTGTCCGATCCGGCGCTGCGGCAGCTGTTCCTCGACTACGACCGTGCGTACGACCTCAACGCCGACGATCCCCGCCTCGACGACCTCGCCCGCCGGATCGCCGAGGCGACCCGGAAACGCTACGGGGCGCACGAGCCGCCCGAGCTGGATGCAGCCTCTGAGATCCCCGCCCTCATTCAGGGCACGGTCAACGCCTCGTCCCCCGCATGGCAGCGACTCGACATGCTCATCCGTGCACAACTGGATGCGTGACTCGACGTTGGGGACGCACGGTCCGGGGCCTACGTGGGGAAATCAGTCAGGGCGGGCCGCGAACCGCAGGGCAAACGCTGCTGATGTGGCACTAGATCGCCGAGCACAGCTCGGCACGGCTCGGACCCTCACGTCAACCCCCGAAGGACTTCCAGCGCCGCCCCCTTAGCATGAAGGGCGTGTCCAGCTCCCTCGACTCGCACGGTTCCGCCCGCCGTTCCGACCCGGCCCGTCCTGCCGGTGCACCCGGCGAGGGGAGCGCACCGCTCTCGCTGACCGCGCGCGAGCCGCAGGTGCCCGCCGAGCGTCTCGTCGCCGAGATGGTGCCGCCCCCGCGCTTCGACTCCGTCCGCTTCTCGACGTACGTACCGGACCCGGACCGGCCCAGCCAGTCGGAGGCGGTACGGGTACTGGCCTCCTTCGCCGAAGGCATCGGCGAGGCCCCGCGGTCCGGGAGCGCGGGCGGCGGTCTCAAGCGGTGGTTCCGGCGCGGAGGGGGTACCGCCCGCCCCGACGCTCCCCGTGGCGTCTACCTCGACGGCGGCTACGGCGTCGGCAAGACGCACCTGCTCGCCTCGCTCTGGCACGCCACCGAAGCGCCCCCTGAGCGCAAGGCGTTCGGGACGTTCGTCGAGCTGACCCACCTCGTCGGGGCCCTCGGCTTCCAGCAGACCGTGCGGACCCTCGGGGGTCACCGGCTGCTGTGCATCGACGAGTTCGAGCTGGACGACCCGGGAGACACCGTCCTCGTCTCCAGCCTCCTGAGCCGCCTCGCCGAACAGGGCGTGGCGCTCGCCGCCACCTCCAACACGCTGCCCGGCAAGCTCGGGGAAGGACGCTTCGCCGCAGCGGACTTCCTCCGCGAGATCCAGGGCCTCTCCGCCCACTTCCGCACGCTGCGCATCGACGGCGAGGACTACCGGCACCGGGGTCTCCCGGCCGCTCCCGCGCCGCTCGCCGAGGACGAGGTCATCCGCGTCGCGAACCTCACTCCCGACGCTTCGCTCGACGACTTCCCCGCCCTTCTGACGCACCTGGCCGACGTCCACCCGAGCCGCTACGGAGCACTCGTCGACGGTCTTGGCGCCGTGTGCCTGAGCGGAGTCGGGCCGGTGCCCGACCAGTCCACGGCGCTGCGGCTGGTGGTGCTCGCGGACCGCCTGTACGACCGCGAACTGCCGGTGGTGGCCTCGGGCGCGCCCTTCGACGAGCTCTTCGGGCAGGAGATGCTCGAAGGCGGCTACCGGAAGAAGTACTTCCGCGCGATCTCCCGCCTCACCTCGCTCGCGCGGGACGGTGCCCGGCTCGCCTCCGGCTGAGAGCACGCCCCGCCCGTCACACCGCCGGGGCGGCCCGTCCGGAACGCACGCGCGTAGACAACAGCTGTCGTGGCTAGTGCTCGTACGCCCGTCCGCGTGGTAGACACACGAGGTATCTGCCCGCCGACTGGGAGTTTCCGTATGACGACACGACGTCAAGTGCTGGCAAGATCGGGCGCGTTGGGAGCAGGCATCGCCTTCTCGGGCGCCCTCTCGGAGTTGTTCACGGGCACCGCCGCCGCCCAGGGCACCGGAGGCCGTTCCGGCTACGGGCCGCTCGTGCCCGACCCGAAGGGCGTGCTCGATCTGCCCAAGGGCTTCAAGTACAAGATCCTTTCCCGCACCGGCGACGATCTGCCGTCCGGTGAAGGCAAGGTCCCGAGCAACTGCGACGGAATGGCCGCCTTCGGCTCGCGGCGCGGCGGCCACACGTGGCTCGTGCGCAACCACGAGAACCGCCAGGACGCCGAGCAGGCCGTCCCCACCGTCGACGGCCTCACCTACGACCCCGACGCCAAGGGCGGCTGCACGTCCCTCGAACTCGACGGCAGGAACAAGGTCCTCGACGAGCGGGTGGCCATCGCGGGCACCTCGACGAACTGCGCGGGCGGCCCCAGCCCTTGGGACACCTGGCTGACCTGCGAGGAGACCGAGTTCAAGGCGGGCGAGGAGGGCTACTCCAAGGACCACGGCTTCATCTTCGAGGTCGGCTTCTCCCGCGAGCGGCCCACCTCCACCGAGCCGCTGACCGCGATGGGCCGCTTCCAGCACGAGGCCATCGCCTTCGACCCGCGCAACGGCGTGGTGTACGAGACCGAAGACGCCTTCCTCTTCCCGTTCGGTCTCTTCTACCGCTTCCTGCCCGAGAAGCCGCTCGGCGGCCACGGATCGCTGCACGCGGGTGGAAAGCTCCAGGCCATGCGGGTGCCGGACGTGCCGGACCTGTCGGTCGTGCAGGAGCCGGGCAAGACCTTCGACGGCATCGAGTGGGTCGACGTGCCCGACCCGCTGGCGAAGGAGACCCCGACCCGCCTCCAGGACTACGGCAAGGGGGGCATCACACACGCGCAGAAGCTCGAAGGCTGCTACTGGGGCGGCAAGTCCGTCTACTTCGTCTCCAGTTTCGCCAAGAAGGGCGAGGGTTCGAAGGCCGACCACTTCGGCCAGGTCTGGCGCTACGACCCCAAGCGCAAGCAGCTCACGCTCGTCGTGGTCTTCGGCCCGGACACCGACGTCCAGCTTCCCGGCGAGGAGCCGGACAACATCTGCCTCGCGCCGAGCGGAGGCCTGATGGTCAGCGAGGACGGCGAGGGCGCGCAGCACGTCTTCGGCCTGACCAAGCACGGCTCGGTCTACCCGATGGCCAAGAACCGGCAGAACACCGGATCCGAGGACGAGCCCGCATGGGGCGAGTTCGCGGGTGTGACCTTCTCGCCGGACAGCAGCACGATGTACGTCAACTGCTACGAGCCCGGCACGACGTTCGCCGTGACTGGTCCCTGGAAGCACTGACCCGTCGTCGCACCACGCCTCGCAGGAAGGGCCCGGTGTCCCCGTAGGGACGCCGGGCCCTTCCTGGCTCTCAGCGGTGGCCGGTCACAGCAGGACGGTCACCGCAGGGCAGGTCACAGCAGCCGGTCCAGGGTGATCGGCAGCGACCGGATGCGCGTTCCCGTGGCGTGGTGGACGGCGTTCGCGACGGCCGCGGCGATGCCGACCAGCCCGATCTCCCCGATCCCCTTGGTGCCGAGGGGAGTCGCAGGGTCGGGCGCTCCCACGAAGACGACGTCGACCTGAGGAACGTCCGCGTTCACGGGGACGAGGTAGTCCCCGAACGTGGCGTTGGCGATGCGTCCGGTGTCGTCGTCCGTGATGGTCTCCTCGAACAGTGCCTGCCCGATGCCGCCGACGGTCCCGCCGATGATCTGGCTGCGGGCCGTCTTCTCGTTGAGGATCCGGCCGCCGTCGATCGCCGAGACCACGCGCGGCACCCGGATGATGCCGAGTTCGGCGTCGACACGCACCTCGACGAACTTGGCGCCGAACGCCCCCGCCGGAGCCATGCCCAGCACGGAGGGATCCGCCGGAGTGCTGGCACCGTCCGCCGACAGCTCCTGATGGCCGTGCCGCTCGAGGATGTCGGCGTAGGACTCCCCCTCTCCGGGCCGGTCCCGCCGGTGGATGCGGCCGCCCCTCACGGTGACGTCCTCGAGCGTGCACCCGCGCAGCGGTGAATCGGCGTCGTCCCGCACCAGGTCGAGGACCCGCTGCAGCACTCCGCGGCACGCGTCCTGCACGGCAGGCGCCAGGGCACCGGTGAGTCCCGACCCGCCGGCCTGCGGGGCCTGCGGCATGTCGGAGTCCCCGAGGTCGAAGCGGACCCTGCCCACCGGGATGCCCAGGGCGTCGGCGGACACCTGTGTCATCACCGTGTACGTGCCGGTCCCGATGTCCGTCGCGGCGCTGCGCACCAGCGCGCTGCCGTCCCGGTTGACGGTCGCCCGCGCATTGCAGGGCTGCGCGTACCAGGGGTAGCTGACGCCGGCCATGCCGTACCCGACGAGCCAGTCGCCGTCGCGCATGGAACGCGGCTCGGGCGTACGCCGTGACCAGTCGAACAGCTCGGCCCCGGCCTCGTAGCACTCCCGGAGCGCCTTGCTCGACCAGCGCATCCCGTTCCCCGGATGGGTCTCGGCGTAGTTGCGCAGCCGGAGTTCGATCGGGTCCATCTCCAGGGCGTGGGCGAGTTCGTCGAGCGCCGATTCGATGGCGAAGTTCCCCTGCGCCTCCGCGGGCGCGCGCATGGACGTGGGGTCGGGGATGTTCAGACGTGCCTGGCTGTCCCGGGTGATCACGTTGGGGCAGGCGTAGGAGAGGGCCGACAGCGCGGCGACCGGCTCGAAGTCCTCGTCCTCCATGGCCACGGTGGAGGTGGAACGGTGGTCGAGGGCGACCAGTTCGCCGTCCCGGCTGCTGCCGATCGACAGATGCTGAACCCCGCGGGGACGGTGCCCGATCGAGGTGAACATCTGAGGCCGGGTCAGCACCAGCTTCACCGGCCGCCCGAGCATCCGCGCCGCGAGCACCGCCAGCACGACGTGCGGCCACGCCCGCAGCCCGGCCCCGAACGCGCCGCCGACGTACGGTGCCAGCACTCTCACGGCGCTCTCGGGCAGGTCGAAGGTCCTCGCGAGGGTGGAGCGCACCATCGTCGGCCACTGCGTGGCGTCGTGAACGGTCAGGCCGTTCCGCTCCCAGACGGCCACCGTCGCGAAGCAGCCCAGTGGGTTGTTGGTGTTGTCCGCCGTCGTGTAGGTGCCCGACAGCTTCACCTCCGCCGCCTCGAGCGCGGCCCCGGTGGCGCCGCGGTCGGTGTCGAGCCCCCACGGGTTCTGCAGCCGTTCGGCACGCGGATCGTCGAGCCTGAGAACGGCGTCGGTCACCTCGTAGACGACGCGCACCATCCGCGCGGCGGCGGTGGCCTGTTCGTGCGTTTCGGCGACCACGACGGCGACGTGCTGACCGTGGTGGAGAATCCGGTCGTCCTGGAGCGGTGCCGGGGGCGTCGCGCCGAGCGCGGTCATCGGCCCGCCTGGCAGCCGGGGCGCGTTGCGGTGGGTGATGACGGCCAGGACGCCTTGCGACGCCTCCGCCGCGCCCGTGTCGAGCGTGCGGATGCGCCCGGCGGCGACGGTGCTCTGGACGAGGACGGCGTGCACCATCCCCGGTACCTGGACGTCGCTCGGGTAGGCCGCGGCACCCTCCACCTTGCGGGCACCGTCGACGCGGTCGATTCCCGGCCCGACGACGGGTTCGGCTTCCGCGGCGGTCACGAGGTCACCCCCGACACGGTCCGCAGGGTCCGCACCAGGGTGCGCTGGGCGAGCTCGACCTTGAAGGCCGTGCCGGAGACCGTCCAGGCTCCCTGTACGGCAGCGGCCGCGGCTTCACGGAACGTCTCCTCGCCCGCAGGCGAACCGGTGAGCACCTGCTCGGCCTCAAGCGACCGCCACGGCTTCGAACCGACACCGCCGAGCCCGACACGTGCCTGGTTGATCGTGCCGTCCTGCACGACGAGCGCGACCCCGGCAGACGCGAGGGCGAACTCGTAGGAGGCGCGGTCGCGGACCTTGAGGTAGCCGGAGACCGCCGTGGGCGGCAGGAACGGGATGGTGATCGCGGTGATCAACTCACCGTGCACGAGCACGTTCTCGACGTCGGGGCTGCTGCCGGCCTCCCGGTAGAACTGTGTGAGAGGCACGCTGCGGCCGCCGGACGTCCCCTTCAGATGCACCACGGCGTCGAGGGCGACCAGGGCGACGGCGAGATCGGACGCGTGCACCGCGATGCACCGCTCGCTGACGCCCAGGATCGCGTGCATCCTCGCGGTGTTGTTCACGGCCGCGCACCCGGTGCCGGGCTCGCGCTTGTTGCAGTCGGGCACGCTCGGGTCGCGGAAGTAGCGGCACCGCGCCCGCTGCAGGAGGTTGCCGCCGATCGTCGCCATGTTGCGCAGCTGGGTCGATGCTCCGAGGAGCAGCGCCTGGCGGACGATGCGCAGCTCGTCGGTCACCGTCGGGTCGGCTGCCAGCTCTTCCATCGTGGTGAGGGCGCCGATGTGCAGGCCGTCCCCGTCGCGGGTCACGCCGCGGAGCGGGAGCCGGGTGATGTCGACCAGCCGCTCGGGGCCGAGCACCCCGTCCTTCATCAGATCGAGCTGGGTCGTACCCCCGGCCAGGTAGGACGCGGAGGGGTCCCCGGCCAGGAGGTTCACGGCCTCGTCGACGTCTGCCGCGCGCGCGTACTCAAAGGGAAGCATCGGCACCCCCGGTCGATGCGACGTCGCGCACGGCGGCGACGATGTTGACGTAGGCGCCGCAGCGGCAGAGGTTGCCGCTCATGAACTCCTGGATGTCCTCGTCGGAACCGGCTCGTCCCTCCTCCAGCAGGGCCGCCGCCGACATGATCTGACCGGGCGTGCAGTAGCCGCACTGGAAGGCGTCGTGACGTACGAAGGACTCCTTGAGCGGGTGCGATCCCCCGTCGGGTGCGGTCAGGCCCTCGATGGTGGTGACCTCCCGCTCGTCGCACTGGGCGGCGAGCGTCAGGCACGACAGGACGCGGCGGCCCTCCACGTGCACGGTGCACGCCCCGCAAGTTCCCTGGTCGCAGCCCTTCTTCGTCCCCGTCAGACCGAGCCGGTCCCGGAGCGCGTCGAGCAGGGTCACCCGCACGTCGAGGTGCAGTTTGTGCCGCCGGCCGTTGACGTGCAGCTCCACCGGGGCATCGGGCACGGAGCGTGCCTCGCGTCGCTGACTCAGTGCTTTGGCCATCGCCTCTCCTCAGATATGCGGGAACGCGGGAGACCGGCACTCGCCGGCGAGCATGGCGAGGGGCTGGTCGCTCCCCTCGCGCACGGTCGGTACGAGCGGCTACTCGCTAACGGAGAACCGGATGTCATCAAACCGGCATTCAGCATAATTCGGGTTGATCACACAGAGAGGTGTACGCCCGCCCGGCGCGGCTCCGGCTCCGCTCCCCCGGTACGCCCGGGATCCGGACGGCTTTCACCCGGGCTCTGCCGTGACGAGCAGCGGGGCCGGGCGGCCGACTCCGTCCCCTCCCGCACGAGTTGACCGTTTCCGTCGGCTGGCAGACTGACCGCGTGAACGACGCACAGGAGTACGCGCTGCCGCTGGTCGTCCGGGTGGAGCGGGCCGCGCCCCCGGAGCGCACCGACGCGATGGAGACGGCGGCCCGCGCGGTGCTCACCCTCCTCTCCGACGAACGGTCGGCGAAGGACGGCGAGTGGGCCGAGCGCGTGCGGCTGTGGGAGGACAGCGCGATCCGCAAGGTGGTTCGGCGGGCGCGAGGCGCGGAGTGGCGGCGCGCGGAAGCTCTGCCCGGCGTGACCGTTACGGGGCGGACGGCGGCGGTCAGGGTCTATCCGCCCGTGCCCGTCGACGACTGGCCGGGGGAACTGGCGCGGTTGCAGGTCTCCGGCACCGAACTCACCGACCCCGAGCCGCCCCCGGCCCCGCCTCACGGAGTACCGGTGCTGTGGCTGGCCCCGGATCTGGAGATGTCGGCGGGCAAGGCCATGGCACAGGCCGGGCACAGCGCGCAGTTGGCCTGGTGGCAGCTGTCCGGCGTGGCACGCGAGGAGTGGCGCGAGGCGGACTTCGCCCTCGCCGTGCGTACGGCCGGCGGGCCGGGGCAGTGGGCCGGTCTGGTCCGCAGCGGGCTCCCGGTCGTACGGGATGCGGGCTTCACCGAGGTCGCGCCGGGTTCCGTGACGGTGGTCGCGGACCATCCGGCTCTGCGAACCTGACTGATCCGGGTCGCGGCCGCCATCCGTAGCGGTCGCTTCCGGTCGCACGAACCTCAATTCCTCCTCTGAAAGCGGGCCGGGGTGGATTCGCCCGCCCGTTCCGTGGCAGGAGCGAGGAAGACGCAGGGGGAGGCTCACATGGGGACGGCGCGGACACGGACGGCGGGCACCGCGGTGCGGCTGGGCACCGGCATCGGCTGGCGGCCCGAGATCGCGGACGGGATCGAGGCTCTGCCGGGCATCGACTGGGTCGAGGTGGTGGCGGAGAACATCTGCCCGGACCATCTGCCGGACGCCCTGGAGCGGCTGCGGGAGCGCGGCACGACTGTCGTCCCGCACGGCGTCTCCCTCGGGCTCGGCGGAGCCGAACCGCCCGACCCGGCGCGGCTGTCGGCGCTCGCCGAGTGCGCCGAGGCGCTCGGGGCGCCGCTCGTCACCGAGCACATCGCATTCGTACGGGCTGGAGGCGCGCCGACCGGGCTCCCTCGGATGGAGGCGGGCCATCTGCTGCCGGTGCCGCGCACCCGGGACGCCCTCGACGTGCTGTGCGAGAACGTGCGGATCGCGCAGGACGCGCTGCCCGTGCCGCTCGCGCTGGAGAACATCGCGGCGCTCGTCGAGTGGCCCGGCGAGGAGCTGACGGAGGGCGCCTTCCTGGCCGAGCTCGTGGAGCGCACCGGTGTGCGCCTGCTGATCGACGTCGCCAATCTGCACACCAATCACGTCAACCGCGGCGAGGAACCTTCGGTCGCGCTGGACGAACTCCCCCTGGACGCACTGGCCTACGTGCATGTGGCGGGCGGCTTCGAGCGGGACGGGGTCTGGCACGACAGCCACGGGCATCCCGTGCCGCAGTCCGTGCTGGACGTTCTCGCCCAGCTGTGCGCACGTACGGAGCCACCGGGCGTGCTGCTGGAGCGGGACGAGAACTTCCCGCCCGTGAGCGAACTCGCGGGCGAGCTCGACAGCATCCGCGGCATGGTCGAACAGGGCGTGCGCGCAAGGGAGTTGAGCACCCATGGCGACTGAGGACACTGCCGGAACGGCCGGCGCACGGGAACGCCTCGCACAGGCCCAGGCCGGGCTGCTTGCCGCGCTCGTCGCGGGCGCGCCTGCACCCGAGGGCTTCGACCACGAGCGGCTGGCCGTGCAGAGTCGCGCGCTCATCGGAAAGCGCGCCGGCGTCGTCGAGAAGGTGGCACCGGAACTGCCGGAGATCATGGGCGAGTCGGCCTTCCGCACGGCCTTCGCCTCGTACGCGCGGGCGAGGCCCATGACCGGGGGCTACCGGCGCGACGCGCTGCACTTCGCGGCGCACGTACTGGACGAGGGCCTCGCCGGCGACCGCCGCGCACGCAGGAAGCTGCGGTCGTGGTGGCTGGAGCGTTCGGGCCCGGAGCCCCTGCCCGAGGGGACGCTGGCCCGCACGCTGCATCTGATGCGCGCCCGCTGACGAGAGCCGGGCCCGGCCCGCCCCGCGGCCGTTGCGGTCAGTCACGGTGATCGCCGGATAACGACCACTGATCGTCCCCGAACTCCCTTGCGTACGGGCGGATTTCGTACGGCCGCCCCCGCGGTCGCCGCTTCGGGCGCATCCCCGCCGACACGTACCGCCGGTTCTTTACTTCGCCAACTCCCGCACCCAGCATGCCCGTTGTCACACACCGCTCATGGGGGCTCACACACAGCACGCGGCGAACGCATGTCTCCGGCGCCCCGCCACAGCACCAACAGGAACGAGGCACCACCGTGCGCTCAGCCGCGATCCACGCCACGCTCGGTGCCCTGGCCCTCACGGCCGCCGCCGTCCTCCCGGGCGACATCACCCCCGGCGGCCTGCCCCTTCCGCTCCGCGACGCGCGTGAGGCGGTCGGTGCGGCGAAGGCGGCCGAAGCGGCGGAGGCCGCCGGCATCGGCTGGTCCAGGTGCCCCGCGGCCGAGGAGCTTCCGGCGTCCACCGAGTGCGGCAGCGTCACCATCCCCGTGGACTACGCCGATCCGGACGGGGAGAAGTTCCGGCTGGCCGTCAGCCGCAAACGTGCGACCGGTCCGGCGGCCCTGAGACGCGGCCCCTTGCTGCACAACCCCGGCGGGCCGGGCGCCGACGGCATGGACTTCCCGCTCCACGCCACGGTCCCGGGCGGCGTGTGGAAGAAGCTCAACCGCTCCTACGACCTGGTCGGTTACGCGCCGCGCGGCGTCGGACGCTCCGGCCCGCTGCTGTGCGCGGACCCGGACGAGGCGGACAGCGGCGCGTCGCGCTCGCCCCGTGTGCCGTCCGAGGCGTTCAAGAGGCAGATGCGACGGCAGGCCGCCGCGTTCGCCAGGGCATGCGCTCGCGAACACGGTGCGCGGCTCGACCACTTCACCACCGCCGACAACGCCCGCGACCTGGATGTCCTGCGCGCCGCCCTGCACCGGGAGAGGACCGACTTCATCGGCACCTCGTACGGCAGCTACCTCGGCGCCGTGTACGCCACGCTCTTCCCGGAGCGCGTGGGCCGCCTCGTCCTCGACAGCGTCGTCGATCCGCGCCCGGATAGGGTCTGGTACCGCAACGGCCTCGAACAGAACAAGGCGTTCCAGCGCCGCTGGGGGGACTTCATGTCCTGGGTCGCCGAGCACGACTCCGCCTACGGACTCGGCCGCACGGCGCACACGGTCCAGCGGAACTTCGACCGGGCACGCGACGCCCTCGACCACGGGAGCGTGGGCGGCTGGGCGGGCGACGGCGTCGGCTCACGGCAGCTGCTGCGCGGCTACCTCGACGCCGGTTACAGCGACGAGAGCTGGCCGCGCCTGGCCCGCGCCCTCGCGGACTTCCGCGAGGGCGACCCGCGTGCGCTGGCCGAACTGGCCGCTCCCGGCCGGCGCGCCTCGGCGCAGCGGATGAACAGCGACTCCGTCTACCGCGCCGTCCAGTGTTCCGAGGGGCACTGGCCGCGGGACTGGTCGCGCTGGGACCGCGACAACACCGCGCTCGCGCGGGAGGCGCCGTTCCAGACCTGGGAGAACCTGCGGGCGAACCTTCCGTGCGCCTACTGGCAGGGCAGGTCCGTCCGGCCCGTCGATGTGGGCGCCACGCCCGGCGAGTTGCCGCCGGTGCTGCTGCTCGCGTCGACCCGTGACGCCGCGACCCCATACGAGGGCGCCGTGGAGACCTGGAAGCGGCTGCCCGGCTCCTCCCTCGTCACCGAACGGGGCTCGGGCACGCACGGCGTCGCCGGCGGCAGCGCATGCGCCGACCGGCATCTCGCGGCCTATCTGCTGGACGGCAGGACGCCGGGGCGCGCGGCCGAATGCCCCGCGCCTCCCGGACCGCGCCCCTGACCCCTGCCGGTGACGACCCGGGATTCCGACGAAGTCCGCTAGCAGGGTGCAGCCGCATCGTGCGGCGGTTGGTCCGCCGTCCGGCGGGGCCTCAACCGGCCGCGGACGAAGGTGATCAGCGAGGGGCCTCCGCGGAAGCACCACAGGGCGATGACGGGATCGCAGATGGCGCAGCCCAGGGAGGAGTCGTGCTGGAAGGGCAGGATCGGGTTGCCCTTGAGGTGGTGGGCCAGGTCCCACGCCGTGTGTATCAGCCAGCCGATGCCGATGAAGGTCCAGGATTCCAGGCCCCGGTAGGCGACGTAGGTCATGACGGCGACGACCGGGAGCTCCCAGGCGCCGAAGCCGCCTCCGCTCAGATAGGCCGCGCCGGCTCCCCCCACCATGATCGCGTTGAAGCGGCGTCGGTGCGGTTCCCTGATGAGGCACATCAGCAGGCAGTAGACGACACCGACCAGGATCGGCCACACGTAGTTCATGACGGGATGACCTCTTCCAACTCGGGCCGCACCGTCCCGACGGGGGCGCCGGCCCGGTGCCGCTGCCCACCTCGCGGGGCGTGCGGCACCTCGCCGGGCGCGGTGACATCGAGTCGGTCGGAGCCGTCGAGCAGAACAACCTGGATGTGCATGAAGGTCCTTCGGATGTCGATCTCTGTCGGACGCTCCGAAGTCAACGCGCTGCCGCCACATTCGCCCAGTGGCACGAGTGACACCTTTCAACGGGATAACGCCACCGCGACTGTCAGGTCTGAGACGTGGAGTGGCATGGCTCAGGGCGGACGCCCGGCCTGAGGCGTGAAACCGTCGAAGAGGTACGTTCCTGCCATGCACACCGTCGCCGTCATCGCGCTGGATCAGGTGATCCCGTTCGACCTGTCAACCCCGGTCGAGGTCTTCACGCGGACCCGTCTGCCCGATGGGCGACCTGGCTACCAGATCCGTGTGTGCGCCGAGGACGAGGAGATCGACGCCGGCACCTTCACTCTTCGTGCCCCCTGGGGTCTGGAGGGCCTCCAGGACGCGGACACGATCATCGTGCCGGGTGTCGCTGATCCCGCGGCCCCGCTCTCTCCCCCGGTACGCGACGCGTTGCGGTCGGCCGCCGCCGACGGCACGCGGATCGCGTCGATCTGCACGGGCACCTTTCCGCTTGCCGCCACCGGCCTCCTCGACGGGCTGCGGGCAACCACTCACTGGCTTGCGGCCGGACTGCTGGCCGCAAGCCATCCGGACATCGACGTCGACCCGGACGTCCTCTACGTCGACAGCGGTCAGTTCCTCACCTCAGCCGGCGCAGCCGCAGGCATGGACTTGTGCCTGCACATGATCCGCCGGGACTACGGCTCGGCCGTCGCCGCCGATGCCGCCCGGCTGTCGGTGATGCCTCTCGAACGAGAGGGCGGACAGGCGCAGTTCATCGTCCACGACCACGCTCCGACCCCGCAGGGGTCCGACCTCGAAACTCTGCTCACATGGCTGCGCAGCAACCTGGGCCGCGACCTCACCCTCGCTGACATCGCGGCGCAGTCCGGGACAAGTACCCGGACCCTGATCCGCCGCTTCCGCGAACAGACGGGCACCACCCCGCTCCAGTGGCTCCATCGAGCCCGCATCCGCCAGGCCCAGCACCTGCTCGAGACCACGGAGCATTCCGTCGAACGCATCGGCACCCAGGTCGGATTCGGCTCGGCGACCACTTTCCGTGACCGCTTCAAACGCACGACCGGCGTCAGCCCGAAGACCTACCGGCGCACGTTCAGCTGAGACGTGGTCACCGAACCGGATGCAGCTTCGAGGCCGGAAAAACGGCAACGGGCGGCTGCCTTGTGACACCCGACCGGAGCCACGCGCGCCTGCACGACCTGCCGGACCGACCAGCCCTGGACCGGCCCTAGACCAGCCCGGCCACCAGCTCCGCCACGGGCTTGCGCCGCCCCGTGTAGAACGGCACCTCTTCCCGTACGTGCATCCGCGCCTCCGAGCCCCGCAGGTGGCGCATCAGATCGACGATGCGGTGCAGCTCGTCGGCCTCGAAGGCGAGGATCCACTCGTAGTCGCCGAGGGAGAAGGCGGGCACCGTGTTGGCCCGTACGTCCGGGAACCCGCGGGCCATCTTCCCGTGGTCGGCGAGCATGCGGCGGCGGTCCTCGTCCGGAAGCAGATACCAGTCGTAGGAACGCACGAAGGGGTACACGCTGACGTAGGCCCGCGGTTCCTCACCGGCGACGAAGGCGGGCAGGTGCGACTTGTTGAACTCGGCGGGGCGGTGCAGCGCCATGTTCGACCAGACCGGTTCCAGGGCCCGCCCCAAGCGGGTGCGGCGGAAGCGGTTGTAGGCGTCCTGCAGGGCGTCGGAGGATTCCGCGTGCCACCAGATCATCAGGTCGGCGTCGGCGCGCAGCCCCGAGACGTCGTAGGTGCCGCGCACCACCACGTCCTTCGCGGCGAGCTGCCCGAACAGCTCCTCCACCTCGTCCGCGTATCCCGCGCGGTCCTCGGGCAGGACGTCGCGCAGCCGGAAGACCGACCACAGGGCGTATCGGACGACCTCGTTGAGGTCCTTGGCCTTCTTGCCCGCGTTGGGCGTCTTCTCGGGGCTCCCAGGCTCCGGTGCAGCTGTCATGCGCCTATTCTCGCGCGCTGCCGGCCGTCGCCGGCGCCTGGGTCTCCCTGGCCGCACGCTCACCGCTCGCAATGCACGCGGGGATGCCCACCCCGTCGTACGCGGCCCCGCACAGCGCCAGGCCCGGCACCTTCTCCACGGCCTGACGGATGCGGGCGACGCGCGCCCTGTGGCCGACCGGGTACTGCGGCAGGCCGCCGCTCCAGCGGGTTACCACGCGGTCCACCGGGGAGGCGGACAGACCCGTCGCGGCAGCCAGATCGCGCAGGGACAGCTCAACGAGCTCGGAGTCCTCGCGCTCGAGGACCGCCTCCTCGCCGTACCGCCCGACGGAGGTCCGCAGCACGAACAGTTCCGGGTCCTGTGCGGCGACCCACCCCCACTTGTTGCTGGAGAAGGTGGACGCCTTGATGGTGCGGCCGTCGACCGGGGGCACGAGGAAGCCGCTGCCGCCCGGCACGTGATCGAGGTCCGCGCGCCGGAAGGCCATGGTGACCAGCGCCATCGACGCGTACTCCACGGCGCGCAGCTCCCTCGCCGCAGCCGGCGCCTGATCCGCGAGCAACCGCGCGGCCTGCGGGGCGGGCACGGCCACGACGAGCGCGTCGGCCTCCAGCGCCTCGCCGCCGTCGGTGACCACCGTCCAGCGTGCGGGGGCCGCGCGCCCGTGCGGTGACGACTCGTCAGCGGAGACGTGCCCGCGCACGGTCCGTACGGGAGTGCCCGTGCGGATCACCGCGCCCGCGGCACGGCAGGCGTCCGCCACCGCTCCCGGCAGGCGCCCGATCCCTCCCTCGATGCCCATGAAGACGGGCGAGGCGGCGGCCGGGGCGGGCGCCCGTTCCTGGAGGCCGCGCACCCCGGCGAGCAGCGACGTCCCGGCGCGTGCGGCCTCGTAGAGCTGCGGCACCGCCGCGCGCATGGAGATGCGGTACGCGTCGCCCGCGTACACGCCGCCCAGCAGCGGCTCGACGAGGCGGTCCACGACCTCGGGTCCGAGGCGCTTCGCCACGTACTCGCCGATGGCGACGTCCTCGCCGATGTCGGTGGGCGGGAGCGAGGCGTCCTCGCCGATACGGGTGATTCCCTCCTCCGAGAGCAGACCCCGCAGAGCCTCGGGATCGCCGGGCACACCCATCACATGGCCCTTGGGCATCGGGCACATCTCGCCGCGCGACCAGATGGCGGCGCTCGCGGACGTCGGCGGCCCGAGCGCGTCGGCCAGGCCGGCCTCCCGCGCGAGATCCACGCCTTCGGGGCGGCGCGCCAGCATCGATTCCGCGCCCAGATCGACGGCGGCGGAGCCGGCGATGTCGCCCGGAAGCAGCTTCCCTCCGAGGCGCGCGGACGCCTCCAGCACGGTCACCGACGCCCCGCTCGAGGAGAGCCGCAGGGCCGCCGCGAGCCCCGAGATGCCCCCGCCGATCACGATCACATGCATGTGTCCATCGTCCCAGGACGGGTACCGCCCGGCGTATCCAGGGCGACGGCGGGAATCCCGGGGACGAGGGAGCCCCGCCCACGACGGAAGGACTCGGGACATGGCCGCTGCCCGCCGCATGGTCGTCGTCGGAGGTGACGCGGCAGGGATGACGGCCGCGTCGCAGGCCCGCAGGCTCCAGGGGCCGGACGAACTGAAGATCATCGCCTTCGAACGGGGCGACTACTCCTCCTACTCCGCGTGCGGCATTCCGTACTGGGTCGCCGGCGACGTCGGGCAACGGGACGATCTGATCGCCCGTACGCCCGAGCAGCACCGCGAACGCGACATCGACGTGCGGATGCGCACCGAGGTCACCGCGATCGACCCGGACCGCGGGCGGGTGCGCGCACGTGAACTGCCGCGGGACGCGCCCCCGGGGCCGGAGTTCTGGACGGAATTCGACGACCTCGTCCTCGCCACCGGCGCCCGGCCCGTGCTCCCCCCACTGCCCGGCATCGACGCCGAGGGCGTGCACGGCGTGCAGTCCCTGGAGGACGGACAGGCCCTGCTGGAACGCCTGGACGCGCTGCAGGGCCCGGACCGGAAAGGGTCAGGGAACGGCGGGGACCGCCTGAGGGCAGTGGTGGTCGGCGCCGGTTACATCGGTGTGGAGATGGCCGAGGCCCTCGTCAGGCGGGACTTCGAGGTGACGGTTCTGGAGGGAGCCCCGCAGCCGATGACGACCCTCGACCCCGACATGGGCGAGCTGGTGCGCGACGCGATGTGCGACATGGGCATGGAGGTGGTGACGGGAACACCGGCCACCGCCGTCGAAACGGACGACTCCGGCCGGGCATGCGCCGTCACCACCGGGGAGACCTCCTACCCGGCCGACGTCGTGGTGCTCGGCCTGGGCGTCGCACCGGAGACCTCGCTCGCGCGCGAGGCCGGGCTGCCGCTCGGGGAATCGGGCGGTCTGCTGACGGACCTGGCGATGCGCGTGCGCGGAAGTGAGAACATCTGGTCCGGCGGCGACTGCGTCGAGGTCCTCGATCTGATCTCCGGACGGACGCGGCACGTCGCCCTCGGCACGCACGCCAACAAGCACGGGCAGGTCATCGGCGCCAACATCGCCGGCGGGTACGCGACTTTCCCCGGCGTCGTGGGCACGGCCGTCAGCAAGGTCTGCGACCTGGAGATCGCCCGTACGGGACTGCTGGAGGGGCAGGCCCGCGAGGTGGGACTGCAGTTCGTCACGGTCACGGCGGAGGCGACGAGCCGCGCCGGCTACTTCCCCGGCAGCCGTCCGATGCGGGTGAAGATGCTCGCGGAGCGCGGCACGGGACGGCTGCTGGGCACGCAGATCGTGGGACGTGAGGGCGCGGGCAAGCGCGTGGACATCGCGGCGGTCGCGCTGACCGCAGGAATGACTGTCGGGCAGATGACGTATCTCGACCTGGGCTACGCGCCGCCGTTCTCCCCCGTGTGGGACCCGGTGCTGGTGGCGGCACGGAAGGCGACGGCGGCCGTCTCCGGATGACGGAACGAGGCGGCCAGGACCGAGCGGAAGCAGCGTGGACGCCCCTTCAGCCAGCCGTCTTCTCGTGCACGTACTCCACGAGCCGCGTCAGCGCGTCCGGGTCGGTATCGGGCAGCACTCCATGGCCCAGGTTGAAGATGTGGCCCTCGAGCCCGCGCGCCGCCTCCAGCACGCGCTGCGCCTGAACCTCCACGGCCTGGCGCGGCGCGAACAGGACCGCCGGGTCCAGGTTTCCCTGCACCGCCTTGCCCGGACCGATCCGCCGGGCCGCCTCGTCCAGGGGCACCCGCCAGTCGGCACCGACGACGTCCGCTCCCGCCTCCGCCATGGCCCCGAGCAGTTCGCCCGTGCCGACGCCGAAGTGGATGCGGGGTACGCCGTAGTGCGCCACGGCCTGGAAGACCTTCGCCGAGGCGGGCATGACCGAGTGGCGGTAGTCGGTCTCGGAGAGGGCGCCGGCCCAGGAGTCGAAGAGCTGCACGGCCGAGGCGCCGGCCTCGATCTGCACCTTCAGGAACGTGGCGGTGATTACGGCGAGCCGGTCCAGCAGCGCGGCCCACAGCTCGGGGTCCCCGTACATCAGCGCCTTGGTGCGCTCGTGGTTGCGTGAGGGGCCGCCCTCGACGAGATAGCTGGCCAGCGTGAACGGCGCACCGGCGAAGCCGATGAGAGGGGTGTCGCCGAGTTCGCGGCCGAGCAGCCGCACCGCCTCCGTGACGTAGGCGACGTCGTCCGGCTCGAGGGGCCGCAGCCGCTCCAGATCCGCGCGCGTGCGCACCGGCTGCTCCACGACCGGTCCGACGCCCGGCTTGATGTCGAGGTCCACGCCGATGGCCTTGAGCGGTACGACGATGTCGCTGAAGTAGATGGCGGCGTCGACCCCGTGGCGTCGAACGGGCTGCAGCGTGATCTCCGTGACCAGGTCCGGACGCATGCAGGAGTCGAGCATGCCGATGCCCTGACGCACCTTGCGGTACTCCGGCAGCGAGCGCCCCGCCTGCCGCATGAACCACACCGGGGTGTGCGGCACGGGCTCCCTGCGGCACGCCCTGAGGAATGCGGAGTCGTGCGGGTCGGTCGGCTTGCCCGGCTGGGGTTCTTCGGCACTCACGCACGGCAGTCTCCCACGCCCAGGAGGGGCTCCTCACCGGCGAGGTGGCGCAGTGGCTTGCGGGCTCTCGCCCGTCCCGGCCCGGCGGGCGGAGCACCCTCCCACGAGCGCCGTCGCTTGTCGGCCAATCTCGGCGGACGGCCGGCCGCCGCCCGCCCCGTGACTGCCCTGCGAACCCTCCGGGATCTTCAACACCCATCGTTCTTCGGCCACTTGCGAGTGTCCCTACCGGTCTGTGCCCCCGGCTCGCCCTACTCTTGCGCCCCATGGCAGCGGCGCGACCAACGACGACGGAGGGCTCCGGCGGCTCGGGCGGCGGGGGCGACGGCGCCCCCGTGCCCTTCCAGCAGGCGATGGCGGCCCTGAACTCCGCACACACCAGGCCTGAGGTGCAGCTCTCCGCGCTGCCTGCGCCCAAGCGCCTCGCCCCGTTCTCCTGCGCGCTGTCCGCCGCGGTCATGGACCCCGAGGACGAGTCGGCCGAGCTCGCGGACGGCCGCTTCGTCCTGCTCCACGACCCGTCGGGGCAGGAGTCCTGGCAGAGCACGTTCCGCGTCGTCACCCTGGCCCGCACCGAGCTGGAACCCGAGATGGCCGGCGATCCGCTGCTGCCCGAGGTCACGTGGTCGTGGCTCACAGGTGCACTGGAGGCTCAGTCGGCCGCGTACTCGGACTCGAGCGGGACGGTGACCCGGTCCGGCTCCTCCTACTTCGGCGGCCTGGACGAGCGCCCGCCGCAGACGGAACTGGAGATCCGGGCCAGCTGGACGCCCCGCCCCGACGAGGCGGCGGCAGCCGACGCCCTGCCCGACATGGCCGTCCATCTGATCGCCTGGTCGGAGCTTCTGTGTCAGTGCGCGGGGCTGCCGCCCGACCCCGGCGACGGAAGCTCCGTCGTCTCCCTGCCGAAGCGGCGGGGCCCTCAGCCCCTCTGAAGATCACCGGCTCCCCTGCGCCCGCGGCCGGTTCCGCCGCGCCGCTCCCCGGCGCGCGAGACCGCGCGGGGCGAGGTCGAGCGGCTGTCCGATTCAGGAAATATCGGTCATCAATTGGTGATCACTTCCTAAAGCAGGGTCCCCGACCTGCCGAAGGAGTCTATGACCCTTCCACACGGAACTCCCCGGCCAGCCCCGCGCGGTCACCGGAATCGTTCCGTCCGCAGCCAGCCCTCGGAGGCCCGGTGTCTGTTCTTCTTGAGCACCCCACAAGCCTGGTCGCCTACCGCCCGAACAAACCGACGGCCATGGTCGTCGTGGCCGACCCCCGCGTCCGTTCCACCGTGACCCGACATCTCTGGGCTCTCGGGGTACGGGACGTGATCGAGGCGTCGTCGATCGCGGAGGCACGTCCCCGAGTCGGCAATCCACGCGACATCTGCGTGGCCGACGTCCACCTCCCGGACGGTTCGGGCCTCAGCCTGCTGTCCGAGACCCGAGCCGCGGGCTGGCCGAACGGCCTGGCCCTCTCGGCAGCCGACGACATCGGCGCCGTACGCAACGCCCTGGCGGGCGGCGTCAAGGGCTACGTCGTCACCGGCACCCGCAACAACCTCGGCGCCATGCCCACCCGGCACGGTGCGGCCCCGATCGGTGCCGCGGCCGCGCGGATGCACCGCCGGCCCGGCGGCGGCCCCGGCGGCCCGGGGCACCCCGGCGGACAGCGCGAGCTGTCCGGACGCGAGGTCGAGGTGCTGCGGCTGGTTGCGGAGGGCCAGTCCAACAAGGCCATCGGCGTCTCCATGGGCCTCTCGGCTCTGACGGTGAAGTCCCATCTGGCCCGCATCGCCCGCAAGTTGGGCACCGGGGACCGTGCGGGCATGGTCGCCGTGGCGCTCCGTACCGGCATCATCCACTGATCACCCGCTCCTTCACGGAGCTTCCCCTCCCCCACACCTCGAGGCGCCCGCCGGCGGCACTGTCCGCAGGCGGGCGCCTCGTGTGTGCGCTGCGGAAGCCTCCGCACGGTGGCCGCCGGCGGAACCTGACGAAGATTCCGGTGCCACGGGCAACGATCTGCCCGGACATTCGGACAACCACGGGCCTTCCGCAGATACCCTTGACCGGTGACCGACGCCCGAGACACCGCATCAGCAAACCCCGCTAAGACCACGACCGAGGGCCAAGACCCTGGTCAGGCGCCGGTCCCCCTGCTCGAGCCCCGCGAGGGCGTTCCACCCGTGACTGCCGACGAGGCGGGACTGGCCGAGATCGTCTCCGCGTTCGCCTCGGGCACCGGCCCCGTCGCCGTGGACGCCGAGCGGGCTTCCGGTTATCGCTACGGGCAGCGGGCCTATCTCGTGCAGCTGCGACGCGAAGGTGCGGGAAGCGCGCTGGTCGACCCGGTGGGCTGCCCGGACCTGTCGGCCCTGGGCTCCGTCCTGGCCGACTCGGAGTGGGTGCTGCACGCCGCCACCCAGGACCTGCCGTGCCTGCGTGAGATAGGCATGGTGCCCCGGAGGCTGTTCGACACCGAGCTCGCGGGACGCCTCGCCGGGTACGCACGGGTCGGGCTGGGCGCGATGGTGGAGAACCTGCTCGGATACTCGCTGGAGAAGGGCCACTCCGCCGTCGACTGGTCGACGCGTCCGCTCCCGGAGCCCTGGCTCCACTACGCGGCGCTGGACGTCGAGTTGCTGATCGACCTGCGGGACGCCCTGGAGGAGGAGCTGGAACAGCAGGGCAAGCTGGCCTGGGCGCGGGAGGAGTTCGAGACCATCGCCTCCGCACCCCCGGCCCCGCCCCGCAAGGACCCGTGGAGGCGCACCTCCGGCATGCACAAGGTGCGGCGGCGGCGCCAGATGGCCGTCGTACGGGAGCTGTGGAACGCCCGCGACAAGATCGCGCAGAAGCGGGACGTCTCGCCGGGCAAGGTCCTCTCCGACTCGGCGATCGTCGAGGCGGCGCTGGCGCTGCCCTCGGACGCGCGGGCCCTTTCCGCCCTGCCGGGCTTCGGGCACCGCATGGGCCGCAAGCAGCTCGAGCAGTGGCAGGCGGCGGTCGACAGGGCGAAGGCGCTGCCCGACTCGGCTCTTCCGCAGCAGAGCCAGACGCCCAACGGTCCGCCGCCGCCGCGTTCCTGGGCCGACAAGGACCCGGCGGCCGCCGCCCGGCTCGCGGCGGCGCGTGCGGCAGTGACGGCACGCGCGGAGGAGCTGGGCATGCCGCAGGAGAACCTGCTGACGCCCGACTCGGTCAGGCGGCTGTGCTGGCAGCCGCCCAGTGCGAGCACGATGCCCGAGGTCGTCTCGGCACTGCGGGCGCTCGGGGCCCGCGAGTGGCAGATCGAGCAGACGGCGTCGCTGCTGACCGAGGCGCTGGCCGAGCCGGCCCCGGCCGAGTAGCGCGCCATGGCCGACATCGGCGGAGCGGTGCCCGCCCCGGTCCGGGCCCATGAGTGAGCTCCTTCCGTATCTCGTGGTCGCCGCCGCCCTCGCGGCGGTCATCGGCTTCTTCGCATGGCTGGCGGCCGTCGTGCGCCGCCGGGGCATCGCGGGGGCAGCGGTGCGGGGCGCTCTGGCCGCGCACGACGAGGCCTTCCATGTGACCGCGCACGACTCCGCGTACGAGATCCAGGCACAGGCGGAACGCAAGGTGCCGGTGCTTTCGCCGGGTGGCAGGGACGGTGGCGCGGGGCGGCGGCCGGTCGTACCGCGACCGCGCACACGGCGGCGGAGGTTGCGCTTCCGGAAGCGCCGGCCGGGCCGCCGCTGACCGGCCGTCCGCCCGCGTTGCGAGTGTGGTCCAGGGGCCGTGGGACACGCCTGTGGCGCGGCCGCGGTGTGACGTGTACCCCTCCCTGGGAACGGCCCTTGCTCCTCAGTTACCCACGGGTAGCATGACCCGTGGGAAGCGCGCCGCACGGCGTAACTGCACCGCACTGGAGGAGAGCCAAAGTGCCTCGTACCGCTAGGGACGTCGTCTTCGTCGACGGCGTCCGCACACCGTTCGGCAAGGCGGGCCCCAAGGGCATCTATCACGAGACCAGGGCAGATGACCTGGTCGTCAAGTGCATCCGCGAACTGCTGCGCCGTAACCCGGACCTGCCGCCCGAGCGCATCGACGAGGTGGCCATCGCCGCCACCACGCAGATCGGCGACCAGGGCCTGACCCTGGGCCGCACGGCGGGGATCCTCGCCGGACTCCCCAACACCGTCCCCGGCTACTCCATCGACCGCATGTGTGCGGGTGCGATGACGGCGGTGACGAGCACCGCCGGTTCCGTCTCCTTCGGCGCCTACGACGTCGTCGTGGCGGGCGGTGTCGAGCACATGGGGCGTCACCCGATGGGCGAGGGCGTCGACCCCAACCCGCGCTTCGTATCGGAGAAACTGGTCGACCAGTCCGCCCTGTTCATGGGCATGACGGCGGAGAACCTGCACGACCGCTTCCCCCACCTGACCAAGCAGCGCGCCGACGAGTACGCGGTGCGCAGCCAGGAGAAGGCCGCCAAGGCCTACGCGAACGGCAAGATCCAGCAGGACCTCGTGCCGATCTCGGTCCGCCGCACCAACGAGGAGGGCGGGGAGACCGGCTGGGGCCTGGCCACGCAGGACGAGCCGATGCGTCCGGGCACCACGCTGGAGAGCCTCGCAGGGCTGAAGACCCCCTTCCGCGCGCACGGCCGCGTCACCCCGGGCAACGCCGCCGGTCTCAACGACGGTGCGACCGCCTCGCTCATCGCCGCCGAGGACTTCGCGCAGGAGATGGACCTGCCGGTCAGGATGCGGCTCGTCAGCTACGCGTTCGCCGGTGTCGAGCCGGAGGTCATGGGCGTCGGGCCCGTGCCCTCCACGCAGAAGGCGCTCGCGAAGGCCGGGCTGTCGATCGACGACATCGGCCTCTTCGAGGTCAACGAGGCCTTCGCCGTGCAGGTGCTGGCGCTGCTGGACCACTACGGCATCGCCGACGACGACCCGCGGGTCAACCAGTACGGCGGAGCCATCGCCTACGGGCACCCGCTGGCGTCCTCCGGCGTCCGCCTGATGACGCAGCTGGCGCGGCAGTTCGAGGAGCAGCCGCACGTGCGCTACGGGCTGACGACGATGTGTGTCGGATTCGGCATGGGTGGAACCGTCATCTGGGAGAACCCGCACCACAAGGGGGCAGGCAAGTGAGCGAGCGCAGCGAGCGAACAATGAAGAGGGGCAGCACGTGCGCATGCACGACCGAGCACAGCGAGGGAGCGGCATGAGCACCAACACCGCCGAGTTGCTGAAGGGCGCGGCCGAACTGTTCCCGGACGAGGTCGTCACGCAGGCGCATGTGCGTCACCTCGACCTGCCGGGCGGCGCGGGCCGCTTCGCACTCATCACGCTGGACAACGGCTTCGACCACACCAAGCCGACGACGTTCGGGCCGGCTTCGCTGGCCAACCTCGACGCCGCGATCGACGAGGTGGAGAAGGAGGCGAAGGCGGGCGAGATCGTCGGTGCCGGCATCACCGGCAAGCCGTTCATCTTCGCCGTCGGCGCCGACCTCAAGGGCGTCGAGCTGCTCAAGGAGCACAAGGACGCCCTCGCCATCGGCCAGGGCGGCCACGCGGTCTTCCGGCGGCTGGCCGACCTCGGTGTGCCGACCTTCGCGTACTACAACGGCGCCGCGATGGGCGGCGGCGTCGAGGTCGGGCTGCACTGCAACTACCGCACCGTCTCGCAGGCCGTGCCCGCGTTCGGGCTGCCGGAGGTCTTCCTCGGGCTGGTGCCGGGCTGGGGCGGCTGTGCGCTGCTGCCGAACCTCATCGGTGCCGACCGCGCGGTCTCGGTCATCATCGAGAACTCCCTGAACCAGAACAAGCAGCTCAAGGGCCCGCAGGTCTACGAACTGGGCATCGCCGACGCCCTGTTCGAGGGCGCGGACTTCCTCGAGCAGTCGCTGCGCTGGACCGCGGCCGTCCTCAAGGGCGAGATCGAGGTCGTGCGCGCCGAGATCGACCGCGACGAGGCGTGGGACCAGGCCGTGGCACGCGGCAAGCAGATCGCCGACGACAAGGTGCACGGCGCCGCCCCGGCCGCCTACCGCGCGCTCGACATCATCGCCGCGGCCAAGAGCGGCGACCTGCGTGCGGGATTCGACGCCGAGGACAAGGCGCTGGCCGACCTGATCATGGGCGGTGAACTGCGCAGCGGCATCTACGCGTTCAACCTCGTGCAGAAGCGCGCGAAGCGGCCGGCTGGTGCTCCGGACAAGTCCCTCGCACGTCCGGTCACCAAGGTCGGCATCGTGGGAGCCGGACTCATGGCCTCGCAGCTGGCGATGCTCTTCGCCCGCCGTCTGGAGGTGCCGGTCGTGCTGACCGACATCGACCAGGAGCGGGTGGACAAGGGAGTGGCCTACGTCCACGAGGAGATCGACAAGCTGCTCCTGAAGGGCCGCGTCAACCAGGACAAGGCCAACCGGCTGAAGGCGCTGGTGACCGGGTCGCTGGACAAGGCTGCCGCCTTCTCCGACGCGGACTTCGTCATCGAGGCCGTCTTCGAGGAGATGGGTCTCAAGCAGAAGATCTTCGCCGAGGTGGAGGCGGCCGTGCCGGAGCACGCCATCCTCGCCACCAACACCTCGTCGCTGTCGGTCACGGAGATGGCCTCGAAGCTCAAGCACCCCGAGCGTGTGGTCGGTTTCCACTTCTTCAACCCGGTCGCCATCCTCCCGCTGCTGGAGATCGTACGGGCGGAGCGCACGGACGACGCCTCGCTGGCGACGGCCTTCTCCGTGGCCAAGTCGCTGAAGAAGACGGCAGTTCTGGTCAAGGACGCACCGGCCTTCGTCGTCAACCGTGTCCTGACCCGGTTCCTCGGCGAGGTGCTGCGTTCCATCGACGAGGGCACCCCCGTCGACGTCGCCGACCGCGCGCTGGCGCCGCTGGGGCTGCCGATGTCGCCGATCGTGCTGCTGGAGCTGGTCGGTCCGGCCGTCGCCCATCACGTCTCGGGCACGCTGAACGCGGCGTTCCCCGACCGCTTCGGCGTCTCGGAGAACCTCGGGCGCGTCGTCGACGCGGGCAAGCGCAACCTCTACGTCCCCGGCGCCGCGAAGCCGGAACTGGACCCGGAGGTCGAGGCGCTCTTCCAGACGGGCGACGTGGTGCTCACCGAGGAACAGGTGCGGGAGCGGGCGCTGGACGCCATCGCGCAGGAGGTCCGCCTCATGCTCGACGAGGGCGTCGTCGCCGAGGCACAGGACATCGACCTGTGCCTGATCACCGGCGCGGGCTGGCCCTTCCACCTGGGCGGCATCACGCCGTACCTGGACCGTGAGGGCGTCAGCGAACGGGCCACCGGGCGCCGCTTCCTGGAGCCGGGAGTCGCCAGCGTCCCCGCCTGACCAGGCAGACGAAAGAACCGGAACGGCGCCCGTCCGCAACGCACTTGCGGGCGGGCGCCGTTCGCCGTCGCGGGCCGCGCCACCCGCGCTACGGCGAAGGAGAAGGAGACGGAGAGAGCGCGAGGGGGTTGGGGCTCCGGACAGGCCTCAGACCAGCCACTTCCCATCGCGCATCAAGGTCCGTCCTGTCATCTCCGCGACCGTCCCCCACGCCTGCAGCACCTGCGGGACGACCCGGAAGAACATGTACGACGGGTGGCTCTCGCGGGGGTCCCAGCCGTCCTTGGCCGCGAAGGCGTCACCCACCTCGGCCGGAAGCTCGTCGCGGGTCAGCATGCGCGCGGTGCCGTGGACCAGGACGACGTCCCGTGTATGGCCGAGACTGAGCCGGACCCGGCCTGAGGCGCACATGTTGCGTCCGGTCGGATTGGTCTCCCGGGTGGAGAGCCACACCGCCTCGCCGTCCCACCAGAAGGCCAGCGGGACGAGGCACGGTTCGCCGGTGGCGTCGGCCGTGGCAGCCCACAGGTCGTTGTCCTTCGCCAGTCGTTCGAGCGCTTCGCGCTTGCGCCGCTGCGGGCTGCGGGGTCCGGTGGAGGGAGAGTCGGGTGCCGTCATGCGGGGAGGTTATGACGGCGGGCACCCGGCCACATCCGGCGTCGGATCTACGTCGCAAGGCGGACACTCGCCTCGTAGCGGACCAGATGGCCGCCAGGCACCCCGAAGGGACCCGCGTCCGCGCTCAACCGGCCGCGGCGGCTGAACGGACGTACAGGACCGCGCCGTCGACCGTTCCCACCCGCTCGTACTGAAGGGCAACGTAGGACCGCAGCGTCGGCGTGCGCGGCAGCGCGTACGGCTTCCCGCGGGAGTCGTCGACGATCAACGCCGGTGGCCTGCTTCGCAGTTCACGCCGGAGGTGCGGCCAGGCCCCCTCCATCGCATACCGCTCCCCCACGCGCGCGCCGGTGCGTCCGCCGCTGAAGTTGGTGAGGAAGCCGGCGGTGAGATAGCGGGAGGCGGGGGTGCGTCCGGCGAACCAGTAGCCCTCCGGGTGCATGCCCCACAGCAGCACACGATCGGTCGGCGCGGTCAGTCCGCGGACCTCGGCGGCCAGCCGCTGCTGGTGGGCGAGTTCGCCGCGCGGGAAGAGGAACAGCCCCCAGGCGAGGAAGCCCGCGGCGATGAGGGCATTGACGGCGAGCAGGGTGATCAGCGGGCGCACGGTGAGGTGTTGCAGGGCTGCGGCCGCCAACAGGGCCAGCCCGGGGGTGAGTTGGAGGAAGTAGTGGCCGAAGAACTGGAAACCCGCGGTCACCGCCACCGCCGAGGCCGCCACCCACACCCACACGTCTGAAGTCCTGCCCGGCATGCGGCCGGATCGTGACGCATGGAGCACCGCGAGCAGCATGGGCAGGCAACCCGCCAGCAGAAGGCCGCAGTTGGCGAGGGCGCGCATGAGCGCGTAGCCCACCGAGCCGTCCGCCGAGAGGTAGCTCTGTGAGCCGGTGGCCATCCAGAAGACGAAGCGTGCCGGCCCGTACAGGAGCGCCGCCGCCAGTACCGGAAGTGCCGTACTTGTGGACAGCCGCACCAGGGGCCACCAGCCGGCTCGTGCCGACCACAGCAGCCACAGCACAGGCAGCAGCACGGCGCCGCCGGTCTGCTTGGTGAGCACCGCTCCCGCGACCGCGAGGCCCGCCCACGTCCAACGCCCGCGGTCCGCGCACCACATGGCGAGAACCGTCCACGGAAGCATGAAGACCTCGAACGTGGCCGCCTGGGTGTCCTCGGGGACGAGGGCGACGGACGTGAGGACGTAGCAGACGCCCGCGAGACGTCCCGCACGGTCACCCCAGCGGCGGCGCGCGAGGGAGGCGAGCAGCACCGCACCGGCCAGCACGGCGAGTACCGCGGCCACCCTCAGCGGCCACAGTGAACGGTCGCCGAAGAGCGCGAACGCACCCCGGTACAGCCAGGGCAGCAGCGGCGGCTTGCGGTCCACTACGGTCTCGTAGAGCGTTCCGCCGGCCGCCAACTGACGTGCCTGCGTGGCGAGATAACCCTCGTCGGGATTCCACAGCGGCCGCGCGAAGGACGGCAGCCGGGTCACCGCGGTCAGCAGCGCCAGCAAGGGCAGCAGGCGCGCCCAGAATTGCCGCCGGCCCCCTCCCTGGACGCCGGCAGGGACCGCGCGGCCGGTGGGAGCGTGAGCGCCGTCCCCGGGTCCGGGCACCCTGGTCGTGGTCGTGGTCGAGGGCGGCATGGCACCAAAGCTAGCGGGACGCACGGAACGTGCATGCGGCAGGGCCGGACCAGAACCCTGAGAGGTCCGGTCCGTCCCTGCCGGCCGTCTGATCGCCCTTCCGCCGCCCGCCCTGGCCGGCTGCCTGCGAACGGCGGTCGTGCGCGCGTCAGTCGCGTGCGGCTTCGGCCGTCTCCGTCTCGTACCGGCCGTCCAGCTTCGCGACGAGACCGGTCACCTGACGTGCGATGTCGGGCGCGGTGAGCCCGATCTCGGCCATCACGTCGGCTCGCGAGCCGTGGTCGAGGAAGCGCTCGGGGATGCCGAAGTCACGCAGCGGCACATCGACGTTCGCGTCCCGCAGGGCCTGCGCCACGGCCGAACCGACGCCGCCCGAGCGGCCGTTGTCCTCGACGGTGACGACGACGCGGTGCTGCTCGGCGAAGGGCGCCAGCTCCTCGTCGACCGGCTTGACCCAGCGCGGGTCGACGACGGTCGTCGAGATGCCCTGCTTGTCGAGGAGGTCGGCGATCTCCAGGCACATCGGGGCGAGCGCGCCCACCGACACCAGCAGCACGTCGGGGCGCTGGACGTCCGCGGGCCTGCGCAGCACGTCCATCCTGCCGACGCGGCCGACCGCCGGAACGGGCGGGCCCACCTTGCCCTTCGAGTAGCGCACCACCGTCGGGGCGTCGTCCACCTCGACGGCCTCGCGCAGCTGCGCGCGCACCTGGTCGGCGTCGCGCGGCGCCGCAAGCCGCAGCCCGGGCACGCACTGCAGCACGGACATGTCCCACATGCCGTTGTGCGAGGCCCCGTCGGAGCCGGTGACGCCGGCGCGGTCCAGTACGAACGTCACGCCGCACTTGTGGAGCGCGACGTCCATCAGCAGCTGGTCGAAGGCACGGTTGAGGAACGTGGCGTAGACGGCGAAGACGGGGTGCATCCCGCCCGTGGCCAGGCCCGCCGCGGAGACGGCGGCGTGCTGCTCCGCGATGCCGACGTCGTAGACGCGGTCCGGGAACTCCTCCGCGAAGCCGTGCAGTCCGACGGGGCGCATCATCGCGGCGGTGATGGCGACGATGTCCTCGCGCTCACGCCCGAGCTTGACCATCTCCTCGCCGAACACCGAAGTCCAGTCGGCGCCCGAGGACTTCACCGGCAGACCGGTGTCGGGGTGGATGATGCCGACCTGGTGGAACTGGTCCGCCTCGTCCTCCAGGGCGGGCTGGTAGCCGCGGCCCTTCTCGGTCAGGCAGTGCACGAGCACGGGGCCGCCGAAGCGCTTGGCGCGCTGGAGGGCGGACTCGACGGCGGCGAGGTCGTGACCGTCGATGGGGCCGACGTACTTCAGGCCGAGGTCCTCGAACATGCCCTGCGGGGCGATGAAGTCCTTCAGGCCCTTCTTGGCGCCGTGCAGCGTCTCGTACAGCGGCTTGCCGACGACGGGCGTGCGGTTGAGGACCTCCTTGCCGCGGGCGAGGAAGCGCTCGTAGCCGTCGGTGGTGCGCAGCGTGGCGAGGTGGTTGGCGAGGCCGCCGATGGTCGGTGCGTAGCTGCGCTCGTTGTCGTTGACGACGATGACGAGCGGCCGGTCCTTGGCGGCGGCGATGTTGTTCAGCGCCTCCCAGGCCATGCCTCCGGTCAGGGCGCCGTCACCGATGACGGCGACGACGTGGTCGTCCCTGTGGCGCAGCTCGTTGGCCTTCGCGAGGCCGTCCGCCCATCCGAGGACGGTGGAGGCGTGGCTGTTCTCGATGACGTCGTGCTCGGACTCGGCACGCGAGGGGTAGCCGGAGAGGCCGCCCTTGCTCTTGAGCTTGGTGAAGTCCTGACGTCCGGTCAGCAGCTTGTGGACGTAGCACTGGTGCCCGGTGTCGAAGAGGATCTTGTCCTTCGGGGAATCGAACACCCGGTGCAGCGCGATGGTCAGCTCCACCACGCCCAGGTTCGGCCCCAGGTGGCCGCCGGTCTTGGAGACCGAGTCGACGAGGAACGAGCGGACCTCCCCGGCCAGCTGCTCCAACTGCTCGGGTGAAAGCTGGTCCAGGTCGCGCGGCCCCTCGATGCGGGTCAGCAGATCCCACCTTCCACGGCGCTGTGCCCTGGGGAACTCCACCGCCCCCGACCCGGGATGACGCGCTGGGCGCGGCCCCTTATCCACGGTGCCTCCTTGCTTTCGAGCGTGATCGAGCTGTGCCGATCCGTCGAGTCTAATGTTCCTACCGCAGACGGGGTCTCCTGGCCGTGCGAGATCGATCACCCGTCTGGACGCGGCACAAGTGGCGGCCGGCCCCGGCTGCCGGGCGGAAAGCAAGTCCGGCACACCGCCGGAGTGCCCCCTTTCCGGGGAACGGAGGCGTCCTTCCGGACGTGGCGCCGCAGGAGGCGCCCCGTCCCGCGCAACGGTGACCGGCCGCGGCGGTGCTGGCCGAGCGATGCCTGCCACCGGACAGGACGCTCCCGGCCCGTGTGCGGTTTCCCGCAGGGGAAAGTCCCGGGCGCAGCGGGAGTTGTCACCGCCCGAGGGGGTCCGGGCGCGAAGCGGAAGGCGGCCGCCCCGGACGGGCCGGCAGAAGGCCCGGCCCGCAGCCTCGTTGAGGCGAGGGGCACTCCGCCGGATCAACAGGGCCACGTTCCGCGTCGGCACCCGCCGCACGCCGCGGGGCCCCTGCGGAGCATGTCCGCGGAGGCCCCACCGCCCCGGGCCCAGGAGGGGCGGTACCGGGACCGTGGTCCCGGGCGGAAGCGTTCGGAGGCGGGTCCCGGAGAACCCCCCTCCGCCGCTTCGGAGCTGCTGCGAATGCGGCCGGTCCAGGTGCGTCCGGCTAGGTGCGTCCGGCCGTCTTCTGCGTACGCCGCGACACGGAGTCGATGACCACCGCGGCCAGCAGCACCGCGCCGGTGATCATGTACTGGATCTCGCTGGCCATGCCCAGCAGGTTCAGGCCCTGCTGGATGGACTGGATGACCAGGATGCCCAGCAGCGCGGACCAGATCTTGCCTCGCCCGCCGAAGAGGCTGGTGCCGCCGATGACGGCCGCGGCGATGACGTTCATCAGCGTGTTGCCGGCGCCGAGGCTCTTGGTGGCGCCGCCGGAGAGGCTGGCGATGAACAGTCCGCCGAACGCGGCCAGCATGCCCGCGATGCCGAAGACGGTGATGCGGACCCGCTCCACGTTGATACCGGCCCGTCGGGCCGCCTCGGCGTTGCCGCCGACGGCGAAGATCTGCCGTCCGTACGTCGTGCGCCGCACCGCGAAGTCGGCGATGACGAGCACCGCCAGGAAGAGCACGAGCGCCAGCGGCAGGCCGCGCGACTGGTTGAGCACGTACGCGGCGACGAAGGCCACCACCGCCACCACCACGGTGCGCACCACGATCTCGCTGACCGGACGCGACGGCAGCTTGGCCGCCCGGCGCCGCTTGGCGTCCACCAGCAGGGCGGCGGCGTAGGCGAGTACGGCGACGAGGGCCAGTCCGTACGCGGCGGCGATGTCCTCGAAGTAGTAGCCGGTCAGATCCTCGACGACGCTGCTCTCGGGGGTGTTGATGCTGCCTTCCTGGCCCATGAGCCAGATCTGCAGACCGCTCCACCCGAGGAACCCGGCCAGCGTGACCACGAATGCGGGAACGCCGACCTTGGCGAAGAAGAAGCCGTGCAGCGCGCCGATGGCCAGACCGGAGACGATCGCGATCAGCACCGCCAGCCAGTCGTTGACGTCGTGCGTGACGCTCAGCACCGCCCACACGGCCGCCCCGACACCCGCGACGGAACCGACCGAGAGGTCGATCTCCCCCAGGAGCAGGACGAAGACGATGCCGGTGGCCATGATCCCGGTACCGGCGATGTAGATGCTGATGTCGCTGAGGCTGCCTGCGGAGAGGAAGTTCCCGTTCAGCGACTGGAAGATGACGGCGATGGCGATCAGGCCGAGGACGACGGGCAGCGAGCCGAGCTCACCACCGCGGACCTTGCGCTTGAACTCCGTCAGATAGCCCGCGAAGCCCTGTTCGCGCACGAGCAGGCGGGGGTCGACCACGCGGTCGGCGCCGCCGTTCCCGGCGTCGCCGTTCGCGGGTGCCGCTTCCTTCGCGTTCGCGGCCTCGCTGCCGCGCTCCTTGTCGACGGTGTCGCTCACTGCGCCGTCTCCTTCTCGGTACGGGCCTGGCGGCGGGTGACCGCGTTGTCGGAGGCGCCGGTGATCGCCGCGATGACCTCCTCGTGGGAGGTGGTCGCCACGTCGAACACGCCGTTGTTGCGGCCGAGGCGCAGCACCGCGACACGGTCGGCGACAGCCTGCACGTCGGCCATGTTGTGGCTGATGAGGATGACGGCGAGGCCGCGTTCCCGCAGCCGCTCGACCAGGTCGAGGACCTGCGCGGTCTGCTCGACGCCGAGTGCCGCGGTCGGCTCGTCCAGGATCACGACCTTCGGGTCGCCGATGAGCGCGCGTGCGATGGCGACGACCTGCCGCTGTCCACCGGAGAGCGAGGCGACGGGGATGCGGACGCTCGGGATGCGGATGGAGAGCGTGTCCAGCAGCTCCATCGCCCGCTTCTCCATCGCGATCTCGTCGAGGATGGAGGCGTGGCGTGCCTCGTTGCCGAGGAAGAGGTTGGCGACGACGTCGAGGTTGTCGCAGAGCGCCAGGTCCTGGTACACGGTGGCGATGCCGAGCTCCTGGGCGTCGTGGGGCCGGTTGATCGTGACCGGCCTGCCCTCCCATTCGATGCCGCCCTCGTCGATGGGGTGAACGCCCGCGATCGTCTTGACGAGGGTCGATTTGCCGGCGCCGTTGTCGCCGACGAGGGCGACCACCTCGCCGGGCCGTACTTCCAGATCAACGTCGGTGAGTGCCTGGACGGCACCGAACCGCTTGGAGATCCCGCGCAGCGCCAGCACGGTTTCCTTCGCCACTGGGCCAACTCCGATCTTCCGTCAGGAGCCGCCCCCGCTCACGGCGGGGGCGGCGGCCTGCGATTCATTCAGGGAGAGGGGCCGCGGCTCCGGCGACCCCGGTGGTTACTTCAGACCGGCCGCGTCGCAGGCCTTCTTGAACTGCGGGGTGCAGATCTGGTCGACCTTGTAGACCTTGTCCTTGAGGATCGTGTCCTGGATGTTGTCCTTGGTCACGATCTTGGCGTCGTACAGCTGGGCGGGGACGCCCTTCTTGCTCTTGCTGTCGACCTTCTTCGGCGTGAACTCGTCGATCTTCTTGCCCTGGAGCAGAGCCACCGCGATCTCGGTCGTGGTCTCCGCCTGCGGCTTGATCGCCTTGTAGATCGTCAGCGTCTGGTCGCCCTTGATGATCCGCTGCAGACCGGCGAGTTCGGCGTCCTGGCCACCGAGCGGGACGTCCTTGACGCCCTGCTTCTTCATCGCGGTGGAGACACCGCCGGCCATGCCGTCGTTGGCGGCGTAGACGCCGTCGAAGCCGTCCTTGCCGAGCTTGGTGATGGCGGCGCCCATCTTCTTGTTCGCCTCGTCCGGCGACCAGTCCGGGATGTCCTGCTCATAGACGACCTTCTTGACCTTGTCGTCGAGGACGCTGTGGGCGCCCTTCTTGAACAGCGGCGCGTTCGGGTCGGTCGGCGAGCCGTTGATCATGACGACGTTGGCGTCCTTGGCCTTGTCGCCCAGCGCCTCGACCAGGCCCTGGCCCTGCAGTTCGCCGATCCGCTCGTTGTCGTAGGAGATGTAGGCGGAGATGTCGCCCTCGGCGAGGCGGTCGTACGCGACGACCTTGACGTCCTTCTTCGCCGCGCGGTCCACCCACGACTTGGTGGCCTGGGCGTCGACGGCGTCCAGGATGATCGTCTTGACGCCCTGGGCGATGAGCGCGTCGAACTGCTTCTTCTGAAGCTCGGAGTCCTGGTTGGCGTTGTTGTACTTGACCTTGCAGTCCTTGCAGAGGGACTTGATCTTGTCCGTCATGATGGGACGGTCGAAGGTCTCGTAACGAGTCGTCTTGTTCTCCGGCAGCAGCAGACCGATGGTCTTGTTGTCACCACCGCTTCCGCCGTCACCGCCTCCGGCCTTGCCACAGGCCGCGAGGGACACGGCCATCGATATGGCTGCCGTACCGATGACGACGCGACGCAGCTTTGCGTTCATGGGGTTCCAACCTCCCTGACGAGGCCGCGTCGTTGCGGCCGAGGTGGTCGGAAGTCAACTCCCAGGTCAGCCAGGCGTCAAGAAGTAAATCATTAACGAGACGGCAACGATGCCATCCGTTATCTCCATGAACCCATAAGGCCACGGTGTGTGTCCGTGCGGATCCGGAGCGGAGGCGAAGGGCAGCCGTTTCCGCCTGCCGTCCCGTTCGTCAGACGGACGCCGCGACGGCCCCGACGGGCGCTCTGCGTTCACCGTCGACGTCGCCCGAGGCCCGTCTTGCCGGTACGGCGGCCGAGGGCTCCAGGAGCGTCGCGTCTCCCATCTCGCTGAGCACCAGGGCCAGCGCGCCCAGCACCTCCGCACGGCCGCCGAGGGTGCCCGGAACCACCGTCAACTGGCGGGCGGCGCTGGGGATCGCGTACCGCGCGACGGAGTCGCGCACGGGCCCGAGCACCACGTCGCCCGCCTCGGCGAGATCGCCGCCGAGGACGACGCGGCTGGGGTTGAGCAGGTTGCAGAGGTTGGCGACGCCGCTGCCGATGTGGCGGCCGAGGTCGCCGACCACCCTCCGGCACCCGGGGTCCCCCTCGCGCGCCAGCTGGACCACCCGCGCCATGGTCAGGTCGGTGCCGTGGCTGGAGTGCAGAAGTGGCAGTACGTAGCGGGCCGCGGTGAAGGTTTCAAGGCAGCCGCGGTTGCCGCAGCGGCAGACCGGGCCCGACTCGTCCAGGGTGATGTGGCCGATCTCGCCCGCCGTGCCGCCGGGACCGCGGTAGATCTGCCCGTTGATGACGAGGCCGGCGCCGACACCGCTGGCGACCTTGATGTACGCCAGGTCCGTCGCGCCCCGCCCGTTGCCCCACACCTGCTCGCCCAGGGCGCCGAGGTTGGCGTCGTTGTCGACGTGCACAGGCACGCCGAGCCGCGAGGCCAGCTCCTCACGCGGGTGTGTGCCGCTCCAGCCGGGGAGGATGGACGTCGATCCCAGCTCACCGGTCTCCACATCGATCGGCCCGGGGACGCCGAGCCCCACGCCGATCAGCTTCTCGCGGCTGATGCCGGTGGTGGCGATGAGCCGGTGCACGAGCTGCTCGGCCCGGTCGAAGCCTTCGTCGGCCGAGGCGTCCACGTCGATGGGCTCGGCCTCCTCGGCCAGCACCTGGTGCGCGAGATTGCCCACGGCGACACGCAGATGCGAGTGCCCGAAGTCGACTCCGACGACGGCGCCCGCGTCGCCGCTCAGCGACACCGCACGCGCCCTGCGCCCGCCCGCCGAGGTGGGCGTGACCTGGACGGTTCCGCTCTCCTTGAGCTCCCGGACGATGTTGGAGACCGTCGCCGCGGACAGCCCCGTGGTGCGGGCGATCTCCGCCTGGGTGAGCGAGCCCGCCATGCGTACCGCCCGCACGACCCGCTCGAGGTTCGCCCGGTGCAGCGAGGACTGCGACCCCGGAGTCTCCACCACTGATTCACTCCCGCCTCGACGGCCGGCGCGACCATCGGACCGTCCGCCGTACCGAGTCTTCGGGAAACGGCATGTCTCCAACACCTGAACTCCAAGCAGAGCCCGAGCGGTTCTCTCCCGTCAAGACCTTGAACGAGGTGGGCGCTCACATGTGGGGGATTCTACGGAGGGTGAGCGGACAGCCCTCACCCGGGCTCGGACCCGGCGGTCCCGCCCGTGCTGAGTGGATTACTTGACGGCGCCCCGCCGTGAATCCCTACTTCAGCGCACCCGCGGTCAGTCCTGCCACCACCTGCCGCTGGAAGATGATGTACGCCGCCAGCACCGGCAGCATCGCCATCACCAGACCGGCGAACAGGCCCGACCAGTCGCCCTTGTAGCCCTGGCTGGCGGCCAGTTCGACCAGTCCCTGTGTGAGCACCCGCTGGTCCGGATCGGTGTTGAGCACCGTGGGCAGCATGTACTGGTTCCACTGCCCGAGGAAGTTGAAGATGCCCACGCTGATCAGACCGGGCTTCGCCATCGGCAGCATCACCTGGAAGAACGTCCGGGTGTGCGAGGCACCGTCGATGAGCGCCGCCTCCGCCACCGACGTCGGCAGCGAGCGGAAGAACGAGGTCAGGAAGAACGTGGTGAACGGCAGGGAGTACGCGATGTACGCCAGGATCAGACCGTGCCGGGTGTTCAGCAGCCCGGTGTTGCTCATCACGTAGAACAGCGGCACGAGAGCCAGGATGATCGGGAAGCTCATCCCGCCGATGAACAGGAAGTAGAAGAAGCGGTTCCCGGGAAAGTCGAACCGTGCCAGCACGTACGCCACCATGCTGCCGAGGAGCATGGTGCCGATGAGTGAACCGCCCACCACCAGAAGGGTGTTGAAGAAGTACTCGCTCATGTGCGCCTGGCTCCAGGCGCGCGACCAGTTGTCGAAGTTGAGCGTGGACGGCGGTGACCACGGCGAGGTGAAGATGCTCTTGTCGTCCTTGAAGGAGGTCATCACCGCCCACAGGAGCGGCATCACCACCATCACGGCCCACAGCACGAGCATCCCGTGCGAGAAGACGTTGAGCGTCCTGCCCTCCGTGCCCTTCTTGCTCTCCTCGTCGGCGGTGCCGCGCAGCGGGTCGCCGGTGAGGACGGTGCTCACCGTCTCGGTCTCGCGGTCCTCGGGAAGGGTGCCGGTGGTCTTCATCAGTACTCCAGCCTCTCGCGGCGACCCAGTTTCAGTACGACGGCCGCGAAGGCCAGAGTGACCACGAGCAGCGCCACGCCGATCGTGGTGGCGTATGCGGCCTGCCCGTCGCGGAATGCCTTCAGGTACACGTACAGCGGCAGCACGGTGGTGGAGTAGGCAGGACCGCCCGGACCGGTGGTCATGATCTGCACCACCGCGAACGCCTCGGCACCCAGCGCCAGGATTCCCATGTAGATCCAGCCGGACTGCACGGTGTCCCACAGCAGGGGCAGAGTGATCCGGAAGAACGTGGTGATCCGGTCGGCCCCGTCCAGCAGCGCGGCCTCGTAGTAGTCACGCGGTATGGACGTCATGGCGGCCGAGAAGAGCACGACGAAGAAGCCGACCGTGCTCCACACCATGACGGCCATGACCGCCCACAGCGCCGTTTCCGGGTCGCCCAGCCACGCCGTCTTCAGCGCGGAGAGACCCACCGCGTCCAGCGCCGCGTTGAGCGAGCCGCTGCGCGGGTTGTAGGCGAAGCGGAAGAGCAGGGCGACGATGGCGATCGACAGCACCTGCGGGAAGAAGTAGACGATCTTGTAGAAGCTGGATCCACGAACGCCGGAGACGGCGGAGTTCTTCCGCCGCCTCCCCCCGACGTTGATCATGAATGCGAAGAACAGCGCGAGGCTGATCGTCACCAGCGGCAGCAGCAGAAGGAACAACAAGCTGTGCTGCAGCGACTTCCAGAAGACCTCGTCGCTGAACAGCTTGATGTAGTTGTCGAAGCCGACCATCTTGAAGTCCGGACTCAGTCCGGTCCAGTCGGTGAACGAATAGTAGATCGACTGGGCAAACGGCCAGATGACAAAGACCGCGTAGATCGTGAGGGGAACGATCAAGAACCCCACGATGAACCGGTACTTGCCGTGCTCCATTACTCACCGACTCCGATCCGCTGTGGCCTGCCGCCGCTGGTGACGATTGTTCAGTTGTGCTTGTAGTGCGTGATGGAGTCGTCTTCGCGCGCTTCGTCGGTGTACTTCTGGGCCTTCTTGATCGTTTCGGCCGGGGTCATGCGTCCGGCCATCATCTCGCCCAGGCAGGCCACGCCGATCTTCTCCTTCTGGAGGGCCACGTACCAGTCCTGGATGCGGGGGTTGACGATGTTCTTGCCCGCCTTGTCCAGCGCGTCCACGGCCGACTGCAGGCCCGGGGGCAGCGTCAGGCCCTCGGTGCCGCCGTTGAAGGACGTCAGCGAGGAGACCTGCTTGGTGAAGTTCTTCGAGGACGCCTCACCGAGCATGATCCGCAACTGCTCCATGCCGCCTGCGGGGTTCTTGGCCTTGGCGGGCACGATGAACGGCTCGCCGCCGGAGGCCCACAGCGTGCCGAAGGGCAGCTTGTCGCCGCTGTCCAGGCCGGAGGGCGCGGCCACCCGCATCTCGAAGTCCTTCGGCGTGGTCTTCTTCGCCTCGTTCTCCACCCAGGAGCCGTTCGGGATGAACAGCGCCTTGCCCTCGTTCCACGCGGTCTGCGACTCGATGTGGTCCAGGCCCGGGGTGCCGTCGAGGATGTAGCCCTTCTTGTACAGCTCGTAGTACGCCTCGAGGGCCGCCTTGACCGCCGGCTGCTTCCAGGCGCCGGGCTCCAGGTTGTCGATGGCCTCGAGAACCTTCGGGCCGCCGATCTTGGCCATGAAGGGGTACAGGCTGAAGGGCAGGTAGTACGGGTGCTTGCCCGCGTACGTCCAGCCGGCCATGCCCTTCTTCTTCGCCTTGGCGCAGAGGGCGAGCATGTCGTCCCAGTTCTCCGGGTACTCCGCGTCGAGCTTGTCGAGCGCCTTCTGGGAGTACCAGACGCCGTACACGGTGTAGGCGTAGTACATGATCCACACCGGGCTGCCGTCGAACTGGCCCATCTCGACCACGCCGGGGCGCAGGGTGTCGCGCACCTTCTTGCTCGGGTCGTCGATGGAGGGTGCGTCGAGCAGGTCCGTGAGGTCGGTGAGCTGCTTCTTGCCCACCAGGACGCCCATGTCCATCTGCTCGGCGCCCGAGTTGTCGATCAGGTCCGGCGGGGTGCCGCCGTTGAAGCGGGGCTGAAGTACGGACTGGATCTTCTGGGTCGACTTCAGCTTGGTCTTGGCCTTGGGGAAGTTCTTCTCGTAGACGGCCTGGGCGTCCTTGGCGTACTTGGTGCCGAAGCCCCCGTCGAAGATGTAGATCTCCAGCGCGGCGCTCTTGTTCACGCCGAGCGGGTTGTCCTTGGTCTTCTTGCCCTTCTCGACCTTGTTGTCCTCACCGCTTCCGCTGGCGCAGGAAGTGAGCGCTCCGACGGCGGGGACGGCTATCAGGCCGGCTGCGGCTGCCTGCTTGATCAGATTACGGCGGTTGACGTGGTTGGATCCCATGCTCAAGTCCTCGCCTTCTCCAGGACTCAGGCGGTGTTCCGGGGTCTCCCGAGGACTCGCCCACCGGCGAACAGCCCGACACCGCGGGTCAGTTGAAGCTGAGTTGATCGTTTTCGCTACCGCCGGGAGCGCCGCGTGCACGGGCCCTCGTGAGGTGCCGACAGGTATAGTCCACTTGCCGTCAACAGGGCAAGATCAAAACAACCCGAATGGTGAGTCTTTCCCGAGTTGAGACCTGGCGGATTCCTGGAGGCACGGGGAAGGCCGACGCGGCCTGGGGGCACCTCCCAGGCCGAAGGCTCTGGGGGAGGGAACACGGGCGGCGGGTGCCGGGGTCGTTTCCCGGCACCCGCCTGTGCCCTCGCTGCCCGCCCCTCCCCGGGACGGGCGGGCCGGTGCTACGCGTTGATCAGCGAGCGCAGTACGTACTGCATGATCCCGCCGTTGCGGTAGTAGTCGGCCTCACCAGGGGTGTCGATGCGTACGGTCGCGTCGAAGGAGACGCCCGTCTCCGTGCTGACCCCGACCGTCGCGGGGATGCCGCCGTCGTTGAGAGCGGTGATCCCGGAGAAGCTGAAGGTCTCCTCCCCGGTCAGCCCCAGCGACTCGGCGCTCTGCCCCTCGGGGAACTGGAGCGGCAGCACGCCCATGCCGATCAGGTTCGAGCGGTGGATGCGCTCGTAGGACTCGGCGATGACGACCTTGACACCCAGCAGCGCGGTGCCCTTGGCCGCCCAGTCGCGGGACGAGCCGGAGCCGTACTCCTTGCCCGCCAGGACGACCAGCGGGATGCCCTGCGACTGGTAGTTCTGCGAGGCGTCGTAGATGAAGGAGACCGGCGCGTCCTGCTGCGTGAAGTCACGGGTGTAGCCGCCCTCGGTGCCCTCCGCGATCTGGTTGCGCAACCGGATGTTGGCGAACGTCCCGCGGATCATCACCTCGTGGTTGCCGCGCCGCGAGCCGTAGCTGTTGAAGTCGCGGCGCTCGACACCGTGCTCCGTGAGGTACTTGCCGGCGGGGGTGTCGGCCTTGATCGCACCGGCCGGCGAGATGTGGTCGGTGGTCACCGAGTCGCCCAGCTTGGCCAGCACGCGCGCGCCCGAGATGTCCTCGACGGGGGCGGGCTCGGTGCCCATGCCGTCGAAGTACGGGGGCTTGCGCACGTAGGTGGACTCCGGGTCCCACTCGAAGGTGTTCCCGGTCGGCACCGGCAGCGCCTGCCACTGGTCGTCGCCCGCGAAGACGTCGGTGTAGCCCTTCGTGTACATCTCCTGGCCGATGGCCGAGGCCACGACCTCCTCGACCTCCTGCTCGGAGGGCCACAGGTCGGCGAGGTACACCGGGTTGCCGTCCTGGTCGGTGCCCAGCGGCTCAGTGGTGATGTCCACCTTCATCGAACCGGCGATCGCGTAGGCCACGACCAGCGGCGGGGACGCGAGGTAGTTCATCTTCACGTCCGGGTTGATCCGGCCCTCGAAGTTCCGGTTTCCGGAGAGGACGGACACGACGGCGAGGTCGTTGTCGTTGACGGCCTGCGAGATCTCCTCCGGCAGCGGACCGGAGTTGCCGATGCAGGTCGTGCAGCCGTAGCCGACGAGGTTGAAGCCGAGCTTGTCCAGGTACGGGGTGAGGCCCGCGCGGTCGTAGTAGTCCATGACGACCTGGGAGCCCGGGGCCAGGGTGGTCTTGACCCACGGCTTGCGCGTGAGGCCCTTCTCGACCGCCTTCTTGGCCACCAGCGCCGCGCCCACCATCACGTACGGGTTGGAGGTGTTGGTGCAGGAGGTGATCGCCGCGACCGCGACGGCGCCGTGGTCGATCTCGTACGAGTTGCCGTCCGGGCCGGTGACCTGCACGCGCTTGGTCGGGCCGCTGTCCGCGTCCGCGCCGATGGCGGCGTGCTGCGGCACGCCGCTGCCGTTGTCCAGGTGGCCGTAGGCAGGGGCGTCGCTCGCCGGGAAGGACTCGGAGCTCGCCTCGTCGACGGGGGACGCCGAGGTCTTCGGGGCCCCGTCCGCGGCGCCGCCGGCGTCCGCGACGTAGTTCGGCAGGTCCGCCAGGAACTGCTGCTTCGCCCCGGAGAGCGCGATGCGGTCCTGCGGGCGCTTGGGGCCGGCGATCGACGGCACGACGCTGGCGAGGTCCAGCTCCAGGTACTCGCTGTACTCGGGCTCGTGCGCCGGGTCGTGCCACATGCCCTGCTCCTTGGCGTACGCCTCGACGAGCTGGAGCTGGGCCTCCGAACGGCCGGTGAGCTTCAGGTAGTTGATGGTCTCCCCGTCGATCGGGAAGATCGCGGCGGTGGAGCCGAACTCCGGCGACATGTTGCCGATCGTCGCGCGGTTGGCCAGCGGCACCGCGCCGACGCCCTCGCCGTAGAACTCCACGAACTTCCCGACGACACCGTGCTTGCGCAGCATCTCGGTGATCGTCAGCACGAGGTCGGTGGCGGTGGTGCCGGTCGGCAGCGAGCCGGTGAGCTTGAAGCCCACGACGCGCGGGATGAGCATCGAGACCGGCTGCCCGAGCATGGCCGCCTCCGCCTCGATGCCGCCGACGCCCCAGCCGAGCACGCCGAGGCCGTTGACCATGGTCGTGTGCGAGTCGGTGCCCACGAGGGTGTCGGGGTAGGCCTGGCCGCCTCGCACCATGACCGTGCGGGCGAGGTGCTCGATGTTGACCTGGTGGACGATGCCGGTGCCGGGCGGGACGACCTTGAACTCGTCGAAGGCGGTCTGGCCCCAGCGCAGGAACTGGTAGCGCTCGCGGTTGCGCCCGTACTCCAGCTCGACGTTCTGAGCGAAGGCGCTGGCCGTGCCGAACTTGTCGGCGATCACGGAGTGGTCGATGACCAGCTCGGCGGGGGCGAGGGGGTTGATGCGGTCCGCGTCGCCGCCCAGCTCCTTGACGGCCTCACGCATGGTCGCGAGGTCCACCACGCAGGGCACGCCCGTGAAGTCCTGCATGATCACGCGGGCGGGCGTGAACTGGATCTCCTGGCTGGGCTTGGCATTCGCGTCCCACCCGCCCAGGGCGCGGATGTGGTCGGCGGTGATGTTAGCGCCGTCCTCGGTGCGGAGGAGGTTCTCCAGCAGGACCTTCAGGCTGTACGGGAGGCGCGCGGAGCCCTCCACCTTGTCCAGCTTGAAGATCTCGTACGACTCGTCGCCCACCTGCAGCGTGCTGCGGGCGTCGAAGCTGTTCGCCGACACGACAGTCTCCTTCAGTGCGTTGGCATCCGTCCCCTGGCCCTGCGGCCCGAGACCCCTCAGCGGGCGAAGCTTGTGGGCAAGCGGCGGGCGTGCCGTGCAAGCCTTGCTCGGCTGCGGTCGAATGTGGTGCGCGTGCTCATGCTGTGCGCACTCCGGCAAGTTATCTCGATGTCGAGATAACTCTAGTACACGTGCGCCGCAGGGTCATGCGGGGTGCAGGAAGCGATCGCCGCCGCGCCCGGGGCGTACACGGGATTCCGGGACCCGGGAGCCCGCCCTGACACCCGCCGACACCCGGCGCTGCGCTCCGTGCCGGGCCGGCCTCACGCCGTACTGCCCCGCACGTCAGCCGCACGGACACACCCTCGGTGCGTAGACATCTCACATGTGAGATATTCTCAACGCATGACTGATGACTACCTGGCCCGCATCGGGCAACTCATTCGCGACGCCCGTCAGCACCGGGGCTGGACACAAGTGAAGCTCGCCGAAGCCCTGGGCACGAGCCAAAGCGCGGTGAACCGGATCGAGCGGGGAAACCAGAACATCAGTCTTGAGATGATCGCGCGCATCTCCGAGGCGCTCGACAGTGAGATCGTCTCGCTCGGCTACTCCGGCCCGATGCACCTGCGCGTCGTCGGCGGGCGCCGCTTGTCCGGCAGCATCGACGTCAAGACGAGCAAGAACGCGTGCGTCGCCCTTTTGTGCGCCTCGCTCCTCAACTCCGGGCGTACGGTGCTGCGCCGCGTCGCCAGGATCGAAGAGGTCTTCCGCATCCTCGAGGTGCTCTCCTCCATCGGCGTCCGCGCCCGGTGGATCAACGACGGCGCCGATCTGGAGATCGTGCCCCCCGCGGAGCTGGACCTGGAGGCCATCGACGCGGACGCCGCGCGCCGCACCCGCAGCATCATCATGTTCCTCGGTCCGCTGCTGCACCGCGTGGACCAGTTCCGCATCCCGTACGCGGGCGGATGCGACCTCGGAACGCGCACCGTGCAGCCGCACATGATCGCCCTGCGCCGGTTCGGTCTGGAGATCACGGCGACCGAGGGCCTGTACCACGCGGTGGTGGAGAGCTCCGTCACGCCCGGGGGGCCCATCGTGCTGACCGAGCGCGGTGACACCGTCACCGAGAACGCTCTGCTGGCCGCGGCCCGGCACGAGGGCGTCACGGTGATCCGCAACGCCTCCTCCAACTACATGGTCCAGGACCTGTGCTTCTTCCTGGAGCAGCTCGGCGTCAAGGTCGAGGGCATCGGCACGACGACGCTGACCGTGCACGGTGTCGCGGAGATCGACGTCGACGTCGACTACTCCCCCTCCGAGGACCCGGTGGAGGCGATGAGCCTGCTGGCGGCCGCGGTCGTCACCGGTTCCGAACTGACCGTCTGCCGGGTGCCGGTGGAGTTCCTGGAGATCGAACTCGCGGTGCTGGACGAGATGGGCCTCGACACCGACCGCAGCCCGGAGTACGCGGCGGACAACGGCCGTACGCGCCTGGTCGACCTGACCGTGCGCCCCTCCAAGCTGGAGGCGCCGGCGGACAAGATCCACCCGATGCCCTTCCCCGGCATCAACATCGACAACGTCCCGTTCTTCGCGGCGATCGCCGCCGTCGCGGAGGGGCAGACGCTCATCCACGACTGGGTCTACGACAACCGCGCCATCTACCTCACCGACCTGAACCGCCTCGGCGGACGGCTCCAACTCCTCGACCCGCACCGGGTCCTGGTCGAGGGCCCGACGCGCTGGCGGGCGGCGGAGATGATGTGCCCGCCCGCGCTGCGGCCGGCGGTCGTCGTGCTGCTGGGGATGCTGGCGGCCGAGGGGACCTCCGTGCTGCGCAACGTCTATGTGATCAACCGCGGTTACGAGGACCTCGCCGAGCGGCTCAACGAAGTCGGCGCGCAGATCGAGACGTTCCGCGACATCTGATCGATGGACGGCATCGCACCCTGCCTGACCTGCTAAGAAATGGGAGAGACAGGGCACGGTGGCATCCCTGGGACTTCTCTGGGACTTTGAGCTGATCCCGGGTGTCCTTCATGCCTGTGCACGGACCGGGCCACGTCCGGGCACAGGCACGGACCGGACCGGGCTACGCCCGCCCCGAGGCTACCCAAGGATCGCGTCGATAGCGGCACTGCCTCGTGCGCCCGCTCGCACTCCTCAGCCGCGGAGCAGGTCCGCCACCGGCACGGTGTCCGCAGAGGCGACGGCCGTGAGGATGCGCTGCAGGTCGGCGGCGACCGTCCCGGCTCGTGCACGGTCCAGGACGTCGGGACGGTAGTCGAAGCGCAGGGCGAGGCCTCCCTCACCGGCGAACGCCACCAGGGTGAGCGGGTAGTGGGCGGCGTCCCGGCCCTCGATACGGTCGACACGGAGGCCCGGCACGGGCTCTTCGAGGCCGGACCGGTCCAGCGGGTAGTTCTCGAAGACCACGTGGGTGTCGAACAACTCCCGCCGTCCCGCGATGCGTTGGATGTCGCCCAGCCCAAGGTGGTGGTGCGGCAGCATGCGGGCCTGCTCCTGCTGGAAGCGGACCAGCAGCTCCTGGACGGTCTCCCCCGGATCGACCGTGAGCCGTACCGGAACGGTGTTGATGAACAGGCCGATCATCGATTCCATGCCCGCGACTTCGGGCCGTCGTCCGGAGACGGTCGTGCCGAAGAGCACGTCCCGGGTGCCGCAGGAACGGGCGAGGAGCAGCGCCCACGCCGCGAGGAGCAGGTTGTTGAGGGTGAGTCCGCCGTGTGCGGCAGTGCGGCGCAGGGCCGCGGCCGTCTCGTCAGGGAGCACGATGTGCAACGGCTGCGGGGGCACTGCTCCGGCGCTGATCTCGCCGCCGGTCAGCCTGGTCGCGGCATCGACGCCGGCGAGCGATTCCCGCCACGCCGCGCGGGCGGCGTCCTCGTCCAGGCGGGCCAGCACGGCGAGGTGTTCGCGGTACGGGGTGACCGCGGGCAGGGCGGTCTGCGTGCTGCTGCCCGCGTGCACGGCGTACAGGGCGAAGAGTTCGCGCACGAGCAGCGGCATCGACCAGCCGTCGAGCAGCAGATGGTGATTGGTGAGCACGAGCCGGTGGTCGTCGTCCCCGCAGCGGAAGAGGCTGAACCGCATCAGCGGCGGCCGGTCCAGGGTGAACCGGCGGCGCAGGTCCGCGTGGAGGAGGCGCCTGATCACCGCCTCGCGGCGCCCGGCGGCCACTCCGGTCAGGTCGGCCTCTCGCCACGGCGGTTCGACAGCGCGCTGAAGAACCTGCACGGGGCGGAGCAAGTCCTCGTGCACGAAGGCCGCTCCAAGGTTCGGGTGGCGTTCCAGCAGCGCCCTCGCGGCTGCGCGCATCGCCTCTGCGTCCGGCTCGTCCCGCAGCCGGAGCACGATCTGCGCCTGGTAGACGTCCGGGCTGCCGGGGGCGAACAACGAGTGGAAGACCAGGCCCTGTTGGAGCGACGTCAGCGGCAGTACGTCCGTCAGGTCCGGGTAGCTCTCCTCCAGCCGGTCGACCTCCTCCTGCCGCAGACCGGTCAGTGGCAGGTCGGAGGGACTGCGTCCGCCGGCGCCGGGTGAGGCCGCATGCGCCGTCAGCGCGTACAGGGCGCTGAACCACAGGTCGGCCAGCTCCCGTATCTCCGCGGGACGGAACTCCCCTGCGGCCCAGGACCATTCGGCGCTCAGCACGGGGCCGTCGGGACCGTCCGCCGTCAGCGAGTTGACGTCGATGAGGTGTCCGCCGGGCAGGGCGGACCCCGTCCCGGTGCCGCCGCGGTCCTCACCTCGGTCGCTCTGGTCGCCGTGGTCGCGCTGGTCGCTGTCCGCGCGGTGCTCGGCGCCGGCGAAGCCGTCGCCGTCGTTCGCGGGCGACCAGTCGGCGTCGTCCGCGGCGCCGAAGCGGCCGAGGTAGTTGAACCCGAGCTGCGGGGTGCCTAGTTCGGCCAGGCCGGGTCCCGTGCGGGGGTCGAGGTACCGCAGGACTCCGTAACCCACGCCGCGGTCCGGGACGGCCCGCAGCCGCTCCTTCACCTGCTTGAGCGCCTGCCCGAGCGCCGGGGTCGCGCTCCACACGTCGCCCCAGTCGCATCCTGTGGGCTCGAACCGTACCGGGTGGACGCTGGTGAACCAGCCGACGGTACGGGAGAGTTCGACACCTTCGTCCCCGTCGGCGCCGGCGGTACCGTCCCCGTCCGGGCGGCCGTGCGACTCCAGGTCGAGCACGACGTCACCCGGCGCGAGCCCGCGTCTGCGGCGCCACTCCTCCAGGGCGAGCGTGAAGCCGGTCAGCAGTACGGGCTCCACCCCGCAGTGGAAGGCGGCCCCGACCTCCGTCAGCAGTGCACGCGTGCGCCCCGGCGGCATCGTCACACGCAGCCGCTCCACGCCGGTGCCGGTTCCCGCAGGGCCCGTTCCCGCAACGCCCGTTCCTGCAGGGCCGGTTGCCGTTCCCGCGGGCGTACGGGCGGCGGTGTCCGCCGGCGCCGGGCCGGGTCCCGGCAGGGCCGACGACCACAGCGCCGTCTCGTCCTTGCGTGCGCCCTCCTCGCCCTGGCCGGCCAGAAGCCGGGCCCACTGTCTGAACGAGGTTGCGGCGGGCGGCAGTTCGGGCCGCTTTCCGGCGGCGACGGCATCGTACGCGGAGGCCAGGTCGGGCAGCAGGATGCGCCAGGAGACGCCGTCGACGGCGAAGTGGTGCACGACGAGCACGACACGTCCCGGGTGGTCGCGGCCACGGTCGAGGAAGACGGCCTGGAGCATCCGCCCTGCCCGCGGGTCCAGTCGGTCCTCTGCCGCGCGCACCGCCTCGGAGAGCGCCTGCCCATGGCTGCTCTCCTGCTCGCCGCCGTCGCGCGAACGGACGTACTTGACGCAGTCCTCGGCGTGTACGGCACCCGGCGGCGGCACTTCGAGCGTCCACGGCCCCGCGTGTTCCCCGGGGCCCTCCGGTGCGCCGAAACGCAGCCGCAGCGCGTGGTGGTGGTCGAGCAGCGACTGCACCGCCGCGACCAGCCGGTGCCGTGTCAGACCGAGCGGAGCGCGCAGCGTCATGTGCTGGCTGAACCTCGTGGTCTCGCCGCCGTGTTCGCGCCACCAGTGCATGACCGGGGTGAGCGGCACCGGGCCGCACGCCTCCGCCACGGACGCCGGGCCGGTGGCTGCGCTGTCGCTGTCCGCTTCGCCGGCGACGTCCGCGTCCGCACCGGACGTGCTGGTGCCACGTGCGGCCGTGCCCGCGGCCCCGGCGCGGGGGCTCTTGCCCTTGATCTCCTGGGCGACGGCGGCCAGTTCAGCGACCGTGGGGTGCTTGAAGACGTCGCGCACGCTGAAGCGCAGCCCGGCGGAGCGTGCCCGGCTGACGAGCTGGATGGCGGTGATGCTGTCGCCGCCCAGGTCGAAGAAGGCGTCGGTGACGCCTGCCGACGGCAGGCGCAGCAGTCCGGCGACGATGTCGCAAAGCACGCGCTCGCGCTCAGTGCCCGGGGCCGCACCGGCGCCGTCCGGTCCGGGCCGTGTGGGTCCGGGCAGCGTGGGTGCGGGCAGTGCCGCGCGGTCGAGCTTGCCGTTGCGGGTCAGGGGCAGGCGCTCCAGCACGACGTGCGCGGTCGGAATCATGTAGTCCGGCAGCAGCCGTCCGGCGTGTTCCCGTACGGCGTCCCAGTCCACGGTGTCCACCGCTCGCCCGTCGGCGGGCACGAGGTAGGCGACCAGACGCCGCTCGCCCGGCCCATCCTGTGCAGGCTGCGGCTCGCGGGCGACGACGGCCACCTGGCCCGCTCCGCCGTGTCCCGCGAGCACCGCCTCGACCTCTTCCGTCTCGATGCGGAAGCCGCGCAGCTTCACCTGGCCGTCGGCGCGGCCGACGAATCCCAGCACGCCGCCGGGCAGCCAGCGCACGAGGTCGCCGGTGCGGTACATGCGCGCTCCGGCGGTGCCGAAGGAGCCAAAGGGATCAGCCACGAAGCGTTCCGCGGTGAGGCCGGGTCGGCCCAGGTAGCCGCGTGCGACGCCCGCGCCGGCCACGTACAACTCGCCTGCCACGCCCGCCGGTACGGGCTGCAGGGCCTCGTCGAGGACGTACGCGCGCATGCCGTCGAGCGGAAGTCCGATGGGCACGCCCGGCCCCGGGTCCGGGGCCGGGCTGTCCTGCGCGGGCCCATGCCCGGGCCCGCCCACGTCGGTGTCCTCGACGGAGTGCCGGGTGGCGAAGGTCGTCGTCTCGGTCGGTCCGTAACCGTTGACCACGCGGGTGCCGGCGCAGTGCTCCCGCACCGCGCGGACGGCGCGCGGAGAGACGACGTCGCCACCGGTCCACACCTCGTCGAGCGTACGGAGAGCCGCCGGGTTCTCCTCGGCGACCAGCTGGAAGAGGCCCGCGGTGAGCCAGAGGGTGTTCACATGCCCTGCGGTGACGAGCTGTTCCAGCGTCCCCACGTCCAGTTCGCCGGGCGGTGCGACGACCACCTCTCCTCCGGTCAGCAGCGGTGCCCACATCTCGAACGTGGAGGCGTCGAAGGAATGCGGGGAGTGCAGCAACGTCCGCCGGGGCGTGCTCACTTGGCCGCCGAGGGCCGTCCCGAGCGCGAGGGCGACGACGTCGGCGTGTGTGACGGCAACGCCCTTGGGCACACCGGTCGACCCCGAGGTGTACATGACGTACGCCAGACCGGCCGGGCCGGCCGGACCGCTCACGGGCACCGATGCCCCACCGCTGCCGGCCGTCGCGCCGTCCTGCGGAGTGCCGAATTCCCGGACCTCGACGACACGGGGACCTCCGGGCCAACTCCCCCCGCTCTCCTGCCCGTTGCCGACGACGAGCACCGGCGCCCGCGACTCGGCGACGACCTGTTCCTGCCGGGCGCGCGGCGACCGCGCGTCCAGCGGTACGTACGCGCCGCCCGCCCGGAGGATCGCCAGCAGCGTCACGACGAGGCCCGGCGACCGCTCCATCAGGACCGCGACGGGCGTCTCCGCGCCCACTCCGAATCCGGCGAGCCGCCTGGCGAGTTGACCGGACCATGCGTCCAACTCGGCGTAGGTCAGGGCCCAGGGACCGCCGGAGCCGGATGCGCGTACGGCCACCGCGTCCGGTGTGGCGCGTACCTGCTCTGCGAAACGCTGCGGAACGGTGCGGTGCGCGGAGCCGGGCAAGGGCACGGCGGTGCCCCATTCCGTCAGCAGGCGGCGCCGTTCCGCGCCACCGAGGATGTCCAGCCGGGGGACGGGAGTGTCCGGACCGGCGGACACCTCCTCAAGCAGCCGTTCGAAGCGCCCGCCGATCGCTTCGGCCGTGGCGTGGTCGAAGAGGGCGCTGCGGTATTCGAGCCGGCCGTCGAGTCCCAGACAGCCGGCGCCCGCACCGCGGTGCTCGTACAGGCTCAGGCACAGGTCGAACTTGGCGGCGCCGGTGCCTGCGGCGCCGACCGTGGTCGTCAGCCCGGGTAGTGCGACGTGCTCCGGCGGCGGCTGCGTGAGGGTCAGCATGACCTGGAACAAGGGCTGTCCTGGCGCGCTGCGGTCGGGGTTGAGCGCCTCGACGACCAGGTCGAAGGGCACGTCCTGGTGTGCGAACGCGGCGAGGTCCGATTCCCTTACGCGGGAGAGCAGTTCACGGAAGGTGGGTGCGCCGGAGGTGTCCGTGCGCAGCACGACCGTGTTGACGAAGAAGCCGACGAGGCCGTTCAGACTCGCGTCGGTCCGCCCCTCCACGGCGCTGCCGACGGGTATGTCGTCGCCCGCGCCCAGACGGGTCAGCAGCGCGGCCAGCGCGGCGTGCACCACCATGAACAGGCTGGCCTGCTCCGAGGCGGCCAGATCCGCCAGCCGCGCGTGCACGTCTGCCGGTATGCGCAGCTCGACGCTGTCGCCGCTGCTGTCGGCGTCCTCGGGGTCGGGTGCCCGGTCGGCGGGCAGCGGTATCCGCCGCGGCAGGCCCTCCAGGGCGCGCGTCCAGTGCTCGAGGCCGCAGCCGGCCGGGCCCCCGCTGCCCGCGCCCTCGCCCGTGTCCGTGTCCGTCCCTGTGCCGAGTACGGTGCGCTGCCACAGCGCGTAGTCCGCGTACTGGACGGGCAGCGGCTCCCACTGCGGCGCACGTCCGTCGCGGCGCGCGGTGTAGGCGGTGCCGAGGTCGGTCAGGAGGGGTTCGAGCGAAGCCGCGTCGCAGGCGATGTGGTGCAGCAGCAGAAGCAGTACGTGTTCGCCGGTCCGGTTGGGGTCCTCCTGCCGAAGGCACTCGGGGTCTCCCCGCCCAGGGCAGGAAACGAACAGCTGGGCCCGCAGGGGTGGTTCGCTCTCCAGCCGGAAGGCGTGCCGGGCCGCCGCGCCCAGCTCCTCGTCGAGCCGCTCCGCATCGGTCTCGGCGTCGGGCAGCCACACGCGGGCCTCTCCCACCGGAAGCACGTGCTGTTCCGGGCCCGCGGCCCCGGCCCGTACGACGGTGCGCAGCGGCTCATGGCGTTCGGTCACATCGAGGAGGGCGGTGTGCAGGGCGTCCCTGTCCAGTCCGCCGGTCATCCGCAGCACCAGCGGTACGTTGTACGAGGCGTCCGGCCCGGTCAGCGACTGCTGGAACCACAGGCGGCGCTGTGCATGCGACAGCGGGACGCTCACCGGCCGCCCTCCGGCCCTGTCCGCGGCGGACAGGGGAACGGCGGGGGCGCGCGTCCGCAGCCGGGCGGCGAGCCCTGCGACGGTCGGGTGCTCGAACACGTCCCGTACGTCGATCTCCGCGTGCAGTTCGCTGCGGACCCTGCTGACGAGCCGTGCCGCGCGCAGGCTGTCGCCGCCGAGATCGAAGAAGCCGTCATCCGCGCCGACGGTGCCGACGCCGAGCAACTCGGCGTACAGGGCGGCGAGTCGGCGCTCCTGCGGGCCCTGCGGCTGCCGCCCCGGCGCGGGGTGACGCGCAGTGCGTACAACCGGTGCGGGGAGGGCAGGGAGCGCGGCCCTGTCGAGCTTCCCGTTGGCCGTGAGGGGCAGCCGGTCCAGCCGTACGAACACGGACGGCACGAGATGCTCCGGCAGCCGGAGACGCAGATACTCGCGCAGGGCGGCACCGGCGACCTCCAACGGCTCGGCTGCGCCGCCCTGTTGACGGGCGCCCTGTTGACGGGCGGCGCCCGGAACCACGTAGGCCACCAGCCGGGTTCCGTCCGCATCGCCTTCGCCGCCGCCGTCCTGTCTGGCGGCCACGACGGCGTGCGCGATACCGGGGGCGCCGGCCAGGGCGGTCTCGATCTCGCCGGGCTCGATGCGGAATCCGCGCACCTTGATCTGGTCGTCGGCTCTTCCCGCGTACTCCAGTCCGCCGTCCGCACGCCACCGGGCGAGGTCTCCGGACCGGTAGAGCCGCGAACCGGGCGGCCCGAACGGATCGGCGACGAACCGCGACGCGGTCAGGCCCGGACGTCCGAGATAGCCGCGGGCGACGCCGGCGCCCGCCACGTACAGCTCGCCGGTCGTGCCGGGCGGCACGGGCCGCAGCCGCGCGTCGAGCACGTAGAGGCGTGTGCCGGATACGGCCTTGCCGACGGGGCTGCCGCGTTCGGCGAGATACCGGCCGTCCAGGCCCAGTTGAGTCGCATGCACGGTGGTCTCGGTGATGCCGTACATGTTGACCATGCCGGGCGCGGACGCACCGTACCGCTCGCTCCATGGGCGCAGCAGTTCCGGGCGCAGGGCCTCGCCTCCGAAGACGACGAGTCGCAGGGCCGGTTCGCGGCCGCGTCGCGGTTCTTCTGCGTCGGCGCGGTCGAGGGCGAGAAAGGCGGACGGCGTCTGGTTCAGCACGGTCACGCTCTCCCTGACGAGCAGGTCACGAAAGGCGCGGGGCGAGCGGCTCACGTCATGGTCGACGACGACCAGGCGCCCGCCGTGTGCGAGGGCGCCCCACATCTCCCAGACGGAGAAGTCGAAGGCGCAGGAGTGGAACATGGTCCATACGTCGTCGGGGCCGAAGCCGAACGGGGCCGCGGCGTCTTCGAGGAGCGTCACGATGCTGCGGTGGGGAACCACCACGCCCTTGGGGCGGCCGGTGGAACCCGAGGTGTAGATGACGTATGCGGCGTGCGACGGAGTCAGGGGCGCGCACCGGTCCGCGTCGGTCACCGTCGCGTCAGGCGTGTGATGCTCCCGGCGATGCTCCTGGCTGTGCTGTTCCGGTTCCGGGTGTTTCGGGGCCGTCAACTCGTCCTCGGCCCGGCCGAGTTCGCCCGGTGAAACGGTCAGCACCGGCTGTGCGTCGGCGAGGATCGTACGGACGCGCTCTTCGGGCCAGCGGGGGTCGACCGGCAGAAAGGCGGCGCCCGTCTTCGCCACGGCGAGGATCGCGGTCACCAGGCCGGCCGAGCGCGGCAGCAGTACGGCGACGATGCGCTCAGGGCCCGCGCCGTGCCGGATCAGCCACCGGGCGAGCCGGTTGGCCTGCCCGTCGAGCTCTCCGTACGTCAGCCGGGTCTCCCCCGCGGTGACCGCAACCGCCCGGGGCGTACGCGCGGCCCAGCGCTCGACCAGATCCGGCAGTGTCGGTGAGGGCCGCCGGTCATGCCGCACAGCGGCGGTCCGTGGCACGAACAGCCGCCGCTCACCGCCCGTCAGAGGGTCGATCCGCCCGGCGGGCAGGCCCGGGTCGGAGACGAGCCCGCGCAGCAGATGCACGAAGCGGCGTGCCTCGGCTGCGGCTTCGGCCCCGGTGAACCGGGCCGGGTCCGCGTCCAGTTCGACGCGCAGTGTCCCGCCGTCGGCCGGTGGGACGGTGGCAGACGCGTGGCCGGTGTCCCGGTGGACGGTGAGGGACAGATCCTCGACCGGGCCGATCGCGACGTTGCGCATCACCATCGGCCGTCCCGCGAAGAGCCGACCGTAGTCGAAGGGCAGCACGTTCACGGCCAGCCCGAACAGCCGCCCCCCGCCGGTCAGTCCGAGGTCGCGGCGCAGGTCCTCGCAGCGGTAGCGCTGATGGGCGAGCGCGGCGTTCATCTCGGCGCCCACGGCGTGTACGAGTTCGGCTGCCGGCCTGCCCGGGTCGACCGTCAGCCTCAGCGGCAGCACATTGGATGCCATGCCGGGCACGGTGCGTACCGCCTCACCCGGACGGGAGGTGACGGGCAGGCCCAGCGTCACCTCTCCCCCGCCGCGTCCCCCGCGTCCTTCGCCGGCCTGTACGGGGTCTCCGCCTGCCGTACGGGCGTACACGTGCAGCGCGGCGGCGGCCGTCACCAGCACCGGCCATCGCACGCCGAGCCGTCCGGCCTGATCCCGGACCGCCTGCCACGCCCCCGGGGGCAGCACGGCGCTGCGGCGCAGCGCGAGTCCGTCCGCGGCGGCGTGCGTCTCCGCTTCGACGCTGCGCGGCGTCGGGGCCCATGCGAGATCACCGGGGCCGGGACGGGCGGCCATCCGCCCCAGCCAGAAGCCGCGGTCCGCGAGGTGACCGGGCGACGCACGGTAGGCGGCCTCGTCCTCCAGGAGTGCCCTCAGCGGCCCGAACTCCCCTGCCGTGGGCGGCTTTCCGCTCTCCATCGCCGCGTACACGTCGCTCAGCCGCCGGGAGAAGAGGGAGGAGCTGAAGCCGTCCAGTACGAGGTGGTGTGCTCCCAGGTACCAGCACACGCTGCTTCCGGAGAGCCTCAGCAGCGCGCCGCGGAAGAGCGGCCCGCGTGCCAGGTCGAAGGGGCGCGACAGGTCGGCGCGCATCCACGCCGTCGCGGCGCGGCGTGGATGGCCTTCGCCACTCAGATCGACGTACGGCACGCCCCACTCCGGCAACGGCCCTGTGTGCTGGCGCGGTTCGCCGTCCGCGCCCACCGTGAACCGAACCCGCAGCGCTTCGGCTTCCGCTATGACGTGCCGGAACGCCGCCTCGAAGGTCTCCGGGTGCAGCGACCCGCCGACCTCGACGCTGATTCCCACATGGTGGCGCGCCGAGGCGGGCGCGAGGGCTTGGCCCATCCACATGCCGGACTGGGCGGTGGTGAGGGGCACGGAGTCCTGCACGGAGTCCTGCACGGCGTCGACGCTCATGCCGGCCTCGCTCCCCTCGGGCCGCTCACGGCGTGGCACCGGGCGTGGTCTCGTCACCGTCACCCTGGAGGCGCGGCAGCAGCACCTTGCCGATCTCGCCCAGCGCGTCCGGGCGTCCCATCTCGCCGTGCGAGTGGCCGACGGTCCGCACCTCGGGCTTGCCGCCGTCCAGATATGGCAGCCACAGCTCCGAGGCGAGCTGGGCGTCGGTCTCCTGCGCGGCGAAGACGAGCGCGTCGCCGGCGAACCGGCCAGGCGTGTGCGCACGGGAGAGCGTGCCGTTGTTGAGGAAGATCCGGCAGATCGCGGCGACCCTCGACTCGTCGAACGTGGCCAGCAGCCCGGTGCGGTCCCGCGCGATCTCCAGGAACCTCGGGTATGTGAGCGTCTCACCGGCCCACGCGGCCGGGTCGTAGCCGAAGAACTCCAGCAGCAGCCCCAGGACCGTGCCCACGCCGCCGTCCGCCGGCGGTTCCGCCGCCTCGGGTGTCCCGGCGCCGGACGCCGTCTGCGCACCGGAGGCGCCCTCCGGTCCCGAGGGGAAGGCGTCGAGCACCGACAGCAGTCCGACCCGCTCACCGCTCTTCTGCAGCTGCACGGCCATCTCGTGGGCCACCAGCCCGCCGAAGGACCAGCCCAGCAGGTGGTACGGGCCGGACGGCTGCACCTCGCGCACCTGTGCCAGGTAGTCCGCCGCCATCTCCCCGATCGTGGCCGGCAGCACCTCCGTACCGTCGAGACCGCGTGCCTGGAGCCCGTAGACGGGCTGTCCGGCCCCGAGGGACGTGGTGAGTCCCGCGTACGACCAGGCGATGCCGGCCGCCGGGTGTACGCAGAACAGCGGCGGCCGGCCGCCGGAGTCGCGCAGCGGCAGCAGCACCCCTATTCCGCTGGCGGCGTGCTCCCGGCCCTGCTCCTGATGCTCCGGATGCTCCGGATCAGCCTTCGGCTGCTCGCCCTGCTGCCCGCCGGAGGCCGTGGACACGCCCGTGGCGGCTCCGACGGGCGCGGCGGCGCCTGCCGCGTCTCCGTCTCCCGACCCGGCGTCGCCGACGCGCCTCGCCGGGTCGTGTGCCGCGGTCGTGAGCAACTGCACGAAGCGGCTGGAGAGTGCCTCCACCCGGTCCCGCTGGAGAAGGTGCGGACGGTAGTCCAGGCGCAGGAAGAGGCGTTCGCCCCGTGCGGAGACGATGAGGCCGAGCGGATAGTGCGGGGCGTCGTCTCCGGAGGCGCCGGCGAGCGTGAGCCCGGGTGCCGGCTGCGCCGTCACGCCGTCGACGGGGTAGTTCTCGAAGGCCATCACGGTGTCGAACATGTCGCCCATGTTCGTGATGCCGCGGATCTCGCCGAGGCCGATGTGGTGGTACGGCATCAGCCGGGTCTGCTCCTGCTGGATCCGTACGAGCAGCGTGCCCAGCGACTCGTCCGGGACCATCCGCACCCGGGTCGGGACGGTGTTGATGAACAGCCCCACCATCGTCTCCACGCCCGGGAGTTCGGCAGGCCGGCCCGAGACCACGGACCCGAAGACCACGTCCTCGTTGCCCGTCTCCAGGCCCAGCAGCACTCCCCAGCACGTCTGCAGAACCGTGTTGAGCGTGACTCCGTGGCGGCGGGCCATCTCGACCAGCGCCGTCGTGGTCTCCTCGGTCAGTTCGACGGCCACGTGTGCCGCGGGCAGCGGCTGCCGGCCGTCCTCCTCCGGGGCGAGCCGCGTGGTGGTGGCCAGGCCCGACAGCGCGTCACGCCACGCGGCTTCCGCCTCGTCCCCCTCGACGTTCTCCAGCCAGGCGAGGTATTCGCGGAACGGCCTGATCGCCGGCAGGTCCTCGTCGCCGCCACCTGTTGCGCCGACGGCCTTGCGGTAGAGCGCGAACAGCTCCCGCACGAGGACGGGCAACGACCAGCCGTCCAGCAGGATGTGATGCGTGGTCATCACCAGCTTCCAGCGGTTCACGCCGGTCGTGAGCAGCATCATGCGCACCATCGGCGGGCGTGCCGGATCGAAGGGGCGGCCACGCTCGGAGCGCATCATCCGATGCGACTCCGTCTCCAGCCGCTCCCCCGTGAAGCCGCTCAAGTCCGCCACCCGCCAGGGGAGTTCGGCATCGCCGCAGATCACCTGTACGGGCTGGCGCATGCCGTCGTGCACGAAGGCCGCGCGCAGATTGCCGTGACGCTGCAGCAGCGCCTGGGCGGCGTCCCGCATCAGCCGGGCGTCCAGGGTGCCCTCCAGGTCGAGCGCCAGCTGCACCGTGTAGAGGTTGTTCCTCGTCTCGTCAGCGGAGTCTCCGTGCTCGCCGTCGTCGCCGTCGTCGGCGAGTGCGCCCAGCAGCACGTGGTAGAGCATGCCCTGCTGCAGCGGGGAGAGCGGAAGGATCTCCTCAAGGTCCGGGTGTGCATCCTCCAGCTCGTCGATCTCGTCCTGGTCGAGGCTCACCAGCGGGAAGTCCGAGGGTGTGCGTCCGCCGGCGCCGGGCTGCGCCGCGTACTCGGCGAGCGAGTCGAGGATCTCGAACCAGGCGTCCGCCAGGGCCCGTACGGCCTCGTCGTCGACGACGCCCTCCGGCCACACGAACGACACGGCCAGTTCGGTGCCGTCCTCGGCGTCCTGCGTCAGCGCGTTGATGGAGAGCGGGTGCGTCAGCGGCATGTCCGCGTCCGCTCCGGCGCTCATCGCGGTCTCCGGTGCCGGCGCCCAGTCGCGCTCGCCCTCCGCGGCGGGCAGCAGGAACCGCCCGAAGTAGTTGAACCCGATGTGCCTGGGGGGCGCGGCGGCGAGCGCCGCCGACGTCTCCGGGTTCAGATAACGCAGCAGGCCGAAGCCGATGCCCTTGTCCGGGATGGCGCGCAGCTGCTCCTTGACGCGCCGCAGGGCACGCCCCAGCTCCTGCAAGTAACCCTGCCCGTCGCGCGGAGCCACCGTGCCGGGCGCGAGCCGCACCGGATACATGCTGGTGAACCAGCCGACGGTTCGGGAGAGATCGGCGCCCGGTACGACGGGCTCACGGCCGTGGCCCTCCACGTCGATGAGCACGTCGCTCTCGCCTTCGGTGCCGAGGCAGCGCCGCACGGCAAGCGCGAGAGCGGTGAGCAGGACGTCGTTGATCTCGCAGTGGAACGCCGACGGGATGGTGGTGAAGAGGTGCCGGGCGCGCTCCGCCCCGTACGTCAGCACATGTGAACGCGCGCGGCCCGTGGTGTCGCGCGCAGGATCGAGCGGACGGTTCGCGAGCTGCGGCCCGTGCGTGGCGAGCATCCCGGTCCACAGCGGCAGTTCGGCGAGGCGTTGCTCCTCCTTCGCCTGCGCGGACAGGGCACGTCCCCAGTGCCGGAGCGGGGTCTCGACGGGCTGGAGCCGGGGCTCCCTGCCGGATTCCAGGGCCTCGTACGCGGAGGACAGGTCGGGCACGATGATGCGCCAGGACACTCCGTCGACGGACAGGTGGTGTCCCATGAACATCAGCCGGCCGGGTGCCTCCGCTCCGGCGTCGAACCACAGGACCCGCACCATCGTGCCTGCCTGGACGTCCAGTTCCTCCTTGGCCCTGGCCGCCTCCCGGCCGATCGCGCCGGCCAGGTCGCCGCCCGATTCCGGGACGTCGATGCGGCGTATGCAGGAGGCCGCGGGCACCGAGCCGGGCGGGCGCACCACGAGCCGCCACTCCTTGCCGGACGTCTCCAGTCGCAGCCGCAGTGCGTCGTGGTGGTCGAAGAGGACTTGTACGGCCTTCGTCAGTACGTCCTGGCGCAGACCGCCGGGCACCTGGAGCAGGACGGCCTGGTGGAACCCGTCGACGGGGCCGTCGAGTTCGCGCAGCCAGTGCACGATCGGGGTGAGCGGCACCTCGCCGACGCCGGACGTGGTCTCGCCGCCGTCCGCACCCCGCCCGGTCTCGCGCGCCACGGACGCGAGTGCCCTGACGGTCTTGTGCTCGAAGACGTCCTGCGGGGTGAGCACCAGCCCCGCCTTCCGCAGCTGGCTCACCAGCTGGATGGAGACGATGCTGTCGCCGCCGAGGTCGAAGAAGCTGTCGTCCGGGGCGACTTCGGGAAGCCGCAGCACCGAGGCGAAGACGTCGGCGACGACGTCCTCGCGTGACTCGGCGGGTTCCGTCGCGGCGACGGGTTCCGTCACAGCAGCGGGGGCCGCGGCGGCGGGCTCGGCGGGCGGCGCGGCTGCGGTCTCCGGCGCCGCCGGAGGCATGGGCGCGTCGGCGGAGGCGGGGGCTTCCGCCGGGGCGGAGGCCTCGGCGGGGGCCACGGGCTCCGTCGGTGGGGCGGGCGCGAACTCGGGCTCGGGCTGCTCGGGCCGTACAGCTCGCTCGGCCGCGCCGGAGAGCGGGCCCGGCACGGGCAGCGCCTCGCGGTCGAGCTTGCCGCTGGGCGTACGGGGCAGCTCCGTGAGCACCGTGACGGCGCCGGGGACGAGGTACGCCGGAAGCCGTTCGGCGAGCCACTCCCGCAGCGCCTCGGGCTCAGCGTTCCCGCTCCCGTCCGCGGACGGCACGACGTAGGCAGTCAGCCTCTGCTCGCCCTCGGTGTCCTCGCGCACTGCGCACACCGCCTCGGCCACCCCGTCGTGGCGGCCGAGCACGGATTCGACTTCACCCAACTCGATGCGGAATCCACGGAACTTGACCTGTCCGTCGATCCGCCCGAGGAAGTCGAGCTGCCCGTCCTCCAGCCATCGCACGAGATCACCGGTGCGGTACATGCGCTCGCCGGGCGGGCCGAACGGGTCAGCCACGAAGTGTTCGGCGCTCAGTCCCGGCCGGCGCAGATAGCCGCGTGCCAGCCCCGCACCCGCCAGGTAGAGCTCGCCGGGCCTGCCCGGCTCCACCGGCTGCAGCGACCCGTCGAGCACATAGGTGCGTACGTGGCCGAGAGGCCGCCCGATCGGCGGCGTGACACCGTCCGGTGTGGACCCGTCGGCCCACGCGGTCGCGTACACGGTCGCCTCGGTGGGCCCGTACACGTTGAGCAGCCGGGTGCCGGGCATCGTCTTGCGCACGCGCTCGGCGAGGGAGACGGGAAGCGCCTCGCCGGCCATCGACAGCGCCGAGGCGGACAGGTCGAGCCCTCCGTACTCGGTGAGCTTGGCCAGTACCGAGGGGATCGCGCACACCAGCCCGCCGGACCAGCACGGCGGGTCACCGTCCAGCAGCGCCAGCAGGTCCCTGACCACTTCGACCCGGCCGCCCGTCGTAAGCGCCGGGAAGATCTCGGCCACCGACACGTCGAAGCTGAACGACGTGGCGGCAAGCGTGTGTTGGAGCACGCCGGGGCCGAACTCGTCCCTCGCCCAGGCGATCAGCGCGCTCACGTTGCCGTGCGCGACGACGACGCCCTTGGGGGTTCCGCTGGAACCGGAGGTGTAGATGACGTACGCGGGGTGCGAGGGCAGCAGCGGTGCGGCACGGTCGGCGTCGGTCAGCGGTGCCGGCGAACGGCGCTCCAGCTCCTGCGCGGTACGGGCGTCGTCGAGGACGATCAGCGAGGCTCCGGCGACGTCGCGGTCCGCTCCGGCGGCGTCGGTCAGAACACAGGAAGGGCGTGCGTCGCGGACCATGAAGCGCAGCCGCTCCACCGGGTAGGCGGGGTCGAGCGGCAGGTATGCGGCACCGGCCTTCAGCACCGCGAGCATCGCGACGACGGTCCCGGCGGAACGGGGCAGCATCAGGCCCACGACGCGTTCGGGGCCCGCACCGCGTTCAACGAGCAGACGGGCCAGCCTGTTGGCGCGCTCGTCGAGTTCCCGGTAGGTGAGGCTGCCCGAACGGTCGGTCAAGGCCACCGCGTCCGCGTGCCGGGCAGCCGCCTCCTCGAACAGGGCGGGCAGCAGGCCTCCCTGCGCCGAAGGCGCCGTCCCGCCGCCCTGCGCCCAGGACAGCACCGTCCGCCGCTCACCGGGGTCCAGCAGGTCCAGGGCGCCCACCGGGCGCTCGGGAGCGTCGGCTGCCGCCGCCAGGAGACGCTCGAACCGCGCCCTGTGCGCGTCGAGTTCGGCAGCCGTGTAGCGGTCGGCCGCGCCGGTGAAGGTGATGCCGAGGGTGCGGTCGGCGGGGTCCTCGTCGATGACGACGCGCAGTTCCCCCGCTTCTTCGGCGCCGGTGCGCCGCACGGAGGCCGGGTGGTCGCCGAAGCGGATCTCGTGCGCCGCCGTGCGCACGTCGACGACCGGTCCGTACAGGCCGCCGCCCCGACCCGAGACACCGAGCCGGTCGCACAACTCCTCGTGCCGGAACCGCTGATGGCGCCGGACGCGGCGGCTCTCCAGCGCGACTTCCCGTACGAGCCGGGTGAAGGCGGTCCCCGGCGCCACGGTCGCCCGCAGCGCCGCCACGTCCCCGGCCGCGCCCGGGACCCGCCGGGAGGAGCGGCTGGTGCGGCCGTCGACGGGCAGGCCGAGCACCACGTCCGTGCCGCCGGTGAGCCGGTGCACGTACGCCGCCACGGCGGCCAGCAGCACCGCGCCGGGGTCGGTGCCGGTGTGCCGGGTCGCGTCCCGTACGCGTGCGCTCGCCTCCGCGGTGAGGGCTACGGTGCGTGAGCGCGCGTGGCTGGGCGAGGAGAAGGCCGCCCGGTCGGCAACCTGCGGGCCGGTGGCGAGCGAGAGCGGCTCGGGCCGGCCGGCGTACCTGCTCAGCCAGAAGTCGCGGTCCTCGTCGGGCACTTGGGAGGCCCGGTACTCGGCGTCCTCCGCGTCCAGGGCCGAAAGCGGTACGAGCCTGTCGTCCTCGTGCGGCCAGCCCTCCTTACGTGCCGTGTACACCTCGGCGACGCGACGGGTGACCAGGGCGCAGCCGAAGGCGTCCAGCACGGAGGGGTGATGGCGGTGGAACCAGCGGAAGCGGTCGCCCGCGAGGCGGATGAGCGCCTGGCCCGACAGTGCGCCTTGCGGCTCCAACGGCCGTGCCAGTTCGGCACGTTCCCACTCCTCCGCCGCCGCCACGGGGTCCGCCTCGGCACTGACGTCGACCAGCGGCAGTGGAAAGCCGCCGTCGGCCTCCAGGTCCGGCGGCTCTTCCCCGTGCCGCGCACCGCCGTGCCCCTCGCCGTTCGCACCGCCGTGCCCCTGGCCGTTCGCTCCGCCGGGTGCTTCAGCGAGCTGGGGGCCGTTGGCGTCCCCCTGTGTGGCGGCGTTCTCCGCGATGCGCAGGCGCAGCGCCTCGCTCTCCCCCGTCACCGTGCGCACCGCGTCCTCGAACAGCGCGGTGTCCAACGGGCCGCGTATCTCGACGACTTCGGCGACGCACCGGCCGGCGCATCCGGCGGCGGCGTCCGGCGTACGGCGCCAGATCTCCCGCCCGGCCGGTGACATCGGGACGCGCGCGGTGTGGTGGTCAGCCATGGCTGGTTTCTCCCCGTGGGACGAGCGGGCTGCTGGGATAGGTGTGGAAACCCCGGCCGGCCTTGCGGCCGACGCTGCCGTCGGCGACGAGCTTCGCCAGCAGGGGGCACGGCTGGAAGCGTTCGTCGCCGGTGTGCTCCCGGAGCACGTCGAGGGTGTCGACGACGGTGTCGAGTCCGATGAGGTCGCCGGTGCGCAGCGGCCCCATCGGGTGGCCGAAGCACTCCTGGAAGACGCGGTCGACGGTCTCGGCGTCCGCGGTTCCCTCGTGGAGCACGTACGCCGCCTCGTTGACGGTCAGCATCAGGACACGGTTGGTCACAAACCCGGGTCCGTCGCCCACGACGAGGGGCTTCTTGCCGATGCCCTCCAGGAGGCGCAGCGTGCGCGCGAGGGTGTCTTCGCTCGTGTGCGGTGAACGCGCCACCTCTACGGCGTCCTTGAGCGGTGCGGGGTTCATGAAGTGCGTGCCGACGACCCGGTCGGGACGGCCGGTGAAGGACCCGAGACGGGCGACGGGGATGGCCGACGTGCACGACGCGAAGACCGTCTCCTGCGGGCACAGCTCGTCGAGGGCCCGCAGGATCTCCTCCTTGAGCGGCTCCCGCTCGCGCGCGCACTCGACGACGAAGGACGCCTGCGCCAGATCGGACAGCTCCGCGGAGAACTCCACGAGCCGCACCGCGGCGGCGGGGCCGCTCGGCTCCGCCCGCTGACCGGGACGTGCCGGTCCTGCCGCGTCGCCGCCGCCGTCCCGAGGAGCGTTCCGCTGCCGCGCACCGCCGGTCTGTCCGCCGCGCAGCAGGCTCTTCAGCCGCAGCCCTGCCCGCAGCCTCGCCGCACCGCCCCGGCGCGCCTCCGCGTCGGGGTCGACGACCACGACGCGATGGCCGGCCTGTGCGAAGCACTGGGCCACTCCGGCGCCCATGGTGCCGGCGCCGACGACCCCCACAACCGGGCCTTCCGGTGCTGCCGGCTCGATGTCCTTGCGTTCGCCCACTGTCGCGTGGCCTCCTTCGGTCCGTTCCGTTCGGGGGTCAGCGGGCGTGCGGCCCGGCGTGCGGGGACGCGGCGGCGGGCCACAACTCGCTGAGCGGTACGGCGGGTTCGCGCAGTCCGAGCCGCAGCAGCGTGACGAGGCCGTCGGCCATGGCTGCAACGGTCCCGGCGTCGAACAGCTCCGTGCGGTAGTCCACGGAGACGTTCAGCGAGCCGGGGCCGGGCCCCTCCAGCACCGACCACGCCAGGTCGTGCCGGTTCGGGGCGGCCTCCGCGGGGACCATCAGCCGGGCGGCGCCCGAGCCGGGCCACGTCACTCCCCGCACGTCGAGACCCGACGCGGAGCCGAGGTCCTCCGGCAGCGCGTGGTGGGCGTAGGTGACGTCGAAGAGCGGCGCCCGCCCCGGCTGCCGCGGCAGCCGCAGGGCCCGTACGACGTCCTCGAACGGCACGTCAGCGCGGGCCTCGGCGGCTGCGATCACTGCGCGGACGCGGGCGGTGAGGGCGTCGAAGCCGGGCTCGTCGCAGGAATCGATGCGCAGAGCAAGGGGGTTGGCGAACGGGCCGACGAGTTCACCGAGAGGTGGACGGTCCGCGCCTGAACCCTCCGGGCGCGGCGAATCGGTGTCGGGGGCAGCCTCGGTGAGGCCGATGACCACCTCGTCCGCACCTGAGCGGAGGGACAGCAGCGTCGCGATACCGGCGAGGAGCCGCTCCCGTGCGCCGCTGCGGATCAGCTCAGCTGCCAGCGGCGCCGGGATGCGGAAGCCGTGGGACGCGCTCGCGTGCGTACCGCGCATGGGCCGCGGCCTGTCGGCGGGCGCCTCGAAGGCCTTGAGCGAGGCCAGTCTCTCGTGCCAGTAGGCGAGTTGACCGTCCAGCAGTCCGTCGGCGCGCAGGCTGCGCTGCCACCGCGCATAGTCGTTGTAGGTGACGGGGAGCGCGGCGGGCTCCGGCGGCACGCCGCCCGAGCGGACGGCGTAGAAGGAGAGCAGGTCGCCGAAGAACACGCCGGGCTGCGCACCGTCGTAGACCTCACGGTGCGTGGTGACCACGAGGATGTGGTCGGCGGTGCCCGTCGTCATCAGCAGCGCCCTCAGCGGGGAGCCCGTTGCCGGGTCGATGGCAGTACGGCCGTGCGCGGCTGCCAGGTCACGCGCGGCCGCCTTCGGGTCCGTACGGCCGGAGACGTCCAACGCGCTGAAGAAGCCGGCGGCGCCGTCCCGCGCGAACGGGGAGAGCGTCTGCCCGGTCGGGACCGGGAAGCGGGTCCGCAGGACGTCGTGCCGCTCCGTCAGATCGTCGAACGCCGCTCGCAGTACCTCCGCGTCGACGTCGCCGCGCAGCCGCAGGCAGGCGGAGACGGCGTCGGAGGAAGGTGGAGTGGGCGCCAGGGCTGTGGCTGGGGCTGAGGCGGGTGTCCGGGCGGTGCCGCCGCGCTCCCCCTCCTCGGGCGGACCGGCGGGCAGCTCCCGGTGGTCGGTGTCCGCGTCGTCGGCGGCGGCCCGCAGCAGGTCCAGCAGGGCCCGGGTCATCGCGGTGACGGTCCCGGCGTCGAAGAGCTGGGTGCTGTACTCCAGGGCGACCTCCAGCTCTTCGACGTCCGGACGTTCCGCGACGACCATCGTCAGGTCGAACTTGGCCGTGCCCGGCGGCAGTCCGGGGAACAGCGGCGTCTCGTCCTCCACGCCGCCGGGACGCCCGGGGTTGAACGTGCTCTCGCCGAAGGAGAAGTGGGGCGGCAGCGTCTGATGCACGTACATCACGTCGAAGATCGGGTTCCGGCTCGGGTCGCGGTCCGGTGCGACCTCCCGTACGACCCTGTCGAACGGGATCTCCTGGTTCTCCATCGCTCCCAGCACGACGGCCCGTACGCGGCGGAGCAGTTCGCGGAAGGTGGCGTCGCCCGAGAGGTCCGAGCGCAGGGCGATGGTGTTGTTGAAGAAGCCGAGCAGCCCCCACAGTTCGGGCCTGCTGCGGCCGACGGTGGGCGTGCCGACCACGATGTCCCGCTGGCCCGACCAGCGGGAGAGCAGCACGTTGAGCCCGGTGAGGATCACCATGAAGAGGGTGGCCGTCTCGGCACTGCCCAACGCCCGCAGCTTGCGGACGAGTTCGGCGGGGACGGTGAAGCCGTACGTGGCGCCGGCGAAGTCCATGCGTGCGGCTCGCGGCCGGTCGGTGGGCAGTTCCAGGGCGGGCGGGTCATGCAACTGCTCGCGCCAGTAGTCCAGTTCGCCGTCGAGCAGCGAGCCCTCCAGCAGGTCGCGCTGCCACCGGGCATAGTCCCTGTACTGCACGGGCAGCGGCTCGGGCCGGTGTACGCGGCCCTCGCAGCGGGCCTCGTAGAACTGGAGCAGTTCGCCCATGAGGATCTGCGGGGCCCAGCCGTCGTTCACGCCGTGGTGCATGGTCCAGCAGAAGAGGTAGTCACCGGGTGCGATGCGTACGACCGTGACCCGGACCAGCGGGTCGCGGGCCACGTCGAAGACCCAGTGGGTCTCCTTCTGCACGGCGGCGCGGGCCGCCGCCTCCGGGTCCGGTTCGCCCGAGACGTCCAGCACGCGGAAGAAGTCGCCGAGTTCGGGACGTACGACCAGCTGCGGACGGCCGTCGGCCTCGGCGAAGTTGGAACGGAGTACCTCGTGCCGCTGGGCGAGGTCCTCCCATGCGAGCCGCAGCGCTTCGAGGTCCGGCTCGCCACGCAGCCGGGAGGCGCCGGGCAGGTTGTAGAGGGTCGTGCCCGGATCGAGCTGGTGGTGGAACCACATGCGCTCCTGCCCGTAGGAGAGCGTCGGTTCCTGGCCCGGGCGGACCGGCGGCAGTCTGTGCATGTCGGCGGAGGCGGAGCGAGAAGCAGCCGCGGAGGCGGACGCGGAAGCCGCCGCGGGCGACGGGGAGGTGCCCGGTTCGGCTGCGGAGCCGTCGCGAGTCGTGAGGTGCCCGCCCGCTTCGCCCGCCGGTTGCGGCATGCGGTCGGCGACGGCGGAGGCGAGGTCCGACACGAGCGGGTGGGCGTAGATGTCGACGAGCTTGAGGGAGGCGCCGTACCGGCTGAGCACGCGCTCGATGAGCTGCAGGGCGATGACGGAGTTGCCGCCGATGGAGAAGTAGTCGGCGTCCGGGGCCACTTCGTCCGCGTAGAGCAGTCCGGCGAGGGTCCGGCGCAGCCATGGCAGCACGTCCGCCCGCGGTCCGTGCGGAGCGGACGCGGCGACCGGATCGGGCTCGGCGGGCGGCTCGACCGGTTCGGACTTGGGCGATTCGGTCGGTCCCGCCGTTGCGGCCGGTACGGTCGGTCCCGCCGTTTCGGCCGGTTTCGGCACAGCCGCTTCGGGCGCGCCGCCCGAAGGCTCCGACGCCCCGGCCGCCGGCGCGGGCACCGGCGCCGTTGCGGGCGCTCGCTCTCCCGGAGCGGGGACGGACGCAGGCGGCTGCTCCTGACCTGCCCGGGGCTCCTGCGGTGCGGGTTCGGGGAGGTCGAAGCGGACGACGTCGCCCAGCGGGCGCGCCCAGCAGCGGACACCACGGAACGGATGCCCCGGCAGCGGGACCCTGCGGGGTTCAGACGCACGGTCCTTCGGCCTCAACGCCGTCCAGTCGAGGGCGACTTGGGCCTCATAGAGCCGGCACAGCGCCGCCAGCACGTCCTCGGGGCCGTCCCCGAGGGTGATGACCCGGGCGTCGGTGCGCCCGTAGAGGTGCTCGGCGAGCTGGTCGCTGATCTCACCCCGGGCGGCGAGCTCGACGAACACCACCGGCCCGGAGGCGAGTTGTTCCTCCACGGCGGCATGGAGCCGGTCGCGCCGGAGCGGGCCCCCGAAGGGGCCGCCCTCGTCGCCGTCACTCTCGCCGTCGCCGGTCCACTCGTTCGTCGCCCTCGTGAGCGCCTGCGTGTCGGCGGCCGTCAGTCTGTCCTGCAGATGCCGCACCGCGTAGCGCGAGGCGCCGGAGCTGATGAGCCCGTCCACACGCACCCCGGTCTCCTTGAGCCGTTCGTGCGCGGCGAGTTGGGCACGTACCCGTGCGGCGGGGCCGGCGGGCAGGGGCAGCCGGTCGGGCAGCGGCGCGCCCTCACCGGCCGGTGCTCCGGTGGCGTCGCCGGAGAGCAGCAGTACGACGCGGGGCGCCCCGACGGGACCGCCCCCCACAGGCCTCGGTGTCTCCGCGTCGGAGCCGGCAGGGGCCTCCCCGCCGAAGGCAGGGGAAGAAGCCTCCAATCGCCGCCAGGTGACCTGGGCGGCCAGTTTCAGCGCCAGGTCCGCGACCGTACGCGCCACCACGCCCATTCGGTGCCCGTGATGGTCCCTGCCTTCGTTCAGCGTCCTCGCGACGTCGGCCAACGACCATGGCGCGTCGCGCAGTTCGAGCGACAGCCGCTCGCACAGCGTCACCAGGTCGTCGGCGCTGCGCGCCGAGACGCCGATCAGTTGCGGCTGCTCTCCGCAGGGCGTCTCCCGCTCGGCCGCCGCGGGCGGCTGCTCGACCACGCAGTGCGCGTTGATGCCACCGAGGCTGAAGGAGCTGACGCCCGCTCTGCGCACGTCGGCCTTCCAGGCCCGCCCCGACGTCACCACGTCGAGCCGTGCGGCCCGGAGGTCGACGTCCGCGGCCGGGCGCGTGAAGTGCAGCGTCGGGTACAGCTCGGCGTGCCGCACGCTCAGCACCGTCTTGACGAGGCCGGCGATCCCGGCCGCATGGTCCAGGTGCCCGAGGTTGGTCTTCACGGAGCCGACCGGCAGATCCCCGGAGGCCCCCGCGGCTCCGGAGCGGGCGAGAGCCAGCCCTTCCACCTCGACTGCGTCGCCCAGGCGGGTGCCTGATCCGTGCGCCTCGACATAGCCGGCGGTCGCGATGTCCACGCCGGCGTTCTGCCACGCCTTCCTGATCACCTCGGCCTGTGACCTCGCGCTGGGCGTGGCGATGGTCGCGGAGTGCCGCCCGTTGTGCACGACCGCGCTTCCGCGGATCACCGCGTGGATGAACGCGCCCTCCTCCAGGGCCCGTTCCAAAGTGGTGAGCAGCAGTACGGCTCCGCCCTCGCCGCTCGCGGCGCCGTCGGCCCGCTCGTCGAAGGCGCGGCACTTGGCCGTCGGGGAGGCTATGCCGGGAAAGGCACCGACCGTGGCCGCGGGCGGCACCACGTGACGTACGCTCACTCCGCCGGCGACGGCGAAGTCGGCGTCGCCGTCGCGCAGTTCACGTGAAGCCTGGTGCACGGCGACGAGCGATCCGTTGCATCCGGTGTCCACGCCGTAGCAGGGGCCGGTGAGCCCGAACAGGTGTGAGACACGGGCGGGCAGGCCGCACGGGATGTTCCCGATCATGCTGAGGGTGCCGACTTCCCGCACCAGCGGCGCGTAGCCGTTGCTGGGCGAGCTGAAGATGACGGCCGTACGTGAGTCGCGCATCCGCGATGCCGCGTATCCGGCGTTCTCCAGGGCCTCGCGGGTGAGTTGCAGCGCCAGCCGGTGCTGGGGGTCGGTCACCTCCGCCTCGCGCCGCGACAGCCCGAAGAACTCGTGGTCGAACAGGTCGATGCGGTCCAGGTACCCCTGGTGCGGATAGCCGGCGGCGGGGTCCTGGCAGCTCGCCTCGATACGTTCGCGCGGCATGGCACGCACCGAGTCGCGGCCGGCGCGCAGGTTCGCACGGAACCTGGTGAGGGTGTCGGCCTGCGGGAAACGGGTGGATATCCCGATCACCGCGATGCCGGCGCGTCCGCTTGTCGCGCTGACCGTCCCGCTCATCCCGATCTCTCCCGCCTTTCCGTTCATGGACAGCTCACCGGCACCGGCCGGGTCACGGGCAACCCGCTTCACAACTCGTAGGCGGCGGGCAGGTCTTCGTCCCCCGGGCCCGTCGCCCCCAGCCGGGACGTGACCGCCTCCGCCTGTGCTGAGATCGTCGTCAGGTCGAACAGCTCACCCACCCGCAGCACGCCGGGCCACTGCTGGTCCAGCCGCTTGTGCAGGTCGATGACTCTGAGCGAACTGCCGCCCACCGCGAAGAAGTTGTCGTGCGGCCGCGACTCGCCGTGGCCGAGCACGGCCGCCCAGATCTCCGTGACGCTCCGCAGGTGATCCGCCGCGGCGGAGGCGGCCTCGCCCCGTGCAGCTCCGTCTGCTTCGCCCCCGCTTCGTGCGACCGCTGCGCCGCGTGCCCCGGACGCCGCCTCGGGGATCAGCGCCTTCAGCGCCGCGCGGTCCGCCTTGCCGCTGGCGTTGAGCGGCATCCGCTCCAGCGTGTGGAAGAGCACCGGCACGGCCTGCTCGACGAGGTAATCGCCGCAGTGTGCGCGCAGGTCCGGCCAGGACGGTGTGCAGTCACCGGGAGCCACAGGCGTGAGGAAAGCGACGAGCCGGGGCTCCGCTCCGGAGGTGTCGTGCACGACGACCGCCTGCCCCACCCCGGGGTGGCACTCCAACGCGGCCTCGGTCTCGCCCAGTTCCACCCGGGTGCCGCGGATCTTCACCTGGTGGTCTGTTCTGCCGTGGCAGTGCAGCGCGCCCGTCTCGTCGACGTGCGCGATGTCGCCCGTACGGTACAGGCGCGCTCCGGGCCGTCCGTACGGGTCCGCAACGAACCGCTCGGCGGTCCTGCCGGGCTGCCCGGCGTAGCCGAGCGCCACGAACCCGCCGCCGATGTACAGCTCCCCCCGCTCTCCCGCGGGCACTTCGCGCAGCCGCTCGTCGAGAACGCGCGCCTCGGCGCCCTCCCAGGGCCTGCCGATGGGTATCCGCTGCCAAGACGGGTCGAGACCGGGCTGGACGGTGCAGGAGATGGTCGTCTCGGTGGGGCCGTACTCGTTCGCCAGCGGAGTGCCGGGCAGCCGCTCGTGGTGGAGGCGGACCAGATCCTGGGTGCACGGCTCGCCCGCGACGACGACCAGCCGCAGGGTGTCCGGCAGCAGCCGGCTCTCCTCCAGCAGCGCCCGGTAGTAGGAGGGTACGACGATGAGATGCGTGGCCTTGAACACCCGTGCCAGCCGGGCCAGTTCGTGCACCTGCTTCAGCTGCTTCTCGTCGGGGAGGAGCAGCGTGTGGCCGCCTGCGAACGACCAGAACATGCCGCCCAGCATCCCGTCGAACGACATCCGCATCGCCATCAGGAACGTGGAGCGGCCGGAGCCGTAGACCGATCCCCTGGGGCTGATCGACGTGGCCAGCTGGCCCCGGCTGACCATCACGCCCTTCGGGGCTCCGGTGGATCCCGAAGTGCAGACGATGTAGGCGGGCGCAGTATCGGGTACGCCGGTGGCGTCGTGGTATGAGGTGCCCGCTGAGAGGGACGCCTCGCCCTCCAGGACGAGTTCGCGCACTTCCAGCCCGGCGACGTCCAGCAGATCTGGAGCGTAGGGCACGCTCGCCGGCACCGGGTCGGGACCTGAGCTGATCACCACCGCACAGTCGGTGTCGGCGAGCAGCGCCCGCAGCCTGCTCGGCGGCTGGTCCGGTTCCACTACCGCCCACGCCGCTCCGGTGCGCAGTGCGGCGAGGATTCCCGTGACGGCGAGGGCGTTCTGTTCGAGGCGGATGCACACGAGGCGGCCGGGTCCCGTGCCGCGTCGCCGCAGCCGGTCCGCCAACGCCGCGGACGCCAGGTCGAGTTCCCGGTACGTCAGCTCCACGCCGCCGACGATCAACGCGGTCGCGGCGGGCGCACGCCGGGCCTGCCGCAGGAACCGCTCCAGGAGGGACGGCTGCGGCGCGCCGGCCGCGTCCGGCTGTGCGGCCCTCACCTCGGCTCGCTCTTCCACGGACTCGTGCGCCACTGTGGTCTCACCTCAGTCCGTTCCGCTGACGACTCGTACATGGCTGTGCCGCGGCGGCGCCAGGCTCCCGGGATCGACTGCGAGGACGAGCGGCCCGCCGGCTTCTTGTTCGTCCGCGACGGGGGCGAAGCCCGCGAACCGCAGCGTCACCAGCATGTTGCGGTTGGTCTCCGTGGGCACGAAGTGCGCGACGGGCCGTCGTCCACCCGCCGCCGCGTCCCGGACGAGGTGGTCGAGGAGCACGGCGCCCACGCCTCTGGAGGCGACCCGGCACGACATCAGCATCAGGCGGAGCACCGCGTCGTCCGCGGCGAGTTCGGTCACGGCCAGGCCGATGATCCCGTAGTCGCCGAATCCGTCGCGGAGTTCGGCGACCTGAACCCGGTGACCGTCCGATGCCGCCAGCTCTCTCAGCTCGTCCGCGTCGTACGTCAGACCCGAGGTGTTGAGCTGATGTGTCCGTACGGTCAGTTCGCTGGCCCGTGACAGGTCGTCCTCGGTGGCGTCCCGTACGGTCATCTCCAGGCCGAGCGAGGCGAGGAAGCCCTGCCGGTCGGCGCCGAACTCCTCCTCGGCCGCCTGGCGTCGCCGTTCGGTGCGGTAGAGCTGCCGGCGCCTGCCGGCCTCTTCCGTGACGAACTCCGGCTGGAACTCGGCCAGATCGGGCAGCGCTGCGGCCTGGTCCGCCGGGTAGCAGCGGACCGTGGGCAGCGCGGACGCCACCTCGGCGCGCTCCACCGGGTCGTTGTCGACGAAGGCCACGGTGTCGAGGCCTATGTTGAGACCTTCCGCGATGCGGCGGACCGCGCCGGACTTGGTGCCCCAGCCCACCTGCACGTCGCAGAACCACTCCTCCAGGCCGTGCCGGCCGAGATGGCGGGAGGTGACGGAGTACTCGCCGCGGCCGGCGGCGGCGTGCACGATGCCCCGCTCGTCCAGCGCGCGCAGCGTCTTGAGCGCGGAGGGAAACGGCTCCGGCTCGTCGCCTTCCAGCACGACCCCGTCCCACAAGGTGTCGTCGAGGTCCCACACCAGGCACTTGACGACGGGTGGGACCGGTGCGTCCGCGGCGGCCGTCATGCCCGCACCTCCGGGGCCGGGGAAGCCGTGCCGGGCGACGCCGTGGCCGTGCCCGCGTGGCGGCGCATCAGCTGCTCGGCGATGTGGAGTTCGGCCACCTGCTGCGCTCCTTCGATGATCTCCATGACCTTCGCGTCCCGGAAGTGCCGCCCGGCGCGGCTGTCCGGCTCGCAGCCGGCCGAGCCGAGGATCTGCACGGCCGTGCTGCTCGCGGAGGCGGCCGCCGCGGCGGCGGCGTACTTGGCGACGATGGTCTCCGTCACCGACCCCGGCGCGCCGCCGGCCCGGAACTCGGCGGCCCGGCGGGCGAGTTCACGCGCCCCCGCGGTCTCGACGGCCGCCTTCGCGAGCAGCGCCCGCACCGACTGATGGCCGGCAAGTGCAACGCCTCCCTGCGTACGGGCGGCCGCGTGCGCGGTGGCGTCCTCGAGGCACGCCTCGGCCATCCCGACGCAGCCCCATGCCACGGTGAACCGCCCGTGGTCGAGGGCCGTGGCGGCGACGTGGGAGAGTCCCAGCCCGGAGGGCGCGACGAGATTGCTCCGCGGTACGCGCACCCCGTCGAGGCCGATGTGAGCGATCTGCGCGGCCCGCATGCCGAGCTGGCCGCCGACTGGCTCCCTGCTGACGCCCTCGCGGTCCGCCTCGACGACCACCGCGGCCGGCTTGCCCTGGTCCTGCCCCAGCACCAGAAGCAGCTGTGCGACCTGCCCGAAGGTGATCCACTTCTTGTGTCCGGTGACCGTCACATGCTCACCGTCGCCGGCGTCCTCGATGCGGGTGCGGACGGCCGAAAGGGCGCTGCCCGCGGCCTCCTCGGTGGCGGCGAAGCCCGCGGTCAGCTCACCGCCCGCCAGCAGTGGCAGCCACCGGGCACGCTGTTCCCTGGTCCCCCAGCGGTGCAGTGCCGCCGCGACCATCCCCTGCACCGTGACCAGTCCGCGCAGCGCGCTGCACACGCCGCCCAAGTGCGCGCAGATCTCGCCCAGTTCGGCGGGGGAGACGCCCGGTCCGCCGTAGTGCTCAGGCAGCCCGGCCCCGAGCAGGCCCGCGGCGGCGGCCTCTTTGCGTGCGCCTGCGGGCAGTCCGCCATCGCGGTCCCAGCCGGCGGCGCGGCCCCGTACCTCCGAGGCGAACCGGGCCGCCTCGGCGACGACCGCCGGACTCCCCGTCCCCGATGCCCGGTTCACCGGTTCACCGGTTCTCGATATATTCGGGCGAACCGGTCTTGCGCTGCACGAACCGGGTGATGCGGTTCGCCGTACGGAAGCTCTCCAGGTCGAGGTCCTCGACCTCCACGATGAGGGAGAAGCGGCCCTCGACGAAGGTCACCAGTTCCAGCGCGAAGAGCGAGTCCGCGAGGCCGAGTTCGAAGTAGTCGTCGTCCGGGCCGACTTCGCTGCGCAGCGCCGCGGAGAGGAACTCCGTGATCTCCCGCGTGATGTCGTTCACTGTGCGTGCGCTCCCGTCTCGGGCTGAGGTCCGATCTCGGCCAGCAGCACGCTCCACGCCGCCACCGGGCTCACGTTGATCAGCACGGCGTGGTCTCCCTCGGTGAGTTCACCGCGCTCAATCGCCGTGTAGAGGTTGAGGAACACGTCGTTGGGGCCCAGATGTCCGTAGCGCCGCAGGTTCTCCCGGCAGACCGGCATGATGCCGATCCCGAGGGACTCCTCGGTGAAGGTGAACCCGGCCGCGGACAGGTTCTGGCTGAGGTGGCCGCGGATGTCGCCGGGCTTCAGCCCGTTGCGCTCCAGCAGCCCGCTGAGCAGGCCCGACAGCCTGCCGCGGCTCTCCATCGCGAGCCGGAATGAGTACGTGGAGGGGTCACGGCACACCTCCTGCCACTGGTCGGCCGGCCGGTCGCGGTACTCCACGTGGAAGAGGTCCCAGTGCTCCCCGTTGGTCTCCTGGACGATGTCCAGGAGCCGCACCGGGGCGGGGCCGGAGTCGCCACGGGAGAGCAGCAGCGCCTGCCCGCCGTCCCCGTTCACCGTCACGGGGTGGCGGTAGCGGCCCGCGGCGGCCGGCTTGCTGCCGTGCACGACGAGCACGTCGCCCAAGTCCCGGTCGGCGCACATGAGTCCGCGTGCCGCCAGCAGCGCGGGCGTGATCGAGACGCAGCCCAGGCCGCCCACCGTGAAGGTGACCGCCCTCTCCGCACCCAGCAGATGCTGCAGCCTGGTCGCCTCGGAACTGAGCAGCGTCTCCGGAGCACGCGGCTCCACGACGATCAGTGCGCCCAGGTCACGTGCGGCGAGCCCCGCCCGGTCGAGCGCCTCCCGTGCGGCGAGTTCGCCGAGTGCCGCCGCGTTCAGGCCGTCGTCCGCCCGTACCGTCTCGATGCCCAGGGCGAGGCACGTGCTCCGCTCGCTCGCGCCCAGCGACGCCAGTTCGGCCAGGTCCGGCACCGCCACAGCCGTTTCGGGCACATGCCAGGCGGCGCTCCGCACGGCCACCCGAAACGCGCGTTCTCCCGCGACTTGAGGCGTCACGCATCCTCCCCGAATTCTTCTGGTCGGGCGGGATGCTACAGGGGCGGCCCGGCCGGGAGAAGGGAGGAATTCGAGAATGGATATTCACCGCGAAAGGCGCCCGCTCCGCCGCGGTTTCCTGTATTGGAGAGGACTCCGGACGCCTCCGCAGGATCGTTCTGGGCGATTTTTCCTGGGAGTTCACCGAGTATGGACGCTCTGCCCGGATTAAGCGGTTCGCGCACGCCGGAACATTGCATTCCGGAAGGCCGGTCCTTTCACCGGTGCAGACCACTGGCACCCCGACTCCGGCGAATCCCCTCCGGCTCGCGGCGGCAGCCGCACTGCCGCCGCAACGGGCTCGGCCGGGCGCGAGGGCCCGTGAGGAAGCCCTTCAGCCCATCTCCTTCACCAGGTGGGCGGGCCGCATGTCGGTCCAGTTCTCCTCGACGTAATCCAGGCACGCCTGACGGCTGTCCTCGCCGAAGGCGATCGTCCAACCCTCGGGGATGTCGGCGAACGCGGGCCACAGCGAATTCTGCTTCTCATCGTTGACGAGTACATAGAACGAGCCGTTCTCGTCGTCGAACGGATTGCTCATCAGGTCTCTCCCCGGTATGCGAGTGGAAAGCCGCTCCCCCACCCTCTCGGCGGTGCATGCTCCCGCAGTCACGGGCGCCCCGCAAGTATTCCGCGGACGAATGGAACTCTCCAGCCCTGTGTGGGCGAAGGGCTTATTCTCCCGCACAGGGAACAGCATTCCGTGAAGACCGGGCGGTACCTCTGTCCGGCCGGCCCGCTGCCGCCTGCCGGAATGGACGGGGATTCCGTATCCGGGACGGACACCGGCGCCCTCTTCGAGAGCCTCCGGGTCCTGACGGCGCGCGACTTCTGCGCTGACACCCGTGTGCCCCGTCCACGGTCACCCGGTGGACGGGGCACACGGTCGGGACCGGCCGAACCGGTGGGCGGACGGCGGGCCCGCCGCCTGAACCGCCCCGCGGTCCGCTAACGCACCCCGAGCTCCCGGAGCACCTTGCGCTGGCCGCCGCTCAGGCGGGTCGGGAAGTAGAGGTAACACACGCCGCCCGTACCGGACTTGACCTTGCCGTCGGCGTCCTTGCGCTTGGTGCGCAGCCAGATGTTCTCCCACTGGCGGCGCTTGTAGACGCGCCGGACGGCCTCGTTGTCCTCCGAGGCCGGGTCGTTGGCGATGATGTCACCGTCCTGCGTGACGCCGATGACGGTCATCAGATGGCCCGCGGTGCCGTAACCCGCGCCGTCCAGTTCGGACTCGATGAAGGACTGCGAGGTGATGACGGGGATGCCCGCCGCCACGAGCCGCTCGACGTCGGTGAGGCTGCCGAGCCGGGTGACCACCGCCTCCATGTCGCGGTAGGTGGCCGCATAGGCCGCGTTGAAGGGCCAGTTGCCGCAGCCCTCGTACTGGTAGTCGAAGGTGTAGCGCGCCGCGTGACACACCTGCGGGTCCGTGAAGTCGGGGTCGACCCACTCCAGGTCCTTCTCCGACCGCTTGCGGCCCCAGTATTCGAGGATCATCGTCGAGGAGGTCGGGCTGCACCAGGCCTCGCCGCCGCCGTCGTACTCGGGGTACCGGCCCTTGTGCACCTCCTGCGAGTAACGCGGAACCTCGAGCTCGACGCCGCTGCCCGGTCCGTCCTGGCCGTCGCCGGAGGTCCACACGCCCATCGTGTACCAGGGCGTCTTCGTGCCGTCGGAGTAGACGCCGGGGAGTTCGACGCGCAGCCAGGTGCCCTTCGGGGTGTGTGCGTTCCACGAGGTGATGACTTCGCCTGCCGCGAGGCCCGCCGGCCGCAGCGGCGACTTCCACGTGGCGTACTCCCAGGTGGCGCTCTCCCCGGTGTGCGGGTCCTTGTACTTCGCCGTGCCCTGAGGGGTCTCGAAGACGACGGCGGGACGGCCTCCCCCGGCCACGCGGGTGCCCTCGGCCTTGCCTGCCGCCCAGTCGCTGCGGGTGTTCCAGCTGTGCAGCGAGACCTTCGACTTGCTGCCTCCCGCTCGTCCGGGCACGGCCCGCTCGGCGGCGGAAGCCGGCGAGGCGGCCGCCACGGCAGCTGTGGCGACGGCGGCGGCGAGTACGGTGCGGCGCGTGGTGGGTCTGCTGTTCATGGCCATGGATCCCTCAACCTCGGTTTCCATGCAGCAGGTGCGCGTCAGAGTGCCACTATCCCCGCTCCGGCGCCCACCGGGGCCAGCAGTCCGGCTCCGACGCACTCACCAATATTGGAGTGGACCAGTGCCACGGGGAGGCCGCAGCACCCCTCGGGCGGTTCCGTACGCTGATCCGGTGTCTCCGGTGTCCAGGCCCCGCTCCGTCGGGTCCGTCTCAGGGTTCCTTCGCACGATGTTGCTGGCCCGAGTGCCGGGCGTCCGGTGCCTGCAGGGCGTCGAAGGCCTCGTCGACGAGAGTCGGCAGATGCCCGCTGCCGTTGCTGTCCACCCACACGGTGAGCGCGGTGGTCAGTGCGGCCAGTGATGCTGCTGCCAGGACACGGACTCGCAGGGGGTCTGCGGTCGGCTGGCGTGCCGTCAGGGCGTCGGTGAAGAGCTGTTCCGTGGCGTGCTGGTTCTGCCATTGGCGGGCACGGAGGGCCGGCGTGGTCAGCACGAGTCGTGTGCGGACGAGCAGCGCTTCTTTGTCTGCCTCGTAGATCCTCGCCAGGCCCTGGCTGAGGGCGTGGTGGAGAGCGGTGAGGGCGTCTTCCTCCGGCGGCCGTTCTTCGATGAGCCGCGCGATCAGGGGGTCGTAGTCGTCTGATTCGACGACGGACTCCTTCGTGGGGAAGTACCGGAAGAAGGTCATGTGGGAGACGCCGGCGGCCGTGGCGATCTCCTCGACGGTGGTGTCGTCGTAGCCCTGGTCGAGGATGAGCCGTAGTGCGTGTTCCTGGATGTTCCTGCGGGTCTGCGCCTTCTTGCGTTCACGCAGGCCCCGAGCTTCCGGCGGAGTGCTGTCAGCAGGCGACGTCAAGGCTCTTCTCTCTCCGTTCGGGACGGCGACAAAGGTGTGGGCTACCAGGATCACCGGGCATCTTCGACGCCCAGGGCCCTCGTGAGCCACTTGTTCAGTCCGGTCACGGAGGTGCCGCGCCAGGCGAGGTGGGCATCGGGTCGCACGAGCATCACGTGCGGCCCGAGGGGCTTGGAGGGTGTGAGAGCGGCGATCTTGTCGGTGCCTCCGAGTCGCCGGTGGGTGAGCGCGAGACAGTCTGCTGCTCCCGTAGGTGGCATCAACAGTGCCCAGCGGGCTCCGAGTTCGGCGTGCAGCCTGGTTTTGCTCCCGTCGTCCTTCGAGCAGTCCAGGTCGGGGACCCGGTCGCCGGGCTGTGGGCCACGGGAGGTCCAACGGCGCAGGGCGCGGTGCGCGAGGGGACCGCCGCGGTAGCTGATCTTCAGTTGCGAGGCCTGCTTCCAGATCAGCCGCTGCACCGCGGGCCGGTTCATGAGGGGTACGAGCAGGTGATCGCGCAAGGCCCGGGCCGGCGCGCTCTGCCCGGTCACCACGCGGGTCATGGCGCTGGTGGACTCCAGCACCTCCCGTGCGATGGGACGGCGCTCGGCCTGGTACGTCTCCAGCAGGTCCTCCTCGGCCTGCCCCGAGGCGACCAGTACGAGTTTCCACGCCAGGTTCTCCGCATCGCCCAGACCGGTGTTCAGGCCCTGCCCTCCCAGAGGGCTGTGAATGTGGGCGGCGTCGCCGGCCAGGAGGATGCGCCCCTTGCGGTAGGTGGATGCCAGCCGGCGGTGAATGCGGAAGGTGGAGGTCCACAGGGCTTCTTGGACGGGCACGGAGTCGAGCTTCGCCTCTTCTTGCAGTAGCCCGGTGAGTACCTTCAGCAGCCCGTCGGGGTCGAGCTCGCCGCTGATGCCGGCGGGGGCCGGGGCCATCACACGCCAGGTGTTCCCGGGGAGGGGGAAGACGCCGCACATCTGCTCGCCGCGTAGCCACACCGACGCGGCGTCCCGGGGAAGCGGAAGGCTGGCTCGTATGTCTGCGAGGAGGAAGCGTTCGATGACGGCGACGCCGGGAAAGTCGATCCCGGCCGCTCGCCGGACGCGGCTGTGCGCGCCGTCGCATCCCACGAGCCACTGCGCACGGACCGGCCCACCGGCGGCCTCGACGGTGACGCCCTCGGCATCCTGCGCTGCCGTGATCAGCTCCTGGCCCCACTCCACCTCCACGCCCAGTGCGTGCAGACGCCGCCTGAGTCGGGCCTCCACTTCGCTCTGGGAGATGAGCAGGCCGGGGCGGGTCACCAGCCTTGTGGGGTTCCCGACTTTCAGCCGGGCGACGGGACGGCCGTCGACATGAGTGATCACCTGCCTGATGTGGATCGAACTCTCCGGCAGGTCTTCCAACGCGCCCAGGCGGTCCAGGACTTCAGATCCTCTTGGCTGCAGTCCGAGCGCCCGGGATGTCTTCGCCGGCTCCTGAGCACTGTCGATCACCCGGACCGGGACTCCGGCCGCGGCAAGGCCGCACGCCAGCGTGAGTCCCGTCGGACCCGCCCCCGCCACGATCACGGTCGGAGCATTCACATGGGCTCCCATGTTAGGGACTAACATCTGTTAGTCCCTAACAGTAACCGGAGCGACAGGGGGTGCAAACTTCGGGCGCCGGGCCCGACGGGCCAGCCGCGGCGCGCCGCCCCGGACACTCAGGAACGCCACAGCGTCCGAGAGGTCTGGAGAACGTGGACGTCGTGGAGGGGTTCGCAGAGGGCGCGGTATGGGGCCTGCCAAAACGTTTGCAGGGCTTTGACGGCCAGCAGTCGGGACTCGTTGTCCAGATGTCCGGCAGCGGTGGTGGCAGCGCGCAGGCCGCTTGCGCGGAGGACTTCGATCAGATGCTGGAGTACGCCCCCGCAGATATCGGTCACGGCCGGTGTATCGGTGACACGCGAGAGCGTGCCTCCGGTCGCACGGGCACTGGATTCCATCGCGGCGATCAGGCGCACGAGGTGGACGGGCCCCTCGTTCGCGTCCTGGACCATCTCCCGCGCGATGACTTCCAGTGGCTCGCCGCCGGATCGCGACCACGCTTCGACGAGACGGGCCAGTGGCGCTGGGTCGATCAGCCGGTCCTCGGAACGGCCGTAGTCCGCTGCCTGCGCCCAGAGCATCGACGGGCCGACGCCGGGTCGCTCGTGAGAACGGGAACCGGACATGTCACCCCTGTTTCGCTGCAACGGGCCGCTTCACCCGACGTCACAGCGGGCTGTCACTGGTGCAGTTTCGGCTTCAGCGCGTCGCCACGCATTGCCGTCTCCTGGCAGTCTTCGGCCGCCGTAGGCTTCCGCATCGTGGCGCGTGCACGCGCCACGTGCGGTACTGGAAACCGCTTGTGACCTTGAGGTTCCGTCAAGGTCGTGTGGGTGAGGCAGCACTCACGGGCGTCCGCAGAGCCCGGCCAGGTCGTGGTCGTGCCGAGCCGGTCTGCGTCAAGGCGCTGGCGATGGGGGCCTTGCGTCTCGTCGGGCCAGAACGAGCAGCACTGCTGCAGGAATCGTGATCAAGGCGATGATGATGATGGTGTCCACTACCGGGCTGGCGCTCACGATCCCGACGGACACGAGGCTCAGCAAGAGCAGCATCGTCAGCCGTGCCGGCACGCTGCTCCAAGTCCGGGGGCCTGGCGGAATGTCGGTGAACTGCTTGGTCCATCGCGGATCACGGGCCGTGAGGGCAGCATCCATCGCCGCAAGCTGTTCCCTCTCGCGTTTCGACAGCACAGCCACTCCACTTGGACGCATCAACCGCCCGCTCTTCGTCGCACTAACACTCCCCGACCACCTGGCTACGGACCGGGAGAGTGCGACTGGGCGGTGCCATCGTGCTCCCGTCCAGAGATGGAGGCAAGGACCCGCACTCCGTAGCGGTTCCGGACAAGGCCGTGACGGCGAGGCTTCGTGTCGTCAGGCCAGGGCGAAGTAGCGCAGCCAAACGTAGACGGCTGCAAGGGCGACGGTCACCGCGGTGACGATCAGGCCGTACTTCGTGAACTGCCAGAAGGAGATGGGCTGCCGGTTGGATTCGGCGATCCCGAGGACGACGACGTTGGCGGATGCGCCGATGGCGGTGGCGTTGCCGCCCAGGTCGGCACCGAGAGCCAGGGCCCACCACAGGACGTGCTGCCCGTCGCCGCTCCCGCCCATGTCGCGGACGAGGTCGGCGGTGATGGGCGCCATCGTCGCCACGTACGGGATGTTGTCGACGATGCCCGACAAGGCGGCGGAACCGAACAGCAAGAGCATCGAGGCCAGCAGCGGCTCTCCTCCGGTGGCCTTCGCCAGGGACTTCGACAGTTCGCCGATGACACCGGTCTCGATCAGTGCGCCGACCATGACGAACAAACCGGCGAAGAAGGCCAGGGTGGGCCACTCGACTTCCTTCAGCACTGTGCCGGTCTCGGCTGTGGAGACGGCGATCAGCAGCCCGGCACCGAGAAGGGCGACAACGCTCGGCTCGAAATGCAGCACAGGATGCAGCACGAACCCGGCAACGACCAGGACGAGGACGATGAGCGACTGGACCAGGAGCCGAGGGTCGTGGATGGCCTCGCGTTCCTCGAGGGCCATGACCTCCTTTGTGCGTTCCTCGTCGTAGACGAAGACCCGGCGGAACATGATCCGGCACAGCAGGACCAGGACAGCCGTGAGGACCACTGCGATGGGCAGCATGTGCACGAGGAAGTCGTTGAAGGTGAGCCCGCCGCGGCTGGCGATGATGATGTTCGGGGGGTCACCGACGAGCGTGGCGGCACCGCCGGTATTGGAGGCCAGAACCTCGGCGATCAGAAACGGGGCGGACCGCAGCCCGAGCCGCTCGCACACCAGCAGCGTGACGGGGGCGATCAGAAGCACCGTGGTGACGTTGTCCAGCAAGGCAGAGGCGGCCGCGGTGATCACGATCAGCATCGCCATCACGCGGAAGGGCCGGCCGTGGGCGCGCTTGACCGACCAGATCGCCAGGTATTCGAAGACGCCGGTCTGCCGGAGTACGCCGACGATGGCCATCATGCCCAGCAGCAGGAAGATGACGTTCCAGTCGATGCCGGAGCGTTCGCTGTAGAAGGCGGCCTTGTCGTCGGTGGCGCCGATCGCGAGCATCACTGCAGCCCCGCCCAGGGCTGCGGCCGTGCGGTGGATCCGCTCGGTGACGATCAGCACGTACGCGCCCACGAAGGCCGCGATCGCTGCCCAGCTGTGCCAGTCGTTCACGTCTCTCCCAGCAGTCGGTCGAGCAGGTGGGGTGCTGTGATCACGCCGAGCATCCGGGGCGGCGCACCCCGGGCACGGGACCTGTCGGCGGGCCCTTCCATGACTGCGACCAAGGGGCTGCGTTCGTGCGCCATGAGGGCGGCTACTTCGAGCGCGGTGTCCTCCGCGTCCGCCGTCGGTGGCTTGTGCCGTTCACGCTCCGGGGGAAGTGCGTCGGAGACGGGCCTGCCGGCCAGGGCCTGGCACAGCCGGTCGGCATGCTCCTCATCAACGACCCTGGCCAACGCGGGATCCTCGATCACATAGCCGGGTACGAGTAGCTTGACCAGCTGCGAGGCGGGCAGCACCGCCTGCGGTTGATCCCGGTCATCGACCACCAGGAGCCCCGGTAGCCGACGTCCCGCCAGCAGCCGCGCTGCCTCCAGGATGTCGCTGTCGAGGGTCACGGAGGGGTATTCCTCGGCCAGTTCACGTGCGCGCATTGTCGCTCCCCTTCACCATTCCGCCGTGCTCCGCGGCATTCCGACCGGACGCGGAGGTCTGCTGATGCCTTCCCGTATCCCCCTCGTCCGGGATGCCGACCAGTTCCTCGACGCAGAAGAGGCGGGCGATCGGCACGTCGGTGCTGCTGTGGGCAATGATCGAGAAGGCGATGCACACCGCGACCAGCGTGAAGACGTCCTGGCCGTGCGGGACGCCGGATTGCAGCACCAGCAGCCCGTAGACGACCGAGGCGAAGCCCTTGGGCCCGAACCAGGCGGCGGTCAGCCTCTCCCGTCTGTCGAAGTGCGTGCCGATCAGCGACAGCAACAACGATGCGGGCCGGACGAGCAGGATCGTCAGCACGACGGCCGCGTAACCGCCCCAGGAGAGCCCGTCGAAGAGCCGGGGGGTGAGCAGGGCACCGAAGACCAGCAGGGCGCCGAACTTGGCCAACTCTGCCAACGCTTCGCCCAGCGGTTCGAAGGCCTGCTTGCCCTCCGGGGAGACCGACGCCAGCACGGCACCCGCGCAGAACGCCGCCAGGTAGGGGTTCGCGTGCGTCAGATGACAGGCCGCATAGAGGATCACGCCCACCGACAGCGGCAGCAGCGGCTGCAGCTTGGGCTCGGCGCCGAGGAGCGGTACGCGGGTGATCCAGTGAACAGCCAGTGGGAGCACGGCGCCCAGAGCCAGGCCGGCCACCAACTCCAGGAGAACCGCGTCCAGCGACGCCGTAGCGGTGTGCGACGACGGACCCGCCGCGGCGATGAGCACCAGGACGACGGGCAGCGCCAGGCCATCGTTGATGCCGCTCTCCACGTTCAGCAACTGCCGCAGACGAGCCGGGACTTCCTTGCGGCCTACGATCGCGGATGCGAAGACGGGGTCGGTGGGTGACAGCACCGCCCCCACCAGGAACGACGTCGTCCAGTCCAGACCGGCCAGAAAGTGCGCCGCCAACGCCACGCCGACGAACGCCAACGGCATTCCCAGCACCAGAGCCCTGGCCGGCGAACGCCATGCGCCACGGAGACTCGGGAACGAGACGTGCATTCCATCGGTGAACAGCACCGCGAACAGGGCCAGATCCGCGGTCACCGCGACAACGTCGCTGCCCGGATTGACGTGGATCCACCCGAGGAAGCCGTCGCCGACCAGGGCTCCGCCGACGAGGAACAACAAGGAGGTGGAGAGAATCGATCGGGCTGCCAGGCCCGAGAACAGCACCGCTACAAGAAGCGCCGCGCCGAAGACCACTACGAGCACCACGGGAAGCCACCGATCGGAAGAGAGAGCTGTCTCTTGATCGCCGACCAGGCTTCCCGGCACTCCAGGTCAGAACCTTACACGGCCTTTAGCGGTCGGCGACAGGTCGAGGTGATCCCCGCGGAACGCGTCAGATGCACGATGTCAGCAGCAGGGACGGCAAGTGGGGTGATGGATCGCCACAACCCATCGGGTACCAAGCACTCCACGATCAGGGACGCGGCACGCGGTGGTTCACGAGGTGCTGAGCGGGCGCTCAAGCAGGCTCGTCACCTGCTGCGTCATGCATCTCCTCGGCCGCTTCCACCGCCGCATCCATCACACCGCCGTCGCACCGCTGACTTCCGAGACGTCGAGCTCACCCGCCGCGTACCGGCGGCGCAGCTCCTTCTTGTCGAGCTTTCCGACGCTGGTCATGGGGAGGGTCTTCAGCGTGGTCCACCGCTCGGGCAGTTGCCAGCGTGCGACCCGGTCCGAGAGGTGAGTGCGCAGGTCCGCGAATCCGGCTGATGCACCGCTGTGCTGGGTGTGCTCCGCCCAGACGATCACGGCGAGCGGGCGTTCGTCCCAGCGTTCGTCCGGTACGCCGATGACGGCGGCTTCCCGTACGGCCGGGTGTGCCGTCAGATGGTTCTCCAGGTCAACCGAGGAGATCCACTCGCCGCCGGACTTGATGACGTCCTTGGCCCGGTCGGTCAGCGTCACGAAGCCGTCGGGGGTGATGGTGCCCAGGTCACCGGTGCGCAGCCAGCCGTCCCGGAACTTCTCCGGCGCGCCGGTGAGGTGGTACGAGCCGGTGATCCACGGCCCGCGTACCTCCAACTCGCCCACGGTGGCGCCGTCGTGCGGCAGAACGTCGCCGTTCTCGTTGGTCAGGCGCAGTTCGACCGCGGCCGGCGGCCTTCCGGCGGTCGACCGGTAGCGCAGGGCGTCCCCGGGGTCCCCCGCGTGGTGCGGCGCACGTGCCACCGTGCCCAGCGGCGACGTCTCGGTCATCCCCCAGGCGGCGATCACCCGCACTCCGTGCCGTTCCTCGAAGCCGGTCATCAGCGCGGACGGGCAGGCGGCGCCGCCCACCAGCACCTCCTGGAGGGAGGAGACGTCACCGCCGTATGCGTCGAGGTGTGCGAGAAGGGAGCCCCAGACGGTCGGCACGGCAGCGGCGGTGCCGGGGCGTTCGGCTGCGATGAACTCGGCCAGCGGGGCCGCCTGCAGATGGGGTCCCGGCAGCAGCAGGGACGCACCGGACATCAGCGCCGCGTACGGCAGCCCCCAGGCCATCGCGTGGAACATCGGCACGACGGCGAGGGCCCGCACGGAGTCGTCGAGGGACAGGGCATCGGGCATGCACACCTGCATGGAGTGCAGAAAGACCGAGCGGTGGGAGTAGACGACTCCCTGGGGGTCGCCGGTCGTTCCGGACGTGTAGCACATCGCCGCGGCCGAGTCCTCGTCAGGATCGGGCCAGTCGAACTTCTCGGGCGCTTCGCGGAGCAGCTCCTCGTACATGTGGGTCGCCACGCCCGGCAGCGGCTCGGGCGGCTGCGCGCCGCCGACGACGATCACATGCCGGATGCCCGGGAGTTCGGGCAGCAGGGGAGTGAGCAGCGGCAGCAGGCTCTCGTCGACGAGGACGATCCGGTCGTCCGCATGGCGGGCTATGTGGCAGAGCTGCCCGCGCGGCAGCCGCAGGTTCAAGGGGTGGAGGACGGCGCCCATCGCGGGGACTGCCAGATACGCCTCCAGGTGCTCCTGGTTGTTCCACATCAGGGTGGCGACACGCTGGTCGCCGTCGATGCCGAGGCCGCGCAGGGCGGCGGCCAGGCGGGTCGCACGGGCCACGGTCCCGGCGTAGGTGAGACGTCTGGCTCCTCCTTCCGTCCAGGTGACGGCTTCGCTGCGGCCGTGCACGGTGGCGCCGTGGTGCAGCAGGGTGGTCACGGTCAGCGGTCGGCGCTGCATGGTGCTCAGCACAAGGACTCCTGGAGGAAGGAGGAACGGTCGGTAAGTGGGGGCGTACACCCGGGTGTCGGGCAGGAGGTGGCAGTCGGTGCCGGCGGCGGCTTCCGGATCGAGGACGTCGAGGCCTTGAGCAGGGCCACCGGGTCGAGCCGCATGGTGGTGGCGCTGCGCTGCCGTCACCGGCGGGAGATGGCGATTCAGGTCACCGGTTCAGATCTCCGGTTCGTCACAGGTCCGACTCATCGGTCGAGGCCGGTGGCCGGGGCGGGATCCGCCGGCGCGTCTGCGTCCCGCCGTACACGGGCGCGCTTGGCCAGTACGGCGATGGACACGAGCGCGATCACGGCCAGAGCCATGATGTAGGCCGAGACAGCCATCGACGTACCGCTCGCCTCCAGCAGCAGCACCATCATGAACGGAGCCAGACCGCCGCCGGCCACCGCCGCGAACTGATAGCCCAGCGACGCACCGGTGTAGCGCATCTCGGCCGTGAACAACTCGGCGAACAGGGCGGCTTGGGGCCCGTACATGATGCTGAGGAAGCAGCTCGTGACGAACGTGCCGACCCCCAGCAGCCACAGTGACCCGGTGTCGATGAGCAGGAACATCGGCACCGCCCAGACGAGGAGTCCGACGGCCCCGGCCGTGTAGACGGGCAATCGCCCGACGCGGTCCGAGACGGCTGCGGCCCCGGGAATCAGCACGAGTTGGGTGAGACTGACCAGCAGCGAAACCATCAGCACCGAGCTGCGCTCCATGTGCAGGTTGCGCGTCGTGTAGTCCAATACGCCCGTGATGATGATGTAGAACGTGGCCGTGTTGACGGCGAAGGAGCCGCCGGCCAGCAGGACGGTGCCCAAGTGGTGCCGCATGACGGTGCGCAGCGGCGAGCGGGCCGCGCCCTCACGTTCGGCCAGTTCACGCTCCGCCTCGCGGAACTCCGGGGTCTCCTCGACCCGCGTGTGTATGTACCAGGCAAGCAGCAGCACGAGGATGCCGACGGCGAACGGTATCCGCCAGCCCCACGAGCTGAAGGCGGCGTCATCCGTCACGCTCCCGGTGACGAGGAAGGCGACGTTGGCCGTCACCACACCGATGGGCACGCCCATCTGCACGAGGCTGCCGTAGAGTCCCCGCTTGCCCTCCGGTGCGTACTCGGTCGCCATCAGCATCGCCCCGCCCCACTGCGCCCCGACGGCCAGGCCCTGAAGAACGCGCAGGGCGACAAGGGCGATAGGAGCTGCGACACCGATCTGGTCGTATCCGGGGAGCAGACCGATGGCGGTGGTGGCGAGACCCATCGTGGTCAGCGCCAGTACGAGCATCGGCTTGCGGCCGCGCTTGTCGCCGAGCTGTCCGGCGATGATGCCGCCGACGGGCCGGGCGAGAAAACCGACCGCGAACGTCGCGAAGGCGGAGAGGACTTCTGCGACGGGACTGCTGGAAGGGAAGAACTTGCCGCCGAGTACGAGCGCGGCAGCTATGCCGAAGATGAAGTAGTCGTACCACTCAACCGCCGAGGCCGCCGCTGCGGCAGCGGCCACCTTGCGCCGATTGTTCTTCCGCGGGATCGAGGATCCGGCTGAGGTCTTATCCATGGCTGTCCATTGCTTCACGCTCCGGGGGTTGTGACGCGGGAGAGGTGACGGAGAGCGCCGCGCCGCAATTCCGGGCGAAAAGCCCCTCGGGGACGGCTGACGATCCGGCGGCTCCCGGTCGCCTGCATCCGAGCATCCGGACGGCCTGTTGTCCCAGGCGTATCGCCGAAGCCGTTGCCACGGCCAAACAAGGATGTGGCTCCCTTGTGCACGGTGCACAAGGAAAGCGGTGCGCTGCCGCCCGTCCCTACCGTTCACCGACGCGCCGTGCCACGCTGCCCGTCATGGAGCCGGCCGCAGTGTCACCGAACGCGCTCCCCGACGATGTGCCGGGAATCATCGAGGCGATCCGGGACGAGTTGACCGGCCGCTTCGCGTCGGCTGCCGACGACCTGGCGGCTACGACGCTGCGCGACGACCCCGCCTACGCCTCACTGATCACCAGGACCGAGCTGTCCCAGCGCATCCACCGCAACCTGTGCCAGGCGCTCACCGCCGTGACCCAGCATTCGCAGGGTCTGCCCATCGACCTGGACGACGCACTGAGCACCGGCCACCGCAGGGTGCAGCAGGGCCTGCCGCTGGCGTCGTTGCTGCACGCCTACCGGCGCGGCGGACGCCTGCTGTGGGAGGTCGTCACCGAGGTCGTCGCGGAACGCGAGCCGGAGGCCCTGCCCACGCTGCTGCCCGTCGTGTCCGTCATCTGGGACGTGGTGGAACAGATCACGGACGCGGTCGCCGAGTCCTACCGGCAGGCCGACGCCGCACGGGCCGCACGCGACCAGGTGCGACGGCACGCCCTCCTGGACGCGCTCCTCGAAGGCACCGGGGCGGCGGGGCTCGCTTCGGAAGCCGCGGCGCTGCTGGGACTCCCGGAACGTGCCCGGTACGCCGTCGTCGTCCTGCGTGCCGACCCCGCGGGGCGACCGCCTTCCTCCGACCCCGGCTTCCCGGGCGAGGCATCCGGCGTGCGCATCCTGTGGCGCATCCGCGCTGACGGCGAGACAGGCCTGGTCCACCTCGGGGACCGTCCCGTGGAGACACTGCGGGAGTTGCTCGCGCCTCACGCCGTACGGGCGGGAGTGAGCGCGGCCGTCGGCGCCCTCTCCGAGGTGGGACGTGCCCGCTGGCTGGCGGAGCTGGCACTGCGCACCTGCGGACGTACGAGCCCGAAGACCGCGCTGCTCGATGAGCGTCTGCCGATGGCGCTCGTCGCCGCGCAGACCGAACTGGCCGGACGGCTGCGCACGGTGGTCCTCGGCCCGGTCCTCTCCCTGCCGCCCGACGACTGCGCCACGCTGCTGAGCACGCTGGAGGTCTGGCTGACGTCCTCAGGCTCCATGTCCGCCGCCGCACAGCGCCTGTACTGCCACCGCAACACCGTCGCCAACCGGCTGCGACGGCTGGAACAGCTCACCGGGCGCTCGCTGACCGATCCCGCGCACATCGTCGAGAGCTCTCTCGCCCTGACAGCGGTTCAGCAGCTCACGCCCACGGCCGCCGTCCGGTCGCGCGCCAGCTAGGCCCCTGTCGGCGCTCGTCTCATTCGGCTTGTCAGGCCGGTGGCCTGCAGGGGGTGCTGGAGCGCACGGTGCCCGACGGGTTGCGGGAGCTGTCCCAGCAAGCGGGTGCCGCCTGCGCAGTCCAGGGTCCACGGCGCGGAGGACGGCGCCGGTACGGGGACCGCGAGGTGGTGGCGGCGATCGTCTTCGTGGCCCCCTCGGTCTGAGCCTGGCGTTCGCCCCACCCGCGCAGCCGGACCCCCGCACGGACGGACCCCGCGCGCCATGGTGTTGTGCGCGCTGCACAGCCGTGGCGGCCTCGGGTTGGTCGCCTGCCCCGACCTGTCCCGAGGTGTCTGTATCCGGCCGTGGTCCGGTGCTTTGGTGAGCCGCGAGACGTACCCCCCATCGTCATGAGGAGGCCACGATGACGTGGCGACGACGTATCGCCGGACCGCTCATCGCAGTGGTGTCGGCGCTGATACTGCTCACCTTGCCGGCGCTGCCCACAGCCGCGGCCGAACCGGAGGAGCCCGCACCGGCGACGGAGAGCGCGGCAGCCCCCTGGGAGAACCCGGGACCGTACGGCGTCAAAGTCAAGATCGGCGTGACGCACACCTTCTACTATCCGGACGGCATGGGCGACGGCGGGCGCAAGCACCCGGTGATCCTCTGGGGCAACGGCACCGGCGTGATCCCCGGCGTCTACAGTTCCCTGCTGCGGCACTGGGCCGGCCAGGGATTCATCGTCGCCGCCGCCAACACCCCGAACGGCAACTTCGGCATCTCGATGCTCCATGGCATCGACAAGCTGACCGACTGGAACGCCGACCCGAGGAGCGAGTTCCACGAGCGGGTGGACCTCGCCAACATCGGCGCCAGCGGGCATTCCCAAGGCGGTTCGGGCGCGATCAACGCCGGAGCCGACCGGCGGGTGAAGACCACCGCGCCGATCCAGCCGGGGCCGCTCAACTCCCCCTCGGCCCTGCGCGGACCCGCGCTCTTCCTGGCCGGCGAACGCGACCTGATCGTGCCACCCGCCCTGGTGCGGTCCCTGTATGACCACGCCGACCAAGTACCGGCCGTCTACGCCGAGTTGAAGGGCGCCCGCCATGTGACCACAGTGGGCGACGCGGGCGGCTTCCGCGGAGCCACCACCGCCTGGTTCCGTCATCAGTTGATGGGCGACGCCGCGGCGGGAGCGCTGTTCTTCGGACCGGACTGCGGGCTGTGCAACGATCCGGCCTGGTCGGACTTCCGCCGGAACTCCGGCGCGGAGCCGTCGACTACGGCCACCACAGCGAACACGGCCACCACGGCCACCACGGCCACGGCGGACGCGGCCACGGCGAACACCGGCAGCACAGCCACCAAGGCGACCACAGCAGCCAAGGCGAGCACCCCCGCGCAGCAGTCCGCGAAGGTCCGGTACGTAGCGCTCGGGGACTCGGCCGCCGCCGGGCCGCTGATCCTCCCGCCGGACCTACGGCAGCCCGGCTGCCTGCGGACCACCCGCAACTACCCCGCCCGCACCGCCCGGGCGCTCGGCACCGCGGAGTTCACAGACGTGACGTGCTCCAGCGCCAAGACCACCGACCTGACGGGTTCACAGAAGACCCCACTGGGCGCGGTGCCACCTCAGCTTGACGCGCTGGACGCGGACACCACCCTCGTCACCCTCCACATCGGCGCCAATGACATCTCCCTGAGCAGCCTGATGGGCGATTGCCTCAGCCCGCTGCGGCTGCCGCTGACGAGCCGCTGCGCCGACACCTACCAGGACAACGGGCGCGATCAGTGGAAGGAGAAGATCGCCGACCTCGCGCCCCGCATCGACGACACCATCGGCGCCATACAGGCCCGTGCACCCAGGGCCGCGGTGCACGTCGTCGGCTATGGCAGCTACCTTCCGCCCGGCGGCTGTCACCCCAGGGTGCCGATCCTGCCGCGCGACGCCACCTACATCCACAGCACCATCGGGCACCTCAACACCATGCTGGAACAGCGCGCCGCCGCGAAGGGCGTCCACTACATCGACCTGGCGGCCGGGAGCACGGGACACGACGTCTGCCGTCCGCCGGGCACCCGCTGGATCGAGCCCTACGTGCCGGCGTCCCCCGCCGCCCCGTTCCACCCCAACGCCTTGGGCATGAAAGGGTTCGCCGACATCGTCACGGCGGCCGTCACCGACGCCTGAACGCCCGGGTCCCTGACTGAAGCCTGTCGGGCGCAGGGCTCCCTGAACCTCGTGGCCAGGCGCCCACAGCAGACGTACGTCTCGCCGACCCGCGAAGACACCGTCAATTCGCCCTCGTGACAGCACACCCCGCCGGCGCACGGATCGCGCTGTCGACGGGCGTGCACACACGCTCCGACCTTGCGCACCGTCCACGGCAGCTTTCCGGGGGAGCCGCGATGGACCGACTCCACTGGAACAGCGCCGAATTCAGCCCCTCCCGAACCTTCCTGGGCATGAACGCCTCAAGAGAGCACAGGTGGATCAGAGATGACTCGACAGCGTCTGATGGTGCGTTTGCGGAACAACGCGGACAGGGCCGCGGCCCTCGCTCTCTGTGGGTTCGCGGGGGCGATCGTGGTCTTGCTCATCGATCTCGGCGCCCCCGCCCAATGAGGGATGCCTCGATGACGACCGGCTGGTGCGGTGGGCGAGCACGGTGCGGTGCAGATGCTGAGGAGACGCGGACGCTTGCGGACATGGCCGGGGCGGCTCGCGCTGAGCGTGCTGCACGCGGGGAGACCAGCGTGAGTGCACACGGTCGAGTTGCCGCTGCGTCGTGACGGCGTACCGTGCTCGACGAAGTGGCGCAGGTCGTCGCCCAGTTGACGGCCGGTCCGGCCGATCCGGGCGAGCAGGAGCCGACGGGCCAGGGCACCGAGAACACCTCGGGTCTCAAGGTGTGCGTCAAGGCTGACTCGGATGTGGCGGCTGCCCAGCGGAGTCACTGTCCCCATGTTCCGGGGCGGAGGTGACGAATGCGGGCATGCCACGTCCCTCATACGTCCCTTTGCTGCTCAGCGGGACTTCTCGGCGATCAGCAGGGCGTAGCCGAGGGTGCCGTCGGAGACGGCGGTGCGGGCGGCGGCCAGTACGGGTGGTGCCGCGTCCAGGTCGACGCCCGCGGCGATGAGGTTTGTCGAGGCGGTCATGTGCAGCAGGTTCAGCCTCGCCTCGATCTGGTCGATCATGCGGGTCATCGCCTGGTCGTGGCGCTCGGTGCGCACCGTACGCAGCCCTGCGGCGGCCAGGATCTGTGAGTATTCGGACAGCGGGCGGGCGTCAGCGATGCAGGCGATCCGCGCGGCAAGACCCGTCAGTTCCGGCGGGAGCCGGTCGGGGAGGGCCGTGACGTCAGTGATTCCGACCCGGCCGCCAGGGGTCAGAACACGGGCGAACTCGGCGGCGGCCTGGGCCTTGTCGGGAAAGGTGCACAGCGCGCACTCGCAAACCACTGCCTCGAAGACCCCGTCCGGGTGGGGCAGGCCCTCGGCGTCACCCGTGATGAAGGTGGCGCGGTCGCCGAGTCCGACGGCGGAGGCGGCGCCCTGGGCGAGGGCGATATTTGCCGGGGAGTAGTCCACGCCCTCCACCCGCACGCCGTAGGTGTCGGCGAGGAGAAGAGCTGTGGTGCCGCGGCCTGAGGCCACGTCGAGTACGCGGCTCGACTTCGTGAGCTGAAGACCCTCGGCAAGGCGCCGTGTGAGGGCGCTGCCGCCGGGGTGGTAGGAGTCGCCGAGCAGCAGGGCGACCACGTCGGAGGAGTATGAGGCCGCGCAACAGTCCTTGAGCCCGTCACCGGATGCGGCGGAAGGGCTGGGGCTCTGGTCGGTCATTCCGGGTTCCCTTCGCCGGCGGACGCGGATGCGTGACGGGCCGTCTTGGAGCCGTAGGCGGTGTCGGTGAGCTGTGCTGCCAGCGGCAGAGCATTGGGCACCACATCGGCGACCTGGACACCGGACATCTGTGCGCGGATCTGCTCGCGGTAGCCCACGGAGTTGTACGCGCAGAAGGGGATCAGCCTTCCATCGGGGGTGATCTCCTCCACGCAGCACTTCATCAGCTGTTTGACGTTGAGGGTGTAGGGGTCCTGAAAGTCCTGGACCACGATCATGAACGCCTTGTCGCCCAGGTTCTTCACGGCCTCGGGCAGATCGATTCCGCACGCTTCCTCGCAGTCCAGGGCCTGAGCGGTGGCGTGCAGTTGCGCCTCCGTCGTCTCCGTGCCCATGAACGCGGAGGCAGACCACAGTTTCTCCAGCGCCTCGCGGATGCCGGCGTCCGGCATGACGCGGTTCGTGACGTAGTCAAGGTAGTCCTCGACCTGCAGCAGCCGCGGAATGGGCACGACGTTCCGATTCCCCGGCTCGCCGTCCACCAGCAGATAGGTGATCGAGCGGCAGGTGGGGAAGCAGCAGGGCACGGGAAAGAAGTCCCCCTTCCGGAACCACTGCGGCCGTTGAGCGTTGATCAGTTTGATCACGTCGGGATTGGTGAGCCTGTCCAGCGGATCGAAGGCGACATGACGGCCGGAGTGAGTGACGGGTTGGAAGGCCACCGACCGTACGGCGGGGTGGTCGATGCCGAACTCGACGATGTCGCCGAGCTCGTGCTCGTTCAGGCCGCGCTCGACCGCGGCTACGAGGGTGACGGTGAGCCCGGCCTCGGCGCAGTTGTCCAGCGCTCGCTGCTTGAACGTACGCAGGTCCCGGCCGCGGATCTCGCGGTGGGTGCGCTCCTCGAAGCCGTCGAACTGCAGGTAGACGTTCACCGACCGGCCCGGCACCTGGTTGCGCTGCCCTAGCTCGGCGATGAAGTTGTGGTCGGTGGCGAGCCGGATGCCGTTGGTGTTGAGGTTCACGTTTCGGATGGGGCGGGCCTGGGCGAGGTCGATGAAGTCCAGGATGTGCCTGTGGATGGTGGGCTCTCCGCCGGAGAACATCACCACCTCCGCCTCCCCCTCGGAGGCCACGAACACATCCAGCATCCGCTCGCACTGCTCGTGTGTGATCGAGTAACCGTCGCTCTGGTGGCCGGAGTCGGCGAAGCAGATCGGGCAGTCCAGATTGCAGCCGGTGTTGACCTCGATGATTCCCAGACAGGCGTGCTGCTTGTGTTCAGGGCACAGCCCGCAGTCGCTCGGGCAACCGTCCTTCACCTCCGTCTGGAAGGCGAGCGGAATCGTCCCCGGCTTGTTGAACCGCGCCGAGGACATGTACTCCTCGGCGTCCCCGTAGACAAGCGCCTCGAACTCGCCGTGCTCGCGGCAGCGTTTACGCAGGTAGACCTTGTCGTCACGGATGTTGACCTGTGCGTCGACCGGCGTCTTGCACAGCGGGCAGATGGACTTGGTGAACTCTACGAACACCTCCTCCCGGTCCCGCTTCCGAGGCACGGTCGTCCGGGGACCTTGGGGCGTCTCAGGCATCGGCGAGCCTTCCTGGTCGTCAGCGCGGGAGCAGTGGGGCATCGGCGAGGGCTCGTGTCGGAGGCGCGCGTCGGGCCGCCCGGCACGGCTCCATCACCAGGGCAGTGGTCATCGGGGTGAGCGTTCCCACCTCGAAGCGATCACCTACGGTGGACTTCACTCACCGCCTCCTGCGACCTGGTTTCTCCCGGGCGCCGTGCCGCGCGGAGCAGCAACCCTGCATAGAGCAGCAAGAGCCCGTCCTGGATGAGGACGACCCAGTTCAGGCTCTGGGCCAGGTAGATCCCGAAGCAGCCGCAGTTCGTGACGGCGAGACCGCGTATGTAGGCCTGGACGGCCAGCAGCGCCCAGACCACCGCGACCGCGGTGAACACCCACACCGGCGTGATCGCTCGCGATCGCGGACGGGCCAGCAGCCAGAGCCCACTGACCAGTTCGCCCGCGATCAGCGCCACTGCGAGCGCGCCGGCACCCGCGTCGGTGACCAGCCCGTACGCCGTCATGATCGCGGGCATCTGCCCGAAGGAAGCGAGTTGCCCCGCCGCCATCGCGGCATACAGCGCACCGAACACGATCCGCAGCGTCATGTCCCGCACGCTAGGCCCGCGAGAGCGGGCGGAACTGTAAGCGCGCTCACCGAAGAGCCCTCCATGCGGACTGGGTCAGCCCAGCGAGTGGAGCGCGGCGATGATGTCGGCCGGTTCGGCGCGCTTGGTGTAGTCGGTGTCGACGAAGGCCCATTGGATGGCGCCGGCCTGGTTGATGACGTAGGTGGCGGGCAACGGCAAGGTACGTGCGTGGCCCCCGTTCACCCGCTGGAGGTCGAAGCCGAGCCTGTCGTAGACCCCGGCCAGGTCGCCCGGCAGGTCGTAGGCGAGTCCGTACTGTTTGGCCGTGTCGGCGCCGATGTCGCTGAGGACGTCGAAGGCCAACTCGTGCTTCTCCGTCAGGGACAGGGACTCGTCGGGGATCTGCGGGGAGACGGCCACCGGCCGGGCACCGTGCGCGGCGATGGCGTCGTGGTGCTGTTGCAGGGAGCGCAGGGCGATGTTGCAGTACGGGCACCATGCGCCGCGATAGAAGGTCAGCACGGCAGGCCCCTCGGCCAGCAGCCCGTCCAGCGTGACGGTCCGTCCGGTTGCGCTCGGCAGGCTGAAGCCGGGCGCCTGGGCACCCACGGGAAGCGCGCGGTCGGCCTGGCCACGTTCGGCGGCAAGACGGAGCTCTACCGCGCCGCTCTGGAGCGCTATGCCGAGAGCCGCACCCGGCCGGTCCTCGACCGCCTCACGGAGGACCATCGGGGACTGCCCGCCGTCACCGACTTCTTCACCCGGCTGATAGAGACGCGCTGCCGGGGCGAGTTCGCCCAGTGGGGCTGCATGGTCTCCAATGCGCACGCGGGCGCCGAGAACGGCGACCCCGGCGTGCGGGCGCTCCTCGACCGGCAGCACGATCGCCTGCGCGACGCGCTGCACGCGGCCCTCGTCACCGCCCAGGCGCAGGATCAACTGGCCCTGGGCAGCGATCCCGCTGCCGCGGCCGAGGTGCTGGCGCTGCTCGCACACGGGGTGAACCTGCGATCGCGCGCCGGCGCGGACGCACGCCGCCTCAAGAAGACAGTGACCTCAGCCCTCGACGCGATCGGCGGGACAGCGGTGTGATCCATGCGATCCGGCACACCGTCACGCGGCCTCAACTCCGCGCTCTGCGCTCCGCTTCCTCCCTGACAGAGGCGAGCGACGCAGCGACGGTCGCCTCCCAGCGGGCGGCAACCGCGGCTCCCCACCACTGTCCGAGCGCCCACAGGTCCGTACCCATCTGCCCCTCGTACACCAGTCGTGTCCCCGATGCGTGCTCGCTCAGCACGAAGGACTCGGTCACCTGCGGAACCGGGCCACGGACCAGCCGGAAGTCGATGCGCCCGGGCCGGGAGAAGCGCACCGTCTCCACCGTGACCGCCCTCAGCCTCCCGCCCGCAACGGGCGTGAAGTGTTCGGCCAGAACCAGGTCGCTGCCCCGCTCCAGCACGCTGAGTTTCTCGCGCATGGCTCGCGGGGCGCGGCCCAGGTACGGCTGCGCCACCACGTCGAAGACCACCTCCCGGGCCGCTGCGATGTCCACGGTCTGCGGGCCCAATGGCCGGGTGCGCCGGCCGACGCCCACGTCGAGGGGCACCGCTCCGGTCACCAGTCCCAGGTAGGTACCGCCCAGGACTCCTCCGACACCGACCGTCCACGCGGCGATCCGTGCCAGGCGTGCGCCGGTCATCGTCCGGGCTCCGGTACGGCTTCCACGGTGACGCCGTTCGAGAAGGCGACATGGCTTTTGATCTTTTTGGCGGACAGGCTGGGATGCGGGTAGCACCAGGCGGCGTTCGCGTAATCCTGCCCGTCGACGATCAACCCGTAATAGCGGGCGATCCCCTTCCACAGGCACAGTGACCGCCTGCGGCTCTCAGAGACGTACCCGCGGTTGAGCGACTCGGGCGGAAAGTAGTCGTTGTCCTCCACCACCACTGTCCGCTCCGCCTGTGCAAGCACCGCACCCTTCCACACAGCACGCATCCTCCACCTCCAGCGTGATCCTGATCATCCACATCGTGACGCTAGAGCGCCAGCGCACCCACGACGGTGATCCCGCTTACCCTCGGGTCCCGGCGTCCGCAGCTGATGAGAGGGCACCGGTGGAGCTGGTCGACCTCGCTGCTGTGCTGTTCACCGACCGCGGTCTCGGCCTCGCCGCCGTTGGCCTTATCAAGTGCCACGCAACCTGGCGGCCCAAGGCGCACGGCGCATACCGCTCTGGCGCGACATCGGCTGCGGCGTCGGCGCTCTGGGGGGCCACGAGGGACACCGCCGCCGTCCCGGCCATGAACACGGCGACGAGCCAGGGGTCGCCGTCCGCGTAGCCGAGCAGCGCCGCCGCGATGAACGGCGAGAACCCCGCGAGCGCGGCGCCGACCTCGCGGGAGGCAGCGAGCCCGGTGCAGCGCCCGACTTGGGCACGTTGTCGAGGGGGACGCCGGTCAGCCGGTCAGCCGGTCAGCGCCGCGGGCGGCACGCAGGGGCACTCAGCGGTCGCCGCCGCCCTCCAAGAGGGCCAGGTCGGACTTGACGAGAGTCGTGGTCACAAGGAGTTCGGTGATCAGGTTGTGGTTGAGTGCGTTGCCGACGGGCTGGGGGACTTCGTCTTCCATGAGCCCGGACACCGAGCCGCTGAGCCTCGTCCGTACGCCGGCTACGACGCGTGCGGCCCGCTGCTTGCTCCAGGTCTCCGCCGGGCGCAGATCCGCCAGTTCGGCCGCGACCTCCGCCCAGGGAAGAGGCTGCGGCATGGGGTCGTTGCGCAGATAACGCTGGGCGAGGCAGATCAGGACCAGCTTCTCGGTCGCGGTCAGGTCCCACACCTCGCCCTCGTGCGTGGCGACCTCGCCCAGACCGCCATCCCCTGCCCCGGGCGTCGGTGTGGCGACCCGCACCTCCAGCAAGTGCTCCCGTTTCGGGGCGACGATGAACAGCGGGGTGAACCCGGACCGGAGCTCGACCCGGTCACCGCCCAGCACCAGGTGTGCCCCCGGGAGCCGGATCGGCAGGCGCCCGGTGTTGTTCAGCACCCATCGCGAGTGCTCCCGCGTGAAGTAGCCCTGCTTGCGGCTGACGTGCGTGTCGTCCGGCGCGACGCAGACGTGGACTTCCGGTTCGTTGCGGCCGAACACGAGGGGGAAGGCGGCGTCGGGGGCCATGCTCATGCCGCCGTTGACGCCCATGACGAACAGGGCCGGGCTGCGCGGGCGGAATACCGCGAGACAGGCTTCCGTAATCCGGCGGCAGCAGGTTGACCTTGCTCGGTGGCCGCGGCGGCGACAGTGTCATCGGGTCTGCCTCCTCGTCCCAGTTGCTCGGGGCCACGCTAGCCACTTACTGACGAGTGACGTCCCGGATCGGACCGATCAGGCCGATCAGGCCGATGGGGTCGATCAGGTCGATCAGGCCGCCCCCATCCTGCTGGGTGGGCCGTGGCCTTCCCCTTGGCCGGCATGGCGTCACCCCAAGCTCCCGAACTCGTACGCGGGGAAGGCCCGCTGCCGCCCGGAGGGGAGGGCGGCAGCGGGACGGCGGCTACGGTGCCGGAGCCGGTTCGGGCGCGGGCGGGGGTTCCGGCGCGGGCTCCGGCTCCGGCGCAGGGGCCTCCTCCTCAGGCGCGGGCTCCGGCTCCGGCGCAGGGGCCTCCTCCTCAGGCGCGGGCTCCGGCTCCGGCGCAGGGGCCTCCTCCTCAGGCGCGGGCTCCGGCTCCGGCGCAGGTTCCGGAGCAGGAGCTTCCTCCTCGGGCGCAGGAGGCGCGGGGGCCTCCTCCTCAGGCGCGGGCTCCGGTTCAGGAGCGGGGGCCTCCTCCTCAGGCGCAGGTTCCGGAGCAGGAGCTTCCTCCTCGGGCGCAGGAGGCGCGGGAGCTTCCTCCTCGGGCGCGGGCTCCGGCCCGGGAGCAGGGGCCTCCTCCTCAGGCGCAGGCGCAGGCGCAGCGGGCGCTTCATCTGCAGGTGCCGGAGGAGCGGGAGCCTCCTCGGGCGCCGGAGGTGCGGGAGCCTCACCCTCAGGCCCAGGCGGAGCCGGAGGCGGCGGGGCAGGCGCAGGCGGAGCTTCCTCCCCTGGAGCGGGCGGAGCCGGGACCTCGCCCTCGGGCGCCGGAGGTGCGGGGGCCCCGCCCTCGGGTGCAGGCGGAGCGGGAGCCTCCGGCGCCGGTGCAGGCGCCGGTGCAGGCGCCGGCGGAGCTGGCGGAGCCTCGCCTTCAGGCGCTGGGGGTACTGGCGGAGCGGGAGCTTCACCTGCAGGCGCCGGCGAAGCAGGCGCCGGTGGTGCGGGGGCCTCACCCACGGGCGCAGGCGGCGGAACAGGAGCAGGGGCTCCGGCCGGCGGGGCAGGAGCAGGGGCTCCAGCCGGCGGGCAGGAGCAGGGGCTCCAGCCGGCGGGGCAGGAGCAGGAGGCGGCGCCTGCGCGCCCTCTGCCTCCTCCGCACGCGCCAGCCCCGAAGGTGACGAAGCAGACGGCGCCGCCAGCGGCCCCCAGAGGTCCTCAAGAGGCAGATTGCCCACCCAGCCGTCGTTGACCGGTCCACCGACATACGTGGGTGGGCTACTCGCCGGGTCGGGGAGGTCCATCAGCGCGTGCTCGTTCCACTGCTCGATGGACCTCCGCTCCTCAGGGCTGGTGGTCGACTCAAGGTACTCATTCGCGTTGTAAAGGCCGCCTGCAGCACCGGCGATGGGTCCAGCCAGTTTTGATGCCAGGCTCCTTGCAGGGAGTTTGCCATCTGGTCCGGGAACCGGGCGGGCATTCTCTGGGTCCCTGAAACCCCCGATGGTTTCCGCGGCCCGATCGGCATAGAAGAAGCCGGTGTAGGCACCGTCGAAGGTGCGCCCCGCGAAGTCGCCCCAGCTGAACTCCGCAGGCGGTGGCTCAGGCGCAGCCGGAGGCGGCGTCTGAGCCTGCTCCGCTTCCGCCTCCTCCGCACGCGCCAGCTCCGAAGGTGACGAACCAGGCTCCGCCGACGGCGGCGCCTGAGCCGGAGCGGGAGCACCACCATCAGGGGCCTGAGCCGGAGCGGGAGCACCGCCATCAGGGGCCGGAGCCCCAGGAGCGGGAGCACCGCTCTCGGGTGCAGGTGCGGCACCGTCTTCGGTTCCAGGTGCGACGCCGTCGGCAGAGTCCGGAGCCTCACCCACGGGCGGAGCCGGAGGCTCACCCTCCCCCTCAGGCGTCGCGGCCCTGTCCGCGTAAGGGATGTCCGGCACGGGCGTACCTGCAGCGGGCGTTTCTGGAGTCGTGTCCGGAGTCGCGCTCGTTTCCGCTCCGGGCTGCGGCGGCGCCGCCCATGCTCCGGAGCTGGCGTCGTACAGGTCGTCCTCGGAGTCCTCCTCGGCGTCGGAGTCGTCAGAGTCCTCGGAGTCGTTGCCTGAGTCCTCGTCGGCATCGTCGTCGGACTGCTCAGCGAGGCCCGGCAGTTCCGCAGTCGGTACTCCGGAGTCCTCGCTCACGTCACCGGTGTCCGGGTCCTCGCCGCTGTCGGACTCCTCATCCGAGTCGTCGGAGTCCTGCGATACGGGGGCCGGAAGCGTCCGCGGGCCCGCGGCGCGGTCAGCGGGATCGAGCGATGGACCTGCCCGCAGCCCCCGTTGAATCCGATGCAACGCCTCCTCGTCCACCCCGGCGGCACGCAGCCGCTCTGCAATGCGCTCTCGGGCCTCCTGCTCGAGCGATGGCTGCCCGGAACGCGGGAAGTCCGCATCCGCGCGCTGCGCCGACGCCGCGTCGCTCGACTGCTGCTGATAGCGCGGCTGTTGCCGTTCCTGCTGACGCTGCTGCAGCTCCTGCAGCTCCTGCTGCTCCTGCTGCTCCTGCTGCTCCTGCTGCAGCTCCGGCTGCTCTTGCTGCTGCTGCACGGTCGCGGCCTGCGCCTGACCAGGAGCGAAGACCGCCGGCAGCAGCCACGCACCGAACCCCAGCGCCCCGGTCACCACCGCCGCACGTACCAACTGGCGGTCCCACAGCGGCTTCGCGTGCCACTCCGACCGCGGCTGGGGGCACCTGCCGGCGCCGCCAGGGGGAGAGAACTCCGACTGCGCCCCCTTCGACGGCGCACCGCGATCGCCGGCACCGACCGTGCCCGACGCAACGGCGTCCACCAACTCACGTACCGTGGCCGCCGGCACCTCGATCACCGCACCTCGTCGGCGCGAAGGAGCCCTCGTCAGCTCAGGCGGCACCGCGACGTACGTGACCCGCCCGAGGCAGGCCAGTTCCTCCTCGACGTCGACGATCAGCAACGTGGCTGCCGACAACTCCACACCGGTGCGCTGCCGATCCCACCAGGCCCGCAGCCGCCTCGCCGTCCCCCGCGCGGCGAGCTCGTCCCCGAACATCGGCGGTACGAGCACCGGCAGGTCCGCGCCGGCCTCGGCGAACCGCGACCGCATCCCCACGGCGACGGCGTCGGCCAGTTGAGGGTCCCTGACCAGCACCAGGCAGGCATGACCCGCGTGATCACCCGGCGAACCGGAGCGTGCTTTCGCCTGCGGGGATCGGCCAGTTGGATCCGGGATTCTCCGTAGATGCATGCTTGGCGCCTCCTCACGGCAGGACGAAGCCGCCGCCCGTTCACCGCTGGACATGGCACGACAAAGTCCTGGTCTGTTGGTGCGCGGTGACGCTAGGCGACGTCACCCGGGACCGGTCTCAACTTGCCGGTAACCGAGAAACGGCTGGACCACCGCAGCCCCACTCCTGGCCGTCTGCCGCCAACAAGTGGGTGGTCAGGGGCCGTTGACGTTCGAGGCCCTTGCGTGGGACCTGGAGACGACCGACCATGACCGTCGACGCGGCCGGATCACTGATCCGGCACACAAAGCATTCGTCTCGTTACCGCCTGACCGCCTGACCGCGTGACCGCGTGCCGCGTAGCCGCGTGACTCGCGAAGGAGACGCCTGAAGCGGCGTAAGTCGAACGGGGGAAGACCGATGGATTGCGCACGCCTGCCTGATGCCGAACTGCTCCGTCTCACACGGGTAGTCGGAGGGCCGTTTGCTGCTGCGCTCGATGAGCTGGAGCGGCGCCACTTCCCTGCCGTACGGGCCTTCGCATCCGCAGGCACCGTGAGCGAGACGGCCGCCGGCGAGCTGGCGCACCAGTCGTGGGATGAGGCGCTGCGGCAGCAGGAGGACGGCAGTGCCAGCGGTGCCGTACGCCCCTACGCCCTCGCTGCGGTGCTCCGTACGGCTTCCGGCTGGGCGCGAGAGGGCCAACGGAGCGCGTTGAACCCGGAGTTGTGCAGCTGGATCGATACGAACGGGCCGGTGGCGCTTGAGGACGCCGCGACACCGGAATCCCACCCCGGCTCACTCGGGGCGCGCGCCTTCGGCGGTCTTCCGGACCGCAGCCAGGCCGTTCTGTGGCACGAGACGGTCGAGCGCGACGACAGTGCGCTGACGGCCAAGTTGGCCGGTGCCGGCTCCGGTGAGTTGCCCGCGCTCACCGGCCGTGCACGGAGGGGTCTGCACAACTCGTACGTCCAGATCCACCAGAACGGGATGCGGGACGACTGCCGCCGATTCCACCGCATGGTGCTCGCCTACGCGGACGAGAGGTCCTCGGACGTCGGCGCGGAACTCGCCCCGCACTTGGAGAGTTGCGCCCGCTGTTCCCAGGCCGTCACCGACCTCGTGAGTGTGCAGGACGACTGCGGCGCGCTGCTGGCGCGGGCACTGCTGCCGTGGGGCGGTCCGGAGTACGCCGCCCGCCGCATAAGGGAAGACGCCGGCCAGGAGCTCTTCCTGCCCGGGGCCGGTGTGCCGCCCGCGCCGGGCGCTGCTGCGACCGGCAGTACGGCGACCGGCGACCGCCGGCCTGAGGGCCCGACAGCCGAGCCCGTGGTGTCCGAACCCCCGGTGTCCGAAGCTCTGGCGACCAAGCTCTGGGCCACCCGAAGCCCGGCGAGCGGCAGGCCTCGGCCTGGGGTACCCGACGCGGCGGGCGCCAGTGCACGCATGACCCGCCGGCGGCGCACCGATCTCTTCGTGCGGTGTACGGCTGCCGCCGCACTGTGCGGTGTCGCGGCCGTCGTCGTTCTGGGGTTCGCAGGAGACGACCCCCCGAAGGGGAAACCGCAGAGCAAGGAGTCGGGACCGCCTGTGCAGCCCTCGTCTTCGCCTTCCACAGCGCCCTCCCCTTCCAGTACTTCGGCCAGCGCGACGGCCTCTCCCTCGAAGAAGCCCGATCCGTCGTCGAAGCCCAGCAGGGAACGGCCCCCCTCGCCACCCGCTGACGGTTCGGCAGTGGAGTGGCTCTTCGACCAGGTCGGCGGCGGGATCACTCCGGACACCTCGGGCAACAACAAGGACGGCACTCTCTTCGGCGCGACCCCTGCGAGCAGAGTGACGGGCGGAGCGCTGCGCTTCGACGGGGGCCAATTCGTGGCGTCGAAGGGTCCGTTGGTCGACACGAGCAGCAGCTTCTCCGTATCGGCACGGGTCAAGCTGAACGACACGGACCGCTCGCAGACGGTGGTGAGTCAGGACGGACCGGAGTCCAGCGGCTTCCTGCTCCAGTACGACGCGGAAGAGTCGCAGTGGGAGATGCGAATTCCGGAAGGACCGTCGGACGACGTGGATGCGGACGCGGACGAGGCGGTCTCGGATGTGGAGGTCGAGGCGGGGGAATGGACGCATCTGACGGGTGTTTACGACGAGGCCGCCGGAAAGGTCCGCCTGTACGTCGACGGCCGCCCCGGTGAATCGGTCGACCACGAAGAGGACTTCGCGTCACCGGGGAACTTCGTCGTGGGCCGCGGGCTGGGAGACAACGAGTTCTTCAGGGGTGTCGACGGAACCATCGACGATGTCCGGGCATTCGGCAAGGCCGTCTCACCGGCGGAGGCCGGGTCCCTGGCAGAGAGGTCATGAACATCCCGTCCCGGGCTGCTGGTCCGCGGCCTCGCGCTGCCTCCTCACCCACACCGGCGGGCTCACGGATCACCGGTCAGCCACGCCGGTAACTGAACGACCGCGTACCCTCCCAGGACTTCTTCTTGATGCGGTATCCATACGCCTTTTCTTCGGCGAGGTGACCGGGTCCGATGTCGACCACGTCGGCACGGCGCCAGACACCGTCGATCTTCTGGTCCACGAAGTAGGTGAACTCGTTGAAATCTTTGGTCGAGGCTTCGAACGTGTTCCTGATGGTGAGAATTCTCCTGCCCTTGGTGGATGATTTCGACAGCTCGACAGTCTGATCCGCCCAGATGGTGAGGGCTCTCTCCAAAGGCGCCCACGACCCGGCCTTTTCGCCGTTCACGGAGATCGACGCGATCTGCCCTGAGACGCTGGAATCGAGGCGCCGCGTCAGCCGCACGCCGGCATTGGCCGGATCGACCTTCACCGTGAACTGGCTCCATCCGCCGGGCCCGAATGCACGGCCGTCGTCGGTGACGATGCGCTTGGCGGACGCCGACGGCTTGGCGGACGCCGACGGCTTGGCGGACGCCGACGGCTTGGCGGACTCGGGGAGAATGAGGAACATCGCCACGGCCACAACGGCAACCAGGGCTGCCGCGAGCCCGGTGAGCAGGAAGGCTCGGCGCGGAAACCTGCGTTCGGAGCCGGAGCCGGAGCCGGAGCCGGAGCCGGAGCCCGCGGAGGCGGTGCCCGCGGAGCCGGAGCCCGCGGAGCCGGAGCCCGCGGAGGCGGTGCCCGCGGAGCCGGAGCCCGCGGAGGCGCTGCCCGCGGAGCCGGAGCCCGCGGAGGCGGTGCCCGCGGAGGCGGGGTCCACCGTGGTCTGCCCGTGCAGCGGCCGGTCCGATTCCTCGGCCTCCGAGGCCGGGGCACCGGTGGACTCGGACTCGGACTTCGTGGAGGCGATCATGTCCATCACGGCAGGAGGAAGCCAGTCGGCACTCGGCCAGGGACCGGCGAGCCGGGCGAGGACGTCGGCCAGCGGAGGCCGGGCGGCCGGGTCCTTTGCCAGACAGGCGACGATCAAGTCGCGATGCTCGCGCTCCACAACGATGTCGCGCAGATCGGGCGGTTCGCTCGTGATGCGATGAAGGATGGCGGCGATCGTCTCGCCGTCGAAAGGACTGTGACCCGTGGCCGCGAATCCCAGGACCGCGCCAAGGGCGAACACGTCGCTGGCGGCTTCGGGCGGATGCCCGTTCACCTGTTCCGGGGACATGTAGGCGTAAGTTCCCAGGACTGCGCCGGTCGCGGTCATCCGGCTGGCATCCTGCGTGCTGGCGATACCGAAGTCGATGATTCTGGGACCGTCGGCGGCCAGGATCACGTTGCCGGGTTTGAGATCTCGATGCACCAGGCCGCATGCGTGGATGGCGGCCAACCCCTCGGCGAGCCCGGCGCCCAGAGTCCGTACGGCCTGCGTGCCGAGGGGACCGTGTCCGGTAACGGCGCCGTGCAGGGAAGGGCCGGGGATGTACGCGGTGGCCATCCACGGTGGATCGGCATCGGGATCGGCGTCGATGACCAATGTGGTGTGGAATCCCCCGACCCTGCGGGCGGCCTCGACCTCGCGGGCGAACCGGGCGCGGAACCGCTCACGGTGAGCGTATTCGGACCGGATCAGCTTCACCGCGACCGGACGTCCCCCCGGGGAACGACCGAAGAACACCTGCCCCATGCCGCCTTCGCCAAGCCGCCCCACCAGCCGGTACTTGCCGACGCGCCTCGGATCGCTGGGCTGCAGCGGATCCACCCAAGCCCCCCACGTTCGATACGAGGACCCAAATACACCATCAACCTCTCAAGAAGGCCAGAGGAGTTGGGGACCGGCTTCGGATATCCGGGAGGGGCGAGGATGCAGGTAATACGTTGTCCGGTGACCGGCCGACCGACCGGCCCGCAGGGCCCCAGGGCCTCAGGGCCTCAGGGCCCCAGGGCCCCAGGGCCCCAGGGCCGCGGCCCGCCCGAGCACCCGCGGCTGCGGCCATCGGCGTCGACGACCACGAGGCGACGAGGACCATCGATGATGCGCAGCGCAATCCCGCCGCATGCCGCGCGTTCTCGGAACACGCCACCACCGCATGGTGAAATCCGGCGGGCGGGCCGGGCACGTGGGCTGGGGCGTGACTGCGTCCGCCGACGGGCTCCGGACGGCCAGGTCCCGCAAGCCGTCCAGCGGCTCGGCCTCCACGGGCCGCACGCGGGGCCGTACCCGAGGCCCCCGACGCTCCGATCTGCGAACGACCAGGTCAGGCTCGTGTCCTGAAGGAGAAACCGGTCAGAATTCAAGAAGCGTCGACGACCGGCCGCCCATACCGTCGAGGACATGAACTCCATCGACTCCGTCACCCTGGAAGTGGCCGACACCGAGGCCGCCGCCCGCTTCTACTCCACCGCCTTCGGACTCGACCCGTCGCACGTGCGCCTGCGCGGCTCCGAGGCCCCCACGACGGGCTTCCGCGGTTTCACGCTGTCGCTCGTGGTCTCCCAGCCGGGCAACGTCGACGCGCTCGCCGGCGCCGCCCTCGACGCAGGGGCCACCACACTCAAGCCCGCCGCGAAGTCGCTATGGGGCTACGGCGGCGCCGTCCAGGCCCCGGACGGCACCATTTGGCAGATCGCGTCGTCGGCGAAGAAGGACACCGGCCCGGTCACCCGGGACGTCGACGAACTCGTGCTCCTGTTGGGTGTCGAGGACGTGAAGGCGAGCAAGCAGTTCTACGTCGAGCAGGGCCTCACCGTTGGCAAGAGCTTCGGCGGCAAGTACGTCGAATTCGCCACCGGATCGGGCCCGGTCAAGCTGGCTCTCTACAGGCGCCGCGCCCTTGCCAAGCTCGTCGGTGTCCCCGCCGACGGCACCGGATCGCACGGGATCGTGATCTCCGGCACCACCGGCCCGTTCACCGACCCAGATGGGTTCGTCTGGGAGGCCACGGCTTCCGTGAGTGACGGCGACCGCTGACGGTCTCAGCGGCGCAGGTATTGGCGTACGGCCTCGGCGAGGTCGCGCCGCCAGGCGTTGAGACGGGCCGCGCGGCGGGCGTTGACCGCGCAGAAGTGGGACGAGCCGTCACGCAGTACGACCGTGAACGGCCTGTCAGTCCGCCGATCACTCGGCCCGTTGCCGGGTCCCTGACGAGCACCGCCAGCGAACGCCGGTCATCGATGCCGGTTTCCTGAACGTTGAACTCATCGAGCGCATCCGAGATCAGCGCGACGTCCGTGGCGCCGAGATGGTCGGTGACGAAGACGGAGGGCGGCGCAGGTGCGCGGGGAGCCACCGGCCCCTCCCCCGGCGCCGTGTGGGCCTGCATGCGTGCAGTCGGGTCGCTCATGGTTCCGACCGTGGTCACCGGGGTCTGACAACGCGGTCGCCCGGGGCCCCGAATCACATCCCTGCCGTGCGGTGCGTTCGGCAGGGCGGCGGGTGCCATCGGCGGTGCAGCAGCGAAGTACAGCGCTGGCAGCGGTCTGCGCCCGGGCGAGCACCTCTCCCACGTGGCGGGCTGCGCCCGTGTTCCCCATGATGATCTCCCTGGCACGGGCGGCCGGTTGAGCTGCCCAGCAGGGTGGGGCAGGGATGGCCGATACCCCCTCATCAATTTTCCGGGCCGTTGACGAAAAGATCTAGGGACGCCATGCTGTGCGGCATGCGGTCTCACGACGGCCCTCTGATCCGACCGGGGAAACCAACGGCGAGAACGAGTACCCGGAACTCCCTGTCGGTGTCAGGATCAAGACCGACCACGGGCCGTTCGTCGACTCCTGGACGAGGGCGGGCGGCCGACTGGAGACCCCACCGCGGACGCCGTGGGCCGAAGCGGCAGACGCACACCGTGCTCCCCCGGCACCGGCCTCCCGGGGCGCCGCAAGCGGGGCGAACTGGGCGGGCCGCCCGGCTCGTTCGTCCGGCCCGGCGAGCCGGTGAACGGAACCAATGAGCCGCCAGGGGCGACTTCACTAACGTCAGTACGGAGCCCAAGGGTTGGGGCCACAGTCGACCGGGGGGAGCCTGATGCAGCCGCTGGAAGCCGGGGATCCGCGGGCTGTCGGTCCGTACCGGTTGGCCTTCCGCCTCGGCTCGGGCGGGATGGGCCGGGTGTTCCTGGGTGAGTCCCCCGCCGGGCGGCGGGTCGCCGTCAAGGTAGTGCGGGAGGACCTGGCGTCCTCTCCCGGGTTCCGCGAGCGCTTCCGGCGAGAGGCCAAGCTCGCCATGCGCGCGGGCGGCTTCTGGGCCGCGCAGGTCGTCGACGCGGATCCGGACGCCGCCACGCCGTGGATCGCGAGTCAGTACGTCGACGGCCCTTCGCTCGCCGAACGTGTCGCCGGGCACGGCCCGTTGGACGAGAAGGCCGTTCGCGCCCTCGGCGGCGGACTGGCCGAGGCGCTCGCGTCGTTCCACAAGGCGGGCCTTGTGCACCGCGACCTCAAGCCTTCCAACGTGCTGCTCGTCGACGACGGTCCGAGGATCATCGACTTCGGCATCTCGAAGGCCCTCGAGACCTTGGAGACCGCCGGAAGCACCGATCTGACCGGGGCGGGAACCATCCTCGGCACGCCGGGATTCATGTCGCCCGAACAGGCACTTGGGCAGTCGGCGGGCCCGGCGGCGGACGTCTTCTCCCTCGGCTCACTGCTCGTCCACGCGGCCACGGGCACCGGACCGTTCGGCGAGGGCGCCTCTCACACCCTGCTGTTCCGCGTCGTGTACGAGGAACCCGATCTCAGCGCAATGCCTTACGGCCTGCGGGAGTTGGCGCAGGACTGCTTGCAGAAGGCACCGGAGGACCGCCCTGCCGCCGCTGATCTCGTCTCGCGCCTCGCGCAGCCGACGGTCCCCGATCCGCGCGCCGTGCCGGGGGACGACGATGCGGGTCCGTGGACGGACGTGCGGACGAGCGACCCACATGGGGACGCGCTGGCGATCACCGGGCCGCAGCAAGGGAGTTGGGCCGGCTCGACGGCGACGACAAGGCCCCCCGCAGGGGCACCGCGGAAGGCGCCGGTCGGCGAGCCCGCCGGGAGCCCGCCGGCAGGCGACTCGTTCGCGGTTGAGCAGTGGGGCCCGGATGTGTTCTGGCGCCGTATGCGACGGCCGGTCGGGTGGGCGCTGGGGATCGACGGCGTGCTCCTGCTGCTGGGGCTCGGGTTCGACAAGGTCCCGGTCATGTCCGTGTACGCGATCGTCATCACGCTGCTCTCTGCGATCTACGGACTGAGGGTCTCGCTGCCGCTCCTTCGGGTCAGGGCGCTGCACGTAGGTGCTGACGGGCTCACGGTGCGGCACGGACCGCACACGCTGGCCGTTCCCTGGCGGGACATCGCGTCCGTCCAGTTCAGCAGGAAGAAGAACGAGCGGGCACTTACCTTGACGGCGGCCCTCGATGCGAACGCGAACATCCGGGTCCCGTCCCCGCTGCGTGCCGGCGCAGGCGTCCTGAGGTGCACGGTCGCCTCCCCCTGGAAGAGGGACACGCGCACCCGCGTGCAGAGCCTCGAATCGGCGCTGCACACCTTCGCGGGCAACCGCTACCGGTGACCGGCCGCGTCCCGTCCTGCGGTCTCCCGCTGAACCGGCCATGCGATTCGGCCTGTCTTCGGAGCACGAGCCATGCGCGCGAGCGCCGCCACATCCACGCGTCGCCGGGCGAACTGCGGGCGCACTCGGAATTCCAGACCGAGACTTGCGGCGGCCTCGTCGTCCGCCACGTGATCGCTCTCGGCACGGGCAGATCGAAGACCCTGGGATTCATGCCTCGACCCGGTCAGGATCCGGCCGACCTCCTCTGGGCGCTCCTACTGGATCCAGTGGCCGCAGCCGTGGAGCGGGCCCGGGCCGGCTCGCGTCCCTGCCCGCCTGAACACCGGCCGGGCACCTTCTACTTGGAGCACCGCCGGCACTCCGCCGTTCTTGACGAGCGTGGAGCGGCGGGTCAGTCGGTGCCCTCCAGTTCGAACGAGCTGAGGCTGGGGTCGTGGTCGGAGGCACCGATGTCGTACATCGGTGTCATCCAGTGGTAGAAGTTGTCGCCCCGCTCGCGCAGCAGGTCGTAGAGCCGGCGCAGCATGCGGCGGCGTACGGGCGCGAACTCGGGGTGCGGGTACCGGTTGTGGAGCTCACTCGGATCCTGGACGAGGTCGTAGAGCTCGTTGACGGACTCCGGGTTGACGACGAGCTTGTAGCGCTCGTCGCGGAGCATCCGCTGCGGGTAGGGGAAGTGGTGGCCGTGGAACTCGGCGACCAAGTCGGCGGCCCAGGGCGGGTGTTCGCCGCGCACCAGCGGTACGAGGCTGCGGCTGTCGACGGCGGGCCCGGTGTCGCAGCCGGCGAGGTCCAAGATGGTCGCCGTGCAGTCGGTGAGGGTGACGAGCTCGTTCCTGACCTGCGGGGCGGCCCCCGGGATGCGGACGATGTCGGGGATCCGGTAGATGTCCTCGTACATGGCCGGGCCCTTGTCGTGCAGCCGGTGGGCACCGGTGAACTCACCGTGGTCCGCGGTGAAGAAGACCGAGGTGTCGTCGCTCAGGCCCAGTTCGTCGAGCCGGGTCAGGATGCGGCCGATCTGCTCGTCGATCAGTGTGACGTAGCCCCAGTAGACGGCGATCAGCTTGCGGGTGACCTCGATCGGCATGGTGTCGAACGTCCAGTGCTCACTGTAGTTGCGTTGCACCGGCGGCTTGCCCTCGAAGGTCTCGGCGATCGACTCCGGCAGTTCCACGAGGTCCGGGTCGTAGAGGTCGAAGTACGCGTCGGGCAGCAGGTAGGGCAGGTGGGGCCCGAAGAAGTGGGTGGCCAGGAAGAACGGGCGGCCGTCGGCGGCGTACTGGTCGAGTTGTTCGATGGCGCGGGTGGCGAGGTAGTGCTCGAAGGTCGCCTCGACGGGCTGATGCAGGCGCGCGGCGAGCAGGTTGCCCGGGTTGCCGTTGGGTGTGGTGCCGCGCACATGACCGGATATCCGGTACGGCGGCAGGCCCCGTTCCTCCAGGTAGGCCAGGTAGTCGGGGTGGTCGACGGGGTTGTGCCAGCCGGGCAGGTCCGGCCCGTCGAATCCGTACGAGGCGGCGTTGCGGTGCGTGCCCCCGTGCCACTTGCCGATCAGGCCGAGCTGGTAACCCCGCTCCCGCAGCGCGCCGGCGAAGGTGAACGCGTCCTCACGCAGGTCCTCCAGATAGCCCACGTTGCGTTCGTAGTTGGCCAGCAGCCGGTGGCGGAACGGCGCCTGCCCGGTGAGCAGGCTGGCCCGGGCCGGAGTGCAGATGGCGGTGGGCGTGTAGCTCCGGTCGAAGCGCGTGCCGGTCGCGGCCAGCCCGTCGAGGTGGGGGGTGGCGACGTGCGGGTTGCCGTAACAGCCCAGCGTGTCGACGCGGTGCTGATCGGTCATCAGGAACAGCAGGTTCACTTCGCGTAAGCCTTCGTGTAGAGGTCACCGGTGTAGTAACTGGAGGGCTTCGGCGAGGACTTGAGCTGGCCGGCCCGGACGAAGAAGTCGCCCAGGTTGTTCAGCCACGCGTCGACGGTGCCGTTCTTGGTCTTGGCGACGAGATCGGCGGTCGTCAGGGTCTCCACGTTCGCGGCGTCGGCCTTCACCTTCTTCTCGTCGAGCTTGAGCATCTTGGCGGACTCGGCGATGGCCTCACGGGGATGCTCGGCACGCCAGTCGTTGGCCTTCTGCAGCACCTTGATCACCTTGCTGGCGAGTTCGGGCTTCACCTTGTTGCCCGCGACGAAGGCGGTGGGAAAGGTGCTGTCCATCTCCCGCGTGCTGGCGACCTCTTCGAGGTCGGGCACCTTGTCCTTGATGTTGTCGATCAGCGGGTACCAGATGCCCGCTCCGTCGATCTGCCCGGAGGAGAACGCGGAGACGATCGAGCCAGGAGCCATCGGCACCTTCTGCACGTCCTTGGTGGTCATCCCCGCCTTCTCCAGCGCGAGGTTGAGCGCCATGTCGCCGGACGTGCCCTCGGGGACGCCGACCTTCTTGCCCTTGAGGTCCTTCATCGAGTCGATGCCGGGCTGGGCGATGACCCGGTCCGCGTACGCGAGGGTGTTGACGGAGACGACCTTGGCCTTGCCGGAGGCGGGCAGCCACATGGCACCGGGCCCGATGTAGCCGAAGTCGAGGTCGCCGGCGCCGAGCGCCTGCACCTGAACCGGTCCGTCGTTGAACGCCTTGACCCTCGCGGTGAGGCCCGCCTCCTTCCACAGGCCGCGCTTCTCGGCGATGGCCAGCAGGCTCACGCCGTTGTAATCGCCTATGTAGCCGAAGTCGACCGTCGAGTCGTTGGCGGTGTCCTCGGAGCACGCGCTCACGGAGAGCACCAGCAAGGACATGGTGGAGGCGGCCGCGAGGGCACGCCGAATACTGCTGCTACGCATGCGGGACAGTCCTCTCGGAAGAAACCGAAGAGCTCGGCAGGAATTCAGCAGGAGTCGGATGTCAGGCGGCGGACGCCGCCTGGGGCTGGTGGTAGACGGAGTGCCAGACCTCGTTCCGGATCTGCCGGAACTCGGCGGAGAGCCGGATCTCCTCGGTACGCGGATACGGGAGGTCCACCTTCAGGACCTGGTGGACGCGTCCGGGCCTGGCCGCCATCACGACCACCCGGCTTGCCAGATAGACCGCCTCGTCGACGTCGTGCGTGATGAACAGGACGGTGCGCTGCTCCTGCCGCCAGGTGCCCAGGAGCTGGTCCTGCAACTGCACCCGGGAGAGCGCGTCGAGCGCACCGAACGGCTCGTCCATCAGCAGCACTTGCGGGTTCACCGCGTACGCGCGGGCGATCGCGCACCGCTGCTTCATGCCGCCGGACAGCGTCTTGGGCAGCGCGTCGGCGAAGTCTCCGAGCCCGACCAGATCGATGGCGTGGTCGGTGCGCCGCTTGCGCTCCGCGGCCGGGAGCGCGGCGAGCTTCAGGCCGAACTCCACGTTGTGACGAACCGTCAGCCAGGGGAACAGGGCGTACTGCTGGAAGATCACGCCGCGGTCCGGACCCGGTCCGGTGACGGGGGCGCCGTCCACCAGGACCTGGCCCTCCGTGGGCGCGACGAGGCCCGCCGCCATGCTCATCAGCGTGCTCTTGCCACACCCGGAGGGGCCGACGACCGTGACGAACTCCCTGTCGGCGATGTCCAGCGACACGTGGTCGAGCGCGACGAAGGCGGTGTCCTTCAACGGGAAGGTCTTGACCACGTCCTGAAAAGAGATCTTGGTTGTCATCGGCGCTCCTGCCAACCGGTGAGCCGTCGTTCGGCGAGCAGCAGCAGCCGGTCCATGGCCAGGCCGAGCACGCCGATGGTGATCAGCGCCACGAAGATCGTGGGGATTTCGTACCAGGTCGAGGCCTTCTGCATGCGGAAGCCCAACCCCTCCTGTGCGCCGACCAGTTCGGCCGCCACCAGGGTCGCCCAGGACGCGCCGAGCCCGATCCGCATCCCTACCAGGATGAACGGAGTGGACGCCGGGACGACGATCTTGACGAAGATGGTCCTGTCCGACGCACCGAGCACCCGCGCGGCGTTGATCAGTGTCCGGTCCACGTCGACGACACCCTGGAAGGCCGCCACCACGCAGGACATGAACGCCGCCAGAAAGATCACGAAGACCTTCGGTGTCTCGCCGATGCCCAGCAGCACGATGGCCAGCGGAATCAGTGCCAGCGGCGGGATCGTACGGAAGAACTGGACGAAGGGCTCGATCAGTCCACGCGCCAGCGGATACCAGCCCATGAGGAAGCCGATCGGGACGGCGACCGCGGTGCCGAGGGCGAAGCCCGTGAAGACCCGGCGCAGGCTGGCCAGCGTGTCGTCGAGGAGCGAACCGTCGGCGATCATCTCGCCGCCGCGCTCCGCCACGCTGACCGGTCCGGGAAGGTTCTCCACTCCGAGAGACGCCAGCGCCCACACCGCCAGGCCGAGCACGAGCGCGACCAGGTTGAGGACGAGCGGCCGTCCGGCCCGCCGGGTGCCGCGCCGCTCAGCGGCCGGCGCGGACTTCCTCCCGGGTGTGGTGATCACGGCCATGGGTGCCTCACCTGCTTCATAGGTCCTCCTCGGGATCCGGTCGCTCCCCCTGGGCCTCGGAGCGCCTCGTCGGGTAACGGGAAAGCAGGGAGGACTCGCGCAGCACCAGCCCGATGCCGCCGAGGGCGCCGCCGACCTCGCCGAGCGTCGCCCTGCGCACTTCGAGCCGGTGCCTGGAGAGCGGCAGAACGTGCGCGCTCAGCGCCTCCTCGACCGGACCTGTCAACGCGGCGCCGGCCGCGGCCAGTTCACCGCCGATCACGATCACCCCGGGCCCGACCGCGTTGCATACCGCCGCAAGGACCCTGCCGACCTGGGAGCCCGCCGCACGCAGCACGTCCCGCACCGTCCCGTCGCCTGAATCGAGCGCCGCCACCAGCGCGGAGACGTCTTCGGCGCGCCCGCCCGCGGCACGGTAGGAGTCGAGCACAGCGCCCACCGAGGCCACGGTCTCAAGGCAGCCGACGCCACCGCATTCACAGCGCGCCCCGGCCCCCTCGACCGTGACGTGCCCGAACTCGCCCGACAGCCCGTGCGCACCGCGGTGCAGCGAACCGCCCACCACAAGGCCACCGCCGACACCGTGCGACAGCCGGAGATAGAGCACATCCTCATCGCCCGCCGCCGCACCCCACACCGATTCGGCCAGCGCCGCGAGCCTGGTGTTGTTGTCCACCAGTACCGGCGCCCCGAAGCGCTTGTGCAGCAGTTCAGGCAGGCCGTCCACGCCGCGGGCATGCGCGCTCTCACCGCCCGGGTCGGCGACCGGGCCGACGACGCCCACGCCGATGGCGCTGAGCGCACCGAACTCCAGCGTCCCTCCAGTCAGCGAGCGGACCAGGCGCTGCGCGAGATCGGTCCGATCCACCCAGGACAGATCCCCCGCGTGCGACTCGCTCGCGGACCCGACGATCTCGTGCGCGACATTGGCGGCGGCCACGTGCACAGCGCGCCGGGCGAAGTCGATCCCGATCGCCTGCCCCGCCTCGGGGTTGAGGGTCAGCGTCTCCACGGGCCGGCCCCGCTTTCGCGGCCCCTGGCCGGGAGCGGAGGCGACCACGGCACCGGTGGCCAGCAGCCCTCCGATGATGTCGTAGAGCGTCGTGCGGGACAGCGCGCTGAGCTTGCCCAGCTCGCCCCGGCTGAGGCGGCCGTGCTTGCGCAACAGGTCGAGCACCAGCTCCTCGTGCCCCCGCCGCAGCCGGGTCAGGGGACCGTCGTGAGACTCCATGCCGCACAGCATGCTGACCCGCAACATTTTCGTCAATAACTCGGAAAAAATAAATCGGCCAGTCGGCCACTTGCACCGGTGAGCCCAACCAGGCGCCTGCGCAAGGGCGATCGACTCGGTGAACACCGGAGCCCGTCCCGGCCGCGCGCTGCCTTCCGTGGTCTGCCGATCCGCCGAATCCGGGAGGGTGTGCCCCAGCTGCGTCCCACCACCGCGGTCGGCCCGACGGCCTCGACCACGTCGTCGCGTGTGCGGCCGCGGGCGGGCGCCGTCCTCGGCACGGGACAGACGGCTGGATGAGACCGACAACCGACGTGCCGAGCGGAGTTGAGCTCGATGCGCGCGGGGCTCGGCTACCGTCGGCGGGCGTGGCCGGGAGCGGAGGCGGAAAGCAGGGGGCCCGGCTCGCGCCACACGAAGGCTGTTCTCGGACGAACGGCGCCGACTTCTGCGTGCGGTGCAACCTGCCGCCGCCGAGGGCGCGTGTGCGTCGGTAGGCAGTGCGGCGCCCCGGGGACTGCGTTGTGCCGCGCCCACATCTGCGACGGGGGTGAGAGATCGGTGGTGGAAGCCGGTGTTTCGTTCTGGATCTGCCTGACGAGCGCAGTGGTCCTATCAGGCCTCTTCTGCCTGGAAGTTCGCTCGGTGCTCCGGTTGCGTCGTGAAGGCGTTCGCACCGAGGGCACCGTGGTCGACAACGTGGAGAAGACGGCGGAGTCGAGACGGCGGTGGGTGCCCGTCATCGCCTTCACCGACACCGAGGGCTATCGGGTGGAGTTCGCACCGCGAGCACGGTCGGGCAGGCCGCTGCCGCTCGGCCGCACGGTGAGAGTGATCTACCTGCGCGACAGCCCGTGTGACGCTCGGATGAACTCCTGGGGCGATCTGTGGCTCGGCATCACCCTTCTCGCCGTCTTCCTGACCGGCAACGGGTGGGCACTGATCGGCCTGGGACCGCAAGTCATGGCATAGGAAGGTATGTGACATGTCGCATCGTGCGGGCAACCTCACGCGCCGGCTGCCGGAGAAGACGGGCGCATTCCTGGTCGGCCTCTACGTCCTGAGCCTGGGTTACCGGGAAGCCTCCCTGGCGCTGCGTCTGCGCCGGCGCGGTCTGACCGCCGAGGGCACGGTGGTGGAGAACGTCCGCTGCACGGGCGCGAACGGACCGTCCTGGGCCCCCGTTGTCTCCTTCACCGACCGTGCGGGCAACCAGGTGGAGTTCACTCCCAGCATGCGGGGCCCCGGCGTGGGACTCTCCACGGGCCGCACCGTGGAGGTGATCTACCTCCCGGAAGCCTCCCCGGACGCCCGGGTCAACACCTGGCAGCACCTCCTGCTCCCGTCTCTGTTCGCCGCGTTCGCGGGCGTGGCGCTCATCGCCTTCGCCCTGCTGTTCGTGGTCCTCTAGGTCTCGTCTGACAAAGGCCGGAGCCTCGGCGGTGTCGGAGTGGAGGCTCCGCCTCGTACGCCTTCTTCACGTCGACAGCGAGCCTGGGGGATCCTCTATGCGCATTCGCACAGGGTGTCTGGTCCCCGGCACTTCCCTGCTGCGGCAAAACACACCGTCCGGCAAGCGCGGTAGCACTGTCGCTGAGCCCCGCGCCCTGACTCAAATCCAGCCGCGCTCCCGCGCCAGCAGCGCGGCCTGCGACCGGGTACCTGCGCCGAGCATCTGCATCGAATCGGCGATGTGGCGCCGGTACGTACGCACGGAGACACCCAGGTCCCGTGCCCCGGCCTCGTCCTTGCGTCCGGAGCACATCGTTCGCAGGACCATCCGCTCCACTTCGGAAGGTCCGTCATCATCGGACTTGCGCTCTTCGAGCAGTGCGAACAGATCGCTTGATTTTTCCCAGATCGACTCGAAGAGGGCGAAGAGGTTGGAGACCAGGCCGCTTTCCTGCGCGAAAAGAGCGCCACGGGCGCGGTTTTCGGGATGTACTGGGATGACTGCGGTGCGACGGTCGTATATCTCGATCTTGGCCGCGGTGTGACCGATCAGTCGTACGCGCGCACCGTCCGACTCCAACTCCCGCAGATACGCCACGGTCGGCGGGTGGTCGACAGCCTTGCGGACGAAGACGGTACGGACGGAGAGACCTCTGCGCAGGCAGCGCAGCACACGCGGACGGACCTGCTCGATCTCCTCCGGCTTCAGCGCGTTGCCCGGCTCCACCAGGGCGACTTCCTCGCGTGCGAAGAAAGCCAGGTCGTCGATGCGGTCGCAGACCTTGGGCAGTTCGGTGACCTGCTCGATGCCGCCCACGAGGGCGGCGCTCCGCTCGCAGCGCTCCGCACGCAGGGAGGCCACCAGGGGTTGGAGCTGCGTGAGGAGTCGAAGCATCTTGCGCAGTCCCTGCAGACGCAGATCCAGCAGCCTGGCGACCGCCGCATCCGGGTCGGCGGCTACCACTCCATCGGTCTGTCTGTGCAGCAGCTCCAGCTCACACAAACCACGAAGCTCCTGGCGTGCGGAGTCAGGAGGCAGCCGAAGCCGATCGCTGAGGGAGTCGAGTTCTATGCCGGGCTCACGGCGGCAGAGGCGGTAGATCTGTTCCTGCTCCTCCGGGAGACCGAGGCACGACATCTCTTTGTTGCCCAAGTTGATCTTCCCCCATTTCGGTCGCCCCCCGGCCCGTGCGGGTAAGACCGCGTCCTATGTGGTGAGTCGGACGCGGCGTTACCACAGAGGACGGCTGCCAGGTCGAGGAAGGCCAGGAAGTTGAGGGTGGCGATTACTAGGACAAGCGAGGAGATATACCCAGCTCGGGTGTCCTCTGAGAGCGACTCACATCTGCCGCCGTACCGGAACGCCGGGAGCCGACGCGACACAGAGACGCGCCAGTTCCCGGCAAGCGGCCGACGACGTGGGGCGGACGTGCCGGGCAGGGACCACGACTGGATCACGACCCCGCGCAAATACTCGTGAAAGCCGAAAGGCCCTATCCGTTGGCTGCTTGGTAGCCCGCGTAGGCGGCTCGAGCGACAACCACCCCCGTTGCCGGCACTGCTAGTGCCGGGGTGGCAAGCACGATGAGCCCTGAGTCCAGCAGCTTGCCCTCGTCGGACTCCAGCAGACCTTGGTCTGCCAGCGCTTCGTTGACCTTTTCTTCCAGCATTGAACTCTCCCAAGAACCAGACCGGTTGAGTGATGTCAGACGGCCGGCCACAGGGCAGGGTCGAACCCCCGGGGCTTCTCACCCGTCTCAGAGGGTGTGCCGGGTGAGCGGCGACCGTCGGAGCGAGCGTGGCCGCCGCAGGATTCACGCCGCAAGGTCCATCCCTGTCCGGTCTCCGTCCGGATTCTGCGGGAGCTGTCCGGCCTGGTCAGCGCGGTGGCCGCCGGACACGTCCGGACACAGGGGGCTCCGTTTGCCGCTCGACGGGCTTGTCGTGGGCATGCTTGACGTGAAAATGGAGCCGTGACTGGGAACCAACAGCCGAGACCCGAACAGGCGCGAAACGCCACGGAGTTCGTAGCGCTGCTGCGGGAGCTCAAGGACAAGTCCGGACTGTCCTACCGTCAGTTGGAGGAGCGTGCCGAGCGACGGGGCGAGGTGCTGGCGCGAAGCACGATCGCGGACGGGCTGCGCCGGTCGGCGGTGCCCCGCGCGGATGTGGTGGCCCCGTTCGTCCGGGCCTGTGGAGCGGGGGACGCGGAGGTCACTGCCTGGCTGGCGGTCCGGGAGCGTCTCGCCGCCCTTCCTGAGCCGGCCAGGGCGAACGGGACGGACGGGTCACACTCGCCCGGGCTCACGCTCACACAGGCATCTGCACCACCCGCGATGAGGTCCCGACACCTACTGGGCCACCGCCCGACACGGTGGTGGCTCGGTGCGGCGGGACTCGCGCTGACGCTGGGCCTGACAGCACTGGCCTGGGCACTCTGGCCGGGTAAGGAGCGCGAGACGGCCGCCGGGGCCGGTCCCCTACCCGGCGGCTGGGTGGAGATCCGCCCGGTTGGCGCCCCCGGCCAGTGCCTGACCGAGGGCCGGGAACAAAGCGGCCGGTTCACGGCGGCGATCGCCGTTCAGCGCCCCTGTGCCCACGCGGAGCCGCCGCGGACTCGACTGCGGTCCACCGACGCGGCCGGGGTCTACTACATCGAGTGGGATCACCCGGCGCACGGCCGCGGCTGCCTGACACTGCTGGACAGCGGGCCAGCCGCCACCATGCTGGAACCTTGGGACGACTGCTCGGGGGCCCGGGCCACGCAGCGGTTCCACATCGAGCCGGCGGAGCAACCCACCGGGTCGTACCGCATCCAGTCCACAGCCACCGGCGGGTGCCTGGCCCTCGGGGACGAGACGCCGACCCAGGGGACGGAAGCCGTCGTGGGGTCGTGCTCGGATGCCACGGCCCAGCTATTCCTGATCACCCCGGCGAACGCCCGGCAGGACCGGTGACGGCGGCCGGACGACAGCGGCGGCACCGGCGTCGGGGGTCGGGCTCACCGGCGCTCGGATACTCGCCGAGATCCGAGACGACCGCACCAGGTTCGACACGGCCCGAGACTTGAAGGCGTATGCCGGAAGCACCCCGATCACCCGTGAGTGCGGCAAGAGCCGCCGTGTCTGTCATCGACGGATCAAGAACAGCCGCCTGGCCGAGACCGGTCGGCGCTGGGCATTCGCCGGACCCACCGCGTCACCCGGATCCCTGCGTGCCGCGGTTCAACGCACGACGAACCTCCGCGGTCATCGCCGCATCTCCCGGACGGTTCCGCAGTCGCCAGAACCCGGTAGACCTCGGCAAGCTGGCTGATGCCGTGTTGATCACCTAAATCGAGGAGCAGCTGACCCGCCCCGTGGGACTTCTCTGGGACTTTCGGCTACATCAACGGGGACGAGGGTGAAACAACCGAAAGACCATCTGGGCAGGTCAGCTAGCTGAATTCCTCCTTCGTAGCAGGTCACGGTGTCGGCTGGTCTCTTCCGCGACATCTGATCGCGTCGCGCGTCGGCCGGTTGCTGCGGCCACGCGCCGCATCCGGTGTCTGCCGGCCGGATCGCCCAGGGCCACGCGGCCCTTCGTCACGCGTGCGTGCGTGACTGTTCGGCGAGGATGGAGTCGTCGTGCGTGCGGGCACCGGGCAGCCGGTGCCGGGCGGCGATCAGCGCCGCGTCGACGTCGTTGGTGCCCGTGGCGATGCAGAGGTTGTACTCGACGTCGTCGAGGCGCCGCCGGGCCTCGGGACCGCCTTCTTCGGCGTTGACTGCGTGGAAAGTCTCGTACTGCTGGAGCAGCTTGTTCAGTACTGCGGTGTGTGCCATCAGCATGACCGGCCTCCATCGATTGCTTTCGGGATCAAACCGCACGGCAGGCAACTGCTTTCGGGATCAAGCCGCACGGCAGGCAACCGCGCACTGCCCGTTCGCCGTGCGCGGGTACCCCCTCGCCCGGATCGATGCGTCTGCAGAGGAATACAGCCGCCTCGTCACGGGATCTTCACGTCCGCGATGCCTCCCGGCCTTCCGGGACCCGCCGATTCGCGGGCACAGACGAACGGTCCGCATCGGACGGCACGTCCTGCCGTCCGATGCGGGCCCGTGCCGCGCGTGCTCGCCGGGCTCAGACGTGGTCGCGTGGAATCGTCCAGTTCCAATTCCGGGAACGGACCCTGCGGTTGCCCTCGTAGGCGTCCAACGTGGCGTGCAGATAGAAGTTGGACGCATCGGAGGTGAGCACGGTGCGGGTCGTGGCGGACACGTCCCAGTCGCCGCGGGCGAATCCCATGACCCAGTCGATCTCGCCCTTCACGGAGTCGAAGTCGTCTCCGGTCCAGCTGTAGCGCTCGCAGGTCCGGCGGGTCAACTCAAGATCGATGTCCTCCATGTACGTCACCCCGAGGTCCTTGACCACCTCGAGCGCCGAGCGGTAGTCGACGAGGTCACGCGAGACCGTCCAGCGCTGCTCGCCGGGACGGATCGTCTCGCTCGGCAGCGGCGGGGCACCCTCGGGCTCTCCGAACAGCGGCGTGGCCAGCTCGTCGGGTTCCCTGATCGGGCGGATCGGCAGCTCGAGTTCGCTCTCCTCCGGATGCACCGTCAAACGCACCGGCTCGGGCGGCGGCCATGCCAACGGCCAGTACGACGTCGACAGCGCCAGCCGGATGCGGTGTCCCGCCGGGAAAGCCTGCGCCACGCCGTTGAGCTGGATCCGCACCGCGTAGCGCTCCCCCGGTACGAGGGGTTCGGGCTCGGCATGCCCGTTCCGGTGAGTGAGGTTGAGCAGCCCGTACGTCGCCCGGGTCGCGCGTCCGTCCGGCGCCACGTCGGAGAGCCTGACCGCCACCATCGCGACGGGGCGGTCCACCTCCAGCGTCGCGTGCAGCACCGGTCCGCCGAGGATCTCGCAGCGCTCGGCCAGCGGTTCGGTCTCGAAGACGAGCGAACCGCCGTCCTCCTCCCGCTGGTCGTAGGGAAGGTCCGGCGGCGCGTTGTACGAGCACCACTTCCCGGCGAACTGGCCCACCGACAGGGGCGATTCCACGTACAGCGGGGGTGATTCGAGCTTCTCGCCGGCATGCCCGATCCGCCCGTCGCCCAGGGGGTGCCGGACCCGCTCGACGTGCGGCGAGAGCCACTCCGGCTCCCCGACCCAGCGGCCCGGACGTTCCTCGTAGGCGGTGGACGGCGGCATGCTCTCCTGCATCCACGTGCACAGCATGGGCTCGTCCATCACGCCGTTGTCCTCGTCCTTGAGCCAGTGGTCCCACCAGCGGACGAGTTCCCGCAGGAAGTTGATGGCCGGGCCCGGGACGCCGAGGTGCGGGTACTTGTGCGACCACGGCCCGATCAGTCCCTTGCGGGGCACGTCGAGGTGTTCCAGCACGCGGAAGACGGCGTTGGAGTAGCCGTCGGCCCAGCCGCTGACGGCGAGCACGGGGCACTCGATGTCGGAGTAGTCCTCGCACACGGAGCCGTGCTGCCAGTACTCGTCACGCCGCTGGTGGGTGAGCCACTCGGCGATCCACGGCTCCAGGCCGTCGAGCCGCTCGAACCACATGTCGCGCCACCGGGACCCGACGAGTTCGGGGTCGGGCGGGCACGAGGTGTAGGCGAACATCGTCGAGGCCCACGAGAGGTTGTCGCTCAGCAGGCATCCGCCCATGTAGTGCACGTCGTCGGCATACCGGTCGTCGCTGAAGCTGAGCGCGGCGACGGCGCCAAGGCCGCGGGGGCGACGCGCGGCGAGCTGGAGGGCGTTGAAGCCGCCCCAGGAGATGCCCATCATTCCGGTCCGGCCGTTGCACCAGGGCTGGTCGGCCATCCACTCCAGGATGTCCTCGCCGTCGCAGAATTCCTGTTCCAGGTACTCGTCGGCGAGCAGGCCCTCGGAATCGCCGCTGCCGCGCAGATCCACGCGCACGCAGGCGTAACCGTGGGCGGCGATGTAGGGGTGGTTGACCGAGTCGCGCAGGGCGGTCAGGTCGCGCTTGCGGTACGGGATGAACTCGAGAATCGCCGGAACCGGCTCCGTGTCGGAGGCAACCGGCCGCCAGATGCGCCCGGCCAGCCGCGTCCCGTCCCGCATGGGGAGCCAGACGTGCTCCTCCTCCTTGACCGCGTTCGGCCCGGAGTTGACCTCCTTCATTGCAGAAGCCCGCATTCGGCTCTCCTACTCGTCGAATTCGAACGGCATCGGTTCCGGACGGCGCAGCGGACGTCTCCGGGCCCGGCCCGGTCCTCTTCGGCGGCGACGTCGACGCGCGCGTCCGGCATCCCCTTCCCGGTACGGGAGTTGGCCCGAGGGCCGGGAGACCGGCGCGCACATGGAAGGGGTACGCCGCCGGACGGGGAGCCCGCAGGAGCTCCCGGCCGCGCTCGTCGAGTCCGGGCGCACAAGACGTCTCCGGCTGGCCGACCACGGCCCCGGGGTACCCATGACTTGCTTCTTCAGTCCGGCCGCCGTCGCAGGCCATGACATTCCCGGGCCACGGCCTCCGCCGTCCCGTGTCGTACGGCATCGCACACAGCCGGCTCGGCGATGCGGGGCGCCCGACGGCAGTTGGACAGCCCCGGCAACGGCGGCACCGGGCGGGTGTCGGGCCGTGTCACCTGTTCTTTCCGGACGGGCCCGCGCTCTGCCGCGCGGATCGCCTGCGGAGCCGGGCAGGCAGGACGGCCGGGCCGAGGCAAGGGAAGTCCTCACGCAGGGATGGGAGTTGACCGGATCGGACGCGGGGAGGCGGCCCCGCGCCGACCGATCCGGTTCCCTTCGGCGCCTTCCTCGTGACTGGTCGCGCTCCATACCGCACCGGCGCCGCGCCCGGCATCTGATGGCGGCACCGTCCCCCGCGCAGAGGGCCAGCCCGCTGCCGTTCCTCTTCGGCGTCGCCACGGCCACGCTCGTCCCCGACCCGGACGGCTACGTCGCCGGGCTCTCCCGCGTCGCACCGCTCCGGTACGCGGCGCCGCTGGTTCCGTCGAAGGAGACGGAGACGGAGCCCGTCATGTCGAAATGAGAAGCCGTGCACCCTCGGGCGGATCCGGGGTACACGCAACATATGAATCAAATACGGCATAAAGGATTCCTGAGGCTGCTCCTCGTTCTCGTGGCCGTCCTTCTGCCGGTGTTCGCCGTGGCTCCGGGGGCGCAGGCGGCCGGGAAGGCGGACAGCGTCGGCGAGGTGGCCGCGGCGTTGCGAGAGGGCCCCGTCTACGTCGATCCCCGCGCCTCGGACCGGTTGTCCAGCGCCGACGCCAAGGACCTGACGCGGAAGATCAAGGACGAGGACAAGCCGGTCTTCGTGGCTGTGCTGCCGAAGGCCCGCGAGTTCCCGCCGGACAACCTGCTGCGGGATCTGCGCGCCCAGGTCGGCGACAGAGGCGTCTACGCCGTCACCCTCGGTGACGGCTTCGCTGCGGGCGCCGACCGTTCCGTCATGTCACGGAGCGCGGTCGACGATCTGCGCCGGTCGTCCGTGGACCCGGGCGGCGGCACACAGGCGAAGCTCGACCGGTTCGTCGATGGTGCGACCGATCAGGCACGCGGCAGCGCGCCCGCCTCGTGGGACAGCGGCCAGTCACGGGGAACGGGCGGCGGCTTCGCCCTGGTCGCGCTCCTGGGCCTGCTCGTCGTCTTCGCGGGAGGCGCCCTCCTCGTGCGCAACCGGGCACGCAAGCAGCAGGCCGAGCGGGAACGCGAAGCGCTGGACCGGCTGCGCCCTGTGGTGGACGAGGACATCACCGCCTTCGGCGAGGAACTCGACCGCATCGGATTCGACCCGCAGGCCCCGGAGTCGGACGACGCCATGCGCAGGGACTACACCCACGCCATCGACAAGTACGACGAGGCGAAGCAGAAGATGGAGGCCGCCCGCGGGCCCGGGAACGTCCGACCTGTCACGGAGGCCGTGGAGGACGGGCGCTTCGCGCTGGCGACCCTCGAAGCCAGGCGCGACGGCGAACCGCTCCCGGAACGCCGGATGCCGTGCTTCTTCGATCCGCGTCACGGCCCGTCCGTCGAGGACATGCGCTGGGCACCGCCGGGCGGCACCGAGCGGACCGTGCCGGTCTGCGCGGCGGACGCGGCGCGGCTGAGGGACGGTGCCGAGCCGATGGCCCGCAACGTCGACACGCCTGAGGGGCGCCGGCCCTACTGGGAGGCCGGGCCGGTCTACGCACCCTGGGCAGGCGGCTACTTCGGCGGCGGCATCCTTCCAGGCCTGCTCGTCGGTACATTGCTGGGCAGCTCACTGGGGGGTTGGGGCTACGGTGACGGCTACGGCGACGGCGGGTTCGACGGCGGCTTCGACGGCGGCGACGGTGGCGGTGGCTTCGACGGCGGCGGATTCGGAGGCGGCGACTTCGGCGGAGGGGGCGGCTTCTGATCAACGATCCCCGTCCGGCCGGGAGTTGAGACCCCCTTCGCGGGGGCCACGCCGACCACCCCTTGAGCCGGTTCGGCCCGGCCGGCCAGCACTGGTCCCCTGGGACGCACCCGTCCCGGGGTTCACCCCGGCCACCATGCCGCGGATCACCGCCCGGCTGCGGCCGCGCTGCTCGCCTACGCCGGACGGCGGAGGCTCACGTTCGCTTCCCTCGCCGTCGTACGGGACTGCCGCCCGGAGCGGCTCCCGGCGCCCTGAGCACACCGGGCCGCACCCCTGGCGCCCCCTGCCGGCCCTCGGCCGCCGCCCCGTGGCCCATACGTGACTGCCGGTCCCGAGGCAAGCGGTCAGGCTCGCCTTACTTCGTTTGGCACAGGCAAACGCCCCTGCTGTTGCCGGTTGCCCGCCGTCCCCTTTGACTCGATTGTGCGGACGCCGTACGGAGGTGGCACTGATGCTCTCGTCCCGAAGCCTGTTCCGGGAGATCCTGGAGAACGACCGTTCCTTCCAGCTCTTCTGCTCCATCGCTGCCAGCGGGGAGGCGCAGGGTGGTTGGGAGAACGCCCGGATCGCGGCCCTCGTGCCGGAGAGCCTGCGTGATCTCGCCCCGAAGATCACCAAGCACGGAGCGGACGAGGACAAGCACGGCCGGATCTTCAACGCCCTGCTGAAGAAGCGCGGCCTCGAGCCCGTCCCCGTCCCGCAGGAGACCGACTACACAATGCTGCTGGAGCGGCGCGGCATCGGGCTGATGCACGAGAAGCTGCGGCGCGACGAGCAGCTCACCGAGCACGACATCATCGTCTATCTCTCCCACAGCAGGGTCACCGAGCAGCGCGCCTCCGACCAGATGGCGATGCTGCTCGACAGCTGCGGCGACGATCCGGAGACCGGCCGCGCCATCAGGATGATCAGCAACGACGAGGACAACCATCTGGCGTACTGCCACGAGGAGTTGCTGCGGCTGGCGGCGCAGGGCCACGAGGGGACCATCCGCCGCAATCTGCGGCAGTGCGCCCGCGCCGAGATCGTCGTCCACCGCGAGGTCTCCCTCGCCGTGATGTCCCACATGGGGCGTCTGCTGGACTGGCCGGCCATCAAGACCGCTTCGCTCGCCGTCGGCATCCACGGCATGTACCAGGTCGAACGGTTCGGCGGCTGGCGCAAGATGGCCAACCTGACGATGCCGGAGAAGCTGAACGCGCTCGGTGGACAGGCCGACATCGCCACAACCCCCGTCATCTAGGACGGGCCCTGGCAGCCACCCCTCAGGAACGGGCCCCGCCCGGTACCCGGTCAGGCGGGGTGGACGCGCACGGGCAAGGAACGCCACGCGCGGAGCGTGTTGTTGTGGTGCCGCACGACCGGCCCGGCGATCTCGATGCGCTCCACCCGCTCGGCCAGCGCCGTCAGCAACGCCTCGGACTCCAGCCGGGCCACGTGCTGTCCCACGCACTGATGGATGCCCATGCCGAAGCCGACGTGCCCTGACGGGTCGCGGGCGAGGTCGAAGGTGTCCGGGTGCTCCCACCTGCGCGGGTCGCGGTTGGCGGCCCCGAGAAAGAGAAGAACCTTGCTGCCTTCCTCGACCACCGTGCCGCCGATCGGGACGTCGGTGACGGCCGTACGGAAGAACGTCTGCACCGGTGACTCCAGCCGCACCGCCTCGTCGAAGGCCACGCGTGCCAGAGAGGGATCCCGGCGCAGTCGCCGCCACTGTTCCGGGTGGGTCGCGAACGCGTGGAGGACCGCGGCGAGCCCGTGCACAGTCGTGTCCACTCCGGCGGACAGCAACGACCGTACGACCAGGGGGGCTTGCGCCTCGGTGATGTCGCCGCGCGCGGCGGCCCGCCAGATGTGAGCGCCGAAGCCGTCATCGTCCAGCATTCCGGGACGGCAGCGCGCGTCGACCCATGCGGAGAGCTCTGCGATCCGCGGGTTGCCCTGACGCACAAGGTCGTTCGGGGGACCGAACGCGTTGAACAAGTGATCGCCGTAGGGCAGGAGATTCTCACGGCCGTCCTCCGGGATGCCCACGGCATCCGGGAAGACGCGCAGCGGAAACGCCTCGGCCAGCGATGTCACCGCGTCGAACTCCCCTGTGCGCAGGACCTGTTCGGTCAGGGCAGCGGCATCGGCGAACCAGGCGTCGCGGAGCCTGCGCAAGGCACGGGGCCCGAGGATCCTCGCGAGCACCGCACGGGGGGCGTCGTGCCGGGGAGGGTCGGCCTCCAGCAGCAGACTCGGCGGGCGCCAGGGCTTCTCACGGCGGAAGTTGCTCAGGCCGACGCCCGCCCCTGACTCGAAGTTCTGCCAGTCGGTGAGCGCGGCGTGCACCTGCTCGTGACGGCCCATCGCGTAGACGTCGTACCCGGTCAGACGGACGACGGGCCCGGATTCGCGCAGTTCGGCGTGGAAGGGGTGCGGATCCTCGAGAACTTCATGGCCGAACGGGTCGACGTCGCTGGACGGCAGATCGTCGTGCCCCGGGGAGGTCGCGGAGAGGTTCATGAGCGTTCCTAGCTTCGGGACGTCACAGGTCAAGGACGAGCTTCGGGCCGCACGAGCGGGAGACGCAGATGAACATGCAGTCCCCGGCGCCGCGTTCGTCGTCGTCGAGGATCGAGTCGCGCTGGTCGGGGCGCCCTTCGAGCACGCCCGTCTCACAGGTGCCGCACGTGCCCTCCTCGCAGGACGACAGCACGTTCACGCCGGCGGCGCGCACGGCTTCGAGCACGCTGACCCCGGGAGTGACGGTCACCGACGCACCGTGCCGGGCGAGTCGGACCTCGAATGCCTCGTCGCGGACGGGGGCGCTCTCCACCTTCGGCACGAACCGCTCCGTGCGAAGCAGTCCGGGGGGCCAGTGCGCGCAGCGCGCCTCGACCGCCTCCAGGAGGGGGCCCGGGCCGCACGCGTACACCTTCGTGCGGGGCCGGGGCTCGTCCAGCCACGACGGCAGGTCGGGCAGCCCCGACTCGTCCTGAGGGACGAGCGTGACGCGGTCGCCGTGCACCCGGAGCTGATCCGCGAACGCCATGGAATCGCGGGTGCGGCCTCCGTATAGCAGCTTCCAGTCGGCGCCCAGCAGTTCGGCCTGATGCACCATCGGCAGCAGCGGAGTGATGCCGATGCCGCCGGCGATGAACAGATACCTCTCGGAGGGCGTGAGCGGGAAGTTGTTGCGCGGCCCTCCGACGGCGACGAGGTCGCCCTGCCGCAACTCGTCGTGTATGTACGCCGAACCGCCACGCCCGCCGGGCTCACGCAGGACGGCGACACGGTAGGTGTAGGCGTCCCAGCGGTCACCGCACAGCGAGTACTGGCGCGTCATGCCGCCAGGAAGGATCAGGTCGATGTGCGCACCGGGCGCCCAGTCCGGCAGGCGCCTGCCGTCCGGGTGTTCCAGGGTCAGGCTCACGACACCGTCGGCTGCGGCACGTCTGCCGGCGACGCGGAGCAGCGTCCGTGAGTGTCCGCCGCCGGGGCGGGGCGGTTCAGGGCGCGAGCTGTCGGGAGGCATCTGCGGCTCCTCGTACTCTCTGAGAGCCCGAGGATGTGGCACTTGCCGGGCGGGCCACCACGGTCTTCTCACTCAGTGAGAGAGAACTTCCGGCACGTCTCAGGCTCTGCGGGCTTCGTGGCCCGCCATGGCACGCGAGACGCCGCGTGCCGCCGCCAGCAGAGCGGGGATCTGCGCGCGTGCGGTGTCGTCGTTGGGAACGATCGCCGCCAGAGCGGCCACGACGGCGCCGTGCGAGTCACGCAGCGGTACGGCGATACCTGTCGCGTCCGGATGTATGTGTCCCTGGCAGAAGGCGTAGCCCTCGCGCCGTACGTCGGCCAGGGTGCCGCGCAGCCGGCGGGGGGTGCTGATCGTGCGCTCCGTGTAGACGGTGAGCGGTCCCGCGATGATCCGTTCCTGGAGGTCGACGGGAGCGTGGGCGCAGAGAACCAGGCCCGAGGACGAGGCGTGCAGGGGCAGACGTCCGGCGATCCGGGTGTAGTTGATCACTGCTCCGGGCGCGGCCAGGCGTTCGACGAACAGCACCTCGTCGCCCTGGAGGACTCCCAGTTGGATGTGGTGTCCCACGACCGCGTGGAGGTCCTCCATGAACGGCATGGCGGCCTCGCGCAGCCCCACTGTGGGTGAGGCGCGCGAGCCGAGCTCCCACATCCGTACGCCGATACGGACGCTCCGGCCGTCACGCTGAAGCAGCTCGTGGCGGGCCATCTGCGCGACGAGCCGGGAGACCGTGGCGACGTGCAGGCCCGAGCGGCGGGCGATCTGAGAGACCGTGAGCGTCGTGACGTCGCTGCCGAACGTCTCGAGCACCCGGACCACCCGCGACAGCACCGTTTCGCCAGCTCCGGTCCGTGCCACACCGACACTGTGCAAGGCCGCCGGACGGCTGTCCATCCCGGCAGGGGCGCTTCGTCCGGGCCGGACCCAGCGGGCTCCGGGGGCCCGGGCGTCTCAGATCCGGCCGCCCGACGCCGTGTCGGACGACATCCGCTGCGCGATGTAGATCGGGATGACCGAGAGCAGCACGAGGACCGCCGCGACGACGTTCACCACCGGTGCCTGCTGCGGGCGCGCCATGTTGGAGAAGATCCAGATCGGGAGCGTCTGGGTGTTCGGGCCCGCGGTGAAGGTCGTCACGATGATCTCGTCGAAGGAGAGCGCGAAGGCGAGCATGCCGCCCGCCACCAGGGCGGAACGCACCAGCGGGAAGGTGACGTCGACGAAGGCACGGAAGGTGTTCGCGCCGAGGTCCATGGCCGCTTCCTCGTAGCTGCCCGGCATCCGGCGCAGCCGGGCGATCACGTTGTTGTAGACGACCACGACGCAGAACGTCGCGTGACCGACGACGACGGTGAAGAGACCGAGCCCGACGCCGAAGGGTTCGAGCACCGTACGGAAGGCGGTGTTGAGCGCGACCCCGGTGACGATGCCGGGCAGCGCGATCGGCAGCACGACGACGAAGGAGAGCGCCTCGCGGCCGAAGAACCTGAAGCGCTGGATGGCGAAGGCGATGAGCGTGCCGAGGACGAGCGCGGCGGCCGTCGCGCCCACGCCGGCCTTGAGTGAGGTGACCAGAGCGTGTCGGGCACCCGCGCTGCCCCATGCGGCCGTCCACCAGTCGAAGGTGATGCCGGGCGGTGGCCAGCTCGAACTGCGGTCCGGATTCAGCGAGTTGATCAGGACGAGGAAGAGCGGGACGTAGATGACCGCGAAGCCGACCACCGCGGCGACGCCCAGCGTGATTCGTGCGGGCCGGGAGAGTTTCATCGTCGAATGCCTTCGCGTCTCTTGCCGCCGGCGGCTGCGCCGGACGGTGCGGTCAGAGGCTGCTCAGGGCGCCGGTGCGGCGCACCGCGAGCAGGTAGAGCACGATGATCACCACGGGGACGGTGCCGAGCGCGGCGGCCAGCGGCAGGTCCAGGGTGATGTTGGAGTAGATGAGGTTGCCGATCAGTTGCGTCTTGCCGCCCACGATCTGCACGGCGATGTAGTCGCCGAGGCTGAGGGAGAAGGTGAAGACGGATCCGGCGGCGATGGACGGCAGCAGGATCGGCATCACCACCGAGCGGAAGGTGCGGCCCGACCGCGCGCCCAGGTCGGAGGAGGCGTCGAGGACGCTGTCGGGTATCTGCTCCAGCCCGGTGTGGATCGGCAGGATCATGTACGGCAGCCACAGGTACGTCAGCACGAGGATGGTGGCGACGAGTCCGAAGCCGGGACCGTCGAGGCCCAGGGGTGAGAGCAGCCAGTCCAGCAGTCCGCCCTCGGCGAGGATGAGCCTCCACGCGTACGCCTTGACCAGGTAACTGGCCCACAGCGGCGTGAGGATGGCGACCACGAGCAGGGGCCGCCAGCGGGGAGAGGCGATGCGTGCGGTGAAGAAGGCGACGGGGAAGGCGATCACGACGCAGATGGCGGTGACCGCAAGGGCGACGCCAACGCTGCGCAGGGCGACCTGCTGGTAGACGTCCTTGGAGAGCAGGGTCGTGAAGTTGTCCAGGGACCAGACCTTCACGACGTTCGAGGTGAAGGTGTCCGTGGTCCAGAACGCGGACATGAACAGCGCGGTGAGCGAGCCGAGGTAGGCCAGGATCAGCCACGTCAGCGGCGCGGTCAGCAGCAGGGACAGTTGCAGCCGGGGACGGCGGTGAAGGGTCCCGGCTAGCCGCCGGGCGGTGTGCCCGGCGGCCGGCTCGGTGTTGCTCATCGGTGCGGTCCTAGTCCTTGATCTCGGTCCAGGCCTGGACCCACTTGGCGTACGGCACGCACTTGGCGTCCTTGCGGCCGTCGAGGCACTGCTGGGTGGGTGTGGTCCAGTAGTGGACCTTCTTCCAGTAGGGCTCGTCGTCCGCGTGGTAGGTGCGGCAGTGGTTCTTGTCCGCCGTCAGCTTGCATGCCTTCTCGTTGGACGGGGCTTCACCGAAGTACTCGGCGACCTGGGCGTTCGCCTCCGGCGAGACGATGTGGTTCAGCCACTTGTAGGCGCAGTTGGGGTGCTTGGCCTTGGAGGCGACCATCCAGGTGTCGGACCAGCCCGTCGAACCCTCCTTGGGCAGAACGGCCTTGACCGGAGCCTTCTCGTCCTGCGCGGTGTTGAGGATCACCTGCCACGAGGTGCCGACCACGGAGTCGCCGCTCTTGAAGGCGGAGATCTCCTTGAGGTAGTCGCTCCAGTACTCGCCGATGTTGGCGTTCTGCTTCTTCAGCAGGTCCACCGAGGCGTCGAACTGCTTCTGGTCCAGGGCGTAGGGGTTCTTGATCCCGAGCGAGGGCTTGTGCTTCATCAGGTACAGGGCGGCGTCCGCGATGTAGATCGGGGAGTCGTACGCGGTGACCTTGCCCTTGTACTTGTCGCCCTTGTCGAAGACGGCGGACCAGGAGTCCGGAGCGGGCTTGACCTTCTCGGTGTTGTACATCAGGAGGTTGGCGCCGCGGCCGTGCGGGATGCCGTAGGGCTTCCCGTCGACGGAGTTCCAGTCCTTGTTCTTCAGGCCCTCGAAGATGTCCTTGTAGTTGGGCACGAGCTCGGTGTTGACGGGCTCGGCGTCACCCGAGGCGATCAGGCGCAGTGAGGCGTCGCCGGACGCGGAGACGGCGTCGTACTGGCCCGTCTTCATGAGGCTGACCATCTCGTCCGACGAGGCGGCCGTCTTGGTGTTGACCTTGCAGCCGGTCTTCTTCTCGAAGGGCGTGACCCAGTCGACCTTCGGGTCGTTGCTGCCGTCCTCGGCGTAGCCGGCCCAGGCGATGAGGTTCACCGACTTCTCCGCCTTGCCGATCTTCTTCTGCGGCTTGAGGTCGGGGGGATCGATGGCTCCCTGGGAGGACGAGGAGGAGCCGGAGGAGCCGCAGGCGGTGGCCAGGAGCAAGGCACCTGCCGCAGCGAGGGTCTTGAGGGTTCGGGACATACGCACGGAGATCTCCACAGTTGGAGGGGCGGCGAATCGTAGGTGCGGCGGAGTGGGTCGAGGGGGATGAGAGCGGGAGGCGGAAGCGTCGCTCAAGGCGCCTCTTCCACCCGGAAGTTGTGCCGGTGGTGCCACTGGAGCCTCACCCGTGAGCCGCGGAATGCGGCGACGTCCTCGGAGGATGTCTCCAGGTTCTGCTGGACGGCGGTCAGCCGTCCTCCGGCGTCGAGGTCGACCAGGAAGCGCGTGGTGTCTCCCAGATAGACGACCTCGGCGACGGAGCCCTTGGCGGCGGTGTGTTCCGGTTCGTCCTCACCGGTCGCCGACTCCTTGAGCACCCGGATCTTCTCCGGGCGCACGCTGAACGTGCCCGGCTTGCCCACGACCTGCTCGGCGGTCTCGCCGGTGAGCAGGTTGGAGGTGCCGACGAAGCCCGCGACGAAGGGGGACGCCGGGCGTTCGTAGATCTCGGCGGGCGTGCCGGTCTGTTCGATGCGGCCGTCCTGGAAGACGGCTATCCGGTCGCTCATCGTGAGCGCCTCGTCCTGGTCGTGGGTGACGAAGACGAACGTGATCCCGACCTCGCGCTGGAGTTCCTTGAGTTCGATCTGCATCTGCTCCCGCAGCTTGAGATCGAGGGCGCCCAGCGGCTCGTCCAGCAGCAGCACGCGGGGGCGGCCGACGAGGGCACGGGCAAGGGCCACGCGCTGCCGCTGGCCTCCCGAGAGCTGGGAGGGGCGGCGCTTGCCGAACCCTGAGAGGCGGACACTCTCGAGCGCCTCGGCCGCCCGGCGAAGCCGTTCGGCCTTGGGCACCTTCTGGACCTTCAGGCCGTAGGCGACGTTCTGCTCGACGGACATGTGCGGGAAGAGGGCGTAGTCCTGGAAGACGGTGTGCACATCGCGCTCGAAGGGCGCGAGCCGCGTGACGTCCTTCCCGTCGAGTTCGACGGTTCCGCTCGTGGGCGTCTCGAAGCCGGCGATGAGTCGGAGCACCGTCGTCTTCCCCGAACCCGAGGGCCCGAGCATGGAGAAGAACTCACCGTCCGATATGGCCAGTTCGACGCCTGCGACAGCCTCGGTCCTGCCGAAGACCTTGCGCAGGCTCCGCAGCCGGATGGCATTCCCCTCCATGAACGGGAACCTTTCTGGTGCAGTGGTCGTTGGCGGGTGAATATATGAAGTCATAGTTCAAGGTTCAAGACCGCCCCAAGCCCTCTTCAGGTAAAGCCTGAGCCAACTGACAAGGTGGTAGCCGTGAGGAGAGACCAGGACGGCGCTCGAAGAACGGTCTTCACGCCCATCGGGGCCCAGGCCCGCGTCGAGGCCGTCGTGCGGCGTCTCGGTGACGCGATAGAGCTCGGCCTGCTCGCAGACGGCGAGCAGCTGCCCGGCGAGTCCGAACTCGCCGCGCAGCTCGGCGTATCGACGGTCACCTTGCGCGAGGCCCTCGCGGCTCTGCGCCAGCGCGGCCTGGTCACCACACGGCGGGGGCGCGGCGGCGGCAGCTTCGTCACCACCCCCGAAGGCCCCGTCGAGGAACGGCTGCTGGCACACCTGGGCAGCTGGAGCCTGGAGGAGCTTCGCGAACTCGGGGACTACTGGACGGCTGTCTCCGGCGCCGCGGCCCGCCTGGCCGCGGCGCGCACCGACCCGGACGACCTGCATCAACTGCACCGTTCCGTCGAGGAGTTGGAGGCCGCCCCCGACGCGCCCGCGCGCAGCCGCCTGCACGGCCGGTTCCACGTCGAGCTGGCGGCCGCCGCCCAGTCGGCACGGCTGACGAGGGAACTGGTGGGCGTCCACGCCGAGGCGGGCGCTCTCCTCTGCCTCGTCCTCGGCGAGGAAAGGCATCTCAAAGACGTCTGCGATCGTCACCGCGCCGTGATCTGTGCGGTGCAGGATGATGCGGCGGAGCAAGCAAGAGCCCTTGCCGAGGAGTGTGTTCAGGTCTCCATGGGGCGCCTGGTGGAACTCCGCCTCGGCACCCCCGGCCCGGCCGGCGGCCCGCACACCAAGGAGGGCAACCGTGGGCAGCAGTCCTCGTCCAAGTCACCGCCCCGGTCCCGCGAAGGGCGGAACACAGCTCGTTGACGACGCGGCGGCAGCAGTCGCGGCGGCGGGCGTCCGTGACGCGCTGGAGTGCGTCTTCGACGCCGTGACCGAGATCCGTGCGGACACCCTGGCGCTCCTCGCGGGCGCCTCGGCCGAGGACAGACAGCCCACCACCACCGACCTCGCCGGTCTGCGCCCAGGACTGAAGGAGCGGCTCGCCCGGCTCGCGCTGATGTCGGGCGCCGGATTCGTCGCGGCGCCGGGACTGCTCGCCGACGCCGAAGTCTGGCTGGAGTGGTGGCAGACGGGGCCGGGCGGCGAGGTGCGTCCGCTGCTGCTGGACCTCGATCCGCAGCACTCGGCGTACTCGGACTACACGCACTGGGAGTGGTACGCGCTGGCCCGGGACACGGGGCAGCGCGCTGTCGCCGGACCGTACGTGGACTATCTGTGCTCGGACGAGTACAGCCTGACGCTCTCGATGCCGGTGACCCTCGACGGCCGCTTCACCGGCGTCGCCGCGGCCGACGTCTACCTCCCGGACTTCGAGGCCGCCGTCATGCCCGTGCTGCAGCGGCTGCCGGGGCCGGCATGCCTGGTCAACTCCCGCGGCCGCGTTGCCGTCTCGACGTACGCGGACCATCTGGCCGGCTCCCTGCTCAAGGGGCCCGACTTCACGGCGGTTCCGGCGGCGCCCGCGGACGGCGGTGGTGCGGCCGGGGAGAGCGGCGGGCCGGGAACCGGCGAACCCGGCCCCCACGTGCAGGAGGGGCTGGCGCTCCGCGCCTGCGGCGACATTCCGCTCATCCTGGTGACCGGCGAGGACTGACACCCCGCGCCACGCCTCCCCGCCCGGCACGCGCACCGGCTGCCCGCCCTCACCGCCGGCACTTCGGCGCCCGCCGAAGTGCCGCGGGAGCATCATGCCCGTATGGAGCCGAAGACCCAACCGTCGAGACCCGACCGGAGCGGGCAGCAGCTCGCCGAGCTGGCCGGGCTGCTCGCCGACCGCACGCGTGCCACCGTCTGCCTGACGCTGCAGGACGGGCGCGCATGGACGGCGGGCGAGCTGGCGAAGGCCGCCGGGGTGACGGCGGCGACGGTGAGCGGGCATCTGGACAAGCTCGTCGCGGGCGGCCTGCTGGAGGAGGTGCGTCAGGGGCGCCACCGCTACGTCCACATCGCCGGTCCGCAGATCTCTCAGCTCATCGAGGATCTGGCGGCCCACGCCGGGCCACCTCCCGCCCCGAGGGGCCTGCGTGCCACGTCGGCAGGTGCGGCGATGGCACGGGCCCGCACGTGCTACGACCACCTGGCGGGCGCCCTCGGTGTGGGTGTCACCGACGCGCTGCTGGAGCGGGGGCTGCTGCAGCAGTCGACGGGATTCTCCGTGACGGACAAGGGGCTCGCGTGGTTCGGCGAGCTGGGCATCGACCTGGCTCCGCGCTCCGGCAGCCGCCGCCCGATGGCACGCTGCTGCCTCGACTGGACGGAACGCCGGCCGCATCTGGCGGGACGCGCGGGCGCCGCCCTGTGCTCGCATGCGCTGGAGGAGGGCTGGTGCGAACGCATCGGCAGCCAGCGGGCGTTGAGGGTGACGCGCAAGGGCAGGGACGCGTTCGGGGAGCTGATCGGCATGCGCGTGGAGGCGGCGGCGTGAGCACACACGAGACGCATGGGACCTTCCGCGACCTGCACCACGGCGAGCGCCCTCTGCTGCTGCCCAACGCATGGGACCACGCCTCGGCCGCAGCGCTGTACCGGTCCGGCTTCCCGGCGGTAGGGACGACGAGCCTCGGCGTCGCGGCGGCCGCGGGGCTGTCCGACGGGAGCGGTGCCGCACGGGCGCAGACGCTGGCCCTGGGGCGGGGGCTGGCGCGTCTGCCGGTGCCGGTGAGCGTCGACATCGAGGGTGGATTCAGCGATGATCCGGACGAAGTCGCAGTGCTGGGAGCGGAGTTGGCGCGAACGGGCGTGGCCGGCGTGAACGTGGAGGACGGCCTGCCCGACGGCACGCTCGCCGATCCGGCACGTCATGCGGCGAAGGTGTCGGCACTCAAGGAGGCCGCGCCGGGCCTCTTCGTCAACGCACGCACCGACACGCACTGGCTGGGCACCGACGCCACGCTCGAAGGGGCGCTGCGCAGGTGCGCCAGGTACGTCGAGGCGGGGGCGGACGGGGTGTTCGTGCCCGGGCTGGTACGGAGCGGTGAAATCGCCTCTCTCGTCGCGGAGTTGGGGACGACGCCGCTGAACGTGCTCTACTCCCCCGCCCATCTGCGCCGCGACGAGCTCGCGCGGGCCGGTGTCCGCCGCATCAGCCTCGGCTCGCTGCTCTTCCGCGCGGCGCTGCAGCGGGCGACCGACCTGGCCGCATCGATCGCGGCCCCGGAACGCGGCCCCGAGGCTTCGTCACCGATGCCCGGCTACGCCGAAGTGGAGGCTCTGCACGCCGACTTCGGGCCGCAGCCGTAGGTGCAGGGGTCCCACTCAGGGCTCAGATCTCCGCACCGTCCGCTTCGTACGCCGCCAGCGCGGCCTGACGGCAGGCGAACAGGGAACGGAGCGCTGCCTCAGCGGCATCGGAGTCGAACTCCCCGTCCTGGGCCTGACGCGTCAGCAGGATGCGGGCCTCCGATTCCATCGCCGCCCACGCGTGCCGCGCGCGCTTGTTGGCGGCGATCCGCACGCTGCTGCGCAGGAACCCCGCGCCCGACGCGAACCCCGCGGCCAGCAACGCCAGCACCGCGGCGGGCACTCGGGCGTTCTCCGTCGCCAGCCCGGCCGCTCCGGACACTCCGGCGAGGAGAGCGGCCGGGAAGCCCAAGGCGACATCGATGTAGGCCCAAAGCTGCACTCTGCGATGGGCGATGCGCACGCGGCCCGCCGCTTCCCAGCGCAGCGTCTCGACCTCGGTGCGGAAGCGGGCCGCCAGCGTCAGCGAACGATCGCCGTCGTCGTCGGTATCCATGCCGTTTCGAGAAGCGACCACGCGAGAAGCGTCGCAGAACAGGGCTGACTACGGGGGGAGTTGGCGGAATCACGCCCCGCGCCCGCCCGCCGAACGTGCGTCGCGTGTCGTGCTCCCACGCGCTCCACCGCGCCCACCTCAGGCCAGTGCCCGGGCCAGGATCCGGGCCGTGCCCGCCTCAGGCCAGTGCCCGGGCCAGGATCCGGGCCGTGCCCGCGATCAGCGAGTGGTCCGGCTCGGCGTCGGCGGACTTCCTCGTGGTGAGGACGGACAGAACGATCGGCACCTGGTCGCCGACCGTCCAGGCGACGCCCACGTCGTTGTCGGTTCCGTAGTCGCCGCCACCGGTCCGCTCCCCCAGGGTCCAGCCCTCGGGGATTCCGGCGCGCAGCGCCTCGTCCCCCGTGGTGTTGCCCTTGAGCCAGTCGGTCAGCTGCAGGCGCTCGGGCCGCCCGAGGACGTCGCCGAGCGTCAGGTGCATGTAGGTCCGCCCGACGGCCCGCGGCGAGGTGGTGTCCTTCACGTTCCCGGGCTCCGCGGAGTTCAGCTCCGGCTCCCACCGGTCGAGGCGTGTCACCTCGTCCCCGACGGAACGGCAGAAGCGTGTCACCGCGGCGGGGCCGCCGAGTTCGCGCAGGAGGAGGTTCGCCGCGGTGTTGTCGCTGTAGCGCAGCGTGGCGTCACAGAGCTGCCGGACGGTCATTCCGTCGGCGAGGTTGCCGCGGGTGCCGGTGACCGGCGAGTGGTCCTCCAGGTCGGACCGGGAGTAGCGGACGCGCTCGGCGAGACGGTCGCTCCCGTCGCGGTCGCGGTCCTTCAGCAGCGCCGCCACCGCGAGGGGCTTCCACGTCGAGCACATGGGGAAACGATCGTCCGCGCGGTGCGCGACCGTCCTCCCCGTCCTGGTGTTGTGTGCGAACACCCCCAGGCGTGCGTCGTGTTCACGCTCCAGCTTCTTCAGCCGGCCCGTGACCGCGGCGTCGTGCGACCCGGGCGCGGAGGGAGCCGCGGGCTTGTCGCCCGCCGAGGATGTGCAGGCTGCCAGCACACTCCCGGCGCCGGCGGCGAGCAGCGTGCGACGGGCGGGACGGGAAGCGAACACGCTCAACTCGACGCCTCTTTCACTGTGTTCGGACTCCATAACAGTGAAACAAGACATCCTGGGCGCCCCGGCCGGTTCCGGCCACGATCACCGGGAGCCGGTGTGCACCGCGAGTCCTTGCGTGCGTCCCACAACGGCGGGAAAACTCCCGACGCCAGGACGTCGAACCCGCGGAGTTCGACCGGGGCCCGCCTGCGGGACAGCGGCGTGAACAACGCTCCAGGTCAATACAGTTGCCGGCGCGTTGCAACTTCGTGCAGCTGTTGGCTGCGCGCGCGGCGGTGCGCTCCCAGATCGATCGGCGGTTCGGACTCCACGCGACCGCATTGCTTCACGTATTCCACGCGCGCTGTTCCTTGCATTATTCAGCCCTGCAGCAGAGGGCCTCCGACCCGCTTTGAACGAAACACCGCCGTCACAATTGATACTCGTCCTGGCATTCCTTGACGTCGCACTCGGACACCTGCTTTGATCGATGTCATGACGAAGCAGAACGGACTTACGCGTCGGCGCCACGTCGATCTGGCGCGTGTCTTCAGCGCTGCATGTCGTCCCGCGGCCTTCGCCTGACCTGCACTGAAGCCTGACTGAAGCCGTCCTCGGCGGCCCTGCGGCCCGACCTCGTCGCGCGCCCTTGAACGCCGTCGCACCTTTTCGCGGCTCATTTCATGAACGGCGCATTGCAGGTTTGCGAAATCCTGGCGGATCAATCCACCTGCTCGCCCGCGGAGTATTCCTGCGTGCTTGTGCCTGCATTTTCACTGTTCCACGATTCCGCCCCTCATTCGATCCCGACGGCTGTACGTCGTCCTGCCATTTTCCGGCCGGACCGCACGGCCACCGGGCCGCACCCCTCCGCTTCCAAGGGAGTTACTCATGTCCGTCCCGTCCACCTCCGAGCCCGCGCGCTTCGCGTACTGGGTGCCCAACGTCAGCGGTGGCCTGGTCACCAGCAAGGTCGAGCAGCGCACCGACTGGAGTTACGACTACAACCGCGAGCTGGCCGTCCTCGCGGAGAACAACGGTTTCGACTACGCGCTGAGCCAGGTCCGGTACATGGCCAGCTACGGCGCCGAGTACCAGCACGAGTCGACGAGCTTCAGCCTCGCCCTCCTGCTGGCCACCGAGCGCCTCAAGGTCATCGCCGCGGTACACCCCGGCCTGTGGCATCCGGGCGTCCTGGCCAAACTGGGCGCCACAGCGGACCAGTTGTCAGGCGGCCGGTTCGCCGTGAATGTCGTCAGCGGATGGTTCAAGGGTGAGTTCACGGCGCTGGGTGAGCCGTGGTTGGAGCACGACGAGCGCTACCGCCGCTCGGAGGAGTTCATCCGCACACTGCGCACCATCTGGACCGAGGACCACGCCGAACTCGCCGGTGACTTCTACCGGATCAGGGACTTCTCCCTGAAGCCGAAGCCGCTCAACAGCAGCGAACGTCCGCATCCGGAGATCTTCCAGGGCGGCAACTCCACCGCGGCACGCCAGATGGCGGGCCGCGTGTCCGACTGGTACTTCAGCAACGGCAAGGACTTCGACGGCGTCACCGAGCAGCTCCGGGACGTAGCCGCGTCGGCCGCGGCGGCCGGACGTCCAGCTCCGCGCTTCGGCCTCAACGGCTTCCTCATCGCCCGCGACACCGAAGCCGAGGCCCGCGAAGTGCTGCGGGAGATCGTCGCCAAAGCGGACGCCGACGCGGTCCGCGGCTTCGAGTCCGCCGTAACGCAGGCAGGGAAATCCACGTCCGACGGCAAGGGCATGTGGCAGGACTCCTCCTTCGAGGACCTGGTCCAGTACAACGACGGGTTCCGCACAGGCCTGATCGGCACTCCGGAACAGATCGCGGAGAGGATCGTCGAGTACAAGCGCCTCGGAGTCGACCTCTTCCTCCTCGGCTTCCTGCACTACCTGGAGGACGTCGAGTACTTCGGCAAGCGTGTACTGCCGCTGGTGCGCGAACTGGAAGCCGAACTGCCCGACGACACACCACATCACCGAGCGGACATCGCCGCCGTACGTGCCTGACGCCCACACCGCGGCGCTCCACACTCGCGATGACCCCGAAGGAGAACGGACTTGACCACCATCGCACCCATCGAATGGACCAACCGTCCCACCCCCGGCAGCCCCCAGGAGTGGATCGACCGGGCAGCCGAAGTGTCCGCCGTACTGGCCGCCGACGCCGCAGCACGTGACCGAGCAGGCACCACCCCGTACGCCGAAGTGGCCCTGCTCAAGGACTCCGGCCTGGTCACCCTGCTCGGCCCCGCTGAACACGGCGGCGGAGGCCAAGACTGGCCGACCGCCTACCGCGTGATCCGTGAAGTCGCCAAGGCGGACGGATCGATCGGACAACTGCTGGGCTACCACTACCTGTGGAACTGGGCCGCCAGGCTCGTCGGCACCCGTGAACAGTGGGAACAAGTCGAGGCCGAAGCAGCCCGGCAGCGCTGGTTCTTCGGCGGCGCGGTCAATCCACGCGACAAGGACGTCGTCGTGCAGGAAGACGGCGACGACCTCGTCTTCACCGGCCGGAAATCGTTCTCCACCGGCAGCAAGGTCTCGGACGTGACCGTGCTGGAAGGCGTCTTCGAGGGCACCGAGGACCACGTCTTCGCGATCGTTCCCTCCGACAGCGACGGGCTCACCTTCCACGACGACTGGGACAACATCGGCCAGCGGCTCACCGAGAGCGGCAGCGTCACCCTCGACGGTGTCCGCACACCCTGGGCGTCGGCTGCAGGTTACGTGGACAAGACCTTCCAGCCGCGCGTCTACAACACCCTCAACGTCCCCACCATCCAGCTCGTCTTCACACACTTCTACCTCGGCATCGCGGCCGGCGCCCTGGAGACCGCGAACACCTACACCCGAGCCAAGTCCCGCCCATGGCTGCACGGCGGATACGACAGCGCCGTCGACGAGCCGTACGTCATCGACGCATACGGGGACCTGACCGCGAAGTTGTGGGCCGTCGAGGCGTTCGCCGACCAGGTGGCCCAAGAGGGCCAACCGCTCCACGACGAGCCCGACTCAGTGACAGAGCAGGACCGCGGCGAATTCGAGGTACGGGTCGCCGCGGTGAAGGCCCGCGCCACGGAAGTGGCACTCGAGACAGCCCAAAGGATCTTCGAAGTGACCGGCGCCAGGTCGACCGCCTCTCCCGAGGGGCTCGACCGCTTCTGGCGGAACATCCGCACCCACACCCTGCACGACCCCGTCGCCTACAAGCGACGCGAAGTGGGCCGCTTCGTCCTCACCGGCGAACTCCCCCAACCCACCTGGTACTCGTGAGCACCCGCGGGCCGGCGTGCGCCGCCGGCCCGCCCCGTGCCACCGCCTCTCCCCGACCGCCACACACCCACGAGGTGATCCGCCATGGCCACGATCCTCTCCGTCTCAGGAAGCCCCTCCCCCACCTCCCGCACAGCCCGGCTGCTCCGCCATCTGGACGCGACACTGACCGCAGAGGGGCACGAAGTGACCCCGCTCGACGTCCGTACGCTGCCCGCCGAGGCCCTGCTCCGAGCAGACTTCCGGCACCCCGCGATCGCCGAGGCCCAGAGGCTCTTCGAGCAGGCCGACGGCATCGTCATCGGCACACCCGTCTACAAGGCCGCCTACTCGGGCCTGCTGAAGTCCCTACTCGACCTGCTGCCGCAGCTCGTGCTGACCGGCAAGACCGTGCTGCCCCTCGCCACCGGCGGGACCACCGCGCACGTCCTGGCCATCGACTACGCCTTGCGGCCCGTGCTCGCCTCCATGGGCGCAGCGCACGTCGTGCAGGGATGGTTCGTACTCGACAAGGACATCGCCGTACGGGAGGACGATGCGGTCACCGTCGACGTCGGCACGCAGGAGGCCCTGGACGTCGTCCTTGAACAGTTCTCGGTCGCGCTGACAGGCAGCAGGCTGAGGGCCGCGGTGTGAGCGCCCCCGCCCATGTCATCTCCGACAGCGCCGAAGCCCTCTCCGCCGCCGCCGAGTTGGCGAACGTCTTCCGCGCAGATGCCGCGAAGCGGGACGCAGGGCGGCTGCTGCCCCGTGAGGAGCTGGAGCATCTGTCCTCCAGCGGTCTGCTCGGCATCACGGTGCCGGCCGAGCACGGCGGAGCGGACGTCCCGGCACGGACGCTGGCAGAGGTGTTCCGCCTGCTCGCCTCCGGCGACGCCAGCCTCGCGCAGATCCCGCAGAGCCACTTCGTCTATGTCAACGTGCTGCGCCGGCAAGGGAGTCCGGCGCAGCAGCGGTTCTTCTTCGCCGAGGTACTGGCAGGGCGGCGGTTCGGCAACGCCCAGTCGGAAAGAGGCACCAAGCACATCCAGGACCTGCGCACCCGCCTCGAACCTGACGGAACCGGCGCCGGCTTCGTGCTCAACGGTGTGAAGCACTATTCGACCGGTGCGCTCTTCGCGCACTGGATACCCGTACTCGCCCGCGCCGCTCACGCGGACGACGCGCTCCACGTCGCCTACATCCCACGGGACGCACCAGGAGTCACCGTCGAGGACGACTGGGACGGCATGGGCCAGCGCACCACCGCCAGCGGCACGGTTCACCTGGAGCGCGTCGCCGTACCGGCGGACCGCGTGGTGCCGCACCATCTGACGTTCGAAGGTCCTCAACTGCACGGCGCCGTCGCACAGTTGCTTCATGCGGCCATCGACACGGGCATCGCGGTGGGTGCTCTGGCGGAGGCGGCAGAGTTCGTACGAACGAAGAGCCGCCCGTGGTTCGAGAGCGGCCACGCCACGGCCGCCGAGGATCCACTGCTCATTCAGAGCTTTGGCGAACTCTCCCTCCAGGTGCGCGCGGCGGAAGCCCTCCTCGACGCCGCGGCACGAGCCGTGGACGCCGCCACCGCCGAACTCACCGACGACACCGCGGCCGAAGCGTCACTGGCCGTCGCCGCGGCGAAAGTACACGCGGGCAAGGCGGCAGTACAGACGAGCAGTGCTCTCTTCGAAGTGGCCGGCACCCGCGCCGCCCTGGACAGCCTCAACCTTCACCGCCATTGGCGTGACGCGCGTACCCATACCCTCCACGACCCGGCCCGCTGGAAGATCCAGCACCTCGGCCGCCACGTACTCAACGGCACCCGCCCGCCCCGCCACGGCCTGCTGTGAAGCGCTCACCCACCACGCCGCAATCCAGGCGGCCCCGCCGCCAAACTGACCTGGGGAGATCCCCGGTGATTCCGCCGCCAGCGGCACCGGGCCTGGCCGCCCGCCGCCACGGCCAGCAGCCGCACACCCGGACAGTTCCCGAGCACCGGCAATTCCTGGCCAACGCCTTGCGTAGCAAGTCCAGTTCGGCCTGGCGTGAGGGAGCCGTCATCACTGCATGCGCTCGGCGAGGACCCGAATCGCTGCCCGTGAGGTTCCCTGACAACCGTCAGGCCAGCAAGAGGAGTTGACCTCAACTGAAGTTGAGGTTCCAGGTGAACGGCGTGGACGGGCCGCTCACGGCAGGACCGCGATGCCGTCCAGTTCCACCATCGCCTCCTCGTCCCACAGGCGGGAGACGCCGATGACCGCCATCGCCGGGTAGTCGCGGCGGGCGTGGCGGCGCCAGACGGCGCCCAGGTCGCGGGCGACGGCGCGGTAGGCAGCGACGTCGGTCGTGTAGACGGTCACGCGGGTGAGGTCCGCGGGGCTTCCGCCGGACGCGGACAGCGCCGTCAGCAGATTGGCCAGCGCCTGCTCGAACTGGTCGGTGAGCGTGCCGCCGACGATTGCTCCCTCACCGTTCAGCGCCGTCTGGCCGGCGAGGAAGACGATCCGCGAGCCGGTCGCGGTGACGGCGTGCGAGAAGCCGGTGGGCGGGGAGAGCTCGGGCGGGTTGGTGCGCTGGAGGTGGGGGCGGGAGTCGGCGTCGGTCACCGGTAGAGCTCCTTCGCGATGATCGAGCGCTGCACTTCGCTGGCGCCCTCGTAGATGCGGGGCGCGCGCACCTCGCGGTAGAGGTGTTCGAGGAGGTGCCCGCGCTGGAGCGCGGCGGCGCCGTGGATCTGCACGGCGGTGTCCACGGCCTGCTGCGCGGTCTCCGTGGCCAGCAACTTCGCCATGGCGGCGCGGCGTGCGATGTCCGGCTCGCCGCGGTCGTAGGCCGCGGCGGCCGAGTAGACGAGCAGACGCGCCGCCTCGATACGGGTCGCGGTCTCCGCCAACTGGTGCGAGACGGCCTGGAGATCGCTGAGCGTGCCGCCGAACGCGGGCCGCGTTCCGGCGTGTTCGACGGCCGCGTCCAGGGCGGCCTGCGCCATACCGGTCGCGAACGCGCCGACGCTGGGCCGGAACAGGTTCAGCGTGCGCATCGCGACGCCGAAGCCGCCGTCGACCTCACCGAGGAGGTCGTCGCGGGAGACGGGGACGCCGTCGAAGGTGAGGGTGCCGATCGGGTGCGGGGAGATCATCTCCAGTGGCTCGCCGCCGAGTCCGGGCCGCCCGGCGGGTACGAGGAAGGCGGTCACGCCGCGGGAGCCGGTGCCCTCCGTCGTGCGGGCGAAGACGGTGAAGACGTCGGCGTCCGGGGCGTTGGAGATCCAGGTCTTGGTTCCGGTCAGCCGCCATCCGTGCCCGTCGCCGGTGCCGTCCGGTTCGGCGCGGAGGGTGAGGGCCGCCGCGTCACTGCCCGCGCCCGGCTCGCTCAGTGCGAAGGCGGCGACGGCACGTCCCGCCGTCACCTCGCCGAGCCAGCTTGCGCGCTGTGCGTCGGTGCCCGCGAGGGCTACCGGCCCGGCGCCGAGGCCCTGAAGGGCGAGCGCGGTTTCGGCCTCGGTGCAGGAGTAGGCGAGGGACTCGCGCAGCAGGCACAGGTCGAGGGCGCTCGCCGGGCGTCCGTCCGGTGCGAACAGGCGGCCGAGCAGGCCGAGTTCGCCGAGAGCGGCGAGCAACTCGCGGTTGATGCGGCCGTCCTGCCCGGCCTCGGCGAGCGGGCGCAGCTCACGGACTCCGAGCGTGCGCAGCTCCTCGCACCACTTGTGCTGCTCCGGTTCCAGGGCGAACGCGGGCATCGGCGGGCCTCCTCCTGATGGCGGCTGGTGCTCGCAGTCGCTGATCCTCTATCGCGGACCGTTGACTGTCGTCACCAACACGTTACGCTCAACGGCACACCGGCGACACCGGCACACGGCACACCCCTGAGGGGGCTTGCGATGCATCTGAGCCCGTCCGCACACGTCGACACCTTCGCCCGGGAGCATCTGCCCCCGCCCGAGGACTGGCCGCGACTGGTCTTCGACCGGCCCGAGCTGCGCTACCCGGACCGCGTCAACTGCGGCGCCGAGCTGGTCGACGGCTCCGCCGAGCGGTACGGCGCCGAGCGGCCCGCCTTCCGGGGCGACGACGGCGAGTGCTGGAACTACGGCGAACTGCGCGCCCGCGTGGACCGGATCGCCCACGTCCTCACGAGCGTCATGGGCGTCGTCCCGGGCAACCGGGTACTGCTCCGCGGCCCCAACTCCCTTCATCTGGCGGCCTGCTGGCTCGCGGTGATGAAGGCGGGAGCGGTCGCCGTGACGGTGCTGGCGGCACAGCGGGCGCACGAGCTCCGCACGGTGTGCGCCATGGGCGAGGTCAGCCATGCGCTGTGCGACGCGGCATCCCTGGACGAGCTGACGAAGGCGGACGTACCCGGGCTGCGCGTGACGGCCTTCGGAGGCGACGGCCCGGAGGATCTGCTGGCCTTGTGCGAGTCGCAGCCCGACCGCTACGAGGCCGTCGCCACCGCCGCGGACGACGTCGCGATGATCGCCTTCACCTCGGGCACCACCGGAAAACCCAAGGGCTGCGTCCACTTCCACCGTGACGTGCTCGCCGTCGCCGACACCTTCTCCGCGCACGTGCTGCGTCCGACGCCGGACGACCTCTTCGCGGGCAGCCCGCCGCTGGGCTTCACCTTCGGGCTCGGCGGGCTGGTCATCTTCCCGCTGAGGGCCGGCGCATCGGCTCTGCTCGGTCAGTGGAGCGGCCCCGAGCAGATGCTCTCGGCGGTCGAACGGCACCGTGTCACCGTGCTGTTCACCGCTCCGACCGCCTACCGGGGGATGCTCTCCAAGATCGGCACCGCTTCCACGGGCGCTGCGAACGGCGAGCGCACGTACGACATCTCCTCGCTGCGCCGCTGCGTCTCCGCCGGCGAGAACCTGCCCGCCGCCACCTACGAGGCATGGCAGGAGACGACCGGTCTGCGGATGATCAACGGGATAGGGGCGACGGAGATGCTGCACATCTTCGTCTCCGCAGCGGACGAGGCCGCCCGCGCAGGCACCACGGGTGTCGCCGTGCCGGGCTTCGAGGCCCGGGTGGTGCGCAGGGACCAGGAGGGGCATCTGACTCCGGTGCCGGACGGCGAGCCGGGGCTGCTGGCGGTGCGCGGCCCCGTCGGCTGCCGCTACCTCGCGGACCCGCGGCAGCGCGAGTACGTGTGCGAGGGCTGGAACCTCACCGGCGACACCTACATACGCGGGGCCGACGGCTACTTCCGCTATGTCGCACGCGCCGACGACATGATCGTCTCGGCCGGCTACAACATCGCGGGCCCGGAGGTCGAGGAGGCCCTGCTGCGGCATCCCGACGTGGCCGAGGCGGCCGTCGTGGGACGCCCCGACGAGCGGCGCGGCCAGGTCGTCGTCGCCCATGTGGTGCTGCGGGAGGGGACCGAGGCGGGGGCGGGGACGGCCGAGGCGCTGCGCGAGTTCACCACTGCGGAGCTCACGCCGTACAAGTGCCCACGCGAATTCGTCTTCGCCGACTCCCTGCCGCGTACGCCGACGGGCAAGCTCCAGCGGTACCTGCTGCGCGAAGCCGGCCCCGAACAGGCCGAGCCGCGGCAGACCGAAGCGGATCAGGCCGCGGACGGACTGCCCGCCTAGAGTGACCGCGTGAATCAGCAGCAGCCCGCCGCCAGACCCTCGCCGAGTTCGCTCATCCTCACCTTCTACGGGGCGTACGGGCGTGCCTTCCCCGGCAGCACCGTGCCGGTCGCGGCGCTGATCCAGCTGCTCGGTGCGGTCGGCGTGGACGCGCCCTCGGTCCGCTCCGCCGTGTCACGGCTGAAGCGGCGCGGGCTGCTCAGCGCGGACCGGCCCGGCAGCAAGGCGGCCGGGTACGCGCCCTCGGAGGCCGGGCGGCAACTCCTCGACGACGGCGACCGCCGCGTCTACGCCCGCCCCGTGGCGGACGGCCGCTGGCTGCTGGCCGTCTTCTCGGTCCCGGAGAGCGAGCGGGGCCGCCGCCACATACTCCGCTCACGCCTCGCACGGCTCGGCTTCGGCAACGCCGCTCCCGGCATCTGGATCGCCCCCTCCCACCTGGAGGAGGAGACGCGTCACAGTCTGGGACGGCTCGGTCTCACCCCGTACGTGGATCTCTTCACCGGCACGCACGAGGGCTTCGAGCCGACCGCGGACGCGGTGGCGCGCTGGTGGGACCTGAAGTCCCTGGCTTCGCTGCACCGCTCCTTCCTCGACGCGCACGAGCCGGTGCTGCATTCCTGGTCACGGCGTCGGCAGGCGCCCCCGGAGGAGGCGTACCGGGACTATCTGCCGGCCCTCGACGCCTGGAGGCGACTCCCCTACGCCGATCCCGGGCTGCCGGCGGCCCTGCTGCCGGCGGACTGGCCCGGCGAGCGCTCCGCGGAGGTCTTCTTCGCGCTGCACGAGAAGCTGCGGGAGCCGGGACGCGAGTACGCGGTGGGCTTCGCACAGGGCTGACCCGCGGACGGCCGGCAGCCCACCGGCCGGACCTCCCGGCGGCCACCTGACCGCAATACCCTTGAGGTATGTACGCACGACGGCGCAGGCGTTACTTCGTGCTGATGGCCACGTGCCTGGTGCTCTTCATCAGCGCGTGGAGCTTTGTGCGTCTGATCTCGGTTCCCGCCGCGGTCGGACTGTGCGTGGCGGCGCTGGTGATTCCGCCCATCGCGGCGATCGTCGGCAACCGGCGCGAGCCGGACGACCGCTGGTTCGACGAGGACTGGAACCCCGACCGGGACACCTATCGAAGGTGACGCCGCGGAGACGCCCGGCAGGCACCGCACGTACCGTCCGTGACAGGCAGGGGCTACAGCGTGAGCCGCTGCTTGGGCGCGTCGGTCCGGCCCGTCGGGGGTTTGCGGCTGCCCGCGCGGTAGGGCAGCGGCCAGGGCGCGCCGGGCCCCTCGTATCCCTGGTCGGCCGCGGCGTGCAGCGTCCAGTGCGGGTCGTAGAGGTGCGGTCGTCCCAGCGCGCACAGATCGGCGCGCCCCGCGAGCAGCAGCGAATTGACGTCGTCCCACGAGGAGATGGCACCGACCGCGATGACGGGTATGCCGACGGTGTTGCGGATGCGGTCGGCGTACGGCGTCTGGTACGAGCGTCCGTAGTCGGGCCGTTCGTCGGCAACGACCTGGCCGGTGGAGACGTCGATGGCGTCGGCGCCGTGCTCGCCGAACGCGGCGGCCACGTGCAGCGCCTCCTCGGGTGTGATGCCTCCCTCGGCCCAGTCGGTGGCGGAGACGCGTACGGTCATCGGCCGCTCCCGCGGCCACACTTCGCGCACCGCGTCGAAGACCTCGAGCGGGAAGCGGAGGCGGGCGTCGATGCCGCCGCCGTAGGCGTCGGTGCGGCGGTTGGTGAGCGGCGAGAGGAAGCTGGAGAGCAAGTAGCCGTGGGCGCAGTGGAGTTCGAGCAGGTCGAAGCCGGCGCGTGCGGCCCGCCGTGCCGCGTCGGTGAACTCCTCGCGGATCCCTGCCAGTTCGGCCGTCGTGAGGGCCTGCGGCACCTGGTTGACGCCTTCGCGGTACGGCAGGGGTGAGGGCGCGACGAGCGGCCAGTTCCCGTCCGGCAGCGGTTCGTCGATGCCCTCCCACATCACCTTGGTCGAGCCCTTGCGGCCGGAGTGCCCTATCTGCACGCCGACGGCGGTGCCGGGCGACTGCGCGTGCACGAAGCCGGTGACGCGGCTCCACGCCGCCTCCTGCTCCTGCGTCCAAAGGCCCGTACAGCCGGGCGTGATGCGGCCGTTCGGCGATACGCAGACCATCTCCGTCATGACGAGACCCGCTCCGCCCAGCGCGCGTGCCCCCAGATGCACGAGGTGGAAGTCGCCGGGGGTGCCCGCCTCGTCCTCGGACGAGTACATGTCCATGGCGGAGACCACGACGCGGTTGCGCAGGGTCAGTTCGCGCAGCCGGAAGGGCGTGAACATCGGCGGGGTTCCCTCGGGAACGCCCGCCTCGGCCTCGACCCCGGCGACGAATCCTGCGTCGCGCAGCCGCAGGTTGTCGTGGGTGACGCGGCGGCTGCGGGTGAGCAGGTTGAACGCGAACTGGCGGGGCGGCTGGCCTATGTAGGTCGCCAGGTCCTCGAACCACTCCAGACTGCCGCGTGCCGCGCGCTGCGTGGAGAGGACGACGGGCCGGCGTTCCTCCTCGTACGCCGCCAGCGCCGTGGGCAGGTCGGGCTGCTCCTCGATGCAGGCGGCGAGCGCGAGGGCGTCCTCCACGGCGAGCTTGGTGCCGGAGCCGATGGAGAAGTGCGCGGTGTGCGCGGCGTCGCCGAGCAGCACCACGTTCCCGTGCGACCAGCGCTCGTTGAGCACCGTACGGAAGGCGATCCACTGCGAGTTGTTGCCGCGCAGGGGGCTGCCGCCGAGGGTCTCGGGGAAGAGCTTGGCGCACCGCTCGGCCGAGGCACGCTCGTCGAGCTGGTCCAGCCCCGCGGCCCGCCAGACCTCCTCGCGCGCCTCGACGATGACGGTGGAGGCGCCGGGGCCCGACTCGTCGGCGCGCTCGTACGGATAGGCATGCAGCTGCAGAACGCCGTGCTCGGTCTCGGCGATCTCGAAGCGGAAGGCGTCGAGCGCGAAGTCCGCGGCGAGCCAGATGTAGCGGCAGCGGTGCGTGGTCACGTGCGGACGGAAGACGTCGGCGAAGGCGTCCCGGGTGGCGCTGTGCACCCCGTCGGCGGCGACCACCAGGTCGTGGGAGGCGGCCAGTTCGGCCGGCGCGGGTGCCTCGCTGCGGAATCGCAGCTCCACGCCCAGTTCGCGGCAGCGCTCGTGCAGTACGGCCAGGAGGCGGCGGCGTCCCAGCGCGGCGAAGCCGTGGCCGCCGGAGGTGAGAGTGCGGCCGCGGTGCACGATGTCGATGTCGTCCCAGCGCACGAACTCCTGCTGGAGCGCGGCGTACACGGCGGGGTCCGCGTGCTCGATGCCGCCCAGGGTCTCGTCGGAGAGGACGACGCCGAAGCCGAACGTGTCGTCGGGGGCGTTGCGTTCGTGGACCGTGACGCTGCGGGAGGGGTCGAGGCGCTTGAGGAGGGCGGCCGCGTACAGCCCGCCGGGTCCGCCGCCCACGACCGCGACGCGCATGCCCGCCCCGCCGCGCGCGGAGGCCGCCGCGGTACGCCCGCTCACTTCCCCCGCCACTTCGGCGGGCGCTTCTCGCTGAACGACGCGTGGAATTCGGCGTAGTCGTCGCTGTGCATCAGCAGCGCCTGCGTCGAGGCGTCCATCTCGACGGCCGCCGAGAGCGGCAGGTCGAGCTCCGCCGTGAGCAGCGCCTTGGTCTGCGCGAGTGCGAGAGCGGGGCCGTCGGCGAGTGTGCGGGCGAGTTCGGCAGCGGCGTGCTGTGCCTGGCCTTCCTCGGTCAACTGGCTGAGGAGACCGATGCGTTCGGCCTCATCGGCGCGTACGGGCTCACCGAGCATGAGGATGCGGGTGGCGTGACCGAGGCCGACGACACGCGGCAGCAGATAGGCCGCACCCATGTCTCCGCCGGAGAGGCCGACCTTCGTGAAGAGGAAGGAGAAGCGGGCCGTGGGGTCCGCGACGCGGAAGTCCGACGCCAGCGCGAGCACCGCACCCGCGCCCGCCGCGACGCCGTGCACGGCCGCGACGACGGGGAACGGCGTCTCGCGCAGGGCACGAACGACCTGGCCCGTCATGCGGTTGAAGTCCAGGAGTTCGGCGGTGTCGGCGTCCAGGGTCGCGCCGATGATCTCCTCGACGTCACCGCCGGAGCAGAAGCCGCGGCCCTCGCCCGCGAGCACGAGCGCGCGTGCGCGGCGCTCCCGCGACAACTCGGCGAGGAGGTCGCGCAGATCGGCGTAGGCGCCGAAGGTGAGGGCGTTGAGCCGCTCCGGGCGGGCCAGCGTCACGGTGACGACGCCGTCGTCCTCGCTGACCTTGATGTGCCGCCATTCGCCGGTCGGACGGGCCGAGCCCGTGTACGGGCTCATGCGGATGCTCCCGGGGCGTTGTGCTCGCTGGTGGGCTCACTCATGGCTCAAGGCCTCCTTCGAGACGCCGGCGACGGCACACGCTGAACGTATCACCGGTTCGTGACTGCCGTCACGGGTGCGCGATAGACGTGGCTGGGGTGCGGAAGCGCGACCGGATAGCGTGGTCGCCGGTCGCGGGGAGGGAAAGAGGCTGATGGAGCACGGTCCGCTGATACTCGCGCTGCTGGCGCTCTTCGGGCTGGTGGGCGGCATCGGCATCACGGCGGTGGGTCCGGGCGGCGTGCTGCCCACCATCGGGATGTTCCTGCTGACGGGGCTCTCGCCCTCGGGCGTCGCCGGAACCGCCATCGCCACGCACATCGCGACAGGCGCCCTCGGCACCGCCGCCTACACGCGCTCCGGCCAGCTGCGCGACGCCCGCACGCGCCGCATCGCGCTGATCCTCTCGGGCGCTGCGCTGGTGGGCTCACCTCTGGGCGTGCTCTTCAACACCCTTGTCGACGGGCGGGTGTTCGGGATCCTGCTCGCCCTCGCCGTCGCCACGACGGGCATCCTGGTGTGGGTGCGTGAGCGCCGCACCTCCGCACCCGAGGAGGACGACGACAAGACCCTCTCACCGGTGGTGACGGGCGCCGTCGGGCTCCTGGTCGCCGTGGCCGCGGGGCTCTTCGGGCTCGGCGGCCCGATGCTGAGCGTGCCCCTGCTGGTGATCTGCGGCCTGCCGCTGCTGCCCGCTCTGGCCGCCGCGCAGGCGCAGTCCGTGGTCATCGCGAGCGTCGGGACCGCCGCGTATCTCGTGCACGGTTCGATCGACTGGGCGCTCGCCGCGCTGGTCGGCATCCCGGAGCTGGCCGGCGTCGTCATCGGCTGGAAGATCGCCCATGCCGTGCCCGTACGGAAACTCAAGTTCGCCCTCGCCGGCACGCTTCTGGCTCTGGCGCCCTATCTGGCGCTGCACGGCTGAGGCCTGTCCGGCGGATCAGGCTGGTCCGGTTACGCCTGTCTGCATCGGCTCCGGCGTCTTCCTCGCTTCGGCTCAACCAGCGGTGTGGCGGCGGCAACAGGCTGAACACGCACGGAAGTTCCTGCCGTGGGCACGGCTCGCCCTGCTCTCCCCGACCATCAGCCCTGGCAGCCATCCGGCCGCCCGGCGCACGTCAAGCTTCGGCGTGCTGCGGGCGATCATTGCGCAGTAACATCGCACAACATCCAACGAGGAAGGGCGAACTCACGTGGTGGACATGAAAGCGGCCGCGCGCAAGGTCTTCGATGCGTACGACCTCGATGGCGACGGGCAGATAACCGCCAAGGAATACCAGCAGGTTGTCGCCGAGCTGCGCGGCGAGCACCTCACCGAAGAGCAGGCGCAGCAATTCATCGACGTACTCGACACGGATGGCGACGGCACGATGTCGTTCGAGGAGTTCTGGGCCCCGATGCAGGGCGGCGCGGACTGACCACCACAGGCGGAGCGACGGTCGGAGACGGCAACCGCGTTTCGTCGCGTCATCGCCACGCGGACCGAACCGCGGGCGGTTACGGCCCAGTCGCTCTTGTCCGTCCCCCGCCGTCGCTCTCGTCCGTCCGACGCTGATGCAGGGCCGCCGCCGAGACCGGGGGGCCGCCGCGTCTCCATGCGGCATCATGCGGCGCATGGGCAACTCTGAACGCTCCGACGACGCCGGCAAGGGCCGGGTGGCACACAGCCTGGTTCCGGTGACCGGCCGGGACCCGGAGGAAAGCGGACGGTCGGCAACACCTCTGGAGCTGCTGTTCGATCTGACCTTCGTGGTCGCGGTCGGCACCGCGGCCACCCACTTCGCGGAGATGCTCGCCGAGGGACACCCCGTGGAGGCGCTCGCCGCGTTCTCGCTGGCGATGTTCGCCATCAGTGTCGCCTGGATCAACTTCAGCTGGTTCGCGTCCGCGTTCGGCACGGACGACTGGCTCCACCGCGTGCTGACGATGGTGCAGATGATCGGGGTCGTCGTCTTCTCACTCGGCCTTCCGGGGATGTTCCACTCGGTCGAGGTGGGCGGACACCTCGAGCTGCGGATGATGGTGCTCGGATACGTCGTGATGCGGATCGCGATGGTGGTCCAGTGGTGGCGCGTGGCGCGGGGGTCCCGCGATTTCGTGAGCGTCGGGATGGCGAACATCCGCTGGACGGCGACCGCGCAGATCGGGTGGATCGCGGTCGGATTCGCGCATCTACCGCTGAGCGTCGTGATCGCCGCCATCATCGCCCTCGGGGCGCTGGAGCTGTTGCTGCCCGTCCTCACTCAGGGCAGCGCGGGCGGGACGCCCTGGCATCCCCACCATGTCGCCGAGCGGTACGGCCTGTTCGCGATCATCACGCTCGGGGAGGGAGTCGTCGGCACGGTCGCCTCCTCGGGCGAACTCTTCGGAGGAGCCGTCGGGACGCACTGGAGCGGGGACGCGATCGCCGTCGTCGTCGCCGGTGTCGGGCTGACCTTCGGCATGTGGTGGACGTACTTCCTCACGCCCTTCGGCGACATCCTGGTCCACCGCCGGCGCCGCGGATACCTCTTCGGCTACGGGCACATCCCTCTCTTCATGGGGATCGCCGGTGCCGGCGCCGGCCTGCACGTGGCAGGTCTGTATCTCGAGCACCACACGGAGCTGGGCCCGGTCCCCGTGGTGCTCTCCCTGGCCGTACCGGTCGGCCTCTACCTGCTGATGGTCTACCTGCTGCACACGCTGCTGCTGTCGGCGGGCGACCCCTTCCACCTGCTGCTGATCTCCGTCACGCTCGCGGTGCTGGCCGTCGCGGTGGGGCTGTCCGCAGCGGGTGTCGGGGTCGCGGCGTGCCTGCTGGTGGTGATGCTCGCCCCGTTCGTCACCGTGGTCGGCTACGAGACGATCGGCCACCGGCATCAGCGGCAGATGCTGGACGGTCTCGCGGTGCGCGGCGACTGACGGCCCGTAGGCGCATGTTGACGGACGGCCCCGGGCCCGTACTCGGCGCGCCCTCGTCGACCACCGCGTCGATGGGAGACTCGGCCGATGACGACCGGCGCCGGTGACTTCGAGCTGACGATGGACGAGTTGCGCGTCGTGGCGCGCTATGTGGTGGAGAGTGCCCAGGAAGTCCTTCCGGTGTTCGAGGAGGGCGTTCCAGGTGATCCCCGCCCCCGTGCAGCCGTTGATGCTGCCTGGGAGTTCGTGAACGGGGCGAGAAGAACCAAGCTGCAGCGGGTCGCCGCGCTGGACGCACACCGCGCAGCGAAGGAAGCACCTGCCGAAGTCGTACGTCTTGCTGCGCGCGCCGCCGGCGATGCCGCAGCTTCCGCGTATCTGCACCCCATCGCGAAGGCCACCCAGGTGGGTCACATCCTGCGCGGGCCCGCGTGCGCAGCGCGCGTGGCCGAGTTGCGTGCGGGCGACGACCCGGACGTCGGGGACAAGTTCCTCGAGCAAGCCGGGCGACGCGCCTCACCGGTCCTCATCGATGTGCTCGGCCGGTATCCGCTCGCGCCGACGGGCAAGGGCCGCGTTGCCCACCTCATGAGCACCTTGGACGCTTACCTGCGCGCATCGCGCTGAAGGATCACCTTCGGGGACGTCACCGGTGCTCGTGATCGACTGGCGCTCACGAAGCCGCGCGTCCTGGATCCGTCGATGGTCGCCCTACGCCCTGTCCGGGGACCCGTCCTCGAGGGTGGCGACGAGCACGGCCTTGATGGTGTGCATCCGGTTCTCCGCCTCGTCGAAGACGACGGAGTGCTCGGCCGATTCGAATACCTCGTCCGTCACTTCCAGGGAGTCCAGGCCGTGCCGTGCGTGGATCTCCCGTCCAACGGCCGTGCCCAGGTCGTGGAAGGCGGGCAGGCAGTGCAGGAACTTCACGTCCGGGTTGCCGGTGGCCCGCAGCACCTCCATGGTCACGGCGTACGGCCGCAGCAGTCCGATGCGCTCGTCCCAGACGTGCTGGGGCTCGCCCATAGAGACCCACACGTCGGTGGCGACGAAGTCGGCGGCGTCCACGCCCTCTTCGACGTCCTCGGTGAGCGATATCCGGGCACCGGTGCGGGCCGCGACGGCGCGTGCCTGCGTGATGACGGGCTCCTCGGGCCACAGCGCACGCGGGGCGACGATGCGCACATCCATGCCGAGCAGGGCGCCGGTGACGAGATAGGAGTTGCCCATGTTGTTGCGGGCGTCGCCGAGGTAGGCGTACGAGGTCTCCGCGAGGGGCTTGGGGCAGTGCTCGGTCATGGTGAGCACGTCGGCCAGCATCTGCGTGGGGTGCCAGTCGTCGGTGAGTCCGTTGTAGACGGGGACGCCGGCGTAGGCGGCGAGCTCCTCGACGACGGCCTGGCCGCTGCCGCGGTACTCGATGCCGTCGTACATGCGGCCCAGGACCCGCGCGGTGTCCCGCGCGGACTCCTTGTGGCCCAGCTGGGAGCCGCTGGGATCCAGATAGGTCGTGCCGGCGCCCTGGTCGGCGGCGGCGACCTCGAAGGCGCAGCGGGTGCGGGTGGAGGTCTTCTCGAAGACCAGCGCGATGGTCCGGCCCCGCAGCCTCTGCTGCTCGGCGCCCGCCTTCTTGGCCACCTTCAGCTCGGCGGCCAGATCGATCAGGTAACGGAACTCCTCGGGCGAGAAGTCCAGTTCCTTGAGAAAGTGGCGGCCCGTGAGGTCTGTCGCCATGAGGGCTCCTAGGTCGCTGGCAGAGGCTGACTGATATCGACCTGGAATTCTATACCGTCGTTCGAATCTCTATACAGTGCACCTGCTCCGTACCGTCGCGGCAGCGCTCAGACCGGGTCCCTCTCCACGGGGCAGCTCATGCACCGCGGTCCGCCCCTTCCCCGGCCGAGCTCGCTGCCGGGGATCTCCAGCACCTCGATGCCCTGCTTGCGCAGGTGCGTGTTCGTGGTGACGTTGCGCTCGTAGGCGAGCACGACGCCCGGTTCGACGGCCAGGACGTTGCAGCCGTCGTCCCACTGCTCGCGCTCGGCGGAGTGCACGTCCTGTGTGGCCGTGAGGACGCGGACGTGGTCCAGCCCGAGGGCCGCCGCGATCGCTCTGTGCATGTGCTCCGGCGGGTGATCCGTCACCTTCAGCTCGTTGGTGCTGCTGCCGGGCTCGATGGTGTACGAGCGGAGCATGCCCAGCCCCTCGTACTGGGTGAAGGTCTCTCCGTCGACCATGGTCATCACGGTGTCCAGATGCATGAACGCACGGCGCTTGGGCATGTCGAGCGCCACGATCGTCCGGGCGGAACCCGCCGCGAAGAGTCCCCGAGCCAGCATCTCCACGGCCTGCGGCGTGGTGCGCTCGCTCATGCCGATCAGCACCGCACCCGAGCCGATGACCAGCACGTCGCCGCCCTCGATGGTCGACGGATACGCGCCCTGACCCTCGGACCACACGTTGAAGGCCGGGCTGTCCGGCCCCGCGAAGAGCGGGTGGTGGAGGTAGATCGCCTCGAAGTGCACGGTCTCGCGCTGACGGGCGGGCCAGCGCATCGCGTTGATCGAGACGCCGTCGTAGACCCACGCGGAAGTGTCGCGCGTGAAGAGGTGGTTGGGGAGCGGGGCGAGGAGGAAGTCGTCCAGATCCATGACGTGGAAGCGGACGGAGGCCGGCTCCTCGTACCCCTCCAGGAACTCGCGCTTGGTCATGCCGCCGACCAGCGCCTCGGTCAGCTCCTTCGTCGGCAACCGGTCGAAGGCGGCACGCAGATGGCCGGTGGCGAGCGGCCCGTACTCCTTCTCGTGGAAGACACGGTCCAGGACGAGGGTGCGGGCCTCGGGGATGTCCAGCGTCTCGGCCAGCAGGTCACCGAAGAGATGCACCGCGACCCCGCGGTCGCGCAGCGCGTCCGCGAGGGCGTCGTGCTCCTGGCGGGCACGGCGGACCCACAGCACGTCGTCGAAGAGGAGGTCGTCCTTGTTCGTCGGCGTGAGGCGCTTCAGCTCCAGGTCGGGACGGTGCAGGATCACGCGGCGCAGCCGTCCGGCCTCTGAATCGACATGGAAACCCATGTCTCCATCCTCGCCGAGGAGGACGTGACGCGCGTAGTGTTTGCGCAAAGGTCTCCACGCCGGAGGGGCGGGACGCAGCGGGCCGTGCCTGTACGGGTACGGCCCGCTGCTATGTCCGGGGTGCCCGGTCACCGGTCCCGGGCAGGTCGTCACGGGCGGCGGATATGGCCTGCGGGCCGCTTGTCCGGAGGGGGAAGATGCCGAAGGGTTGCGGCCGGTAACATCCGCGAGCTGAATACGGGCCGAGGAAGAGGCGGTTTCATCGTGGTCGATCCGGACGGGCGAACCGGCACAGCAGGACCCCCTCGGCGGCTCGTGACGGCCGCCATGGCCTCCGGCCTGGTGGGCGCGGTCTGCACGGCGGGGATCCCCGCCGCGCATGCCGCTGAACGTCCGTCCGCCGGACGCCGCGACCCCGCGCACCACGACGTGCTGTTCGTGAGCGCGCACCCGGACGACGAGGCGGGGAACCTGTCCACCTTCGGCCTGTGGCGTGAACGGCTGGGGCTGCGCACAGGCGTCGTCACCATCACGCGCGGTGAGGGCGGCGGCAACGCCGTCGGCCCGGAGGAAGGCGCACCGCTGGGCATGCTGCGCGAGGGCGAGGAGCGCTCCGCGACCGCGCTCGCGGGCATCGAGAACATCTTCTACCTCGACAAGCCCGACTTCTGGTACACGCTCTCCGCCCCGCTCACCGAGCGGATCTGGCACGAGCGGGACACCTTGGAGCGGATGGTCCGGCTGCTGCGCATGACCACGCCGCACACCGTGGTGACGATGGATCCACGTCCGTTCAACCAGCACGGCGGGCACCAGATGTCGGCGCGGCTGGCGATCGAGGCGTTCTTCCTGGCCGGTGACGAACGGGCCTTCCCCGACCAGATCTCGTGCGAGGGACTGAGGCCGTGGCACCCGCGGCGGCTGCTGTCCCAGAACTACGGCTTCTCGGATCTCCTCGGGCCGGATGCGCCCAAGGAACGCCGCAAGGACCCGGACACGGGCCTGCCCGTCATCGGCGTCTGGTCAGGGCACACGTCGCGCGAGCGCGGGAAGACCTGGGCGCAGGTGGAGCGGGACGCCAGCCGCATGTACCGCAGCCAGGGATGGGCCGCGATGCCGCCCGAGGTTCCCACGGACCCCGAGAAGCTGGGTTCGGACTGGTTCAGCGTGCTGGCGGACAAGGGCCGGGCCGTCGGGGCGCCCGTGCGCGAGCAGGACGAACTCCGGCCCGTGTACGCCGAGTTCCGCAAGTGGACGCGGCGCGTGGGACTGCCGTGGCTGGCCAACAACGCGCAGCCCGACTACCCGGCTCCGCCGTCGACTACCGTTCCCGAAGTGGCCGTGGCTCCCGTCCTGAACGGCGTCGAGGGTGAAGCCGAGTACCCGGGCCCCGAGTTGCGCCTCCGCCACTGGGAGGGCGACGAGGTACCGGCCGCCGACTCCTCGGCGACGGCCAAGATGTCCCGGCACGGAGACGACCTCTACGTGCTCGTCACCGTCACCGACGACCGCGAGGGCACCCGGCTGGAGAAGGAGGACGCCAAGAGGCACTGGCGGACCGACTCCGTCGAGATCACGCTCGACCCCCGCGGCAACGGCGACGACACCTCGGTGACGTTCAAGACCGGCATCTTCCCCTTCACGGACGGAGACGGCGGTCCGGTGGCGGAGCGGGACGCCGACAACCGGCAGGGTCCCGCCGAGAAGACGGCACCCGGGATGCGTGTCGCGGCCGCGGTCGGCGAGCCCTACAAGGGCTACACCGTCGAGGCGAAGATCCCGCTAGGGGAACTGCCCGCCGCGGCGGACCCCGAGCGGTTCGCGGCGAACATCCTCGTCTACGACTCCGACACCCAGGACAAGACGGGCCAGACGCGGCTCGCGTGGTCGCCGTTCGGCAGCGCCCAGGCCGACCCGTATGTCTGGGGCACGGCCCGCCTCGAGGGGTACACACCGCCGGCGGACCGTCCGACAGTCCCCGCCGAACCCGAGATCCCGACGGAGGCGGCACGCAGCGAGGACTCCCCCGCGTCCGTCGAACAGGCACGGCGCACCGGCGTCCCGCTCGGCGGAGGCCCGCGCCCCTGCCGCTGACGCCGGAATGCGGCGGTCACCGTGGGCGGCCCCGAGTCCGCTCTTGTCCGTCAACTGGCCGCCGTCCGCGGCAGATTCAGTCGTCGGACGCCGCCTGGCCGCGGGCCCTCATGGAGGGTTCGCGTGCCAGCTCCGCGATGAGGTCAGGGCCCACTCGGCAGCAGCCGCCGACCAGGCGCGCGCCCCGCTCCACCCAGCCGGCGGCGCGGTCCGCCGACCAGGAGCGGGAGCCGTGCCACTCACGGCCGGGGGCGGCGCTCCACTCCTCGCCGCTGTTGGGGTAGACGACGACCGGCTTGCCCGTCACCTCCGCCGCCCTCCCGACAGCCCGGTCCGCGTCGCCCGGCGCACAGCAGTTGACGCCCACGGCGACGACCTGGTCCTGGCCGGCCGCCGGCGCGAAGGCTTCCTCGATTGGCTGTCCGGCACGGGTGCGGCCACCGGCGATCGTGCAGCTCAGCCACACCGGGATGCCGCAGCCGGCCGCGGCCTGGAGCAGCGCCTCCACCTCGACGGCGTCCGGGACGGTCTCCAGCGCCAGTACGTCCGGTTCCGCCTCTGCCAGGGCCTCGATCCGCGGGCGGTGGAAGGCGGCGAGTTCGCGCACGCTCAGCCCGTATCTGCCCCGGTACTCGCCGCCGTCCGCACGGACCGCGCCGTAGGGACCGACCGAGCCCGCGACCCACACCTCCTCGCCCGCGCCGCAGCGCTCGGCCGCCCGGCGGGCCAGCTCCACGCTGCGGCGGAAGAGCTCCGACGCCTCCCGGCCCCGTGCTCCCGCCCGCGCGAAGCCCTCGAAGGACGCCTGATAGCTGGCCGTGATGAGCACGCGCGCCCCCGCCCGTACATACGCCTCATGTGCGGCCGCGATCTGCCCGGGGTCGTCGCGCAGCAGCCGCGCCGTCCACAACTCGTCGGCCAGGTCGCAGCCTTGGGCCTCGAGCTGGTTGGAGAGCCCGCCGTCCAGGACGAGCGGGCCGCGGGCGAGGGCTGTGCTCAGAGCAATCGCGGGACGGGTCACGACAGCTGAGGGCGCACCTGCTCGGAGACCAGCTGAAGGTGATCCAGATCGTGCGGGTCGAGGAACTGCAGGTAGATGCGGGAGGAACCGGCCTCCTGGTAGCGGCCGATCTTGTCGACGACCTCGGCGGGCGAGCCGGCGAGACCGTTCTCCTTCAGCTCCTCCACGTCCCGTCCGATGACCGCGGCGCGCCGGGCCGTCTCGGCGTCGTCCTTGCCGACGCAGACCACGAGCGCGTTGGAGAAGACGATGTCCCTCCCCGTCTTCTCCGCGGCCGCCCGCACCCGTGCGAACTGCCGCTCGCTGTCCTCGACGGAGGCGAAGGGGATGTTGAACTCGTCGGCGAAGCGCGCGGCGAGAGCCGGCGTGCGGACCTTGCCGTGCCCGCCGATGAGCACGGGCACCCTGGGCTGGGCCGGCTTGGGAAGCGCGGGCGAGTCCTTCAGCGTGTAGTACCTGCCGCGGTAGTCGAACTTCTCTCCGGGCGGCGTCGACCACAGCCCGGTGATGACCTCCAGCTGCTCCTCGAGCCGTCCGAACTTCTCCGCGGGGAAGGGGATGCCGTACGCGGTGTGCTCGTCCTCGAACCAGCCGGTGCCCAGGCCCAGTTCGACCCGGCCGCCCGACATGTCGTCGACCTGGGCGACCTGGACCGCGAGCGGACCGGGCAGCCGGAAGGTCGCCGCGGTCATGAGGGTGCCCAGCCTGATGCGGCTGGTCTCGCGGGCCAGCCCGGCGAGCGTGGTCCAGGCGTCGGTCGGGCCGGGCAGGCCGTCGGAGTCGCCCATGGCCAGATAGTGGTCCGACCGGAAGAACGCGTCGAACTGCAGATCCTCGGCAGCCTTCGCGACGCGCAACAGCGTCTCGTAGCTCGCTCCTTGCTGGGGTTCGGTGAATACGCGCAGCCTCATGACGCCCATCTTGCCTCAACCCCACCGGAGGCCCCTCCCCGCGTCAGGCTGCCGGACCGTGTTCCTGCGCCTCCAGCCTGCGCAGAATGGCCGCCACACACTCCCCTGACTCGTCGGCGGCGTCGATGGCCTCGATGCACTGCCAGTAGACCCCCTCCTCCCTTGCCGAGACGGCCACGAGCACGAGCGCCACACCGGTCTCCGCGAGCAGCCCGCTCAGGTCGGACAGTGCGCACTTGGGGTCCTGGATCTGGGAGAGCCGGTCCGCCCGCACCTCGCGCGTCCCGCCGTCGCGCAGCCCGGGACCCACCGAGGAGTGGCGGGCCTGCTGGCCCGCTTCGCTCAGACCGCGCGCGTCGGCCCGTACCGACTGCGGTCCGCTCGCCGCGAGAAGACGTCCGATCGCCCCGACAAGAGCCTGTACCTGCCATGATTCGGCGACAATCTCTTCCACGGACTCGCACTCGGCGAGCGCGTGGCGGGTGGCCTTGATGAGATGCACCGCATCCAACCTCACCACCTCCCTCCACGCGTCACTACGGAGAGTGACGCCCAATAGGCAAGCAAGCCGGGCAAATTGGGACTGATCCGGGCGTACCGCCTCTCGCGAATACCTCTGTCACTTCATAGAGTGACCGCTTCCGGTAGTCGGGAAACGCTTCTCGTTGCGCTCGATCTTCGCGGCAAGCGCTTTCAGCACGTCGACGCCCAACACCTCGCAGAACTGCAGCAGATACGAGAGGACGTCCGCGACCTCGTCCTCGACCCGGTGGGCGGTCTCCGGACGCTCCATGACGCGGCCCGATTCCTCGGGCGTCAGCCACTGGAAGATCTCGACGAGTTCGCCGGCCTCGACGCTCAGCGCCGCGGCCAGATTCTTCGGCGTGTGGTACTGCTCCCAGTCGCGCGCCTTCGCGAACTCCGCGAGCCTGCGCTGGAGTTGGGACAAAGACACGGGCTCCTGCGGACCGGGCCGCGAGGGCCGGTCGCCGGAGGACGGGGAAGAAGAGGGGAATTCAATCACCCCCCAGGTCTACCAGGGACACGCCCGGGTGCCGCGCGGCCTCGGCAGCCGCAGTGCCCGCATCGCTCACGGCGGCCAGCAGTCTCACGTGCCCCCGCTCCCCCATCCGCACCGCAAGCGCGATCAGTTCGGCCGTCTGCCGTGCGTCCAGTGCCCTGTCCAGCCCGTCGGCAAGGACCGTCATGGCCTGCCTGGCGGGAAGCACCTCCTGCACGGGGTCCATCGACAGCACTCCGGGGCCGGTGAGCAGCACCAGGGCCAGCGCGGCGTAGCGCAACTCGCCGTCGCCCAGCCACTCCAGGGGCGTGCGGTCGCGCGGGTGGCCGGGTCCCCGGTCGGGGCCGACGATCAACGCGCGGACGCGGCCCCTCTCGGACCGCTCGTCCGGGAGGTCGGAGACCAGATCGGCGACCGGACCCGCGAAGCCGGCACTCAGGGCGTCGATGAGATGCCCGTGCCGGATGGCGCACTCCGTGCGGGTGCGGCGCAGCACGGCCGCCAGGTTGTCGCAGCCGCCGCGCAGCAGGGTGTCGGCTGCTGAGACGGGATCGCGCATGGTCTCCGGACGCGGATCGCAGGCGAATGCCGAACGCAGCGCCACCACCACCTGTTCGGCCGCTTCCAACACCCGGCGCTCCTCCTCCGTGCCGCCGGCGACCCGCAGCGGCAGCAGGGCCGTCGCGAGCCTGTCGGCGGGAAGCCGGGCCCTCGTGACACGTCCGGCGCCCGCGCTGTGCCACTCGGCCTGCACAGCGGGGCGGGCCGGGTCGCGCAGGGCCGTGGCAAGCAGGGTGCGTCCGCCGGGAACGGACAACCGCTCCCCCGCGATGCGCAGTTCGGGCTCGGCCTGCACGGCGAGATCGAACCGTACGGGCCCGGCCGGGCCGTCCACCGTGCAGCCGAGCCGGAAGCCGCGCCGCCCCTCCGCGTCGGGACGGGACCGGCTCGGCACGTACGCGCCCGCACCTCCGGACGCACGCCCGAAGACCTCCCCCAGTGCCTCACCGCCGCCGAGCCTTGCCAGCGCCTCGTGCGCCTCCAGGACCGCCGACTTGCCGCTGCCGCTCGGCCCGGTGAGCAGGGTGACCGGCGCGAGGGGGATGGCGCGGTCGCGCAGCGTGCGGAACGAGGAGACGTGCAGGCCGGTCACAACTGCCGCTCTCGACCGGGCCGCGAGGCTTGCCTCTTCGGGACGCTCCGCGGCCGGGCCGGTGTGCGAGCCCTCCCGGGTGCGGTTCTTCGTGACGTGCATGCCCGGACCGTAAGCACCGTCCAGGCAGCGGAACCGTTCCGTCTTGCTCCGTCTCCCCCGAACGAGCGATGTGCGCGGCCAGGGTTGCCCGGGAGCGGTCGCGGCGGGTGGAGTGATGTGCGGGTTGCGAACGCGAAGCCGACCAGGGCCTGCAGGGGCCGTGACGGAAGACGTTGGATCAAGTGACGGGTGCGTGAAGGGTCTTCACGGCAGACAGCGAGGCCGACCGGGCCGGGGGACGCGCACGCACCGGCGGGCGGGCACGGCGACCGCCTTCCGGCACCCGTAATCGCGTCCGCAATTTCCGTTCACAGACCCGGAGAAATCCGCAAAGAAAGTCGCCCGCATTTGCCGGTATTGCCACCTGCCGTGGATCACCGAAACATGATCGAAAATCTTTGAGTTTATCGAAACGTGATCAAAAATTACGTACCCGGCCGTACCCGCGCGAGCAGGGCTGCTGCTATTTCTATGATGTTCTGTTCTGTTCTCATCCCCCACCTTCGGAGAAGACAACTTCATGCGCTCGTTGAAGCTGCTGTTCGCCGCATTGCTTGCGATGGTGGCCATTGCCTTCGTCGCTCCGGGATCACAGGCTGCCGCGGGCAAATATGTGGCCCTTGGCGATTCCTACACCGTGGCTGTAGGAACGAGGACCTACGACAATCCGGACGACGCCTGCCGCCGTGGTCCCACCTCTTACCCGAGGCTCTGGGCAGCGGCGCATCCGGACGTCGGATTCGTGGAAGCGGCGTGTTCGGGCGCCACCACGGCCGATGTCATCAATTCGCAGGTCGGCCAGTTGACGCCGGACACGTCCCTGGTGACGGTGCAGGTCGGCGGCAACGACGTCGGGTTCGTCGACGTGCTGAAGAACTGCATCCTCACCGCGGACGACGCCGACTGCATTGCCGGCGTCGAGGCGGCGAAGGCTGCCGCCACCAGCACACTGTCGCCGGCGCTTTCCCAGACGTACTCGGCCGTGCGTGCCGCGGCACCGTCCGCGAAAGTGATCGTCGTCGGATATCCGCGTCTCTACACAATTGGAGGTGACTGCGGCATTCTCGGTCTCAGTGACAAGGAGCGGACAGCGCTGAACTCCGCGGCCGACACACTCGCCGAGATCATGTCCGCGCGGTCGAAGGAAGCCGGATTCACTTTCCTGGACGCGCGGCCGGTTTTCGACCCGCACACCATCTGCTCGAACGGCGATGAATGGGTCACCAGTCTGGAGTGGGACAAGCTCAACGAGTCCTACCACCCCAATACGGCAGGACACCGGGACGGCTACCTCGCCGCCCTGAACCCGCTCATGGGCTGACCGTCCGGGGGTTTCCTCCGGCAGAGAAAGTGAAGGGCGTCCGTCGTACTCGGCGGGCGCCCTTCATGTTCGAAGTACCTGCGCAGGGCCTGGAGTTGCTCGTGCGATCAGCGGTGCGGAGGTCCGCCCGGCGACGTGACGCGGCGGTCCTGCGGAGGGTCGGCCGATGGCCCCGGACCCGTTCCCTGCACGGGACCCGTTCCCTGCACGGGCCGTTGACCGCCACGGACGCCCGGGGCACCCGCGGGCGCGGCACCCGGCCCGCCACCGTGCGTACCACCCGGCATACGTGCACCGCCTTGATCGGCGGGAGGACGCCCGGCTCCGGGGCCACCGGGCACACCGCTCTGCGTGCCACCCGGCATACGAGCGCCTCGTTGGTCGGCGGGCCGCCCGGCACCCGGACCACCCGGCACACCACCCGGTCCACCGCCCTGCGTGCCACCGGGCACGCGAACGCCGCCGTTGCCGCCGCCCGTGCCGGTGCCCTGCGCGCCGGCGGGCGCTCCCCCATCGGCAGGTCGGCCCGGCTTCGCGCCGCCCTTCGTGTCCGCTCCGCCCTCTTCACCCACGAGCATCTGGGACGCGGCGAGTTCGCGGTACAGAGGGTCGGACTTGACCAGTTCCTCATGGCTGCCGAGCGCACGGATCTCGCCGTGCTCCATCACGACGATCTGGTCGGCATGGGTCACGGTCGACAGCCGGTGCGCAATGAGGATGACGGTGCACCGCCGGGCCGCCTGGTCCACCGCCTCGCGCAGCGCCTGCTCGTTGCGCGCGTCGAGCTGGGCGGTAGCCTCGTCCAGCAGCAGCACCTCCGGCTTGCGCAGCAACGCCCGTGCGATCGCGAGCCGTTGGCGCTCACCGCCCGAGAGGGAGACGCCGCGGTTGCCCACCTCGGTACGCAGCCCGTCCGGCAGGCGGCTGATCAGCGCGTCGAGCCGCGTCACGCGCAGGGCCTCGGCGATGTCCGCCGGAGTCGCGTTCGTCGCCGAGTACTTGAGGTTGTCCTCCAGCGTGCCCGCCATCACCGGGGAGTCCTGCTCGACGTAGGCGATGCGGCGGCGCACCTCGGCCCGCCGCATGCTCTCGATGTCGACCCCGTCGATGATGATCTGACCGGCTGTCGGGTCGTAGAAGCGCTGGAGCAGAGCGAACATGGTGGTCTTGCCCGCGCCGGAGAGACCGACGAGTGCCGTCTGCGTTCCGCCGGGGATGGTGTACGAGATGCCCTTCAGCGCCATGCCGCGTCCGGGGTAGCCGAAGCGCACGTCGCGGAACTCGATGGTGGGCGGCCTGCGCACACCCGCGGCCCGCGCGCCGATGACCTTCAGTTTCATCGTCGAGGACGGGCTGCCCTGCGGTCCCTCTTCCCCGTCCATGTAGCCGTCGGCGAGGCCGTTCATACGGCCGTCGGGCCGTCCGTTCGCCCTGCCGTTCGCGCCGGGGCTCGACGGATGCCGCGGCATGTGGTCCTGGGGGGCCTGCGGCGGCACGTGGTCCTGCGGCATCTCGTCGACGTCGGCCTCGACGCCCATCCGCTTGATCTGCTCGATGCGCCCCACCGCGCCCAGCCCCTGCTGGAGCATGCCCAGTCCGGCGACGAGGGAGCCGATCGGGCTCGCCAGGTAGAAGACGTAGAGCAGGAAGGCGATCAGCTGGGGGGTCTTGAGGTCCCCCGAGGCAACCAGCGCACCGCCGACGCCGAGCACCGCAAGGAACGCCGCCTGGATGGAGACACCGGAGAGGATCTTGACGAGCGCTACGTACTTGGCCCCCACGAGGCCCGCCTTGTAGGCGCCGTCGATGGCCTTGTCGGCGACCTCCGTCTCCCGGTCCTCCGCGCCGTTGGCCTTCACCGTGCGGGCGGCGCCGAGCGTGCGGTCCAGCGCCGAACCGACGGCACCGATCGACTCCTGGGCGCGGGCGACCGCCTTGCGGATGCGCGGCAGGATGCCGCCCATGATCAGGCCGACCGCCACCAGCACGCCCACGGTCACGCCGAGCAGCGGCAGGTGCACGATCCCCATGAGCACTGCGGCACCGGCGATGCTGAGGATGCCGTTGGCGATCATCACCAGGCCCTCGGTGGCGGCGTTCTGCAGCAGCGTGCTGTCGGAGGTCACGCGGGCGATGAGGTCGCCCGGCGGACGCCGGTCGAGTTCGGGTACGCGCAGCCTGATCAGCCGGAAGACGAGGTCCTGCCTCACGCGCCGCACGACCCGCTCCGATGTGCGCTGCTGCCACCACGACTGGAGGCCCGTCAGCCCCGCGCCGGCCACCACCAGGGCACCGAGCAGGATGACGGGACCCTTCACATCGCCCTCGCCGGAGAGGGAGGTGAGGACCTGCTGCGCGACGAGCGGCTGCATCAGGCCCGCCCCGCTGGAGGCGAGCACCAGCAGCAGCGTCGCGAACAGGACGAGACGGTGGGGACGGGCGTACCCCATCAGCACGCGCAGCGGCGCGCGCTTGCGGTGGTCGATCCGCAGCACGCTCGCCCGCGGGTCGCCGGGCCGCTCGGGCGCGGTCGGATACTGCGGTGGCGGAGCCTGGGGCTGGGAGCCCTTGAAGAACCCGAAGGGCTCGTGGGGTCCGGGAGCCGTCGTCATGTGCCGTCCTACAGGTCGCTGTTCGGGCGGGAGTCAGCCTGCTGCCTGGTAGTTCGCCGCCTGGGCGGCGACGCGGTCGAGGTGGTCCGCGGCAGCCCGCGCACCACCGGCCTCACGGAAGGAGCGGCCGATCGACTCGGCCGCCGCCCTGTGGCCGCCCGCCGGATCGAGTACGGAGGTGACCGCCGCGGCCAGCCGGGGAGCGTCGACCCGGTTGAAGCGCACCCGCACTCCGGCGCCGGCGTCGACGACCTGCCCCGAGACGATCGGCTGGTCGTCCCTGATCGGTGCGAGGACGAGCGGTACGCCGTGCCAGAGCGATTCGCACACGGTGTTGTGGCCGCCGTGGCACACGACGGCGTCGAGGTGGGGAAGCAGGTCGAGCTGCGGCACGTACTCGCGCACCAGCAGCTCCGACTTGGGCCGCTTCGCCGGCCCTTCGAGCAGGCCGCCGGGGTCGACGACGATGCCCTGCACCGTCTCGCGCATGCTCTCCAGCGCGGCGACGGCCTCCCCCAGGAACCGCCCGCCGGCATCCGCGTTGGCCGTGCCCAGGGTGACCAGGACCTTGCGCCGCCCCGGGTCCAACTCCTCGTAGGGGAAGTCGCATTGCGATGCCCGCGGGGCGATCGCCGGGCCCACCATGTGCACGCCGTCCCAGGGCAGCGGGGCGTCCCCGAGCAGCGCGCGGCCGGTGAAGGCGACGATGCCGTGCGGGGAGAAACGAGGGTCGTCGCTTCGCCGCACGTCACCGAACTCGGCGCGCAGCGAGGCGAAGATGCCCTTGAGCCACGCGTCCACCTTCGGCATCGAGGAAAGCGGGTCGGTGAGTTCGGCCGAGGTGGTCACCGACGTCACGTACGGGATGCCGTGCCGTTCGGCCACCAGCGCGCCGGCGACGGCGTGCTGGTCCGCCACGACGACGTCCGGGCCGAACTCGCGTACTGCGGCGTCGACGCCGGGCGCCATGAGCCCGGCCAGCGGCGCGAAGAAGTCCTCCCACAGGAAGCGGAAGGCCGCGGGCCCGGCCAGCTTCGGCGGCCTCGCGATGTCGCTGTCCGGCATCCGCGTCTCGTGGACCTCGGTGTCCGGTCCGGCCAGGCGCCGGATCAGGTCGCCGTACCCGGCCCAGGCCACCCGGTGGCCCCTGCCGGTGAGTTCATCGGCGACCCCCAGCAGCGGGTTGGTGTGCCCGACCAGCGGGGGGACGACGAAGAGGAAGCGAGTCACCGTACGGCCTCTGCCAGTTCGTGCCCGGCCGCCCTCTTCTCGGCCTCGTCGTGCTCGAGTATCCAGTCCAGGAGCAGGTCGCGCGTCTCCTTGGTGCGCTCCACCAGGACGGAGTGACCCTGGTCGGGCAGGACGACGGTCCGGCAGCGTTCCAGCGCGCTCTCGAACAGGGGGACCTGGGCGACGAGCCCCGACTCCTCACCGAAGATGGCCAGCACCGGGCAGGTGATCGCCGACAGGTCGTCGTCTATGACGCGTCCGCTCCACACCTCCGCGCCCAGCGTCGTGGAGTTGAGGATGCGGCCCGCGACGCGCGAGAGGCGCGCGGTCTGCGCACCACGGTTCTCCTTGATCCACTCGATGACGTCCTCGTTGACGAGGTGCTCCTTGGCGAGGGCGAGCCCGTTGGCCATGTGCTCGGTCCACCTGGGGACGGGCGGCTCCGCCTCGATCAGGGTGAGGGTCGCGATCCGCTCCGGGTACCAGGCCGCTGCCCCGGCTGCGACCGTCCCTCCGAAGGAGTTGCCCACGACGTGCACCCGCCGGTGCTCACCGAGCGCGTCGAGCAGTGCGACGAGGTCGTCGACGAAGCACTCCACCTGGTAGCCGCTCTCCGGCCGGTCGCTGCGGCCGTGCCCACGCAGGTCATACATGATCACGTCGATGCCGGCCGCCGCGAACGCGGGCCCGAGCGTGAAGTAGTAGCTGGCCAGGCTGTCGGTCAGCAACCCGTGCACGAACACCACGACAGGCGGCTCCCCCTGCTGCCCCTCGCGCTCGGCGGCGGGGAGGCGCTGCACATGGGTGGTGATCTCTCCGGTACGGATCTTCATCCCGGATCAGCCCGCTTCCGTGGAGCGCAGCGACGCGACGACGAAGTCCACCAACTGCCCGACGGTGAGCGCGATGATCTCGTCGAGTTCGAGATCGGCCACGAACTCGGCGAAGTTGACGCGGTCCCCGTAGTGCTCGCGCAGTGAACCCGAGAGCGTCACCAGGTCGATGCTCTCCAGCTCCAGGTCGTCGTGGAAGGTGGTCTCCCTCCCGATCTCGGCCTCGTCGAAGCCGTACTCCTCGAGCAGTTCACGCAGCATGCCGGCGATGTCCGCCAGGACGTCCCCCGGTTCGGCTCCGGCCTGCGCCTGGTCGTGCGGCTGCGCAGGCGCGAACCCGGTCGCGTCAGTGGTCATCTCGCACTCCTGATTCCTCGTAGGCGGCCGCCCAGGCGACCACATACCGCCGCTCGGGCAAGCCCGGCGGATTCGATGTTTCCCGCACCCGCACCTCGTACGAGTCGCCCCCGTGACACACCCGGAGCCGGTCGTTGTCCGCCGAGACCACCTGGTAGTCGGACGGACGGCCCCTCAGCCCGGTGCCACGCAGCTTCGCGACGGCTTCCTTCGCCGCCCACATGCGCGTGAACCAGACCTCCTCACTCCCGGGACTCTCCGCGCCGTGCTCCGGCCCGCCCTCCGACAGGCCGCGCAGCAGGGCGAGTTCCTCCGCACCGCAGGCCGCCTCGACGGTGGCCTGCGGACGGGCCGTGATCTCCTCCACGTCGATGCCGCACGGGCCGCGGCGTGCGATCGCGACACCGCACTCGCCGCGGTGCGCGATGGAGACCGTCATCTCCCCGACGGTGCGCCCGTGCACGCCGCGGACGAAGGGCCTGCCCTCGTCGTCGTTGTGCACGGAGACCTCCGCCGGGTAGACGTCGCCGGCGCCTTCCGCCCACAGCACGCCGCGCACGGCGTCCTTGGCGGCGATCCTGCCGAGCAGGAACTGCCGTCTGCGGACGGGGGGAAGCGCCGCGTAGCCCGCACGCTCCTCACCGCCGAGCATGTTGCGCATCACCAGTTCGCGCGTGGCCAGGTCCGGCCAGCGCTCGTGCACCAGCGACCAGCCTTCAGGCTGCTGTGCGGAGAGCGTGTTGCAGCCGGGGAAGCGGTCGACGGCGCGGATGCCCGCGTCGGTGTCGAAGCGGCGGTCCGTCCAGCCCTTCAACTCCGCCCACACACGGCCTTCGTGGAGGAGCTGCATGTCGGCGGTGAGCGAGCTGTCGGTGACGCCGGTGATGCGTATGGAGCAGGTCAGGCGCTCGCCCACGCCGGGCTCGGGGCCGTGGAAGCGTATGTGGTTCACGCTCACCGGGAAGACGGTCGTGCGCTCGGTGAGCGTCGCCATGATCCAGTAGCCCAGTATCTGGCCGACGTTGTCCAGCAGCGAGCCCGGCGCCTCGGGCGCGGTGATCACGCCCCGTACGTGCCTGTCGCCGATGGCCGTCAGTTCGGTCACGCCCTGGAACCGCGGCCCGTGGAACATCCACCGCTCGGTGTAGAGCTGTTCGGCACGCATGTCCGGTGCGCGGTCCGCGGACGGGTCGACCGGCCACGGCGCCTGGGGGACCCCCCGGACGGAGTCTGGGGGAAGGTCGTGGCGGGGGGCGAGCTCGACGACGGCGCGCGAGGAGCCCGTCAGCTCGACCTCCAGCTCGGCGGGCGCGGTCCGGCGGACGGCGACCGGGACGTCGTGAGCGGGGACGGCCTCGATCCACTTCAGCAGCCTCACATCGCGCAGACCGACCGCGCGCATGCCCGGCACGGCGCGTTCCGCGATCTCCATGAGGTGCTTGATCACGGTGGTGGCGGGCACGATCGGCCAGCTGTCGGCGATGTCGGGCCAGCCGGGGCGCTGCCGGAAGAAGCAGTGGTCGACCAGGTACGGCATCTCCTCCACGCCCACGCGGAGCACGGACGGCACCGGCGCCAGGGCCTGTTGAGCCTCCGGTACCGGGGGCGCCGACGGCGTGGTGGATGCGGGCGGTGCCGTGCGCTCCCGGCCCTGCGGGCGTGAGGGCGGTGCCGGTGAAGGACCGCGACGCCCGGGCGGGCCGCCCGCAGGACCCCGGTGTGCGGGACGTGCGGCCGGCACGCGGCGGCGGGCTCCGGCACCGATCACGTCGGCGGCGGCGGAGGCCGTGTCGTGCAGGAGCGCGGAGAGTTCGGCGGCCAGCGGATTGCCCGAGCCCGCCCGGTCCAGCCGCGCCATCGAGGCGGAGGCGAGCGCCGCGGCGGGGGCCGGCGCCGCGGTGACCGGTTCCGCGTGGGCGGTCGCCGCCGCACCGACCGCTCCGGAGAGGCTTCCGTGAACCGATTCGGGCAGGGACACCAGCGCCCCGTCGAGGTCCAGCCGCATGCCCGGACGGCGCGCGGAGGACTTGACCTGCTTCGACTCGCTCCTGTCGGCACGCTCGGAACCCAGCAGCGGCCGCACGTCCGGTGCGGCGCCCTCGACCCACAGCGCGGTGACGACGCGGCGCAGCTGGGCGAGGCTGTCCCGGGTGCCGGCGTGTGCGGAGACGACGAGGCGGTCGCACCCGGAGAGGGTGTCGTCGATGAGGGAGCCGAGCTGCCCGGCTCCGAGCGTGATGAACGCGCGGTGCCCGGCGTCGTACATGGCCAGGATCATCTGCCGGAAGCGCACGGGTTCCAGCAGGTGCCGTACGAACAACTCCCGTATCTCGTCGGGGCCCTCGGGATAGGGGGAGGCGGTGGTCGCGGACCACACGGGTGTCGTCTGCGGGTGCAGGCGGTAGGCCTCCGCCGCTTCGCGGATCGGCCCGAGGTATGGGGCGAGCATCGGCGTGTGGAACCCGGAGCGGAAGGGCAGCACCTGGCTGATCACTCCGCGGGACCGCATGCGCAGCACGATCGCCTCGACGGCTTCCTCGGCGCCGCAGATCATCGACTGGTTCGGGGCGTTGTCGTGGGAGAGCACGACGTCGTTGCGTCCATTGAGCTCCGCGAGGACATCCTCGGCAGGCATGCCGAGCACGCCGAAGACGGCTCCCGGCACGCGCAGCGCGTCGGGGTCGAACCCGGCGAGGAACGCGTCGACCTCGTCGGCCGCGTGGATGCCGCCGCACGCCATCGCCGTCCACTCGCCCACGCTGTGCCCGGCGACCGCGTCGGGCACGACTGCGAGCTTGCGCAGTGCCGCGTCGAGGATCCTGCCGAGCTGGAAGACGGCGGCACCGTGCCGTCCGACGTCGCCCACCTCCGCGTCCTTGCCGAAGGAGAAGTCCAGCCCGAACCGCTCGGCCAGTCCGTCGGCCCTGGGGTCGAACTCGGCCTCCAGTCCGGGGAAGACGAACGCGGTGCGCCCTCCCGCGGGGCCGAGTATCGGGCGGGGGCTGAACCACACGTCGCTGCGGCCGGACCACGGCACGCCCTTGGCGACGGCCTTGCGTGCGAGCTTCAGGCGGCGCGCCGTCGGGTCGACGATGCCCAGCCGGCACCGTGCGGTCACGGGGGTGAGTTCGTCGAGGCCGAGCGCCAGTACCGACGCGTCGTCGCGCTCCAGCAGGTCCGCCAGCGCCTCCGGGCCGTCGGCCGCCAGCCGCAGCACCCGCTCGGGTTCCTCGACCTGCGCCGTGGCCGTCGGGGTCGTGCGGGCAGGGGCCTTCCCGTCTGCGGGGCGCGTCGCCGGCTGCTCCAGTACGACGTGGGCGTTGATGCCGCCGAAGCCGAAGGCGTTGACGGCCGCCCGGCGCGGGGTGCCGTCCAGGGGTTCCTCCCAGGCGCGTGCCTCGGCGAGCGGGGAGAAGCGGGTACGGGCCAGGGCGGGGTGGGGGTCGTCGCAGTGCAGCGTCGGGGGCAGCACCCCGTGGTGCACGGCGAGTGCGGCCTTGATGAGTCCGGCTATGCCCGCGGCGGGCATGGTGTGCCCGATCATCGACTTCACCGAGCCGATGACCGCGCCGCTGCCGTTCTGCTCCGCGCCGGTGCCCCCGGGGGCCGTTTCGGTGCCGAACACCTCGGCGAGCGTGGTCAGTTCGGCCTCGTCGCCCGCGGGTGTCGCGGTGCCGTGCGCCTCCAGCAGCCCGATCGAGCCGGGTGCGAGCGGGTCGAGTCCGGCGGCGTCCCACGCCTGACGCACGGCACGCACCTGGCCGCCGGGGTCGGGGTTGAACAGGCTGGCCGAACGGCCGTCGCTGGCCACGCCCGTGCCGCGCACGACGGCGTAGATCCGGTCGCCGTCGCGTTCGGCGTCGGCGAGGCGCTTGAGCACCACGATTCCGGTGCCCTCGCCGATGAGGACTCCGTCCGCGCCGCGGTGCAGGGGGCGTATCCGCTGGCTCCGCGAGAGCGCGCCGAGCTGGCTGAAGACGGACCACAGCGTGATGTCGTGGCAGTGGTGCACTCCGCCCGCGAGCATGATGTCGCAGCGTCCGGCGTCGAGTTCGCGGACCGCGTGGTCGACGGCCACGAGCGACGAGGCGCACGCGGCGTCGACGGTGTAGGCGGGGCCGCGCAGGTCCAGCCGGTTCGCGACACGCGAGGCCGCCAGGTTGGGCACCAGGCCGATGGCCGACTCCGGTGCCTCGGGCCCGAGTTGGGCGGCGAAGGCCGAGCGCACCTCTTCCAGCCGGTCCTCGCCCAGTTCGGGCACCAGCTCGCGGAGTGTGCGCACGACCTGGTTGCTCGTACGCACGCGCTGGTCGAGCCGGACCAGGCCGGGCGTGAGGTATCCGCCGCGGCCCAGCACGACGCCCGCCCGCTGCCGGTCCTCCGGCAGCGCACCGTCCCCGCCGGCGTCCTCGATGGAGCGGTTGGCCACATCGAGGGCGATCAGCTGATCGGGCTCGGTCCCGGGCACCGAGTTGGGCATGATGCCGAACCGCGTCAGGTCGAACTCGGCGGTGTCGTCGATGAATCCGCCGCGCCGGCAGTAGACGCGGTCGGCGCGCCGTGGCCCGTCGGCCGCGTAGAACTCCTCGTCCCAGCGGCCTTCGGGCACATCGGTGATCGCGTCGACGCCGCCGACGATGTTCTGCCAGTAGCGGTCCAGATCGCCGGCGCCCGGGAAGAGAGCGGCCATGCCGACGATCGCGACGGGAGTGCGGGACGAACCCCGCTCAGGGGTGGACACGGTTCACCAGCCGGATGCAGCGGCGACCACCGCGTGCACCGTGGGCGCTCCCCAGGCGAGTTCGCGCAGGAGACTCAGCGGCCCCTCTTCGGGGTCGAGGAGTTCGATGCCGCGAGCCGCGTAGGAGCGCATCAGTTCGGGCGTCACCATGCCGCTGTTGGTCTCGGACGCGGCCCAGGGCCCCCAGTGGACGGTCAGGCCACGGCGGTCCTCGGTCGACCAGCGCCGGCCCAGCTCCTCCAGGGCGTCGTTGGCAGCCGCGTAGTCGGCCTGCCCGCGGTTGCCCAGAGCTCCGGCGATGCTGCCGAACAGCACGGCGAAGCGCGGGGATTCGGGCAGCGCGCCGAGCGCGTCGAGCAGTACGCGGGCACCGTCGGCCTTCGTGGAGAAGACGCGGCGGAAGGACTCGGGCGACTTCTCCGCGATCAGCTTGTCCTCGATGACGCCTGCCGCGTAGACGACTCCGTCGAGCCTGCCGTGCTCCGCGTGTATCTCCTTCACGGCGGCCCGTACGGCTTCCTCATCCAGCGCGTCGATGGAGCGGTAGCGCGCCTGGCTGCCCGACTCCCGCAGCGCGCTGAGGGTTTCGCGCACTTCGCGTTCGGCGAGGACTGCGGAAACGGCGCGCTCGATCTCCGCGGGCGACTTCATGCCGGACGCGATGAAGGCCGTACGCAGCTCGTCGCGTCCCGACGCCGCGGCCGTGGCCGGGTCCTCGGACTGCGGGGGCACGGGGGTGCGGCCCAGCAGTTCGATCCGGCAGCGGCTCGCGGCCGCGACCGTACGGGCGAAGCGTGCGGTGATGCCGCGGGCTCCGCCGACCAGCAGCAGGACCGAGTCGCGGTCGAGTCCGGCGGCGGCCGCCTCGGACACGCCGTCCCCGGCCGGACCGGCGCCCGTCGCGGCGACGGCACCCAGGTCCTTGGGCGCCAGCTTCAGCGCCCGCCTGCGTCCGCCCTCGGCGAGGACGACGGGTTCGCGCTCCGTGGCGCCGAGTTCGGCCACGAGAACGCGGGCGACCGTCTCCGGGTCGTCGTCCGCGCCGACCTCGACGAGAGTCGCGGCGACGTTCTCGTACTCCCGGGCGACGCTGCGGAAGAAGCCGCGCAGGCCGGACGCGGCGCCCTCGGCACGGCGTTCCGCTCCGATCAGCCGTACGGGCCCGGAGGCCAGGACGCCCTGGAAGAGCGGGAAGGTATCCGGGAGCGTGGCCTCCGGCGACTGGAGGAAGTGCAGATGGAAGACGATCTCTCCGAGCTCCTCGGGGAGTCGCTGACCGTCGGGCACGGTCTGCGGCAGCGCGCCCACTTCCCGAAGCCTCTCCGCAACGAGGGTGCCCAGCGAGCCGCCGCCCAGGACGGTCACGGTGGTGCCCTCGGCGAGGGTGGGGGCCGGCGGCGCGGGCAGTTCGACCTCGGTGAACTCCAGCCGCTGCGGCGCCACGACGACGGCACTGCCCGCCGCCGGCTCTTCGGACGCACCGCTCTCCGCCTGCGCGGGCGTGGTTCCGGGGGCCGCGGCTTGCGGAGCCTCGGTCCCGGCGGCAGGGGCCAGCCTGGCGACGAGGAGTTCGGTGATCCCGGCCGCCGTACGGGCCGTACTCAGCTCCTCCACATCGGCGTCCTGCCCCACAGGCAGACCCAACCGCACCGCCAACTCACCAGCGATCTCAGCCCTCTTGATCGAATCCACACTCAGATCCGCCTCCAGATCCAAGCCCGGCTCGATCATGTCCACCGGATAACCCGTACGCTCCGCCACCACCGACAGCACCGACTCCAGCACCGCCTCCGCCGACAACACAGCGGCCGACCCCGAGGGAGCAGCAGCAGCGGGCGAGGCAACGGGCTCGGGAGCCGCGGAGCCGATCCTGGCGACGAGGAGTTCGGTGATCCCGGCAGCCGTACGGGCCGTACTCAGCTCCTCCACATCGGCGTCCTGCCCCACAGGCAGACCCAACCGCACCGCCAACTCACCAGCGATCTCAGCCCTCTTGATCGAATCCACGCTCAGATCCGCCTCCAGATCCAAGTCCGGCTCGATCATGTCCACCGGATAACCCGTACGCTCCGCCACCACCGACAGCACCGACTCCAGCACCGCCTCCGCCGACAACACAGCAGCCGTCCCCGAGGGAGCAGCAGCGGCGGGCGAGGCAACGGGCTCGGCCGGAGCGGCGGGCGTGCTCGCGGCCGCCATGGGGGCAGGCGCGGCAGGCAGCGTGACGGATGGAGCGGGCAGCGCCGGTGAACCGGCGGGAGCGGGGGGAAGGTCGGCGGCTCCCAGGTAGCGCAGCAGCACATCTCTCTGCGCTGTGACCATCTCCCTGCTGGAGCGCAGGAATTCGGCGATGAGAGCGTCCGGACCGGACAGCGTGGGGCTGTCCTGCGTGGGGGGTTCCGGCACGATCAGCTCCGTGACTGGGCGTGGGGGACGAAGGGCGTTGGGCGGAATGGTGCCGTCGGCGAGGCGGATGAGCTGACCGTCCACGGTCCAGCCGACGGGCTTGCCGGGGGTGGCGCTCTCCGGGTCGACGGCGTCCCGCCCCTGGTAGAGCTTTCCGGTGCGCACGTCTGTGCCAGCGACGGCAAGTTGTGCGACACCGGCGAGAAAACCGTACAGTCCCCCGCGCCTGGCGTCCTCAAATGTGACCGTACTGTGCGGGCGATCCCCCAGGATCGCCGAAACGAGCCTGGTCAGGACCTTGCCAGGTCCGACCTCTGTGAAGACGCGGGCGCCCGCGGCATACATGGACTCGATCTGTTCGGCGAACCGGACCGGGGATCCGATCTGTTCGGCGAGCCCTGCGCGCACCGCATGGGGGACGGCGTCGTAGGGCTCGGCCGTGCTGTTGGACCAGACGGGAAGTCCGGGCGCGTGTATGTACATCGACTGCAGAGTCCGCGCGAACGCCTCACCGGCCCCTGCCACGAGCGGGCTGTGGAAGGCGCACGCCACCTGCAGCGTCTTGGCGGACAGACCGGCGTCCTTGAGGTGGCCGACGGCCTTGGTGACCGCCTCCGTCGGGCCGGAGATCACGGTCTGCCGCGGCGAGTTCCGGTTGGCGGTGACGACCTCGCCGTCCAGGCCCGCCAGTGCCAGCACCTCGTCGACCTTCTCCGGCAGAGCGGTCACGGCGGCCATGGCGCCCGCGTCGCCCTCGTCCGGGATCTGGTCGAGTATCGCCTCGGCACGTGCGGCGCTCGCCGTGAGCACGTCCTGGGGAGACAGTGCCCCCGCGACACCCAGCGCGACGAGTTCGCCGTAGCTGTGACCGGCCGCCATGTCCGGACGGATGCCGAGCGAGGCGAGCAGATCGGCCGCGGCGAGTTCGACGATGCCCAGGGTGGGCTGCGCGACGGCGGTGTCGGTGATGCGGGCGAGCTGCGCGTCGGCGGTCGCCTCGTCGAAGGCGGTCGGCGGGTAGAGCGCGTCCGCCCAGCGGCTGCCCATGTGCAGGTAGCGCTGGAGTTCGGGGAAGGCGACGAAGAGGTCGGCGAGCATCCCCGGGCGCTGACTGCCCTGTCCGGGGAAGAGGAACGCGACGGCGCCTCCCCCGGATTCCGTCCCGGTCGGGGTCCCAGCGGCCCCCGCACCGGTGGTGCTGCCCCCGGCGGCGAAGATGCCCGCCGCGGGGTCGTGCGCGCCCTCGGCCGCACGCCGCAGCAGTCCTGGCAGTTCCGCGACGCTCTGCGCGAGGAGGGCGATGCGCACCGGCTCGCCCCGTACGGCGGCGGAGTCGCTGACGCGGGCGGCGCCGAGCGCGTAGTCCCGCAGCCGCCACGTGCCGCCGTTCCCGGCCTGTTCGACCTTCTCCAGGAGCCGGCTGACGGCACGCTGCGCCGATTCCGCGTCCTTCCCGCGGAAGGTGAACAGCTCGACCGGCCACTCGTCGCTGGAGTGCACGGAAGGCGCCTGGTCGTAGGCGCGCAGTACGGCGTGGAAGTTCGTGCCGCCGAAGCCGAATGCGCTTACACCCGCGACACGTTCGGAAGCCTCGGCGGCCCACGGCCTGGCCGCCGAGTGGAAGAAGAAGGGACTGCTGTCCTGGTTCCAGGCGGCGTTGGGCTCCTCGATGTGCAGCGTCGGGGGCTTCACGCCGTGGTACAGGGCCAGTGTCGTCTTGATCAGCCCGGCGAGACCGGCGGCGCACTTGGTGTGCCCGATCTGCGACTTGACGGATCCGATGGCACAACTGCCGGGTGCTGCTCCCGCCTCCGTGAACACCTCGGTGAGCGTGGTCAGTTCCGTACGGTCGCCCACCACGGTGCCCGTCCCGTGCGCCTCGACCAGGCCGATCTGAGCCGGAGTGACGCCCGCGTTGCGGTAGGCGCGGGTGAGCGCCGCGCGCTGACCCTCGGGGCGCGGCGCGGTCAGGCCGAGTGCGCGGCCGTCGCTGGCGCTGCCGACGCCGTCGATCACCGCGTAGATGCGGTCGCCGTCGCGTTCGGCGTCGGCGAGGCGCTTGAGCACGACGCAGCCGACGCCCTCACCGAGCGCGATGCCGTCGGCGCTGTCGTCGAACGTGGAGGAGCGCCCGGTCGGCGAGAGGGCGTGCACGGAGGAGAAGAGCAGGTAGTCGTTGATTCCGTTGTGCAGGTCGGCGCCGCCGCACAGGACCATGTCGCTGGTGCCGGTGACCAGTTCCTTGCAGGCGACGTCCACGGCGGTCAGCGACGAGGCGCACGCCGCGTCCACGGTGTAGTTGGCCCCGCCGAGATTGAGCCGGTTGGCGATGCGCCCGGCGATGACGTTGGCCAGGACACCGGGGAAGGAGTCCTCGGTCAGGTGCGGCAACTGCTCGTCGAGGGCGGCGGGCAGGTCACCGCCGAGGTACGCCGGAAGCACGGTGCGCAGGACGCTGGCGTTGGACAGGTCGCTGCCGGCCTCCGCCCCGAAGACGACGGACGTACGGGAGTGGTCGACGGGCCGGCCCTCGCACCCGGCATCGGCCAGAGCGCGCCGCGCTGCCTCCAGCGCCAGCAGCTGCACGGGCTCGATGCTGGCCAGCGAGGCGGGAGGAATGCCGAAGCTCAGCGGGTCGAAGGGTATTTCGGGAAGGAAGCCTCCCCAGCGTGACGGTGTGCGCTCCCCGTCGCCGTCGGGCGCGTAGTACAGGTCCGGGTCCCAGCGCTCCTCGGGCACCTCCGTGACGCAGTCCTTGCCTGCCAGCACGTTGGCCCAGAAGGCGGTGAGGTCCTCGGCGCCGGGGAACATGCCTGCCATGCCGACGATCGCGATGCGCAGCGGTTCGGCCCGGCTCTCCTCCTCGACCCCGGATCCGCTTGTCGCGAGGCCGAGTTCGTCCCGCAGCCGGTGCGCACGTACGCGCAGCAGGGCGGCGGCACGCTCGCCCACGGACTCGTGGAGGGCGGCGACCGTCGTGACGTTCCTGCGCAGCACGCAGACCTCGCCGGCCATGAACATGCCCTCGTCGCCCTGACGTTGCTCGTCCACCCCGCGCAGCTCGGGCCCGACGCGCTCGATGCCCTTGCTGGCGACGCGCAGCCGGCCGACGTTGAACTTCTCCAGCTGCTCCCAGATCTCGCGCTCGGGCACGCCGGCCTCGCGCAACTGGTCCTTGAGCGAGGAGAAGTGGGAGGTGAAGGCGCTGTGTGCGCACCGGGTGGCATGTCCGGGCGCGGTCTCCAGCAGGTCGGTGCGCTCGGCGGCGACGACCTGCTGCTGGAAGCGCGGAAGGATGGCACCTGCGTCCACGGCTTCCTGGGTGAACAGGTAGGCGGTGCCCATCAGTACGCCGGTGGCGACCCCGGCGCGGGTCAGCGGTGCGGCGAGAGCGGCGACCATCGAGGCGGAACGTTCGTCGTGCACGCCGCCGGCGAAGAGGACGGTGATCTCACCGGCAGCGCCGGGTCTCTCCTTCGCCACGAACTCCAGCAGGATCTCGGCCTGCGCCTCCCAGAGCGGGAAGCTGTTGCGCGGGCCGACGTGCCCGCCGCACTCGGCTCCCTCGAAGATGAACTTGCGGGCGCCCGCGGCGAGGAACTGCCGCAGCAGCCCCGGCGAGGGCACGTGCAGGAAGGTGGATATGCCCTCCGCCTCCAGCGCGGCCGCCTGTGCGGGACGGCCGCCGGCGATGATGGCGTGGGTGGGCCGGACCTGGCGTACGACCTCCAGCTGGGCCGCCCTGATCTCCTCGTCGGCGAATCCGAGGATGCCCACGCCCCAAGGAGCCTCGCCCAGCGCGGACTTGGTGGCCTCCAGCATCGTCCTGGTCTGGCCGGCAGCGGCGAGCGCCAGCGCGAGGAAGGGCAGCGCGCCGTCCGCGGCGACGGCGGCGGCGAAGTCGGGCTGGTCGCTGACGCGGGTCATCGGCCCCTGCGCGACGGGCAGCCGGGTGCCGAGGGCGACGGCGCCGGGAGCGCCGGGGCCCAGTGCGGTGGCCGCCTGGTCGTCCTGGACGGCGGCCGCGACGGCTTCGCGTATGCCCCGTACGACATCGGTGACGGAGTTCCACCGGCGCGCGAAGGACGCGGCGAGGAAGGCGTCCTGACCGATGGGGAGGAACTGGGAGCGCAGATCGTCGCCCCCGATGCGGGAGATGAACTCCCCCGCGTCCTCGGGCAGTTCGGGAGCGCCGGGACCGCGACGCCGCAGCACGCGCATGCCGTGGTGCAGCACCGTCTCGGAGCCGTCGAGTCCGGAGAGGGCCTGGGTGATCTCCAGGGGCAGCCCCGCCTCGTCCAGCAGGGCCAGCTGCGTGTCCAGTACGACACCGGCCGCTCCGCCCGCGACGGCGGCGGCAGCGGTGTGGGGCCCGATGCCACCGCACGCCCACACGGGCATCCCGTCGGGCAGCCCGTCCCGGCCTCCGCCCCCGAGGGCCGCGAGCACCTGCTGCAGCAGCACGAAGGTGCTCAACTCCCCGGCGCGGCCGCCCGCTTCGGTACCGCGGACGATGAGGCCGTGCGCTCCGGACGCCGCGGCGCGGCGTGCCTCATCCAGCCCCGTGACCTCGACGAGGACGCGCCGTCCGCCGAACTCCCCCGGAGAGCGTGCGGGGTCGGCGATCAGCACGGTCTCCGCGGCGTCGGGAAGGTCGCCGTCCGTCACCGGGCACCCGGGGCGGATACGGACACCGAACGGGCGTGCCGTCCAGCGGTTCGTGCGGTCGAGATGCTCGGCTGCCTCGCGCAGCGCGCCGTCACCGGCGGGCAGTTCGAGAACTCCGAGCGCCCCAGCGGCGCAGGCGCCCGCGGTGAGCCGTGGTGACGGCCTGTGCAGGGGGTTGATCGCGATGACCGGATTGGATCGCGAGGACACGTGGGACGCGTCCGTATCCAGCATCCTCATGGGCTCTCCCGACTGCACGATCGCTTCGGTCAGCTGACCATGCGTAGTAGACGGGACGGTTACTGTGCGGTCAACCGATGGTTGTCCGCGTGCTCGTCACTCTCCGTCAACCGTCGGAGAGCCGCCCACGATCGGGCAATTCGCCCTCCGTGGCACACCGAGCAGGGCCTTGACACGCACGTCATGAAGACAAAACGCAGCAGTCATTACGTTTGTCATGGCCATGTAACCGTCCGCTTATGTGCCACACGGGGACTGTGTGGCAGATCACAGCATTGAAGCGGGGATTTCCGGATCAACCGGCGGCCGCGACGGGCCACCTGTGAGGCAGGGGGTCGGCCTGCCGGTGACCCGGGGCGGGTTGCGCCGGGCGGATTCCGGTTGTCCCGCGATTGTGCCCCAGCTCCCCGCACCCGGGGCCGCCATTGAGCAAACGCGCAAATACGCGACCGGGAGGGGACTGAGGGACCGGGCGGCCCGTCACCCGTCGAAGGGCGCCGGCAGAGAGGGCACGTCAGCGGCGGTCCGGCAGACGGAGGGCTCTGCGTGCGCGGCGCCGCCGGCCGGTGCGGGCGTGAGGGCCCGTCCCGGCATCGGCGTGCGTCTGCTCGATCTCACCCTCGGGGCAAGGTGGTTGGCGATCACGGCGGTCTCCTTGGCGACTGTCCCGGTGGGGGCGGAATGTCTACGCGCGGAGAAAGTACGTCGGGATACTCGTGAGTCACAAGAGACGGACCCACAATGGCAATTACCTGCCACGGATTCATGTGTGCCGACGCCCGGACGGTGCGATTTCAGCTCCCTGCCGGGGCGCAAAGGTGCGCTTTCGGCCGTCGTGGCCTCATCCGGCCACGCTCGTCGGCCGGCCGGGTCTCAACCACCCGCTGTTTTCCGCCTGTTCGTACCCCGGACTCGACAGGACGGCGATCCGGCGCTATACGCCGAGCACCCAAGTCCGGTTCACAGGCTTGTCTAAACCGATTTAAACGGGCAGGGTGCGAGATCCTCCGAGCCCAACGGCGGCGCCCTGCGTGGATCAGAACGCCTGCCGAGGCGCTCGACGCCGCCGGAGGTGCGGACCAGGACACGGACCGGAACGTGGAAGAAGACGAAGAACACAGGGAAGAGGAGCCGAACATGAGCGTGCCCCGCAGAAGACTCCTCGCCCTGGGAGCGGCGGTACCGGCCTCGTCGCTGCTGGGTACCGCACCCGCGCGGGCCGCTTCCGCCGGTGCCCGTGGCGGCCGTTCGGGCCTGACGAACCTCGCCCATCTCCGCTTCCTCGGCGACACGGTCGAGCCTGAACCGCTCCCGGGGCACGACACGTACCGGCTGCGCGAAGAGCCTGCGCTCGGCACGCTGTGGACCTACGCGGAACGGCAGGAGGACGGCTCGTACGAGCGCATCGGCGGCGGAAAGCTCGATCCGGAGACCGGGCACTACGAGCAAGGCGCCTTCAACGCCGACGACATGGCCCGCGCCGCCGTCGTGCACCTGCGGCACTGGACGCACACGGGCTCCGATCGCAGCCGGAGCTCGGCGCGTCAACTGCTGCGCGGCATCTGCTATCTCCAGACCACCGACGGCCCGCACGCCGGCAACGTCGTCCTGTGGCAGCAGGCCGACGGCACCCTCACCCGCAGCGCCTACCCTCCCGAGAAGCCCGACCCCTCGGACTCCGGGCCTTCCTACTGGCTCGCCCGTTTCGTCTGGGCGGTCGGCGAGGGCTTCGAGGCCTTCCGCCGCACCGACCCCGGATTCGCCGCGTTCCTCCGCGACCGCCTCGAACTGGCCCTGACCGCCCTGGAACGCGACGTGCTCGGCCGGTACGGGACATGGGAGACGGCCGATGGCCGACGTGTGCCGGGGTGGCTCATCACCCATGGCGCGGACTCCTCTTCGGAGGCGGTGCTCGGACTCGCTGCGTACGTGCGGGCGGGCGGCGGCACCCGGGCCCGCCGGGCCACGGGCCAACTGGCGGAGGGCATCGCCGCGTTGGCCTCCGGCGGTCCAGGACAGTGGCCCTACGGCGCTGTGCTGCCCAGCGCCGCGTCCATCTCGCAGTGGCACGCCTGGGGTGCGCAGATGCCGACGGCGCTCGCTGCCGCCTCGGCCGTGCTCTCGCGGCCCGGCCTGCTCCGTACGGCGCTCGCGGACACGGCCGGCTTCACCCCGGAGTTGCTGACGGCCGGCGGGTGCGACAACGGCTGGCTCCCCGCGCCCGTCGACCGCAACCAGATCGCGTACGGCGTCGACTCGCGCCTGCGCGCGCTGCTCGCCGTGGCGGAGAACGGCGGCGCACCGGGCCTGTATCCGCTGGCTGCCCTCACCGCCGCCTGGTACTTCGGGGCCAACGCGGCAGGGGAAGCCGTCTACGACCCCGACACCGGTGTCACCTTCGACGGCGTGGCACCCGACGGGAAGATCAACCGCAACTCAGGCGCGGAGTCGACCATTCACGGCCTGCTCTCGATGCTCGCGCTCGACTCCCTGAACGAGGACGGCGGTGCACGCGCCGCCGCTTCCCCGCTGGGCCTCGGCGGCACCGGGGAACGTGACGGACTGCGCGTGCTGGAGGCGGAGAAGGGCGAACTGACGGGAGAGGCCGAGCCGGTGCGCCCCGACTCGGCCTGGACCGGGGAGTCGCAGTACAGCGGCGACGCGTACGTCGCCCTGCGCGAGGGCGGCGGCGTCTCGTGGACGCTGCCGGACGACACGGAAGGACCGCTGCTCGCCTCGCCGGTCGTGAACCTGGTCTCCGACCGGGACGCGGGCGGGACGCTCTGGAACACCCGCGGCACCGGCACCACCCGCGTCGACCACGGCACGGCAGGCGCACAGGGCATCACGGCGGCGCCCGGTGCGCTGACCCCGGTGTCGCTGCCTGGCACGTTCGCGCCGGGAGGACGGCTGCGGGCGCGGGCCGAGGGCGTGGGAGAGCATCCGCTGCGGGTCGACGCCGTCATGGTGCGGCCCGTCGTGGCCCGACGGGTGCTCCACGGGCCGGAGCGGAGCCTCGCCCTGCTCCACAACGGCGACGGGCAGCCGCACACCACCGGAGTGAGCATGCCGGGGCAGGGCCCGGTCACCGTCGAGTTGTACGACGCGCGGGCGCGGCCTCGCGGGCGCCGTACCGGCACCGGCCCGGACGTTCAAGTGACCGTCCCCGCAGACGGGTTCGCCGTCCTGCGGCGGGGCGCCGTGCGACAGAGGTGATCAGGAGGTCCGGCCGGCACTACGTCCCGTCCTCACGGTGCGTCCGCCGCCGTCCCCGCGCTGCCCTCGCCACCAGGCACACCGCGGAGACGGCGAACAGCGCCGCGGTGACCAGCAGCCAGCGCCCCATGAAGACGCCCGGCTCGAGGCCCGTGTAAGAGGCGTAGTGGCCGACCCGGTCGAGGATGAGCGGGTACCAGACGAGTAGCAGCAGCAGCGAGACGGCGGCGGGCACCCGTACATAGTTGATCTGCTCCCGCCACGCCGCCGCGTCGCGTCCGTGGCCCTTGCGGGGCCGCGCCGCGACGGCCCGCAGCGCACGGTCCGCCGCCGAGTAGAGCGGCACGAGGACGAGGTCGTGCACGACAGCCGCGCCGACGAACCACAGGACGACACCGAGCGTGTCCCCCTCCAGCAGCCGCACCCCGGCGTACCCGGCCAGCGCGAACGACGCGAGCACCAGGATCAGATGAAGCGGCGATGCCCCGTACCGCGCCCGGACAGCCGCCATTCCCTTCGGCCGCTCCCTGCCGACCTCCTTGGGTCCCTTCTCCCTCCGGTCACCCGTCATGGCCGCGCTCCGAAGGTCAGGCGCATGACCCACTTCGTGTTGTTCACACCGGGGTTGGCCGGGACGATGATCCGCGCGGGATAGCCGTGGTCCGGGGACAGATCCGCTCCGTTGACGCGGAGGGCCAGCAGCGACCGCGGGTCGCGGACCTGGTTGTCGCGCAGGCCCGCCGAGGCGAACGAGCCGCTGCGCTGCACCGATTCAACGAAGACGTCCGGAGGGTCCTCGCGGATCCCGACCAGCGCCGCCAGCGTCGTCAGCCGTACGCCGCTCCACTGCTGGTCCTCGGTGGACCACCCCTCGACACAGGCGATGGGGAGCGCGGCGCCGTGCTGGGGCAGGTCCAGCAGCTGCTGCCGGGTGAGGACCTTCTCCTGCCCGCCGGAGCGCACCGCCAGCCGCCAGCCGTCACCGATGTCGGCGGCGCGGATGCCGCGTGCCTCGGCGGTCTTGTTGATCTGGAAGCCGTTGGGCCCGGTACCGGGGTCGGTGTGGCGCGGCGCCAGGACCGCCGTCTCCCGCAGCGATCCGCCGATGCTCTGACCCGCCGTCACCACGAACAGCGCGAGGGAGCCCGCACCCACCATGCCCAGGGCACCGCGCCGGGACATCGTCGCCGGCGCCGGATCGGGGGTGACCAGGCCGGTCTCGTCGGGCGGTTCGGGCTCGGTGCGGCGGGCCGGGGTGCGCAGCTCCCTGCGCAGATCGCGGCTGCGCAGAGCGCGGATCACGAGGGGGATGCGGAAGGCGATGTGGACGACGAAGGCGCCGATGAAGACCCAGGCCCCGTAGAAGTGAAGGGTGTAGAAGGAGCCGGGGAAGATGTAGTCCAGCTGCACGTCCAGCAGCCCGGTGGCGAACTCGAAGAGCGCTCCGCCGACGAGCAGCAGCAGCGACAGCCGCTCCAGCGCGTGGCTGAGCGAGCGCACCGGCGGCCAGGTGAACAGCTTCGGCACCACCGACCACAGCTTCGCCAGCAGGACCGGCACGAGAACGATCCCGAGCGTGACGTGCACCCCCTGGTTGAGGCGGTAGAGCCATGGCGGATCTGTCGGCCAGGGAAAGAGGTAGAAGCCGAGCCAGCCCTTGTCCGGCGTCTTGTCGTTGGGGGGTCCCAGGCCCGGGTTGTAGGCGGCGTACGAGAGCAGTCCCGTCACGAACAGAACGGTGATGCCGACGAGGAGGACGAGTCCGAAGACCGAGGTCAGCCACGGTCCGCGGATCGGGCTGCGCCAGAAGCCCGGCCGCGTCGGTCCCGGCGGCGGGCTCGATTGCGAGCCGCCCTTCCCGCCCTTTCGTGCGGCGCCCCGGATGCGGGCGAACCGTCCGCGCCCGCCCGGCCGTTCGGGGGCGCGGCGTGCACCGTGGCCTGGTCCGGGTCTGCGCCCTTCCTCCGGGCCGGTGTCCGCCTGCTTCTGCTCGGCCTGCATCTCGTCCTCCGCACGGTGCGACGACGGCCGGACGGCCCGTCACATCGACGGTATGGCGTGCGGCAGGCCGGATCGCGGAAGGCGCCTGCCGCGTCACCGGACCGTTCGATCTTCGGCCCGACCCGGCCCGCACGGCGCGAAGCCACACGTCCACGAAGCCGGCACACCACGAAGCCGGCCTGCGCACCCGTCGGGGTGCACAGGCCGGCGCTCACCACATGCAGGGATCGGGTCCCTGCCGCGTGGCGAGGTGGATCAGAAGACGTTCACGCCGTAGGCGCTCAGCGCCTCGGTGACCGGCTGGAAGAACGTCGTGCCACCGGAGGAGCAGTTGCCGCTGCCGCCGGAGGTCAGGCCCAGGGCCGTGCTGCCGGCGAAGAGCGAGCCGCCGCTGTCGCCGGGCTCGGCGCAGACGTTGGTCTGGATGAGACCGTTGACGATGCCGTCAGGGCCGTAGTCCACGGAGACGTTCAGGGCCTGGACGGTGCCGCCGTGCAAGCCGGTCGTGCTGCCGCTGCGCTGCACGGACTGGCCGACGGACGGGTCACCGGCGCTGGTGATGTCCTGGTAGCCGCCGTTGTAGAGGTAGACACGGCCGTCAGCCGCACTCGGGTCGGAGTGGCGGATGATGCCGTAGTCGTTGCCGGGGAAGCTGCTGCCGGCCGTCGTGCCGATCGACCAGGAGCTGCCGATGTTGGTGCAGTGACCGGCGGTCAGGGCGTACTTGGTGCCCGCACTGTCCTGCACGTTGAAGCCGAGCGAGCAGCGGGCGCCGCCCGTGGTGATGGCCTCGCCACCGGCTATGAACTTGGTGAACTTGCCCGCCGTCCGCTTGATCTCGAAGGCACCGGAGTTCACACCGGCTTCCTTCTTGATCTTGGCCAGGTCGGCCTTGGAGACGGTCTTGTCCACCGTCACCACGACCTTGCCGGCCTTCGCGTCGGTGTACCAGGCGGCGCCGCCGACGTGCGCGGAGCGCAGCGCCTGGCTCGCGTCGCTCAGCGCGGCGGAACTGAACTTCGTGGGAGCAGGTTCGGCTGCCGAGGCGCCGCTCGCCGGGAGGGCAAGTGCGGCGGCGACCGCGAAGCCGGAGGTGACCGCGATCAGCCGCGCGCGTCTCGCAAGGGTGCGATGGGGGGTGGTGCGCGTGATCCTCACTGATTCCTCCAGTAGGAGAACGGGGGCCCTTGGGTGGGGGCCCATGGGGCGCAGCAGTCAGCACACGCCGGTGGGGCCGCCGTGTCCCTGACAAGCGCTGGACGGAATGTTTGCCCAGGCCCCCGGTCCACGCAAGACGCTGTTTCAAAGTTCAAAAAGTGAAAGTTACGAGCGGGGACGAAATGTCAGGTTGATCCATGCGATAACAGCCGTAAGCGGACATAGGACGAGTAGATGCCCCTGCCACACGATTCTCGGAGGGCCGCCGCCGCGGCCCCGTCCGGCGCGCGGCACTCGCCCCTGAGGTACGCGGATCACCGCTGTGTGGCGGCCAGTTGGGAACGCGGGCTCCGGACGGGACATCCGGCGACGGGTCCCTGCGAGCGCCGCCGGCCCCGCTCCCCCGGCGCGGCCGGGACGCGCCTCACTCGGGCTGCACGTGCAGCCCGGGAGGCCGTTGATCATGCTCTGAGCCCCGCCGGAGTTCAGAACCCGGCGGTCGGACGCGGAGGCGTGCGGTCAGCGCCTCTCGATACGGGCCTGCTCCACCAGGTCGGAATAGGACTCGGCGTCATCGAGATCCGATCCGTGCAGAAGCAGCGCCGACCACGGGACCGGGCACGGCGGAGCGTGGTCCGGGTCCGGGCAGAGAAGCCGGGTGATGCGCTCCTTGATTTCCTCCGCCTGCTGCTCGGTCGCGTAGATGCCCAGCCGCACTTCCCACACACTCGGCTCGTCCGGCAAAATCCACCGTCCTCGTCGGAAAAAAGAATTCCGTCGGAATGAATCAGAAAACGGAACTGAACAGAAAAGAAAAAGGGAGGCGAGCTCTCACTCGCCTCCCTTTGCACGCTACCAGACGCGCTTTGCGTCGCAGTGCCGCTTGTAGTGGCCCTGGGGCACGGGGACGTTGGCCTTCGCGGCCTTGATCGCGTTCTCCTTGGAGTTGCCGGAACCGTCGGCCCGGTCGTAACCGACGACGTTGTTGTCGCTGATACGGACGATCTGGCACTGCACGGTGGCGTGCCACGTCCGCAGAATTCCGGCGCTGTGCGCGGCGACCTCGTGCGAGCTGCCGGCGGCCGAGGCCGACGGTGCCACGAGACCGCCCAGCGTGAGGGCCATGACTCCGGGCACGAGCACGCGGCGGAGCGTCTTCATGAAATTCCTCCCTGACTGTGGTGAAGCCGGACCAGGCGTGTCCGGCGGCGCCAGATGACCTTCGCACCGGAGCACCCCGGAATGGGGCCTTTGTCAGGTCGTCGGCAGTCCTGCGTCAGGTCTCCGTCAGTCAGCTGCCGACTTGCGGCATCAGGCATGACATGCCTGCCGCGGCACGGTCCCGGCGGCACCCGCCGGGGTGGCTCGTCACCGCGTCCGTGAACCGAAGACCCCCGCCCCGCTACGTACAGGGAGCAGACACACAGCGGCCCGCAGGAGATCACATGGCGCACGAAACGGCTGTCCCCCTCAGGGCGAGGCAGCGGGACAATCCTTCACTGGCGACGGTCACCGGCACCGAACTCGCCCGCAACAAGCGGGGATTCATCTTCTGGTACCACCTGCTCGCCCCCGTGATCGTCACCGTTCCCCTCTTCCTCGGCGCTCTCGGCTCCTCCGAGGCGAAGGCCGGCCAGACCTTCGAGGTGTTCCGCAACGTCACCCTGGAGTTCTGGGGCGTCCTGGTGCCCATGACGGCCGGGCTCGCGGCGGCGCTCGCCGTCCGCGCGGACCAGGACCCTTGGCGGCTGCTGCTCTCCTACGGCGTGCCGCGCGGGCGCTACTTCGTCGGCAAGGTCGCCGCGCTGGGCGTCCTGGGCTTCGTCTCGTCCACCGTGCTCCTGGTGATGCTGTCGCTCGGCTCGGTGATCAGCGGGCGCTTCCCCGAAGGCATGGGGACGGTGGTCGCGGCGGTCTACCTGCCGTGGCTGGTCGGCCTGTCCATGACCGCGCTGGCCGTCCTCGTGGCGGTCATGTGGGGCATGGGCCCCAGCATCGGGGTCGGGGTCGCGGGCCTGCTGTGCGGGGCTCTCGTCTCGGACAAGGTCTTCTGGTTCGCCGTCCCCTTCGCCTGGCCGATGCGGGTGGTTCTGCCGCTCGCCGGCATCGGGCCCAACGGGGTGCCACTGCCGAAGGACAGTCCCGTCACGGAGATGTCCGCGATCCCCCTCGCCCTGGGCCTCGCCGCGGTGCTCACCGTGGTCCTGCTCTTCCTCGGCCGCCTGCACATGATCCGTAAGGAGATCTGACCATGTCCGTGGGAACACCCGGCACACAGACGGCGGACGCACTGGTGATCCGTCAGCTGCACAAGCACTACGGGACGCACCGCGCGCTGGACGGTGTGGATCTCACCGTGAAGGCCGGCGAGGTCTACGGCCTCCTCGGGCCGAACGGCGCCGGAAAGACGACGCTGATGAAGGCGCTCCTCGGGCTGCAGCGGCCGACATCCGGCAGCATCGAGATCTTCGGCAGACCCGTCGGCCGGGACACTCTTGCCGAGGTCGGCGCCCTCATCGAAGTGCCGGGCCTGTGGCCGACCTTGACGGCGGACGAGACGCTGAAGGTGCACGCCAAGCTGCGCGGAGTGCCCGAGGACTGGATCGAGGGTGCCCTGCGTCTGGTCAAGATGACGGACGCACGCAGTCGCCGGGTCGGGGCGTACTCGCTCGGCATGCGCTGGCGTCTGGGCATCGCCATCGCTCTGCTCGCCAGGCCCCGGCTGATCATCCTGGACGAACCCACCAACGGCCTCGACCCGGTCGGCATCCGCGAAATGCGCGGCATCATCAGGTCGCTGGCAGGCGAGGGTGTGGCAGTGCTCATCGCCAGTCACCAACTGGGCGAAGTGGCACAGGTATGCGACAGGGTGCAGGTGCTGACGGCCGGTCGCACCCAGTACGAGGGGTCGCTGGAGGGCCTGGCCGTCGACGGCGACGTGGAGGCCGGATTCTTCCGCCTGCTGGAGACGGCCGATGCCGGCATCCGCTGAGCGGCCGCACCACCGCCGTTGCCCCCGTGACGGGCGGTCACGAGGGCAACGGCGGCGAGCCGGCACGTGCGGAGGACGAGGGGGGCGTCGCCTTGAGGGCGAAACGTCCGCTCGGCCCTCAGGAGGCCTGCTTGCGGTCGCGTTGCGAGGGCAGCTGCGCCGCGGCGCGCGGTTGATTCAGAGTCAGCACCGATGCCAGCGGAATCAGCTCGGCTCGGCTGCTCACGCCCACGTCGTCGTACAGCTTGCGGATGCGGCGGTACATCGTGCGCTCCGAGCAGTAGTAGCGCCGCGCGATCTCGCACACCGTCATGGACGAACACAGCATCCGCATCAGGCGGGTGTCGATCCCGGGTACCGTCCGAAGTGCGTGAGCCGGGTCGTGCTCGGACGGGCGGGCTGACTCGTGTTCACCGGACGTGGGGCCTTCCGGGTGCGGAGGATGGGACGAGAGTCCGTGGTCGGCCTGCAAGGGACGGCGGCCCGCAACGGCTGCATGTTCCAGTCCCCGTTCCTTCCACTCGCTGCCCGGTCTGGCCGACCTCTCCTGGAAGTCCCCTGAAAGGGCCTGCCGGTGCTCCTCCTCGGCGGAACCGGCCCCGCGCGCGACCCGGAAGGGCTGGAAATGTGAATCCGCCGACTCGGAAGAGGCGGTGGTGCAGTGCGAACGGAGCTGTGCGTACAGCATGTCGACCTGATTCGCACCGGCAATGGCCATGTTGAAGACGAAGTCCGCGCCCGAACGGATGGCGTAGTACGTACGGAATCCCGAGACGTCATTGGTGACAGCCACGAGCAGAGCCAGGGGATGCCGCACTCTTACGACGCGCAGCCCCTCGGCCTGGAATTCGCTGGTGACCGGAATCAGCACCGGCAGGTCGAGGGCTCCGCCGGGCGCGGTCAGATCCTCGTCATCGACGAAATCGACCCGGTCGAGGCCGGAACGGATTCTGCCGAGTGGCGCCTGAGGCGATTCGAAATGAGCCTTGAGGCCCGAGTGGACGAGGACATGGAGTTCGCTGGAGTTCGAAACGTGCTGCTGTTCTTGCTGATGCATCGTGTTTCCCCCGTTGTTCATCCCCGTGATCGTCCGGTCTTGGTCGACGATCACGGATCACACCCCTGCCGGCACTGAGTGATCCGGTACCGGTCACCGTGCGAGCTGACAGAGCTTCATGGTTCTGCTGAGCAGCGAGCCGAGGCTCACCTTGTCCCCGTCGTCCCCGGATGCCCTGACCGCCCCGATATCACGGTAACCGGCCTGCCGCGCACGCTCGTTGAGCGCGTAGGTCGTGCCATTGGGAACCGTGAACACAGCCTGGTCACCCTCACGGCACTCCGCGGTGCCGTGGTCGGTCTTCAGCGGCCAGGTGTAGCCCAGGTTCCTCTCGCTCATCTCCTGCTTCGTCGTGGTCGGACTGGGCAGCGGCTTGGGGTCCTTGGTGTCGGGGTCCGTCCTCCCTCCGCCGCCGCATGCCGACGCCCCGAGCAGTACGAGCCCGGCGACAGCCGACGCCAGGACCACCGCACGGGTACGGCTGCGGGGCCGGCGGGAGACGCTCGAAGGAGTGGTCGCAGGGGCCGAGATGGCCGTCGAAGTGGCGGTCGGCGTCGAGGTGTTCATGGTGGTGGCGTCGGTGGTCCCGGTGTTCGCGAAGGTGTGGTTCTTCGAAGTCACGTGCAATTGCCTCACTGTTGGATCGGAGTGATGGATCGGGCTGCGCCGTGGGCGCCGAGCAGCGCGGCATAGCCGTCCTCGAGTGACGGCTCGACCGGACGGGCGCCGGGCGGTGGATCGGTTGTGATGACCCGGTACTGGGCTCCCTGCGCGGTGGTCACCGCGCTCACGACTTCCGCTCCGGGCGGGGGCCCTCCTGCCGGGCCCTCGGCCTCGTACACGTATGTGCAGCCGGCGGCCTGGTTGACCAGCGCCGTGGTGGCGTCGTGGAAGACCAGCCGACCGCCGGAGAGCACCGCCACCGCGGGGCAGGTCTGTGCGACATCGTCGAGAATGTGGGTGGAGAGCAGAACGGTGCGGCCGCGGCCGAGCCCGGCGAGCAGCGTCCGGAACCGCATGCGTTCGTGAGGGTCCAGGCCGGTGGTCGGTTCGTCGATGACCAGCAGCGAAGGGTCGCCCATCAGGGCCTGCGCGATGCCGACCCGACGCTTCATGCCACCGGAGAACCCCGACAGGCGCTCGTCGGCCCGTTCCTCCAGGCCCACCTCGGCGATCCGTTCCTCCGCCTGGCGTCGTCGGTCCCGCTTGTCATGGATGCCTTTGAGCACCCCGATGTAGTCGAGGAACTCACGGGCGGTCAGGTCGGGGTAGAGGGAGAGTTCCTGCGGCAGATAGCCCAGCATCCTCTTGACGGCGGTGAGTCCGGCGCTGGTCGACAGGTCGTGCCCGCCCACGGTCACGCGGCCGGAGGTCGGTCGCAGCACCCCTGTGAGGATGCGCAACAGGGTTGTCTTTCCGGCCCCGTTGGCTCCCAGGAGCCCCACGGTGCCGTTCTCGATGTGCAGGTCCACGGCGTCCAGCGCGCGGCGGCCGCCGGAGTAGACCTTCGTCAACTGCTCAGTGGTGATGTTCATGTTGCTCCGTCTCGACGGCGGACGATGAGGTGGCCCAGGGCGTAACAGGCGGCGGCCATGGCGAGCACGAGGAGAACGTTGACCAGGGCAGCCGCGTCGCTGACCTCGGGACGCAGCGCACCGCCGCCCTCGCGCGCCGCCCACACCTGAGGTGCGTGGGCCCATGCCACGAGCGCGTAGCCCCCGAGTGGTGACAGGACCGTGCCCGTCGCTGTGGGCAGGGGAGAGAACTCCGGCGGGAAGTGGCAGGCCCACAGCCACACCACGACGGTGACGGCGCGCGCGGCGGCGACCGGCATCAGCACGCCCAGCAGCCCTGCGAAGGCGGTGACGAGCAGTGTCGCCGGGAGGACGACCGCCACGAGGGAGACGACCGCGGACACGACAGGCGCCGCGGAACCCGAGGTCCCGGTGAGCACCGCGCCCGCCAGCAGGAAGAGCACGGCGACCGGCGCGAGTGCGGTCACCAGCGGACCCGCCAGAGCCCCGGCCGTGCGCGACAGTGCCCGGGCGGGGGTGGCCGCCAGCAACTCCGGCATTCCGCGCGCTTCCAAGCCCCTGCGCAATCCGTCCGCGAGAGCGAGACCCACGCCGAGGGTGCAGAGGGTGTTGACGAGCACCGCGCCCGCGCCGGCTCTCGCGGCAGGGTCGCTGTGGCCGGTGACCACGGGCGAGGTGGCTGCCAGCAGCAGGCTCAGCAGCGCCAGTGGCAGAACCGCTCCCCAGACGACCTTGCGGCGGGCCGCCATCAGGGCCTCGTACCGCAGTGTCCACAGCAGCGCCGTCATCCTGCCTCCCCGTTCGTCGAGTGCCGCCCGGGGGCGTCTCCGGACGGGTCACCGCCCCCCGGCCGTCTTCCGGTGATGGTCGTTTCGCTGCCTGAACGCCCCGCGTCGCCGAGAGACCGCAGGGCCAGAAGGATGAGCACGGAGCCGGCCAGCAGTGCCGGCACGCCCTGCCCCGCCCCCTCGGGCACCACGCGGTCGACGAGCAGCAGTTTGGCCAGGACGGCGGCCACCACGAGACCGGTGGCGGGCGCGGCCGAACCGGACCGCACCGTCGCCCACACCGCACCGCCGGCCAGCAGCACCGTCAGTCCGGCCAATTCCAGGAGAGCTGCCCCGACATCCAGTGAGTCCCTCGCGGCCCGCGCCAGCGTCACCAAGGTGAGGGCCGAGACGGCAGCGACCGCCGCGGGCCAGGCGAGACGGCGGGCGACCGTCCGCGGATAGGGCGTGGGCAGCGACATATGAAGTTCCAGCAGTCGCTCGCGGGCGACCACCGCCGCGCAGGCCAGCGCAGTGGCCGCGGGCAGGGCGCTGGTCAGCATCGAACGCTCCAGCAGCGTCCCGCCGCCGGGGCCGGTGAGCATCGCGAGACATGACAGCAGCGCGGCGAGCACCGGCAGGACGAAGGCCTGCTTCCCGCAGCGGCGCACCTCGTGCGGCAACCACGTCGCGATTGTCATCTCTCAGCTCCTCCCGTCAGTCCCCTGCCTCCGGCGGCCCGGGGCACCACCGCCCCCGGCCGGCAACGGGGGAAACCGGCCGGTGAGCAGTGGTGCACTGAGTACGTAGCCCGGCGAAGGCGGATGGTTCACGCATCGCTGCGTATTCTTCGCGTCGCTGCCGGGCGGCCCTCCCCTCGAACCGCTCGCGTGCGGGCTACGGCGCCGACGCCGCAGTGCCGTGGCTCCTCATGGCACCGGCGGCCCATCCGAGCAGGGCGAGCGCGAGCAGCAGGGTCCAAGGCGTCGTCGACAGCAGTGCGTTCAGCAGCGCGTCGGCCGGTGTGGAGAAGAGCCCCTGCGGACCTCCCACCACTCCCAGCAGCCACAGCGCGCCGCCGGCCGCTGCCCCGGCAGCGGGCGCGAACCGGACGGCGAGGGCGAGCGCCAGCGAGGCCGCCAGCAGCGACTCACCGAGCCAGCTCGTCACCACCGGCCACCAACCGGGCCCGTCCACGAGGGCGGAGCAGATCATCGCCATCGCGACGTCCGCGAAGAGCACCACAGTGAGCCTGGCGAGGAACACCGCGGCGGGCGGCACCGGCAGCGTGAACAGCAGCTCCCGGCGGGGGTCCCGGCGGGGCGAGGCCACCATGAGGGCGCCGAGGATCACCAGCAGCACCGCGACCGCGCCGAACAACCGCACTCCGAAGCCGTCCTGCACTCGCGCCGAGGCGACCAGAGCCGCGCCGACGAACCCGGCGGCGCTCAGCGGGGCCCACAGCCGCGGCATCAGCGCCGCCTGGCGCAGGGTCAGCTGCCATGCCGTCCGCCATGACATGTCCCGCCCGTCCGCCTTCGGTGCCGGGACGGTGGCGGCGGCCTGGCCGCGGGACGGAACGGTTGCCCCGGCCAGAGCGGGGCCGAGCAGGGCGTCGAACGACGGAGGTGTGACGGCTCGCTCGTCCGCTTCCGCACGCACTGCCGAACCGATGTTCTGCCACACTGCCATCCGCGTGCGGCAGTCCGTGCACCCTGCCAGGTGCTCCGCTCCGCTCCCGCCGTCCCGGTCGGACCGGGCAAGCGTGGCCAGGACGTCGTCGGTGATGTGTTCGGTCATGATCGTCCCGATCCTTCCAGCCGCGTGGCGGCGAGCATGCTGCCCAGCCGCCTGCGCGCGTGGGACATCCGGCTCTTGACGGTGCCCACCGGGATGGCGAGCACGGTGGCTACTTCCGTGTATGCCAGCTCGTCCACCAGCACCAGGGCGAGCACTTCCCGCAGATGCCCGGGAAGAGCACGCACCGCGGCGAGTAACTCGGTGTGCTCGGCCTCCCTCACGATCTGCTCCTCGACGCCCGGCGCCGGGTCGGGCACCTCGTGCGCCTCGGAGAGATCCGCCAACTGCGGGCGTGACTTGCGGAGTTGATTGTGCGCCTGCCTCCGGGCGACGCCCATGAGCCAGCCGCGCGCGGAGGAGTCGCCGCGGAATCCCTTCGCGGAGCGCCAGACGGCCAGCCACGTCTCCTGAAGGATCTCCTCGGCCACCCCCTGGTCCGAGGTGAGCCTGCGGATGAGGCGGAGCGTGGCAGAGGCATGCCGCTCATAGAGGGCACGCAAGGCGGTCTGGTCCCCGTCGGCGACGGCGGTAAGCAGGGCTTCGTCCGAACACACATCACGTACGTATCAGGAAAGCCCGGTCCGGTTCACGTGTCGCTGGGAGGAATCACCGATTCAGGCCGGAAAGCATCGCTCGGGCACCCTCCTCCCCCATACCTGCCACTCAACTGCCACTGCTGCCAAGTCGGTTGGAATCCGTTGATCGCCACCGAACGGCGTGATTCGGTAATTCCCGGATCGCGACCCACGAACTTTCATTCGTCCAAACGGGAGGAGTAGTCAGCATGGGAAACATCGCCCCTGCTCAGACGCACAACGACGCGAACCTTTTCGATCTCGACCTGGAGATCGGCGTGGAGAAGTCCGTCGCAGGCCCGGCCATCACGAGCATCTCGTACTGCACCCCGGGCTGCACCAGCGAGGGCGGCGGCTCCGGCTGCAGCCACTGCTGCTGACCTGATTCACCGTGGGGCCGGGCGGGCGCCCGCCCGGCCCCACGGGCTCTACCGCGCACGCGGGCGCACAGACCGGCGCACAAGAAGGGGGAACGTGGGGATGCCGTCACTTGCGAGACCGTTCGAGGCGAAGGACGTCTTCCTGCTCCGGGCGCCGCTGGCACCCGGATCCGAGGGGCTGCCCCTGCCGCACGGCCCCGAAGGAGGGCCGCGCGAGCTGTCCGCCTGTGCGCAGCTGCTCGCCTCCGTTCCCGGTGACGACGCGCTGAGCGAGGCGCTCGACCTGGCCTCGCCGAGTCTCAGCGCCATGATCCGCCGCGTGCGTGAACGCGGCGCCGGGGCGATCAAGGCGGGCCAGCTCCGCCGGGCCGCGCTGGCAGTGCTGCGCTACGACATCCGGATGCGGACCCGACCCACCCCGTTCGGTCTCTTCGCGGGCGTGGCGACCGGGCAGTTCGACTCCGCCGCCAAGGCCGGGCGGGGAACGGCGCACAGCACCCGGACCCACGCCGACATGCAGTGGCTCACCCGGATCGTCCACCGTCTCGAGTCCGACCCCGACGTGCTCCGCACGCTCACCGTCCAGGCACATCAGGCCCTGGTGCACCGCGGTGACCGGCTGATCCTCACCTCGCCCTCCACGCAGGGGGTGCGTCCCGGCGACAGCGGAGAGGGCCGCTCCGTGGTGTCGGTGCGCAGGACCCCCGTCGTGGAGCGGGCCGTTGCCGAGTCCCGGGCCCCCCTCCCCTACGAGGAACTGGTCCGGCTCACCGCCGCGGCGTTCCCCGGGGCACCGGCTGAGCGGGTGCGGGCCCTGCTCGCCGAACTGGTCCGCCAGGAGATCCTGATCACCGGGCTGCGTCCACCGCTCGACGGCGGTGATCCGCTGGCCCACGTGCTGAGCATCCTCGCGTGGGTGGAGGATCCGTCCGAGGCCACACGCACCATCCACCAGGGCTTGCTGACGGTGGAGCGAGAGCGGCAGGCGTACGACGAGCGCCGCGTCGGCGAGGGCGGTGTACAGCTCGGCCGGCTGCTCGCGGCTGCTCGCTCGGTGGAGCCGGACGACACCCCCGTGCACATCGACACGCGCCTCGATGCGGCGCTGCATCTCCCGCATGAGGTGCGCGAGGTCATCGAAGAGGCCACCGGTGTGATGTGGCGCCTCTCCCGCAGCAAGCTCGGGCTCTTCGCCCTACGCGACCACCACCGTCGCTTCCTCGACGTCTACGGGACCGACCGGCTGGTTCCCGTGCTCGAACTCCTCGACGAGGCAACGGGTCTCGGCGCGCCCTCAGGCTACGGCTGGCCGAACAGCGAGGCCGCGCCGGTGGCCCCCGACGACCCGCGCACGGTTCGCCGCGACCGCGCGATGGCGCGGCTCGTCGCCGCGGCACATCGGCGGGGGCAACGAGAAGTCGTCCTCAGCGACGCGGACATCGACGAGCTGTGTCACGACACCGCGAACCCGGCGGACCTTCCCAACTCCTGCGAGGTGACGGTGCAGGTTGCAGCGCCGTCCGTCGAGGCTCTGGACGAGGGCGACTTCCGCGTCTTCCTCTCCCCCTCCCCCGGCTCCCACCGCGCGGGTTCCACCTTTGCCCGCTTCGCCGACCAACACCCGGACTGGCGGGAGGAGTTCACTGCGCTGCACCGCGACAATCCCGTGCATGTACGGGACGCCCGGCCCGTCGACCTCGCCTTCATGCCGCGCTCGGGACGTGCGGCCAACCTCGCGCACACCGTGCCGGCGACAGGGCGGCGCATCACCGTCGGCATTCCCGACTCGCCGGGAATCGAAGAGCTGCGACTGAGCGACATCGGTATCGGTGCCACCCTCGACCGGCTCACCGCCGTGCACATCCCCACGGGCCGTGAAGTCGTGCCCGTCCTGGGCAACATGGTCAGCGCTCCGGCCCAGGCACCCAACGCCGTCCGGCTGCTCTGGGAGATCGGGCTGGAGGGGCAGCGGCTGTGGGAGCCGTGGAACTGGGGCCCACTGGCCGACGCTCCGTTCGTGCCCCGCGTGCGGTACGGACGGTTCGTACTGGCCTGCGCCGTGTGGCGTCCGGACGTGCTGAGGGCAGGCGCAGAGGAGCTGCGAGAACGCGTCGAGGGAAAGGGCGGACGGAGCGGCTCCGCGGACGCCGACCGGGACGCCCTCGTAGCGAAGTGGCGCAGCGACTGGCACGTGCCACGTCACGTGCTCGCCGTCACGGCCGACCAGCGGCTGCTGCTCGACCTGGACCTCGCCTGGCACCGCGAATTGCTTCTCGATCAGGTGATCCGCCACCCGGATCTGATCGCCCAGGAGGTCCCTGGCGAGTACGAGAACTGGATGGACGGCCCGCTCGCGGGGCACACCACCGAGCTGGTCGTCCCGCTGGTCCGCCGGGAGGGCACCCCCGGCCGGCGCCCGTACGCCGGACGCCTTCAGCCGGCACGGACCGTGCACGGCCTGGGCGGCGAGTGGCTCTACCTCAAGCTGCACGGTTCGGCCCGCACACAGGACGACGTGCTGCGCGACCGCATCCCCGAACTGGTCGGCCTGGCAGGCGAGAAGGGCGCCGACGGCTGGTTCTTCATCCGCTACACGGATGACGGCGGCCACCACCTGCGACTGCGGCTGCACGGCCCCCGCCCCGCGGAACTGTGGGGTGAGGTCGCTCCGGCCGTCGGGGAGGTGCTGCGTCGCTGGCAGATGGAGGGCGTCCTGCGCAGCCACTCCCTCGCTCAGTACGACCCGGAGACCGAACGCTACGGAGGCCCGGGCGCCCAGCGCCTGGCAGAGCAGGTCTTCAGGTACGACAGCGAAGCAGCGATCGAGCTGCTGCGCCTGGCGAAGGACCCCTCCAACGAGTACGGCATCGACGACCTGGCCGTCGTCTCGTGCGCCGCCCTTGCTCATGCGTTCGGGCCGCCGTCCCCCGGCAATCCCCTCGTCACGGAGGACTGCGGCGACGACGGCGCCGCCGCATGGCTGTCCATGACCGGATCGCGGCGCGATCTGCCCGCGGCCTTCCGTGCCGGGTCGGCTCGCTGGCGCCGGCTGATCGACCCCTACGGCGGGTGGCCGGCCCTCTCGCAGGAGACAGCGGGAGCGCGTGCCCTGGAAGCACTGCGCCCCCGGGACGAGGCCGCGAGCGAACTCGCCATGCTCGTAAGGGAGTCGGGCGAGACCCCGGAGGGCCGGGTCGTGGGAAGCCTGCTGCACATGGTCTGCAACCGCCTCTTCGGGGGCGAGAGCGCCCGTGAGCTGACGGTGCTCGGCATCGCGCGGGGCGCCGTGCAGGACCACCTCAACCGCCGGAGGCACCAGTCATGAACGACACGCTCGTACGCGGTGAGGAAGCCGTGTCACTCGTCGCCCAGCGGCTCGCCGACCCGGAGCATGTCGCCGCCGTCGCCTCGCGCGACGACAACCGCGACCCCATCTACGACGCGGTGATGTGGGGCCCACTGACCCTCGCCAACGGCCTGCCCGGCACAGCGCTCCTCTACGGCGAACTCGCCCGCACCGACGAGACGTGGCGTCAGGTCGCGCACCGGCACATCACGGCGGCGGGGCAGGCGATGAAGTCGGCGCCGAGTCGCGGGCTCTTCTCCGGTCCGGCAGCCCTGCTGGCGGCGGCGCAGACCTGCGCCGGTCCGGAGGGCCACTACGGTTCACTGCGCCGCAAGCTGGCCGTCTGGGTGGCACAGGACCAGACGGAACGGCTCCACGTCTTCGACGAGCAAGCGCGCTCGGGCCGGACCGGGGTCGACTGGGCCGCCTACGACATCATCAACGGGCTCTCGGGAACAGCGCGCCTGCTCATCGACTCGGCGGCCGACCCGGCGGAGGCCGGGCCAGAAGTGGAGGCCGCACTGACGGCGTCGCTGCGTCATCTGGTCCGCGTCACCGAGCCGGTGCATGTCGACGGCCACGACGTTCCGGGCTGGTGGGTGCCCGTCGAGCTGCAGATCAGCGAACGGGACCGTGAGGCCTACCCCCGCGGGGACTTCAACCTGGGCATGGCACACGGAATCGCCGGCCCCCTCGCCGTCCTCTGCTCGGCCGTCGAGGGCGGACGAGAGGTGCCCGGCACACACGAGGCGATCCACCGCATCGCTGACTGGCTCATCAGCTGGACGCTGCACGACGAGGCAGGCCCGTACTGGCCCGCGCGCGCCGGATGGGACGCCGAGACGGCCCGGGACCGCCCGGATGCCCTCTTCACACGTACCGCGTGGTGCTACGGCACCCCGGGGGTGGCAGCTGCGCTCCACCGCGCCGGCCGGATCGTGAACCGCCCTCAGTGGTGCACCGCCGCGCTGGGGGCACTTCGGGCGGCGCTGCGCCGGGACGAGTCCCTGTGGGCGATCGAGGGTGCCACGGTCTGCCACGGCTATGCCGGGCTGCTGCGCGTGCTGACGCGTGTGAACGAGTCCGCGGAGGACCCGGAGCTGCTCGCCGGCTGTCGCCGCCTGACCGGCAAGGTGCTCGAATGCGCCGACGCGGAGGCGCCGTTCGGCTTCCGTCACCTCATGCGCTTCCCGGCCGCGGCCCGCTCGCCCGTTCCCCACCGGGCGGTCGACACCGCGGGCATGCTCGAGGGCGCCGCGGGCGTGGCGCTGTCGCTGCTGCCCACCGGCACCGGCCCGCTGCCGTGGGACCGAACGCTGGGCCTGGCATGAGGGGGCCACGGGGGACGGAGGCGGCGCGGACAGCGACGGGGACGGCGACGGGGATGGATGTGAGCGAGGCGAGGCAGTTGTCCGGAAGCGCCACATCCGCCTTCGAGTTGAGCGGTCTCATCGTCCGCTACGGCAAGGTCACCGCCGTGGACGGTGTGTCGGTCAGCTCTCCACCCGGCCGCATCACGGCGCTACTCGGTCCCAACGGGGCAGGAAAATCCAGCATGTTGGGAGTGCTGTCGACGGCGGCCCGACCCGACGCGGGCACGGTGCGGATTTTCGGGCACGACGTGCGGAAGTCGCCCATGGCCGCCCGTCGCCGCCTGGGACTGGTCTTCCAGGAACGCACCCTGGACAAGGAACTCTCCATCGAGCGCAACCTGTGGTTCCACGCGCGCCTGTTCGGCATGAAGCGCGACGACGCACGTGCACGGACGCGTCTGATGCTGGACCTGTTCGGGCTCACGGACCGTCACCGGCAGCCGGTGGAGGAACTCTCCGGCGGGCTCGCCCGCCGGGTGGAGATCGCCCGCGCCCTGCTGCACCGGCCGGGGCTGCTCATCCTCGACGAACCCACCAACGGCCTGGACCCGACAGCTCGGGCCGGGGTGTGGACCGACCTGCTCCGGCTCCGCGACGAACTCGGCGTCACCGTCCTGTACTCGACGCACTACATGGACGAGGCCGAGTTCGCCGACGAGATCGTCATCCTTCAACAGGGCCGCGTGGTGCGGCAGGGAAGCATCGAGCAGCTCAAGAGCAGCCTGGACTCCTCGCGTGTCGTGGTGACGTGCGCGGACGAGGACGCAGCTGTCCGCCAGCTGCTCGCGGCCGGCTTCGAACCGCTGATCGAGCCCGGTGGCGTCGCGGTGCACTGCCCCGATCCGGAGACTCAACTCGCCCGCGTGGTACGGGCGCTCGACGTCCCCGGTCTGACGGTCTCGGTGCACCACCCGTCCATGAACGACGTCTATCTGGCTGCCGCGGCTGCGAGCGGAGCACCGCAGGAGCGAGAGAGTGTGAGCACCCCATGACCGCGACCGCCACCGCACCCGCCTCCTCCGCCGCTCCGGCAGCGGACGGATCTCGACCCGCGGAGGACGGGCAGCTGCGGGTGGCTCTGCGCGCCGTGGCCGTCATCGCGCACCGCGACCTGCTGCGGCAGGTGAAGAAGCTGGGCGTGCTGTGCAGTCAGGCCGTTCAGATCCTCTTCTTCGTCCTCGTCTACGCGGTCGGCTTCGACGGGATGGTGGGTTCGGTCGGCTCCCTGCCGTTCAGCGCGTACGTCTTTCCCGGGATCATCGCCATCCAGGTGGTCTCCATCGGCATCGCCTCCGGGCAGAGCTACGCCTGGGACCGGGAGTACGGCGTGCTGCGGGAGCTCCTCGTGGCACCGGTGCCACGGATCTGCCTGCCACTGGGCAAGGTGCTGGCAGGCGCCGGGATGGTGACGCTCCAGAGCATCGTCATGCTCGCCTTCGCCCCGCTGATGGGTGTGCCGCTGACACCGTCCCGCTTCGTTGCCGCGGTCGGCTGCTACGCGCTCGCCGCCACCGTCTTCAGCGTCATCGGACTCTGTCTGGCCACTCTCATCAAGCGGGTCCAGACGCTTCAGGCGACCGTGCAGATGGCCATGTTCCCGATGCTGTTCCTGTCCGGTTCGGTCTTCGCCCCGGGCGACGCGCCCGAGTGGCTGGGCTGGATCATGCACGCCAACCCGATGACGTACGCCGTCGACCTTTCCCGCCAGACCCTGCTGGGTGGTGGAGGCTTGCTGCCCTGGTGGGCGGACCTGTGCACGCTCGGCGCGATCCTCGCGGCCGTCCTGACTCTGCTGCGTATCAGGAGCGGACGATGAGCCCGGCTGCCGACGCTCCCTCCTGGCCCGCACTCCCCGCACACGCCGGCACAGAGGATCATGCCCTGGCCGCAGCGCCGCTCACCGAGGAGGAAGCCGCAGGCCGGGTCCTGTCCGGGGCCCTGCGCTGGACCGAGGCGAACCTGGAATGGTTCGCACCGCAACGCTGGCAAGAGTACCTCCCGCCGCGTCCCTTCGGGCCAGGTCCGCTTCTCGAACTCCTCGGCCTGATACGTGTGCTGGAGCGCTCGGGCCTCATGCCGCCCGATGCTCCGCTGCGGATCCGGGCGCTCGACCTCGCCGAAGAGGCCACGCACACCGATGACTTCGCACGCGGGATGAACAGGGTCGACGAACTCTTCCCCTATCACCTCAATTTGATCGGACTGATGGAGTGCCTGGGGCGTCCGCAGCGCGAGCTCCGGACACGGTGCGAGGCGCTGCTGGCCGCCGGCTCCGGCGGCCACGCCCTGCCGTACAAGCCCGTGCTCAACAGGATCGAGCTGCGCTACTTCATCGATCGCGGAGGCTTCACCGCCCCCGCGGCGCTGCCCGGCCTCGGCACGCTGCACCGGCAGAGCATCGCGGCGCTCGGCCCCGACGTGCTTCACCTGACCGAGAGCGAGATCTACGCCTTCACGCACGTCCTGTTCTACGTGACCGACTTCGGGCGGCGCCGCGATCTCCTAGGCGGCCCCGAGGAGTTGGCCGGCCTGCGCGAGACCGTACGCGTGCTGCTCGGCGTCCAGTTGGCGCGCGGTAGTCTCGATCTGCTGGCCGAACTTCTGCTCTGCGTCTCGGCGTTGTCGTCGGACGGAGAGGGCGTCCAGCACAGCGGACCCGGGCGCGGCCGGAGCGACGGTTCGGAGTTCCTGGTGAGCGCGGGCTGGAACGCGCTGGCACGGGCGGCCCGCGCGGACGGCTCTGTGCCCAGCCCCGTGCACCGTCCCGACATCCTGGACGGCCTCACCGGCGACAAGGCCGCCGCCTACGTCTTCGGCACGTGCTACCACACCACCCTGGCGGCAGCCCTCGCCGCAGGTGCTGCGCCAGCCGCTGTCCCGAAGGGCTCCCGGGCTGATGGAGCCGGAAATTCCTGCGCCCCGCCCACCCCGATGCCCCGCGCCGGGCCCGAGGAGATCCGGCGATGGGCACGGGCCGCCGCTTCCAGGACTTCGGGGCCCGCGAGGGAGGGCGAACACGGGGCGTGCCGTGGGCATCTGGGTCCCCTGCTCGTCCTCGCCGTCCAGGCACGGGACCCGGACGTACTGGCAGATGTGCTGCTTGCCGCCGAACGACTCGGCCTGGGCGGCGACTCGCTGGTCCGTTCCGCGCAAGCCCTGCTCACGGCATGGAGTCGCTGAGGTTGCGCAAGCGCGCTCCGGCCTCGTCGGGCCCGTCGGGGCCGGGCATGTGTACTGCGGTAGGCCGACGTCAGCAGAAACCCACGACGAGTTCAAGTGCGTGAACTCCACGGCACGCAAGTCGAGTTGTCGCTCCTGACTCGCCGAGCCGGGTACCAGTACGCATGCGGCCCTCGATTCACCCAGGCCCAGTCACCGTGCTCCAACCTCTTCCGGCCTTCTTCGCCTTGCCCCGCCCCGCGACCTCCGCGTCCGTCCTCATACAAGGACGGTGTCCATGTATGAGAATCGAGGTTATGGTTGTGGCCAGGACGGGTCGATCGGGCGTGCGGCTGCCCATGCGCAACCGGACGGCGGCGGTCGGCCCTCATCGCTCCCGACTCCAGGACACAGCCGTGAACACGACGCACAGCGGCCCGCACGCCGCTCGCCGGGCGGACGACGCGACGCCCGACAGGATCCGGCGCATCAGGGTCTCCTCCGTCCGTCTCCCTCTCGACACACCGGTCAGTGACGCGAAGGTGCTCACCGGACGCCAGCGGCCGATGACCGAAGTAGCCCTGCTCTTCGCCGAGATCGAAACGGAGAACGGCCACGAGGGGATCGGCTTCGGCTACTCCAAGCGCGCGGGCGGGCCGGGGCAGCTCGCCCACGCGCGGGAGGTGGCCCCCGAGTTGATCGGCGAGGACCCCAGCGACATCGGCCGGCTCTGGACGAAGCTCGTATGGGCGGGGGCTTCCGTGGGCCGAAGTGGCCTGGCCACACAGGCGATCGCCGCCTTCGACGTCGCCCTGTGGGACCTCAAGGCCAAGCGCGCCGGTCTGCCGCTTGCCAAACTCCTCGGTGCGCACCGCGATTCCGTGCGCTGCTACAACACCTCGGGCGGCTTTCTGCACACTCCTGTCGAGGAACTCCTCGACAACGCCTCCGCTTCCCTCGCCAACGGCATCGGCGGAATCAAGATCAAGGTGGGCCATCCGGAGCACAAGGAGGATCTGCGGCGGCTGACCGCCGTGCGCGAGGAACTGGGTGACGACGTGCCTCTGATGGCCGACGCCAACCAGCAGTGGGACCGGCCCACGGCCCGTCGGATGGGCCGTGCACTGGAGGACTTCGGGCTGGTCTGGCTCGAAGAGCCCCTCGACGCCTACGACTCCGAGGGTCACGCCGCCCTCGCGGCCTCGCTGGACACCCCGGTGGCGACCGGCGAGATGCTGGCGTCCGTCGCCGAACACTGGGAGTTGATACGTGCCGGCGCGGCGGACGTGATTCAGCCTGACGCCCCGCGGATCGGCGGCATCACCCAGTTCCTCAGGCTCGCCGCTCTCGCCGAGCACCAACACCTGCAGCTCGCACCGCACTTCGCGATGGAGATCCATCTCCACCTGGCGGCGGCCTATCCGTACGAGCCGTGGGTCGAGCATTTCGACTGGCTGGAGCCGCTGTTCAACGAGGGTCTGGAGATCGGCGACGGCCGCATGCACGTGCCGTTCCGTCCGGGCCTCGGGATAACCCTCTCCGAGCAGGCTCGTCAATGGACGCGGGAGGAGTGCGAGATCACCGACCGCCCGTGACGGCCTGGATGGCCCCACCGGTGCACGGTCATCCGCCCGGGGCAACTCCCGGACCTGACGGCCTCGTTGCCCGTGCGGCCGCCGCCTCTGCGTTCAGCTCAGCGCCCGCCACCGAGCAGGGCTCCCGCGTCCGGCACCGAGGCTTCGAGACCCAGCTCGGTCAGGATGCGGTGGGTCGTGGCCGTCGCGGCGGTCAGCACCGGCAGACCGGAGGCGTCCTCCACATGCTGGACGGCCGGCAGTGAAGGCATCTGCACGCACGCGGACAGCACGATCGCGTCGGCCCGCGCGAGGTCGAGGCGCCGCCAGTGCTCCCGCAGACCCGAGGGGTCGAGGCGGGCGACGGCCAGGTTGTCCGGGACCTCGAGGCTCAGAGAGTCGACGACCTCGGTCCCGGCGTCCTCGATGTAGTTCACGACGGTCTCGGTGAGCGGCTTCATATAAGGGGTGATGACCGCGACGCGCTTCGCGCCGAGTGCCTCGATCCCGCTCAGCAGCGCACCGGCGCTGGAGACGACCGGAACCTCCGCGCCCTGCCCCTTTAGCACGGCGGTGATCTCGTCCTCGGCCGTGCAGTGGTGCCCGGGGCCCTGCGCCATGATCGCCACCAGGCAGGCGGTGGCGACGACGTCGGGCCGGGCGTCGGCGAGTTCGAGGGCGGCGCGCTCGGTCTGCGCGTTCATCTCCTTCAGCTGCTCCGGCGTCACCTGCTGCATCCGCATCCGGCTGCTGTGGAAGACGAAGCGGTCCTCCGGCAGGGCCTCCTCGCGGGCCCGGAGCATGCGCGGCAGTTCGGTCTCCATCGTCAAGTTGGAGCTCGGGACGATCATGCCTATGTGGTGTTCTGCCATGGGAGCCTCCAGTCCTTCCGGCGGCATGGCCGACGGGGACTGCCGCACACAGAGTTAATCCGGACACGTATTATTTGGTCAAGAGCATCTCCCAGCGGTAGCCTGCGGAGCAAGCCCCTCGCAGGGTTCGCTTCCCCACGGGACACGCCCCTGTCGAGAGCGGACGCGCTCAGGCGTCCCCGGAGAGCCCTTCCCAGTGGTCGGCGAGCTCTGTCAGCTCCCGCATCAACTGGCTGCGGTCCGCGCGGGATTCGTAGTGCTCCAGCAGGCGCTCGTCCAGCGCCCGCGCCCGGTCGTCCGCCTCCCGCAGCGTCCTCTCCCCGTCCTCGGTGAGGTAGAGCAGCTTGCGGCGACCGTCGTCGGCTGCCGTGCGGCGCACTATCAGTCCGCGCTTCTCCAGGCGCCGGGCGACGTCCGCCATCGTCGAGGTGTCCAGCGCCACCGCCGACGCCATCGCGCTCTGGTCGTGCCCCGGCGCGGCGTCCACCGCGGTGAGCACGGCGAACTGCGGGCCTGTCAGGGTCGGATCGACGCTGCGCACCCATGCCGCGAGGTATGCCTGGTAGAGACGGCGCACCTGATATCCGGGCGCGGCGAGCAGCGCCGCGGGCGGGGCAGCCGTACCCGAGGCCGGAGAGGTCTTGTCAGCCATGGGCCCACTAAAGCACGGCGACGTGACGCCGTGTTCCGCGCCTCCCGCCCCCCGCTCACGCACCCGCCCGTTCACGCCAGCATGGCCCGCAGCGACTCGCGCAGAGCGTCGAGGGCCGCCTCCGGTGCGTCCCAGAAGACCATGTGACCGGCGGAGGGGATGCAGGTCAGCCTGGCCTGCGGATGCTTGAGGGTTGCCTCCTCGACGCAGGCCGGGGTGACGACCGGGCTGTCCTCCCCGTAGAGGAGAGCCGTGGGTGTGGGCACCGAGGACCACCAGTCGAAGAAGTCCTCGGTCTCGAAGCCGTGGTGCGTCGCGCGCAGCGCCTCCTCACCGCAGCTGGAGAGCCAACGGGCCCGCAGCTCCTGCTCACGGCGGGGCCACCGGGGCCATGCCCGGGCCACCTCGTCGGCGTCCGTGCCGCGCCGCGCCTGTTCCAGCTGACCCAGGAAGGCGGACAGCGTCGTCGGGTACGGGCCCCTTCCGGGGCCGCTCATGGGCGGGTCGACCAGCACTGTGCCGAGGAGCGGCACCGTCGCCCGCACAGCGGTGACCGCCGCTATGCGGGCGCCCATCGAGTGTCCGGCCACCACCGGGCGTTCGAGGCCGAGTCCGTTGATCCAGGCCTCGGTGTCCTCGGCGTAGGCCTCCAGCGAGTAGCTGTCCCCGTCGTCGGAGAGGCCCCTGCCGCGGATGTCGGGGACGATCGGGCGCACGAGATCGGTCAGCTTGCGTGCGACGAAGTCCATCGTGACGGCGGGGCTCGTGATTCCCGGCAGCAGCAGCATCGGCACGCGTCCGCCCCCGGGGTCGTCGCCGTAGTCGAGGGCGTGCAGCCGCAGCGAACCGGAGCGCACCCAGCGGCTGCGGGCCGGCACGTCGGCGAGGTCGGCCAGGGCGGGCTGGGTGATGAACCGGTCTGTCATGGGTGGTGGTTCCTCGGTCGAGTGGTACGGAACGGACGGGTCGCACATCGGGGTTGGGGAGGCACGCCCCGGTCACCCCGGCGGACGGCCGGGCACGGTGGAGCCGGGCAGCTTGCCGAGATACGCGAGGGCCTCGGAGAGCGGTACGACATCGCCGTACTTGGCCTGGATGTCGAAGAGCGCGGCGTCGTGCGGTCCTTGTGCCCGGTCGCCGGCGCACTCCTGCGGCACCAGCACGGGGAAGCCGGACTGCACCGCGTCGACCACGGTGGCCCGTACGCATCCGCTGGTGGTGGCACCGCAGGCCAGCACGGTGTCGCATCCGAGGGCGACCAGCGTGGCGGCGAGCGACGTGCCGAAGAACGCCGACGCGCCTTTCTTCACGATGAGTTGGTCCTCCGGGGCGCGCGGCAGCCTCGGGTCGAGCGCGACTGCCTGGCTGCCTTCGACGAGGGCCCGCATGCCGTGCGCCTTGTCCAGCCAGGTCACGGAGTGGCCCTCCGCCTCGGCCCGGGTGTAGGCGATCGCGGTCCAGATCACCGGGACGTGGGCGGCGCGTGCCGCTTCCACGAGAGTTGCGGTCGCCTCGACGACGTCCGTCAGGTCGGCGCCGGACGGGTAGGAGTCCTCGGTGAATCCGCGCGTGAGGTCGACGACGACGAGGGCAGGGCTGCTGCCGCGCCGCACCGGTGCGCCGAATCCGGCCCGCTCGTAAGTGCGGTCGGTCTCCTCGCCGTAGCGGCCCACCTGCAGGGGCTCTTGGCTCAACGGGCCCTCCTCGACGCCGCACCGCACCGGTGCCGTCCGCCGCCGAAGGCCCGGCTGAGCAGCCATCCCTCGAAGAGACCGAACGCGAACGCCCCCACGACGGGTGCGTACTTGGCCGCGGCCGGGCCCATGAGCACGGCGAGGCCGTCCAGTTCGGCATCGGCGGTGGTCGCGGTCCGCGTGACGGCAGGCTCCGACTCCCCTACGGAGGCGGCCACTCGGGTGGGCACTCGGGCGGCCCCCGGGCCGTCGCCCGCGAGAGCCGGTGCCGTGCCTCGGCGCTCCTCGTCGAGCAGGCTCCCGAGGTTCACCGCGAACTGCTTGAGGATCCTGTCCGAGACCGCGCCCACCGCGCCCTTGCCGAACTGCGCGATCTTCCCGCGGATCACGAGGTCCGTCGTCACGCGAAGTTCTGCGCCCTCCGGTGCTTCCGCGACCTCCAGGACGGCTTCCGCCTCGGCGTCGCCGCTGCCGTGGGTGTCGGCGCCACGTGCCTGTACGCGCAGCCTCCGCTTCTCCTCGTCGACCTCCAGGAACCGCACCGTGCCGGCATAGGCGGCGGTGATGGGACCGGCCTTCACCTTCACCCTGCCCGTCCAGGCGTCGCCGTCCCGGCCGTCCAGCGTCGCTCCCGGCATGCACCTGGCGACGCGTTCCACGTCGTTGACGAGGGCGAACACCTCCTCGGGTGACGCCTTCACCGGGACCGCGTTGTCGATCCGCATGGAACCTCCTCCTGCTCTGCGGTGCCGTCGGGGCGTGTGTCCTCCGGCTGTGTGCCGTGCGAATGTCTCCCGTCCGGTGGCGCCTCGTCCGGCCGTGCCTCGTCCAGGCGCTGCTGGAGCGCGGCGCGGCGCCGCGTGGCGCAGTCGTCGATCGCCTCGACGATGGTCTGGTAGCCGGTGCAGCGGCACAGGTTGGAGGCGACGACCTCGCGTATCTCCTCCTTCGTCGCCTGCGGCCGCTCGGCGAGGTACCCCTCGGCAAGCATCAGGAACCCGGGTGTGCAGAAACCGCACTGCAGGCCGTGGTGCTCGCTGAACGCCCGTTGCAGGTCGTTGAGTTCGCGTCCGTCCGAGAGCGATTCGACGGTGCGGATCTCCATCTCCTCGGCCTGCGCCGCGAACATCAGGCAGGCGCGCACAGGTCGCCCGTCGAGCAGCACCGTGCAGGCGCCGCAGATGCCGTGTTCGCAGCCGACATGGGTGCCCGTCAGGCGCAGGTCGTGGCGGAGCACGTCGACGAGGGTGCGGCGGGCCTCGGTGAGCAGTTCGTACGTCTCACCGTTGACGCGCAGGGTCATCAGCTGCCGGTGCCCCGGGTCGTGGGAGTGGGAGTCGGGGCCGGAGTGAAAGGGGTGCGCCGTTTCGGTCATGACGTGTGCTCCAGTGCTCGCACCGAGGGCGCTTCGAGCGCGTCGGCCACCGTCTCGGGCGTGATGGGGGTGTTGTTCAGCTCGACGCCGGTGGGGAGCAGCGCGTCGTTGACGGCGTTGATCACTGCGGCGGGCGCGCCGATGGTGCCGCCCTCCCCCACGCCCTTCGCGCCGGTCTCGGTGAACGCGCAGGGAGTCTCGAGGTGGTGGATGCTCACGTCGGGGATCTCGAGAGCGGTGGGGACCTTGTACTCCATGAAGCTGACCGCGGACGGTGCGCCCTGCTCGTCGTAGGTGACCTGCTCGAAGAGCGCGCCCGCGATGCCCTGCGCTATGCCTCCCCTGGTCTGGCCCTCCACGACCTTCGGGTTGATCGCCACTCCGCAGTCCTCGACGCATACGTAGCGGAGGATCTCGACGCGTCCCGTTCCCTCGTGGAGTTCGACGACGACGCCGTGGGTGGCGTTGGAGAAGGTGCCGTCGTTGAAGACGTCGAAGGTGGCGGTCGCGGTGAGCCCCGGCTCGACGCCCTTGGGCAGCAGATGCGATTTGAGATAGGCGATGTCCGCCAGTTCGCGGTAGGACACCGAGCCGCCGGTCGCGGGGTGGGCGACCAGCCCTTCACCCAACTCCAGTTTTTCGGCGGGCACTTCGAGCACCGATGCGGCGATCGTCTTCAGCTTCTCGCCGAGCTTTCCGGCCGCCAGCCGCACCGCGCTGCCACCGATGGCGATGGAGCGGCTGGCGAAGGTGCCCCAGCCGTAGGTGATGCGGTCGGTGTCGCCCTGGTGGATGCGCACATGCGCGATGTCGAGGCCGAGTTCGTCGGCGGCGATCTGCGCCATCGTCGTCTCGTGGCTCTGGCCGTGGCTCATCGTGCCGGTCGTGACGACGAGAGCACCGCTGGTGTCCATCCGTACCTCGGAGATGTCGAAGCCGGGGACGACCTCCATCTTGCGCTGCGCGAAGGCCGCTGAGCCGTAGCCGGTGCGCTCGCTGAAGCAGGAGTAGCCGATACCGATGTGGCGGCCCTCGGCTGCGGCCTTCTCCTTGGCCGTGTACCAGCCCTCCTCCATCAGCAGGCTCTCGCACAGGTTCAGCGACTCCAGATAGGAGCCCGGGTCGTACGTCACGTTGTTGACGCCGGTGTAGGGGAACTGCGTGATCAGGTTGCGGCGGCGTATCTCCGTTGCGCCCAGGCCGAGTTCGCGTGCGGCGCGCTCGAAGATGCGCTCCATGACCATCACGTACTGCGGACGGCTCACGCCCCGGTAGGGCGCCGTGGGCGCCTTGTTGGTGGTCACGGCGCGCGCCCGTACGCGATAGGCGGGGACCTTGTACACGCCGGGCATCTCGGCCGAGGCCATCAGCGGTTCGATGCCGGCGGTGAAGGGATAGCAGGAGTAGGCGCCCATGTCGCAGACGATCGCGGCGTCGAGCCCGAGGATGCGCCCGTCGGCGTCGAAGGCGGCGCGCACGTCATAGTGCTGTTCACGTGCGAGGAAGGAGGCGCTGAGCGCGTCCTTGCGGTCCTCGATCCACTTCACCGGCCGTCCCAGGCGCAGCGCGGCCGCGCCCACCGCGACTTCCTCGCGTCCGACGACGCACTTCTGGCCGAAGCCGCCACCCATGTCGGGCACGACGACGCGGACTGCGCGTTCATCGAGTCCCAGGCAGCGAGCGGCAGTCGTGCGCACCTGGTGCGGCACCTGCGTGGAGGTGCGCAGCAGCAGCTGGTCCTCGCGGTCGTCCCAGCCGGCGAGGACACCGCGGGTCTCCAGGGGAAGGGCGTTCTGCCGTCCCGTACGGGTGTCGACGCTGACGACGCAGGACGCCTCCTCGAAGACGTCGTCGATACCTTCGGTGGCGAACATCGACACGTCGAGCAGGGTGTTGGCGCTCGCTTCGTCGTGCACGAGCGGAGCGCCGGGAGCGAGCGCCGCTTCCTCGGTGAGGACGGGCGGACGCGTCTCGTAGGTGACCTTCGCCGCTTCGGTGCCGTCCTCGGCCGCGTACGGGTCGCGTGCGACCACGACCGCCAGCGGCTCCCCCGCGTAGCGGACGCGGTCCCGCGCCAGCACCGGCATGCCGGTCGGAACGAACTCGGTGAGCGGACGGCCCAACCGCGCTGTGATGTCGGCCAGTTCGAGATCGGTCGCGTCGAACGCGGCGACGACGCCCGGCACTTGCCGTACGGTGGACAGATCGAGCGAGGTGACGGTGGAGTGGGAGACCTGGCTCCGCACGAACTGGGCGTGCAGCGTGCCCGGCACCTCCAGGTCGTCGGTGAAGCATCCGCGGCCGGTGAGCAGCCGCGGGTCCTCGCGGCGTCCGACGGACGCGCCGATCCAAGGACGGTCCCTGCGGCCGCCGTGGTCATCGCCGTTGCCGGAGCGGCCGTCGGGGCCCGCGAGGTGGTGACCGCCGGGAGGGCGGTGATCCTGCGTCATCGGGCCGTCGCCTCCTCGCACGCGCGCGCCACGAGCGTGCGGATGAGCCTGCGCCGGTGGCGCGCGCTGCCGTTGGCGTCGGCAGGGGGAGAGTCGACCGCGGCTGCCGCCGACTCGGCGCACGCGGCGAAGAGTCCGGAGCCCACCGGGCCTCCCCGTGCGAGAACCGCCTCCGCCTCGGGCACCCGCACGGGCTGCGGTGCCACCCCTCCCAGCGCGACGCGGCCCCCGGTGACGCTGCGGCCGTCCGCGTCGAGACGGAGGTCGACGGCGGCAGCCACGACGGCGAAGTCGCCCTGCCGCTCGGCGAATTCGGTGAGGGCGGCATGAGGCGCGGGCTTCGGGAAGACGACCTCGACGAGTATCTCGTCGGGCTCCAGCGCGGTCGTGTAGTAGCCGTGGAAGAAGTCTCCGGCCGGGATGCGCCGCTCCCCGGACGGGCCCCGGGCCACCAGTTCGGCGTCGAGGAGCACCGCCAGCAGGCACCACTCCGCGGTGGAGTCGGCGTGCGCGAGGCTGCCGCCGACGGTTCCGCGCGTGCGGATCGGCAGATGCCCGATCCAGCGCATGGCCTCCCGTACGACGGCGAAGCCGGGCCCCACGGCTTCGGGTGGTGCGGTCTCCACCGCGTGGTGCGTGGCGAGCGCTCCGATGCGGAGACTGCCGTCGGGGTCGGTTCGGACGCCGTCCAGCCCGTCCAGCCCGCCGATGTCGACGAGGTGCTCGGGCCGTGCCAGGCGGAAGTTCATCATCGCCACGAGGCTCTGACCTCCCGCGATGATCTTCGCTTCGTCCCCGAGTTCGGCGAGCAGGCGTGCTGCGCCCTCGACGTCGCGCGCACGGTGGTACGTGAAGGCGGCGGGCTTCATCTCACTCCTCTCCTGCTGCGGCGTTCCCGTCAAACGGGGCGGCCCGGACGGCGGACGAGCGCGGGTGATCCGCGGGAAGTCCCGCGGGCACGGATGCGAGGGGCCACGCGTCCGTGCCCGCGGGCGGCCTCAGCCCTTTACGGGCGTCTTCTCAGCGGGCCGTGGAACAGTCATCGCCTCGTCCGCCGGCCCGACGTCGATGTCGTCGAGGTCCTTGCCCTTGGTCTCCGGGGCGCCGAAGGCCATCCAGACCACGGCGAGGAGCACGACCGCGCCCAGCACCGCGAAGGTCAGCGGCAGTCCGAGCAGCGGCCACATCAGCGACCCGAAGAGCATCGGGGCGAACCCGGTACTGATCCGGCTCACGGACGAGGCCCAGCCGAAGCCGCTGGCGCGCAGCGTCGTCGGATACAGCTCGGCGGCGTAGGCGTAGAGCACCGGGATGGTCAGCTGGATCAGGAAGCCGAAGGCGGCGATCGCCACCATCGCCGCGGTCTCCACCTTCAGCACGATCGCGAAGGCGACAAGCGCTGCGGTCGAGACGGGTGCGGCGACCCCGATGAGCCACTTGCGGCCGACGATGTCGACGAGCCACGTCGAGACGAGGACGCCGAGGATGCCGACGCCGCTCATCAACGTGGGCCCCATGAAGGACGCGGTGTCGTTGTAGCCCTCGTCCTTGAGGATCGACGGCATCCAGGTCAGGGCCGCGTAGTACACAAGCATGATCGTGATGAACAGCAGCCACGAGACCGAGGTGATGCGGGGGTTGTACTTCCACAGCCGCCGGAACTGCTCGACACCGGCGCGCACACCGCCGGGCCGGTCGGAGCCGTCACCGGCCGCGGGCGCGGGGATCTCGTACTGCTCGGGAAGGGCTCCGGTGCGCGCGGAGAGGCTGTCGATGACCGCACGTGCCTCGGCCTCCCTGCCGACCCGCGTGAGGTAGATCGGCGACTCGGGCACGCCGCGGCGCACCCAGAACAGCAGCAGCGCGGGCAGGACCATGGTCGCGAGCATCCAGCGCCAGTTGCCCGGCAGCGGCACCATCATGGTCGCCACCAGGCCGCACAGCGTGACGCCGACAGGCCACCACAGGTCGAGCGCGGTCAGGATCCGGCCGCGGTACTTCCTCGGTGAGAACTCGCTGACCAGGGCGTAGTCGACGGGAATGCACCCGCCCAGGCCCACGCCGGCGAGGAAGCGCAGCACGAGGAAGACCGAGTAGTCGGGCGAGAGGGCGCCGAGCACGGAGAACACCGCGAAGATCAGCAGCGTCGCGCTGAACGCCCTGCGGCGTCCGATGCGGTCGGCGATGGCACCCCAGACGACGGCTCCGACGGCCATGCCGACCAGGTTGGCCGTCGCGACGAGACCGCTCTCGCCGACGGTGAGGCCGAAGTCCTTGGACAGCAGCGGCATGAGGAAGCCGTTGAGCGCGATGTCCCACGCGTCGAACAGGTAGCCGAGGCCACCGATGATGAAAATCCTGCCCTGGACACCCCATTTCCATGGGAGTTCCTGGACTATCTGATCGCCTGTCTTCACGGTTCGCTCCACGGTTCGGTGATGGGCTCATGCGCGTCGCCGGAAGACGACGCCGATGCCGGTTCGCTCGCCGGTCAGCGGGAACGTCGCATCGACGCGCCCGCGCGGCTCACCGGGAGAATTGGTAGGAGAAGGCCCCCAGGTCGGGGTCGTTGAGCGGCGTGCCGCTCCACAGCCAGTCGTAGGAGACGTCGGACTCCCCGTCGAAGTGCTTCAGCTTCTCGTCGCGCTGCCGCTGCTCGGGGCCGTCCGGGTAGTGGTAGAAGGTCTTGTTCCGCAGTGAGGCCTGCTGCACCATGCCGGCGTGCTTGGCCCGCCGGTCCACGTAGCGGCGCAGCGCTCCCCGGATGCCGTCGGCGCTGACGGCGCCCAGTTCCTCCGCGAGTACGGCGGCGTCCTCCATCGCCTGTGAGGCGCCTTGTGCCTGGTAGGGAAGCATGGCATGGCAGGCGTCGCCGAGGAGCGCGACGTGATCGTCCATCCATACGGGGTCGGGACGCCGGTAGTGCAGCGCGAAGCAGGACACGTCCTCCTTCGCCTTGGAGAGCATGGCCGGGACCCTGTCGTCCCAGCCGGGGAAGGCGTCGGCCAGCTCCTGCGCGCTGGAGGGCACCACCCATTTCTCGGCGACCTCGTCGGTGCAGGGGACACAGGCGACGACGTTCAGATACTCGCCGCCGCGGATCATGTAGTGCACGAGGTGGCGGTCGGGGCCGTACCAGATGGTGCTCTGGAAGCGGTCCACCAGCCATCTCGTGGCCGGGTCCGCGGCGATCAGGTCACCCGGGATGAGGGCCCGGTACGCCATCTCGCCGGAGAAGTGCAGGGTGTCGTCGGCACCCATCTCGTCGCGCACCCGTGAGCGGATGCCGTCCGCCCCGATCAGGGCGTCGGCCTCGTACCGGCAGCCGTCGCCGGTGAGGGCCGCGGGACGCCGCCGGTCCGTGCGGTCCAGTCCCGTGACCTTCTTGTCGGTGTGAAGAGTGACCACGGGGCCGGGGCCCTCCGGATCCGTGCAGGCCTCCAGGATCACCCGGTGCAGATCGGCGCGGTGGTAGTGCCAGTACGGGGCGTTGTACTTGCTCTTGCAGTACTGGCCCAGCCTGGTCAGGGCGACGACGCTGCCGTCCTTCCACCTGCGCCGCACCTGGTCCTGCGGCTCGGTGTGGATGGCCTCCAGCTGCCGGCGCAGTCCGAGTCCGAGCAGCACGCGGCTGGCGTTGGGCGCCGTCTGGATCCCGGCCCCCACCTCTCCCAGCTCGGGGGCCTGCTCCAGGACGGTGACCCGGATGCCCCGTTGACGCAGGGCGAGCGCGGCGGTCAGACCGCCCAATCCACCGCCGACGACGGTGACTTCGAAAGACTGGCTGGGCGCCAAGGCTCCTCCAGGACGAGGGGTGGACATGAAGATCTGCGGCCATGCCGGCGGTGCGGCAGGGTCAGCTCTCGATGAGCCGGCCGTCCACGACGACGTCGGTGCCGTCGACGGAGACGGTGCAGCCGCGCATCGCGATGTCCACGTGGGCGTAGGACTCTCGGCCGAGAACGGGGTGCGGCCCGGTGGACCAGAGGAAGTTCCCGGCGAAGGCGCGGGCGTCCATGCCCATCAGGTCGCCCTTGCCGTAGAGGGCGGTGGCGAACCAGTCGGCGGTCTTCATCAGCCCCCAGCCCATGTGGGAGAGGCTTCGTCCCCACTGGTCGTCGGCGTCCTCGAAGAAGGTCTCCAGGAGCTTCGCCTCGGCGCCGCCGGAGATCTTCTCGATGTGTCCGTCGGCGACGTGCAGCGTGACGGGGTCGCGGACGTACTCCTTGAACGGCAGCAGGATGTCGCCCTCGGCCAGCACCAGTTGGCCGTCGGAGAACTCGGGCCAGCACATCACCATCGTGCTCGGCCAGTGGTCCCAGCGGCCCGGGTCGTCGGCGAAGCCCACCTGGAACTCCGGGTGGGACCCCTTGAGCTGCACGGTCAGATCCGTACCGGCGCCGGAGGTGACGCGCATGACCTCCGAGCGCGCGAGCAGGCCGGATCCGGCCAGGACTCGCTCCTTGTCGCTCGCCTGCGGCAGGTTCCGTATCAGGACGTCGGGGGCGTCGCAGACGAAGATGATGCGGGTGCCGGCCTTGAGGATCTCCTGCTGGACGGGGGCGTGGATGAAGCCCTCCTGCGTAAGGTCGACGACCAGGTCGGCCGACTTCAGCAGGTCCTGGGCGACCGTGTCGTTGAGCACGGAGGTCAGGCCGGGACCAGCACCGGTGTGCGTGCTGTCCATCGGAGCGGGGCTGCCACCGGGCACGGTCGCGCAGATGACGCGGGCTTCCAGGGACTTCGCGGCTCCGAAGGCGGCAGCGACGTAGTCCCCGCGGCTACCGGGCTCGGCGAGGACGACGACGTGCTCGTCCTTCTTCACCTTGCACAGCTCCAGTTCACGGGTGAACGCGTCGAGCAGATCGACGGACGACAGATCGAACATGGATGTTCCTCCAGGAGGCTCGCTTCAGCTATGGGGCCTTCGTACGGCGCTCACCGCGTGGACCGACCGTCGATACCGTCGGGAGCGCAGGCCGAAATCGGCCCACCGCATAGGCTTTGACCAGCGGAAATGGGCAGGCGCTGGGCGTCTGGACAAAACTAATCCGAACACGTACTAACTTGGATTGGCAAGGGTTGGGCCATGAGTTAACGCGGATTTTTCGTCGGCTCCTGATCGCCTTTGACCGATCTGAATCGGCTGAGTCCGGTCACGATCGCCCCGTGAACGCCCTTCGGGAACGCCGGAACGCGCAGGTGGAACCCCTGACGAACCTCCGCTCGTCGCCCTGCGGTCTTTTTGACCGACGACGAACGGGGAAACGTGACCGCCGACGAGGCCGAGCCGTACGGTTGCGCGAAGAAGGGCCGCCACTCCTCACACGGCCGACGCGGCCGGGCGACCCGGAGAAGGTGACGGTGGAGTCCACAGGACCGGAACGCTTCCGGATCGCCGGCACCAGACAGGCTGCCGCTGTCTGCTGACCTCTCGCCAAGTGCTCACTGCCGGACACCTGGTCACGAACCGGTACTCGGTGAAGGTCTCAGCGCTCATCGCCTTCGGCGCAGTCCTGATCAGCAACCGCGGGGCTCACCGACCGAAGGTCGTCTCAGCCTCCGTGCGCGGGCTGCGGCGCGCGGCGCAACCGCTCCTCCAGGGCGTCCAGCAGACCGGGCAGTCCGGACGCCACCGCGAGGTCGTCCAGGGTGGCCGCGGGGAGCAAACCGGAGTCGGCGATGCCGCGCAGGGCGTCCAGCAGCGGCGTCCAGAAACCCCCGGCGTCCAGGAGGCCCACGGGCTTGGCGTGGAAGCCCAGTTGGCGCCATGACCACACCTCGAAGATCTCCTCCAGGGTGCCGAGCCCGCCGGGCAGGGCGACGAAGGCGTCAGCGTGCTCGGCCATCAGCGCCTTGCGCTCATGCATCGAATCGCACATGAGCAGCTCCGTCACGCCCTCGTGAGCCCACTCCCGCTCGACCATGCTGCGCGGCATCACACCGATGACCTCGCCGCCCGCCTTGAGAACGCTGTCTGCCAGCACTCCCATCAGCCCTCTGCGACCACCGCCGTAGACGAGGCCGATCCCGCGACGGGCCAGCTCCCCGCCCACGTCGGCTGCCAGTTCGGCGTACGCCGGATCGCGCCCGTCGGATGAGGCGAGAAAGACTGCAAGGCGGCGCACGGAGACCTCCGGGACAGCTGTGACGGGTCCTTCGGTGTACCACAGGCGCACCGATGCTGACCACGCGCTTCCCCGTGCGGGGCTGTCCACCCACCAACAGGACTGGCCGGAGACCGGGTCGGCCGGGCACAGCTAGCACGCCTCCGATGCCAACTCCCGAACAACTCTTGGTAGTTGCTTGGGGCTACCACCTACTAGGGTGCCGTCCCGGTGCTTCCCGCGAGGTCGCCGGACGTCTCCTGTCGCACGTTCGCGAGTCGCACCGGCCGATGCACCAAGCGAACTCGGAGGTCGTCCCTTGAGCACGGACCAGCAGTGGGACATCGTCACCGGCGTCGGACTGACCGCCCTGGCGGTGGCCGCCGGAAGGGCAGCGGAATCGGAGCGGCCCGACGCCCTGATCAACGACCCCTACGCCTCCCGGCTCGTGGCCGCGGCAAGGCCGTCGGCACCGGTGTCCTTCTCCGACGGAAAGCTCCTGGCGGACGGCACGGACGACGAACTGTGGTCCGGCACCTCCGACTACGTCGGTCTGCGCTCGCGGGTTTTCGACGACTATTTCCTGCGCGCCTCCGCGGACGGCATCAGGCAGGTGGTGATCCTCGCGTCCGGGCTCGACACCCGTGCCTACCGGCTGCCCTGGCCCTCCGGCACCGTCTGCTTCGAGCTGGACCAGCCGGCCGTGCTCGGCTTCAAGTCGGCCACTTTGGACGAGGAAGGCGCCGCCCCCGGCTGCGATCACCGGCCGGTGCCCGTCGATCTGCGGGACGACTGGGGCGCCGCGCTGGAAACCCGCGGCTTCGACCGGTCCCGCCCCACCGCCTGGCTGGCGGAGGGACTGCTGCCGTATCTGCCGCCCGAGGCCGAGGTCCGCCTGTTCGAGGAGGTCAGCCGCCTCTCGGCGGCGGACAGCCGCTTCGCCCTCGAACGGATCGACAACATGCACCACTTGCTCAACGATCCACTCGTGCGTGAGCGTGCGGACTCGGTCGGCTTCGATCTGCTCGCCCTCCTCCCCGGCGGGGAGCGCGAGCCCGTCGAGAAGCAACTGACCCGTCTGGGCTGGCAATTCGAGGACCACCCCGTCGCCGAGAGCGCCGCCGCCTTCCAGCGCCCGCAGACCGGCCCGTCGATGTTCAGGGAACACGTCACGCACACCATCGCCCGGCGCGCCTGAACGGTCACGGGCCGCCCCGGCCGACCGGCCCCGGAACCCGGCCGGCCGGGAGCCCGTTCCGGGAGGCGCCGTTCCGCCCTCACAGCCTCAACGCGACATCGCTGACCGTGCGTTGAGCGGGACAGCCTCGCGCGCTCAACGCGTTGGCGCATCAACTGGCCGCCCGGGTCTGTGGTAGCACTGCGCCCATGAAGGACCAGCCAGCCGAACGCGCCGGCTACCACCACGGCTCCCTCCCGGAAGCACTCGTCACGGCAGCGCTCGATCTCCTCGACGAACGGGGCACGGAGAAGGTGACCGTGCGCGAAGTCGCACGCCGAGCCGGGGTGTCACCGGGTGCGCCTTTCCGCCACTTCGCCGACCGGCAGGCACTGCTGACTGCCGTGGCCGGACGCATACTGGCCGACTTCGAGGAGTGGCAGAGCGCCGCGGTCTCGGAGGAGAGGGGCCCGGCAATGCGCGCCTTCGGGCTCGGCTTCGTGCGCTATGCGATCCGCCATCCGCACCGCTTCGAGCTGATCAGGTCCAGCGTGTTCGGCAGCAGCCGGCCTTCCGAACTGCGCGAGCACCTCAGCGGCATCGAGCAGGCCGTGACCGGGATCATCGTCGCGGGACAGGAAGCAGGTGAGCTGCGCGCCGGCGACCCCGCCGTGGTCGGCCTGGCAGGCCAGGCACTGGTCTACGGCCTGTCCCAGATGATCGTCGACGGGTATCTGCCGCCCGCGAAGGCGGAGCGGCTCGCCGAGCAGGTCCTGGACACCTTCGGCCTGGGCGTCGTCAACTCCCCCGAGATCCCCCGGTCTTGACCCTCGTCATGCGGCGTTGATGTAATCAGCGCTTACATCGACGGAGGGAGCATCCGGATGCACATACCCCGATTCCCGGAGGCCGCGGCCACGGGCACGGTGACGATCCGGGCGACCCCCGCCGAGACGTACCGCATCATCAGCGACCCGCCCGTCATGGCCCGCTTCACGGAAGAGGCCCATCGCGCCCGCTGGCTGGGCGGCACCCAGGCCGCGGCTGTGGGGGCCTGCTTCCGCGGCTACAACCGCAACGGCCTCCACCGCTGGACGACCACCTGCCGCGTCACGGACGCCGACGTCGGCCGGCGCTTCGCCTACGAGGTGAAGGCACCCCTCGGAATCCCCGTCTCCCGCTGGCAGTACGACATCGCGCCCACCGCCGAGGGCTGCACCGTCACCGAGACCAACTGGCTGCGCGTACCGCTGTGGTTCATCCCCTTCGCGATCCTGGTCACCGGCGTCTTCGATCGCATGGGCGCCAACAACGCCCACATCACCACCACGCTGGAGCGCCTCAGGTCGCACCTGGAGACCGCTCCTGTCTAGGCCGTGTTGCCAAGGGAAGCTGGCGAGCCGCGTGCACCCCGCACTTCGCCGTCGAGCAGCGCGATTCCCAGTACGGGCCACGCCTCCCGCCTGCCACGGTGCAGCCGTGTGGTGTCCATCTCGCTGCGTGACTGTGGGCTCGTGTGCCTGTCTGTGATGTCAACGTGCACACTGACGGTTTCCCGTTCGACTGAGGACTGAGCCGTGCCCGACCGACCTGAGATTGTCTGCATCTGCGGCTCTACCCGGTTCGTGGACGAGATGCGTGCGGCGAACCGTGATCTGACCTTCGCAGGTGTCATCGTCGTCGCGCCAGGCGAAGCAGACGAGTTGATCACCAACGAGCAGAAGACCGCGCTGGACGCGCTCCACCTGCGCAAGATCGACCTGGCTGACCGGGTTCTGGTCGTCAACCCCGGCGGGTACGTCGGCGAGTCCACGAGCAGGGAGATCGCATATGCCCACGCCACCGGCAAGCCGATCTCGTTCACCGATCCCGTCTGACCAGGAGCTCGCCGAGGCACCGGCGCAGCAGGCGCGAGACGTGCATCTGGGAAAGGCCGAGCACGTCCCCCGGGCTCGGGAGGCGGTGACCACCGGTTCCGTGATCCACGGGGCCGTGAACTCCGGGCGCCCGTGAACTCCGGCCGGGTTCTCCGACCGGAGAACCGGCGGTCCGCCTACTCGAACCGTGCGACGTCGCCCGCACCCCTGCGCACGATCTCGGGGGCGCTGCCGGAGAAGTCGATGACGGTGGTCGGCTCGGTGCCGCAGTCGCCGGAGTCGACCACCGCGTCCACGACGTGGTCGAGCCGCTCCTTGATCTCCCAGCCCTGCGTCATCGGCTCCTCCTCGTCGGGCAGAAGCAGAGTGCTGGAGAGCACCGGCTCACCCACCGCGGCGAGCAGCGCCTGAGTGACCGCGTGGTCGGGGATCCGGACCCCGACCGTCTTCTTCTTCGGGTGCAGCAGCCGGCGCGGCACCTCCTTGGTCGCGGGGAGGATGAAGGTGTAACTGCCGGGCGTGGCCGCCTTGATCGCACGGAACACGTCGTTGTCGACGTGGACGAACTGACCGAGCTGCGCGAAGTTCTGGCACACGAGGGTGAAGTGGTGACGGTCGTCCAGGTTCCGGATCGACCTGATCCGGTCCATGCCGTCGCGGCTTCCAAGCTGGCATCCCAGTGCGAAGCAGGAGTCCGTCGGATACGCGACGAGTGCGTCGTTGCGGAGGCTGTCCGCCACGGCGCTGATGGTGCGGGGTTGCGGGTTGTCCGGGTGCACGTCGAAGTACTTCGCCATCCGCCGACCCTATGCGACCTGCGGCACCGGCGCCCAGGTGAGGCATGGCCGCCCGGGTAACGAACACACTGCGTAGCGAAGTTGAGTAGCGCCTACTCACGCGCCCGCCTCCCTCACGCGCTGATCATCACTGTGCGTCGGCGTTGATTGCCCGAGACAGCAGCCGTGGCCGGTTCGACCAGCCGTCCACGAAGTACGTGTCACCGCGATCTCCGGGTCACGTCCTCTGTTGTCCGCGGCCGCTGGCGGCCGGCCGCAACGGCGGTGCGGCAGCAATGAAGTGAGATCCGGATCGGACCGTGGACGCGGACCGGGCGACAGGGGGAACGCCGCCCGTTCCGCGAACGCGGTCCATCCGGCAGCACTACGAAACGGGGGGTGCGGCGTGGCCCGCACCGCAGGAGAAAGACATGCACCAGTTCTTGAAGGCCCTGAGGGACTATGCGCGATTCGCCGGGAAGGCACGCCGCAGAGGGTTCTGGATATCGACCCTGATCAACACCGTCACGACCTCACTGCTCCGAGTCGGTGAGCAGGCCGGTGAAGTGCGCTTGCCCGCCCCGGCGATCGGCGCCTTCTACATAGGCGTGATGCTCATACCCGCCATGGCCCTGGGAGCCCGGCGGCTCCACCACGCGCGGCGACCGGGCTGACGCAGCCGGGCGAACGGCCGGGGTCCGGCGCACCCCCGGCCGTTCGTCCTCCGCGTTCCGTCACCGGTGGCCGGCGTCAGGACAACGCGCCGTCGTAGTCCGGCAGTTTGAACGTCTTCTCTGCGTGCCCGCCGACCATGTCGGTCGGGGTGTTGCCGATGTTGGCAATGATCTTGTAGCCCTTGGACTCGATCTCGGCCCGCTTGGCGGTCTTGTACTTGCTGACCTCGTCGAAGATGTCCGGCAGGTCGCGCAGATAGAGCCCGTCGATCGGGAATCCAGCCTTCTCCAGATTGTCCTTCGTCAGCGAGTGGATGATGCCCGGGCGGGCGGTGACGAAGAAGACGTCCACACCGCGGGAATCCGCGTAACGGGCGAGATCCAGCGTCTGCTGGACCGGAGGCGTCGGCAACTCCCAGATGGGGTGGAAGTGCGTCTCCAGCGAGGTGTTGTCGATGTCGAGGACGATCGCCATCTTCTCGCCGGCGCCCTGTGAGATGCGTTCCTCGAGGTACGGGCGGGCTTCGTCCGTCACGGCGCTGACGTCGCGCTTCCAGGTCTCGTAGTCGACGTCTTCGCGCGTGCTGACGTCGTCGCGCGTGCTGCTGCCGCGTTCGGCCTGCTGCTGGGCCGGAGCGGTCGCAGCGGTGCGTGCGGACTGCGAATCGGCCGGCGCGGGGGCGGCGGTCGCCGATGTCGCGCTGACCGCCGTCACGGTCGCCACTGCCGCACCGGCGGCGGACACCGCTATCCGAGTTGTCAATTTGCGTACATGCATGGGGGGTTCACTCCTGAGTCGCAGATCCGACACGGGACGGCCCGTCGCCGGATCGACGAAGAGCCCGTGGCATGCTCACGTCTCATCATGGCCGGAGTGGAAACTTCCGGCTACCGATCGGTAGTGATTGGTGTGTTCCAAGACATCTGAACGCGCCCGGGACGAGCGCCCGTTGGTGATCGCCATGGACGCGACGGCCGTCCCCGAACTCGACGAGCCGCACGACGTCTGCGCAGGCCGGGGCCCTGAACTGCCGGGCTCCCGGCGCCCGTCACCGCCGGCCGGCTCCGAGCACCTCGCCGCGAGGGATGTGCCTCCTGCCTTCAGCGACGAAGGGGAACCCGGAGCAGGACGCCACCCGCTTCGTCACCTCGTGGTCCAGGAACTGGGGGTTCGCTCCGACCTGTCAGCGCACGGCCCGGGATACCGCCCCCACTGGACGCGTCGACACGATGGCTCAAACCCACCACAGACACCCCCCGACCCCCCTCAGGCGCTCTTGCGCTCACCCGCGCCAGGGGCATCAATAAGCAGCGCGTGGACTGACCTGCAAGCCAGACCCGCGGCACCCCGGAGTGCGGCCTGAGCCGCGGACCTTCGCGCTCCCGGAGACCGCGGCACGCACCGCACCCCCACACCGTCCCCCGAGCGTCAGACGTGGCGCGACGACTGCGGTGGTCATGCAACTCCCCCACACACGGAAGGCACTTCCATGGGACGTAGCAGATCAGCCTTGGGAACAGCACTGGGTACGGCGGTACTGGCGGTGGGCGCCCTGGCGTTCGCGCCGACCGCGTCCGCCGTCGACCCCACGACGGCCACCGTGAGCGCCGACTGCGGCAGCGCCGGCTCCGGCGAGGCCACCCTCACCGCCACGCAGGACGGCACCGCCGCGACGATCACGCTCTCCTCCTCGGCCGTGAAGGCGCCGATCGACGTGGCCGCCGGATCGGTCGAGACCACGCTCACCATGACGAAGAACGGCAGCGACACCGCGACCTTCACGGGCAAGTCCAACCCCGCGATGTCCGCCGGTGACGACGTCAACTCCGGTCCCCTGGACGGGACCGTCGCCGCGGGCGACGTCATGGAGGCGAAGTCGGTGAAGCTCGTCATCTTCGGCACCATCACGGTGACCTGCAACGCCACCTCGGCCCAGACACCTGGGCCGTTCACCTTCTGAGGCGGTTGAGCACGGCACTCTCTGCCGGTGGGCGGGGCGGCGGCGTCGGACGCCGCGCCGCTCACCGGGGCGTTCGCCGGCCGGAACCGCTCGCGTGCATTCACCGCCCGCATGTGTCCGCTCTGTATGCCCGGCTCCTTGTTGTCGCTCGGTCGAGCGACAACAAGGAGAAAGCCATGCAATCGGTGCGCACAAAATGGCGGGCTGCTCGCACCACGTACGGCGTCGACATACATATCCGTCAGACCACGGCGTGGTCACGCTCCAGACCGCAGCCGACCAGTTCCCGAAGCTTCTCCTGCGTTTCCGGGTCGGTCGAGTACACGATCGTGCCGATCATGCCTCGGGTCAGCAGCACCTTGTAGGTGTTGCGAATGAGACGGTCCACGTCTGCGTCCGGGGTGGACCGCTTGAAGACCGGGTCCTTGGACGCCGTTCGGTCCGTGATCCATCGGTCCCCGCGCCAGACCAGGTCGGGCCCGAGGATGACGCCGGACCAGTCGTACTCGAAGCCCTGAGCGGTGTAGACGCAGCCCACCTGCCCGAAGCCTGCAGGGTCGGTGGCCCAGAGCGCTGCCGGGGGCGCTCCGGATACCGAACGGTCGCCGCGCAGGTTCCAGGGACGGGCCCAGTCACCGATGACGATGTCGAGGGGCAGCGGGTCGCCGGGCCTGGGCTCCGCGGACCAGCGCCAGCAGTACCCCGCGGACATGCGGGCGCCATAGTTCCGGAAACGGCGGTCGTCGAGGAACGCCTCCATCTCCTGCGGGCTGTCGGCGACCATGATTCGCATGCGATCGTCTGGCTCCCACACCACGGGGCCGCCAGGTTCCAGGCCGAGCATCCGTACCACCCAGCGCAGGTAGGCCTCACTGCCGCCGCAGCGGAATTGGCCCTCCAACGGCACGACGTGGCACTCCAAGCCCTTGGCTGCCGCAGCGGCCTTGATCTCATCCACCGTGCCCATCTCGCCAGGACGCACGACCTGGTGTTCGTCGAGCAGGAAGACAGGGACACGGGCGACGTCGATGAGTTCGTCGATCTGCCGCTTGCCGGTGCGGCGAGCGGCAGGTGTGAAGCGGTTGGCGGAGGTCTGCCGAATACGGTGGGCCTCGTCGCAGATCAGGACGTCGAGAGTGTTTCTCTCCGTGGTCATGAAGCTGTTGAAGTACTTGAACAGCTCCTGCACCTCACGCTTGCGGGTACCTGCGACCTTCCGCATCGTTGTAGTGAAGGACTGTGAGCCGGTGGCATGCAGGGCTGGAACGCCCTGCCGGTACAGCTCACCGAGCAGTGAGAGAGCGATGACGCTCTTGCCAGTGCCGGGCCCGCCGGTGACCACCACGACTCCCTTGTGGTCGGACCGTTTCGCCTTGCGCACGGCGTTGAGCACCAACCGGTACGCGACCTGCTGTTCGTCGAGCAGGTCGAACTGCTCTCGCTCCCGTACCTCTTGGGCCGCCACTGCCATCAGCTGCTTCGAGGGCGCAGTCTTTCCGGCGAGAAGTTCGTCGGCTGAGCCGGCGCCCGGGTGCTTGTCACTGAGCCTGGCATGGAGGTGTTCGACGAACGCGCCACGCTGCTCGCCCGTGAACAGCTGGCCGTGGTTCTCGAGTTCCATCGCGCGCAGACCGGCGACGCCGAACTCGGTGGCGTTGTGGAGGAAGGCCACTCCACTGACCCTGTCGGGGTGCTCGGCCACCGCGCCGTTGAAGTGGACGAGGTAGTCGCAGTAACGCCGCACCTGTTCGATCGGATTGAGGACGGGGCGCGCGTAGGCATCGATACGGCACAGAGCAGGATCGTCCTCGTCAGGTTCGGCCTGGCTCCACTGCTTCAGCTCCACCACGACGTAGGACGGCTCTCCCGTCACCGGGTGCGTTCCAGCAAGTACGGCGTCGGCACGCTTGCAGTTCAGCGGGAGCGCGTATTCCAGCAGGACCTCCACATCACCCAGACCCGCGTCGTTGAGCGCGGCGGTCAGCGCGGGGATGCTCCGTTCCCAGGAACGCAACTCCGAGGCTCCGGGTCGATAGCCGTGCATATGGACGAACTGCTCGGTGAGTTGGAGCTGGAGTGAACCGTCGAGTGCCATGACGGCGAGCGTTTTTGCGGACGCGCGGAACAGCAAAGAGCTTCCCCCAGGCAGCACGAAGTGACTCGTACGGGTGGGGGCGTGTCCTTGGAGACTCCACCGGGGGTGGAGCGGAAGCCCGTCGGGCCGCGTTGGCGATCCGTCCGAGGGTACCTGTCGGCGCCGACGGAGACCGTTTCGGGGCGGAGGGGTCGATGGGTACGTCTCTGGCCCGGCAGCGTGCTCACGCCCCAGCGAAGCCTCGGCCGCGCACGCCGTTCCTCGGGGCGCCCCGTAAACCTTGGAGCTTGCCGACCGTTTCGATCTGACGCAACCTCAACTTACCTGTGCCAATGCACAGTTAGGGTTTTCGTCCAAGCAGTCGGCCGCCTCACCCCCACAGGACGGTCGGACGGGGGAGCACTCACCACCGAGTCACGAGGCGGGGACAGCGCATGCGGGAAGGCCGGTGGACCACGGTCACCGAGTCGGAGTTCGAGCACGAGCGCCGCGGCCTGGAGGCCATCTGGGAACAGCTGCCCGACGCCGATCCGTGGCGTGCCTGGTCGAACTTCACCTTCACCGCCAATACCGGCCACCTCCCGGAGGTCGACCTGCTCGTCGTCGCGCCCGGCGGCGTGTGCATGATCGAGCTGAAGAACTGGCATGGTTCCCTGACCAGCGAGAACGGCACTTGGGTGCAGACCACGCCTAGGACTCTGCCGCGCCCGTTCATCGTCGTACGCAGCGCCAGAATACCTGGTCATTTTGACCTACCTCACCGGGACGTTTACGTCCCTCCAGGCGCTCTGCTTCCAATGACCATTCTGAGCACTCAGAAAGTAAGGAAGGACGATGTCGCGCGGTCCAGACGACGGTCGTCACTCACCCAAAAAATCCCTTCGGGCACATCCATAAATCACAGCGTTCGAGCTTCTGGATGCAGACGATGTGGATACGCACGGGGTAAATGAGACCCTGCAAAGAATCCGCCGAGGACGGGAAGAAGACCTGGCCAACGGTCCACGTCACTCGTGCCGATGGCGATCTGGAGGTAAGCGGATCCATCGGTGGAAGGGCAGGCATGTCTCACGTTGGCGCCACGCCTGCGGATCAGCAGGGACGTCTTGCGACACCAGCCTGACCGGGGATGGACCAAGCGCATCTCGCGTGACGAGCACCGCCTTCCCACGAGTCACGACCCGCGCTGCGGACGCTAATGCTAGCCCCAGCTCCTGCGCACGCAGACAAAGCTCATGGCGTCCCGCCCCTGCGAAAATGGTTACGCGGCAAGCCTATTGAGGTTCGGAGCGGCTGTAAGACATCGAGTCCAGCGAGCGCATTGGGACGAGGCCGTTGGGTGATCGAACAGACCATCTCCCCCTGGCTGTCCGATTACTGAACGCTCAGCCCCGCAATAGCGGCTCCACACAACTACTTGCCTTCCTCGGCCTCGCAGCCGCCCTCTGCTGCTACAAGCGCCCCCGTCCGCCTCACCACGACGACACCGTCTTAGTTAGAGCTGCCAGCCACGGCTGCTGTGCTTCGGAGATCCGCCGGCTGGCTTCTGTTGCTCGTCCTGCTCGCGTTCGATCTCATCGCGCTGAGCGTCGAGAAAGCGCTGAGCCTCTTCCCGCTGGGCCTTCTGTTCCTCGGGGCTCATCCGCTCCCAGTCCTTCCGGAAAGTGTTCACACGCTCCCCGAGAGCTTCGGCATAGGCGGGTACGCGCAATGCTTCGCGCAGCCCTACACGCCCGGCTAGCACTTCTTTCGCCATTTCCTGCAGTGCACGGCCGGCTTCGCCGCCCGCCAGCTGCTGCAACTGCTTGCGGAGGGCCCGGGCTTGAACACGGTCCCGTGTGTCAGTCAAGAATTCGGCATCGCCGACTTCAGCGTCGGTTTGTCGGTCGGGGTGGTTCACATTGCATCAGTCCTCGGTCCAAGGAGCGGTCAGACCACAGGGTTGTCGTAAGCGGTGCCTGGAAGCGGAAAGTCATGCAACTTGCCGGAAAGTTCGCCGCCGACCGTCTCCAGTGCCCCCATGGCACCGTTGACAAGCAGCTGCGTACTGTTGATCTGTTTTGTGGCGTCACCCCACAAGTCAATGATGCGGAGAATCTCGTAGGCGGCGAGACCGTAGCCGACAGCCGCACCCCAACCGGTCCAGGAGGTTAGTGTGCCAGCGGCAGCGGAGATGGCTGCAGTGGCGGCCATGTCACCGATCTGCCCCAGGATTGCACCGACTGCCTCCGCCGTAGACCACACGCCGTGCGAGACGACGTAGTACTGAGTTTTCAACGTGTCTAGATCGGACTGCAGTTCGTCACAACGGTCGGCCAGTCGCTTGAAATAGTTGAAGGCGGCGTCCGCAGCGTTCCCATCCCACGTTGCGTCAAGCTCACCGTTGCCCGCGTCGATGTTCTTGGCTATGTCGCTAGTCAGTTTGCCGAGATTTCCCCAGACTTCGCTGCACTTCGCGTAGGCCTCCCAATCCCCAGCGAAGTACTCCTTTGCCTTATCCATCGGGTTGAATCCGGTGGATGCCTCCAGGATCTCCGTCACCCAGTAAGTGGGACTGATGAGATCGCTTGCTTTGTTCAACAGCTCCAAAGGGCTGTGGAACTCAGCAGGTTCTTGCGGTGTCTTGAGGTGACTGGTTGGCTCTGCAACATCTGTAAATGCCACGGCGCCACCTCAGCGCTTGGAGGGAGGTTGGAGGCCATCCATCTTCGCGGCCTCTTGATTGTCGGTTTCTCGGTAGTAATCAGCCGACTTGGCAAGTTCGCGGGACGAACTCGCAAGGATCGTGTGTAGGCGGCTAAGAACGTTCACGACCTTATTCTGGAGCGGATCATGGAACTGGAACGGTCGAGTGAACAACCCTTGCGAGGGTGAAGAAATCTCCCCGTGCTGGTTGAGATACGCCTTGCCTGCTAGCGCGTCTGCCCCTGCCCGGTCGACCATCCGCCGGTACGACTCCAGATCGTCCGCGTTTACCTTGAATCCCATAGCCTCCCCCTACATCCTTGGGCACCCCGAACACTTCGTCCCACGGCCTAAGGTAGATCCTATGCACACCCCTCGAACGGAAGGAACCCGCAGCATGGACGGCGAAGACGACCCCTACCGCTACCTCTACATAACAGGACTCATCGCCGGTGGCCTGTTTGCTCTCGCGTACTGGGCGATTCTGGTCGTCTCGTTGCTCACCAGCGGCTTCACCCTCGGGGGTCTACTCATCACCGTGCTGGTGTCCGTCGCCGCTTGGCTGGGCTTCCTTGGATGGCGCCGGAGGAAGGTCGCCTTCTCGGGCGGCGGGCTTGCACTGCTGCTTGCAGCTATGGCGCTCAGCCGGTATGTGAGTGGCTGAGCAGTGTTCTGACCTCCCGTCAGCGCGCGACGAGTTGATACACGAACGAACAGGCGATGATGAGCCCGACAGCCGTGTATACGATCGCCTTGCGACGCCGGTCCCGAGCTGCACCTTCCGGGGTGCTCCTCTCAGAGGCCCGCAGACGACGCATCATCTCCCGTCGTTCCCGAGGGTCCGCGGACTGCCAACGCTGTTGCATCTGCTCGCGGCTGAGTGGGCCGCTCTCCGATTCGTTCATGAACGGCATGCTACGGGTGCCCCCGCGACGAAGGACCGACGGGCCCGCGCATTCGATGCGAACGCGCGAGTAGAACCCGATCCTCTACTCCATCTGGGAAGTGCCTCCGACGGTGGTAAGAACAAGGACTCGCCGACCCTCGTTCTTGCTGGTCAGGGGCACTTCTCGCTTGCCTGATCACCCTCGGACATCAGGCTCGAGTACCCCCGTGACAAGCCCTCAACTCCACAGCGCGCGCCATGAGTTAGCGGTCGAACGGCGCTGAGAACCACCGGGTGCCTGGACAATGTACTGATAGTTCCTCAGAACCTCAACGAGGGCCCGTCCGTCCCCCACAGCGACGGCGCGCACCCGCCGCCAGAAGAAGACGAGACCCCGTAATGGCCCAGGCCCAGAAGGCGCCCCTGCTCCTCGAGGTCATCGACATCGAGGATGTCGATATCGACCTCGGACTTCGTCCTCCGGCTCCCGAGGCGACAACCCCGGACGGGCCGAACATGCGCCGTGGGACTACGTGGTCACGGAGCGGCTGCTGGACAGCTTCGACCAGGCGCTCGGCCTTATCAAGTCCGCGCTCGACGGGCAACAGAAGCCCCCGACCGCGTACATCCCGCCAGGACATTGGTGACGCGGCGAGGCAGCGATGTGCGCTGGTGGACCTGGGCCGGCTTCCGGGCAAACGCAACACTCGCGGCAACACTGCAGCCGATCGCCGATCCCGTTCAGCGGCCAACGGACTGCTTCGTACGACTACGGAGCGACCTGACGCCCGACGTCTGGCAGGCGAGCCACAAAGCAGCCGCCGACGGAGCGCCCACGGTGCTCCCGAACGTCGATCAACGGGCCGCCCATGGGTTGAAGTTCTCCGCTGCCCTTCCCATGCCACTCGCGGTGGCCTCAGTCGCCGCCCGCCTCGCGGACTTCGATGGTGCACGAGCGGCCCTGAAGGAGCCCGTTCGTTTTCACACCGATCCCTCTCACTGACCCGGCCTGCGTCTGGCCGAACTTCCTCCACGCAGCAGCCTCAGCACTGGCTGATGCCAAATCCCCCTGCCGACACCGTAAGTGGCGCGCATCACAGCCAGTCGTGTCATACGCGAGGGGCTGCTTGTGCGTATGCGGAGTATGCATCGCGGACACCCCGGACCGCCCAGCCGGTGGATCACTTCCCGGCAAGCGCTGAGCGCACCGGTCCTGCCCGGCCACGGCCCGTCAGGGAAAACCGGCCCTGGTCGGACGGGGGTGCCTGGCTGGGGGTTCGCCAGCCTCTCGTGCACGAGGCGTGATGGGGCAGGGCGCACCGCACGGCCACAGTGCGGCATCACTTCGATACATACGTCACGAGTCGTGAATACCGGTTTTCTGACACCTTGACATGTTTTGCGTGTACACGTCAGGGTCGCGGACATGCAGAGAAAACGAGCAGCAATCGCAGCAGCCGCCCTTGTCGCCGCGGGCAGCATGATCGCCCTGCCGGCAGTCGCTCAGGGCACCCCGTCGGCTTCAGCGGCCGAGGCGTCGGCAAAGGAGTCCGGCCACGGCATCAAGTGGTTCCAGGCCACGCACGGGCTGAAGGAGACGGGTTCGGTCAACAAGGCGACCGCGAAGGAACTGCAGCAGGCACCGGACAGCGAGCTGCGCAAGGTCTTCGCCTCCCCCGCGGACCTCGGCCCCAACGAACTCGCCAACGCCCGCACGGTGATCGGCGTCGGCAAGGGCGCGAACATCCCTGAACAGGGCCAGGTCATCGCCCTGATGACGGCGATGCAGGAGTCGAAGTTCGTCAACTACACGACGCCCGTCGACCACGACTCGCTGGGCATCTTCCAGCAGCGTCCCAGCACGGGCTGGGGAACGCCGGAGCAGATCACCGACGTCCCCACGTCTTCCAAGTCCTTCTACGGCGTGGCCCCGTTCGGCTCCAACCCCGGCCTGATCCAGATCGACGGCTGGGAGGGCATGCCCCCGGGCGAGGTCTGCCAGGCCGTCCAGCGCTCGGCCTTCCCCGACCGGTACGCCCAGTGGGAACAGTTCGCCCGCGACCTGCTCGCGCAGGAGGGGCCGACCGTCCCCCCGATCCCCTGACCGACAGCCGACCCCCCACACGACGCAGGGCCGCGCTCCTCTGCCACCCGGCCGACCGCTGGTCGCCGATTGCTGGACGAGGACCGCGGCCCTGCGGATCGCCGGATCACATACGGTGCGGCCCCGGCCGCCGTATGCGGCCCTCGGGTCAGCCTTCCTCCCCCTCAGGCGCCAGGACCGCCACGCACTCCAGGTCGTGCGCATCAGCACGAACCCCGCAACTACGCCGTGCGGCGCGCCAACAGCGTCGAGTCGTGAACATCGACCGTCACGCCGTCGCGGACCATCGACCGTGGCCGCTGCTCGGCAACGAGCGCTTCGAAGCCGTCGGGCAGCCCGGGCAGCAGGTCCTCGGCGACGAACATCGCCCTGCGGTGGCTCGCCGTGAGATGGGGGAACATCTCGGACGGCGCGTGGCCCACGACCAGGAGGTGCCCGCCCGGCGCGACGGCCTCCGCCAGACGGCCGGCGACCTCGACCATCCCGCCGTCCGGTGGGTGCAGGAAGTGGGTGGTGACCAGGTCGTAGGACCGGCCGTCGGCGGCGAAGGTGCGGGCGTCGACCTGCCACCAGTCGGTACGGTCGGCGACTCCGGCCTCGTCGGCGTGCCGGGCAGCGCGGGCCAGCCCGTTGGCGGAGAAGTCCGCGCCGGTGACCCTCCAGCCCTTCCGGGCCAGCCAGATCACGTCGCCGCCCTCGCCGCAGCCGACGTCGAGCGCGGTGCCCGGGGTCAGCCGGGACACCTCGGCGACCAGCTGCGGGTTGGGGTTCCCGCTCCAGATCGTCTCCTCGCTGGAATACCGCTCCTCCCAGCTCTCCGGCTCGAACATGGCTGCCGCTTCCTCATCCGTGAGCTGGTGCTCGTGACCACTCATCAGGCGGCTTCCTTCCGGTACGCCGCGACGGCGGCCGCGGTCTCCTCGACGACAAGTTCGTGGTTGATGAGCGTCCCGGCCGTCATGCCGTCGGCGGCCGAGGCGATGACGCCGGCGTACGGGGCAGCGGCGTTGCCGACCACCTTCACGCCGGGGGCCTCGGGTCCGCCGAGAGCGTCCAGCAGCGTGGTGTCGGCGGTCGGCACGGTGGTGACCACCAGCGCCGCCCGGTGCACGATCTCGCCCCCATCCAGCTCGACGCCGCTGACGGCATCGTCCTCGACGACCACCCGCCTGATCCGGCCCGGAACCCAGCGGATGCCGCGCGCGGCGAGTCTCTCGGCGTCCTCCCCCTGCGGAGCCGGCCGGCCGTTGAGCAGGATCACCACGTCCTCGCTCCACTGGCGGAACAGCAGCGCCCGCTCGACGCACTCCTCCCCACTCGCCACGACACCGAGCGGCAGGCCGGCGACCTCCCAGCCGTGACAGTACGGGCAGTGCAGCACGTCCCGGCCGAATCGCTCCTCCAGGCCCGGGACCTGCGGCAGCACGTCGACCACACCGTTGGCCAGCACCAGCCGGCGGGCGAAGACCGAGCTGCCGTCCCCGAGTCCCACAGCGAAGCGGCCACCGGTGCGGGCGGCGGAGGAGACCCGGCCGGCGCGCACCTCGACGCCGTACCGCCCGACCTCCTCCCGTCCGAGGGCCAGCAGCTCGGCGGGCTCGGTGCCCTCCCTGCCGAGGTAGTTGTGCACGTGGCCGGCAGGGGCGTTGCGGGGCTCGCCGGCGTCGATCACCAGCACCGATCGCCGGGACCGACCCAGCACCAGCGCGGCGCTCAGTCCGGCGGCTCCGCCTCCGACCACGACCACGTCGTACGTCTCGTTGATATCCATGCCTGAAGAGTGCGGACCCTCGTCATGATTGGCAAATATCCTTGCCGGTTTGGCAAACTGTGGGGATGGCGGAATTCGATGACGTTCTCGAGGGGGTCGGCCCACGGCTGCGCGCCCTGCGTGTGGAGCGGGGCGCGACCCTGACCGAACTGGCGAAGAACACCGGCATCTCGGTCAGCACGTTGTCCCGGCTGGAGTCCGGGCAGCGCAAGCCCACCCTGGAACTGCTCCTGCCGCTGGCCCGGGCCCATCAGGTGCCGCTCGACGAGCTGGTCGACGCGCCGGAAACCGGTGATCCGCGAGTGCGGGCCAGGCCCATCAAGCGGCACGGCCGCACGTTCATCCCGCTGACCCGGCGGCCGGGCGGGCTGCAGGCGTTCAAGGTGATCGTGCCGGCGCACGATCCGCCGGGGCCGTATGAACCCAAGGTCCACGAGGGCTACGAGTGGATCTACGTGCTCTCCGGCCGGTTGTATCTCGTCCTCGGCCGCCGCGAACTCGACCTCGGACCGGGCGAGGTGGTCGAGTTCGACACCCGCACCCCGCACGTCATCGCCAACCGGGGCGACCACCCCACCGAGATGCTGGCGCTGTTCGGCCCGCAGGGTGAGCGTATGCACGTCAGGTCAGGAACCTGACCCGGCCGTCACGACCGCCCGACGGAACACCCCAGGAACGGAACGACCCCAAGAACGGCAGGTCGGGAAAGCGGTTCAGGAAGCCTTCGCGGCCGGCTCGAGGATCGCCACGCACTCCAGGTGGTGCGTCATCGGGAAGAGGTCGAAGGCGCGCAGGAAGCGCGGCACGTAGCCGGCGTCCTTGAAGTAGCCCAAGTCCCTTGCCAGCGCCGCCGGATCACATGCGACGTAGCCGATGCGACGCGGCCCCAGGCCCGCGATGTGGCGCACGGTCTGCTTGCCCGCGCCCGCGCGCGGCGGGTCCAGCACGACCAGGTCTGCCTCCGTGATTCCCGTGCGCGGCAGCACGGACTCGACCTTGCCCTGCTCGATCCGGACACGCGGGAAGTCCGCCAGGTTGTGCCGTGCGTCCTCCACCGCGCGCTTGGACGACTCGATGCCGAGGACGGCGCCGCTCTCACCGATGCGGTCCGCCAGCGCGCCCGCGAAGAGCCCGACACCGCAGTACAGATCGAGGGCCATCTCGCCCTTGCGCGGGGTGAGTCCGCGCATCAGCGCGTCCACCAGCAGCTCCGGCGCCTGCGGGTGCACCTGCCAGAAGCCGCCCGCGCCGATGCGCCACGTGCGGTGGTCGGCGCGCTCCCGCACGAAGTCGCGGCCGTGCACACGGTGCAGGTTGCCCTTGTCGCTGCCGCGCTCCCCCACCCTCAACACCGAGACGGGCCGGTCCAGTTCGACGATGGGGAGACGGCCGCCCGGCCTCGGTGTGAGCACCACCTGCCGGTCCTGCGAACCGGTGGCGGCGGTCGCCTCGATGCCCGCGATCTGCGGCCACTCCCGTCCCTCGATGCCCAGTTCCTCGATGGCCGGCGAGGCGATCAGGCAGTGGTCGACGGGCTCGACCTCGTGCGACCGGTGCCGCCGCAGCCCCACGTGTCCCTCGTCGTCGACCGCGAACTGCACGCGCGTCCGCCACCCCGGCACCTCGCCTGCGGGCACCTTGTCCCCGGGCGCCGGTTCGACGGTGCCGTCCCAGGAGACGTCGTCCGGGGTCAACTGGGCGAGACGCCACAGCTGTTCGGTCAGCACCTCGCCCTTCAGCCGCCGCTGCGCCCCCGGCTTCACGTGCTGCCAGTCGCAGCCGCCGCAGCGCCCCGGCCCGGAGAACGGGCAGGGAGCCGGGATCCGGTCCTTCGCGGCCTCCAGGACCTGCACGGCGTCCGCGCGCAGGAAGCGGGAGTCCTCCCGGCCCTCGGTGACGCGTACGACGACGCGCTCTCCGGGGAGCGTGTGCCTCACGAACAGCACGCGCCCCGCCTCCGTACGGGCCACGCAGTGCCCGCCGTGTGCGACGGGGCCGATCTCGACCTCGTACTCCTCCCCGACGAGCGTGGGGGCGGGAGCGTCTGCGGGGGCATCGGGCATGGCGGGTGAACTCCAGAGGTACGGAAATCGCGGCTTCGGGCCAGGGACGTGTGCGGTCGGGCAGCCCGCGCGGAACCGCTCGACGGCGGTGCGAGCGCCGGCGCGGACCGGCCCGGGGCCGACCGTGCAGTCTACTTCCCGTTCCCGCCGGGCTTCCCGTTCCCGCCCGGCTTCCCGCCGCTCTTGTTCCTGCCCGCGCGTCCCGTTCCCGGTCGCGCCGCCGGCCCGCGCCGCACGGCACCGGGCGCGTTCCACTCCGCGCGCTTCCTGAGGCGCTTGCGCGCCAGTTCGGAGGACTCCAGCTGCCACGGCACGGACGTCACCATGACGCCCGGTGTGTAGAGCAGCCGGCCCTTCAGGCGCAACGCGCTCTGGTTGTGCAGGAGTTGCTCGTACCAGCGGCCCACGACGTACTCCGGGATGTAGACGCTCACGAGGTCCCGGGGGTTCTCCGTACGCAGCCGCTTGACGTAGTCGATGACGGGCCGCGTGATCTCGCGGTAGGGCGAGTCCAGGATCTTCAGCGGTACGTCGATCCCGGTCTCCTCCCACTCCCTTCGCAGCTGTGCCGTCTCCTGCGCGTCAACGCTGATGGTGAGGGCCTCGAGACTGTCCGAGCGCATCAGCTTCGCGTACGCGAGCGCGCGCAGCGTCGGCTTGTGGGTCTTGGAGACGAGCACGATGGAGTGCACGCGGGAGGGGCGTACGCGCTTCTCGTCCGGGTCGTCGGCGACGAGTTCCTCGGACACGAGGTCGTAGTGGCGGCGGATCGCGGTCATCACGGCATAGAAGAGCAGCATGCCCAGCAGCGAGACCCAGGCGCCGTGCGAGAACTTCGTCACGAGCACCACCACGAGGACGAGCCCGGTGAAGAAGGCCCCGAACGCATTGATGGTGCGGGAGCGGTGCATGCGGCGGCGCGCGGCCTGGTCGGACTCCTGGGAGAGCAGCCGGTTCCAGTGCCGGACCATCCCGGTCTGGCTGAGCGTGAAGGAGACGAAGACGCCGACGATGTAGAGCTGGATGAGGCGGGTCGAGTCGGCGTTGTAGATCACGACGAGTATGGCGGCGGCGCCCGCCAGCAGCACGATGCCGTTGGAGAAGGCGAGCCGGTCGCCCCGGGTGTGCAACTGCCGTGGCAGGTAACGGTCCTGGGCGAGGATCGAGCCGAGCAGCGGGAAGCCGTTGTAGGCGGTGTTGGCGGCGAGGAAGAGCACCAGGGCCGTCGCGGCGGCGAGGAAGATGAAGGGGAGGGTGCCGTCGCCGAAGACCGCGGCAGCCACCTGTGAGATGACCGGGTTCTGGGCGTAGCCGGAGCCGGCCGGCTTACCGTCGATGAGCAGGTCCTTGGCCGGGTTCTCGGCCATCTTCACGTCGGTGGCGAGCGCCAGGACGATGATGCCGCAGAACATCACGGCCGCGATGAGCCCCATCATCGCGAGGGTGGTGGCCGCGTTGCGCGACTTGGGCTTACGGAAGGCCGGTACGCCGTTGCTGATGGCCTCGACCCCGGTGAGGGCCGCACAGCCGGAGGAGAAGGCACGCAGGAGCAGGAAGGCGAGGGCGAACCCCGCGAGTCCGCCGGTGTGTTCGGTCCTGATCTCGAAGTCGGCGGTGGGTGCGCGCATCTCCTCACCCAGGACGGTCCCGCGTATGACGCCCCAGGCGAGCATCACGAAGACGCCCGCCACGAAACAGTAGGTGGGGATGGCGAAGAGCTTGCCCGACTCCCGTACGCCGCGCAGGTTCATCAGGGTCAGCAGCACGATGGTGATGACGGCGACGAGGGTCTTGTTCTCGACGATGAACGGCACCGCGGAGCCCAGGTTCTCCACCCCGGAGGAGATCGACACGGCGACGGTCAGCACGTAGTCGACGAGCAGGGCGCTGGCGACGGTCAGGCCGGCCCTGCGGCCCAGGTTCGTGGTGGCGACCTCGTAGTCGCCGCCTCCGGAGGGATACGCGCGGACGTTCTGCCGGTACGAGGCGACGACCGTGAACAGCAGCACCACCACGGCCAGGGCGATCCAGGGGCTGAAGTGGTACGCGGAGATTCCCGCGATGGACAGGACGAGGAGAACCTCACCCGGTGCATAGGCCACCGAAGAGAGCGGGTCGGAGGCAAAGACGGGCAGCGCGATCCGCTTCGGCAGCAGTGTTTCCGCGAGCCGGTCGCTTCGAAGCGCACGCCCGAGCAGAAGTCGCTTCGGTAGATGGGTCATCCTGGGCACGGGGAGGATCGTATGCGGTCAGCCGTGCGATCCTGAGACGGCCCGCTGTATGTGACGAGAGGGACGGGCGTGCATGTTGTGATCATGGGCTGCGGCCGGGTTGGCGCTGAGCTCGCGCAGGCGTTGGAGCAGCAGGGCCACACCGTCGCGGTCGTGGACCAGGACCCGACGGCTTTCCGCCGCCTGGGCTCGGGCTTCGGCGGGCGCAGGGTCTCCGGAGTCGGCTTCGACCAGGACACCCTGCGCGAGGCCGGAATCGAGGAGGCCGGGGCGTTCGCCGCGGTCAGCAGCGGTGACAACTCGAACATCATCGCGGCCAGGGTCGCACGGGAGATGTTCGGCATCGAGCACGTGGCAGCACGCATCTACGACCCGAAGCGCGCCGAGGTCTATCAGCGTCTCGGCATCCCCACGGTGGCCACGGTGCGCTGGACGGCCGACCAGATGCTGCGCCGGCTGCTGCCCTCCGGGGCGGAGCCCCTGTGGCGGGATCCCAGCGGCGGCGTGCAGCTCGCGGAGGTGCACACGTCCTCGAACTGGGTCGGCCACCGCGTCAGCCGGCTCCAGGAGGAGGCAGGGGTCCGGGTCGCCTTCCTCACCAGGGTGGGCGAGGCGATGCTGCCGACCTCGGAGACGGTTCTGCAGGAGGGCGATCTGGTGCATGTGATGATGCGCTGCGATCAGATCGACGAGGTGGAGGCCGTCTTCACGACGGGCCCCGAGGAGGGCCGCTCGTGACCGGCGTACGCACAGCGAACAGGGGACTCGGCCGATGAGGGTAGCTATTGCGGGCGCCGGCGCAGTGGGCCGCTCGATCGCGGGCGAGCTGCTGGAGAACGGGCACGAGGTGCTGCTCATCGACAAGGCTCCGACGGCGATCTCGGTGGAGCGCGTGCCGCAGGCCGAGTGGCTGCTGGCCGACGCCTGCGAGATCACCTCACTCGACGAGGCCGCGCTGGAGCGCTGCAACGTGGTGATCGCGGCCACCGGCGACGACAAGGTCAACCTGGTGGTCTCGCTGCTCGCCAAGACGGAGTACGGCGTTCCGAGGGTCGTCTCGCGCGTCAACAACCCGAAGAACGAATGGCTGTTCAACGAGTCGTGGGGCGTCGACGTCGCCGTGTCGACGCCGCGGCTGATGTCGGCCCTCGTCGAGGAGGCCGTCAGCGTCGGCGATCTGGTGCGGCTGCTGCGCTTCTCGCAGGGCGACGCGAACCTCGTCGAGCTGACGCTGCCGCCTGAGGCGGCACTGGCCGGCACGCGCGTGGGCGACGTGACGTGGCCCGAGGACACGGCTCTGGTCACCATCATCCGCGGCAACCGCGTGCTGGTGCCGGACGACGACGACGCGCTGGAGGTGGGCGACGAGCTGCTGTTCGTGGCCGCCCCGGCGCGCGAGGAGCAGCTGGAGGACCTGCTGTCGGTGCGCGGCGGCGGTTAGGCCCTGTCCGAGGACAGGGCCTGGGTCACCGCAAACCGGAGGCGCCGCGAGCGCTCCTCAGCGGCGGTGCCGTCCGCCCTGACCGGGCGCGTGGCCGCCGGAAGCCGGCGGGTCGTCACGGAGGCGTTCCGAGTCGGCGAGCAGCGCGCGTGATGCCTCGTCGGCGAACTCCTCGCCGATGGCGTCGAGCGTCCTGCGCTGGGCCTGCTCCCGCTTCTCCCGCTCCTCGCGCTCCTGTTCGGCCTTCTCCTCCGCCTCCATCTCCGCGATGACGTTGATGGGGGCGGGCGCCTTGGCGAGGAAGATCCATGTCAGATAGACGGCCAGCAGGAACGGCGGGATCTTCAGCGCCACCGTCACCCAGCCGAACCGCGTGGTGTCGCCCCACAGATACAGCGGGAAGAGGATGGCGCACTTGCCGAGCAGGATGAGGCCCCACGCGTAACTGGCCTTCGTGTAGGCCTTTTTGCGGCCCGGGTTCCTCTTGCGCCAGGAGAGGTTCTCCTTGAAGACCGGCCCCAGCACGAGGCCCAGCAGGGGCACGCCGGCGGCCGCGGTGACGAGGTACGCGAGCGCCAGTCCCAGCGTGTAGAACATGCCCGGCAGATAGAAGTCCTTGGCGTTGCCGGTCATCATCGCGAAGATCACGCCGATGGCGACGCCGAAGATGCCGCTGAAGGCGTGCTTGACGGTGTCACGGCGGATCAGCCGCGTCACGCCCAGGACGGCCGAGATCGCGAGGGCGGTCAGCGCCGCGAAGTGGATGTCCTTGTTGACCGTGTAGATCGTGATGAAGACCAGTCCTGGAAGGGTCGTCTCCACCAGCCCGCGGACTCCGCCGAAGGCTTCGAAGAGCGCGGCTTCGGTGACGGCGCGCGAGGCAACCGCCTCTCCGTCGGCCCCGGTTCCGGATTCCGGGCCTGTACCGGTCCGTGCTCCGGTTCCGTCAGCGGTCGGCTTGTCGAGGGGGGTCACCCACTACTCCTGTCCGAGGGGTCGCAACTCGTACTTGGGGTTGAACATCACCGGTCGGCCGTGGTTCATCGAGATCCGCCCCCATGCGATGAGACCGCGGCCGGGTTCGATGCCCGCGATGGCACGGCGGCCCAGCCAGACCACGTCGAGAGCGGCGGACCCGTCGAAGAGCTCCGCCTCCAGTGTCGGCACCCCCGCCCGGGGGCGCAGGGTGACGGTGCGCAGCGTACCTGTCACCCGCACGATCTGGCGGTCACCGCAGGCAGCGATGCGCGTGCAACCGGTGCTGTCGGCCTCCTGCTGCAGCTCCTGCGAGTGCAGTTCCTCCTCGGACGAGGACAGCCGCTCCAGGAAGCGCTTGAACCGCCCGCCTCCGCCCTCTGCCTTGTCTGCTCGGGTGGCGCCACTCATGCTGCCAGCGTACCGGTGAGACTCCCCTGCGACGGCGGCCGTTGTCCCTAAGCGCAACGGCGCGCGGGCGCCCAGCGCAGCAGCGGCGCCGGGACGACCGCCCGGCACGCGACGAGCCGCCGGCGGCCCGCTCCGGGCGGGCACACGCGGCGGCTCGTCGTACGGGCGGCGGGTCGCGGGGTCAGCGCACCTCGGTGATCTCGGGGCCGCGCTGCAGCTTGTCGAGGCCGCCCGCAAAGCGGGAGCCCTCTTCGACGGTCTCCTGCTGGACGCCGTCCGGCACCATCTGGGCATCCTCCGGCAGCTTGAGGACGATCGGGTCGCGGGGCGCCATCGGGGACTCGCCGCGCACGATCACCGTGTCCTGGAAGACCTGCTCCAGCAGCCCGCCCATCTGCGGCTGCACCGCGCCCTGGCCGGAGATCACGCCGCGCAGGAACCAGCGGGGGCCGTCGACGCCGACGAAGCGCACGACCTGCACCCCGTTCGTACCGTCGGGGAGCTGCACCGGGACCTGGGCGCGCAGTTCCCAGCCCAGCGGGCCCTCGACCTCGTCGATCACACCGCCCTGCTTGGTGATGCCGGTCGCGATCTCCTCGCGTACCTCCTCCCACAGGCCCTCGCGCTTGGGTGCGGCGAAGGCCTGCAGCTGGAGAGCGCTGTCCTGGACGACGAGCGTGGCCGCGACGATCGACTCGCCCGCGACCTCGACACGCAGCTCCATGCCCTCCACGCCCGGCACGTACATGCCGCCGAGGTTGACCCGGCCGTTGCCGGGGTCGGTGACCTCGGTCACGTCCCAGGGACCGTCGGGACGCGGCGCCGGCGGAAGCTTCACACGCGTCGCGTCCGCGTCGACGGAGCGGGAATCATCCGGAGCGGCGTCCTGCTCGTACGAGCCGAAGTCGTCCGAGGTGCCGTCAGGCTCTTCGCTCTTCTTGCGACGACGTCCGAACACGTCACTGTCCTCTCAGGTCGGAATGCCGGTCGGCCCCGACCGGAACGTAGTCATTCTGATGTGCGGCGGTCTGGCTGTGACCGCCTGTGGAGCCGAATCCCCCCGCGGCCCGCGCCGAGCCCGGCAACTCCGCCACCTCGTGGAAACGCACTTGCTCCACTTGCTGGACGACGAGTTGGGCAATGCGGTCGAGACGCTCGAACCGCACGGTCTCGCGCGGATCAAGATTGGCCACGATCACCTTGATCTCTCCACGGTACCCGGCATCGACCGTTCCGGGTGCATTGACCAAGGAGATGCCGCAGCGAGCTGCGAGCCCCGAGCGGGGGTGCACGAACGCCGCGTAGCCCTCCGGCAGAGCGATGGAGATCCCCGTGGGCAGCACGGCGCGCTCGCCGGGCGCCAGCTCCGCCGCTTCCGTGGTCACCAGGTCGCAGCCCGCGTCGCCGGGGTGGGCGTAGGCGGGCACGGGAACGCCCGGGTCCAGGCGCTGCAGCATGACGTCGACGGGCCGGCGGCTCACGGGTTCACCTCGAATGCACGGGCCCGCCGGACCTGGTCGGGGTCGGCCATGGCGGCCTTGATCTCCTCGTCGCGCCCGTGGTCGGTGAAGTGCTCCACCTGCACCTTGATGAAGAGGGCCTCGGCGCGCACGGCGACGGGTCCGTCGGGGCCGCCGATCCGGCCCGTCGCCCTGGTGAAGACCTTCCGGCCCTGAACCGCGGACGCGGTCGCGCTCAGATGAAGCACGGTGTCGACCGGGACCGGGCGGACGAAGTCCGTCTCAAGGCGCCCCGTCACCATGATCGTGTGCATGAGCCAGCACAGGGAGCCCATCGTCTCGTCGAGGGCCGTGGACAGCACGCCTCCGTGCGCGAGACCGGGAGCGCCCTGGTGCACGGGCCGCACCCTGAACTCGGCGGTGACGTCGACGCCTTCGCCCGCTCTGATCTCCAGGTGCAGGCCGTGCGCCTGGTCGGCGCCGCAGCCGAAACACTGCCCGTAGTGGGAGCCGAGGAGCTCCCCGGGCGCCGGTGCGTCGGGGTGTCGCACCGCTGCGCCGGCGCCGGGCGGCGGCGTCAGTGATGTCTTCGGCGGATGGTGCCTGCCCGAGGTCTCGGGCGTGTTCCGCGGTCGGGCTGTACTCACGTGTGCAGACCTTACCGCCGAGTTGACTGCGGATGACGAAGAAGGGACGCGGACCCCGGTCCTGGGCCTTGTCCGCGCGTGACAGGCTGGGCGCATGGTTGCTCAGGAACGCCCCTACGACGAACGCCTCACGGCTCCCCGCTCCTGGTGGCTCATCGCCGCTCTGGTGGGCGTCGGGGGCGCGCTGGTGATGCTTCCCCTGGGCGTTCTGCCGATGCTCGGCGGGCTGGCCGTGACGGGCGTCCTCGCCGCGGTGGCGGTCAGTTCGTACGGCTCCGCGCGCATCCGCGTCGTCGCGGATTCGCTGGTCGCGGGCGACGCACGCGTACCGCTGTCGGCGCTGGGCACCACGCACGTGCTGGACGAGGAGGAAGCCTTCGCCTGGCGCACGCACAAGTCGGATCCGCGCGCTCACATGTTGCTGCGCAGCTACATCAGGACAGCGGTGCGTGTGGAGGTGACGGATCCGGCGGACCCGACGCCGTACATCTATCTCTCGACGCGTACGCCGCGGAGGCTGGCCGATGCGCTCGCTGCGGCCGCCGCCGGTCCGCGGCGGACCGCAGCTGAGTGAGGATTCCGGGCCGGTCCGCCAGCGCTGCGATGTGCGGTGTGAGGACGCCGGCTGCCGCGAGGAGAGTCTCAGCGTGAGGACGGCGGCAGTGCGGCCCTGCCCGCCGGTCCGAGGCCGTCGTGGCCCTCGTAGGCGTCGCCGGGCGGAAGCGCCTCCCAGCCGTTTCCGGCGGCACGCAGGTCGTCGCGGATCTTTCCGGCGATCTTCTTCGTGTCCCGGCTGTTCATGACGGCGCCCACGGCCGCGCCGACCATGAAGGGCGTCAGGTTCGGCAGGTTGCGGACGGTCCGCTTGAGCAGCTGCTGCCGCAGCTCACGCTTCATCTGCCCGCCGAGTGCGGCGTTGAGCGTGGTGGGCCTGGTGACGTCGATGCCACGCTCGGACGTCCACGCTCCGAGGTAGGCGGCCGCCCGCTGCTTCACGTTGCCGGGCGGACGGCGTCCGTAGACCTCGTGCAGCTCGGCGATGAGCTTCAGCTCGACGGAGGCGACTCCGACGATCTCCGCGGCGAGCTCGGCGGGCATCGCCGGCGGAACCGGCAGCATCGCCGCGGCGCCGACTCCGGCGCCCACGGTCGCCGAACCGCGTACGGCTCCGGCGACCAGCTTGTCCGCGATCTCCTCCGGCCCCAGGCCGGGGAACTGCTTTCGCAGGGTCTCCAGGTCGCGCACCGGGATACGGGGCGCGATATCGATCACACGGTCGGCGACGAGCCCCAGAAAGGCCCGCACCTTGCCGCGCTGCTCCGCGTCATCTCCGGCCTCGCCGCCCCCTTGCGCGGCCACGGGAGACGGGACCGCTGACGGGACTTCGCGGGAACGGGTACGAGCGAGGTTCGCTGGTCAGGCGCTCCTCGCTCGTCGTCACGCGTTTCGTCCGCCACTACGGCAGCCCCGCTCCACTCAGGCCGCGCAGTCGCGGCAGATCGGCTGGCCGTTCTTCTCGGCAGCCAGCTGCGACCGGTGGTGGACGAGGAAGCAGCTCATGCACGTGAACTCGTCGGCCTGCCGTGGCAGGACCCGTACGGACAGCTCCTCGTTGGAGAGGTCCGCGCCGGGCAGCTCCAGGCCCTCGGCCTGCTCGAACTCGTCCACGTCCACGTTGGACGCCGACTTGTCGTTACGCCGGGCCTTCAGCTCTTCGATGCTGTCTTCGTTGACGTCGTCATCGGTCTTGCGTGGAGTGTCGTAATCCGTAGCCACTTCGCTCTCCCCCTCTGGGTTTCATGGTGTCTCAGCGCACGTAACGCGTGAGAGGCCGGAGTTGTGCCCGACCTGAGGCGGAGATTTTGCCTCACATCAAGGTCTGTTACTCAATCGACACCCAACCGCGCCCCTGAAGAGGTGATCGCGTCAGTTGCCGAGGAGGACCCTAAACGGTCCCCTGCTCGCGCTGCGCGCACGCACCCCGGGTACTGCCCACGATTCCCACCTGCGGAAACCTGGATTTTCCGGTAATTCTTCCCTTACGAGGTCACCCAGGGTGGGGACCAGGAGAATCGTGTGTGTGATCGATCACAGATACGGCCGGTGCGCGTCGCGGGACAAAATTCCGCAAATAGCGAACCTCCGGGGTTACCCTCCCGGCTCCGCCCCGGGTCGGCACAGGGCCGGAAGCCTGCCCGCCCGGCAGGAGTACCCCTCGGCCGACGTCTCAGACAGGGAGTACGACGCGCAGCGCAAGACCGCCCTCCTCCCGCCGCTCCGCCGTCACCGTGCCGCCGTGCGCCCGCGCGACGGACCGCACGATCGACAGGCCGAGGCCCACGCCCTTGTCGCTGCCCGTGCGGTCGCTGCGCAGGCGCCTGAAGGGCTCGAAGAGGTTGTCGACCTCGTATGCCGGGACGGCCGGGCCCGTGTTCTCCACGAGCAGCATCCCGTGCCCCGGCAGGGCCTCCGTGGCGACGGAGACCCAGCCGCCCTCCTGCTGGTTGTAGCGGACCGCGTTCTGCACGAGGTTCAGGGCGACGCGTTCGAGGAGTACGCCGTTGCCCTGCACGTACACGGGCTGGCGCACGCCTCGCACCTCCACGCCCTTGCTCTCCGCCTCGGCGCGCACCTGCTCGACGGCGTGCGCGGCGACCTCGGAGAGATCGACGGGCTTGCGGTCGACGATCTCGTTCTCGCTGCGCGCCAGCAGCAGCAGGCCCTCCACCAGCTGTTCGCTGCGCTCGTTGGTGGCCAGCAAGGTCTTGCCGAGCTGCTGGAGCTCCGGCGAGGCCTCGGGGTCGGAGAGCTGGACCTCCAGCAGCGTGCGGTTGATCGCGAGCGGGGTGCGCAACTCGTGGGAGGCGTTCGCGACGAAGCGCTGCTGTGCGGTGAAGGCGCGGTCGAGCCTGTCCAGCATGTCGTCGAAGGTGTCAGAGAGCTCCTTCAGCTCGTCGTCGGGACCCTCCAGCTCGATCCGCTTGTGCAGGTCGGAGCTGGCGACCTGGCGGGCGGTGCGGGTGATGCGGCCCAGCGGTGAGAGGACCCGCCCCGCCATCACGTAACCGAAGGCGAAGGCGGCCACCGCGAGGCCGAGCAGAGCCATCAGGGAACGCTGGAGCAGCTCGTCCAGGGCGACGGCGCGCTGCGCGTCGGTGCACTCGCCGAGCCGCTCCATGAACTGCTCGCTCGGCAGCGTGCCCGTCAAACCGGGGCAGCTGTCGGAGGTGAGCTGCGCGTTGGCGTTGAGGATGCGGAAGGGGAGCTTGCTGCCCTCGTGCAGGGCCTCGGCCGCGAGCAGGTATATCAGCGTGAGCAGCACCATTCCCGCGATGAGGAACATGCCGCCGTACAGCAGGGTCAGCCGTATCCGGATCGTCGGACGCAGCCACGGGTACGGACGCGAGGGCTCGCCCGGGTCCCATGTGGGCTTGGGCGGCGCGGAGGCAGGGCCCGGGGTCTGCCGCCGGTGCTCGGCCGGTTCCGAGGGCGTCGTCGAGGCGGCCATCGCGATCAGATCCTGTATCCGGCGCCGGGAACGGTGAGGATCACCGGAGGCTCACCGAGCTTCCGGCGCAGGGTCATCACGGTGACCCGTACGACATTGGTGAAGGGATCGGTGTTCTCGTCCCACGCCTTCTCCAGCAGCTGTTCCGCGGAGACGACGGTGCCCTCGCCACGCATCAGCACCTCCAGGACGGCGAACTCCTTCGGGGCGAGCTGGATCTCCGAGCCGTTGCGGAACACCTCCCGGCGGTTCGGGTCGAGCCTGATGCCGGCACGCTCCAGGACGGGCGGCAGCGGGGAGGTGGCGCGGCGGCCCAGGGCCCGTACGCGCGCCACGAGTTCGGTGAAGGCGAACGGCTTGGGCAGATAGTCGTCCGCGCCGATCTCCAGGCCCTCGACACGGTCGCTCACGTCGCCGGAGGCTGTGAGCATCAACACCCGCGTGGGCAGGCCGAGATCGACGATGTTTCGGCACACGTCGTCGCCGTGGACGACGGGCAGGTCGCGGTCGAGGACGACGACGTCGTAGTCGTTGACGTCGATGCGCTCCTGGGCCGCCGCTCCGTCGTAGACCACGTCGACGGCCATGGCTTCCCGGCGGAGCCCGGTCGCGACCGCATCGGCGAGCAGTTGCTCGTCCTCGACGACGAGTACCCGCACGGCACCTTCCTTCCTGGTACTGAACCTGCCCGCAGATGTGCCGTGGGCAGGTTGGCGTGATGCTGCAATCCTGCCCCGTACCTCGGTAAATCGGCGGTAAGAGCCGCTTCGCGGACGGCCCGCGAGATTTTTCCGGGCTTGAGGTTTCTCTGAGGTTGCAAGAGGGGAGGACGAGGGGCACACCCCGCGATCACGCCCTGTAGGCGGCTAGCCACCACGACCGGAGATCCGGACGCTCCGGCTGCCGACCGTCCAGCCAGGGAGCACGTCGTGATCATGATCGACAGAACCCTCGGCACACATCCCCGTGCCACTGACCCATGACGAGGGGGCGCACCATGGACGCGTTCACTGCCGGACTCCTGCAGCGTATACAGAACACCGAGACCGACCTCAGCCGCGCTCGTGAGTCGGGCGACGACTTCCTCGTGGACGTCGAGCAGTCGGAGCTGGAAGACCTCCACCGCATCGCCGCCGAGCACGGTGTGCAGATCGGCGCCAGCACGGTCTGAGCGCCCCGGGCCGCGCGGAGAGCCGCCGGCCGGATCCGAATCGCCTGTGAACTGATATGAGCCCCGGGAGCCCCCCGCCCCGGGGCTCACTCATGTGCCCGCCGCCCCCGCGCCCTGCTGCGAGGCAGGGCGTTCAGTCGTGCCAGGCGCCGAGGCGGTCGAGCAGGGGCTGGAGGATCTCGAAGACGCCGGGGGAAGCGGCGACGGCCAGTTCGCCGTCCGGCGGAAGACCCGGACGCCCTCCCGTGCGGGCTCCGGCCTCCCGTGCGATGAGGTCGCCCGCGGCCAGGTCCCAGGCGTGCAGGCCGCGCTCGTAGAAGGCGTCGAGCCGCCCGGCCGCGACGTCGCACAGGTCGACCGCGGCGGAGCCGGAGCGGCGGATGTCGCGTACGCGCGGGATCAGCTGCCGCACCAGATCGGCCTGTGCCGCACGCCGTTCGGCGACGTAGTTGAAGCCGGTGGCGACGAGCGCCTGGTCGAGCGGGGGCGCGGGACGGCAGCGGATGGGCTGGGCGTTGCGGAAGGCGCCGTGGCCGAGCGCCCCGCGGAAGGTCTCGCGGCGCGGGGGCGACTCGACGACGCCGATGACCGTCTCCCCTTCGAACTCCGCGGCGATGGAGACCGCCCAGCCGGGCAGCCCGTACAGGTAGTTCACGGTGCCGTCGAGGGGGTCGACGATCCAGCGGACACCGCTCGTGCCCTGCGAGGACGCGCCCTCCTCGCCCAGGAACCCGTCGTCGGGGCGGCGTTCGGAGAGATACCCGGTGATCAGCTTCTCGGAGGCCAGGTCCATCTCCGTGACGACGTCGACGGAGCTGGACTTGGTCGCGGAGACCTCGAGGTCCGCGGGGCGTCCGTCGTGGAGGAGAGCACCCGCGCGGTGCGCGGCCTCCAGGGCGAGTTCGAGGAGTTCGGCCTTGAGCTGGTCGACCTGGGCGCTCACGTTTCTCCTTGCCTCGGGCTCTCGTCTGCTTCGTCGCGTGTCCCCACCAGTGCTTCTGCTCGCGACGCGCGGCCCCTACGCGTAAGGACTGTCCGCGCCCGCCGCGGCGGGCTTCTCCGTCCTGCCCGGGCAGCAGCCGACGGGGCACACGTCGTGACTGGGTCCCAGACTGCCGACGGCGCACCGTTCGGGCCGCGCGCCACGCTCGGTGGCTGCTCGCTCCAGGACCAGTTCCCTCACAGCCGCCGTGAAACGGGGATCCGCTCCGACGGTCGCGGAACGTGCCACGGGCAGCCCGAGCGAGCCGGCCTTGGCGGTCGCCTCGGTGTCGAGGTCGTAGAGGACCTCCATGTGGTCGGAGACGAAGCCGATCGGCACCATCACGGCGGCGGGCGCGCCCTCCGCTTGCAGGGTCTCCAGGTGGTCGCAGATGTCCGGCTCCAGCCACGGCACCTGGGGCGGGCCGCTGCGCGACTGGTACACCAGCTGCCACGGCCGCTCGGTGCCGCTCCGCTCCGCGACGGCCCCGGCGACGAGCCGGGCGACCTCCAGGTGCTGCGCGACGTACGCACCTCCAGGGCCGTGGTCCGCGGGCGGCCCGGAGGAGTCGGCGGCGGAGGTCGGAATGGAGTGCGTGGTGAAGGCGAGATGCGCGCCCTCGCGCACGTGGGCGGGGAGCGTGTCCAGCGCGGCGAGCACGCCCTCGGCCATGGGCCCGACGAATCCCGGGTGGTTGAAGAAGTGCCGCAGCTTGTCGACGCGCGGCGGCTCGAAGCCCTCCCCTTCGAGGGCGGCCAGCGCCTCGGCGAGGTTCTCCCGGTACTGGCGGCAGCCCGAGTACGAGGCGTAGGCGCTGGTGGCGAACGTCAGCACCCGGCGGCGCCCGTCACGCGTCATCTCGCGCAGCGTGTCGGTCAGATACGGCGCCCAGTTGCGGTTGCCCCAGTAGACGGGGAGGTCCACCCCTTGTTCGGCGAAGTCCTTGCGGAGGGCGTCCAGCAGCACCCGGCACTGTGCGTTGATGGGGCTCACGCCGCCGAAGAGGAAGTAGTGCTCGCCGACCTCGGCGAGGCGTTCGCGCGGGATGCCGCGCCCCCTCGTGACGTTCTCCAGGAACGGAACGACGTCGTCGGGCCCTTCGGGACCCCCGAACGACAGCAGCAGCAGAGCGTCGTAGGGGCGGGCATCGGTGGGGGCGGCAGAACCGGCGGGGTCACCGGCATCGAGCGCATCGGACATGTCCCGATCCTGCCATCCGCGGAGTGCGCGTGGTCGGCCCGGCTCCCTCGCTCCGGTCGCGGTGGTGCGCGGCGGCCCGCGGGCGGCCGGGTGGACCCCGACGGAGCGGGCGCCGGGCCGTGAGTATGATCCGATGTCACTGCGAGAGGGGGCACGGCTTGATGAGCGCGCAGCCGATGAGCAGCGGCCGGGGCGGCCGTCAGGCACGCAAGGACCTGGGCACTCGCACGACGTGGCGCAACTGGGCGGGGAACGTCGCCATGGCTCCCGCCCGCACCGTCTCCCCCTCGACCACCGACGCGCTGTCGGAGGCCGTGCGCCGCGCCGCCGAGGACGGCCTGCGGGTCAAGGCCGTCGGTACGGGGCACTCCTTCACCGCCGCCGCCGTCACCGACGGGATGCTGATCCGGCCCGAACACCTCGTCGGCATCCGCGGGTTGGACCGTGACGCCGGCACCGTGACGGTGGCAGCCGGGACCAGCCTGAGGCACCTCAACGAGACGCTGGCCGCCGCCGGACTGTCGCTCACCAACATGGGCGACATCATGGAGCAGACGGTCTCGGGCGCCGTCAGCACCGGGACCCACGGCACCGGCCGCGCCTCGGCCTCGCTGGCGGCGCAGGTCACCGGACTGGAGCTGGTGTGCGCCGACGGCTCCGTGCTGCGGTGTTCGGAGCAGGAGAACGCGGAGGTCTTCGCCGCGGCCCGGCTCGGGCTCGGTGCGCTCGGCGTGATCAGTGAGCTGACATTCTCCGTCGAACCGGAGTTCCTGCTCACCGCGCGCGAGGAGCCGATGGCCTTCGAGGCGGTGACGAGGGATTTCGATCAACTCGTCGCCGAGAACGAGCACTTCGAGTTCTACTGGTTCCCGCACACCGACAGCTGCAACACCAAGCGCAACAACCGCAGCGAGGGTCCGGCGCAGCCGCTGCCCCGCCTGCGCGGATGGATAGACGACGAGTTGCTCTCCAACGGCGTCTTCCAGGGCGTCTGTTCGCTGGGAGCCGCGGCCCCGGCGGTCGTTCCCCCGATCGCGCGCATCTCCAGCAGGGCACTCTCGGCGCGTACGTACACCGACATCCCGTACCGGGTCTTCACCAGCCCACGGCGTGTGCGCTTCATCGAGATGGAGTACGCCCTGCCGCGCGAGGCCCTTGTGCCGGCCCTGTGGGAGCTGAAGCAGCTCGTCGAGCGTTCGCGCCTCCAGATCAGCTTCCCCGTCGAGGTGCGCACGGCACCGGCGGACGGGATCCCGCTCTCGACGGCGCAGGGGCGTGAGACGGGGTACATCGCCGTACACATGTACCGGGGTTCACCTCACGAGGCGTATTTCACGGAGGCCGAGCGGATCATGACGGCCCACGGAGGGCGTCCGCACTGGGGCAAGCTGCACTCGCGTGACGCCGCGTATCTCGCGTCGTCATATCCGCGCTTCGAGGAATTCACCCGCGTCCGCGACAGACTCGACCCCGATCGCGTCTTCGGCAACGACTATCTGCGGCGCGTACTCGGCGAGTGACGCCGCCCGCCACGTGGGAAATCCGCCGGAGATCCGTGCGGCCCGGCATCTGACCAGCGACGACCGAACGTCAACCGCCGCCGGGCGAGGGGAACATGACGGGCCCGCGCAGCGGGGGGAGCACGATCCGGCCCCGTTCGCCCGTGCTCTGCCTCCGTCCGCCCCCGGCGCACCCCCGTTCACAGGAAGGCTCGCCGATGCGTCCGAAGTCGTCGCCGGTCCGGGGGACTTGCTGTTCTGACCTGTCAATATGCGGCGCTGAGCGATTCGTTCATAACGCGCGTCCAAGTGGGCAATATCCGAAGTGAATGACTCCGTTCCGGGCGGTTCTGTGACCCTTGCCACCTGCGGAGGCCCTTTCTAGGCTTGTCCGGACCATCAAATCCCCTTCCCCGCGAGCAATTTGAACGGCGCGCCGGTCCACCCCCGTGGCCCTAATGGAGTAGTGTGACGAGCCCTGGCCTCGGCTCAGACCCGGCTCAGGCAGCACAGGTGACGAGGACGGTCACTATGCGTTGCGAAGTGATAACCGTGCCGCAGGCGGCTCCGGGAAGGTCCCGGTCGTCGGACAGGTCGGCAAGGTTGTGGCAGGCCGCACACGGGCAGGCCACATTCGTCCAGCGGGAGCAGCGACGCACGTGATGTCGGCAGGCACCACCCGGGAGGTTCACATGCCCGAACTGCGTGTCGTGGCCGTCAGCAACGACGGCACACGTCTGGTGCTCAAAGCTGCCGACAGCACGGAATACACCCTTCCGATTGACGAGCGGCTGCGGGCCGCCGTACGCAACGACCGCGCACGCCTCGGCCAGATCGAGATCGAGGTCGAGAGCCACCTGCGCCCCCGCGACATCCAGGCGCGTATACGGGCCGGTGCCTCCGCCGAGGAGGTCGCACAGCTCGCGGGGATCCCCGTCGACCGCGTACGCCGCTTCGAGGGCCCCGTGCTCGCGGAGCGTGCGTTCATGGCGGAGCGCGCACGCAAGACGCCGGTGCGCCGCCCCGGGGAGAACGCCGGTCCTCAGCTCGGCGAGGCCGTTGCCGAGCGGCTGCTGCTGCGCGGCGCCGACAAGGACGCGGTGCACTGGGATTCCTGGAGACGGGACGACGGCACCTGGGAAGTGCTGCTCGCCTACCGGGTCGCCGGCCAGGCGCACTCCGCGACGTGGACGTACGATCCGCCGCGGCGGCTCGTGCAGGCCGTCGACGACGAGGCGCGCTCGCTCATCGGCGAGACCGACGACACGCCGGAGCCCAGCACCCCCTTCGTGCCGCGGATCGCGAGGCTCCCCAGGGAGCGGAGCGACAAGAGCGACCGCGGGGATCTGGACCCCACCGCATTCTCCGGCGACGGAGACGCGGACGGCGAACCGGACTCTCTGACAAGCCTGTTGGAGGCCGTGCCCAACTTCCGTGGCGACCTCGTCGTGCCGGAGCAGCAGAGCGCGCCGGCGTCGGCAACTCACGCCTCGTCCACCTCGGAGACGGAGAACACCTCCGACGACGACCGGGAGACCGAGGAAGAGGAGGAGCCCATCGAGCCTCCGGCCACGGCCGCGGGTGCCGGTTCGGCGTACGCGGACGTGCTGATGCCCCGTTCGGTCAGCGCCCACCGTGACCGGCTGAAGGGCAACACCGACCGGCAGGCCGAGGCGGACGGTGTGCGTCCCGGTCGCCGTGCCGCGGTGCCCAGTTGGGACGAGATCGTCTTCGGCACCCGCCGCAAGAAGGACTGAACGCGCACGCCCTACCGGAGCGCCCGGTGATCAACGGCCGCATGAGGCGGCTGCCGGGTGCTCCGGTCGGGGTGTCGTGTCTGCCGTTCAGCGGTTCCGCCGGCCGCGAACTCGGCAGCGCCTCAGCCCGGTTCGGGCCCCTTGGCGACCGGCCGGGTCGTGTCCCCGGACCACTCGCTCCAGGAACCCGGGTACAGGGCCGCGTCGATTCCGGCCTCGGCCAGCGCGAGGATCTCGTGCGCGGCCGAGACTCCCGAGCCGCAGTACACGCCGACCTCGGTCCCCTCAGTGACGCCCAACTGGCGGAAGCGGGCCCGCAGTTCCCCGGACCCGCGCAGCAGCGGGGCTTCCTTCTCCCCGGGGTCCGTCACGTTCTGCGACGTCGGGGCGGACACGGCACCCGGGATGTGACCGCCGACCGGGTCGATCGGCTCCACCTCGCCCCGGTACCGCTCGGCGGCCCGGGCATCCAGGAGCACACCGCGCCGCGCCAGCGCCGCCGCGCCCTCGGCGTCCAGCACGGGCAGCGCTCCCGGACGTGGCGTGAAGTCGCCCGGTTCCGGCTTCACTTCGCCCGCCTCCAGGGGCCCGTCCCACGCGGCCAGGCCACCGTCCAGCACCCGTACGTCCCCGTGGCCCGCCCAGCGCAGCAGCCACCACGCACGGGCCGCGGCCCAGCCCGTACCCCCGTCGTAGACGACGACGGGACGCGAGCCGGAGACTCCCGCCCGCCGCATGGCCGCCCCGAAGACCTCCGGGTCCGGCAGCGGGTGGCGGCCGGAATCGCCCGGCGGCGCTGCCAGTTCGGAGTCCAGGTCGACGTAGACGGCTCCGGGCAGATGGCCGGCCTCGTAGTCCGGCCTGCCGTTCGGTCCGCCGAGCTGCCAGCGGACGTCGAGGAGCACGGGGGGCTCGTCGCGGGAGAGTTCGCCCGCGAGAGCTGATGCGGAAGTGATGGCTGTCATCCCGCCATTTTCACTCACGTGTGCGGAACAGACCGATGCGAAAGGGGAAGTACCGGTGGTGTCGGTGACTATGGCGCCACAGGTGGTGCGACCATCGGTAAGCGTCACGGAAGGGTACGGAATCCGAAGCGGTCACATCGCACCCAACACACGACGGGACCACATCGACGATGGTCCGAGGGAGACAACACGTATGACGGAGTCAGTCACTCGGCACACACAGCCGAGACAGATGCCCGGCACACCCTGCTGGGCGAGCCTGCTGGTGCAGGAGCTGGCCAGGAGCCAGGAGTTCTACCACCAGCTGTTCGGATGGGAGTTCTACTCGGGCCCCCGCCAACCGGGGCCCTACGTACGGGCGTTGGCGGACGGGCACGAAGTGGCGGGCCTGGGGGAGATCGTCCCCGGCCGGCGTCTGAACGTCGCCTGGCTGCCGTACATGGCGAGCGACGACGCGGACGCCACCGCCGGCCTGATCCGCGAACGGGGCGGGACCGTCGCCGTCGGGCCGCTGGACGCGGACAACGCGGGCCGCATGGCGATCGCGGCCGACACCGCGGGTGCGGGCTTCGGTGTGTGGCAGCCCGCGCCGCAGCCGGAGAGCCTGTCCCCGGCCACCGCAGAGGTGCCGGGAGCGCCCGTCTGGTACGAACTGATCACCCGTGAGTCGTCGGCCGCCGGGAGCTTCTATCCCGCGGTCTTCGGCTACGAGCCCACCGCCGACGGCACAGGGAACGGCGACGGCGACTCGAACGTCGGGAACGGCCGGGATTATGTGACGCTCCATGTGAACGGCGAGCCCGTGGCGGGAATCCACGGCGTGGGGCAGGCGCTCCCGCGCGACCGCGGACCGTACTGGAAGACCTACTTCGCCGTCACCGACACCGACGAAACCATGCGGCGCGTCGCCGAACTGGGCGGATCCGTCGTGCACTTGCCGGCCGACACACCGCACGGCCGGGTGGCCACGGCCGCCGATCCGGAGGGCGCGCAGTTCAGCGTGATCGCACACATCTGACAGCCGGGAGCGGGGGGTGCTAGGTCACGTGCGGCGTGGCGGGGGCGTCGATGGGCAGCACGTCCGGGGAGAGCGCCCCCGCCCGCGCCGTCGCGGAGGTCAGCCGGCGTCGGTGGTGACGGCGGCAGAGCACCTCGTAGCCGACTTCGCCGGTGGGTTCGCCCACGTCGCCGACGACGACCTGCGCGCCCTCGACCACCATCTTCCCGCCGACCGTGCGGGCGTTGTGCGTGGCCCTGGCGCCGCACCAGCACAGCGCCTCGACCTGCAGCACCTCGATGCGGTCGGCCAGTTCCATCAGCCGCTGCGAGCCCGGGAAGAGCCTTGTGCGGAAGTCGGTGGCGATGCCGAAGGCGAAGACATCCATGCCCAAGTCGTCGACGATGCGGGCCAGTTGGTCGATCTGCTCCGCGGTGAGGAACTGCGCCTCGTCCACGATGACGTAGTCGGTGCGGCCGCCGGCGGTCAGATGCTTCACCAGGTGCACGTGGAAGTCGAAGCCGTCCCTCGCCTCGACGGCATCGGTGACGAGCCCCAGCCGGGACGACAGACGCCCCTCCCCCGCACGGTCGTTGCGGGTGAAGATCATGCCCTGAAGGCCACGGGTGGAACGGTTGTGCTCGATCTGGAGAGCCAGTGTCGACTTGCCGCAGTCCATGGTTCCGGAGAAGAACACCAGCTCTGGCATGGAGACGTCGGCCTTTCTGCGCTCGCGGGCAGGTCGGTGTGTGCTCGTACGGGCCCGCGGGGCCGGCGTACGGGCGGCTTGGGCTACGTACGGACTTCGAGGAGCGGGACGAGCTGTTCGGCGGAGGTGGCGGAGCCGTGCATCCCGATGAGCGCGGACTCCTTGGGCTCGCGCTCGTTGGCCACGACGGCTGAGTCGCCACTCATCGCCGCCACGACGTCGCCGATGCGGGCGTGCACCCTGGCGTCGATCCGTGGCCCGAACCACCCCAGTTCCACGGCCTCTTCGCGGGTCGCCACCCACGCGTGACCGGCGAGCACCTCGCGCCAGACCGACGCCACGTCACGTGCGGCCCCGGGCACGGCGTAGAGGTGGCGCATCCTGCCCTCCCCGCCGAGCTCGGCGATGCCCGCTCTCAGTTCCCAGTCCTCGTCGACGTCGAATCTGGCCTGCGGGGTGAGGGGGACGTCGACCATGCCGTGGTCGGCTGTGATGTACAGCGCGGAACGGGGCGGCAGTTGCTCGGCGAGCCGCTGGGCGAGCCGGTCCACGTACATCAGCTGGCCGCGCCAGGCGTCGGAGTCGATGCCGTACCGGTGGCCGTGGCCGTCGAGCTCGGCGTAGTAGGTGTAGACGAGGGTGCGGTCCGCGGCGGCGAGCCGCTCGGCTGCCTGGTCCATGCGGTCCTCGGCGCTGAGCACCCCGAAGAACGTTCCTCCCGACAGCGCGACGCGCGTGAGCGGAGTCTGCTCGAAGTGCGGCGCGGAGACCTGGCTCGCGGTGATCCCGCCGGCGTCGGCGAGCTGGAAGACCGTGGGGTAGGGCTGCCACACGTGCGGGTCCGTCCAGGGCTGCCAGCGCAGCTGGTTCATCAGCCGGCCGGTGTCCGGATCGAGAGCGGTGTATCCGGGCAGGCCGTGCACGCCGGGGGGCAGGCCGGTGCCGACGGAGGCCAGCGACGTGGCGGTCGTGGAGGGGAATCCGGCGGTCAGGGCCGATCCGGTGCCGCCGAGCGAGGTGTGCAGCAGGGAGGTGAGGAACGGTGCCTCTTCGGGGTGCGCCCGCAGCACGTCCCAGCCGAGCCCGTCGACGAGGAACACGCAGGCACGGTCGGCCGGTTCGAGCCGCAGCCCGGTCTTCAGCCCCTCCAGGCCCTGTGCCGTGACGATGGCGGGCAACAGGTCCGACAGCGACGCCAGGCCGTAGCGCGGCACGGGCGCGGTACGCGGATCGAGCGGCAGCGGTTCCTGCGGGTTCTCGGTGGCGGCCTGTGCCATCAGGAAGGTGTCACCGTCGCCTCTGAGAGCGCCTGTGCGAAGGCGAGGGTCTGCCGCACGGTGTCGGGTCCGTCGGCCGCCTCACTGACACGGAGCGAGAGGTCGTCCGCCGTGGAGGAGCCCGTATAGCCGTGATCCGCCTCGCAGTTGGGGTCTCCGCAGGTGGCGGGCTCCATGTCCAGCCGGGAGACCGCACCCCAGCCGATGGTCAGCACGACCTCGCGGGGCAGCGTCCCGGGAGTGTAGGACTCGGGGTCGGCGACGACGCGGGAGAGCACGACGGACGAGATGCGCTGGATCTTCACGGACTCCGTGGAGGTCGTGGCGTACGGCGAAGAGGAGGTGCCGTCGGCGGGCTGCTCGTCGGTGTGGCTGACGAGGAAGCGCGTACCGGTGAGGACCAGGACCGTGACATGGCGGCGCACCTCGTTGGAGTCGAACGTCGTCTCCTGGTGCACGAGGTAGGAGGTGACGGGCTCGCCGCCCACCGCCGCCTCGACGGCCTCGGCCACAAGGGTCGGGTAGTAGCCGCTGCGCTCGATCGCCTCACGCAGCCCCTGGGTCGTCGTACCGGTCTTCGCCATGCGGGCCATCCTACGGGCCGGGGGACTCTCAGTAAGCGGGCAGGCTGCGGCGGCCCAGGTCGGTCCGCGGCGACGGCTCGGCGATCCGCACGGTCGCGCCGAGCACCGTGTGTCCCCGGGACGCGACGACGACGGGCTCCAGGTCGACGGCGACGATCTCGGGGTGTTCGTGGAGCAGGCGTGACACCCGCAGCAGCAGCTCCTCCAGTGAGGCGACGTCCACGGCCTGCGCGCCACGCCATCCGAAGAGGATCGGGGCGCTGCGGATGGCCCGCACCAGTTCGGCGGCGTCCTTGTCGGTGACGGGGACGAGGCGGTGCGCAACGTCTTCCAGCAGCTCGGACGGGGTGCCGGCGAGGCCGAAGGAGAGCACCACCCCGATGGACGGGTCGAGGGCCGCGCGGATGACGGTGTCGACGCCGCGCGGGGCCATGGTCTGCACGACGGGGCGCAGCCCGGCCCCGTCGCCGAAGGTCTCCGTGAGCTCGGCGTGTGCGCGGCGCAGTTCGCTCTCCGAGGAGATGTCGAGGCGTACGCCGCCGAGGTCGGCGCGGTGGCGCAGGTGGGGAGCCGTGGTCTTGAGGGCGACGGGGTAGCCGATGCGTTCCGCCGCGGCCGCGGCCTGGTCCGGGCCGGGGGCCGGGATCGTGGACTCGACGATGATGCCGTAGCAGGCGAGCAGTGCCTCCGTGTCCTCGGCGCCGAGGGTGAGGCCGTGGCTCGTGTCGGCGGCGGGAGTCGGGACGGTGGCGTCGCCCGTGGTGTGGGAGACGGTGCCGGAGGCGGCGCCGGACGTTCCCTCGGCGCCGGTCTCCGGAGCCCCGGCCCCCTCCTCCTGAGCGGTGGAGACGTCCGCGGTTCCCTGGGGCGCTTCGGCCCCTGCCGGGGCGTCCGCCGCGTCCGCCGCCGCGCGGGCGAGCAGTTCCGAGGCCGCGGTTTCGTCGGCCTCGAACTCCGTTACGCGCCCCGGGTTTTCCGCCTCGCGACGCCAGCGCGCGTAGCGGGACGCCTCCGAGAGGGCGCGCACGGCTCGCTCGGGCGCGGGGTAGGCGGGGATGCCGCGTGCGGCGAGGGCGGAGTCGAGTCCCTCGATGGCCAGATGCACGACGGTGACGGGCTTGTCGGCTCCGTCCGAGGCCTCGCGCAGCGCGTCCGCCAGTTCCGCCGTCGGGGTGTCGCCCACCCATGGGATGACGGTGACGACGACCGCGTCCGTCTCCGGGTCCTCCAGGGCGTCGCGCAGCGCCTGCCGGTACTCGTCAGGCGTCGCGGAGGTGCCGAGGTCGCGCACGGGCTGCGGCCGCAGCTCACCGGCGAGCGCCGCGTCGTACGAGAGCAGACCGAGCGACTCGGCGTTGCCGAGGATCGCGGTGCGGGGCCCGGCCGGAAGCGGCTGTGACACGAGCAGGGCGCCCGCGTCGAGCAGTTCGGTGACGGTGTCGACCATCACGACACCGGCCTGCCTGAGCAGCGCGGTGACGGTGGCGACCGGCGTACTGGAGACCGGAGCGGCGTGCCCGGGCGGCGGCGCGGCGCCGCTGTGCCTCGCGCCCTTGACCACCACGACCGGCTTGCGTGCGGCGATGCGCCTGGCGAGCCTGGTGAATTTCCGCGGGTTGCCGATCGATTCGAGGTAGAGCAGCGTGACGTCGGTGTCGGGATCGTCGTCCCAGTGCTGGAGCACGTCGTTGCCGGAGACGTCCGCCCTGTTTCCCGCGGAGACGAAGCTGGACAGCCCGATGCCGCGCTGGTGGAGCCCGGCCAGCAGGGCGATGCCGATGGCGCCGGACTGGGTGAACAGGCCGACCCTGCCGCGCGCGGGCATCTCCGGCGAGAGCGTCGCGTTGAGCCGCACGTCCGGGTCGGTGTTCATCAGTCCGAAGGCGTTCGGGCCGATGACGCGGGTGCCGTACGAGCGTGCCAGGCGGACGAGTTCGCGCTGCTCGTCGCGGGTGAAATCCGCGGTGAGCACGACGAGTCCCTGCACGCCCGCCTCGCCGCACTCCCGCGCGAGCGCCTGCACCTGGCTCGCGGGAACCGCCACGACGGCAAGGTCGAGGTGCTCCGGGACGTCCTTGACGGAACGGTGCGCGGGCACGCCGCCGATCTCGCTCCCTCCCTCGGGAAGCTCATGGTTGACCGCGTACACGCGACCGGTGAACCCGCAGGTGCGCAGGCTCTCCAGGACCCTGCGGCCCGCGCCGCGCGGCGAGCGGCTGGCGCCGATGACCGCGACCGAACCGGGGGCGAGCAGCCGGCGCACGGAGCGGCCCTCGGCCCGCTGCTCGCGGGCGCTCATGACGGCGAGGGACCGCTCGGTCGGTTCGAGGTCGAAGGTGAGATGGACGGAGCCGTCCTCGAAGCTGCGGCGCTGCGAGTAGCCGGCGTCCGTGAACACCTTGATCATCTTGTTGTTGGCCGGCATCACGTCGGCGATGAAGCGCTGGATGCCCCGCTCGCGCGCCACGGCCGCGATGTGTTCGAGGAGCGCGGACGCCACGCCACGGCCCTGATGATCGTCCCGCACCAGGAAGGCCACCTCGGCCTGTGCGGAGCCCCCCTCGTCGGAGGAGGTGGCCGCGCGTCCTGAATCGTCGACCCGGTCGTAGCGGACCGTGGCGATGAACTCGCCGCCCACAGTGGCGGCGAGGCCCACCCGGTCGACGTAGTCGTGATGTGTGAAGCGACGCACGTCGCGGTCGGAGAGGCGTGGGTACGGGGCGAAGAAGCGGTAATACTTCGACTCGTCGGATACACGCTCGTAGAAGGCGACGAGCCGGTCTGCATCGTCCGCGGTGATGGGCCTGATGAGCGCGGTGCCGCCGTCACGGAGCACCACGTCGGCCTCCCAGTGCGCCGGATACGCACGCTCCCGAGGGGTACGCATGGGACTCAGGGTACGGCCGTACCGGAAACTCCGGCCCCGGACATCCGGCAGCGCACGTCAAGGGGGTGCGGCCGTCAGCCAAGAGAGGCATGCGAGACTTGTTCCCGGCCGGACGAAAGCACGACCTGAAGGGCAACAACCATGGTAGAGCGCCGTGTCACCGTCGGGTGGGCCGAGGGCTTGCACGCCCGTCCTGCCTCGATCTTCTGCCGCGCGGCGGCTGCGGCCGGCGTTCCCGTCACGGTCAAGAAGGGCGACGAAGGCGTGCCCGTCAACGCCGCATCGATGCTCGGTGTCCTCGGCCTGGGCGCCGAGTCCGGCGAGGAGATCGTGCTCGCGTCCGACGCGGTGGACGCCGAGGGCGCGCTGGAGCGCCTGGCCACGCTGGTCTCCGAGGGCCTGGAAGAACTGCCCGAGACCGTCTGACTCTCCTCTACGCGTATAGCGCCGCGGCGGAGTGCGGCGCCCACGAGTCTCGCGGCAGCGCCATCGTCATGCGAAGAGCCCCCGGTCGCCGGTGAGCGGCCGGGGGCTCTTCGGTGCCTTTGCCGGGAGGCGTACGGGGACGCCGGACCGTCGGGCAGTTCTGCGGACGGTCAGAGACTGACGCCGTGCTTCCTCAGGTAGCCGACCGGGTCCATGTCCGAGCCGTAGTCGGGACCCGTGCGCGCCTCGAAGTGCAGGTGCGGACCCGTGGTGTTGCCCGTGGAGCCCGACAGCGCGATCTTCTGGCCCGGCTTGACCTGCTGGCCGACCGAGACGCTGATCGACGACAGGTGGCCGTACTGGGTGTAGGTGCCGTCGCGGTGCTTGACGACGACGCTGTTCCCGAACGAGCCGTCGCTGCCTGCCTCGACGACCTCGCCGGCGGCGACGGACCGGACCTCGGTCCCCTCGTCGGCCTGGAAGTCGACACCGGTGTGACTGCCGGAGGACCACAGCCCGCCGGAGCTCTGGTACGGCGTGGAGACCGACGCGCCCTCGAGCGGGGCGACGTAGGCGTTGAGCTTCTTCCGCTCAGCGGCCCTTGCTGCCTTCTCCCTGGCCTCGCGCTCGCGCTTCGCCTTCTCGGCGGCCGCCTTGCGCTTGGCCTCGTTGGCGGCCTTGGCCTGGGCGGCCGCGGCCTTCTGGAGCCGGGCCTGGTCGCTGACGGTGTCGGCGATCGCGTCGCCGAATCCGATGGCGTGGCTCAGGCCGGTCTCGTGAGTCTCCTGGCCGGTCCGGCGAGTGGTGTCCTCAGCACTCTTGTCTGCCCCGCTGCTCGCTGCCTGCGGCTGTCCGCCGGTGTCGGCCAGGGCGGGCGATGCGAGTGTCCCGACCACGCCGAAGGTCAGACCGGCTATGCCTGCTGCCCTCGCGCGTCGGCTCATGGGGCGGGTACGCCGATGCGTCCCGGTGGCACGGATGAACGCCATGGTGTGGCGTGACTCCTTTCCCTCCTTCTCGCCTACCGGGTCTGCCATCTGCCTGCGTGGCTCCACGCACGTCCGCGCTTGGGGCTCCGTGCATGGGCGCAGCGGAACTCCGGCGGGGTCCGGCGGGAATCCGGGCAGAAGGGGCCCCCAGTCGGTTCGGAGCAGGAAGGTCTCCTACGGTCCGCTGGGCGGCGGACCGATTCACCCCACCCCTCCTCCGCCCTGCCGTTTCCGGCCCGGACTGGGAGGGACCCTCTGCGCCTGAGCGGCGCCGCGAGGGAAGGGCCCCCGGCTCTCCATGTGTACGTCGTCGTACAGGAGACTCGGCGATGCCGAACGTCGGCCGCGGTCGCGGTCACTTCTGACGAACAGCCGGATCGACGCTAAATGGGGCATCTGGCAACGGCCAAACCAAACCCATGTTTTGTCGCATAGCCCACACCACAGACCGTGGCATACGCGGCAATCCGGGCAAAGTGAGGCCGAGAACGGCGTCGTGGAAGGCGAACAGGCAACGGCAGCGGCCCCGGTGGACGTCTTCCGTCCACCGGGGCCGCCTGATGTTCTCGTCGTTCGCGTGTCTCCTGGCGGGTGCGCCCGGCGCGGCTCCTCAGCCGCCGGTCACCACCTTGACCTCGCCGATCCCCAACTCCCGTACCGGATCGGCGATCTGCGAGGCGTCCCCGACGAGGATCGTGACCAGTCGGTCCGGCGGGAAGGCGGCGACGACCGCCGCCGTGGCCTCGACCGTGCCGGTGCGCGCCAGCTCCGCGTAGACGTTCGCCTGGTAGTCGTCGGGGAGTTGCTGCTCGACCTGCTCCGCGAGGGTGTCGGCGACGGCGGCCGCCGTCTCGTACTTCAGCGGCGCGACACCGACCAGGTTCTGCACGGCCACATCCCGCTCCTCGTCCGAGAGCCCTTCGGCGGCCAGGGTGCGCAGCACCTGCCACAGATCGGCGAGGGCCGGGCCCGTGACGTCCGTGGCGACCGAGCCGGAGACGGCCAGCAGCGCCGCACCGGTGCCGTCCGTGGTGGAGCGCAGAACCTGCCCGAAGGCGCGCACACCGTAGGTGTAGCCCTTCTCCTCGCGCAGCACACGGTCCAGCCGCGAGGTGAGTGTGCCGCCGAGGCAGTACGTGCCCAGTACCTGGGCCGGCCAGACCCGGTCGTGCCTGTCGGGCCCGATCCGGCCGATCAGCATCTGCGTCTGCACGGCCCCGGGCCGGTCGACGATGACCACGCGCCCGGTGTCGTCGGCGGTGATCGGCGGCGCCTTGCGGGGCTGGGTCGCGGCACCGGTCCAGGCGCCGAGCGTCTCGTCCAGCACGGTGTCGAGGTCGACGCCGTCGAGGTCACCGACCACCACGGCGGTGGCCGTCGCGGGCCGAACGTGCCTGTCGTAGAAGGCGCGGACGGCGGTCGCGTCGATGCGGGAGACCGTCTCCTCGGTGCCCTGGCGCGGCCGGGACATGCGGGCGGATGCCGGGTAGAGCTCCTTGGCCAGTTCCTTGGCGGCGCGCCGCGTCGGGTTGGCCAGCTCGTGCGGGATCTCGTCCAGACGGTTCTCGACGAGCCGCTCGATCTCGCTCTCGGGGAAGGCCGGAGCACGCAACGAGTCGGCGAACAGGCCGAGCGCCTTGCGCAGCCGGGACGCGGGCACCTCCAGCGAGACGCGTACGGCGGCGTGGTCGGCGTACGCGTCGGTCGAGGCGCCGCAGCTCTCCAGCTCGTCAACGAACTGCTCCGCGTCGAGCTTGTCCGTGCCCTCGGAGAAGGCGCGGGCCATGATCGTCGCGACGCCGTCGAGCCCGGCCGGCTCGGCGTCGAGCGGTGCCTGCAGGGTGACTTCGACGGCCACGACCTGCTGCCCGGGACGGTGACAGCGCAGCACGGTGAGCCCGTTGCCGAGGACGCTGCGCTCCGGAGCGGGGAAGGCCCAGGGCTTCGGCTGTCCGCCGCGTGGCTGCGGGTGGAACTCCATCTGCTTGCCCTGCGCCTCCGACGTACCTGCCGCGGCGGTCTGTGGGTTCGGGGCGTCGCTCACTGGCCGGGCTCCTCGGTCTCGTCGGTCTCGTCGTCTGCGGCGGCCGGTTCGGTGGGCTCGTAGACGAGCACGGCACGGTTGTCCGCACGGAGCCGCGCGGCGGCCACCTCCCGCACCTCCTCGGCGGTGATGTCGAGGACGCGGTCGACGGCGGTCAGCGCGAGCTGAGGGTCGCCGAACAGCACGGCGTAGCGGCACAGTTCGTCGGCCCGGCCGCCCACGGTGGCGAGCCTGTCGAGCCACTCGCGCTCCAACTGCGCCTGCGCGCGCTCCATCTCCTCCGGCGCGGGGCCCTCCTCGGCGAAGCGCCGCAGCTCGTCGTCGATGGCCTCCTCGATCTGTGAGACCTCCACGCCGCCGGACGCCTTGACGTCCAGCCAGCCGAGGGACGGCGCACCCGCGAGCCGCAGCAGCCCGAATCCGGCGCCGACCGCGAGCCGGTCGCGGCGCACCAGGCGCTTGTTGAGGCGCGAGGACTCGCCGCCGCCGAGCGCGGTGAGCGCCAGGTCCGCCGCGTCGCACTCACGGGTGCCGTCGTGCGGCAGCCGGTAGGCGGCCATCAACGCGCGGGAGGGCACCTCCTCTTCGAGGAGCTCGCGCTTCTCGTCGCCGATGATCTCCGGCAGGGTTCCGTCCCGCGGCGGCTTCTTGCCCTCGTGCCCGGGCACCGAGCCGAAGTACTTCTCGATCCAGCCGAGCGTCTGCTCCGGGTCGATGTCGCCGACGACGGTCAGCACGGCGTTGTTCGGGGCGTAGTACGTGCGGAAGAACTCGCGGGCGTCCTCGAGGGAGGCCGCGTCGAGGTCGGCCATCGAGCCGATCGGGGTGTGGTGGTACGGGTGGCCCTCCGGGTAGGCCATGGCCGTCAGCTTCTCGAACGCGGTGCCGTACGGCACGTTGTCGTAGCGCTGGCGCCGCTCGTTCTTGACCACGTCGCGCTGGTTCTCCATGGACTCGTCGTCCAGGGCCGTCAGCAGGGAGCCCATGCGGTCCGCCTCCAACCAGAGCGCGAGCTCCAACTCGTGGGCGGGCATGGTCTCGTAGTAGTTCGTACGCTCGAAGCTGGTCGAGCCGTTGAGCGATCCGCCCGCACCCTGGATCAGTTCGAAGTGGCCGTTGCCCTGTACCTGCGCGGAACCCTGGAACATCAGGTGCTCGAAGAGATGGGCGAGCCCGGTGCGGCCCGCGACCTCGTGGCGGGATCCGACGTCGTACCAGAGACAGACCGCTGCGACCGGGGTGAGATGGTCCTCGGAGAGCACGACGCGCAGGCCGTTGGCCAGCCGGTGCTCGGTCGCTGTCAGCCCGCCGGTGGCCGGCGGGGGCGTGGCAGTGTGACCCATGGGCATGGAGTCCCTTCGATCGCGTCAATTGCGTGTACGTACGCAAGCGGTCCTGTCACCCTATGCAACCGAGCCGAGAGCGTGCTGAGTTCCCGTACCGTACGCCCCGGAGCCGGGCTCGTCCCGTGCCCTTCCTCGCACCGACGGCGGGGAGCACACGGACGACGACGCCCCCGACCGCCGGGTCGGGGAACCGGTTGTCAGCGACGCGGTCCACAATGGTCCGCGTCAGAACCGCCTCCGCACCGGCCGGCCGCCCGGCCGCCCGCACGGTAAGCACAGAAGGAGCCGTAGCCGCGATGGCCCCCCGCAGTACGAAGACACAGCCGGACGATTTCGAGGAGCGCATCCTCGATATCGACGTCGTCGACGAGATGCAGGGCTCCTACCTGGAGTACGCCTACTCGGTCATCTACTCGAGGGCGCTGCCCGACGCGCGGGACGGCCTGAAGCCCGTGCAGCGGCGCATCCTTTACCAGATGCACGAGATGGGTCTGCGTCCCGAGCGCAGTCACGTGAAGTGCGCCCGCGTCGTCGGCGAGGTGATGGGAAAGCTCCACCCGCACGGCGACTCGGCGATCTACGACACGCTTGTGCGCATGGCCCAGCCCTTCACGATGCGGCTGCCGCTGGTCGACGGGCACGGCAACTTCGGCTCGCTGGGCAATGACGACCCGCCTGCCGCCATGCGGTACACGGAATGCAGGGCAACACCTGCCGCAAACCTGATGGTCGAGTCGATCGACGAGGAGACCGTCGACTTCGCCGCCAACTACGACGGCAGCGAGCAGGAACCCGGAACCCTTCCGGCCGCGTACCCCAACCTGCTGGTCAACGGCTCCTCCGGCATCGCCGTCGGAATGGCGACGAACATGCCGCCGCACAATCTGGCCGAAGTCATCTCCGCCGCCCGGCACTTGATCAAGCACCCAGGCGCCGACCTCGAGACGCTGATGCGCCATGTGCCCGGCCCGGACCTGCCGACGGGCGGACGGATCGTCGGCATGGACGGCATCAAGGACGCCTATGCGAACGGCCGCGGCAGCTTCAAGACGCGCGCCACGGTCACCGTCGAGCAGGTCACCCCGCGCCGCAAGGGCCTGGTCGTGACGGAACTGCCGTTCACGGTCGGCCCGGAGAAGGTCATCTCCAAGATCAAGGATCTGGTCAACTCCAAGCGCCTGCAGGGCATCGCGGACGTCAAGGACCTCACGGACCGCGCGCACGGCCTGCGCCTGGTCATCGAGGTGAAGAACGGGTTCAACCCGGAGGCCGTCCTTGAGCAGCTGTACAAGCTGACGCCCATGGAGGAGTCCTTCGGCATCAACAACGTCGCGCTGGTGGACGGCCAGCCGCTGACGCTGGGCCTCAAGGAGATGCTGGAGGTCTACGTCGACCACCGCTTCACGGTGGTGCGCAGGCGCAGCGAATTCCGGCGCGGCAAGCGGCAGGACAGGCTGCATCTGGTCGAGGGCCTGCTCGTCGCGCTGGTGGACATCGACGAGGTCATCAGGATCATCAGGTCGAGCGAGAACGCCGCCCAGGCCAAGGAGTCGCTCATCGCGCGGTTCGGCCTCAGCGACGTGCAGACGCAGTACATCCTGGACACGCCGCTGCGCCGCCTGACCAAGTTCGACCGGATCGAGCTGGAGAGCGAACGCGACCGTCTGCGTTCGGAGATCGAGGAGCTGACCCGGATCCTCGAGTCGGACGCGGAGCTGCGCAAGCTCGTCTCGAGCGAGCTGGCCCAGGTCGCGAAGAAGCACGGCACCCCGCGCCGCACCGAGCTGCTGGAGGCGGCAGGCGATCCCGTCGCGGCAGTGCCGCTCGAAGTCGCAGACGACCCGTGCCGCGTGCTGATGTCCTCGACGGGGCTGCTGGCCCGTACGGCCAACGGCGAGCCGGTCTTCGACCAGGAGGCGAAGCGCGCCAAGCACGATGTGATCGTCTCCGCCGTGCCCGCGACGACGCGCGGCGAGATCGGAGCCGTCACCTCTGCGGGGCGGCTGCTGCGCCTCGTCGTCGTCGACCTGCCGCAGCTGCCCGAGTCGGCGACGTCGCCCAACTTGGCGGGCGGAGCGCAGATTTCGGAGTTCCTGACGCTGGAGGACGACGAGAAGGTCATCTGTCTGACCACACTGGACGAGTCCTCCCCCGGCCTCGCGCTGGGCACCGAGGCGGGCGTGGTGAAACGGGTCGTCCCCGACTACCCCTCGCACAAGGAGGAGTTGGAGGTCATCTCGCTCCGCGAGGGCGACCGCATCGTGGGCGGTGCAGAACTGCGTACCGGCGAGGAGGACCTGGTCTTCATCACGGACGAGGCGCAGTTGCTGCGCTACGCGGCGAGCCAGGTCAGGCCGCAGGGGCGTGCGGCCGGCGGCATGGCAGGCATCAAGCTGACCGGGGAGGCCAAGGTGATCTCCTTCACGGCGGTCGATCCGGCGGTGGACGCTGTGGTCTTCACCCTTTCCGGGTCGCACGGCACGCTCGACGACTCGATCAGCACGGCCAAGCTGACGCCGTTCGACCAGTTCCCGAGGAAGGGCAGGGCGACGGGCGGCGTCCGCTGCCAGCGGTTCCTGAAGGGTGAGGACTCTCTGACGATGGCGTGGGCGGGGCCCACTCCCGCGAAGGCAGCCTCGAAGACCGGCGCTCCGGCGGACCTGCCCGAACTGGATCCCCGCAGGGACGGGTCGGGCGTGCCCCTGAAGAAGCCGGTCGCGGTGGTCGCCGGGCCGGTCTAGGACTCGGTGGTGCCGGGCCGCAGCGGGGGCGGCCCGGCACGGGTCCGATGACGGGCTCGCGGCGTCAGGCCCTCAGTCGTCCGTGCCCGGGTCGTATGTGAAGTCGCCGTCGGCCGCCGCCACTTGGGGCGTCTCATCCTCGTCGAGTCCGCCGGCGTCGTCGTACGGTCCATCGCCCGCGTCGTCGGACTCGACGTACCGCAGTACGCCCCACATCGCCTGCGGGTCCGGTGGCCCGGAGGTGTCTGCCACGCATGCCGCCAGCTCCTTGCGCAGGGCTTCGCCGTCGGTCCCGGAACCGATCAGCACCAGCTGCGTCAGCGCCTCGCCCTCCGGTTCTCCCGTCTTCCGGCGGAAGGGTGCGAAGCGGAGGAACCCGCCGACAGCGTGCACGGCATAGCTGTTCACGGGGTCGGCGGCCCCGAAGTCGACGAATCCCTTGATCCGGTAGAGCCCGGACGGGCGGCTGTCGAGGAACGCAAGGAACCGCCTGGGGTCCAGTGCCGTCGCCGAGGTGAACTCGACGCTCTCGTACGCCGCGTGCAGGTGTTTGGAGTGGTCGGCTTCCGCGCCCTCGCAGGAGTCCTCGGCCTCGTCCCGCAACAACGCGTCGAAGGAGAGCTGTTCGACGGGCGGGCGCGGCCGGTGCACCGGATCGAAGAGCAGCGCGGGGTCGATCCGCCCGTGCGCGGCCGGCACGACGGGGGTCCCCGGGCCGATCCCCTCCAGCGTCTCCCGCAGCCGCCGCAGCTGCTCCTCCCCCACCCGGTCCGACTTGTTCAGCACCACGAGGTCCGCGGCACGGACATGGCGTTCCAGCTCGGGATGGCGCGCCCTGACGCTCTCGAACTCGGCGCCGTCGACGACCTCGACGAGCCCGCCGTAGACGCTGTGCTCGCTCCCGGAGGCGAGAATCATGCGGATCACGGTCTCGGGCTCGGCCAGACCGCTGGCCTCCACGATGATCACGTCCATCCCCGCCGACGGACGGGCGAGCCTGTCCAGCACGCCGTCCATGTCGCTGGTGTCGACGGCGCAGCACAGACAGCCGTCGCCGAGCGGGACCATCGAGTCGACCTGCCCTGCCACGGTCATGGCGTCGATCTCGATGCTGCCGAAGTCGTTCACGATCGCGCCGATGCGGGTGCCGCCGCTGTGCCGCAGCAGATAGTTGAGCAGGGTGGTCTTCCCCGAGCCGAGGAATCCGGCGAGGACGATGACCGGTACGCGCCGTGGTCGGTCCACGAGTGCTTCCTCCGGGATGTGCGGGTCCGCAGGCCGGGCGAGGTCTGCGGGATGTGCGAGTTGCGGGCGGCTGACGATCGTACGCGGCGATTGCCCACGTCACAGCGCGAGACCCCGCCGACCGGTTACGGTCCTCACACGCCTCCCCCGCCCGTCGTCCGTCCGCGCCCCTCACCGCCCGTGGCGGCCCCGGCGGCTCGCAGTCCCGTGCCGCCACCATCATGTTCCGGCCCGCACATCACCCGAGGTCCACGTGACCGCTCCATTCACCACCTCCGCTCCGGAGCCCGGCACCGGCACGGCCCGCTCACCGCACACGCCGCCCGGGCACCAGACGCAGACTCCGCCGGAGACCCCCTCCGGCAGGCGCCGCCTGCTGTCCGCGTCGCTGGTGCGCCCACGCTGGCCGCAGCGGGTCTTCGCGCAGGTGCTGCTGATGCAGCTGGCGATCGCCACCGGCCTCACCGCTCTGGTCACGGGCTTCTTCCTGGCCCCGCTCAGCGACGAGCTCGACGAGCGGGCGATGGACCGGGCCCTGGCCATCGCGCAGACGACCGCGGCCCGGCCCGAATTCGCCCGCCATCTGGCCAGGGGCGGACCGGGGCCGTCCGTTCACGGGCCGGTGCAGCGGCAGGCCGAGCAGATACGCCGGTCCACGGGGGCGGGCTACGTCGTGGTGATGGACACCCACGGAATCCGCTGGTCCCATCCCGAGCCGCGCCGCGTCGGCCGCCACGTGTCCACCGACCCCAGCGCCGCCCTCGCCGGGCACGAGGTGCGTCACATCGACGAGGGCACCCTGGGACGCTCCGCTCGTGGCAAGGTGCCGCTGCGCGACGGGCAGGGCGACGTGATCGGCGCAGTTTCCGTCGGCATCGCCTACGACGGCGTGCGGGACAAGTTCCTCGGAGCCGTCCCCGAACTGCTCGCCTACGCCGGCGGGGCACTCGCCTTCGGCATCCTCGCGTCCGTGCTCGTCTCCCGGAGGCTGCAGCGTCAGACCCATGACCTGGCCTTCTCCGACATCTCGTCCCTGCTGGACGAGCGCGAGGCGATGCTGCACGGCATACGCGAAGGGGTCGTCGCCCTCGACTCGGACGGCAGGATCAGACTCGTCAACGACGAGGCGCAGCGGCTGCTGGAGCTGCGCCCCGAGGACACGGGCCGTCCGCTGGCGCAGGTACTCGGCCCGGGCCGCACCGCGGACGTGCTGTGCGGCAGCGTCACCGGCACCGACCTGCTCGCCGTCAGCGGGGGCAGGGTGCTCATCGCGAACCGCATGCCCACGGGCGACGGAGGCGCGGTGGCCACCTTCCGCGACCGAACGGAGCTGGAGCTGCTCGGCCGCGAACTCGACGGCTCACGCGGCCTGATCGACGCGCTGCGCGCCCAGGACCACGAACACGCCAACCGGATGCACCTGTTGCTGGGACTGCTGCAACTCGGGCAGCACGAAGAGGCCGCCGCCTATCTCAGTGAGGCCGTCGGCGTGCACAGGGCCACGGCGGAACAGATCGCGGAACGCGTCGAGGACCCGCTGCTCGCCGCGCTGCTGGTCGGGAAGGCGACGGTCGCGGCCGAGCGCGGCGTCGCGCTGCACCTCACTCCTGACACGCATCTGCCGGACCGGCTGGTCGACCCGCGCGAGCTGGCCACGGTGCTGGGCAATCTCGTCGACAACGCGCTGGATGCGGCGGCCGGTTCGGCGGACGCGCGGGTCGAGGTGAAGCTGCACACGGGCCACGACGGCGAGCGCAGCGGACGCGCGGATGACGCGGAGGCGGCCGGACTCCGGGAGGGCGCCCTTGAGGACGACGCGACCCGCGTCGTCCTCAAGGTCTCCGACAGCGGCCCGGGAGTCCCCGACGATCTGCGGGAGCAGGTCTTCGCGGAGGGCTGGTCCACGAAGGCCCCGCCTGCCCATCGCCAGCGCGGCCTGGGGCTTGCGCTGGTGCGCCGCCTGGCGGAGCGGCACGGCGGTACCGCGCGGGTGGGCGAAGGGGCGTGCGGGGGCGCCGAGTTCACCGTAGTGCTGCCGCAGGCGCTGCACCCGTCGGACTCATCTGACTGAGCACCTGGAGCGTCCGGGCCGGCGCCCGGCAAACGCCGGCCCGGACGGTTCGTGGCACGGCCGTAGCCGCCCGTCAGTTGCCGCCGGTCACATGGACGTAGTCGACCACGAGCTGCTGGGGGAAGCTGGTGGTCCCGTCCGGGTCGCCGGGCCAGTAACCGCCGACTGCCAGGTTGAGGATCATGAAGAACGGGTGGTCGAAGACCCAGCGGTCGCCGCCCAGATCGGCGGGGGTGCGGGTCTGGTACGTGTTGCCGTCGACCGACCAAGTGATCTTCTCCGGAGACCAGTCGACGGCGAAGGTGTGGAAGTCGTCGGAGAACTTCTGCCCGTTCGGCAGGGTGTAGCCGGCGCCGATGCCCTCGGCTCCGGAGTATCCGGGCCCGTGGATGGTGCCGTGCACGGTGCTCGGTTCGGAGCCGATGTTCTCCATGATGTCGATCTCGCCGCACCCGGGCCATCCGGCGCTGCCGATGTCCTCGCCCAGCATCCAGAACGCCGGCCACATGCCCTGCCCCTGAGGGACCTTCATGCGGGCCTCGGCATGCCCGTAGGTGGTGGTGAAGGTGCTCGCGGTGTTCAGCCGGGCCGAGGTGTACTCGCACGGGCCGTACCAGCAGCTGTAGTTGCCCGGGTTCTCCTTCTTGGCGGTGATGACGAGGTTGCCGTTGCCGTCCAGCGCGGCGTTGTCGGTCCCCGATGTGTAGTACTGGCGCTCGTGGTTGTTGACGTTGTCTCCGGTCTCCAGCTTCCACTTGGATCCGTCGACAGGGCTGCCGGCAGGTCCGTCGAAGTCGTCCGAGAACTGCGCCACCGCCTCCGCGGTGTGGCGGGCGGGGGGCGCGTCCGCGCTCGCGGGCACCGTCAGCAGCGGGATCGCGGCCAGGGCGACGGCGGCGAACAGCCCAGCCGTCAGGGAGGTCTTGGGTCTCATCGAGCGGTGCCTTCCTGTGGGGAGGACCGCCTCTGCGGCCCAGAAGGTCCCGGCCGCGTGACGCGGCCGGGGTTCGCGCTCCGGCGGTCCGGCGGCGGGCCGCGCTGCGGTGAACGGGTGTGGGGCGACCGGCAGTTCACTCAGCGCGGACCGTCGACGGGCATGCCGTCATCTCTTGAAGACAATTTCCGGCGCTGCGACACCGATGTCAATAGGTCTGGACCTAACTCTTCATAACTTGGCCGCGCGCTCCACGAGCACCGCTACCGTGATGTGCGGCGGATCGTCAGACCGCGCCCGCGCCCGTGAGCGAACGGACCTCCGTCTCCGCGTGTTTGGCGTCGTCGGCCGGCTCCCGCGACGTGACGGTGCCGAGCCAGCCGAAGAGGAATCCGAGCGGAATCGCGACGACGCCGGGGTTCTCCAGCGGGAACACGGCGAAGTCGAGCCGGGGGAAGAGCGCGCCGGGCCCGCCCGAGACGACCGGCGAGAGCAGCACGAGCACGATCGCCGGCACCAGACCCCCGTAGACCGACCAGACCGCTCCCCTGGTGGTGAACCGGCGCCAGAACAGGGCGTAGAGCAGCACCGGAAGATTGGCCGCAGCCGCCACCGCGAACGCCAGACCGACGAGGAAGGCGACGTTGAGATGCTGCGCGAGCAACCCGAGGCCGATCGCCGCGACTCCGACACCGACCGCTGCGATACGGGCGACACCCACCTCACCGCGCGCGCCGCGTTTGCTCAGCGACGCATAGAGGTCGTGGGCGACCGACGCGGACGAGGCGAGCGTGATCCCGGCGACCACGGCGAGAATCGTCGCGAAGGCGACCGCTGCGACGACGGCGAACAGCACGGATCCTCCGGTCGACCCGGCTCCCCCGCCCAGCTCCAGCGACAGCAGCGGCACCGCCGTGTTCCCGGCCGGATCGGAGGCGCGAACCGTCCCGCTCCCCAGCAGCGCGGCCGCCCCGAAACCGAGCACGATCGTCATCAGGTAGAACCCGCCGATCAGACCGATCGACCAGACCACCGACCGGCGCGCGGCACGCGCGGTGGGCACCGTATAGAACCGCGAGAGGATATGTGGCAGCCCGGCGGTGCCCAGTACGAGCGCCAGGCCGAGGCTGATGAAGTCCAGCCGGTGCGTCCACTCCCCGCCGTAGCGCAGGCCGGGAGCGAGGAAGTCCCGCCCGTGGCCGCTGCGTTCGGCCGCGGCGCTCAGCAACGCCCCGAGGTCGCCCCCGAACCGCATCAGCACGAGAACGGTCAGCGTGACGGCACCGCCGAGCAGAAGCACCGCCTTCACGATCTGAATCCATGTCGTCGCGCGCATGCCGCCGCAGGAGACGTAGACGACCATGAGCGCCCCGACGCCGATCACTGTCCAGGAGCGCGCCGACCCGCTCATGCCGCCCAGCAGCAGCGCGACCAGGCTGCCCGCGCCGACCATCTGCGCGACGAGGTACAGCACCGAGACGGTCACGGACGACACACCCGAGGCGATACGGACCGGGCGCGCGCGCAGCCTTGCGCTGACGACGTCCGCCAGCGTGAACCGCCCACAGTTGCGCACGAGTTCGGCTACGAGGAGCAGCACCACCAGCCAGGCGACGAGAAAGCCGACCGAGTAGAGCATCCCGTCGTAGCCGTACAGGGCGATGACGCCGGAGATGCCGAGGAAGGAGGCCGCCGACATGTAGTCGCCCGCGATGGCGAACCCGTTCTCCATCGGGCTGAAGAGGCGGCCGCCCGCGTAGAACTCCTCGGGTGAGCCGCGCCGTCTGCGGCTGGCCAAGGTGGTGATGGCCAGGGTGGTGGCGATGACGGCGCTGAAGAGCACCAGCGTCAGCGTCTGATGGTTGCCGGTCAACGCATGGTCTCCAGGGCGGTGCGGGGGGTGGGGGCGACGGAGTACGCGCGGGTCATGTCCTGCGTCTCCCAGCGCAGTTCGAGCGCGAGTTCGTCCCGGCGCAGCCGCGCGTGGCGGGCATACGCCCATGTCAGCAGGAAGGTGCTGGCGAACTGCGCGAGGCCGGCGGCCATGGCGACGTTGAACACCCCGGCGACGGGGCGGGCCATCAGCTCAGGCGCTGCGGTCGCGGTGACGAGATAGGCGAGATACCAGGTCAGGAAGGCGACGCTGACGGGCGTGACGAAGCGCCGGTAGCGCCGCCGCACCTGCTGGAAGGCTTCACTGCGCTGAACCGCCAGATAGACCGCGGCATGCGCATCGCTGGTCCCGGGGCCGACGGACTCCACAGGCCGTTCGTCGCCGGTCCGTCCACCCTCACCGGCTCCGGGGCGCGGCACGCCACGAGGGGGCAGGGCCGTGGTCGCGGCCGTCGCCGCAGGCGGTGCGTCGTGATCGTCCGAGCCGGAGGCCACGGCGTCGTACCAGGGATCGTCGGTGCGCATGCCCAAAGGATGGACACGCACAGGAGATCACGGATGGGGCATCCCGGACTGTTCACCCCTTCAGGTGACTAACCGGTCAAGGGGTCAGGACCGCGGCCCGAGACCCGGCCGGCGCCCCTTCCCGGGCGCCGGGTACGGGCTCGGCCTCAGACGTCGATCCGCGAGCGGTCCAGGGTCGCCGCGGAGGAGCTGATGAACTCCCGGCGCGGGGCCACGTCGCTGCCCATGAGCAGGTCGAAGGCCGACTCCGCCGCCTCCAGATCGCTGATGTTGATCCTGCGAAGGGTGCGGTGACGCGGATCCATGGTGGTCTCCGCGAGCTGGCCGGCGTCCATCTCACCCAGGCCCTTGTAGCGCTGGATCGAGTCCTTGTAGCGGACCTTGGTGCGCTCCAGCTCCATGAGCGTCTGCCGCAGCTCGTTGTCGGAGTAGGTGTAGATGTACTTGTCCTGCCCCTTCTTGGGGCTGACCAGCTCGATCCGGTGCAGCGGAGGCACCGCGGAGAAGACCCGGCCCTCCTCGACCATGGGCCGCATATAGCGCTGGAAGAGCGTCAGCAGCAGGCAGCGGATGTGCGCGCCGTCGACGTCCGCGTCGGCGAGGAAGATGACCTTGCCGTACCGCGCCTGGTCGATGTCGAAGGACCGCCCGGACCCGGCTCCTATCACCTGGATGATCGAGCCGCACTCGGCGTTCTTGAGCATGTCCGAGACGGAGGACTTCTGGACGTTGAGGATCTTGCCGCGGATCGGCAGCAGCGCCTGGAACTCGGAGTTCCGTGCCAGCTTCGCGGTGCCGAGCGCCGAGTCCCCCTCGACGATGAACAGTTCGCTGCGGTCGACGTCGTCGCTACGGCAATCGGCCAGCTTGGCGGGCAGCGAGGAGGATTCCAGTGCAGTCTTCCGCCGCTGCGCCTCCTTGTGCTGACGGGCGGCGATACGCGTACGGGCGGCGGCGGCGATCTTCTCCAGCACGGCCCGCGCCTGCTGCTTCGCGTCACGCTTGGTCGACATCAGGAAGGCCTTGAGCTCCTTGGACACGACCTGCGCGACGATGCGCGAGGCCGCCGAGGTGCCCAGCACCTCCTTCGTCTGCCCCTCGAACTGCGGCTCGGCAAGGCGGACGGTCACCACGGCGGTGAGGCCCTCCATCGCGTCGTCCTTGGCGATGTCGTCCTCGGCCACGCGAAGGATCTTCGTGGAGCGCAACGCCTCGTTGACGGTCTTGGCGACGGACCGTTCGAATCCCGAGACGTGTGTGCCGCCCTTGGGGGTGGCGATGATGTTGACGAAGGACTTCAGCGTGGAGTCGTAGCCCGTGCCCCAGCGGAGCGCGATGTCGACGCCCAGCTCACGCTGCACTTCGGTGGGGATCATGTGGCCCCGGTCGTCGAGGACCGGCACCGTCTCCTTGAACTGGCCGTTCCCCTGCAGGCGCACCACGTCACTGACCGGCTTGTCCTGCGCCAGGTACTCGCAGAACTCGCTGATGCCGCCGTCGTACCGGAAGACCTCCTCGGAGGCCTCCTGCCCGTCCAGCCCCCGCTCGTCGCGCACGACCAGCGTGAGCCCCGGCACGAGGAAGGCGGTCTGCCGGGCGCGACCGTGCAGCGTCTCCAGCGAGAGCCTGGCGTCCTTGAGGAAGATCTGCCGGTCCGCCCAGTAGCGCACGCGCGTCCCGGTGCGGTTCTTCGGCAGCTTCTTGCCCTTGCGCAGGCCGCTTCCGGGGTCGAAGGGTGCGTCCGGCCCGGATTCGGTGAAGATGCCCGGAACGCCGCGGCGGAAGCTGATCGAATGCGTGCGGCTGCTGCGGTCGACCTCGATGTCCAGGCGGGAGGAGAGCGCGTTGACGACGGACGCGCCGACGCCGTGCAGACCACCGGACGCCGCGTACGAGCCGCCGCCGAACTTTCCGCCGGCGTGCAGCTTGGTCATCACGACCTCGACGCCGGACAGGCCGGTCTTGGGCTCGACGTCGACCGGGATCCCGCGGCCGTTGTCCCTGACCTCGACGGAGCCGTCGTCGTACAGGACGACCTCGATGTGGTCGCAGTGCCCGCCGAGGGCCTCGTCGACGGAGTTGTCGATGATCTCCCACAGGCAGTGCATCAGGCCCCGGCTGTCGGTGGACCCGATGTACATGCCGGGGCGCTTGCGCACCGCTTCGAGCCCCTCCAGGACGAGCAGGTGCCGCGCGGTGTAGTTAGTGCCGCCGTCCCTGTCTGCCCCGGCGAGCAGCGCGGTGGACGGCTTGGTGTTCCCCCTGCCGGAGGCCAGGGAAGAGTCGGCGGTCACGCGGTTCGCTCCTCGCTGAATTCTGCTTGTGGTGGCTGGTTGCCGCGTCAGAGGGTACCGAGAAGGCAGGAGAGGGCGTGGCGCGCCACCCAGGAAGGGATTCATGGTAGCCCATGGTCGTTCATACGTTCGATAACACGATGGGGTGACGCACACATCACGTTCCCTTTGACGCATGAACCATTTAGGCTCCGGGCACGTCCCCTTCAACACGGGAACACTGCACAGACAAATAACTGGACAACAGCAACCAAGCTCCATGATCACGAAGCAACCCACGTAATACGGCTCATTCGCCGCCACCCGGCAACATGCAGCCGCCCCGGGGAGAAATCTTCGAGGATTCGCCGAGAGCGGGAACGTTTTCGGCCTGGTTGGATGTTGACCCTGGTACGACAGCTCGTCGAGCTAGAGAAGAGGCGACGTGACTACAGTTCTGACCCCCGCGACTCCGTTGACGGCCGCCGACCGCTGTGACCGCTGCAACGCACAGGCTTACCTGCGCGTCGTACTGCTCAGTGGCGGAGAGCTGCTGTTCTGCGCGCACCACGGGCGTAAGTTCGAGCCGGAGCTCAAGAAGATCGCCGCGGAGATACAGGACGAGACGGAGAAGCTCACCGCTGCTCCTGCCAGCACGGAGGCGGGAGAGGGCTGAGCTGCCCTACTTGACCAGACGTCCCGAGAACCGACGAGCTCGGACCGGCACAGGCCGGAATCGGTGGGCGGTCATCCGGTGATACCGGGTGGCCGCCCTTCCGTGTCCCGAGCCACCCCAGCGGCCCGTCGGAATGCGTTCCGCACACCGTGGCCCGGCATTCCGCTGCAAGCGAACAATCCCGTTCGGCGCCGGCGCCTTTCACGCCCCGGGCCTCTTTTCTGCCGCATTTTTCACTCGCTGTGCTCGCGGACGAGTCCGGCCACGGCGGAGACACGGGTGTAGACGCCGGGCCTGCCTTCCTCACCGCAGCCCGCCCCCCACGAGACGAGCCCGACGACCTTCCCCTTCACCACCAGCGGCCCGCCGCTGTCGCCCTGACACGCGTCACGGCCGCCCTCCGCCACCGCCGCACACACCATGGACGCCTTGTCGAAGGCACCCTCGGGACCGCTGCGGTAGGCGCGCGAGCAGGCCGAGTCCTCGATCATGTCGACGTCGGCGACGCGCAGTCGCGGGGCATAGTCCCCGTTGCCGCTGATGTCGCCCCAGCCGTAGACCTCCGCCGCGGAACCGGCGGCGTAGCCGGAGTCACCGGCCGAGGCCATCGGGATCGTGGAGCTCGAGGGCATCGGGTCGCTGAGCGTGAGAACGGCGATGTCGCCCGCGTTCGTCCTCGTGTTGTATCCGGGATTGATCCACTTCTTGCTCACCTTGACCTCACGTCCGCTGCCCGTACCGAGGTCGTTCCTGCCGGATATGACGTGCAGGTCGTCGACGTCGCCGTGTGAGACCCCCAGCACCTCCCGGCTCAGACAGTGCGCGGCCGTGATCACCGTACGGGCGCCCACGAGGGCTCCCCCGCAGAACTGACCGGAGCGGGTGTTCCCGAAGCGGTCGCGACTGGAGAGGGCCACGACCCACGGATGCTCGGCCGCGTCCACGGGGCGCCCACCGACCACCGCCCGGTCCCGTGCGTGGGCCTGCGGCGCCGGCACGAGCGCCAGCACCACACCGAGCAGCACAGGTATGAGCGAGGGCATCGGGAGCGCGCGCAGCGGACGCATGGAGCCTCCTGGCGGTGAGAGGGCCTCGGGGAAGGCCTTCCGGACCATCAAGAGTGATCCGGATGGAGCAGCTCCGCATCCTGAGAGGGCGGTGCGTACACACGGCAGGGGCCGGTGACCCTTGGTAAGGTCACCGGCCCCTGCCGTGAGTGCTCTGGCAGCGCCGCCGCTCAGTCCAGGTAGTCCCGCAGAACCTGGGACCGGGACGGGTGGCGCAGCTTCGACATGGTCTTGGACTCGATCTGACGGATCCGCTCACGCGTGACGCCGTAGACCTTGCCGATCTCGTCGAGTGTCTTCGGCTGACCGTCCGTCAGGCCGAAGCGCATCGACACCACACCCGCCTCGCGCTCGCTGAGGGTGTCCAGCACCGAGTGCAGCTGCTCCTGGAGAAGCGTGAAGCTGACCGCGTCGGCGGGCACGACGGCTTCCGAGTCCTCGATGAGGTCACCGAACTCGCTGTCGCCGTCCTCACCCAGAGGCGTGTGCAGAGAGATCGGCTCACGCCCGTACTTCTGGACCTCGACGACCTTCTCGGGCGTCATGTCCAGCTCCTTGGCCAGCTCCTCCGGGGAGGGCTCACGGCCCAGGTCCTGGAGCATCTGGCGCTGGACGCGGGCGAGTTTGTTGATGACCTCGACCATGTGCACCGGGATACGGATCGTCCGCGCCTGGTCGGCCATCGCACGCGTGATGGCCTGCCGGATCCACCAGGTGGCATACGTCGAGAACTTGTAGCCCTTGGTGTAGTCGAACTTCTCCACGGCGCGGATGAGACCGAGGTTGCCCTCCTGGATCAGGTCCAGGAAGAGCATGCCGCGGCCCGTGTAGCGCTTGGCCAGCGAGACCACGAGCCGGAGGTTCGCCTCCAGCAGGTGGTTCTTGGCGCGACGGCCGTCCTCGGCGATGATCTCCAGCTCACGCTTGAGCTTGGGCGCGAGCTTGTCGGCGGCGGCGAGCTTGTCCTCGGCGAACAGACCGGCCTCGATCCGCTTCGCGAGCTCCACCTCCTGCTCGGCGTTGAGGAGGGGGACCTTGCCGATCTGCTTGAGGTAGTCCTTGACCGGGTCGGCGGTGGCACCTGCGGCGGCGACCTGCTGGGCCGGTGCGTCGTCCTCGTCGTCGTCGGAGAGAACGAAGCCCTCGTTCTCGTTCTTGACCTCGGCCGTGGGGCCGTCGTCGGCGCCGGGCTTGTTCGCAGGCTTGGCCGGAGCCTCGTCGGTCGCCTCGTCGGCATCCTCGAGGATCTCGTCGACCACGGACTTCTTGGCGGCGGTCTTCTTCGGAGCGGCCTTCTTCGCCGTGGCCTTCTTGGCCGTCTTCTTGGCGGTGGCCTTCTTGGCGGCGGTCTTCTTCACCGGCTCGGAGGCCAGCTCGGCGGCGGCCACTTCGACGGGGTCCACGTCGACGACGCCCTCGGGGGCCACGACGTCGGCCTCCACCGAAGCCGTCTCCGGCTTGGCGGCTGCCTTCTTGGTGGCAGCGGACCTGGCCGGGACCGTCTTCGTGGCTGTGCGCTTGGCGGAAGTCTTGGCCGCAACACTCTTACGGGTGCGCTTGGGGGCCTCTGCGGCACTCACCATCAGCGTCACACCCTCCTCGTCGAGGATCTGGTTGAGGCTGCGCAGTACGTTCTTCCACTGGGTTGGCGGAATCTGGTCAGCCTCGAAGGCCCGACGCACGTCGTCGCCGCCGATCTGCCCCTCAGCCTTTCCCCGCTCGATGAGCGCCACCACAGATTCGGATTCGGCGATCTCCGCGGGGAGCGTACGGGATGTGCTGGCCGACACGAACAACCTCTCGGAACGATGGAAACGGCAAACCGCCGGTGTGGATGAACCGACGGCGCGGGCTGAGCTGTGGGAGGAATACAGCGCCTGTACGAGCACCGGGCTCCTGGGCCAGTATTCCCTCCGCGGCTGTCACCTCTTGAGTCATCGCGCTGGGACGCGAAGCGTTACGGGCAATACACGTGGCCCGGGTCACATCCTCCCTCCATACATTCTGGAAGGAGGCTGACGAAAAGGACATCACTCAAAGAAGCTGCCCCGTATGTGCAAGGGCGGAAACGGCTGCGCCGCCGAAATCCGGCGGCGCAGCCGTGCGTGCCATGAGACGGGACGCATCCGGGCCCCGACGGACGGGGCTCGGGGGCCGGGCACCCGCGAGCGCTGCACGGTTCCCCCGGCATCCACCCGCTCAGTGCTCGCGGGGCGGGGGCACGACGTGGTCGGAGCCGCCGGAGCCGCTCCCGCCGGGCTGGGAGACGGGGGCAGCCGCCTCGGGGCGACCGCTGAGCACCTGCCGCATGGCGGACTCCGCCGCGCCGCCCTCACCGGAGGTGAGCGCGTCCACGACCCGCTGGTGCCGGGCCACCGAGGCCTCGGTGGCGACGTCACATCCCGTACCGGTACCGCCGGACACCTGGAGAGCGGCGGAGACGATTCCCGAGAGGTGTTCGAGCATGCGGTTCCCGGCTCCCTGCAGCAGCTGCCCGTGGAACTCGGCGTCCGCGCGCGAGAAGGTCAGGGTGTCTCCCTGGGCCACGGCGTGCGTCATGATCTCGACCATGTCCGAGAGGCGCTGCCGCACCTCGTCCCGTACAGCGGTGGCGGCGAGGCGCGCGGCCAACGGCTCGATGGTGCTGCGCAGTTCGCGGAGCTCCCTGCGCTGGTCCTCGCGCTGCGGACCGAACGCCCGCCACTCGATGATGTCCGGGTCGAGCAGATTCCAGTCGCTGACGGGACGCACCCGCGTACCCACATTGGGCCTGGCACTGACCAACCCCTTGGCCTCCAGGACGCGGAGGGACTCACGTACGACGGTGCGGGAGACCTCGAAACGGTGGCCGATCTCTTCGGGAACCAGGGGGCGGTCTGCCCCGAGGTCACCGGAGACGATCATCTGGCCGAGCTGCTGGACGAGTTGGCCGTGCAGTCCCCGGCCCCGGCTGCCGGCCGCACGCCTCCCCGGGCGGTTGATATCGGCCTCGGAGCCTTGCCATGCAGGAACGTTGCTGGACGTGCGTGCCGTACCGGAGGACTCGGCGTAGGCGTAGCGGTTGAGTTCGCCCGGGCCGGCCGGCCCCGAGTCGGCTGAGCGAGCGGCGGTCATCATGGAGTGCGCAAGGGTAGTCACGCATCCTTTGTCGGCGGCGCTACGGGCCGCCTTGAGGGCTTTGGTGAAAAGCACACGAAAGGGTGATCACTGACTTCCTGTCAATTGACGCCTTATCGGAAAGAAAGCGTTGTGCCGCCATCTGCCCGTCTTTCGCACCAAGTTGACGTGATTCAGGACCCGCCGAGGCCGGGCTCGTGTCTACTCCGCTCTGCTGTTCAGGGTGGTGACGAGGTACCCGGCCAGCAGCGCCGCCAGCAGCGCCGCCAGTGTCAACGCCAGTGCGAAGCCCACGGGTTGTGACGCCAGCTCGACCAGCGCGGCCACCCAGCGTTCGGTTCCCGGCGGCCAGGGCATCAGCAGGGTCGCTTCCAGGCGACCAGGGAGCCCCTCGGTGGTGTGCCGGGCATCGCCGAGCAACGTCCGTACGACCGGCGCGAGCAGCAGGGGAACCGCCACCACCACAGCCGTGCCGATCACGCCCGATCTGAAGATTCCTGCAGCAAGAACTCCCGCCCAGGCACAGCCGACGGCGAAGGCGAACACGGATGCGACATGCAGCTGCCACGGGCCGTCGGAGGCCGAGGTGACGTCGGAGGGCAGGGAGAGGGCGCCGGAACCGAAGACCAGCGTCACGGCAGCTGCGTTGACGGCCGCGACCGTGACGCCGAGCAGCACCGCCAGGGTCGCGGACACGGCCAGCTTGGCCGAGAGAAGGCTCACCCGGCGCTGTACAGGGGCACGGGCGGGTGCGAGCGCGGGATAGCGGAACTCCTCACCGAACGCGAAGGCTCCCAGCAGGCCCGCGGCCACCGCGACGGGAGGCAGGACGTAGACGTCGCCCGAAGGCCAGCCCGTCAGGAGACGCACCGCCGTTGTCAGGGAGTTGTCCGCTGCGGAGGGAAGCCCCAGGCCGGTGCGTGCCATGACGAGCGAGACGCAGAGGGCCACGACCACGGTGACCGCCACGGCGATCCAGGTGCTGCGGACGCTGGCGAGGCGGCACAACTCGTAGCGCAGGGGCGCGGCCGGTCCCGGACGGGCGACGGCATGCAGCTGCGGCGGGAGTTCGGCGGACGCACGCGCGGGAGGACTCTTCGGGGTCCAAGGGGACTTGGGCTGGCGGGGGGCGTCCGGGTCGGCCAGGGGCTTCATCAGGACAGGGCGGGTCGGGGAAGCAGCCTCGCCGGAGTCCGGAGCGGAGCCGGAGCCGGGCACCGTGGCGGCATCGGTGGACGGGTCGACGAGAGGACCGTCGCTGAGCTGGAGTGTGGGCGCCTCCGCGGAAGTTGCGGCGGAGGCGGCTTCAACATCCGGTGCGGGGACGGTCCCGGCGTCGGGCCCGATTGCGCCCTCGGCGTCCGTCGTCTTTGCGGCTGCCGCTTCCTGTGACGACGCGGACCCTGCGGAGTCCGATTCGATCATCCCGGCCGGGGAGTTGGCGGCGACCGCCCGGGCCGAAGTCGTGGACCCGTACGCGAAGCGTGTCAGGGAGGCAGCCGATGTCGTGACGAGCACGGACTCGTGCTCGGACGGGGGCTCCGCCTGGGGTTCGGACGTTGACTCGGATCGGTGGTCGGAGTCAACGTCGGCGGGCATCTCGGAGGCAGCGGTGTGCGGGTCCGCCGGTACGGACGATGTCTTCGGCTCCGAACTCCCGGCAGCGGAACGGCTGTCCGGGGCGCTGCTGCGCGCGGGGTCGGGGGAAACAGGGGAATCGGCGGCGGCCTCGGCCAGCTCGTCGTCGAGGTCGTCGAGGCCGTCAAGGCCGTCAAGGTCCCCGAGCGTCAATGCCGGTTCCGTCCCGGAGCCGCTCCTGGGTGGTGCGCCGGGCACAGCTCGCGTCCCGTGCGCCGCCGAACTCGTCGTGACCGGCTGCGGATCCGGCATCGCGCTCTTGGGCGTCGAGCGGCGGCCGTCGGCGCGGTCGAGCGGGCCAGGGGCGTGCGCGTCTCCGGTAGCGCCGTGCTCATCGGTGAGTTGGTGGACGAGAATGCCGTGCCGGTGGGCGTGCTCCCCGACCTCCGCGCAGCTGCTGCCGTACACCGAGATCCTGGTGCCGCCTTCACGGACGACCTTGATGGGACCGTTGGCGCGGTCCTTCCCCGCCTTTCGTCCCTCCACATTGAGAACGGCGACGAGGCGGTCGGCATGCGGCGTACGGACGGCGACGCGGGGACGCAAGCGGGTACGCACGAAGTCGGCGACTTGCTGGTCGGCGACAAGGCGGCCCGAGTCGATACTGACGATGCGGTCGCCGAGTTCGGCCGCCTCATCGGACGTGTGCGACGTTGTCAGAACGGCGCCGCCCTGACTCGCGTAGCCGCGCAGCAGCGAGTACAACCAGGCGGTCTCACGTGGGGACAGCCCCTGGGCCGGCTCGTCGAGGACCAGCGTGTGCGGGTCCCCCAGCAAGGCGCAGGCCATGCCGAGGCGTCGGTCCATGCCACGGGAGTAGGTGCTCATCCGCTGGTCTGCGAGACCGCTGAGGCCGACCACGTCGAGGACTTCGTCGGCTCTGGTGTGAGGAACACCGGCGGCGGCGGAGAGCATGCGCAGATGCCCTCTGGCCGTTCGCCCTGGATGACCGTTCACTTCGCCGAGCAGCACACCGACTTCGCGCGCCAGGTGCTGGATGCGGTGGACGGCTCGTCCACGGAACAGGGCCGTCCCGCGTCCCGTCTCCAGCTGGAGCATGAGGCGCAGGGCAGTTGTCTTGCCCGAGCCTTCCGGTCCGAGGAGCACGGTGACGCGGCCGGGACGCGCCTCGAAGGTGAGGTCGTCGACAGCGGGCTTGAGTTGGTGGCGGCGAGGCAGGCTGGTGAGCCCGATTGCCTGGATCATCGCTTCTCCCGCGTGACGCATGGGGGATGCACCCAGGCAAGATAACGCGACATGTCGCGCTTTCACGGGCAATGCGGCTTCCCCGGCCAAGTCCGTTGCGGACGAGCGGGGTGTCGGACCGTCAGACCTCGGGGCGCAGCATGGGCGGATTGAGCAACGTCGCACCACCCGCGCGGAACAGCTGCGCGGGACGGCCGCCCTGACGTGTGGTAGTTCCTCCGCTCGGGACCAGGAAGCCGGGTGTCCCTGTCACCTTGCGGTGGAAGTTGCGCGGGTCGAGCGCAACGCCCCAGACCGCCTCGTAGACCCTGCGCAGCTCGCCGACCGTGAACTCCGGTGGGCAGAAGGCGGTGGCGAGCGAGGAATACTCGATCTTCGACCGGGCCCGTTCCACCCCTGCTGCCAGGATCCGTTCGTGATCGAAGGCGAGAGCCTTCTCCCCTCCATCCGCATGCCGGAGGGAACCGTCGCCGACACCGGCGCCGGCACCGAAGCCGAGCAGATCATCGACCGGAGCCCAGCGGGCTCCGCGCGCGTCCCCTCCTGGCGTGGGCGATGGCAGGTCCGGCGCGAGCACGAGGTGGGCGACGCTGACCACCCGCATCCGCGGATCCCTGTCGGGGTCGCCGTAGGTCGCGAGTTGCTCGAGGTGCGCACCGGGGCTGTCCGCGTCATGCGCCCGCAGCCCGGTCTCCTCCGCGAGTTCGCGTGCCGCCGCCGAGGCGAGATCCTCGTCGGCGCGCACGAAGCCCCCGGGAAGTGCCCACTTCCCCTCGTACGGCGCCTCGCCCCGGCGTACCGCCAGCGCGCAGAGCGCGTGTCTGCGCACCGTGAGCACCACGAGGTCGACGGTGACGGCGAAGGGAGGGAAGGCCGACGGGTCGTAGGGCATGAGGTGATCATAGTCGTCTCCCTGACGATAAACAGGCGGTTGCCCGGTGCCTTCCTCGCCCGCTTTCGGGACCGCGCTCCCGCTCCTGCTGCCCCAACTCCGTTCAGCCGACGGCGATTCGGAGATCGTCCGCCACCTCCTCCACCTCTGCCTCGCCCGAGCCGCTCACCCGGACCGAGAACGGCTGGCCCGCGATGCGCAGTCCTGCGATTCGCACAGCCCCGAGCGGTGCACCCACCAGCGGGCGCACCGAAACCGTGCCCGCCGGGACGTCCGGGCGTACTCCGGCGAGAGTGATGATCAGATGCACGGCCCCGGCCGCCGCCACCGCCGCGGGACGGCATGCCGCCGGATGCGGCAGCGGAACCCCGCCGTCGGACCGCTGCTCGGCCGCGTACATCTCCGGTAGCCGGAGGCCGAACGATGTTGCCGCGTCGAGCACGCCCCTCAGCAGGCATCCGGCCTCCCGCCCGTGGCCCGCGGCGGCGAACCCCGCGACCGCGGCGACGGACTCCTGGACACGCACGGCGCCACCGCGGTGACCGAACGGGTTGTGCCGGGGATCGCCCCGGCCGAGGCTGCGCAGACCCCATTCGGAGTCGAGGGCCGGGCTCCGCAGATTGCGGCAGAGCTGCGCGGTCTGTTCCGGGGTCAGCAATCCGCTGGCGTGACATCCCCCTCCCGCCAGCCCCGTGTCGAGCAACTCCGCTGCCGCGGCGCTGGGATGGGTCAGGGCAGCCCCGTCCTGGGTCCTGACCATCACGAGTTCTGTCCCGCTGTCCTCTTCCCGCCAGAACTCCTCTCGGAAGCGGCGGCCCAGCTCCGCCGCCCAGTCCCGCAGCTCCGCTCCCCTGTCACCACCGCAGGCGTCGAGCAACTCGGCGCCGAGCAGGGCCGCGCGGTGCGCGCTCGCCTGTACTTCACACCGGTACGGACCGTCCGGTGCCGGGTCGGGGACGAGAACTCCCTCTCCGGCGGCACCGATCATCCAGGTGAGGCAGCGCTCGGCGGCAGGCAGGAGTTGCTCGATGTCGCATTCGGGCAGCCCCCACAGGCGTGCTTCGGCGAGGACTGCGGGGAAGAGGAGGGTGGCTTCCGCGCCGCTGCAGCTCGGCGGGGCGTACGGTCCGGCATGGCGCAGAGAGCCGGGGAGTCTGCCCTGGTCGGGGCCCGATTCCGTGAGCTGACTCCGGGCGAGGGTGCGCAGGGTGCCTGCCGCCAGGCGCGTGCCGAGTGGCAGCAGCAGCCGGGCCGCACGCAGGGACTCGGCCGGTGCGAGAGCGCACCGCCACGGCGCTCCCGCGGCGAGATGCAGGTCGGACGGGGCTGCCGGATCGCTCAGCAGCAATGCGTTGGCGTCATCGAGACCGGCCCGGAAGAAGGCCGCGACCCTCCTGTCGTCAGCGCTCGCGTGCGCGCCCCGCCAGAGTTTCGGCGGTCTGGAACGCCGAGGAGCGACGACGGAGGTCGGCCTCGGGGCTCCCTTCCTGGCCTTTCCCTTGCCCCCGCTCTTCCTTCTGACTCCGCCCTTCTGGGGATCGTCCGGCCCGGAAGCCAGGCGTGCCAGATCGGTCCTGAGCAGGACGGTGCGCTCTGAGCCGGGTGCCAACTCCCAGTCCCACCTGAGCAGTCCAAGGCGAGCCCAGCTGGTGTCGGGTTGCGGCTCCACGGTCACGGTGGCTCGGAGGGTCCCGGCCGACCAGGACAGGCCCGAACCGTGAACGGAGGCGGGAAGCTCATCACCCGCGCGCCCCACGGCGATGGCGGCGATTTCGGCGAGGTCCGTCCCGAGGTGCATCTCGAAGGGAAGCCTCACGGGGCGGCCACCCGTGTTGCGTACGGTGACGCGCTCGGTGCCATTGGCCGACCGCAGCCTGTCGACAACGATCTCGGGGTCTGGTCCCGTCCCGACCACGGTCGGCGCCGTCGCTGTGAACCGGGCCTGCCTGGCGCCGATCATGCGCCCCTGGAGCGGCAGTGGTTCCTTGCCGCCAAGGAGGACGCGGCATCGGGAGATCACTCGTCTGCCCGCGTAGTAGAAGCCCTCCATGCCCTCGCCGTTCAGCTGGCCGTGCTCGGCGGAGACCACGAGATGCGGTGCGGCGACACAGACCAGCGCGGCGTGGGCCGACTGGTGTTCCGCCGAACCGGGCGGAGGAGCCGGGGGGATTCGCCCACGGGCCGGATTTCCTCCCGGCCCCGCAGCGCGGGCGGGCGGGGCTGCTCCCGGCGCGTGGGGACCGGGGGTGTGCGACTGCGGCGAAGCCGGCTGCGACATCGTGGACACGGGCGTTCCTCCGCTTCCTCTTGTGTGGGGTCCGGTCAGGGCCGGTGCTGGAGATGAGCGGCGTCTGCATTGAGATGAACGGCTGACGACGATGCTGGTCACGGCACGGCGCAGGTCCCCGGGCCTGCTGGGCCCTGCTTTTCCTGCGCTTGGCGCAACGCCCGCTCCTTGCGCATGCAGCGACGCAAGGGCTCCGGATCCACGCCGTCGTTGAAGGCCCGGTGGAGCAGCTTGGCGAAGACGTAGTCCGGGTCGCTGCGAAGGGCACGGTCGAGGGCGACCCTGGCTGACGGTCCGTCGCCTGCCGACCAGGAGACCCATCCAGCGAGCGTCAAGGGAGCTGCCGCGTGCTCGTCGTACGACCCGACGCAGCGTCGGGCCAGAGCCCGCCAGAGCCGTACCGCGGGACCGCAGTCAGGGCCTTCCATCCACTCCGCCGCCCGGTCCCGCGTCCTTCGGTCCTGGAGCCCGATGATCATCGCCGCCGCGTCGTCATGGCCGAGCAGTTCGTCGTCGTGGGCATCCGCAAGGGCGTTGTCGCCTTCATCCGGGAGGGCATCTCCGAACCGGATGATCAGGGACCAGGCCAGCCGGAGAGTCTCGGCCCTCACAGCCGCGCACTCGTCGGGGTCCAGCATGCGGGGGACGAGGGCCGAGCTCGCGGAATCGAGGGCCTGTTCCTGAGCCTGAGCCACGTCGGCGCCGATCGCTGTGAGCCTTCGCTCCATCTCCCGGAGGGAGCCGCGCACCTGGATTCCCGCGAACGCGGCTGCGGCGGCCATCGCCGAAGTGCCGGCCTCGTCCTTGGGGCGCCCCCCGGGCGGACAGCAATCGGAGTCCGGACAGCAGTACGACCGGTGGAAGCCGTCGGACAGGCACAACGCCTCGAAGACCGGGATCTCCCGGGCTCCGCATGCGGTACGAAGCACCTGGGCCAGCGGCTGCAGCCCCTCCATGATCTCCTCCCTCTTCTGGCCGGGGCCGGTGTCCTGGCAGAGGAAGACGATGGCCCCCTCGGGCCTCCGGTCGCGGGATTTCACCTCGCTCTCCAGACATGCGGCCACCTGTTGGGCGACGGCGGGCCATTCGTCCCGGTCGGAGGGGATGCCGATCCTGATCCGGCCGCCGAAGCGCCCCCGAGGACCGTGCAGGGCGATGACGACGATGGAGTCGTCGGGATAGAAGCCGAGCAGGTAGGGCAGCGCGTCGGCAAGCTCGGCGGGGCTGCGCAACGCGATCTCGCTCTTCGCCTCTGCCGACGCATGGAGCGGGGCATGCACGGTGCAGTCGCTCTCGCGGTTGCTCTCTTCTTCGCTGTGACCGCGGTGCGGGTTGTCTCGCTGTGTCATGAGGCAACCGTGCAGGCAAAGAGTCCAAGCTTGCCCCGAGTTATCCACAAGCACCCCGGTTAGTACTTCCGTCGTACTGGCAGATCGGTTATCCACAGGCTCATTGGCCGAATGCTTGCGGCATCCGGTTGCATGGAGCCATGAATGACACGGAGCTGCGCCTCAAGGCCGATGCTGTTCTCGCCCGCCTCGTCGGTGACGCCTCGGGCGAGGCCCGGCTGCGCGACGACCAGTGGCGGGCGATTGAGGCCCTGGTCGCGGAGCGGCGGCGGGCTCTCGTCGTCCAGCGCACGGGCTGGGGGAAATCGGCGGTCTACTTCGTCGCGACAGCGCTGCTGCGGGCCGCCGGTGAAGGGCCCACCGTCATCGTTTCTCCCCTTCTGGCGCTGATGCGGAATCAGGTGGCGGCCGCGGAGGGGGCCGGCATCCGCGCGAGCACCATCAACTCCGCGAACACGCAGGAGTGGGAAGCGATCCAGGCCGAGATCACCGAAGGCAATGTGGATGTGCTGCTGGTGAGTCCGGAGCGGCTGAACAATCCCGATTTCCGGGATCAGGTCCTGCCCGAACTGACCGCGGCCACGGGCCTGCTCGTGGTGGACGAGGCGCACTGCATCTCGGACTGGGGTCACGATTTCCGGCCTGACTACCGCCGGCTGCGCACCATGCTCGCCGAGCTGCCAGCTGGCGTGCCCGTGCTGGCCACCACCGCCACGGCCAACGCCAGGGTGACGGCAGACGTGGCCGAGCAGCTCGGCACCCACGCCCCTGCCGACGGCTCCGGTACGGATACGCAGGCAGAGGGTGCGCTGGTACTGCGCGGGCCGCTGGAGCGGGAGAGCCTCAGCCTCGGCGTCCTCAGGCTCCCCGACGCGGCCAACCGCATGGCCTGGCTGTCCGACCACCTCGAAAAGCTGCCGGGCTCCGGGATCATCTACACCCTGACCGTCGCGGCCGCTGAGGAGGTGACGGCCTTCCTACGGGGCCAGGGGCACACCGTGGCCGCTTACACGGGCCGGTCGGAGAACTCAGAACGGGAGGCGGCAGAGGCGGACCTGCTGGCCAACCGGGTGAAGGCCCTGGTGGCGACGTCGGCACTCGGCATGGGTTTCGACAAGCCCGACCTGGGATTCGTCGTCCATCTCGGCTCCCCCTCCTCCCCCATCGCCTACTACCAGCAGGTGGGCCGGGCAGGCCGCGGCGTCGAGCACGCCGAGGTGCTGCTCCTGCCCGGCCGGGAGGACGAGGCGATCTGGCGCTACTTCGCCTCCCTCGCCTTCCCCGGCGAGGACCAGGTGCGCCGGACCCTGGAAGTGCTGGGCGCCGCGGACCGCCCGCTGTCGCTGCCCGCGCTGGAACCGCAGGTGGAACTGCGCCGGTCGCGCCTCGAGACCATGCTGAAAGTCCTCGACGTGGACGGAGCGGTGCGACGGGTTCGGGGCGGCTGGACCGCCACGGGCCAGGCATGGGAGTACGACGCGGAACGGTATGCCTGGGTCGCGCGCCAGCGTGAGACCGAACAGGAAGCCATGCGGGAGTACGCGGCAACGAAGGAATGCCGCATGGAATTCCTGCGCCGGCAGCTCGACGACGAAGAAGCAGCCGCGTGCGGGCGCTGCGACAACTGCTCGGGCCCACGGTTCACGGCCGACGTCTCCGCGGTCACGCTTGAGGCGGCCCGCGGCGAACTCGCCCGGCCCGGGGTCGAGGTGGAGCCCCGCAAGATGTGGCCGACGGGACTGCCTGCCATCGGTATCGATCTGAAGGGGCGCATCCCGGCCGGCGAACAGGCTGCCACCGGCCGCGCATTGGGACGGCTCTCGGACATCGGTTGGGGCAACCGGCTCCGTCCGCTGTTCACGCAGGGAGCGGAGGACGCTCCAGTGCCCGACGACGTCGTGGCGGCGGCGGTCGATGTCCTAGCCGACTGGGCCAAAGTACCCGGTGGTTGGGGTACGGGCGCCCCGGACGCTCCGTCCCGCCCCGTCGGGGTGGTCACCGTCGACTCCCGCACCCGGCCCCAACTGGTGCGGTCACTGGGCGATCGCATATCGGAGATCGGGCGCATGCCTCTGCTCGGCACGGTCACCTACGCAGAAGGCGCTCCACACGGCGGGCTCGCGCGCAGCAACGGGGCACAGCGGCTCCGTGCCCTGCACGGAGCGTTGACCTTGCCCGAGCCGCTGGCGGCGGCAGTGGCGAAAGCGAACGGTCCGGTGCTGCTGGTGGACGACTTCACGGACACGGGCTGGACCCTCGCGGTGGCGGCACGGCTTCTGCTGCGAGCCGGGGCGCAAGGGGTCCTGCCGCTGGTCCTCGCCGTACAGGGGTGACCGGGTGCGCGGCGTCGTTGCCGCCGCGCATACCGGAGCAGGGTAGTGGCCCTTCCCACGTGCCCGTTGGGCCTGACAGGTGGCTTCTGTGTCCGCTCAGAGGAGCTGGCGCAGCCGCTGCGGGTCGCCGACGACGATCAGGCTGCGTCCTGCCTTCGCAAGCGCGGCGGGCAGGGCCTCGGCGGCCTGCGCGTCCGTACCTCCGTTGACGGCAAGGACGACGACGCCGCGCCGCGTGACGCGTGACGTCGCCGAGGTGTGTACGCAGAAGACGTCCTCAGCGTCGGCCAGTTGACGCCAGTAGGCGTCCTCACCGAAGGAGAGTTCATGCTGTGCCCACGGATGCTGCTCGCCGGTCGTGATGACAAGAACGTCACCCGGCGCAGTTCCCTCGTCGAGAAGCTTGTCCACCGTTTCGTCCGCCACGTCCACCGCCGTCGTGTCCGTGGCGGTGACCAGTTCGATCGCCGCAGAGGTGCGGGCGGGCGCGGCGCTCGCGCGCTGCGAACCGCTGCGCACGGAGCCGGGACGGGCCGGGGTCGGTCCCTTTCTGTCCGCGCGCGGCGGCGTGGGACGCGAAGGGGCCCGGGGGCCTGGGATGGGTGCTGCGGGACGGGAAGCCTGCGGAGTCCGGGTCGCTGCCGCGGAGTTGCGGCTGCCCGGGGCGCTCTCCTGAATCTGTGGCTCCTCGGGAGTGAGAGGCATGAGGGATTGTCTATCAAACGCCGGAACGAGCTGGGTAAGCGGGTTCGGCCAGGGATTTCCAGGTCGGCTCCCGGGTCTCGGGGACCCGTCTCAGAAGAAGCCCATCTGCTCGGCGGCCGGGGTGTCTTCGTCCGGGACGACGCGCGTGCGCTTCAGGTGCTGCCACCGTGGCAGGGCATCCATGAACGCCCACGACATCCGGTGAAGCGGAGTGGGACCGAACGCCTGCAGAGCCGTCTTGTGCACCGGAGAGGGGTAGCCGGCGTTGTCCGCGAAGGCGAAGTCGGCGTGATCCGCTCCGATTTCGGCCATGAGGGCATCCCTGCGCACCTTGGCCAGAACGGAAGCAGCGGCCACGGAGATGCACGACTGGTCTCCCTTGATGACGGTACGCACCTGCCAGGGAGTGCCGAGATAGTCGTGCTTGCCGTCGAGGATCACTGCGTCAGGGCAGACGGGCAGGGCATCGAGTGCGCGCGAGGCGGCGAGCCGGAGTGCTGCCGTCATGCCCAGAGCATCGATCTCCTCGGAGGAGGAATGGCCGAGGGCATGAGCCGTGACCCATTCGTCGAGGACGCCGGCGAGTTCCGTGCGCCGCTTCACCGTGAGCAGCTTGGAGTCGGTGAGTCCTTCCGGCGGTCGCCGCAGCCCCGTGATTGCGGCGCACACGGTGACGGGCCCGGCCCAGGCTCCCCTGCCCACCTCGTCGATTCCGGCCACGACTTTGGCACCCGTCTTGGCGCGGATCGACCGCTCGACGCGGTGAGTGGGAGGTGTGATCGGCATGGCCGGATCAGCGTAGCGCCGGTCCTCCGCTTCCTGCCCGGCGGGCCCGGCACAAGGACCGGTGCTCTCTTCTTCGTCGCGCGGGGGACCGTCCCATGTGCCGTGCGGCGCTTGGGACTTGCCGTCCGGACGGACCGACTGGCCGTTCGCTGCGGGGTCTTGGGCTTCGGCGTTCATGATGATGCATTCACGTTGCGTCGTTCGGTTCTCGTCGTCCACGTGGGGCGTCCGCTCCGCTGCCACCTGCCGTTCCCGGCCGGCGCCCACGCGGCGTCACGTTCAGGTTCCGTACGAGCGCGGTGTGCACCATTGCTCGAAGGGGCGGTCGAGGTGGTAGCGCCCGTCCTTCCCCAATTCCAGCGTACGGGTCTCCGCGTTCCCCGGGTTCGACAGCGATTCGAACTCCGCGACGGTCCAGTGCAGCCACCGCATGCAGAAGAGCCGCATGGTCAGGCCGTGCGTGACGATCAGGACGTTCGGCGGATGATCGGGGCGCTCGAAGCTGCGCCAGAGGCTCTCCAGGAACGCGCCGGCCCTGTCATAGACGTCCGCTCCGGACTCCCCCTGTGCGAAGCGGTAGAAGAAGTGCCCGTAGGCGTTCCGGTACTGCTTCTGCTTCCGTACGTCCTCGCGGTCCTGCCAGTTCCCCCAGTCCTGCTCCCGCAGGCGCGGCTCCTCGCGCACACGCAGCAGAGCCGGGTCGAGCGCGAAAGCGGCGAGAGTCTGGAGCGTGCGCCGGTACGGGGAAACGTAAGCCGAGACGCTCTCCTTGCCGAAGAGCGCGCGCAGCTGCTCACCGGTCGCCTCGGCCTGCCGCACGCCCTTCTCGGTCAGCGCCAGGGCGTGATCGGGCACGCGCTCGTAGATGCTGTCGTCGTAGTTCCCCTCCGACTCTCCGTGCCGGACCAGGACGATGCGCCTCGGTCGTGCCATACGGCCACTCTATGGCGCGTCGGAGAAGTCAGACGGTCCACGAAGGCTCGAGGTCGATCACGTCACCGGCGATTCCGGTCACATCGGCTCCGATCTGGGCACGGAGTGCGAGCCGTTCCACGCGCTCCGTGCGGTACTTGCCGTGCTCCGCCGCGGAGTCCCACATCGAGAGCACCATGAACTCGTCCTCGGTCTGCGCCTGCGTGAACACTCCGCGCAGCATGCCCGGGGATCCGGCCATCGCCGGATTCCAGACCTTCTCCTGCATCAGCGTGTAGTGCTCGATGCGGTCGCCGCGCACCCGGCAGTGGGCGACACGCAGCAGATCGGCGTCGGCGAAGACGGGCCGGAAGCCGGTCTTCACATCGAAGCGGTACTCGAAGAGCCGGACGCGCATGTCCTTGTAGGTGCCGACCTGGGCCGCGTGCAGCCGGTCGTGGGAGCGCGCCATGAAGGAGTCGTAGAAGGCACGGCTCTCCCAGAATCCGAAGAGGTGCGCCACGTTCTCCCTGGAACGGCTCCATCCGCCGCCCTGCCCCCGGAAACCCGGCTCACCGAGCAGCCCAGCCCACTTCCGCTGCCCCCGCTCGAACCCCCGACGGTCCACGACGGTGCAGCGCATCCACTTGACCAGCACTGCGCCATGGTACGGCCAACCGGGTGACAAGCCGTACGCACACGGTCCGCGGGCGCGTAGGATCCACGCCTCCCGCACCGGCGCATCACCGCTTGCGACCGTCTCCTTCGGCGGCCGCGGCGGCGACGAGATACTCGGCGTAGGTCCTGCGGCCCACAGCGTGTCCGGGCGTCGTGTGATGCCCGGCCCGGTAGCCCCGGACGGCCTTGCCCGCGAGAGGAACGGGCAGCAGCGGACGGCGTCGCCGGTATGCGTACTGGGTCAGCTGCGCCAGCTCCCGGGAAGTGCGCACCTCGGGGCCGCCCATGTCGTCCACCCGTCCGGCAGGTGCCCCGAGGGCCAGCTCCACCAGGCGTTCGGCGACCTCTCCCACCTCGACCGGCTGGAAGGACAGTCCGGCGGGGTAGAGCGTGACGGGCAGCCACCGCTGGACCGTGGTGACGCGCGCGATCAGGTCATGGAACTGGGTGGCACGGAGGATCGTCCACGGCAGCCCGCTGCCCTGGACGATCCGCTCGGCCTCCGCCTTCGCCCGGTAGTAGAAGAACGGCACAAGATCGACGCCCACGATGGAGATGTAGATCAGGTGGGCCCCGCCTCCGGATCGGCTGAGCGCCTCGGTCAGCCGTTGCGTGGCCATGACGTCCTTGCCGGTGCCGGTCGTGGCGCAGTGGATGACGCTTCCCACCCCGGCCACTGCCTCGTCGAGCCCTTCACCAGAGGTGAGATCGCCCGTCGCCCACTCCGGCTCCGGCGCCGCTTCTCCGACCGTCTTGCTCCGGGTCCGGACGTGCGGGCGCGGACGGCGGCTGAGCACCCTGACTGCATGCCCTCCCTCGAGCAGCTGCTGTACGACCGCCTGTCCGAGCGTCCCCGTCCCGCCGGTGACCAGGATGTGACCTGCCGCTCCCCCGCCCGCCCTGCTTGCGCCGTCCGTCGTCCGTTCGTCCATGCCACCATCTTCCGCCAGAGTCGCGACCCCGCTCACCGAGTACCCGCACCCGCACCCGCACCAGCACCCGTGTCTGCCGTCAGGGTCTTGGTCGGACGACGCCGCCAAGTCCCGGTCCGTACAAGCGAATGCGGGGACCGGCTCATGCCGGTCCCCGCATCGTCGGCCCTGTCAGGCCTCACACATCAGCAGCCCGTCAGCTGCACCCGCTCGTCGAGCCGCAGCCCTCGCAGAGGTAGCAGCTGCCCGCGCGGCGCATCTTCGTGCCGCAGGAGAAGCACAGCGGCGCGTCGGCGTTGAGGCCGAGCTGCATCTCCATCAGCTCCGTGGAGTTGTGGGCACCGCCGGGTGCGGGGACCGGAGCCTGTGACTCGCTGACCCCCTCGGCCTTGGCTTCTTCCTTCGCCTTCTCCTTGGCCTCCCTGACGGTCTCGGCCTTCGGCGCGGACTGGGCGAGGCCCTCCACGTCGAGCTCCTCCTCGGACGGCTCGTACGAGCCCGTCTCCAGGTGACGCTGACGCTCGCTCGCGGAGTGGATGCCCAGCGCGGAACGCGTCTCGAAGGGCAGGAAGTCCAGGGCCAGACGCCGGAAGATGTAGTCGACGATCGACTGCGCCATCCGCACATCCGGGTCGTCGGTCATTCCCGCCGGTTCGAAGCGCATGTTCGTGAACTTCGAGACGTACGTCTCCAGCGGCACCCCGTACTGCAGGCCGACCGAGACGGCGATGGAGAAGGCATCCATCATGCCCGCGAGGGTCGAACCCTGCTTGGACATCTTCAGGAAGACCTCGCCCAGCCCGTCGTCCGGGTAGGAGTTGGCCGTCATGTAGCCCTCGGCGCCACCCACCGTGAAGGACGTGGTGATGCCGGGCCGACCCTTGGGCAGACGCTGCCGCACTGCCCGGTACTCGACGACCTTCTCCGGCTCGGCCTTCTCCTCCTTGCGCTTGGCGGAGAGCGGCTGGCCGACCTTCGAGTTCTCGACGTAGACGGCGAGCGCCTTCGTGCCGAGCTTCCAGCCCTGCAGATAGATCTCCTCCACGTCCTCGACGGTGGAGGACGCGGGCATGTTCACGGTCTTGGAGATCGCGCCCGAGAGGAACGGCTGCGCCGCGGCCATCATCCGCACGTGCCCCATCGGGGAGATGGAGCGCTCGCCCATGGCGCAGTCGAAGACGTCGTAGTGCTCGGGACGCAGACCCGGCGCATCGACGATGTTGCCGTGCTCCGCGATGTGCTCGACGATCGCCTCGACCTGCTCCGCCGGGTAGCCGAGCCGCTTGAGCGCCTTGGGCACGGTGTTGTTCACGATCTGCATCGAGCCGCCGCCGACGAGCTTCTTGAACTTCACCAGGGCCAGGTCGGGTTCGACGCCGGTGGTGTCGCAGTCCATCATCAGGCCGATGGTGCCGGTCGGCGCCAGCACGGAGGCCTGCGCGTTGCGGAAGCCGTGCTTCTTGCCGAGCCGCAGCACGTCCTGCCATGCCTCGGTCGCGGCCGCCCACACCGGCGTGTCCAGGTCGTCGGCGCGCCGCGCCAAGTCGTTGGCACCGGAGTGCTGCCGCATCACGCGGTTGTGCGCGTCGGAGTTGCGTGCGTAGCCCTCGTACGGACCGACCACCCCGGCCAGTTCGGCCGAGCGCCGGTAGGACGTGCCCGTCATCAGCGAGGTGATGCTCCCCGCCAGCGCACGGCCTCCGTCGGAGTCGTACGCGTGCCCCGTGGCCATGAGCAGCGCACCCAAGTTGGCGTAGCCGATGCCCAGTTGACGGAAGGCACGCGTCGTCTCCCCGATCTTCTCGGTCGGGAAGTCGGCGAAGCAGATGGAGATGTCCATCGCGGTGATGACCAGTTCGACGACCTTCGCGAAGCGCTCGGCGTCGAAGGACTGGTGCCCCTCGTCGTCGTCCCGCAGGAACTTCATCAGGTTCAACGAGGCGAGGTTGCAGGACGAGTTGTCCAGGTGCATGTACTCGCTGCACGGGTTGGAGGCGGTGATCCGGCCCGACTCCGGCGAGGTGTGCCAGTGGTTGATGGTGTCGTCGTACTGGATGCCCGGGTCGGCGCAGACGTGTGCCGCCTCGGCCATCTTCCGGAAGAGTGCCTTGGCGTCGACCTCGTCGACGACCTCGCCCGTCATACGCCCGCGGAGGGGGAACTTCGAGCCGGTCTCCACAGCCTTCATGAACGCATCGGTCACGCGCACCGAGTTGTTGGCGTTCTGGTACTGGACGGAGGTGATGTCATCGCCGCCGAGATCCATGTCGAAGCCCGCGTCGCGCAGGGCACGGATCTTCTCCTCCTCCTTGACCTTCGTCTCGATGAAGGCCTCGACGTCCGGGTGGTCGACGTCGAGCACGACCATCTTGGCGGCCCGGCGCGTGGCGCCACCCGACTTGATCGTGCCGGCGGATGCGTCCGCTCCGCGCATGAAGGAGACGGGCCCGGAGGCGTTGCCGCCGGAGGAGAGCAGTTCCTTGGAGGAGCGGATGCGGGAGAGGTTCAGGCCGGCACCGGAGCCGCCCTTGAAGATCATTCCCTCTTCCTTGTACCAGTCGAGGATCGACTCCATGGAGTCGTCCACGGAGAGGATGAAGCAGGCCGAGACCTGCTGCGGCTGGGTCGTCCCGACGTTGAACCAGACCGGGGAGTTGAAGCTGAAGATCTGGTGGAGCACGGCGTGGGCCAGCTCGTGCTCGAAGATCTCCGCGTCCTCCGGGGAGGCGAAGTAGCCGTGCTCCTCACCGGCCGCGCGGTAGGTCTTCACCACGCGGTCGATCAGCTGCTTGAGGCTGTTCTCACGCTGCGGCGTGCCCACCGCGCCGCGGAAGTACTTGCTGGTCACGATGTTGGTCGCGTTCACCGACCAGAAGGCGGGGAATTCGACGCCACGCTGCTCGAAGTTGACCGAGCCGTCGCGCCAGTTGGTCATGACGACGTCACGGCGCTCCCACTCCACCTCGTCGTAGGGATGAACCCCGGGAGTGGTGTGGATGCGCTCGATCCGGAGCCCCTTCGCCACCTTGCCGCCCTTCGCGCGGGAGCCGCGTGCCGGGCCGCTCGTCGTCTCTGTCATTCCGCCTCCCTGTACGGGCATAACGCCCCGATGCGCCCCGAATCTTCCCGGGACACCTTGCTTGTTCCATGGCTCTCGGCGGCATGCGCCACGATGCGCACCCCCGCCGGAGCCCGAGGTCTTCTCGACGCCCCGCCGCTCAGTCGGCGGCGGACGCCGTGACCGGCGCTCCCGGGCCACCGTCCGCGCCGTCGGCCCCGCTCTCCCCGCGGCCACCGCGGGCCTCGCGGGGCTCCTGCACTCCCGGTTCCCCCTCGCCCCCGTCACCCTCGCCGCCTGCGCCGTTGCCGGCCGGCGAGCCGTCCGCGCGGGCCTCCCGCAGCTCCGTCACGGCGTCCTCGAAGTCCTCGAGGGAGTCGAAGGCGCGGTAGACGGACGCGAACCGCAGGTAGGCCACGAGATCGAGATCCTGGAGCGGGCCGAGTATCGCGAGTCCGACGTCGTGCGTGGACAGCTCGGCGCTGCCCGTCGCTCTGGCGGCCTCTTCGACCCGCTGGCCGAGCTGGGCCAGGGCGTCCTCGGTGACCGGGCGGCCCTGACACGCCTTGCGCACGCCGGCGATCACCTTGTCCCGGCTGAAGGGCTCGGTGACGCCGCTGCGCTTGATCACCATCAGGGACGCGCTCTCCACGGTGGTGAAGCGGCGGGAGCAGTCGGGGCACTGGCGGCGCCGCCTGATGGCAGTGCCGTCGTCGGTGGTCCGGCTGTCGACCACGCGACTGTCGGGGTTCCGGCAGAAGGGACAGTGCATTTCCACCCTCCTTGAGCCTGCGAAAGCCCGCCTCGTGCATGACTGTTACGCCTTCGCGCGGCCCCTTCCGGAGTCCGCGAAGTTGCCACAAGCATAGTCCACAAACTCCCAACTGGGAGCAGGGGGACCACAACTTGTGGTGGCGCGCGCCAATCTAACCACTAGATCTGGTGCCAGCACGCCAGTTGATGGAAAGCGTGTCGGGGTACGCGACAGCAGACGAGAGTACGCGAGAACGGATGCGCCCCCCGTGGGCGGGGCACGCCTGCGACACTCTGTGAGACGGCGCCGACCCTCGGCAGCATGCGGCATTTACACCGCGTGTGCGGGCCACCGCCAGCCGATCCCGGGATTTTCACTCGAACGTGTGTTTGGCGCAACCTTTCGAAACCAACTACCGTTGTCCCACTAGGGAGAAACGCTCGAGAGGGGCCGACGTGACCACCACAGCAAACAGCGCCACCATCACGTCCCAGAACCGTGCCGCACAGTCGCTCGACCACATCCCGCCGGTGACGCCGGTGGACGACGCGGACGGCGCGCTGGACGCGGAGGCGCAGGACGCGCAGCAGGCGAAGCGCTCGCTGCCGGGGCGACCTCCCGGTGTCCGTGCGGACAGTTCGGGGCTCACAGACCGCCAGCGCCGCGTGATCGAAGTGATCCGTGACTCGGTGCAGCGCCGGGGCTACCCACCGTCCATGCGGGAGATCGGTCAGGCCGTCGGCCTCTCCAGCACCTCTTCCGTGGCGCACCAGCTGATGGCGCTGGAGCGCAAGGGCTTCCTGCGGCGGGACCCGCACCGTCCGCGCGCCTACGAGGTGCGCGGCTCGGATGCGCCGGCGACCCAGGTAACCACGGACACCACGGGCAAGCCGTCCGCTTCCTACGTACCGCTGGTCGGCCGGATCGCCGCCGGTGGCCCGATCCTCGCGGAGGAGTCGGTCGAGGACGTCTTCCCCCTGCCGCGTCAACTCGTCGGTGACGGCGAGCTGTTCGTGCTCAAGGTGGTCGGTGACTCGATGGTCGAGGCGGCCATCTGCGACGGCGACTGGGTCACCGTGAGGCGTCAGCCGGTCGCCGAGAACGGCGACATCGTCGCGGCCATGCTCGACGGCGAGGCCACCGTCAAGCGCTTCAAGCGCGAGGACGGTCACGTGTGGCTGCTGCCGCACAACTCCGCGTATCAGCCCATCCCTGGTGACGACGCGACGATCCTCGGCAAGGTCGTCGCGGTGCTGCGCAGGGTCTGAGGCCCGCGCAAGGCCCGGGCCCCGGGCCCCTCGCGAGTAACGGGCCGCCGGTTCCACTGCGCCGGAACCGGCGGCTCCGCCGTGTGCACACTCGCGGCTACGCCTTGGCGGCGCTCTTCCCGGCCCCGGCCGCGGACTCCTTGGCCTTCGCGTCGATGGCGGCGAGTGAACGCCGCACCTGGTTGCGGTCCGTCGTGTACCAGAAGTCGGGCATCGAGGCCCGCAGAAAGCCCCCGTAGCGCGCCTTCTCCAGCCTCGGATCCAGCACGGCGACCACACCGCGGTCCCCGGAAGCCCGCACGAGCCGCCCCGAGCCCTGCGCCATCAGCAGGGCCGCGTGCGTGGCCGCGACCGCCATGAAGCCGTTGCCACCGTGCTCCTCGACCGCCTTCTGCCGGGCGCTCATCAGGGGGTCGTCGGGGCGCGGGAAGGGAATGCGGTCCATCACCACCAGCTGGCAGTTCGCCCCCGGTACGTCGACGCCCTGCCAGAGCGAGAGCGTGCCGAACAGGCAGGTCTCGGCGTCCTCCGCGAAGCGGCGGATCAGCTCGCCCAGCGTCTCCTCGCCCTGAAGCAGGATGGGGACGTCGAGCCGGCCGCGCAGATCCTCCGCGGCGGTCTGGGCGGCCCGCATCGAGGAGAAGAGCCCCAGCGTGCGGCCGCCTGCCGCGCCCACCAGATCGGCCAGCTCGTCGAGCATGTCGCTCCGCGACGGCTCGCGGCCGGGCGGGGCCAGATGCCGGGCGACGTAGAGGATTCCCTGCTTGCGGTAGTCGAAGGGAGAGCCCGCATCGAGGCCGCGCCACCGCGGGGTCTCGTGCTCCGCCGCCTTGCCGTCGCCGCCCGGGGAGTCGTCGTCGAGCACGCGCTCGGGAGCGAGCCCGAGAGAGGCCCCGACACCGTTGAAGTCGCCGCCGAGCTTGAGCGTGGCCGAGGTGAGGACGACCGAGCGGTCGGCGAACAGCTTCTCCCGCAGCAGCCCGGCGACGGACAGCGGCGCGACACGCAGCGAGGCGCCGTAGCGGTCGTGCCGTTCGTACCAGATCACGTCGAACTCGGAGGCCTCCACGACGCGTTCGGCGACGTCGTGCACGTTCTCCATCGACGCCAGGGCCTGTTTGCGCACCGCGTCCTCGTCCTGCACGGACTTGTCGCGGGTGTTGCCCAGAGCCGTGACGCCGGCGCGAGTGGCGTCGCGGAGCGCCATGAGGACGTGCCCGAGATCGTCGGGAACGACTTCGAGCCGGCCGGGCAGGGCCAGCTCCATCACCCGCTCGAAGCCCTCGGCGGCCGTCTGGAGCCGGTCGGCGCTCTTCTCGTCGATAAGTTTCGCGGCGCGGCGGACCGCTCGGTTGACGCCGCCGGGCGTCAGCTCGCCGGTGGCCACGCCCGTCACCCGCGAGACCAGTTCGTGGGCCTCGTCGACAATCAGGACCTCGTGCGCCGGCAGCACCGAGGCGTCCTCGATCGCGTCGATCGCGAGCAGCGCGTGGTTCGTGACGATGACCTCCGCGAGCTTGGCCCGCTCACGCGCGCTCTCGGCGAAGCACTCCGCGCCGTAGGCGCACTTCGTGGCGCCCAGGCACTCGCGGGAGGAGACCGACACCTGGGACCAGGCGCGGTCGGAGACGCCGGGCCGCAGATCGTCCCTGTCTCCCGTCTCCGTCTCGCCGGACCAGTCGCGCAGCCGGAGCAGGTCTTTGCCCAGGCTGGAGGTGGGGGCCGCCGCCTCGAAGGGATCGAAGAGGCCGTCCTCCTCTTCCTGCGGAACGCCCTCGTGCAGCCGGTGCAGGCACAGGTAGTTGGAGCGGCCCTTGAGCATGGCGAACGGGGCACGGCGGCGCAGCAGCGGGTGAAGCGCCTCGACCGTACGGGGCAGGTCGCGCTCCACGAGTTGACGCTGAAGGGCGAGCGTGGCCGTGGCGATCACGACCGGCTCGCCGTGCGCCAGCGCGGGAACGAGGTAGCCCAGGGACTTGCCGGTGCCGGTGCCCGCCTGGATCAGCAGATGGGTGCCGTCGCCGACCGCATCGGCGACGGCTTCGGCCATGGCCACCTGACCAGGCCGTTCCGTACCGCCGACAGCGGTGACGGCAGCGTGCAGGAGCTCGGTGAGGGCGGGCTTGCTCATAGATCCGACACCCTACGCGGCGCCTCTGACACCGCGTCCGCTCCCGGCAGCCTCACGCCAGGTGGAGCGGGTTGGCGACGGTGCCGTGGACAGCGGCGTGCGGGCGCTCGGAGCTGTCGCGGTAGCCGTCCATGTGCAGACGGTTCCGGTTGAGGCAGAGCCGTTCGATGCGCGGGGTGAGCAGGTCGAAGGTCGAGAAACGGTCCTTCAGCTCGGGGAAGCGGGCATGGTGGCGCTCGGTCTCGGCGCGGAGCAGGGACCAGAACTCCCCCTCCGGAACCCGCAGTTGCTCCTCGCACAGTGGTGCGAGATAGCGGAAGACGCCGACGAAGAGGCCGGAGTGGATGAACTGGGTCAGGAACTGCGGAGGCTCGGTCAGCAGCACCTCACGCACCTCGTCGGGCATGTCCTCCAGCTCGGGCACCGGATCGGCGCTGACGTTCACGTCGTCGACGAAGTCCTTGACGGCCAGCCGTACGGGCACGTCGTCCTCGTCGAAGACGACGATCGCGTTCTCGCCGTGCGGCGAGAAGACCGTTCCGTAGCGGTAGAGGAAGTGCAGCAGCGGAGGCAGGACGGCCGCGAAGAGGCGGCGCAGCCACACGCGGGGCGGCAGTCCGGAACGCTCGACGAGCTCTGCGGTGAGCGACTTCTCGCGTGCGTCGGTGTGGATCAGGGAGGCGAGGGTCCGTGCCCGCTCACCGGAGTCGAGCTGCCCGGTCAGCGGTTCGCGCCAGATGCAGCCCAGCAGTTCGCGGTACTGGTACGGAACCTGCGGCAGCCTGTCGTAGAGGGGATGCCTGACGGTCACGGAGGCGACCTCGCCGAGCAGGATCACCCGGCACTCGTCGCGCAGGAAGGCGTCTCCGTCGCGCAGCCCGTGGATCCACCGCGTGACGGCCGGCGCGGCGAGGGTCCGTTCCGTCGGAAGGCCGCGCCAGACAAGGGTGTTGAGCACGGAGAGCGGCAGCTTGACCGTGTGCCGCTCGGGGCGGCTGGTGTTGAGGAACGTACGCACCGACTGCTGGGGCAACCGCAGGTCGCCGTCGGTGCGCAGCGGGACGATGTCGCCCTTGGCGAGCGAGTCGGCGAACAGCGGTGCGATGGTCTCGTCCCACTGCCAGGGGTGTACGGGCAGGAACAGGTAGTCCTCGGAGGGCAGTCCGCGTGAGCGAAGGGTGTGGCGGAACTCCCGGAGGGTCTCGGGTCCGAGTTCGCGTTCGTAGAGCCGGTGCGGCTCGGCGAGCGTGGGGACGCCCCGGTAGTCGGCAAGACCGGTGCGCACGGCGAGCCAGGGAAGGCACTGCTCGCGGCGCGCCTCGGGCGCCCAACGCGCCGCGTCCGACACGGAGAAGCCCAGGCGGCCCTTGTTCGCGACGAGCCAGGGGTGCCCCTTCTGGTGACCCTCGAGTTCCGCGTAGCCGAGCTCGGCAAGGCGCGCGGCGGGCAGTTCGCGCTCGCTGAGCCGTACGTCGGCGAGGAGCGTGACGGACAGTTCGCGGATGAGGTGGCCCGTGGTGTCGCCGGTCAGGCCGAGAAGGGTGTCGTGGGCGCGGAGCAGAAGGGCGAACGGGTCCGTGCCGGCCGGGGTCAGTGAGGCCGGATCGATGATCCAGTGTCCGTAGGCGCCGCGACGGGCGCGGAAGCGGAGCGTGAGGTCGTCGCTGACGCGGAGGCGGTACAGGCGCGTGGCGGGGGCACCGGGCGGGGCAGCAGCCGAGGCGGTCCGCTCCGTGCCGGATCGGGCCCCGGACCCGGCAGCCGCCTCGGTCTCGGTGTCCGGCTCCGGACGGGACTCCTGGTCCGGCTCCGTGTCGGGCTCGGGCCGGATGATCTCCTCGTACGCGAACTCGCTGATCATCTTCACCAGCAGCCGTCTGCCGGCCCTGCGCCAGCTGTCCGGGTCCATGCCCGGCGGCAGGCTCATCTCGCCGGGGCCGCGGGGATCGTCGTGGGATTCGTCGGAAGCCGGCAGGTGCACTGTGAGATTCCTTTGTTCGGGGACAGGACAGCAGGGCCGGGACAGGGCCGTCAGAGCACTTCGCGCAGCGCCCGGTCCCGGACCATGAGCGCGGCGCGCTTCCCGGGCAGATCGACCTCCGCCGACAGCCGGAACCCGGCGCTCAGGAACGCCGCGACGGAGGGGACGTTGCGTACGTCCGGCTCGGCCAGCACCCGTCCGCAGCGCGGACGTTGGTCGAGGACGAGGTCGGCGACGGCGCGCAGCAGCGCCGTGCCGATGCCCCGGCCGCGGTCGGGCACGCCGCCGATGAGCAGGTGCAGGCCGGTGTCGTGGGGTTTGGCGCTGCAGTACCGGGCGATCGGGTCGAGGTCCGCGCGGTAGATCTCCCAGTAGCTCATCGGGACGCCGTCCAGGAGGCCGAGGCAGGGGACGCTGCGTCCGTCGCCCTCCAGTTGGGCCCGCAGGTGCTTCGCCGTCACCTCCTGGGGACCGGACAACTCCCAGAAGGCCGCCACCGCGGGGTCGTTCATCCAGGCGGCGATCAGCGGCAGATCGCGGTCCATGCGGACCGGCACGAGCCTCATGGTGCCCACCGGCGTCCGCGACGACGGCCAGTCGCCGACGCGGTCTAGCAGGTCGGATTCCCGGTTCTGGCGTGGAGCCGCGGGGTGCTCCGCCGGTAACTCCCTTTTCTGACGGACGTGTTGACCCTGACCGTCGGGGGCGAGTGCTCCGTACCGCTCGTGTTCGGCCAGAAGCGCCGCCAGGTCACCGGAGAGCCCCAGGTCGAGAGTGTCGTCGCTGCCCGATGCGCCGGACGGCACGGACTCCCCCGGTGCGCCGGACTGTCCGGAGGTCTGCGGGGTGCCGGAGGCAGCGGGGTTCGGACGGTTCACGTGAGCGCAACTCCCTTCGTGGCCCTCACCCCGTCACCGGCACAGCGGGTTGGTGACGGTGACGTACACGGACTGGGTGTCGACAGGGCCGACGAGTTCGTCCATGCCGTGCAGCCGCGTGAGCAGATTCGCCTTGCAGCGCAGCGTCGGCGACTCCAGCAGCAGGGCGGGCAGCGCCGATACGGGGCCGCCCTCGCCCGTGCGGGCGCGCACCCGGAGGAACTGCCGCGCGGCGGCGAGCAACACCCCCTCGTCCGCGAGCCGTTGGACGCCGAAGGCGCCGATCAGGCCGAGGATGTTGTTGATGCCGAGGTAGTACGCGAAGCGCTCGTCGGCCACGTCGTCGTCGACGAAGGAGTCGCTGTCCACACCGAGTCGCATGCCGGGCAGCCGCTGCTGGAGTGCCTCGCGCCGCGACTCGCGGAAGTAGTAGCCCTGGTTGTCGCGATAGCGGCCGCCGTACGGCCACCCGGCGCCGTCGAGCAGCACCAGGGTGTTCTGCTGGTGGGCCTCCAGGGCGATACCGGCGTGTGCGTCCAGCCACAGCACGGGCCGGACAACAGCGTCGAGGTAGCGCAGGAACCACTCCGTGGAGACGGTCGTGACGGGCCGGTCCGTCCGCGCGGCGAGGCCTTCCACGATGTCGGCCAGGCGTGAGCGCAGCGCGCCGCGCGGCACACCGGGCCAGGGCAGCTCGGCGGTCAGGCCGGCGACGCACACGGCGTCGTCGGACGGCTCGAAGGGGTTGTGCCGGATGACCGTGTCCAGACCCTGCACGGGCTGTCCGTCGGGCCCGTCGACCCCGAGCCACGCCGGGTCGCGGACGATGTCGAAGCCGGGGTGCACCGCCCGCCACTGCGCGCCGAGGCCCGAGCGCAGCAGCCGGTGCACCTCGAGGCCGCGCAGCAGTTCCTTGCGGAGGTTCTCCCGGCGGGAGTTGGTGATCGGCAGGCCGAGTGACAGCTTGAGCATCGCCGGCCCGCCCGGCCGCGCCACCGTGCGGACGGACGACGTGGGATGCCAGACATCACCCGCCTCGCCCATGTCGTGCAGGAGCCCGTCGGCGAGGAGGCGGGCCACGGCGGGACGGTACGAGAGGCGTCGGGCCTGCCAGGGGTGCAGCGGCAACGGCACTGTCCCGGTGGGCAGTCGGGACGTCAGCGCCTCGCCCGCGAGCCGGGCGGCGAGCTGCTGGGCACTGACGGCGCGGCCGCGTTCCGTCCAGGCCGAGTCGCACGCGACGACGGACTCGTCCACGGCGATCCAGTGCAGCGGGAAGGCCGCTCGCGTTTCCGGTGAGTAGGCCCGGCACTCCTCGTCGGAGAGACCCTGGCGGCTCTTGGGCGCCGGGTGCAGCGGGTGTCCCAGGACCAGCGACTGTTCGGCGTCAAGGAACGGGCCGTTGCCCGGCGGGAGTTCGGGTGCCGCACGGCGCTCCGCGAGGAACTCGCCGGCGCGGCGCACGGAATCGGCGACACGGGCGACGAGGTCGGCGGAGTCGACGGAGGCGTGAGCAGTCGCGACGGGCGCGAGGGGTGCGGGACCGCCGCTTCCGTGCAGGGCCTCTTGGCGCTCGGCGCGGCTTTGGTGGACGGCCTCGCGTGCGATGAGTGCGGCGAGGGCAACCGCGTCGAGCGGCGCGGCACCGCTGCGGACGCCGTCCAGGAGCGGCGGTCCGAAGTCGTGACGTCCACTTGGCGACCAGTAGCGCACCGGGACGCGGAGCACCACACCGGTGGCGTCCATGGGGAGCACGAGGGTGTCCCGGTCCTGTGCCGGCCGCTGAATGTCGTTCTCCCGCACCCAGCAGCACAGCAGGTTGTTGACGGCGGCGGCGTCCGCCGTCCGGGCCGGGTCGTCCGTCCCGGCCTGCCCGGCCGCGGGCACGCCCGTACGGGAGGAACGCGCGGGGCTCTGCGCCTGCTCGGGAAGGAGCGCCGAATGCGCCGGCGCGGGGGCGGGGGACGGGGCGGCAGGAGTGGAGAGGACACGTGATCCGGACGGGGCGGGTGGCACGGAAGCCGAGTGCGGTACCGGAGCACCGGCCTCCTCACGGACGAGTTCACGCGGGACTGACCGATCCGCTCCGGTACGGGCGTTCACAGAGGTCTCCTCCGGTGTCGACTCGGCGCCGCAGAAGAGCGGGCCGCCTCCCCCGTCCGTACCAACGAAGCCGGAGCGCCCTGATCACGGGCGAAGTGAAGATCTGTGACGTGAAACGGTCGGAACCGTGGACCCTGCCGGTCCCGTCCCCCACCCCACGGGGCATAGTTTCCCCTGGCTCCGCCGGTGCGGCCCCGAGTCGCCCGTACGGGTGGAGGCTCCAACTCGCCGCCCCTCGGGGGGCCGTGACAATTCAAGAGGCACAAGGACATTCAGGGGGAGTTCATTCATGTCAGCCGACACAGGGCACGTGCGGCGACGGCGTACGGCGCTGGCCGTCGCGGCGGTCGTCGCCGCGCTCGCCGTCACGGCCACCGGGTGCGGACCTGAGGACGACAACGCGGGGGGCGATCCCAGCGCTTCACACTCCGCCGAGCAGGACAAGAAGAAGCGGGACCTCGGCCTTCCGGAGAACCTGCCCAAGGACCTCCCCAGCTCCCTCGAGGACCTGGACAAGTGGCGCAACGGCGAGTGGAAGAACTGGGACCGGGACGAATGGCTGCGCCGGGCCAAGGAGTTCATCAACCCGGTCATCGATGACCTGTGGGACCCGGACCGGATGAAGGACGCCGACGGGAACGACCGCAAGGTCGACGAGGACGAGATCGACGACGGCGGGAGCGGCGGCGACACGGACGAGGGCCACACCGACCCCACCCCCGAGCGCGTGCCCGCCAAGCAGGTCAAGCTGCCCTACACCAAGTCCAGTCCGCCGGTCGGCAAGGTGTTCATGGACACCCCGCAGGGCTCGATGGTCTGTTCCGGAACGGTCGTCACCGATCCACGGCACCCCGGCAAGTCCAACCTCGTCGCGACCGCGGGCCACTGCGTGCACGCGGGACGGAGCGGCGGCTGGTTCCGCAACGTCGTCTTCGTGCCCCGCTACAACCCGAAGGGTCTCTCCAACGCGCAGCTGGCGAAGGCGGCGCGGAAGGACGTCGCCCCTGACGGCGTCTGGTGGGCGAAGTACGCACGCACCACCGACCACTGGATCCGGAACGGGTCGAAGACGGGCGGTAAGGGCGCTCCCCAGGACTTCGCCGTGATGAAGGTCCGCCCCGAGGACAGGAAGTCCGGCCCCTCGCTGGAGGAGACCGTGGGCAAGGCCGCGAAGGTCAACTTCAACACGCCCCGGGTGAAGGCGATCCCGGGCCTGACTGCGCACGGCTACCCGGCGGCGCCGCCCTTCGACGGTACGAAGATGCTCACCTGCGCCGGCAAGCCGGCGCGGCTGACGCTCGATCCGCGTCAGCCCACGATGTACCGCCTCGGCTGCACCATGACCGGCGGCTCCTCCGGAGGCGGATGGCTCAGCCCGAGCGGCAGGGAACTGCTCTCCGTCACGTCCGTCGGGCCCATCGAGGGCGGCTGGCTCGCCGGACCGCGCATCGGGCGGGAAGCCAAGGGCGTCTTCGACAGCCTCTCCGCCAAGTAACCGCGAACGGCGGGGTGTTCGGGGCAAGCGGAGACGCCTGCCCCGAACACCCCGCTCTCGACCAGCTCCTCCGGCGGCTCCTCGGCGCGCTCTGCGCCACCAAACACCTGCCGAGGGGCGCCGCTCACCGGGCCCGGGCTCGGGCTTCCATTTACACGCTGGGGGATCGTTCACATGTCACCGATACGCAGGCACAGGCGCCGAGTTACGACCTCGGCCGCCGCGGTGCTGGCGGTGCTCGCGCTCGCCGCCACCGCCTGCCAGGCCGGCAGCAGCGCGGACGCGCAGGCCCAGGCTTCCGCGAAGCCGTCGCCGAGCCAGGGCCTGGGGCTTCCGGAGAACCTGCCCAAGGACCTCCCCAGCTCCCTCGAGGATCTGGAGAAGTGGCGCGACGGCGCGTGGAAGGACTGGGACCGCGACCAATGGATCCGTGAGGGTTCCGACTTCGTGAATCCCTACATCAAGGACCACTGGAAGCGCGACCGCATGGACGAGGCGGAGGACAACGGCAAACGGGTCCCCGAAGACCTGGAGTCCGCGTCGGGCGCGAGCGCCAGCGGTCCAGAGCCGCGGCCTGTGCAGGCGCGCGGGGTCGACACCCCGTACACGCGGAACGCGGCACCCGCGGGCAAGGTCTTCATGGACACCCCGAAGGGGCCGATGGTCTGCTCCGGCACGGTGGTCAAGGACCCGCGGAATCCAGGGCGTTCAAACCTGGTCGCGACAGCGGGCCACTGTGTGCACTCGGGCAGGAACGGCGGCTGGCTGCGCAACATCATGTTCGTGCCCGCCTACAACAACCGCGGCCTCCCGCCGTCGCAGGTGCGCGGCGCGCAGCCGCAGGACGTCGCCCCGTACGGCCAGTGGTGGGGCGAGTGGGCGCAGACCAGCGACTACTGGATCAAGCAGGGCTCCGCGTCGGGCGGCGGCGGCTCGCAGCAGGACTTCGCGGTGCTGCACGTGAAGCCGGTACAGCCCGCCGGCAAGTCCCTGGAGGAGACCGTCGGCGCCGCGGTGCGGATCAACTTCCGCGCGCCGGGCGCGGAACGCTTCTCCGGGCTCAGCTCGTACGGCTACCCGGCGGCGCCGCCGTTCGACGGCGCGAAGATGTACAGCTGCACCGACAAGCCCGGCCAGCTCACGATCGACCCGTCGCAGCCCGCCCTCTACCGCATCGGCTGCACCATGACCGGCGGCTCCTCAGGCGGCGGCTGGTTCATGAAGGGCAGGAACGGCAAGGCCGAGCTGGTCTCGGTCAACTCGATCGGCCCGCAGCCCGCCACCTGGCTGGCAGGGCCGCGCCTCGGGGCGACCGCCAAGGGCGTCTTCGACGCCGTCAGCAAGAAGTACGCCGGGAAGAACTGAGCTCGGAAGAGACGACGCACCGCAACGGCCGCGGTCCGCCCCCGGGTGCTCCGGTGGCGGGACCACGGCCGTGCTGTCGTTGCCGCTCGTGGACGACTCCGACAGCTTCGGGGGCGCCGCTACAGCCTCTGCGGGCCTGCCGCCTGCGGCTCGAACTTGCGCAGTTCCGCGGCGAGTTCGGCGTGCACACGCGCCTTGAGCAGAGTGCCGTCCTCGGTGTGCGTCTCGGAGAGCACCTCGCCCTCGTTGTGCACGCGCGAGACCAGCTTGCCCTCGGTGTAGGGAACCAGCGCCTCCAGCTCGACGGAGGGACGCGGCAGCTCCTCGTCGATGAGGGCACGCAGCTCCTCGATGCCCTGCCCGGTGCGGGCGGATGCCGCGATCGCCCGGGTTTCCGCACGCAACAGCCGCTCCAGGACGAGCGGTTCGGCCGCGTCCGCCTTGTTGACGACCACGATCTCGGGCACGTGAGAGGCTCCCACGTCCCTGATCACACCGCGGACCGACGCCAGTTGCTCCTCGGGAGCGGGGTGTGCGCCGTCGACCACGTGCACGATGAGGTCGGCGTCGGCCACCTCCTCCATCGTGGAGCGGAAGGCGTCCACCAGGTGATGCGGCAGATGCCGGACGAAGCCGACGGTGTCGGTCAGCGTGTGCACCCTGCCGCTGGGCGTCTCGGCCTTGCGCACTGTCGGGTCCAGCGTCGCGAACAGGGCGTTCTCCACTAGGACGCCCGCGCCCGTGAGCCGGTTGAGCAGCGAGGACTTGCCCGCGTTGGTGTAGCCGGCGATGGCGACCGACGGCACCTTGTTGCGGCGCCGCTCCTGCCGCTTGATCTCACGGCCGGTCTTCATGTCCGCGATCTCACGGCGCATCTTGGCCATCTTCTCGCGGATGCGCCGCCGGTCCGTTTCGATCTTGGTCTCACCCGGGCCACGGGTGGCCATGCCGCCTCCGGCCGAGCCGGAGCCGCCACCGCCCATCTGCCGCGACAGCGACTGACCCCAGCCGCGCAGCCTCGGCAGCATGTACTGCATCTGCGCCAGTGACACCTGCGCCTTGCCCTCACGGGACTTGGCGTGCTGCGCGAAGATGTCCAGGATCAGGGCCGTGCGGTCGACGACCTTGACCTTCACGACGTCCTCGAGATGGATCAGCTGGCCGGGGCTCAGCTCACCGTCGCAGACGACGGTGTCGGCGCCGGTCTCCAGGACGATGTCCCGGAGTTCCTCCGCCTTGCCCGACCCGATGTACGTGGCCGGGTCCGGCTTGTCGCGACGCTGGATGACTCCGTCCAGGACGAGCGCTCCCGCCGTCTCGGCGAGGGCGGCGAGCTCCGCGAGGGAGTTCTCCGCGTCCTGTGCGCTGCCGGAGGTCCACACGCCCACGAGGACCACGCGCTCGAGGCGCAGCTGCCTGTACTCGACCTCGGTGACGTCCTCCAGCTCGGTGGAGAGACCCGCCACGCGGCGCAGTGCGGCCCGCTCGCTGCGGTCGTACTGGTCGCCGTCACGCTCGCCGTCGATCCCGTCACTCCAAGCAACGTCCTCTTCCATCAGGGCGTCAGCTCGGCGGTCAGACTCGGTGACACGCTGGCCGTTGTTTGGAAGAGAAGAGGAGTAGGTCATTTGGTCCTTACGTCGAAGTGAGAGATGCGGGACGGAGAAATGCGTCAGCGTCCCAATAGGGCAACGCCCGTCCGGCGGTATTGATTCCCGCCTTCGGCCCCGCGATGCGCGTCCTGCGCCGAGTGAAATGGTGGCACGGGCGGTCCGCGCAGTCATCCGGATTTGCACCGCACGGCCCGCAGTCCCCTTGGGCTGCGGGCCGCCGGTCAGGAGCTGCGCCAGTCCGGATGGCCCGGCATCGGCGGGGTCTTCTTCCCGTACAGCCAGTCCTTGAGGAAATCGCTCAGGTCCTTCTTGGCGACGGCGTTGACGAACCGGACGAAGTCCGCGGTGGAGGCGTTTCCGTCGCGGTTCTGAGTGATCCATTCACGCTGCAGCCTCATGAAGTCCTCGTTGCCGATCTTCTCGCGGAGTGCGTAGAGCGCCACGGCCGCGCCGTCGTAGGCGCTCTTGCGGAAGATCTCGATCTTGTTGCCCGGCCTGGGCGCTCGCAGCCTGGCCGGAGGGCCGTAGTTCTTGCGCCAGCTGTCGGACTTCTTGTACGCCTCCCGCACCCGCGAGGTCAGCGCCGTGCCGCCGTGACCGGTACCGTAGAGCCACTCGTACCAGGTGGCGTGGCCCTCGTTCAGCCACAGGTCGTCCCAGCTCCTGGGTGACACGCTGTTGCCGAGCCACTGGTGAGCGAGTTCGTGGACCATGACCTCCTCCTTGTACGAGGAGGGCACGACGGGGGCGGCGAGGAACTGCTTCTCGAACAGCGAGAGCGTCTGGGTCTCCATGGCGAATCCGAGGTCGGCGTCGGCCACCAGCAGTCCGTACGTCTCGAACGGGTAGGGACCCAGGCGCCGCTCCAGCCATTTCAGGTGACGAGGGGTCTTCTTCAGATAGGGCAGCAGCTTCTCCCGGTCCCGCCGCGGCACCACGTCCCGCAGCGGCAGCCCGTGCGGTCCCTTCGCACGGCGCACGTAGGAGCGGCCCACGGAGACCTGGGCGAGTTCGGTCGCCATGGGATGCGCGACGCGGTAGGTCCACCGGGTGTTCTCGCCGCGGCGCACCTTGCTGCGCAGCTGCCCGCCGGCGACCACGGTCAGCGATCTCGGGGCCGTGACGTGGAAGGTGAAGCGGGCCTTGTCCGAGGGGTGATCGTTGCCGGGGAACACGCGATGTGCCGCGTCGGCCTGGTTCGCCATGACCAGGCCGTCCTTGGTACGAACCCAGCCGCTGGTCGCCGCCTCACTCGTCGGGCTCGTGTGACGGACGACCACGCGCATGCGCTGGCCCTTGCGCAGCTTCTTGGAGGGGGTCACGACCAGGTCCTCGCCGGCCCGTGCGTACCGAGCGGTGCGTCCGCCCACGCTGACCGAGGCCACCTTGCCGGAGCTGAAGTCGAGGTTGAAACGGGTGAGTCCGTTCCGGGCGGTGACGTCGGCGTCGATGACGGTACGGGCATCGAGCGGTTCGGTGTTGTTGCGTCCCCAGCGGAAGGAGATGTCGTACGCGCGCACGTCGTATCCGGGGTTGCCCAGGTGGGGGAAGAGCCGGTCGCCGACGCCGAGCGGCTTCGGGGACGGCAGTCCGGCACCGACGAGCGCCAGGACGGCGCAGGCGACTGCCGCGGAGTTACGGGCGGCGGATCGGGCGGCCGGGTGGGTGCGGGTGGTCGGGGCGGGTCTGTTCACTGCGCGGGACGAGTCGACCATGCATCAGTGCTATCAGCAGATTGATCGGCTTCCGGGTCGGCGCAGCAGCGCCCGGCGCCGCCCCACCCGAAAGAACTCCGGAGGGGGCGACGTGCCGGGGAGGCGGTTCAGCGGGCCGGCAGCGGGCGGGCGGCCCGCGTGACGTCGTAGACGCCGGCGACGCCGCGCATGGCGCGCATCAGGGCGGGCAGCCCGGCGGCGTCCGGGAGTTGCAGCGTGTACGTGTGCAGTACGCGCTGCTCGCGGGGCGGCTCGACCTCGGCGGAGACCACGGTGGCGCCCTGCGCCGCGATGATCTCGGTCAGGTCGGCCAGCAGGTGTGTGCGCCCCAGCGCCTCGGCTCGAAGCGTGACCCGGCATCCCGAGGCGCCCTGCTCCCAGCGCACGGGCACGGGCCTGCGCCCGGTGGCGGTCATGCGGGCCACGGAGTGGCAGCTGTCGCGGTGAACGGTGACGGTGCCGCCGCGGACGGCGAATCCGGTGACGTTGTCGGGCGGCACGGGCGTGCAGCAGCCCGCCAGCCGTACGACGGCGTGCGGCTCCTCCACCACGACGGATGCGGCGGCCTCGGCGACCGGGGCTCCCTCGCCCCACTCCCTGCGCCGGGCGGTGCGAACGCCCGCTCTTCCCTCGGCGTGCGCCTCCTCCGCGGCTCCACCTCGGACGGACGTCGAAGACCCCGTACCGGCAAAGAGCCCCGCCCGGGCGTCCTCGCCGCCGCCCGTCGCGCCCGCCGGCGCCAACTCCGGCTCCGGGGCGGGTGGATGGGCGGCGAGCCAATGCCTGATGGCGATGCGCGCGGCCGGGGTACGGGCGTGCTCCAGCCACTCCGGCGAGGGGCCGGAGGGCACCGAAGCCGCCGCGGGCTCCATGAAGAGCTGCACGGCGTCGCCGTCCCGCAGGACGGTGCTCAGCGCGGTCAGCCGCCCGTTGACGCGGGCTCCGATGCAGCTGTGCGCCGCCTCGCCGAACCGCGCGTAGGCCGCGTCGACGCACGTCGCACCCGCGGGCAGCGGCAGCGCTCCGCCGCCGGCGGCGGGCGCAACTCCGGGTGAGGCGCAGTAGACGGTGATCTCCCCGTCCTGCGCCAGCTCGTCGTGCAGTTCCGCCCAGAAGGTCTCGGTGTCGGTGGCGTGGCTCTGCCACTCCAGGAGCCGGGAGAGCCAGCCGGGACCTCCGGGCTCGCCGCCGCTCTCGCCCTCGCCGCCCTGCGAAGCCCGGTGGGGGTTGCCGAGAGCGATCACACCGGCCTCGGCGACCCGGTGCATCTGCCGTGTACGCACGAGGACTTCGGCCACGCGGCCCTCCTCGTCGGCGAACGCGGTGTGCAGCGAGCGGTAGAGGTTGAACTTGGGGGCGGCGATGAAGTCCTTGAACTCGGCGACGAGAGGCGTGAAGCAGGTGTGCAGTTCGCCGAGGACCGCGTAGCAGTCGGCGTCCTCCTCGACCAGGACCAGCAGTCTGCCGAAGTCGCACGGCCCCAACTCACCGCGTTTGAGGCGCAGTCGGTGCACGGAGACGGTGTGGCGGGGCCGGATCAGCACCTGTGCGGCGATGTCGGCCTCGCGCAGCAGCCGCCGTACGGACGTCGCCACCCCGGTGAGCGGATCCGGCTCCCGCGCATGCTCGGCGATCAACTCCCGTGCTAATGCGTGCTCTTCGGGGTGCAGGATGGCGAAGGTGAGGTCTTCCAGCTCGCTCTTGAGCGCCTGCACGCCGAGGCGTTCCGCGAGAGGGATCAGCACGTCGCGGGTGACCTTGGCGATGCGTACCTGCTTCTCGGGCCGCATGACGCCGAGCGTGCGCATGTTGTGCAGCCGGTCGGCCAGCTTGATCGACATCACCCGGACGTCGTTGCCCGTGGCCACGAGCATCTTGCGGAAGGTCTCGGGCTCCGCCGCCGCGCCGTGGTCGACCTTCTCCAGCTTGGTGACGCCGTCGACGAGGTAGCCGACCTCGTCGCCGAACTCCTTGCAGACCTGCTCCAGCGTCACGTCCGTGTCCTCGACGGTGTCGTGCAGCAAGGAGGCGGTCAACGTCGTTGTCTCGGCGCCGAGTTGGGCCAGCAGCAGCGTCACGGCCAGCGGGTGGGTGATGTAGGGGTCGCCGCTCTTGCGCATCTGCCCGCGGTGCGAGGACTCGGCGAGGAGGTACGCGCGGCGCAGCGCTCCGAGGTCCGCACCGGGATGGTGGGCGCGGTGAACCTTGGCCACGTGCTCCATGGCGTCGGGAAGGCCGTCGCGTCGCGGTGCCTGCCCCAGCAGGGCCGCGCGGCTGAGCCTTCGCAGACTCCTCATGGCACCTCCTGCTGTTCGCGTCGAAGCAACGCCCCGGCCAGGCCCGGGCCTGTGATGTTACCGACCCCAGCACACCCTGATGTCCGGGTCCCGCCCAGCGTGAAACGGATCACCCGTCCGAGGGACGTTTGGAGTCTGGCCAGTTGAGGGTGCGGTTCCTGAATGACCTTCAGCGGTACGCCGGGACAGACGGACGTGCCCGGCTACGCGATCACGCGTGGAGCCACTCGGGGTCGAGGGTCCCCTCGGCGACGATCACCGCGGGACCCGTCATCTCGATCCCGCCGTCGGTCCGTTCGGTGATCACGAGCGTGCCGCCGGGCACTTCGACCGTGTACGTCGCGTCCTCGCCGTCGGCCGCAGGGTCCAGTCCGTCGCGCCGCGCCGCTGCGACCATCACCGCGCACGCCCCCGTGCCGCACGACCGCGTCTCGCCCGAACCGCGCTCGTGCACGCGCATGGCGACGTGCCGCGCACCGCGGTCCACGACGAACTCGACGTTCGTGCCGGACGGGTAGGCCGACGCGGGCTCCACGTCCGGAGTCTCCAACAGCCTGCCGGCGTCCGCGAGATCGCCGACGAAGGCGACCGCGTGCGGATTGCCCATGTTCACGTGCAGGGCCGGCCAGCTGAGACCGCCGGCGCGCACGGTCACGCCGCCTCCCGGCAGCACTGCCGGGCCCATGGAGACGGTGACGCCCGAACCGTCCTCGGCGAGGTGCGTACGCTTCACGCCCGCCCGGGTCGCGACGGCCACGTCCCCGGGCTTGACCAGCCCGGCGCGCTCCAGGTGGCGCACGAAGACGCGCACCCCGTTGCCGCACATCTCCGCGACCGAGCCGTCGGCGTTGCGGTAGTCCATGAACCACTCCGCGTCGCCCGCCATGTGCCGGGCCTCCGGGTGGGCCGCGGAGCGCACGACGCGCAGCAATCCGTCGCCGCCGATCCCGGCCCGCCGGTCGCACAGCCGCGCGACCGTCCCCGCGGACAGCTCGAGGAGCCCGTCCGGGTCGGGAAGGATCACGAAGTCGTTCTCGGTGCCGTGCCCCTTGAGGAACGGCACGGGCTGTGCGCTGCTCATGCTGACGATCGTACGGGAGCGGGGCGCACCCGGCCGGGGCACATCAGGTCAGCGCAGCCTCGCCACGCGCCAGATCGCGAGCACCACCACGGTGCCGACGACGACCGCATACAGGGCGACGATCCGCCAGTCAGGGCGCTCACCCGATCCAGGAGCGGGCAGCCCCGGCCAGGACAGGCCGACGCGGCGAGCGGCCATCACGGCCCAGCCGGCCGCGCAGCCGCAGATCAGCAGCCCCAGCATCGAGACGACGGCGCCCGTGCCGCCACCGGGCTCGAAGGCGAGCGGGAAGGCGAACATCAGCGAGCCCAGAGCGCTCAGCACCACGATGGGAGCGAGCTGCCACAGCCGGAGCTTGCGCGGGGGCCGCAGTTCCTGCGCCTCCACGTCGGCGTCCCGGGCTTCGGGCGGTGCGTCGGAGCCGTCGAGGTCCGCGGCGGCGTCCGGCTCGTCGTCGATGTCCAGGTCGTCGGCGGCGCCCGCGTCGGCGGCGGGATCCAGATCGTCGCTCACGCCCTCTGCCCCACGCGGGCGGTCGGCGGCGGAGTCCCCGTTGCCGAGGGGCACGCCTCGAGTGCGGCCCTCGAGACCCGAGAGATCGTCGATACGTCCCACGGACCCGGCGCGCTCAACCTCGTCGACAGCGGTCTCCTCATTGTCACGAGGGCCGGCCTCCATCGCCACCCGCCCTCCCAACTACAACTGCAGGCTCCGAACGATGGTCGATGATGGCACGCCGGAATGACTGCGGCAGACGCCCAGGACGTCCCGATGCCATCACGTGATCAGGCTGTGACCGGCCGTTCTACAACTCATCGGGATTGTGTCGATCACCAGCACAACTGTGTCTCGGTGAGGTCGCCGACGAGTGTCATTGGTCACTGATGCCCGCCCTTTCACGGCCCCGGGACACCCGCGTCCCGCGGCGCATCCTCGCCGTACCCAGCGGATCTCCTCCTCGACGGGTCACGGGGCGGCGGCCGGCAAGGAAGTGGAACTCGTCCTCTCCGGATCGGCGAGACGGACCCAGCTCTCATCGCCGTTCGGCCGGCATCGGTGTGCCGGGCACCAGGCCGGGCCAGGGCGGCTCCTTCGTTCAGGCACCGCAGGGGAGCCGATTGTGGCGATTCCATCGCTTTCGCCCGGCAGTGTCCGGCGGCCGGGTGGGCCACGCGTGGCGTGCGTTCGAGAAGTCCCTCCGGGGCAGGGACTTCCTCGCCGTCACCTCGGTTGCCACCCCGGAGCTTCCCTCGGCGCCTTGTTGGCCGGAGTCAGGCGCATCGTTGCGTCGTCCATCTGGTTCACCTTCCCCGGTCGCATCTTCGCCGCGATCCCGTGCCCGATGACGAGGTAAACCACGGCAGGCAGAACGTAGTTGAGGAGGATGACCAGGAATTCGTTCTCCACCGTGAAAAGGTTCTGGGACCATCCGGCGATCCAGTACGCCATGTCTTCCATGTACAGAACGAACAGGTTGCCTCCGTCGGCACCGAGCAGATAGAGAACGATCCACAGGCCCACGAAAGCGGCTGCGATGTCGGCGATCGTGTGGACCACGAAGGGCGGCCATATCGATGGCGACTCATCGCGAGGTCCGCCCTGTCGACGACTCTTGCGGGCGGGCTCGTAAGCGTGACTCATTACGGTCCAATCTCTGTGGTGCGCGTCTCTCAGGAACACCGGAGGGCGAGGCAGCCCGGCGTCGCCTCCGTCACTCGTCGGAGGCCCGCCGTGATCTCGTGCGGGCGACTGGCTCCTTCGTGCGTTCCTCCCTGCGCACCTTGCGTTGAACGACCTGGGCACGCAATTCGCCTGCCGCGCGTGGCCCGGGTGAAGTCCACCAGACCGCAGGCTCGGGCTCCCGGGCAGGTCCGGTGCCGCAGGCCGTACAGGACCTTACGACTGTCGGGAGCGGCACCCGGCACGGTGCCGCCGCGGGTCCACCGGTCACCCGTGTACCCGCTCGCCGCGGCGGAAGTACGCCCCCTTCGACTCCCGCCGCGGATCGATCCCCCGCAGGGGATCGGACCCCGGCCAGGGCGGCGAACGACGCCGCATTCTTCAACGCGTCATTCCCGAGCGGAACTTGATGTCGCGGTGGTCATCCCCGGCGCATTTTCGCGGCGATTCCGTGGCCGATGAAGAGGTAAACAAGAGCGGGGAGGCCGTAGTTGAGCACGAAGCGCACCTGCTCGTTCTCCATGGTGAAGATGTCCTGCGACCAGCCTGCCAGCCAGTTGGCCATGCCCTCGACGAACTGGACGAATACATTGGCCTGGTTGGCTCCCAGAAGGTGGAGCAGGATCCACAGACCGAGAAATGCGGCTGCGATGTCGGCGATCGTGTGGATGATCAGCGCCGTACGCTTGGACGCCGGTTCGCCACGGGTGTCGGGGTGTGCATGACCCGTGGTCATCGGCTCGGGGGTGTGACTCATGACGCTCCAGTCTCTGGGGGCGAATTCCTGGCGGAGCAGGGTCGGCGCATGGCGAATGCGGTGAGTCGACCTCTCTGTTTCATGAGGCTCACCGCCTCCTCCCACGCGTGATCCCGCGCGGGATCTGCCCTGTCCCACGCACTCTGCGAAGAACGCCCTGACCGCGTTACGTGGTTGCATGCCCCCAGAGGTAGTTACGAGAGTTCCACACCCGTTTCACAGGGAATGGTGTGATGGATTTCTCCTCTTACGGGCCGGAAGGGAACGCGGCAGGAGTCATTCGGGCGTGGTCCCGGCGTCGCCGCACCCCTGAAGGCCGTCAGCGGCCCAGTCCTCGGCGAATCGCGGTCTCCACCGGCGAGTGGTCGCCGCCGGGCCGCTCGAGGCTCGGACCCTGCCCCGGCTCGGGAAGCAGCGGCGGCTGCGCCATGAAGCGGGGTTCGAGGCCTCGGTGAGGTTGTGCGGCGTGGACGAGGAAGGGGTGACAGAGGTAGACGTCACCGGCCCGGCCCGTGGCAAGGGCGAGCGGTCGGTGTTCGGTGGCGGGCACGGCTCGCTCGGCGAGGTCGATGAAGGGAAGGCCCGCCTCCCGCTCGGGTTCGAGAAGCGCGGCAACGTCCAGATGGGAACCGGCGCGGATCCTGGTGGGCGCGTCGTCCTCCCCCACGTCGGACATGAGGAACAGCATCAGCAGCCACCGCCCCCGCGAGGAGACGTTCACCCGGTAGAACGTGAAGTCGGCGGGATCGTCTCCCGGGAAGCTCGCATCGACGTGCCATCCGTCGTCGCCCGGCTCCTGGTCGCTACGGAACCGCACCGGGAACGTGCCGAGACCGCCGATGGGCGCCCAGCGACCCTCGCCGACGAGGACGTCGAACGCGGCATGCAGCCGGGGCGAGCCGGCGGCGGCCCGGAAGGGTTCTTGCCCGTAGGGGCCGAGCCGCAGAACTGGGCTCTTCCACGTCGCCGGGTCGTCGGGCTCACCGTCGATGTCCCGCCACATGATCTCCCGGCACTCCGCGGCGAGATCGCGCGGGAACGCCCCCTCAAGGCGGAGGAATCCCTTCTCGATGAAGTCGGACAGGTCGGCATCGCTGATGATCGGCTCACCCACCGGCTCAGCGTGCCATCGAGGCGGAGGCACCGGCCATCGATTTTCAACCGGCCGGACCGCCGGAGATCGGCGCCATACCCATGCCGTATGCGCTGTGTATAAGCTTCGTGAAGGCTGCGCATCGGTGGATGCGTCAATGGCATGAAAGGGGCGAGGGCGGCCGTGTCTGGTGAGGCACCGGATGAGTCTGTGGAGCTCGAACAGCTGCGGCACGCGATGGAGACCCGCCCCGTCATCGATCAGGCGAAGGGCGTCCTCATGGCTGCGTACAGCCTCTCGCCGGAGGACGCGTGGAAGATCTTGGTCACCGTCTCGCAGCACTCCAACACCAAGCTCAACGCGGTTGCGGAGGAGATCGTGGCGAGCACGCAGGAAGGCGTCGTCGACGGACGTCTGCGCACCATGATCGAAGCCGCGCTGAAGCAGCTGAGATCCGGCTAGGCCTGCTGGGCCTGTCGTCCACCGGACGCGGACGCACTCAGTGCCTGCCGTGAGCGCTGTCCGAAACGCCACCGAAAAGGCGGGCGACGAGGCGGAAGGGAAGCGTGACGATGGTGGCGACGGCGCCGCCGATCGTGCGCAGAACATCGGCAATGGCCTTGAACATGTCTGGTCCTCCGTTCACTTGGTCGACGTGCCGAGCCGCACGACCATGCCGTGCGGCCGGTGCGTGAGTTGCCCGGAGCGGTCGGGTGAAACGTCGCCTGCTCTTGTCCAGCGCCTTGCCGGATCTTCGGATCCTGGAATTCGAGAGCCGCATCGCTGCGGGCGCGGCGCCGCAGCCGCACGGCTCCCTCACTTCGGGGTCGTGGCGACGTTGTGGCGACGCAGCCTCAGGAAGGCTGCGGAGAACTCACCGGAACGTGACCGGCGGACCAACTGCCTTTCGGGGCGGTGAACTTTGAGTGTTTTCCGGCGAGGCGTCCGTCATGGACGGCGCCGGAGAAAGCACGGGGGTACTTCGGGACGCGGACAGGAGAGGTTCTCAACTCCCGGAGAGGAAGGCATAGATGGCCGATGCAGCCGTCCAGACGAAGCGAACACAGGTGGCCTCACCTGCGAAGTGATCCACCAGGTCATCGACCGCGCCGCCTCACCGCAGCGGGCCACATGAGAGAACGACCCCACCGGCTGCGCTCCCGAACCGGCTGGGGTCTTCGCCATTGCCGGGCCCGGGCCGGGCAACGGCGCCCTTCCTGGGTAACCGGCACAACGCAGTTCACACCCTGCGGTCTTGACCGACCTGGGGTTACCAATGGTTCATCCCGATGGGTGCAGTCCCGCCCGGCGAACACCTCGAACCGGGTCCGTGCCGCGACGCACCCGTTCCCGACGCTCAGTTGACGTCGGACGTCCGTCGAGGGTGATTCCGGCGATGCGCTGGGAGCGGCCGCGGGTCGCCCGCCCTCCCCCAAGTCCTGGTCGCGACGGCCTCGTTGGAGGTTCTCAGGCTCGCTCCCGGTCGGTACGGCGCAGATCAGGCCGTGACCGCCTCTTCCAGCAAGGCCAGTGCCCTCCCTGTGAGTTCCGGCCGGTCCTCCGCGGCGCCGCTGAGCCAGTGCACGCGCGGGTCCCGGCGGAACCACGAGTCCTGGCGGCGTGCGAAGCGCTTCGTGGCACGCACGGTCTCCTCACGTGCCTCCTGCTCGGTGCACTCTCCGGCGAGCATCGCGAGGATCTGCTGATAACCCAGCGCACGCGAGGCGGTACGGCCGGTTCGCAGCCCGGCGGCCTCCAGCTCGCGCACCTCTTCGACGAGGCCCGCCTCCCACATCCGCCCGACGCGGGCCGTGATCCGGTCGTCGAGCTCCGCCCGGGCGACGTCGACCCCGAGCTGGACCGTCTCGTAGACGGCCTCGTGGCCTGGAAGGTTCGCGGTGAAGGGGCGGCCGGTGATCTCGATGACCTCCAGGGCGCGCACGACGCGGCGCCCGTTGCTCGGCAGGATCGCGCGCGCCGCCTGCGGGTCCGCGGCGGCAAGCCGCTCATGCAGGGCTCCGGACCCCTGAGCTGCGAGTTCGTCCTCCAGCCGGGCCCGTACGGCCGGATCGGTGCCGGGGAAGTCCATGGCGTCGATGGCGCCCCGCACGTACAGGCCGGAGCCGCCCACCAGGACGGGGACCCGTCCCGCGGCGCGCAGCCGGTCCATCTCGGCGCGGGCGAGCCTCTGGTACTCGGCGACGCTGGCCGCGACCGTGACGTCCCAGATGTCCAGCAGGTGGTGCGGTACGCCCTCGCGCTCGCTGAGCGTGAGCTTGGCCGTACCGATGTCCATGCCGCGGTAGAGCTGCATCGAGTCCGCGTTGATCACCTCGCCGCCGAGGTGGCGGGCGACCGCGACACCCAGGTCGGACTTGCCGGCGGCGGTGGGCCCGACGACGGCGACGACGGGCGGGGCGGAGCCGCGGCGGGACGGAGACGTCAGGGGCCCTCCGGGCGCCGCGGCGGGGACCGGGGACGGGTCTGCGGCATTCACGCGGCCAGTGTCGCAAACCTCCCGCACCGCTCCGGACCCGAACGAGCGACGTGACGACGGCCCTGCGGTTTCGTTGCCTGTTGCGAGGGTCCCAAGGCCGATTTCCGGGACGGTTCCGCCGCAGGCGGGGAGCTGCGCCCGTTCCCGGTGCGCCGGATCGCAGCGACATTAGTAAGGTCAGGAGTGTAGATATGGGCGTCTTTGCACGACTTCTGCGGCGTTCTTCCGGGTCACCCCGGAAGCCGGCTGCCGGCGCCGCCCCCGCAGCTGAAGCCGCAGCGGGTGGGAAGGCGAAGGAACAGGAGGTCTCGGCGGCTGCCGGAGGCGGGGACGAGTCCGAGGACGTCGGCATCCCGAAGCAGCAGTCGGCCGACGGAGCAGCCGACAGCGAAGCCGCGGACGACGCCCGCAACTGAACTGCCGCCGAGGCACACCGGACGGAAGGAAGGTGGCCACCATGGGCTTCATGGACAAGGTCAAGGGGATGCTGGGCCAGCACAGCGACAAGGTGACCAAGGGCATCGACAAGGCCGCGGGCATGGCCGACTCCAAGACCAAGGGCAAGTACAGCGACAAGATCCGGTCCAGCACCGAGAAGGCCAAGGATCAGGCCGAGAAGTACGGCCGTGAGGGCGGCGGCTCCCAGGGCCGCGGCGGCAAGGGCCCCCAGGGCGGTTCCTGACCTCAGGGCAACTCATGATCGTTCCGGGTCCCGGCCCGCCGTCGGCACGTGGCCGGGAGCCGGGCCATGAGCGCGAATTGCGGGCGTGCCTCCGCCGGAATTCCGGCGGTGGCACGCCCGCACACGTCATGTAGACATCTCAGGTCCAGCTCGTGACGAAGTAGCCCACTCCGTAAGGGGCTTCGTCGTACAGCAGCCGCCCGCGCAGCGCACTGCCGCCGGCGGCCGCCGCGCCGGCGAGCACCTGCCAGCAGGAGCGGCCTGACGCGTTCAGCTCGTACGCGAGTTCCTCGTCCAGCGCCAGCAGGGCGTCGGCGTCCGCGCTTCCCAGGGCGCGGGCCGCCTCGGCGTCGAAGGCCGTGGCGCGTTCGTCGAAGTAGCCGGGGGCCTTGACCGTGCGGCAGTTGGTGCCGTCGCCCATCACGAGAAGGGCCACCCGTTCGGTGCCGCCGGCGAGTTGACGCCCTGTCTCCTCGCACCGCACCCGGCTGAGCGGTTCGCCGACCCCGAGGCCCTCCACGGGCGAGGTCGTCCAGCCCTCACGCGCCAGCAGCCATGCGCCGACGGCCAGGGACGAGGGAAGCGGACGCGCCTCGGCGGGAGGCTCCCCCTTGCCGAGGGAGACGTCCAGGTCCACGCCGAAGCCGCGGAAGGAACCCCGCGCGCCCTGCGGGTGCGTGCCCCGGGCGGGCTGCTCCGCCGGGCCGATGACGACGAGACTGTCGGGGCGTGCGTCCGCGAGGGCGCCGAGCGCCTCGTCGCACGCGGCGCGGGCGGCGTCCATCTCGTGGGCCGCGCCTCCGGCGACCTCGGGGACGAGCAGGGGCGGGCTGGGGCACGTGGCGGCGGCGACAAGCATGGCGCGCAGCTTAACGCCGTGAGTCGCTCTGCGTAACCGCGCGATGCAACTTCGCGCGGGGTGCCGTCGGCTGCCGGTCGATCTTGCTCCCCGGCCGCTGTCAGCCCTTCTTCGGGTCGGTGTCGTGGACGAGTTCCGCCACGGAGAAGCGGTGGTGGAACGTCTCGGTGGCGCCCTTCGACATGACCAGGTAGCCGTCGGCGATCGCGTAGATCGTCTGCCGTCTGACGATGCGCGGATGCTCGGGCTTGAACGCCTTCGCGCGCTCCAGCAGCTTCGCCAGCGCGTCCTCGCGTGTGCCGTCGAACTCGCCGAGCAGGAACGCCTCCCAGCGGCGGTCGCGGAAGCCACCGGTCTCCTCGACGATCAGTCCCCAGCGCGGCACGCGCTTCCCCTTCGTTCGGACTTCCTTGTGGATACGGGCGGTTCGGTGCGGCACCGCCGACAGGTTCAGCAGACGCCGCAGCCGCTGCCGCCCGCGTCGGCGGGCAGAGGCTCGGGCGCCCCGACGGTCGGCAGGCCCAGCATCACGCCCTGTTTCGCGGTCGCATCGTCGGGAGCTGCGTTCCGCGCCTCCCACGCGTCGCCGGCCCGCGTCCGGCGCACGGCGGTGGGCGGCGCCTCGGCGAGCAGGTGGTGGGGCGCCGCGTAGGTCACCTCGACGGTGACCATGTCGCCCGGGCGCACCTGCTCGGCGGGGCGGGCGAAGTGCACGAGGCGGTTGTCGGGGGCGCGCCCCGACAGCCGCTTCGTGGCCTCGTTCTTGCGTCCTTCGCCCTCGGCGACGAGCAGTTCGAGGGTGCGTCCGACCTGCTTCTTGTTCTCCTCCCAGGAGATCTCCTCCTGGAGGGCCACGAGGCGTTCGTACCGCTCCTGCACGGTCTTCTTCGGGATCTGCCCGTCCATCTCGGCGGCGGGCGTCCCGGGCCGCTTGCTGTACTGGAAGGTGAAGGCCTGCGCGAAGCGCGCCTCCCGCACCACGTGCAGCGTCTCCTGGAAGTCCTCCTCGGTCTCGCCGGGGAAGCCCACGATGATGTCCGTGGAGATCGCCGCGTGCGGCATGGCCGCGCGGACCTTGTCGATGATGCTCAGGAAGCGCTCCTGCCGGTAGGAGCGCCGCATGGCCTTCAGCACCCGCGACGAGCCGGACTGCAGGGGCATGTGGAGCTGCGGCATGACGTTCGGCGTCCCGGCCATCGCCTCGATCACGTCGTCGGTGAAGTCGCGCGGGTGCGGCGAGGTGAAGCGGACGCGCTCCAGGCCCTCGATGCGTCCGCAGGCCCGCAGCAGTTTGCTGAACGCCTCGCGGTCGCCGATGTCCGACCCGTAGGCGTTGACGTTCTGGCCGAGCAGCGTGATCTCGGTGACGCCCTCGGCGACCAGCGCCTCGACCTCGGCGAGGATGTCGCCCGGCCTGCGGTCCTTCTCCTTGCCGCGCAGCTGCGGGACGATGCAGAAGGTGCAGGTGTTGTTGCACCCGACGGAGACGGAGACCCAGGCCGCGTACGCGCTCTCGCGCCGCGTCGGCAGTGTCGAGGGAAACGCCTCCAGCGATTCTGCGACCTCGACCTGCGCCTCCTCCTGGATGCGGGCCCGCTCCAGCAGTACCGGCAGCTTGCCGACGTTGTGCGTGCCGAAGACGACGTCGACCCAGGGGGCCTTCTTCACGATCGTCTCGCGGTCCTTCTGCGCGAGGCAGCCGCCGACCGCGATCTGCATGCCGGGCCGTGCGGCCTTCTTCGGCGCGAGCTGACCGAGATTGCCGTAGAGGCGGTTGTCGGCGTTCTCCCGTACCGCGCAGGTGTTGAAGACGACGACGTCAGCGCCGTCGCCCTCCGCGCCCTCGGGCGCGCGCACGTAGCCCGCCTCCTCCAGCAGGCCCGCCATCCGCTCGCTGTCGTGGACGTTCATCTGGCAGCCGAACGTCCGCAGCTCATAAGTCTTCGCAGTCATCTCAGTCGAACAGGGTACGCGCTCGGGCACGGCGCACGCCCCTCGCTGCCTGGGCCCCGCTCGCCCCTCCTAACGCGGAGGCCGCTCCCCCGTCTCCGCGGATCAGGCGCGTCCCGGGGCCGCCGACGTGAGGGGGAAGGCGACACCGGTGAGGCTCTCCGAGAGCCCCCAGAGGCGCTCGGCGTCACGCGCGTTCTTCGCGGCGGCGCTCCTGCGGGCCGGTGCCGGGTATCCGCGGCTCTCCATCAGACCGCCGGGGCCGGTGTAACTGCCGCTCGGCAGCGGCTGGGTGGCGGCGTAGAGCGACGGCAGGGCACCCATCTCGTCGGGCTGCGCGACCAGCCGGTTCGTGGCGGCCATGAACGCCTTCTCGGCCTTGTTCGTCGTGTGGCCCTGGAGGTTGGTCGCGGAGTACCCGGGGTGGGCGGCGTGCGCCGTGACGGGCGACCCCACGGACTCGAGCCGCCGCGCGAGTTCGGCGGTGAAGAGGAGGTTGGCGAGCTTGGACTGCCCGTACGCCCGCCAACGGCTGTACCCGCCACGGGAGTTGATGTCGTCGAAGGCGATGCGGCCGGTGCGGTGCGCCATGGAGGAGACGGTCACGACGCGGCCGGTGATGTGCGGCAGCAGGAGGTTGGTGAGGGCGAAGTGGCCGAGGTGGTTGGTGCCGATCTGCATCTCGAAGCCGTCGGCCGTGCGGCGCTCGGGTATCGCCATGACGCCCGCGTTGTTGACCAGGATGTCGAGCCTGCCCTCCCACTTCTCTGCGAAGGCGCGTACGGAGGCCAGGTCGGCGAGATCCAGCCGCCGCACCTCGGTGCTGCCCTGCACCGTGGATGCCGCGGCCTCGCCGCGCGCCGTGTCCCGTACGGCGAGGACGACGTGCGCCCCGGCACGTGCCGTCTCCCGCGCGGTGACGAGACCGAGGCCGCTGTTGGCTCCGGTCACGACGACCGTGCGGCCGGAGAGGTCGGGGAGCTGCTGTGCTGTCCATCCTGGAGTAGTCATGGCGCGAATGTAGTCAGTGACAACATGGGTCGTCAATCGCAGCCCCCCACGCCGCGTCCCTGCCGCTCCTCCGGCCGGTCCTCACCCGGGTTCCGGGCGCTCTCCCGGCGAGCCGCTGACCAGGGCCGGTCGAGTACTCTGCCGCCATGCGCGCCCGCTCCTACCACCACGGCAATCTCCGCGCCGCCCTCCTCGCACGTGCCGAGGAGACGATGCGCGAGCGCGGCGTCGCTGCACTCTCCCTCCGCGAGCTGGCTCGCGAGACCGGCGTCAGCCACGGCGCCCCCCGGCGCCACTTCGGCGACCGTCAGGCGCTGCTCGACGCACTCGCCGAGGACGGTTTCGTACGCCTCGGCCAGGACCTCGACGCCGCCGTGCGGGAAGCCGAACCGGAATGCACCGCGCAGCTGCAGGCCCTCGCCCGTGCCTACGTCCGCTTCGCCACCCGGCACGCGGCCCTGCTGGAGCTGATGTACGCCGGGAAGCACCGCGAGGGCGCCGAGTCCGTGTACGCGGCGGCGGAGCGGGCGTTCGCCGTCTCGCTCGGCGTGATCTCCAGCGCGCAGGAGTCCGGCGAGCTCGTGGCCGGCGATCCCGAATACCTGGCCCAGCTGGCACTCGCGACGCTCCACGGGCTGACCGCCATGGCCAACAGCGGGATGCTCGACGCCGAGGAGCTGGAGGCCGTCGTGCCCGACGCCGTCGAGAAACTCCTCCACGGGCTGCGGCGACGGTGACAGCCGCCGCCGGCCCGCCGCCCCTTGCCTGCGCCCCCGGCCTCGCGTCCGGAGCCCTCGCCTGGCACGATCACCGTCCATGTTGAGCCTCCGACGTACCGCAAGCCGACTGACCGGCGGGCTGCACGCGGGCAGACGGCACCTGCTGCGCGCCGCCGCGGCCGTGACCGTCGTGCTCGGGGTGCTCGTGTGGTGGCTGGTGCCCGGCGGGAGCGCCTCCCCCAGCGGCACGGTCACCTTCGCCACCGGCGTGCCGACGGGCGTGTACGCGCGCTACGGCTCTCTCCTCCAGGAACGTCTCCACCGCGAACTGCCCGATGTCCAGCTGCGGTTGCTCAGCAGTCAGGGCTCGGTGCAGAACCTCGACCTGGTCACGTCCGGCAAGGCCTCCTTCACCATTGCCGCCTCGGACGCGGTGGCCACCTACCGGGACGGCAAGGAACCGGGCGCCGACGGGCTGCGCGCGTGCGCGCGGCTGTACGACGACTACATGCAGCTCGTCGTTCCGGCGGGCTCGGGCGTGCGCAGCGCCAAGGACCTGAAGGGCATGCGGGTGGGCGTCGGCCAGAAGAGGTCCGGGGTGAACCTCATCGCGGGAAGGCTGCTGCGCGCCGCCGGACTCGACGTCGACAAGGACGTGCACGCGGTGCGCCAGGGCATCGACCGCATGCCCGACCTGCTGGAGAAGGGGAAGATCGACGCCTTCTTCTGGTCCGGGGGCCTGCCGACCGCCGCCATCGAGAACCTGTCGGCGAGGACCAACATCCAGCTCGTACAGCTCGGTGATCTGGTGGAGAAGCTCCACGCCCTCGAACCCGAGACGCGCTATTACCGCGCCGCCGTGATGCCTGCCGACGCCTACCCGTCCATCCAGCAGGGCGAGCCCGTCGACACCGTCGCCGTGGCGAACCTCCTGGTGACCACGGACCGTACGGACACCGCCCTCACCGAAGGCATGACGCGGGCGGTACTCAACAGCCGCGACCAGATCGGCGAGAAGGTCCACGCGGCGCAGAAGGTCGACAGGCGCACCGCGATCTACACGGCGCCGCTGCCGCTGCACAAGGGCGCGCGGCACTACTACAGGTCGGTCAAGCCCTGAGCGGTGCCCGGCAGTTGGTGCCGCCGGGCCCCCTCACCCGTCACCTCACGCCGGGCCACCATCCCGGCGAAGCTCCCGCGGCCGGCGACCTTGCCGCGGTCGAGTGCGGTCACGCCGGAACACGCGTCCTCGATCTCCGCGGGGGCAACCCTGCTGTGCTGCCGGGCCTTCGCCGTATGCGTGATCACTCAGCCGCCGACTCCCTTTTCCCGGCCGTCGCTTTCCACTCAGGAAAGTACTTGCCGGGCTCGACAGGCGATGCTATTTTCCTCTCAGGAAAGTAGGTTCCGGCCAGGAAACACGGGAGTGATCACGATGACCCGACAGCGTCCGACGCCCGACGAGGCGGCCCGCGCCCTCACGCAGGTCGGGCAGCGCGAGGAGCAGGCCATCAACGGCGGCACGAGCGACGCTCTGTGGGTGCGGCTCGTCATCGGGCTGCTGCTCTTCGGCAGTCTCGCAGCCCGCGACTTCCTCGGCAGCGACGCCAACTCATGGATTTCCATCGGCTTCGCGCTGCTGATCGTCCTGTACGCGATACTGCTGCGGACCCGGCGCGGGTCGAGCGCACTCGGCCGTTCCGCCCGGGTCGACATGAGGTCGGCGACCGCAAGGAACTCGACCGGGTACACGCAATGGGTGCCGTTCGCGATCGTGGTGCTCGCACTCGCCGTCGGACTCACAGGGGCACGCTTGGATCTCCCGTACTGGCACACCGCCCTCGGCGCCGTGCTCGCCGCCATCCTGATCTTCTTCGGCCCCGCGCTGGAGCGGGCCCTGCTGTCGGCCGGCAAGCGCGGGCCCGGCAAGACGGACGCCGCCCGCCCATGACGGACCCCGAGATCGACCCCGTGCTCCTCGACCCCACGCGCCTGTCCATCGTGTCGCTGCTCGCGGCCACCGAGTGGGCCGAGTTCGGGTGGGTGCGGGACTCCGTGGGCATGTCCGACTCGGCGCTGTCCAAGCAGGTCACGACGTTGAGCAAGCATGGCTACGTCGAGGCCGAGAAGGGGTACGTGGGCAAGCGCCCGCGTACCTGGCTGAGCCTGAGCAAGTCCGGACGCGGAGCGCTGGAGGGCCATGTCTCCGCCCTCCAGCGGATCGTCGACCAGTCACGGCAGGCCGGCAAGGCACACGATGACCGGGCGGACCGGGAGACCGACGCCGGTGGGTCGTCGCCGCCCACCGGCGGCTGAGCGAACCGAACTCGCGCCTCCGGGACGGGACTTACCCCGGCGAGCCCCTCTCCCCGCGCGCCGGAAGCTGTTTCCGGCTCCGGCGTGCCATGCGGGACCCGGCAACGGCCAGCGCCGCGGCGAGAGCCGTGAGCGCGGCGGTCTGCGCGCCCGCGGCATACACGTGCAGGTCGGACATGTGGGGCTCCATGAGCAGGACGAGCATCCCCGCACGCTCTGCCAGGACCGCGCAGCTCAGCAGCGCCAAGGCCAGGGGCACTTCGGGATCGGCGGCGGCCACGGCGCCACGCGCGCGGGCGGCGAACCAGCAGCCGGCCGCCACGACGCATGCCGTTCCGCTCGACCAGACGGAGTCGGCGCCGTCCCTCCACACCACGATCGAGCCGCCCATGAGGACGCACGAGCCCATGAGCGCAAGGCCCGGCGGCACCGGCAGACGTGCCGGCGGGGCCGAACTGTGGAAGGCGCACACGACCGCGAGGACCGTCAGCCAGCCGGAGGCCGCGAAGGCGACCGAGTAGCCGTCGAGGGATACGGGCCATCCCGTCGCCCAGTCCACGACGAACGTCAGCCCCGGCAGGTTGGCAAGGACGGTGAACACGAACGCGGTCCTCCGCCGGTCGCGCAGCAGCGCCGCGTAGGCCGCAACCCAGCACAGCGGCAGCAGCCACAGGCAGGTGGCGCGCACCCCCTCCATCACGCCGTGGGCTTCGAAGGCGCTGATGAACAGGGCACTCTCGTGCGCGGGCGCCCCGCTGTACCAGGCCAACGAGAGCGCGCGGTCGGTGAGTTCACGCGCCCCGTGCATCAGGATGCTCAGCAGCGCGAACAGCCGCACGGTGGCGCCGGCCACGGCGTACCGGGGTTCGGCGCGCGGCCCGCCCATCCGGGTCCGCACCGCGAGCGCGGCGATGCTGGCCACCTCCCGCCAGGAGGGGCGCAGTTCCTCCCGCTCGTACTCGTCGAAGTCCTCGAGGTAGGTATCGACGATCTCCTCCTCGCGCTCGGCGCGGTAGGAGGCGGGCAGCATGCGCAGGACCCTGCGGTAGCGCTGTTCCAGCAGCGACGTCATGCGCCACCCCCTGCGAGTCCGGGGCGCACCGTCCCGTGCACGGGTGACTGCTTCCCGGGAGATCCGCGCCGGCCCGCCACCCGCCGGGCCGCGGTCCGCGCACCCTCCGCCATGCGCTCCGCCTCCTCCGACAGCGCCGCCTCACCGGCGTCGGTCAGCCGGTAGTAGCGCCGCAGGCGTCCCTGGTGCGCCTCCTCGCGGTCCAGCTCGATCAACTCGTCCTCCGCCAGCCGGTCCAGCACTCCGTAGAGGGTGCCGATCCGGAGCTGCACGCGGCCGTCCGACAGCGCGTCGACCTCCTGCACGATGCCGTAGCCGTGGCGCGGCTCGTCGGTCAGCGCGACGAGGACGAAGAACGCCGTCTGCGTCATTCCTCTCGATGCCATGACAGCACCATATCTTGGAAGACAAGATATTGGCCTTGAACGGCCCATCGGGGAACGGGACTTCAGCCGAATCGCCGGTCAGTGGGCCTTCCCCGAGGGGAAGTCCGAATGGAGCTCCGAGGGGAACGAGGACGGGTCCCGGGCCAACTTCCACCGGTGGTCCTCGATGTCCTCGGCGCGCGCACCGAGTTGGACCGTTGGTGGTACTCGATCCGCCCGGTCGACATGCGCGTCGGAAGCAACGCCGCAGACGCCCCTCTCGTGGTGACGCTTGCGCTGTCGACGCACTCGCCTCACCACCTGGGTCAACCGTCCTTCGGGACCTTCCACATTCGGATCTTGCCGTCGCCCGCCGCCGTGGCGACGAGCCGGCCTCCTGGGCTGAAGGCCACCTTCTGGTCGCCGTCCTCGAACCCCGTCAGAACGGCGAGCGGTGTGCCGTCCTCCTGATCCCACAGCCGCACGTCACTGAAGTGAGCGGTGGCGAGCGTCTTGCCGTCAGGGCTGGATTCCACGTCGTCGGAGGAAGAGATGAATCCTCCATCGACGAGAGGGTCCTTCTCGCGGCCGCTACCCGCATCCCACTGCCTCACCTTGTCCTCGGTACCGACGGTGAACAGGGTCTGGCCGTCCTGGCTGAACGCCACACGCGTGATGCTCTCGGGGTGGTGGAAGGAGGCGCCGGCCTTGTGGTCGGCCACGTTCCACAGTCGCCCCGTGCGAACCGTACGGCCGTCGGGTTCGTAGCCTGCGGAGGCCACCCTCCGGCCGTCCGGGCTGAAGGCGACGTCCCACACCGGCTGGCCGTGGTCGAGGGTTGCGAGGTCACGGTCCTCGCGGCTGCGGGCGTCCCACAGCCGTACCTTGCCGTCCTCGCCGCCGGTGGCGACGACCTTGCCGTTCGGGCTGAACGCCACATCCCTGACCGGATCCGAGGTACTCACCGTGAAGGTCGCGATCTGCCGGCGCGCGGCGAGGTCCCACAGTCCCATCGTGCGGTCAGCGGCCACCGCGGCGAGCCTCTTGCCGTCGGGACTGAACGCGAGACAGGAGATCCCCAGCGCTTGCTCCTCGCCGCGTTCGTTGCGCTGGTTGAGGGTGGCGCGCTGCTTTCGCCCCGCCACATCCCACAGCCGGACCTTGCCCGCCTGGACACCGGCGGCGAGAGTCTTGCCGTCGGGGCTGAACGCCACTTCGTCAACCGCGTCGGAACTGGTCAGCGTTGTCGTGGGCTTGAGCCGGGGAGCGGAGCCCTCGCCCCCGCCATGACTGGGAACGAAGAATGCGATCAAGGCCGTGACGAGCAGAACGCTGCCGATCACGATCCAGCTGACCCGTCCACCTGCCCAACCCTGCACGGGCGCATAGGGGTTCGGGGAGAACTGATCCGGTGCATGAGGAGCCGGCTGGGAGGAGCCCGGTTGCTGACGCGGCGTCCCCTGGGCCGGGTCCTGCCTCGCCGGAGGCGGCGCGGGAGCCCCGACGACATCCGGTGAGCCAGGCGCGCCGGGGACCGCCGGGTGAGCGGGCTGAGTCGGAGCCGAGTGGACGTCGACCACCGTGCGTTCCGGTGTGGGTGTTGTGCGGCAGTGGTGGATGACGTCGGTGGGGGTGGGGCGCTGGTGTGGGTCTTTGTGCAGGCATCGGGCGGCGATGGTGCGGAGGGGTTCGGGGCAGTCGTGCAGGTCGGGGTCCTGTTCGAGGATGCGGTAGGTGACGCTGTGGGCGCTGCCGCCGCCGAAGGCCAGCCGTCCGGTGACGGCGAAGTGCGCGATCAGCCCGAGGGCGAAGATGTCGACCGCCCCGGTCAGCTCCTGGCCCTTGATGTACTCGGGCGCCATATAGGCCGGTGTTCCCGCACGCATCCCCGTACCGGTCACCGAGGTGACGTCCGCGGCGCGTGCGATACCGAAGTCGATGACCTTGGGACCCTCCCCGGTCAGCAGGATGTTGGAGGGCTTCAGATCCCGGTGGATCACCCCGGCGGCGTGGATGGACTGCAGCGCCTCGGCGACCCTGGCGATCAGACCCAGCGCCGCATCCACCTGCAGCGGCCCCTCCTCCTCCACCGCGTCCTGCAACGAGGGCCCCGGCACGTAGGCCGTGGCCAGCCACGGCTCCTCCGCCCGCAGGTCCGCATCGACCACGGGCACCGTGTAGAGCCCCTGCACCCTGCGGGCCGCGGCCACCTCCAACTCGAAGCGCCGACGGAAGGCCCGGTCACCCGCGAACTCGCGGTGCACCAGCTTCACCGCCACCTCGCTGCCCGCCGGGGTTCGTCCCAGATACACCCGGCCCATCCCACCGGCACCCAGGACCGCCTCCAGCCGGTACGGACCCACCTCGGCCGGATCACCCGACCCCAGCGGCCGCGCAGCAGGCGCAGCCGTCGGCCACCCCGGCCCCACACCGCCCCCGGCAGGAGGATGTGCCGGACCACCACGGCCCACCTCAGACATGCCTACGTCTCCCCCCGCGCAACCACGCTCCACACCCCACCGCCCACCGCCCGACCCGATGCCCACCAGGGCCTCCGCCCACGGCCACCGGATCCAGGACCCCGCAAACGGCTCCGAGCGAGCCACACAGTAAACGAACCCGGCGCCGCCTGAACAGATCTCCAAGGAGGCCCGAGGACGGCGGAACCGTTGACTCCGCCCCTTCTTTGACGGGGACAACTCGACCTGCCGCACCACCGCATGTTGACGCGGACCGTCGTGACGAAGGGGTTCGCCCCCTCTGAAGGGACTCTGCCCCTACCAGGGCCGACGGGTCATGCGGACGAGTCGCCGGGCGCGACCGCGGAGCTCGCTGAACTCCCCCGCGAGCGGCGCTCCTGCGCGGCCCTGGCGACAAGTTGCTGCAACTTGTCCGGACCCGCCGTGATCTCCGCCTCCAACTGCTGGGCCCTTGCCTCGCGCGCGGGCGTGACGCGTCCGGTGAAGAAGATCACCGGCCCCGTGTAGAAGCCTCCGTGCCGAAGACCTTCGACATCCTTGAACCCGGCCTCGCGGTCCGTGCCGCGAGTGATGTCGGAGATCAGCAGATCGTGGTCCCCGGCTGCCAGATGGCGCTCCGCCTCCGTCCGGTCCTCGACGACCTCGACATACGCTCCGGCCCGCCGCATCGCGCTGACGTCCAGCTCCACGCTGGCCGGGTTGTCGTCGATCCACAGGATGCTCATGTCCGCGAGCGGTTGCGGGACACGTGCCCCGGGGAGGTCCGCGAGAGGCGGGGCGCCGTACTGGGGCGCCTGGTACTGCGGCAGTTGGTACTGCGGCGGAGGCTGGTACTGGTACTGCTGCGACGGGACCCCCACGGTCTGTTCGGCGGTGGAGGGCAACGGCTGCTGCCGGAGCTGCTGGATCACTTGCTCATACGCCTGCGGCTGCTCCAAGTCCTCGATCTGCGAGGGGCGTTGGCGGATCCGCTGGATCAGCTCCTCGTACCGGGGCTGCCGCTCCAAGTCGTCGACGAGTGAGGTGAATCCGCTGTCTGTGACCAAGTCCGGGAATTCCCGCGGCAGTTCCTGCTCGAGTTCCTCCAGGTTCTCCTTCCAGGAGTCCATGTCGGCCAGCGAAGGCTGCCGAACCAGATGCTGCGCGAAGAAGCCCGCCACTTCCTCGTCGCTTGCCATCCCGTCCTCGACCTGCCGGGGCCGCAGCCGAAGCCGCAACCGGACCTTGCGGTACATCTGGAACTCGGTGAGCACGTCACCGTAGTCGCCGCCCGCGTCGCTGCTGCTGACCAGCATCCTGTAGAAGTCGGGGTAGAAGTGCTGGAGCACCAGGGTGCTGATCACGCTGCGCGCGTCCTCGCGGACGAAGTCCTGCCACAGCGGGTTGAGTCCGACCTCCAGCACGAAACCGTTGATCAGCTTCTTGATCCGCCGCGGATTGCGCCCGGAGCGCTCGGCGATCAGGGAGATCAGATCGGCGTTCAGCACCACTTGAATGCCGGACTGCTTCGCGCAGCGGTCGATGAACTTCTCGATTCCGGTGCCGTCCGGCACGGGAATCCGGTAGGTCGTCTGGAAGATCTTCTCCATGAACGCCGAGCCGGCGGGTGACAGATCACGCAGCAGTCCGTTGGACGCGAGTGCCGAGCGGTCGCAGCCGATGACGAACACGAGCCCGGGCACGTCCAGATAGACCTTCACGGCCTCGCACACCGCGAGAACCGTCTCCTCCGAGCAGCGGTCCAGGTCGTCGATGAAAACGACCAGCAGTTGCTCGGGCGCGAATTCGCCCGCCTCGACGCGCTCCTTCACCGCGTCCCTGATCGCGTCCCGCATCTCGTTGCGGGCCTGCGGGCTCACGGACAGTCCCTTCCACAGCTCGTTCACCAGAGGGCTCAGGCCGAACATCCCCGCGACCAGCAGGAACGAAGCGCGGATCAGCTTCAGGACGGTTCCGTGGTCGGAAACCCTCTGAACGGTACGGCGCAGGACGCGCTTGTCGAACCGCAGCAGGACGGACTTGATCAGGCCCTCGAGGATGTCCGCGCCGGTGGAGGTCCAGGCGTTGTACCAGACCGTTCGCACCCCGTGAGTCTGCGTCAACTCCAGGTCGACGAGACGCATCAGGCTGCTCTTGCCGGTGCCCCAGCCCGAGTCGACGGCCAGGGTGAGGGGCGTGGAGCTGCGGGAGTCGACCAGAAGCCTGGCCAGTTGTGCGGCGGGGCCGCGGGCACCCAGCAGATCTGCTTGCCCGTCGGTGACGGGTTCGTCGTTGATCAGTGAGAACTGCTGCGGGTCGATCCCGGCCACGGCGTGCCCCCGTTGTGTGCGCCAGCGAAACCGCCGCCATCGTAGTTGCAGGCAGCCAACTCCCGTACGTGCGGAGGGAGTCGAGCATTCCCGTCGCGTCGCCCCGACGGCGCCCGCTGCACGTGTGACCGATCAGGTCCCCTTCGTGGAGCAGCAGCCCTGCACCGGGCGCCCGCCCTGTCCGCACGACGGGATCGGCAGCGCTCAGATCCCTCCGGCTGCGCCGAAATCCAATTCGGCCCACACGGTCTTTCCCGAGGGGTCTCTCGGGACGACGCCCCAGCGGGTGGCGAGCGTGTCGACGAGCAGCAGGCCGCGCCCCGCCTCGGAGTCCTCGGGCGGCAATCGAGATGGGACGGGGTCGAACTCCTGCCCGGCGTCGGCGACTTCGACCCGGAGCGTGGCGGGAAGGAGAAGACCCGGGCCGGTCAGCAGACGCAGACGGAAGCTGCGCCCGGGCACGCGCCCGTGGGTGGCGGCGTTCGCGGCCAGTTCGGCGACCAGCAGAGTGCCGGTCCGTGAGACCTCGTCGTCGTACGGCCAGCCCCACGCCGCCAGTTGCTCGGTTCCCATCAGACGGGCGAGGCGGGCTCCTCGGGGCGTCGAGCTGAACAGCTGCGCGAACTGGTGGACGGGCGCACTGATTTCGGTCGGGGCGATCTCGGTATTCACGTCACAGAGAGTGGCCGTCCGGACATGATCGGTCGAGGGGATCGGCCGGTACGAGGTGCCCCCGTACCGATGCGTCCGCGCGGCTGTACGCCGCGTCAGCAGTGACGGGGCCGCGGCGCCTCCGTTGAGTACGGGCACGAGGGGGGTGACGCTGCATGAGCGAGGGCGAACACGTAGCGCAGCGGACGGAGACCGGGGACGCGGTGGATCCGCTGCTGAGGGCGATCGGCAGGCAGATCAAGTTCCTGCGGGAACGGGCGGGACTGACGCAGGCGGAACTCGGCGAACGCATCGGCTACGGCGTCGACTTGGTCTCGTCGGTCGAGCGGGGCCGCCGCGCACCGAAGCCGCAGTTCATCGACGGGGCGGAACGGGTTCTGGACGCGGGCGGGTTGCTGAGGGCCGTTCAGGACGACCTTGACCGAGCTCGATACCCGGCGAGATTCCGGGAGTTCGCCACGCTGGAAGCCGATGCAGTCGAGATCCACACGTACAGCAACCACGTGATCCCTGGCTTGCTGCAGACCGACGGCTACGCGCGAGCGATCTACACGATGCGTCGGCCCGCACTCACCGAAGAGAAGATCGAGCAGCAGGTGGAGGCACGACTCTCCCGCCACGCTGCCCTGGACAGGCAACCGCCGCCGGTTCTCAGCTTCGTCATCGAGGAAGTGGTGCTGCGGCGGCCCCTGGGCGGGATGCCCGTGCTTCGTGAACAACTGAGACACCTTCTCAGGGTCGGGCAGCTGCGACACGTCGAAATTCAGGTCATGCCGACCCACCGCGAGGAGCATGCCGGTCTGGTCGGTGCGATGACTCTCCTGGAACCAGCAGATCAGCCAAGGGTTGCGTACACGGAAAGCCAGGGACGCAGCACGTGGTTCACAGAACACTGCGACGTACGGATCATCGATGCGCGATATGGGATTATCCGAGCGCAGGCTCTTACGCCTCGTGAATCTCTGGAGTTCATCGAGCAGTTGCTGGGAGAGAGATGACCGACGAAGATGCCGTTCGCCGCCAGGGCGAGCTGATCTGGGTCAGAAGCAGCTACAGCGACAACGAAGGCGGCGAGTGCGTCGAAGTCGCCTGGCGCAAGAGCAGCTACAGCGACAGCGAGGGCGCCAACTGCGTCGAAGTCGCCGACGCGACCTCCTCCGTGCACGTCCGGGACTCCAAGGACCCGCAGGGTCCCCAGCTCACCGTGCCGCGAAGCGGCTGGACGCAGTTCCTCCAATACGCCACCGCGGGCTGAAACACAACGCTGTCGCCGCGGCCAGCGGGATGGCAGGCTCCTCACCAGGTGGAACGTACGAGGACCAGAGGACCCGCAGATCGGAGCAGCCGCCATGCACGACGACCGCCGCATCGTCGAGGACCGCCTTCGCCGTGTCCTGGCCGAACGCATCAAGCCAGCCGTATACAGCAGCCCCCTGCCTCTGACCGTCGAGCGCTGGGACGTCCCGGGTGAGCCCGTACCCGTGGCGGAAGGGCTCGCCGCCACGTACGGGCCATCGAAGGCCGGTGAGCGGTGGGGCCCGGCGTGGGGTACGACCTGGTTCAAGGTCACCGGGCGGGTGCCGGAGGAGTGGAAGGGCCGGACCGTCGAGGCGGTGCTGGATCTCGGCTTTCAGCGGAACATGCCGGGCTTCCAGTGCGAGGGCCTGATCTACCGGGCCGACGGTGAAGCCGTCAAAGCGCTCAACCCCCGCAACGACTGGGTGCGCATCGCGGATGCGGCCGCCGGCGGCGAAACCGTGGAGCTGTTCGTCGAGGCGGCGGCGAACCCCATCGTCAACACACCGCAGACGCCGACGTACCAGGGCGACAAGCTCACCTCCAGCGACCGCCCGCTCTACCAGCTGCGGCGGATGGACCTCGCCGTCTTCGAGGCCGAGGTCTGGGAGCTCGTGCAGGACCTGGAGGTGGCCGGTTCGCTGATGCGGGAGCTGCCGCTGGAGGACGCGCGGCGATGGGAGCTGCTGCGTGCGATCGAGGATTCGCTGGACGCTCTCGGCGTTCATGACATCGTTGGCAACGCCTCCCGGGCACGCGCCGCGCTGAGCGGTGTGCTCTCCACTCCGGCACGTCCGTCGGCGCACCGGATCAGCGCCGTCGGGCACGCGCACATCGACTCGGCGTGGCTGTGGCCGCTGCGCGAGACCGTACGGAAGGTGGCCCGTACGGCGTCGAACATGGTCAACCTCATGGACGACCACCCCGACTTCGTCTTCGCCATGTCCTCGGCCCAGCAGCTGGAGTGGATCAAGAACTACCGGCCCGAGGTCTACGCGAAGGTGAAGAAGAAGGTGGCGGACGGCCAGTTCGTGCCGGTGGGCGGCATGTGGGTCGAGTCCGACACGAACATGGTCGGCGGCGAGGCCATGGCCCGGCAGTTCGTCTACGGGAAGCGCTTCTTCCTGGAGGAGTTCGGCGTCGAGACGCGGGAGGTGTGGCTGCCGGACTCCTTCGGCTACACGGCGGCGATGCCGCAGATCGTGAAGCTGGCGGGGGCGAAGTGGTTCCTGACGCAGAAGATCTCCTGGAGCGAGACGAACAAGTTCCCGCACCACACCTTCTGGTGGGAGGGAATCGACGGCACGCGTGTCTTCACGCACTTCCCGCCGGTGGACACCTACAACTCCGACCTGGCCGGCGCCGAGATGGCGCACGCCGCCCGCAACTACCAGGAGAAGGGCGGCGGTTCGCGTTCGCTCGCACCCTTCGGCTGGGGTGACGGCGGCGGTGGATCGACGCGGGAGATGCTCGCGCGGGCGGAGCGGCTGAAGGACCTGGAGGGCTCGCCGCGGGTGACGGTCGAGAAGCCCTCGGCCTTCTTCTCCAAGGCGCATGAGGAGTACGGCACGAAGGCGCCCGTGTGGGCCGGGGAGCTGTATCTGGAGCTGCACCGCGGCACCTACACCTCGCAGGCGAAGACCAAGCAGGGGAACCGGCACAGTGAATCCCTGTTGCGCGAGGCCGAGTTGTGGGCCGCGACCGCGGCCGTGCGCACCGGGCACACCTATCCGTACGAGCAGCTGGACGAGCTGTGGAAGACGGTGCTTCTGCACCAGTTCCACGACATCCTGCCCGGCTCGTCGATCGCCTGGGTGCACCGTGAGGCGCGCGAGACGTACGCGCGTGTGCGTGCGGAGCTGGAGGAGATCATCGCGGCGGCGCAGTCCGCCCTGGCGGGCGAGGGCGACGTCCCGGTCACCTTCAACGCCGCACCGCACGCGCGCGACGGCGTGGCCGCCGGCGGGGCGGCTCCCGCCCGCGAGCGCACCGGCGGTACGCCCGTCACCGCGGAGGAACGGCCCGGCGGCGGCTGGGTGCTGGCCAACGGGCTGCTGCGTATCGAGGTCGACGGGCGGGGCCTGGTCGTCTCCGCGTACGACAAGGACGCCCGCCGCGAGAGCGTCGCGCCGGGTGAGGCGGCCAACCTCCTCCAGGTGCACCCGGATCTGCCCAACCACTGGGACGCCTGGGACGTCGACGCCTTCTACCGGCACAACGTCACGGACCTGACCGGCACGGACGAGCTGGAGCTGTCCGAGTCCGGCGAGGGCCGGGCCACCGTCCGCGTCGTGCGTTCCTTCGGCGCTTCGAGCGTGGTGCAGCGGCTGACGCTGCGCGCCGGTTCGAAGGTGCTCGACATCGACACCGAAGTGGACTGGCACGAGAGCGAGATGTTCCTCAAGGCCGCCTTCCCGCTGGATGTGAAGGCCGACCGCTCGGCGGCCGAGACGCAGTTCGGGCACGTCTTCCGTCCGACACACACCAACACCTCATGGGAGGCGGCCAAGTTCGAGATCTGCGCGCACCGCTGGCTGCAGGTCGAGGAGCCGGGCTGGGGCGCGGCGCTGGTCAACGACTCGACGTACGGGCACGACGTCACCCGCACGGTCCGCGAGGACGGCGGCCAGACCACCACCGTGCGGCTGTCCCTGCTGCGCGCGCCCCGCTACCCGGACCCGGAGACCGACCAGGGATCGCACCGGCTGCGGTTCGCGCTCGCGCCGGGGGCGACCGTGGGCGATGCGGTACGGGAGGGCCACTGGATCAATCTGCCGGAGCGCACGGTCCGGGGAGCCGGCGGCACCGTCGCCCCGCTGGTCGGTGTCGACAACGACCAGGTGGTCGTCGAGGCTCTCAAGCTGGCGGACGACCGCAGCGGCGATCTGGTGGTGCGCCTGTACGAGTCGCACGGCGGGCGCGCGCACGCGGTGCTCTCCACGGGGACGCCGGTCACCTCGGTGAGCGAGACGGACCTGCTGGAGCGTCCGCTGCCGGATGCCGCCACGCGCGAGCTGTCGGCGGACGGTTCCGTGGAGGTCACCCTGCGCCCGTTCCAGATCCTCACGCTGCGTTTCGCCAGGGCGAAGGGGCAGTGACGGCGAAGGGGCAGTAGGAGCGAAGGGGCAGTAAGGCACGCCATGTGCGAACGGCCCGGCCTCGGCGGTGAACTCCCTTCCGCGGCCGGGCCGTTCGCATCGCGCGCCCGCGTCGCGTCAGGTGTCGCCTTCGTACGTGAGGCGGTCCGCTTCGGACGTCAGGTGTCCGCGCCCGCGGACTCCTGCGGCCGCTTCGTGAGGGAGACGACCTCCCTGCCCGCATCGACGTCGCTTCCCGCGTCGTCCGTCGTCGGCCTGCTGCGCGGGACGGTGATCAGGACGCACAGGCCCTTCGGCTCGTTGTGCGCGTAGGTGAGTGTCGCGCCGCCCGACGCGAGCAGCGCCCGGGTGATGGACAGCCCGAGCCCGGAACCGGAGATGTTCTGGTGCCGGCTGCTGCGCCAGAAGCGGTCGCCGATGCGTTCCATCTCGTCCTCGCTGAGCCCGGGCCCGTGGTCGGCGACCTCCACGACCACGCTCTCGCCGTCCCGGGAGACGCTCACCGTGACCCGCTCCCCCTCCGGCGTGAACTTGATCGCGTTGTCGACGACCGCGTCCAGGGCGCTGGAGAGGGCGACGGGGTCGGCCCATCCCGTCACTGCCTGAGGGCCGGCCGATTCCATCACGACGCCCTTGATCTCGGCGACGGGCAGCCACGCCTCCACGCGCTCGGCCGCCACCTCCGCCACGTCCGTGAGCCGGAGATCGGCGGAGGCGTGCTCGGCCAGAGCCAGGTCGAGCAGGTCGTCCAGCACCCGCGCCAGACGGTTCCCCTCGGCCTGCACGGACTTGAACTCCTCGTCCGCCTCGGGCATTTCGAGACCGAGCAGCTCGATGCGCAACAGCAGCGCGGAGAGCGGGTTGCGGAGCTGGTGCGAGGCGTCGGCCACGAAAGCGCGCTGCTGTTCCAGCGCGCCCTCGACGTTGTCGGCCATCTCGTTGAACGAGCGCGCCAGGCGCCGCAGCTCCGGCGGCCCGCCCGACGCGGCGACGCGGGACTTGAACTGGCCGACGGCGATCTCGTGGGTGGCACGGTCCAGCGTCCGTACGGGACGCAGCACCCAGCCCGTGAGGCGCAGCGCGAGCCCGACGGCGAGCAGCATCGCCGTCGCCTCGCCCGCGATGATCGGGAGCCAGCCCTGAAGGATGCGCGAGCGCAGGTGTCCGGTCGGCGATTCGGTGAGCACCACGGCGGCCACGTCGCCGTCACGGATGACCGGCGACGCGACGGCGATGTGATTGTCCTTCCATGGCCAGACCTGCTCCGGGTCGTGGCTGCGGCGTCCCGCGAGCGCCTCGGCGAAGGCGTCGGCCCCCTGGCCGGAGTCGGGCACCTCCCAGCCGCCGGGCGCGACGCCCAGGGCACGACCGTCGCGGAGGAAGACGCCGACCTCGATGCCGTAGAGCGAGTGGTAGCGGTCCAGCTCGTCCTGGAGTATGGCGCGGCGCTCACCCTCGTCCGGCGAGGAGGCCACGAACTGGGCGAGAGCCGCGAAGCGCGCCGTGTCGTCGATGCGGTCGACGACGACGCGCTGCTGCTCCGTGGCGGCCTGGCTCATGGCGAGCGGGAAGCCGAGGGCGAGCAGCACACCGGTGAGCAGAACGATCAGCAGTGGCAGCAGACGGGCGTGCATGGTCTCTTGTGGCCCCCGGGTCCGTAGGCCTAAGCCGTCTGCTGCGGCTCGACGAGGCGGTAGCCGACGCCTCGTACGGTCTCGATCAGTGCGGGCAGGCGCAGCTTGGAGCGCAGCGACGCCACGTGCACCTCCAGCGTCCGCCCGGTGCCCTCCCAGCTGGTGCGCCAGACCTCGCTGATGATCTGCTCACGCCGGAAGACGACGCCGGGGCGCTGGGCGAGCAGGGCCAGCACGTCGAACTCCTTGCGCGTCAGCGCCACGGAGTCGCCGTCGACGCACACCTGCCGCGTCGGCAGCTCGATGGTGACGGCACCGACACGGAGGGTGCTCTCCGCCGGGGTGCCCTCGTCACGCGCGGTCTCGGCGCTCTCCTCGGAGGCGGCACGGCGGCTGACGGCGTGGATGCGGGCGAGCAGCTCCCCGGTGTCGTACGGCTTGACCACGTAGTCGTCGGCACCGAGGTTGAGGCCGTGGATGCGGGAGCGCACGCCGCCGCGCGCCGTCACCATGATCACGGGCGTGGAGCTGATCTTCCTTATGCGGCCGCACACCTCGAAGCCGTCCTGGTCGGGCAGGCCCAGGTCGAGCAGCACGACCCCGAAGGGAGCCACGTCGTCCGAGGGCAGCAGCTCACGCAGGGCCTCCTCGCCGCTGCGGGCGTGCACCACGTCGAAGCCATGGCGCCCGAGCACGGCCGAGAGCGCCGCGGCGACGTGATTGTCGTCCTCGACGAGCAGCAACCTCACCCGGGCCTCCCTCCGTGATGCCGTTCCGGGTCCGCGGCGGACACACCGCGGCACTGCATCAACCCGCATCGGCGCAGGTGAGTCAAGGGGCTCCCGGTCGCTCGCGGGGTTCTGTTATGCAGCCGGTACGACAGACTACGGATTCCGAGGTCACGGTGCGGCCGGGTCCGTTCCGCGACGGGATCGTTATGCTCAATTTCCCCTCAGATGTAATGACGCTGGCCACGGTCGCTCATTAGTGTCCTCGCAACCGACGAGGACGGAGCTACACGCCGATGAGCGAAGTACCGGCGCCCAGGGAAGCCGCTCCCGCTGCGGACAAGCTGGTCGTACTGGACAACGTCAACAAGCACTTCGGTGCGCTGCACGTACTCCAGGACATCGACCTGACCATCGCGCGCGGAGAGGTCGTCGTCGTCATCGGGCCCTCGGGGTCGGGCAAGTCCACGCTGTGCCGCACCATCAACCGTCTCGAGACGGTCGACTCCGGCAGCATCTCGATCGACGGCAAGCCGCTGCCCCAGGAGGGAAAGCCGCTGGCCAAGCTGCGTGCGGACGTCGGCATGGTCTTCCAGGCGTTCAACCTCTTCGCGCACAAGACGGTGCTCGAGAACGTGATGCTTGGGCAGACCAAGGTCCGCCGCACCGACAAGCAGGCTGCCGAGAAGAAGGCGCGGGCCCTCCTGGACCGCGTCGGCGTCGGCAACCAGGCCGACAAGTACCCCGCACAGCTCTCCGGCGGTCAGCAGCAGCGGGTGGCCATCGCCCGCGCGCTCGCCATGGACCCCAAGGTGATGCTCTTCGACGAGCCCACCTCCGCGCTCGACCCCGAGATGATCAACGAGGTCCTCGAGGTGATGAAGCAGCTCGCCGACGAGGGCATGACGATGGTCGTCGTCACCCACGAGATGGGCTTCGCGCGCTCGGCTGCCAACCGGGTCGTCTTCATGTCGGACGGCCGGATCGTCGAGGAGGCGACACCGGACCAGTTCTTCAACAACCCCCGCAGTGACAGGGCGAAGGACTTCCTGGCGAAGATCCTTCACCACTGATGTGCCGCTGAGCGGAGTTCCGAGCAGATCCGATCCAGACCCAGACGCCCCCCGCAACGACCGCCGGCCCACCCGCCGCCAGGTTCGCCGGCCGTCCGGCTGCCACCCCACCGGCAGCCGGGAGGCCGGACCCGGGCAGCGGATCCGAGGGGCCGGCACCCGCACGACCGGTGGCGCAACGACCGCCGACCAGCAGAACACCGAGCAAGGGATGCCCATCATGAAGTTCCGTAAGACCGCCGCCTCGGCGGCCGTGGTCCTCACTCTCGCCCTGTCCGCCACAGCCTGCGGAGGCAAGGAAGGCCCCGCCGGCGACAAGCCAGGCGGCGACACGGACACCAAGGCGCTTCCGAAGTACGAGGTCGCCAAGGACGTCAAGATCGACTCCCCCGTGATCGAGAAGGCGCAGAAGCGGGGCAAGCTGATCATCGGCGCCAAGTCCGACCAGCCCTACCTCGGCTTCCAGGACCCCTCCTCCAAGAAGTACGAGGGCTTCGACATCGAGGTCGCGAAGATGGTCGCCGCCGACCTCGGCTTCGCGGAGAAGGACATCCAGTTCAAGACCATCGACTCCTCCGTCCGCGAGACCGCGATCTCCAAGGGCCAGGTCGACCTGATGGTCGGCACCTACACCATCAACGACGAGCGGAAGAAGCAGGTCAGCTTCGCCGGCCCGTACTACATGGCCGGACAGGACCTCCTGGTCCGCAAGGACGAGAAGTCGATCAAGGGCCCGGACAGCATCAAGGGCAAGAAGGTCTGCTCGATCACCGGCTCGACGCCGCTGCAGAACCTCAAGGACAACAAGTCCAAGTACGGCGCCGAGCCGGTCGAGTTCGGCAAGTACACGGACTGCGTCAAGCAGCTCATCGACGGCCAGGTCGACGCCATGACCACCGATGACGCCATCCTCAAGGGCTACGCCGCGGAGCGTCCGAAGAAGCTGAAGGTCGTCGGCGAGACCTTCAGCGAGGAGCCGTACGGCATCGGTCTGAAGAAGGGCGACAAGGAGCTGCAGAACGCCGTGCTCGACGCCGTCGAGGCGCACCAGAAGGACGGCAGCTACAAGAAGGCCTACGACGCGACGCTGGGCCGCTCCGGTTCGAAGTACCAGGAGCCGCCGGCCCTGGAGCGCGACTGACGGCTCGGCCGACGGCGCGTCCGACGGCTCATCCCACCTCGCGCGGCGGTCACGCCTGACCGGCAGGCCGGCGCCGCACCGCGTCCCGTACGCCCGTCCTCGCGGGCGGGCGTACGGGACGCGGCTTTCCCTGACCGCCCTGCGGAGACCCTATGAATGTTCTGCTCGACCACTTGGACCTGTTCCGTGACGGATTCATCGGAACGGTCTCACTGACCGCGGCGAGTGCCGTGCTCGCGCTCGTACTCGGCGTACTGATAGCCGGCTTCCGGGTCTCGCCGGTGCCGCCGCTGCGCGCGTTCGGCACCGTGTGGGTGACGCTCCTGCGGAACACGCCGCTGACGCTGCTGTTCCTCGTGGCCTTCTTCGTACTGCCGCAGATCGTCTTCCCCGGAATCAGTTCCTACGTCCTGGGCGTGCTGGCGCTGGGCTTCTACACCTCGTCGTTCGTCTGCGAGGCGGTGCGCTCCGGCATCAACACGGTGCCGATGGGCCAGGCCGAGGCCGCGCGGAGTCTGGGCATGACGTTCGTCCAGACGCTCCGCATGGTCGTACTGCCGCAGGCGACCCGGACCGTGATCCCCCCGCTGAGCAGCATCATGATCGCGCTCACGAAGAACTCCGCCATCGCCGGCGCCTTCAACAACCCCGAACTCTTCAGCGTCCAGAAGGTGCTGAGCGACAAGGGCTTCAACGTCATGGTCATCTTCGTCTGGGTGGCCCTCGCATACCTCGTGCTCGTCTTCCTCGTCAGCGGCTTCTTCCGGCTGCTCGAGCGCAGGCTGGAGGTCGCCCGATGAGCTCGTCCGTACTCTTCGACGCGCCGGGGCCCAAGGCCCGCGCGCGCAACCGCACTTTCGCCGTCGTCGGCTCCGCCGCGCTCGCGGCGCTGGTCGCCTTCATCGTCTACCGGCTGTCTGCCAAGGGCCAGCTGGACGGGGCGATGTGGGACATCTTCAACTACGCGGGAGTGCGCAACTCGATCGTCAACGGCCTCGTCAGCACCCTTGAGGCATTCGCGATGGCGGGCGTGCTGTCGCTGCTGCTCGCCGTGGTCCTCGCCGTGGGGCGCCTGTCCGACCACAGGCCGGTCAGCTGGGTGGCCACCAGCGTCATCGAACTCTTCCGGGCCGTACCGCTGCTGATCACCATCTACGTGCTGTGGGTCGGGTTCTTCACCAAGGAGCCGCTGTGGGCCGTCGTCATCGGCCTCACGCTCTACAACGGCGCCGTGCAGGCCGAGGTGCTGCGCGCCGGAATCCTCGCCGTGCCCAAGGGGCAGAGCGAGGCAGCGTACGCGCTGGGCATGAGCAAGACCCAGGTGATGACGACGGTCCTCATCCCCCAGGCCGTGCGGTCCATGCTGCCGACGATCGTCAGCCAGCTCGTCGTCACGCTGAAGGACACCTCGCTCGGCTTCGTCATCACCTACGAGGAACTCCTCTACGCCGGGCGGCAGATGGCCAGCACGATCCTGGTCGACGGGGAGAACCCGTACGTGCCGGTGGTCCTGGTCTTCGGTGCCATCTACGTCGCCATGTGCCTCGCGCTCTCCGCGCTCGCCAACTGGATCGAGCGGCGCGGCCGGCGTGCCAAGACGGGCATCAAGGTGGCCGACGCGCAGACCGCGACCCCCGAGGGCGCGGGCGTCGGGAACGTGGCCTGACGGGGTTCTCGCGGCAGCGCAGTCGCTGGAGCGGCGGACCGGACTTGTCACCATGTGTCCGGGCCGCCGCTCCCGCCGTTCCGGCTCAGCTTGACGGGTGACCTGGCACTGGGTTGCATACGTTTGTGATCGCGCGCTGTGCTCCACCCGTTCCGGCTTTTCCCTCCTCAACCGCGTGTGCGGGCCGGGCGGTTCGCAGTGCCCTTCACCGCACGGGGACCGGCGCGTGAGCGAGTCCGAAGTCATCGTCGTCGGCGCGGGGCCGGCAGGGCTCGCGCTGTCGCTGGCGCTCGCAAGGTCAGGCGTCCCCTCACTCGTGCTGGACAACAGCGACGGCGAGGTCACCCAACGCGCCGCCCGCAGCTGTGTGCTGCGCCCCGACACCGCCTCCTGGCTGGCGGCGACGGCGGCGCCGCACGCCACCGTTCCCGGCGCACGCTGGACGCGCTGGAGCACGCGGCGGCGCCAACAGCTCGTCCAGGACATCGAGTTGACGGAGGAGACCTCACCGGTCCACCTGGAGCAGCACGCGCTGGAGCGCGGGCTGCGGGCCGCGCTCGCGAGGGAGAAGCTCGCGCACGTCGTCACCCGCAGCCATGTCGACATCATCGAGCAGGACGCGACGGGCGTCACCGCGCACACACGCCCGCGCGGTTCGGCCGCGCCGGCCGGCGATCAGGACGACGGCGACGGCACGGGGGACTCTGTCGCCACCGGACGGGAGGGCGGCATAGCCGCGGGCGCGGGCCGGGGCGGCACATGGTGGCGCGGCAGCTATCTGGTGGGCTGCGACGGCGCGCGGTCGACCGTGCGGAAACTCCTCGGCGTCGGATTCGCGGGGCGCACCGCCGTGGAACGGCATGCCGTGGCCGCGCTGCGCGCGGAGCTGCCGTGGGAGCAACAGGCGCTGCTCCACCGTGAATTGGGTGCCGGGAGCCGGGGCCGGGCGGGCAGGCCGCAGGCCGAGGTGACGGCCCGTCCGCTGCCCGACGGCGTATGGCGGCTCGACTGGCTCCTCCCGCCACGCGGCGAACTCGTCACACCCGAGGCCCTGTTGGAGCGCGTGCAGGTCACCCTCGGACACTGGAGCGCAGACGCAGACGCAGACGCAGACAGCGGCCGGGGGCGCGGAAGCTCCGGCGGGAGTGGGGCCGTGCGGTACGAACTCCTCGACACCGGGGTCCACACCTCGCACCAGCGGCTCGCACGCCGGTGGCGTGTGGAGCGTACGTTCCTCGCGGGCGACGCGGCCCATCTCGTCGGCGCGCTCGGCGTCCAGTCGGTTGACGAGGGGCTGCGCGACGCCGCCAACCTCGCCTGGAAACTCGCGCTTGCCTGGCACGAGGCGAACGGCGTGCGGGGGCCGCGCGTCGACCGGGACGCCATCGACGTGCTCCTGGACAGCTACGAGACGGAGCGGCGCGGAGCCGTCGGCGCCCGGCTGCGCGCCGTCGACCAGGCACTTCCGCTCGTGCGCCGGGAGGGCGGAGGGCTGCGGTCGATGCTGCCGGGCGGCGGCGCCCGCACGCCGATGGAACTGCTCACCGACGGGCATCTGGGGCGGGGGCTCCTGGGAGGTCCGGCCACCTACAGGCGCTCGCCGCTCACTCCGCCGGTGAACGCGGTCGAAACGGTGCCTGTGGGCACACCGCCCGGGGCCCCCGTTGACGACGTGCCGGTGATCGCGCTGGACGGGGAGCGCGGGAGGCTGCGCGGGCAACTGTGCGGCTCTGGCAGTGAGTTGCTCGTGCTGCTCGTCGCGCCCGGTACGGCCGTGTGGGACAGCCGCCACTGGCTGTCGGCCGGGATGATGCCCGAACTGGCCGCGGCCGTGGACGCGTTGCCGCTGAAGGCCCAGCTGCTGGTGACGGAGCAGTACCCGGGCGCGGCGGCCCACACCGTGCTGGTCATACGGCCCGACGGTCATCTGGTGGCTGCCCTGCCCGGGCCGCGCACCGCCGAGCTGCGGGCGTGCGCGGACGCGGTGCGGGGCGGCACGCTCCCGGGGAAGCAGCCGGCCACGTATCGCAGGACCCGCCGCTAGACCCGGGCACGGGGGGGGGAAGGGGCTTTGCGCGCCGCCCCCGACGCTCCGACGCTGCGCCGACGTGCGGATGCGGGCACCCGGCCGGGACGCAGGCGCGAATGTGGGCGCAGAGACAGGCCCCCGTGCGCGGCCAAGGCGCTCGTACCCAGCCGGAGCACGGCCGAGGGCCTTGGCGACGCACACCCGGCGCCTGCCCCGTGAGGGCACGGGCTCCGGGTCAGTCGTCGGGCAGGAACCGGTCCAGCGTCTCCGGGTCCTCCCCCTCCTCCTCCAGCGCCTTCCGCACCACGCGCAGCGCCAGCCCTTCGCCGTAGCCCCTGCGGGCCAGCATCCCGGCGAGCCGCCGTATGCGCTTCTCGCGGTCGAGCCCCCTGGTGGAGCGCAGCTTGCCCTCCACCAGCGAGCGTGCCGTCTCCGCCTCGCGCTCTGCGTCGAGCTGCCCGACGGCGTTCTCGACGACCTGGGGCTCCACCCCCTTGGTACGCAACTCCCGGGCAAGGGCCCGGCGGGCCAGCCCGCGGCTGTGATGCCGGGACTCGACCCACGCGTCGGCGAAGGCGACGTCGTCGATCAGCCCGACCTCCTCGAAGCGGGAGAGCACCTCCTCGGCGACCTCGTCGGGGATCTCCCGCTTCCGCAGCGCATCGGCGAGCTGCCGACGCGTGCGCGGCGTGCCGGTGAGCAGTCTCAGACAGATCGCTCGTGCGCGCTCCGCCGGATCCTGCTCCGGGCCCGCGTCCTGGGCACGCCGGGACGGAGTGCTCTCCCCGTCCTCCTCCGGGGCCCCGTCGTCGGCGCCTTCCTGGTGCCCCTCGGCGTGCTCGCCGACCTCCTCACCCAGCTGGCCTTCGCCCTCGTGGCCGAGGAGTTCGCCCTCCTCTTCGGCGTCGCCCGGCAGCGCCCCGTCGCCGAGGCGCGGGCCGGACGTACGCCTGCGTGAGCTGCGTGTCGTACGCGGTGGCCCCGCCTCGGCCCTCGACGAAGTGGAGCCACCGCTGTCTTCCTGGACCGGCCATTGGGTGCGCCGTGTCACGGATCAGCTCTTCGCGGCAGCGGACTTGGGAGCCTTCGCCTTCGGCGCGGGGACCGTCTTGGCCGCGTCGGCGGCACCGTCCACCGGGGGCGCCGCAGCGCCGGCGGCATCGGCACCGGGCTCGCCGCCCGGCTCCTCCGGCGCCACTCCGATGCCCAGCTTCTCCTTGATCTTCTTCTCGATCTCGTTGGCCAGGTCGGGGTTGTCCCGAAGGAAGTTCCGGGCGTTCTCCTTGCCCTGGCCCAGCTGATCGCCCTCGTACGTGTACCAGGCGCCGGACTTGCGGATGAAGCCGTTCTCCACGCCCATGTCGATCAGCCCGCCCTCGCGGCTGATGCCCTGCCCGTAGAGGATGTCGAACTCGGCCTGCTTGAAGGGCGGGGCGACCTTGTTCTTGACGACCTTGACGCGGGTGCGGTTGCCCACCGCGTCCGTGCCGTCCTTGAGCGTCTCGATCCGGCGGATGTCGAGCCGCACGGAGGCGTAGAACTTCAGCGCCCGCCCACCCGTCGTCGTCTCGGGCGAGCCGAACATCACGCCGACCTTCTCGCGCAGCTGGTTGATGAAGATCGCCGTGGTCTTGGAGTGGCTGAGCGCACCTGTGATCTTCCGCAGCGCCTGGCTCATCAGCCGCGCCTGGAGACCCACGTGCGAGTCACCCATCTCGCCCTCGATCTCCGCCCGCGGAACGAGTGCGGCGACGGAGTCGATGACGATCAGGTCGAGCGCGCCGGAGCGGATGAGCATGTCCGTGATTTCCAGCGCCTGTTCGCCGTTGTCCGGCTGGGAGAGGATCAGCGCGTCCGTGTCCACACCGAGCTTCTTCGCGTACTCGGGGTCGAGTGCGTGCTCGGCGTCGACGAACGCGACAGTGCCGCCGCCCTTCTGGGCATTGGCCACCGCGTGCAACGTCAAGGTCGTCTTGCCGGAGGACTCCGGCCCGTACACCTCCACCACTCGGCCGCGCGGGAGACCTCCGACGCCGAGTGCCACATCGAGGGCGGTGGACCCTGTGGGGATGACCTCGACCGGCTCGTTCGGCCGCTCCCCCATGCGCATCACGGCGCCCTTGCCGAACTGCCGTTCAATCTGCGCGAGGGCGGTTTCGAGCGCCTTCTCGCGGTCGGTTTCTGCCATGGGTGCCACCCGGTTTGCTTGAGTCGATCGCTTCACGTCCAAGACGCTAGCGTCTGCCACTGACAATCGGCCCGGCCCCTGCTCCTCGGCCGGGTGGGCGGGAGCGGGAGTACCCGCCAGGGCCTCCATGAGAATCGATGTTCGATTTTGGCGTCAAGGTACTCCGAGATTCTGTGGAAAACTCCCGAAATCCCTGCTCAAAAGGGCGAGTTGGGCCGGCCCGGCGACAGCACGACGGCCGGTCACCTCTTGTCGGCGGGCACATCCATCACGGCGCACACGACCCGCCAGACGTCCTTCGCGTCCCAGCCGGCGTCCAGGGCCTCGCGCACCGTGCGGCCGCCGAGACCGGCCATCACATGGTCACGCGAGAAGGAGTCCGCATAGGACTCGCCGAAGTGGTCCGCCATCCGCTGCCAGAAGTCCGTCAACCGCATACGACCAGTATCCAGCCCGGCGCCCGTCCGGCCGTCCGACCTCCCCTCACGGAGCCCAGCCCAGGGCCCGTACCGCCGCGGTGACCAGCACAGCCGCCGCGATCACGACGAGAAAGGGTGCGCGCAGCAACAGCACCACCGCTGCCGCGGCCAGCCCCGCGGCCTTCGCGTCCAGCAGCAGCGCACCGCCCTCACTGAAGGTCTGCTGCGCCGTCAGCGCGGCGAGCAGAGCGACCGGAAGCAGCGTCACCAGCCGCTTGACGAGCGGGCGTTCCAGCATTCCCTCCGGCACCGACAATCCCAGCAGCTTCGCGGCGTAGCAGCCCAGAGCCGTCAGGCCGATCGCGATCCACACGCTCATCGCCGCTCCTCCCCCGTCTGCCGGCCGTCCTCGCCGGGGGCCTCGGTGCCGGTCCGCGCCTGCGGACCTGCGGCCGCGTCAGGCTCCGGCTCCCGGGCCCGGTCGCGCTTCTGATCCCTGCGTCCCCGCAGCAGCAGTACCGCCGGCGCCGCCAGCGCCGCGAGCAGCACCGGCACACCGCCCGGAAGCACGGGCAGCAGCCCGAGCCCCAGAGCGACGGCGAGGGCGGCGGTCGCGCGCGCGGACGTCGAACTGAGCATGGGCGCCAGCAGCGCGAGGAAGACCGCGGGGCCCGCCGCGTCCAGTCCCCATGTCTTCGTGTCGCCCAGAGCTCCGGCACCCAGCGCCCCGAGCAGCGTCGTGAGGTTCCACAGCACGAAGAGGGTCAAGCCCGTGACGGTGAAGCCGATCCGCGCTCCCCGCCGGGTGCGCTGGGCGAGCGTCACCGCCGCCGTCTCGTCGATCACCATGTGGGCGGCGAAGGGACGTATCGCGCCCGGCAGCCGCAGCAGGGTGGCGAGCCGCAGCCCGTAGAAGGCGTTCCGCACGCCCAGGAAGAAGGCTCCCGCTGCGGCGGTGAGCGGGCTCGCGCCCGCCGCGAGCGCACCGACGAGAGCGAACTGCGAGGCGCCGGTGAAGACGAACAGGCTGAGCGCGCACGTCTGGGGCAGACTGATGCCCGCACCGGCCGCCGTCACCCCGAAGGCGAATCCGGAAAGCCCGACGGCGATGCCCACGCCGAGGGCGTCGCGTACGACGGCCCGGTCGTCGGGTCCGTTGCCGGACGGCGGGCCGGCGCCGAGCTGTGAGCCGTTCTTCTGTTCGAGCACGGCCTCACGCTAACCACGGGGGCCGACAGCGGTCTTGTACGTTCTTGCGCTCCCGCCCGCTCAGGGACGTCGCGCTCAGGGAGAGCGCACCGCCGGGACGGACGCGAGCACTCCCTCTCAGGCAGTCCGGCCGGGCCGCAGACGCTCACGCTGGTAGGCGCCGGGCGGCACGCCCACGATCCGCCCGAAGTGCCGGCTGAGATGCGACTGGTCCGTGAACCCCACCGCGGCCGCGGTCTCCGCGAGCGGCACACCGGCGTCGAGCAGCTTGCGTGCCCGGTGCACACGGGCGTCGGTCAGCCAGGCGTGCGGCGGCATCCCGTACCGCTCGCGGTACGCGCGCAGCAGCGCGAAGGTGCCGGTGGCCAGCTCGCCCGCGAGTGCCTCCAGGGTGGGAGGGTCCGCCATCCGCTCCTCCAGGACCGCGCGTGCGCGCTCGGCCGTGCGAGCTCCCGCCGTGGCGACGGGCCGGGACGGGATCGGACCTCCGTACAGCCGCAGCACCCGGGCTATCGCGATCCGCATCAGGCTGTCCGCGGTGAGTGCCTGCCCGCCCTCGGCGGCGCGGTGCACGCGGGCGACGAGGGCCGCGCTGTCGGGGTCGTCGACGGAGGCGGTGACGAAGCCGGGAGTGCCGCGGAGCGATGTCGTCTCGGCGGCGATGCGGGCGACCAGCGAGGGTGCCGGATAGAGCACGTCGTAGCGCCAGCCCTCGGGGCTGCCCGCGTGTGCCGAGTGCGGGACACCGGGATTGATCAGCGCGAGTCCGCCCGGACCGGCACGGTGCTCGGCACCGCTGTGCTCGAAGGCCTCCACGCCCTCGGCGATGGCCCCGATCACATAGGCGTCGTGCGTGTGCCGGGGGAAGGTCTTGCGCAGATAGCGGGCGCGCAGCAGATCGACGTCCGGCAGCTGCGGATGCTGCCAGTGCCGCGCGCTCTCACCAGTTCCCATGCGCCTTCCCATGCGCCCATTCTGCGCCGTGCTGCGGCGTTGTCAGTGGTGAGGTGCACGATGGAGACCATGGGTCAGACCTCGCCGGGCCCCTCGCCGGCTTCGGCACTCGATGTGTTCTCCCCCGCTACCCGGGCCTGGTTCACGGGGGCCTTCAGCGCGCCCACGTCCGCCCAGGCCGGGGCCTGGCGTGCGCTAACCGAGGAGTCGGACGCGCTGGTCGTGGCGCCCACCGGCTCCGGCAAGACCCTGGCCGCCTTCCTCGCCTCGCTCGACAGGCTGTCCTCCACTCCCCCGCCCGCGGATCCCATCAAGCGCTGCCGCGTGCTCTATGTCTCACCGCTGAAGGCGCTCGCGGTCGACGTGGAGCGCAATCTGCGCAGCCCGCTGACGGGCATCCGCCAGGAGTCGCTGCGCCTCGGGCTGCCCGAGCCGGACATCAGGGTCGGAATCCGCTCCGGTGACACCCCTGCGGCCGAGCGGCGCTCACTGGCCCGCCGCCCTCCGGACATCATGATCACGACGCCCGAGTCGCTGTTCCTGATGCTCACCTCCGCCGCGCGTGACGCACTCTCCGGTGTCGAGACGGTGATCCTGGACGAGGTGCACGCGGTGGCGGGCACCAAGCGCGGCGCTCATCTCGCCCTGTCCCTGGAGCGGTTGGACGAGCTGCTGGAGCGCCCCGCGCGCCGGATCGGGCTGTCCGCGACGGTCCGTCCCGTGGACGAGGTGGCCCGCTTCCTCTCGCCGCAGCGCAAGGCGACCGTCGTGCAGCCGCCGTCCGGCAAGGAGTTCGACCTGTCGGTGGTGGTGCCCGTCGAGGACATGGGCGAGCTGGGCAGCTCACCCGCGCAGGACAGCGCCGGTGCGGGCGGCGGCAGCGGCCCGGGTGGCGGCGGCAAGCCGTCCATCTGGCCCTCGGTGGAGGAGCGCATCGCCGATCTCGTGCAGGCGCACCGCTCGACGATCGTCTTCGCCAACTCCCGCCGCCTCGCGGAGCGTCTGTGCAACAGGCTCAACGAGATCGCATACGAGCGCGCCACGGGCGAGCCCATGCCCGAGCACCATTCGCCCGCGGAGGTGATGGCCGAGGCCGGGGCGGCGAAGGGCGCCCCTCCCCTGCTGGCCCGCGCGCACCACGGCTCGGTCTCCAAGGACCAGCGTGCCCAGGTGGAGGAGGAGCTGAAGTCGGGCCGGCTGCCCGCCGTGGTCGCCACCTCCAGCCTGGAGCTGGGCATCGACATGGGAGCCGTCGACCTCGTCGTCCAGGTCGAGTCGCCGCCGTCGGTCGCGTCGGGTCTGCAGCGTGTGGGCCGTGCGGGCCATCAGGTCGGTGCCGTCTCGGCCGGTGTGGTCTTCCCCAAGTACCGCGGTGACCTTGTGCAGTCGGCGGTGGTCACGGAGCGGATGCGCGAGGGCGCCATCGAGGCGCTGCGCATCCCGGCCAATCCGCTGGACGTTCTGGCGCAGCAGCTGGTCGCGATGGTCTCCGTCGACACCTGGGACGTGGAGGAGCTGCTGCTTCTGGTGCGCCGCGCGGCGCCGTTCGCCTCCCTTCCCGAGTCGGCGTACCACGCCGTGCTGGACATGCTCGCGGGCCGTTATCCGTCGGACGCCTTCGCCGAGCTGCGGCCGCGGCTGGTGTGGGACAGGGTGGCGCAGACCCTCAGCGGCAGGCCCGGCGCCCAGCGCCTCGCCGTCACCTCCGGGGGCACCATCCCTGACCGGGGCCTGTTCGGAGTCTTCCTCGCCGGTGCCGACCCGAAGAAGGGCGGCGGCCGGGTCGGCGAGCTGGACGAGGAGATGGTCTACGAGTCGCGCGTGGGCGACGTCTTCACGCTGGGCACCACCTCCTGGCGGATCGAGGACATCACCCGCGACCGCGTGCTCGTCACACCTGCTCCGGGCGTTCCGGGGCGGCTGCCCTTCTGGAAGGGCGATCAGCTGGGCCGCCCGCTGGAGTTGGGGCGCGCCCTGGGAGCCTTCCTGCGCGAGGTCGGCTCGCTCGGCGCCGAGGCCGCGCGCGAGCGGCTGTCAGCGGCGGGGCTCGACGACCTGGCGGTCAGCAACCTGCTCACCTATCTCGACGAGCAGCGCAGCGCCTGCGGTCACATCCCCGACGACCGGACGATCGTGGTCGAGCGTTTCCGCGACGAGCTGGGGGACTGGCGGATCGTCGTGCACTCCCCCTTCGGCGCGCAGGTGCACGCACCGTGGGCGCTGGCCCTCGGAGCGCGTCTCACCGAGCGATACGGCATGGACGCCCAGGTCATGCATGCCGACGACGGGCTCGTCCTCCGCCTCCCCGACGCGGATCTGATGGGTCTGGATCTGCTGGAGGAGGCCGCTGCGGGGCAGCCGGGCGGGGGCAGCACGGCCTTCGACGACGGGCAGGCGCCGGTCGGTGTCTCCGACGTCCTCTTCGACGCGGGCGATGTCGAGCAGATCGTCACGGACCAGGTCGGCGGCTCCGCGCTCTTCGCGGCCCGCTTCCGTGAGTGCGCCGCACGTGCGCTCCTGCTGCCGCGCCGCAACCCGGGCAAGCGCACACCCTTGTGGCAGCAGCGTCAGCGGGCCGCCCAACTGCTCCAGGTCGCCTCGGAGTTCGGCTCGTTCCCGATCGTGCTGGAAGCGGTACGGGAATGCCTCCAGGACGTCTTCGACGTGCCGGGCCTGTCGGAGCTGATGGGCGACATCGAGGCACGCCGCGTCCGCGTCGTCGAGGTGACCACCACCGACCCGTCCCCCTTCGCGCGATCCCTGCTCTTCGGCTACGTCGCGCAGTACCTCTACGAGGGCGACTCACCGCTGGCGGAGCGCCGTGCGGCCGCGCTGTCGCTGGACTCCCGGCTGCTCGCGGAGCTGCTGGGCCAGGCGGAGCTGCGCGAACTGCTCGACGCGGAGGTGCTGGCCGATCTGGAGCGCGAGCTGCAGTGGCTCAGCGAGGACCGCCGCGTCAAGGACTCCGAGGGCGTGGCCGACCTCCTCCGGCTGCTGGGCCCGTTGACGCCGGAGGCGCTGCGGGAGCGCGGAGCGGACCCGCGGTGGGCGGAGGAGCTGGAGTCCGCCCGGCGGGCGATCCGCGTACGCATCGCCGGGGAGGAGCACTTCGCCGCCGTGGAGGACGCGGGCCGGCTGCGCGACGCCCTGGGAGCGGCCCTCCCGGTGGGCGTCCCGGAGGCGTTCACCGAGCCGGTCCCGGATCCGCTCGGTGACCTGCTCGCCCGGTACGCCCGTACGCACGGCCCGTTCGTCTCCGCCGACGCAGCGGCACGCTTCGGACTGGGCACCGCCGTCGCGGAGGGCGCCCTGCAGCGGCTCGCGGCATCCGGGCGTCTGGTGCAGGGCGAGTTCCATCCGGCCGGGGTCGGCCAGGAGTGGTGCGACGCGGCAGTGCTGCGCCGGTTGCGCCGCCGCTCGCTCGCGGCGCTGCGCCAGGAGCTGGAGCCGGTGCCGGCTTCCGCGCTGGCGGCGTTCCTGCCGCAGTGGCAGCACGTCTCGGCGCCGGGCGCGGGCAGCGTGCGCGGCATCGACGGACTGATGCGCACGGTCGAGCAGTTGCAGGGCGCGCCGGTGCCTGCCTCGGCCCTGGAGAGGCTGGTGCTGCCGGGCCGTGTGCGTGACTACAGCCCCGGCATGCTCGACGAGCTCACCACCTCCGGCGAGGTCCTCTGGGCCGGTGCGGGTTCGCTGCCGGGCAAGGACGGCTGGCTCTCGCTGTATCCCGCGGACACGGCGGGGCTGCTCCTTCCGCCGCCCCTGCCGCTGGAGCTGACGCCGTTCCACCAGGCCCTGCTGGACGCCCTCGCACCCGGGTACGGGCTGTTCTTCCGTCAGATCGCCGACCAGGTACGTGCCACGTCCGCCCCGGAGGCGACGGACCCTCAACTGGCCGACGCGCTCTGGGACCTGGCCTGGTCCGGCCGCGTCTCCAACGACACGCTGGCTCCGCTGCGGGCGCTGCTCGGCTCGGGCCGTACGGCGGGGTCGACGGCACACCGCGCCAAGCGCGCGGTCCCGCGCGGGCGTTACGGCTCGCTCACCGCCGCCGCCACCCGCAGCGGCACGAATCGCCCGACCGCTTCCCGCAACGGACCCCCGACCGTCGCCGGGCGCTGGTCACTGCTGCCTCCCGCCGAGACGGACGCGACGCACCGGGCGCATGCCCTGGCCCGCACGCTGCTGGACCGGCACGGCATCGTCACCCGGGGTGCGGTGGCGGCGGAGGGTGTGGAGGGCGGCTTCTCTGCCGCCTACCGGGTGCTGGCCGCGTTCGAGGAGAGCGGACAGGCGCGGCGCGGCTATGTCGTGGAGGGCCTCGGCGCGGCCCAGTTCGCGATGGACGGCGCCATCGACAGACTGCGCGCCGTGAACACGGCCCGCGAGCGTGAACAGCACTTCCGCGCCGTGGTCCTGGCCGCAGCCGACCCGGCGAACGCCTACGGGGCGGCCCTCCCCTGGCCCGAGCCCCCGGAGGGTGCGACGCACAAGCCCGGCCGCAAGGCGGGCTCCGTGGTCGTGCTGGTCGACGGCGAGCTCACCCTCTACATGGAGCGGGGCGGCAAGACGCTGCTCGTCTGGCCGGGCACATCCGAGCCGGGCGCAGTCGCCGGCGCCGACATCCTGGACACGGGCGGGGTCCCCGCGCCCGCCACTGCGGCCGAGGCGCTGGCGCGCGCGGCGACGGAGGGCGCCCTCGGCACTGTCACCGTGGAGCGTGTGAACGGAGCGTCCACGCTCTCGTCACCGTTCGGCAGCCTCCTGGAGACGGCGGGCTTCCACGCCACGCCGCGCGGCCTCCGGCTGCGGGCCCGATGACGGAGAACGGCCGGAATCAACCGGCCGTGCTGCGCGGAGAGTCGGCCGACCGGCGGCGGCGCACCGCACTCCCCGCTGCCGCTGCCCCGTTGCAAGGATGAGTCCATGCCCGAAGGAGACACCGTCTGGTACACGGCCCGCCGGCTGCACGAGGCGCTGGCCGGGCAGGCCCTGACGCGTACCGACTTTCGTGTCCCCCGGCTCGCGACGGCGGATCTCACCGGACGACGGACGCTCGAAGCGGCTCCCCGCGGCAAGCACATCCTCATCCGCGTCGAGGGCGGCTTCACGATCCACTCGCATCTCGGCATGGAAGGCGCCTGGCGGGTCAGCACGCCGGAGTATCGGACGCGCGGCGGCAGCGGCCCTGCGCACCAGATCCGTGCGGTCCTGGCGACGTCCTCCGCCACGGCGACCGGCTACCGGCTCCCTGTTCTCGAACTGCTGCGCACCGACGAGGAGTCGGGGGCACTGGGGCACCTGGGGCCGGATCTCCTGGGCCCGGACTGGGACGCGCAGGAGGCCCTGCGCCGCCTGCTGACGGAGCCGGGCCGCCCCCTCGTCGAAGCGCTTCTCGATCAGCGCAATCTCGCCGGCATCGGCAACGTCTACGCCGCCGAACTGTGCTTCCTCGCAGGCAGTTCGCCCTGGACTCCTCTTGGTGAGCTGCCGCCGTCCCGCCTCGAGAAGCTGCTCGCCGCGGCGCGGAATCTTCTCGACGCCAACAAGGAGCGCTTCGACCGCCGTACGACGCAAACCCCCGCCGGTTCCGACCGCGACCGCGCGCTGTGGGTGTACGGCCGGGCCAACCGCCCCTGCCACCGATGCGGCACCACCGTCCGCACGGGCCGGCATGGGCCTGCGGAACGCCCCCGGACTGCCTTCTACTGCCCCCGCTGCCAGCCCGGTCCTCACCCTGGGACGCCGGGACCGCCGGCTTCCGGCCGAGCCTCTCGCTGACCGCCCACACCTCACGCACGGCTCGGAGTCAGTCAGACTCCGCCTCGTGCGGCCGCCCTTGAACTTCCCTGCCCCATCCGGCCGTTCGCCGCTCGGGCCCCTGACGGTACGTCTGCGCGGGGCGCCGCACAGTCCGGCTTGCGGCCTGTTGACGCGGAGTCCCGAGCGTCACATGGACGGGTATCAGGCCCAGCCCCCAGCCGAGCACCGCCGCCATCGCCGCCGCCGGTGGAGCACCGGGCGCCATGAGCGGCCACACCAGCCACCCGCCGGCCGCCACGGTCCCTGCCGTCAGGGCCCGACGCATGGGCAGCCACCGTATGGAACCCGTCATCTCCGCACCTCCCGGGCACGTCCGATGCTGGTCACGCTCAGCCCATCGTCACGCACCCGGTGCGACCGCGCGACAGCAGAGCGGCATCGGTGCCTACGGCTGCGGAACAGCGCCCGCCGGCGGCCGTGCGGCGCTTACACCGGCGCCCGTCACGGCACAGCGAGAGGCCCCGCCGGACGAACCGGCGGGGCCTCTCGGCGAACTCTCGTGCTGTCCGTGCGGGGCGCGTCAGGCCGCGACGACGTCGACGGCCTCCGCGGGCGCCTTGATCGTGACGCGCTCCTCCGGAACTCCTGTGACGGAAGTCACGGAGACCGGGTTGAGGACAGTGCGCCGCATCGGGGCGGGCACGGTCTCGCTCGCAGCGGATTCGGCCAGCTCCGCGAGTGCCAGCTCATCGCTGACTTCCCGCATGAGCTCGGACATCCGCACATCCAGCGCGTCGCAGATCGAGGACAGCAGTTCGGAGGAAGCTTCCTTCTGACCGCGCTCTACCTCGGAGAGATACCCGAGCGAAACCCGGGCAGATGAAGAGACTTCGCGCAGGGTACGGCCCTGGCGCTGGCGCTGCCGACGCAGCACGTCACCCAGCAGGCGACGGAGCAGAATCATCGGTGCTCCTCCCTCTCAACGCGCGGCGTCTTCCACAGCTTGATACCCACCACCCCATCGGGCGTGAATCCTTCAGGCTCCACCGTACCGCCTCGGGCTGCACCCGTGCGGGGAGCGATGTCGTGTTCACTCAGGGCTGCAAACAACCATTCCCCCCGTCATGTTCCTTATCCTTCCTCCGCGCATTCCCGGCCAGTTCGTCGCGCAGCAACCCCAGTGCCCCCGTCACGCTCCGCCTGCGGATCTCCGCCCGGTCACCGTCGAAGCTGAGCGCCCGGCAGGTCGTCCCGCCGTGCGGGCCCACCACGGCGGTGAAGACCGTGCCGACGGGCTTGCCGTCCTGCTGATCCGGGCCGGCGACCCCCGTCGTGGACAGTCCCCAGGAGGCGCCCAGTGCCGCTCTCACGCCCTCGGCCATGGCGCGGGCCACGTCCTCGTCGACGGCGCCCCGCTCCGCCAGCAGCGCCCCGTCGACGCCCAGCAGATCCCTCTTCAGATCGGTCGCGTACGCGGTGACCGAACCGCGGAAGGCCCGCGAGGAACCGGGTGCCGCAGTGATCTCGGCGGCCACCATCCCTCCCGTCAGCGACTCGGCGACAGCCACCGTCTCGCCGCGTTCCACCAGCAGCTCCAGCACATGCGCGGCCACGTCGAAGAATTCCTCTTCGCGGTCCTCGGGCGGTGGGATGTCGCTCACGACCCCTCCGGTCCGGCCGCCTCCGCGGCTCGCGCTTCCCGCTCCCGGGCACGCCCTGCCCTGCGCAGCAGGATCGCCTGCCGTACGTAGTCGAGCCCGGTCACGACCGTCAGCACGACGGCGACCGCCATCACCCACCAGCGCAGCGTGGCGAGCGGCCCGGTCAGCGCCAGCACGTACATGCCCACGGCGACGCCCTGCGCCAGGGTCTTGAGCTTGCCGCCCCTGCTGGCGGGGATCACACCGTGCCGGATGACCCAGAAGCGCAGCGCCGTGATGCCCAGCTCACGGAAGAGGATCACGCCGGTGACCCACCAGGGCAGGTCGTCCAGCACGGAGAGGCAGGCCAGAGCGGCGCCCATGATCGCCTTGTCGGCAATGGGATCCGCGATCTTGCCGAAGTCGGTGACGAGGTCGTAGCGGCGGGCCAGTTCCCCGTCGAAGAGGTCCGTGATCATGGCGACGGTGAAGGCGGCCCAGGCGAACGAGCGCCAGGCGGGGTCGTGCCCGCCGTGCCACATCATCAGCGTCACGAATCCGGGGACGAGCAGCAGCCGCACCATCGTGAGGATGTTGGCGATGTTCCACAGGCTCACCCTGCGCACCGCGCCCGCGGCAGCACCGGGCAGGGGCTCGTACTGGGGCTTGTGCTGGGGTTTGGCCATCGCACCACCACTCGCCGCGGAGGCCGGGACTCCTGTCATCCGCCGGCCTCCTTGCTGCCTCCGCCGCCCTCGTCGCCCCCCTCGGCACCGCTGTGCAGAGGCTCCGCAACCAGGTCCACGCCTTCCGTGGCGACCACTTTCGCCTCGACCATACGTCCGATCGCGGAGCCTCGTAGCGGTGCGGGACCTCCTCTCAGCAGCACGTGCCCGTCCGTTTCCGGCGCCTGGTGCGCGGCACGGCCGACGAGCACGGTCCCTTCGACGTCGTGGGCGTCTCGGTCCTGGTCGTCCTCATCGCTCTCGACGGCCTCGACGAGCACGCGCACGGTCTCCCCGAGCCGCTCCTCGGCACGCTGCGCCGTCAGCTCCTCCGCGAGCCGGGAGACACGCTCGAGGCGTTCCGCGACAACGTCGGGGGCGTTCTTGTCTTCGTAGCCCGCCGCCTCCGTCCCGTCCTCGTCGGAGTATCCGAAGACTCCGATGGCATCCAGGCGGGCCCCGGTGAGGAAACGCTCCAGCTCGGCGACGTCGGCCTCGCTCTCGCCGGGGAATCCCACGATGAAGTTCGAACGGACGCCCGCCTCCGGAGACTTGGATCTGATCGTGTCCAGCAGTCCGAGGAAGCGGTCGGTGTCGCCGAAACGCCTCATCGCCCGCAGCACGCCCGGGGCGGAGTGCTGGAAGGACAGGTCGAAGTACGGGGCGACCTTGTCCGTCTGCGTCAGTACGTCGATCAGATCGGGGCGCATCTCGGCCGGCTGGAGGTAGCTGACCCGGATGCGTTCGATGCCCTCGACCGCGGCCAGTTCGGGCAGCAGCGTCTCCAGGAGCCGGATGTCGCCCAGGTCCTTGCCGTAGGAGGTGTTGTTCTCGGAGACGAGCATGACCTCGCGCACGCCCTGCTCGGCCAGCCAGCGCGTCTCGCCCAGTACGTCCGAGGGCCGCCGGGAGATGAAGGAGCCGCGGAAGGACGGGATCGCGCAGAACGAGCACCGCCGGTCGCAGCCGGAAGCCAGCTTCACGGACGCGACGGGGCTGCCGTCCAGCCGTCGCCGCAGGGGCGCCCGGGGCCCGGAGGCCGGAGCAACACCCTCCGGGAGGTCGGCGGGCGCTGCCGTCACCTGGTCTCCGTGGCCGGGCAGCGCGACCCCGGCGGCGTCCTGCCGCTCGGCGGGGCTGATGGGCAGGAGCTTGCGGCGATCGCGGGGGGTGTGCGGGGCGTGCACGCCTCCGCCGAGGATGGTCTGCAGCCGGTCGGAGATGTCGGCGTAGTCGTCGAAGCCGAGCACGCCGTCGGCCTCGGGCAGTGCCTCCGCGAGCTCCTTGCCGTACCGCTCGGCCATGCAGCCCACGGCCACCACGGCCTTGGTGCGGCTGCCGCCGTCCGAACCCGCGCCGGACTTCAGGTCGTTGGCCTCGAGGAGTGCGTCGACGGAGTCCTTCTTGGCGGCCTCGACGAAGCCACAGGTGTTGACCACTGCGACGTCGGCCTGCGCGGCCTCTTCGACGAGGTCCCAGCCGTCCGCCGCCAAGCGGCCTGCGAGCTCTTCGGAGTCGACTTCGTTGCGTGCGCATCCAAGCGTGACAAGGGCGACGGTGCGGCGTTCGGGCATGGACTCAGCGTACTTCGTCGCGTTCCGCCCACCGGCCGCAGGTGATGCTGCGACTGATGGGCGGAACGCGCTCGGGCCGGGTCCTCGTGCCGTCGCGACGCGGTGCCCAGGTCAGGGCGCTGCCCAAGTCAGCCTGCCTCGGGGTCACCCCGCGTGTAGCTGACGCGCTGGACCTGGCCGTCCTCGCCGACGTCCTTGACTTCCTTGCCGTTGACGTACAGCTTCACGCCGCCGGCATTGCCGAGGACGAGGCTGAGGCGCTTGTCGTCGGTGAAGACCTTGCTCTTGCTCTTCTTCAGCACACCCTCGTGCATCAGCCGGCCGTTGTGGTCCCGCGCGGAGATCCACACGTCCTGCTCCGCGGTCATCTGCACCGTGACCTTGTCCGCGGGGGCCGCGGCGATGGCGCTGTCGGATGCCTCGGGGCTGTCGGACGGCTTCTGGTCCTCGGGAACGGAGGTCTCCGGAGGCCTGGAGGGAGTGGCGGTGTCCGTGGGCTCCGACGAGGGCGTCTCCTTCGCCTTGGAGGGCTGCTGCTCACCGCCGCCTCCGACGAGGGTGAAGCCGACGAAACCGACGACCGCGACGATCGCGGCGACCATGGCGGCAGTCCAGTTGGGCCTGCGCCGCTCCGGCCTGATGCGTTCGGCCTCGAAGAGCGCGGCGGGCGGGGTCGGCTGGGGACGTCCACCGTGATCCCCGTCGTACTGCGCGACGAGCTCTTCGGGATCCAGTCCGACTGCGCGCGCCAGGGTCCGGACATGCCCGCGGGCGTAGACGTCACCACCGCAGCGGGAGAAGTCATCCGCCTCGATGGCCTGCACGATGGGGACGCGCACTCTCGTAGACGTACTGACTTCGTCCACAGTCAGCCGTGCTTCGTTGCGTGCTTGCTGGAGGGCTTGACCGACCGATGGACGGTCCTCTTCCGCTGCGTTGCCGATGGACACGGGGGCGCCTTTCGAGCGTGTAGCCACCTGCTGGACGTTCAGTCTAGGGGCGGGGCAAAAGAGCGGGGCAAGCGGGCGGACGAACTTTGTACGCCATCAGGATTGTCGTACCGCCTGACTTCGGACACTTCCGCACACTCCCGTCTCCCAACTTGACGTATACGCCGGGGAAACGGTTGCCTCACTCGTCCTTACGGGTGAGACTCCCCGCGGATCACGGCCAGCACACCATCAAGTTCATCAGGCTTGATCAAAACATCCCGCGCCTTGGATCCCTCGCTGGGCCCGACCACGCCACGCGACTCCATCAGATCCATCAGCCGCCCGGCCTTGGCGAAGCCCACACGCAGCTTCCTCTGCAGCATCGACGTCGAACCGAACTGGGTCGAGACGACAAGTTCGGCCGCCTGGCAGAGGAGGTCCAGATCGTCGCCGATCTCCTCGTCGATCTCCTTCTTCTTGCTCTGCCCGACGACGACGTCGTCCCGGAAGACGGGGGACATCTGAGCCTTGCAGTGCTCGACGATCCCGTGGATCTCGTCCTCGCCGACCCAGGCCCCCTGCATGCGCACCGGCTTGTTCGCGCCCATGGGCAGGAACAACCCGTCGCCCTTGCCGATCAGCTTCTCCGCACCGGCCTGGTCGAGGATCACACGGCTGTCGGCGAGGGACGAAGTGGAAAAGCCCAGCCGGGAGGGCACGTTGGCCTTGATCAGGCCGGTGACGACGTCGACGGACGGACGTTGCGTCGCCAGCACCAGGTGGATGCCCGCCGCACGCGCGAGCTGCGTGATCCGAACGATCGCGTCCTCGACGTCGCGCGGGGCCACCATCATCAGGTCGGCCAGCTCGTCGACGATGACCAGGAGGTACGGGTACGGCGCCAGCTCCCGCTCGCTGCCCTCCGGCGCCGTCGCCTTGCCGCTGCGCACGGCCGCGTTGAAGTCGTCGATGTGCCGGTACCCGTAAGCCGCCAGGTCGTCGTAGCGCAGATCCATCTCGCGCACGACCCACTGCAGGGCCTCCGCGGCCTTCTTGGGGTTGGTGATGATGGGCGTGATGAGGTGCGGAATGCCTTCGTAGGCGGTCAGTTCGACCCGCTTGGGGTCGACGAGGACCATCCGCACGTCCTCCGGGGTGGCACGGGCCAGCACGGAGGTGATCAGACAGTTGATGCACGAGGACTTGCCGGAACCGGTCGCTCCCGCGATCAGTATGTGCGGCATGCGGGCGAGATTGGCCGAGACGTAGCCCCCTTCGACGTCCTTGCCGAGGCCCACGAGCATCGGGTGCTCCTCGCCCGCCGCCTCGGCGGAGCGCAGCACGTCACCGAGATTCACCATCTCCCGGTCGCTGTTGGGGATCTCGATGCCGACCGCGGACTTGCCCGGGATGGGGCTGATGATGCGCACATCCGGGCTTGCCACGGCGTAGGCGATGTTCTTCGTCAGTGCCGTGATCTTCTCGACCTTCACGGCCGGACCGAGTTCGATCACGTACCGGGTGACGGTCGGGCCGCGGGTGAAGCCGGTGACCGCGGCATCCACCTTGAACTCGCTGAAGACGTTCGTCAGGGACTCCACCACGCGGTCGTTGGCGGCACTGCGCGTGCGGCCCGGCCCGCCCCGCTCCAGGAGGTCGAGGGAGGGCAGCGAGTACGTGATGTCGCCGGAGAGCTGGAGCTGTTCGGCGCGCGGCGGCAGCCCCTCCGGGTCCTTGCGGGCGGAGGACTTCGTCAGATCGGGTACCGGTGTGTCCTCACGCCGGCCCGCGCCGGTCTCGTCGCGCTCGCGACGCGCGCCACTCTCGGACTCGTTCTCAGTGCCGAAAGTCTTGTTCCGCTCGCCGGAGGAGACACCGTTGCTCAGGTCGGCGACGAGCTGCGAGGGCTGCACGCCGTGCAGCAGCGCCCCGTCGAGCGAGGCCGCCGCGCCCGCGGCGACGTCGAACGACTCGTCCGACTGGCCGGCGCCCGCGGCCGCGCCGCTGCGGCGGGCACGGCCCTTGCGCGAGGAGCGGCGCTCATCGAGGGCTTCCTTCTCCGCCTGCGCCGGATCGAGGTACTCCTTGCGCATGCTGTGCGCACGTCCCCGCGCCGGGCGGCGCTCCACGTCGGCCTCGTCGTCCTCGAACTCCCTTGGCCCGGCAGGCGGGTCCGCGAGGCCCAGCCGCACGGCCAGCGCACGCATCCTCCGCGGGATCGCGTTGACGGGCGTGGCGGTGACGACCAGCAGACCGAACACGGCGACCAGGACGAGCAGCGGCACGGCAAGCGATCCGCCGACCGTCTCGATCAGGGGCCGCGACGAGGCCCAGCCGATGAGGCCCCCCGAGTCCTGGATGGCGCTCTCGCCCGCGCCACGCCCGGGCGCGCCGCAGGCGATGTGCACGAGCCCGAGCCCGCCCACCACGAGCGCCGAAAGTCCCACGACGATACGGCCGTTGGCCTCCGGCTTCTCCGGGTGCCGGATGAGGCGTACGGCGATGACACCGAGGAGCACCGGCACGAGCAGATCGAGCCGGCCGAACGCCCCCGTGATGAGCATCTTGACGAGCTCGCCGACGCTGCCCTTGAGGTTGGACCAGGTGCCCGCGGCGATGACCAGAGCGATGCCGACGAGCAGCAGGGCCAGCCCGTCCTTGCGGTGGGCCGGGTCGAGCCCCTTGGTGCTGCGCCCTATGCCGCGCAGGAGCGCACCGAGGGTGTGCGCGACACCGAGCCAGCAGGCCCGCACCAGCCGGTAGATACCGCCGGTGGGCGACGGAGCCGGCTTGGGTGCCGCTTTGGCTTTCGCCTTGGCGGGAGGCTTACGGGCAGCTGCCTTCTTGGCGGTGGCCTTCTTCGCCGGCGCCTTCTTTGCGGCAGCCTTCTTCGCGGGTGCTTTCTTGGCTGCCTTTCCGGAGCCTGACGTACGAGAGGCCATGGTGGTGAGGTTACCGTCGTCGGGCCTCCGGGGCACGAACGGCTGTGCAGTGCCTGCGTGCTGACAGGGGCGGGCTCGCCACCCCTGTCCCAGGGCGGACTCATGACGGTGCGTCAGGAGATCGTGCGGCGGATGGGGCTACCGAGCGGCGGCCCTGGCCGGGGCCCTCGGTCCGGCCGGTCAGTTCTGCGAGGGCACCTGGGCCGTGGCGCTGCCGCCCGCGCCGGGTTCCAGGGCGTCAAGTGCCCGGCGCAGCCCGGTGATTTTGCGTTCGAGGTGCGCGGCCGTTGCGACGGTGGCCGACTCCGCGCTGTCGCCCAGCTGCTTTGACAGAGCTTCGGCCTGTTCCTCCACGGCGGCGAGGCGCGTGGACAGCTCGGTCAGCAGTCCATGGGGCTCGGCGCCCTCCTCGGTCTCGGCGCTCTCCGGCGCCGCCTGGCCGGAGGAGCCGCTGCCGTTCTCCAACTGACGCCGCAGCAGTGACGCCTGCTCACGCAGCTGGACGTTCTTCATGTAGAGCTCGACGAACACGGAGACCTTGGCGCGCAGCACCCACGGGTCGAACGGCTTGGAGATGTAGTCGACCGCGCCCGCCGCGTATCCCCGGAAGGTGTGGTGCGGGCCGTGGTTGATGGCCGTCAGGAAGATGATCGGGATGTCCCGCGTGCGCTCCCGGCGCTTGATGTGGGCAGCCGTCTCGAAGCCGTCCATGCCGGGCATCTGCACATCGAGCAGGATGACCGCGAAGTCGTCCGTCAGCAGCGCCTTGAGCGCTTCCTCCCCTGACGATGCCCGCACCAGCGTCTGATCGAGCGCGGAGAGAATGGCCTCCAGCGCCAGCAGATTCTCCGGCCGGTCATCGACCAAGAGGATCTTGGCCTTCTGCACCATGGCCCGTCCTCCTCGCCCCGGCAGTCCGTCGGACGCCGCCCCTGGGGGCCGCTCATCGACAGCGCCGCCCGTCCTTGTGCGGGTCATCGTAGCCGCACGCCGGTGTTCGCCACACCCTGTCACCGTGATGTCACTGTGCACACAACAAAAACGCCTCAGGGGACCAAAAGGTTCCCGGTTGACCGCACTTCCACACGTCTTCGACACACTCTGTCAGCGGTCGACTGCTACGAGCACCGTGCCACATCAGCGCCCGCTCATCCACTCCTGCATGACAGACAGCAGATGATCCGTATCCACTGGTTTGGTGACGTAGTCGGACGCTCCGGCCTCGATGCTCTTCTCCCGGTCGCCCTTCATCGCCTTGGCCGTCAGCGCGATGATCGGCAGCCCGGCGAACTGCGGCATCTTGCGGATCGCGGCAGTCGTCGCGTAGCCGTCCATCTCGGGCATCATGATGTCCATCAGCACGACGGTCACGTCGTCGTGCTGCTCCAGGACCTCGATCCCCTCGCGGCCGTTCTCCGCGTAGAGCACCTGGAGTCCGTGCTGCTCGAGGACGCTCGTGAGCGCGAAGACATTCCGGATGTCGTCGTCGACGATGAGCACCTTCTCGCCGCCGAAGTCGCCGCCGGGGCCCGGCTCGACGAGGTCCTGCCCGCTGTGCAGCCAGGCATCGTCCTTCGCGCCCTGTGACCCCGCGGAGGCGGCTTCCGTCCCGTTCCCCCCGCCGGCTGGGGCGCCCGAGCCGTTGCCGCCGAGCTGAGCCCTCCGGCCGCCGCGGCCGTTCTGGAGCGCGCGGGGCTCCGGCTGCGCCTCCGGGGGCAGTTCCGGCTGCTGCTCGGGCTCAGCGGCGTTGCGCTGCCTGCGGCGCCGTACGAGAGAGGCGGCGGCCCGTTCCGCTTCCGAGGCGGCGAGGTCGCTCGCGGACAGCTCCTGACCCTCGGCGGACCCAGCTTCGGCGTCCCGTCCCTCGGCAGCCGACTCCTCCGCGTCCTCCTCGACCCGCTCCCGCGGAGCGATGCGTTCGGCGGCGGCGGCCCCGGTCTCCGCGGCGGCGGTGACGGCGAGAGTGCCCGAGCCGAGCTGGGCGTACCCCTGCGGCGGCAGCTCCGTCGGATGCAGCGGTAGGTACAGCGTGAAGGTGGAGCCCCGCCCGGGCTCACTGGCGGCGTAGATCTCACCGCCGAGCAGCCGGGCGATCTCACGGCTGATGGACAGGCCCAGGCCCGTACCGCCGTACTTGCGGCTCGTCGTGCCGTCCGCCTGTTTGAACGCCTCGAAGATCACGCGCATCTTGCTGGCGGCGATCCCGATGCCGGTGTCCGTCACCGAGAACGCGATCATCTCCGCCTCGGCGTCCAGCAGCGACCCGTGCTCCAGCATCTGCTCCCGGATCACGTCGGGAACGTCCGCCTGCGCCGAGCGGATCACCAGCTCGACGGCGCCGGTGTCCGTGAACTTCACCGCGTTGGACAGCAGGTTGCGCAGCACCTGAAGCAATCGCTGCTCGTCGGTGTGCAGCGTGGCGGGCAGCTCCGGCGAGACGCGTACGGAGAAGTCCAGCCCCTTCTCGGCCGTGAGCGGCCGGAACGTGGCCTCCACGTAGTCGACGAGCTGGACGAGCGCGATGCGCGTGGGGCTGACGTCCATCTTGCCCGCCTCGACCTTGGACAGGTCGAGGATGTCGTTGATCAGCTGCAGCAGGTCGGATCCCGCTCCGTGGATCGTCTCCGCGAACTCGACCTGCTTCGGGGAGAGATTGCTCTCCGCGTTGTCGGCGAGCAGTTTCGCGAGGATGAGCAGCGAGTTGAGCGGAGTGCGCAGCTCGTGGCTCATGTTCGCCAGGAACTCCGACTTGTAGCGCATCGATACGGACAGCTGCTCGGCACGCTCCTCCAGGACCTGCCGCGCTTCCTCGATCTCCCTGTTCTTGATCTCGATGTCGCTGTTGGTCTGGGCGAGCTGCTCCGCCTTCTCCTCGAGCTGCGCGTTCGACTCCTGCAGCGCACGCTGCCGGTTCTCCAGCTCCTCGGAGCGGTCCCGCAGCTGTTCGGTCAGCTCCTGCGACTGCTGGAGCAGGACCTCGGTCTTCGTGTTGACGCTGATGGTGTTGACGCTCGTGGCGATCATTTCAGCGATCTGGTTGAGGAAGTCCTTCTGGATCTGCGCGAAGGGCTGGAACGTCGCCAGCTCGATCACGCCGAGGATCGTTCCCTCGAAGACGACGGGCAGCACGATGACGTGCGCCGGCGGTGCCTCTCCGAGTCCGGAGGAGATCTTCAGATAGCCGGGCGGCGCGTTCTCGACGAGGATCGTGCGTGCCTCCTGCGCGGCCGTCCCGACCAGGGATTCGCCGGGCGTGAAGGTCGTCGGCATGGTCTCCGTCGAGTAGCCGTAGCTGCCGACCAGCCGGAGCTCGTAGTTGCCGTCCGCACTGTGGTCCGCTCCGATGCCGACGTCCTCCCGGTCCTCGCCGGTGGAGAAGGCGAGGTAGAAGGCGCCGTGCTGCGCGGAGACGACCGGCGTGAGCTCGCTCATGATCAGACCGGCGACGTCCTTGAGGTCGCGGCGGCCCTGCATGAGGCCGGAGATGCGGGCGAGGTTTCCCTTCAGCCAGTCCTGCTCCTGGTTGGCGAGCGTGGTCTCGCGGAGGTTGGCGATCATGGTGTTGATGTAGCCCTGCAGCTGCAGGATCTCGCCCGCCGCCTCCACGTCGATGCGCACGTTGTGGTCGCCGCGCGTCACCGCGGTGGCGACGTCGGCGATCGCACGCATCTGGCGGGTCAGGTTGGAGGCCATCTCGTTCACCGAGTCGGTCAGGTCCTTCCACGTGCCCGCGACGCCGCGCACGCGTGCCTGACCGCCCAACTGCCCCTCTGTGCCCACCTCGCGGGCCACCCGGGTCACCTGCTCCGCGAAGGAGGACAGCTGGTCGACCATCGTGTTGATGGTCGTCTTCAGCTCCAGGATCTCGCCGTTGGCCTCGATGTCGATCTTCTTCGTCAGGTCACCGCGCGCGATGGCGGTGGTGACCATCGCGATGTTGCGGACCTGGCCGGTGAGGTTGGAGGCCATCGAGTTCACCGACTCGGTGAGGTCCTTCCACGTGCCGGCGACACCGGCCACCCGCGCCTGGCCGCCCAGAACACCGTCCGTACCGACCTCGCGGGCCACCCTGGTGACCTCTTCGGCGAACGTGGAGAGCGCCGTCACCATCGTGTTGAGGGTGTCCGCGAGCTGCTCGACCTCACCACTGGCCTCGACGGTGACCTTCTTCGTCAGGTCACCGTTGGCGACCGCGGTGGCGACCTGCGAGATGTTGCGGACCTGACTCGTCAAGTTGTTCGCCATCAGGTTGACGTTCTCGCTCAGGTCCTTCCAGATGCCCGTGACGCCCGGCACCCGCGCCTGACCGCCCAGCATGCCCTCGGTGCCCACCTCACGGGCCACGCGCGTGACCTGCTCCGCGAACGAGGACAGCTGGTCGACCATCGTGTTCACGGTCGTCACCAGCGCGAGGATCTCGCCCTTGGCGTCGACGGTGATCTTCTTGGACAGGTCGCCCTGCGCGACGGCAGTGGTCACCTCTGCGATGTTCCGCACCTGGGAAGTCAGGTTGTTCGCCATGAAGTTGACGGACTGGGTGAGGTCCTTCCACGTCCCGGAGACGCCCTTGACCTCCGCCTGACCGCCCAGGATGCCCTCGGTGCCCACCTCGCGGGCCACCCGCGTGACCTGCTCGGCGAACGAAGAGAGCTGATCCACCATGGTGTTGAGGGTGTTCTTCAGCTCAAGGATCTCCCCGCGCGCGTCCACGGTGATCTTCTGCGAGAGGTCACCACGGGCGACCGCGGTCGCCACCTGCGCGATGTTGCGCACCTGGTCCGTGAGGTTTCCGGCCATGCCGTTCACCGAGTCGGTGAGATCGCGCCAGACGCCCGCGACGCCGGGCACCTGCGCCTGACCGCCGAGCCGTCCTTCGGTACCGACCTCGCGGGCCACCCGCGTGACCTGCTCCGCGAACGAAGAGAGCTGGTCGACCATCGTGTTGATGGTGTTCTTCAGCTCAAGGATCTCCCCGCGGGCGTCGACCTCGATCTTCTGCGACAGATCACCGCGGGCGACGGCCGTGGTCACCTGGGCGATGTTCCGCACCTGCGAAGTCAGGTTGCCCGCCATGAAGTTGACGGAGTCCGTGAGGTCCTTCCACGTCCCGGAGACACCGTCGACGCGGGCCTGGCCACCGAGGCGGCCCTCCGTACCCACGTCCCTGGCCATCCTCGTGACCTGCTCGGCGAAGGAAGACAGCTGGTCCACCATCGTGTTGACGGTGTTCTTCAGCTCCAGCATCTCGCCGGACACGTCCACCGCGACCTTCTGTGACAGGTCGCCGTTCGCCACCGCCGTCGTCACCTGAGCGATGTTGCGGACCTGCCCGGTGAGGTTGCGGAAGGCCGTGTTCACCGAGTCGGTGAGGTCCTTCCAGGTGCCGCCGGCGCCGGGCACCTGCGCCTGACCGCCCAGTTCGCCCTCGACGCCGATCTCCCGTGCGACGCGGGTCACTTCGGCACCGAACGAGGAGAGCTGGTCGACCATCGTGTTCACCGTGGTCTTCAGCTCCAGCATCTCGCCGGAGACGTCCACGGTCACCTTCTGCGACAGGTCACCGTTCGCCACCGCCGTCGTCACCTGAGCGATGTCCCTGACCTGCGCGGTGAGGTTGCGGAAAGCCGTGTTCACCGAGTCGGTGAGGTCCTTCCAGATCCCGGCGGCACCGGGCACCTGCGCCTGACCGCCGAGGACGCCCTCGGTGCCGACTTCGTTCGCCGCACGGGTCACCTCGTCCGCGAAGGTACGGAGCGTCTCCGTCATCGTGTTGATGGTCTCGGCGAGCTGGGCGACCTCGCCCCGCGCGTTCACCGTGATCTTCTGCGAAAGGTCGCCGTTCGCGACGGCCGTCGTCACCTGCGCGATCTCGCGCACCTGGGAGGTGAGATTGCCCGCCATGAGGTTGACGGAGTCGGTGAGGTCCTTCCATACGCCCGCCACTCCCTGCACACGGGCCTGGCCTCCGAGCTCACCCTCCGTGCCCACCTCGCGGGCGACTCTCGTCACCTCGGACTGGAAGGAGGAGAGCTGGTCCACCATCGTGTTGACGGTGTTCTTCAACTCCAGCATCTCACCGGCCACATGGACGGTGACCTTGCGTGACAGATCACCCTTCGCGACAGCGGTCGTGACGAGAGCAATGTCACGCACTTGAGCGGTCAGCCGGGACGCCATCGTGTTGACGGAATCCGTCAGATCCTTCCAGGAACCGGACATACCGCGCACACGCGCCTGGCCGCCCAGCTTGCCCTCGGTGCCGACCTCGCTTGCGACGCGCGTCACTTCGTCCGTGAATGCCGACAATTGGTCGACGAGCCCGTTGACGGTACGCCCGACCTTGAGGAACTCCCCGCGCAGCGGCCGCCCGCTGCCGTCGGCGCCGCGGGAGCGCAGATCCATCCGCTGCTCCAGGTCACCCTCGGCCACCGCTGTCAGCACCCTGCCGACCTCGGATACGGGCCTGACCAGGTCCTCCACCAGGGCGTTTGACGCGTCGATCGCCGCGGCCCACGAGCCCTCGCAGGTGCCCGTCTCGAGCCGTTCCGTCAGCTTGCCCTCGCGGCCCACGACCCGCCGTACGCGGGCCAGCTCACCGGTCAGATGGAGGTTCTGGTCGGCGACCTCGTTGAAGACCGCCGCGATCTCTGCCATCGGCCCGTCGCCGGTGACGGTGAGGCGCTTGCGGAAGTTGCCGTCCCGCATGGCCGTCAGCGCCTGCAACAGCCGGTTCACGGCTGCCGCGTCGACCTCGATCGTCCCGCTCTTCCGGGAGCGGCTGCTCTTCGCGCGCGCACTCTTGCCACGCACCGCTGCGCCAGACTCCACCGTGTCCCTCCCGAAGGGTCGACCGTCCTGCCGTCATACCCGGGCTTCTGCTTCGAGCCTTCCCAGTGTTTCACCCTGCCCGAACCAGGCGATAACAGTTCGGCAGCATGGCACACGGCTCTCCACAGACCCCGGACGGAAAACACACTGGATCCGGCACCCGCGCACACTGCGAACGTAAGTAACCTGGCTTCCGGCTGTCCATCCGTCCCGTGTTGCGGACAGAGCGCGAAAAGTGCGGATCGTGTGGAAGAACACGAAGAATGCGGGACGGCTGCGAGAACATGAAAGGCAACGGAGGGGCGCTGCGGGTGACGCAAGAACAGAGCGCCGAGCGCGGGGGCATGCCCGCGGACGGCGACGTGGGTCTCCCGGCCGGCGGTAATGGGAACAGCCCGGCAGACGGCAGCGTGAGTGCACCCGCCATCGCGGCGCAGCACACCCCGCGGGGCGCGGACGGCGCACCCGCGGGAAGCGATCAGCGATACAAGGGGAGACGAGTGATCACCGCGAGGGCAGCGGCCACGTTCGAGCCTGTCGGACGTTCCGTCGCGACCGCTCGCGCCTTCGTGCGGGACACCCTCCAGGGCTGGGGGCTCGGCGACATCGTCGACGACGCCGTCGTCCTGACCAGCGAACTCGTCACCAATGCCGTGGTGCACGCGGGCACGGCCGCCGAAGTGGTGTGCCTGCGCGACGGGGACGGCGTACGCATCGAGGTCGTCGACCGCTACCCGGAGCGGGAGCTGCCGCTCCAGGACCCGGCCCACGTCCTGGGCAGCCCGGACCGGGAGGGCGGCCGGGGGCTGCTGCTGTGCGCGGCTCTGGCCTCCCACTGGGGCGTCGACTACACGGCCGCCGACAAGCGCGTCTGGTTCAGCCTCGACCTGCCGGAACGCCCCGTCGGCACCCGTGCCGCCGGCCCGGCACTGCCCGACGACGCGCTTCCCGTCGCCGATACCCGCGTACGGGTCGCTGTCGTGCAGGTCGACCGCGGCGGAGCCATCGCCGCCTGGAACGAGGACGCGCAGCAGCTCTTCGGGTACCCCGCCGAGCAGGTCATCGGCAAGCCGCTCACCGACTTCGCCGCATGGCCGCACACCCCCGGCACCAGCACGGGCATCGCCGAGGCGCTGCACCTCTCCCGCTGGGAGGGCTCGTACGGGCTCCGGGACGCCGACGGCCGTACGATCCCCGTCTACGCCTCCCACCTGCGCGTGCGCGACAGCGACGGAGATCCGTCCACCGTGTGCCTGCTCGTACGGGACCACGAACGTGCCATTCTTCAGTCCCCGTTGCGCTCCCCCGTGACGGACTCCACCGGCCGCCAGGAAACCGGGGACGGCCCGGCTGACCCCTTCGAAATCTTCATCGGTTCTCCCGCTCCCGACGATCTCGACGGGCTGCTTCAGCGGACTGTGGAACGCGCACGCGACATGCTCGACGGCGACTCCGCCTATCTCCTCCTCGCCACGGACGACGAGACCGAACTCGAGGTTCGGGCCTCCACCGGCCTGCCCTCCGCGCGCCAGCGCTTCGCCCGCGTACCCGTGGAGGCGGGCACAGGTCGGTACGGGTCGGCCCGCATGCCTTCCGTGCACGAGGACCTCACCGTCGTACCGGGGGCGGTCCCGCTGCTGGCCGGCACGGGCATGCGTTCCGTCGTCACAGTCCCGCTCAAGGTCGAGGGCCGGCTGACCGGTTCGCTGGGCGTCGCCACGGAATCGCCGGGCCGGTACACCAACGAGGAGGCGCTCCGGCTCCAGTTCGCCGCCGATCGCATCGCGCTCGCCGTCGAACGCGCCCGCCTCACCGAACTGGAGCGCCTGCGCCGCGGCTCGCTCTCCTTCCTCGTCGAGGCGTCCGACCTCCTGGCGGGCACGCTCGACCGGGACCAGACGCTGGCGCTCATGGCGCAGATGACGGTGCCCACTCTGGCGGCATGGTGCGCCGTCTACACGGTGGCCGAGCCCGGCTCGGACCCGCAGCTGTCGTACGTCCTGCATGAGGACGAGGACCGCATCGACCACCTCAAGTCGCTGCTCAGCAAGGTCGATCCGCCGGATCCCGTGCCCGCCCCCGGAGCCCGCGTGTGGAGCGCACCGTCCGACGAGGCGCACTCGGCGGCGCTGCGCAGTTCGCTGCGCACGGTGGTGCTGGGCGAGGAGGAACACCATCTGTCTCCCGGCTCGACACGGGCCACGGCGTCGGCAGTCGGTGGCGAAACGGTCGTTCTGCCCCTCGTCGCACGCAACCGCGTCATCGGCATGCTCACTCTCGGCAAGCCGGCCGACGAACGCTTCCGGCAGGAGATCCTCGAACTCGCCGAGGACCTCTCCCGCCGTGCAGCACTGGCCCTCGACAACGCGAGGCTCTACTCGGAGCGCACGGCCATCAGCCAGTCGCTGCAGCGCAGCCTCCTTCCGCCCGAACTCCCGGAAGTCAGCGGCGGAGTCGAGGTCGAGGTCATCTACCGCGCGGCGGGCGAGGGCAACGAGGTCGGCGGCGACTTCTACGACCTGTTCGACATCTCCGAGGACACCTACGGCTTCGCGATCGGCGACGTGTGCGGCACCGGCCCGGAGGCGGCAGCGGTCACGGGCCTCGCCAGACATGCCCTCCGCCTCCTCGCACGCGAAGGCCTCGGCGGCCCGGCGGTGCTGGACAGGCTCAACACTGCAATCCTCGACGAGGGCGCACGCAGCCGCTTCCTGACTCTGCTCTATGGCGAGTTGCGGCCGCAGCGCGACGGAAGCGCCGAACTCAAGGTCGTCTGCGCCGGGCATCCGCTCCCGCTGCGGCTGCGCCAGGACGGCAGTGTGGAACCGGCCGCGGACCCGCAGCCGCTCCTCGGCGTCATGGACGACCTCGAACTGTACGAGCAGACCGTCTTCCTCGACCCGGGCGACGTGCTGCTCTGCGTCACGGACGGCGTGACCGAACGCCGCGAGGGCACCCGCATGCTCGGGGACGACGGCCTCGCCGACGTACTGACCAGCTGCACAGGGCTGACGGCGGGCGCCGTGGCCGCGCGCATCATGCGCGCCGTCGAACGCTTCGCCAGCGCTGCTCCCTCGGACGACATGGCCATCCTCGCCATGCGCGTGCCCGAGTAGCCACAGCCGCCGCACAGGCACCCCACACGGCAAAAAGAAAGAGGCTCCCGTCCAATGACGGGAGCCTCTTCGAATTACTCGCTCAGAGCCCCAAAACGGAATCGAACCGTTGACCTTCTCCTTACCATGGAGACGCTCTGCCGACTGAGCTATTGGGGCGCGCGGCAGCGGCGCCGATCTTACCCGATGCGGAACGCAGCTCCGAACACCTGCGCCCACAGCGGCAACTGCCGTGCGCCGTCTCCTGGTTCGCGGACCTGCGGTCTTCAGCAGGCCGCATCCATCAGCAGCCCGCCGAGGCCGTTGCACGCGGAGACCAGCCGGTGGAGTTCGCGCTTGGTCATCGACGTCTCCATGGGAAGCGCGAGCGTCTCGTCCGCAGCGCGCTCCGATTCGGGCAGCCACACGTCGGTACGGAACTCCGCCGTACGGTGCGCCGGATTCTTCACCGGTACGTAGCAGGCCACCCCGCGCGCCCGGAGCGCGCGCTTGAAGGCGTCCCGGTCGGGCCGCCCGTTGCCGGGCACGCGCACCACGTACTCCGTGAACTCGTGCTGCACCCCGAGAGCGACGGTCGGTATCACCACGCCGCGCAGTCGACGCTCCAGATAGTCGGCGAACTGCCGGCGGCGTGCACCGTCGACCGAGATCACGGAAGGGCCGTTGTCAGGTTCCACGACCCGGAGACCGCGCCGCTGCGCCACCTCGTGCAAGCACACCATGTCAGCGGGGTGGCCGAAGAGATGCACGGGCGCTATGGCGACCGTGCGGTCGGTGAGAGCCGCCTCGACGGACGACGGGGACAGACAGAAGCTGAGCGGATCAATGTCCGCGAACACGGGCCTGGCTCCTACGGCACGTACGGCGCCCGCCACTTCGGCGCCGCCGAAGGCCGGCACCACAACGTCGTCGCCGGTACGTATGCCGGCGGCCGTCATCTCTGTCGCGCTCATGACGCCGATGGTGCGGGCGGAAAATGAACTCCTGGTGACAGCACGAATAAGGGCTGTGGTTTCCGAACCCAACAGTTCGGAAACCACAGCCCCTTTTCAAAAGGAGTTCGGCGGTGACCTACTCTCCCACACGCTCCCGCATGCAGTACCATCGGCGCTGTAAGGCTTAGCTTCCGGGTTCGGAAAGTAACCGGGCGTTTCCCTCACGCTATGACCACCGAAACACACCCCCCGGCACAACGGCCGGGGAAAACTCATGTGTGTCAGCGCACTCTTCAATTAAAACCAGCTGAACAACATGGGGTTGTTGTTTCAGATACCGCACAGTGGACGCGAGCAAGCTTGTGGTCAAGCCCTCGGCTTATTAGTACCGGTCAACTCCAACCCTCACGGGTCTTCCATATCCGGCCTATCAACCCGGTCATCTCCCGGGAGCCTTAACCCCACACGGGGGTGGGAGTCCTCATCTCGAAGCAGGCTTCCCGCTTAGATGCTTTCAGCGGTTATCCCTCCCGAACGTAGCCAACCAGCCATGCTCCTGGCGGAACAACTGGCACACCAGAGGTTCGTCCGTCCCGGTCCTCTCGTACTAGGGACAGCCCTTCTCAAGACTCCTACGCGCGCAGCGGATAGGGACCGAACTGTCTCACGACGTTCTAAACCCAGCTCGCGTACCGCTTTAATGGGCGAACAGCCCAACCCTTGGGACCGACTCCAGCCCCAGGATGCGACGAGCCGACATCGAGGTGCCAAACCATCCCGTCGATATGGACTCTTGGGGAAGATCAGCCTGTTATCCCCGGGGTACCTTTTATCCGTTGAGCGACGGCGCTTCCACAAGCCACCGCCGGATCACTAGTCCCGACTTTCGTCCCTGCTCGACCCGTCAGTCTCACAGTCAAGCTCCCTTGTGCACTTACACTCACCACCTGATGACCAACCAGGCTGAGGGAACCTTTGGGCGCCTCCGTTACATTTTAGGAGGCAACCGCCCCAGTTAAACTACCCACCAGACACTGTCCCTGATCCGGATCACGGACCCAGGTTAGACATCCAGCACGATCAGAGTGGTATTTCAACAACGACTCCACACCCGCTGGCGCGAATGCTTCACAGTCTCCCACCTATCCTACACAAACCGAACCGAACACCAATATCAAGCTGTAGTAAAGGTCCCGGGGTCTTTCCGTCCTGCTGCGCGAAACGAGCATCTTTACTCGTAGTGCAATTTCACCGGGCCTATGGTTGAGACAGTCAAGAAGTCGTTACGCCATTCGTGCAGGTCGGAACTTACCCGACAAGGAATTTCGCTACCTTAGGATGGTTATAGTTACCACCGCCGTTTACTGGCGCTTAAGTTCTCAGCTTCGCCACACCGAAATGTGACTAACCGGTCCCCTTAACGTTCCAGCACCGGGCAGGCGTCAGTCCGTATACATCGCCTTACGGCTTCGCACGGACCTGTGTTTTTAGTAAACAGTCGCTTCTCGCTGGTCTCTGCGGCCACCACCAGCTCCCCCAGCACGTGGGATCACCAGCCGTGGCCCCCCTTCTCCCGAAGTTACGGGGGCATTTTGCCGAGTTCCTTAACCATAGTTCACCCGAACGCCTCGGTATTCTCTACCAGACCACCTGAGTCGGTTTAGGGTACGGGCCGCAACAGCACTCGCTAGAGGCTTTTCTCGACAGCATAGGATCATCCACTTCACCACAATCGGCTCGGCATCAGGTCTCACCCTCAACAGGGAGCGGATTTGCCTACTCCCCGAGCTACACCCTTACCCCGGGACAACCACCGCCCGGGCTGGACTACCTTCCTGCGTCACCCCATCACTCACCTACTACAAGCTCGGTCCGCCGGCTCCACCACACCAGCAGCATCCCGAAGGACACCACTGGGGGCTTCACGGGCTTAGCATCACCTGATTCAGCGTTGGCGCACTGCCACGGGTACCGGAATATCAACCGGTTATCCATCGACTACGCCTGTCGGCCTCGCCTTAGGACCCGACTTACCCTGGGCAGATCAGCTTGACCCAGGAACCCTTAGTCAATCGGCGCACACGTTTCTCACGTATGTATCGCTACTCATGCCTGCATTCTCACTCGCATACCGTCCACAACTCGCTTACACGGCTGCTTCACCCGGCACACGACGCTCCCCTACCCACCCACACACCCGTTAGGGCTACCTATGTGAGTGACACGACGTCGGCGGTGTGCTTGAGCCCCGCTACATTGTCGGCGCGGAATCACTTGACCAGTGAGCTATTACGCACTCTTTCAAGGATGGCTGCTTCTAAGCCAACCTCCTGGTTGTCTCTGCGACTCCACATCCTTTCCCACTTAGCACACGCTTAGGGGCCTTAGTCGATGCTCTGGGCTGTTTCCCTCTCGACCATGGAGCTTATCCCCCACAGTCTCACTGCCGCGCTCTCACTTACCGGCATTCGGAGTTTGGCTAAGGTCAGTAACCCGGTAGGGCCCATCGCCTATCCAGTGCTCTACCTCCGGCAAGAAACACACGACGCTGCACCTAAATGCATTTCGGGGAGAACCAGCTATCACGGAGTTTGATTGGCCTTTCACCCCTAACCACAGGTCATCCCCCAGGTTTTCAACCCTGGTGGGTTCGGGCCTCCACGAAGTCTTACCTCCGCTTCACCCTGCCCATGGCTAGATCACTCCGCTTCGGGTCTTGAACACGCTACTCAAACGCCCTCTTCGGACTCGCTTTCGCTACGGCTCCCCCACACGGGTTAACCTCGCAACATGCCGCAAACTCGCAGGCTCATTCTTCAAAAGGCACGCAGTCACGACGCACCAAGCAAGCTTGGCACGCGACGCTCCCACGGCTTGTAGGCACACGGTTTCAGGTACTCTTTCACTCCGCTCCCGCGGTACTTTTCACCATTCCCTCACGGTACTATCCGCTATCGGTCACCAGGGAATATTTAGGCTTGACGGGTGGTCCCGCCAGATTCACACAGGATTTCTCGGGCCCCATGCTACTCGGGTGGTCCTCAAACAAGTTGCCGACATTTCAGCTACGGGGGTCTTACCCTCTACGCCGGGCCTTTCGCATACCCTTCGCCTACATCAACAATTTCTGACTCGCCGACCGGCCGGCAGACCGATCAAGAGAACTCCCACAACCCCGTACATGCAACCCCTGCCGGGTCTCACACACATACGGTTTAGCCTCATCCAGTTTCGCTCGCCACTACTCCCGGAATCACCGTTGTTTTCTCTTCCTGCGGGTACTGAGATGTTTCACTTCCCCGCGTTCCCTCCACACACCCTATACATTCAGATGCGGGTGACAGCCCATGACGACTGCCGGGTTTCCCCATTCGGACACCCCCGGATCACAGCTCGGTTGACAACTCCCCGGGGCCTATCGCGGCCTCCCACGTCCTTCATCGGTTCCTGGTGCCAAGGCATCCACCGTGCGCCCTTAAAAACTTGGCCACAGATGCTCGCGTCCACTGTGCAGTTCTCAAACAACAACCAGCCACCCACCACCCCCACCCCAAACAGGGCGAAGTACACCAGGGCCGGCAACCAAGAGACACACACCACCACCTCAGCGGCGGCGCCCGCACTCTCAGACACCCAACAGCGCGCCCAACACCACCCCGCACAGACCGATTGCTTTCCACGCCGAAGCAGTTACTCACAACCGCCCCACAGGACGGTGCCGAATAGTCAACGTTCCACCCATGAGCTACCAGCACCGGACGTGCGCCGGTGTACTGGCTCTGGACGGCAGGACCCTCCGGTTGGGAGGTGAACCTGACGCCACATGCTCCTTAGAAAGGAGGTGATCCAGCCGCACCTTCCGGTACGGCTACCTTGTTACGACTTCGTCCCAATCGCCAGTCCCACCTTCGACGGCTCCCTCCCACGAGGGGTTGGGCCACCGGCTTCGGGTGTTACCGACTTTCGTGACGTGACGGGCGGTGTGTACAAGGCCCGGGAACGTATTCACCGCAGCAATGCTGATCTGCGATTACTAGCGACTCCGACTTCATGGGGTCGAGTTGCAGACCCCAATCCGAACTGAGACCGGCTTTTTGAGATTCGCTCCACCTCACGGCATCGCAACTCATTGTACCGGCCATTGTAGCACGTGTGCAGCCCAAGACATAAGGGGCATGATGACTTGACGTCGTCCCCACCTTCCTCCGAGTTGACCCCGGCAGTCTCCCGTGAGTCCCCAGCACCACAAGGGCCTGCTGGCAACACGAGACAAGGGTTGCGCTCGTTGCGGGACTTAACCCAACATCTCACGACACGAGCTGACGACAGCCATGCACCACCTGTACACCAACCACAAGGGGGGCTGTGTCTCCACAGCTTTCTGGTGTATGTCAAGCCTTGGTAAGGTTCTTCGCGTTGCGTCGAATTAAGCCACATGCTCCGCCGCTTGTGCGGGCCCCCGTCAATTCCTTTGAGTTTTAGCCTTGCGGCCGTACTCCCCAGGCGGGGCACTTAATGCGTTAGCTGCGGCACGGACAACGTGGAATGTCGCCCACACCTAGTGCCCAACGTTTACGGCATGGACTACCAGGGTATCTAATCCTGTTCGCTCCCCATGCTTTCGCTCCTCAGCGTCAGTATCGGCCCAGAGATCCGCCTTCGCCACCGGTGTTCCTCCTGATATCTGCGCATTTCACCGCTACACCAGGAATTCCGATCTCCCCTACCGAACTCCAGCCTGCCCGTATCGAATGCAGACCCAGGGTTAAGCCCCGGGCTTTCACATCCGACGTGACAGGCCGCCTACGAGCTCTTTACGCCCAATAATTCCGGACAACGCTCGCACCCTACGTATTACCGCGGCTGCTGGCACGTAGTTAGCCGGTGCTTCTTCTGCAGGTACCGTCACTTTCGCTTCTTCCCTGCTGAAAGAGGTTTACAACCCGAAGGCCGTCATCCCTCACGCGGCGTCGCTGCATCAGGCTTCCGCCCATTGTGCAATATTCCCCACTGCTGCCTCCCGTAGGAGTCTGGGCCGTGTCTCAGTCCCAGTGTGGCCGGTCGCCCTCTCAGGCCGGCTACCCGTCGTCGCCTTGGTAGGCCATCACCCCACCAACAAGCTGATAGGCCGCGGGCTCATCCTGCACCGCCGAAGCTTTCCACCCCCAAGGATGCCCAAGGAAGTAGTATCCGGTATTAGACCCCGTTTCCAGGGCTTGTCCCGAAGTGCAGGGCAGATTGCCCACGTGTTACTCACCCGTTCGCCACTAATCCACCCCCGAAGAGGCTTCATCGTTCGACTTGCATGTGTTAAGCACGCCGCCAGCGTTCGTCCTGAGCCAGGATCAAACTCTCCGTGAATGCCTCAAAAGACAGACCACAAAGAGCGGCACAACCAGAAGGAATAATCCCAGTCGTGCACAGCGTCCTCGCTGTCATCAAAGAAATCCACACCCCCAAAAACCCAGGGATGCGGGGTATCAACATATCTGGCGTTGACTTTTGGCACGCTGTTGAGTTCTCAAAGAACGGACGCTTCCATCACAACCCTGTCACAGGCCACTCCGGGCGCTTCCCTCTCGGTGTTTCCAACCCTACCAGGGGACTTTCCGAATCCGTTTACCGAACCGTCGAGTTGAGCCTGGTCACGGGTGCCCCTGGGCGAAGACTGCCCGGTACCCGGTGAGTTGGAGCTGTAAACCTACTGGAGCGGAGCGCCTGGATGCAAATCGAGGCGCTCCGCTCGGTGTTGGGCCTCAGACCTCGACGACCACAGGAAGGATCATCGGGCGGCGGCGGTAGGTGTCGGACACCCACTTGCCCACGGTCCGCCGCACCAGCTGCTGCAGTTGGTGCGTCTCGGCTACGCCGTCCTGGGCCGCCTTGCCCAGTGCCTCGTCGATCTTCGGCAAGACTTGTTCGAAGTCGGCCTCGTCGATGCCCGAACCCCGCGACTGGACGTGCGGTCCGCCGACGATCTTGCCCGTGCTGCTGTCGACGACCACGAAGACCGAGATGATTCCCTCGTCGCCGAGGATGCGGCGGTCCTTGAGAGACGACTCGGTGACGTCGCCGACGGAGAGCCCGTCCACGTACACGTAGCCGGCGACCACCTTGCCGGCGATCTTGGCCTTGCCGTCGATCAGGTCGACGACCACTCCGTCCTCGGCGATGACGACACGGTCACGCGGGATGCCGGTCTGTGCTCCCAACTCCGCGTTGGCGCGCAGGTGTCGCCACTCCCCGTGCACCGGCATCAGGTTCTTGGGCTGGCAGATGTTGTAGAAGTACAGCAGCTCGCCCGCGGACGCATGTCCGGAGACGTGGACCTTGGCGTTGCCCTTGTGCACGACGTTGGCGCCCCAGCGGGAGAGACCGTTGATCACCCGGTACACGGCGTTCTCGTTGCCAGGGATCAGGGACGAGGCCAGGATCACGGTGTCGCCCTGGACGATGCGGATCTGGTGGTCGCGGTTGGCCATCCGGGACAGCGCCGCCATGGGTTCGCCCTGCGATCCCGTGCAGACCAGGACCACTTCGTCCTCGGGGAGGTCGTCGAGCGTCTTGACGTCGACGACGAGACCGGCCGGGACATTGAGGTAGCCGAGGTCGCGTGCGATGCCCATGTTGCGGACCATCGAGCGGCCGACGAAGGCGACGCGGCGTCCGAACTCGTGGGCGGCGTCGAGGATTTGCTGGATCCGGTGCACGTGGCTGGCGAAGCTCGCCACGATGATGCGTTTCTGCGCGCTCGCGAAGACCTGACGCAGCACACCGGAGATCTCCCGCTCGGGCGGGACGAAGCCGGGCACCTCTGCGTTCGTCGAGTCGCTCAGGAGGAGGTCGATTCCCTCCTCACCGAGGCGCGCGAAGGCCCGCAGGTCGGTGAGACGCCCGTCCAGCGGAAGCTGGTCCATCTTGAAGTCGCCCGTGTGCACCAGCATTCCGGCAGGGGTGCGGATGGCGACGGCCAGCGCGTCCGGGATGGAGTGGTTGACCGGGACGAACTCGCAGTCGAAGGGGCCGATTCGCTCGCGGTGGCCTTCCTCGACCTCCAGCGTGTACGGGCGGATGCGGTGCTCCTGGAGCTTCGCCTCGATCAGCGCGAGGGTCAGCTTTGACCCGATGAGCGGGATGTCGGCCTTCTCACGCAGCAGGAACGGTACGCCACCGATGTGGTCCTCGTGCCCGTGCGTCAGGACGATGCCGTCGATGTCGTCGAGGCGGTCCCGCAGGCTGGTGAAGTCGGGAAGGATCAGGTCGACCCCGGGCTGTTCCTCCTCCGGGAAGAGGACGCCGCAGTCGATGATCAGCAGCCGGCCGCCGTATTCGACGACCGTCATGTTGCGGCCGATCTCGCCGAGGCCGCCGAGGGGCGTGATGCGCAGGCCGCCTTCGGCCAGCTTCGGCGGCGAGCCGAGTTCGGGATGCGGATGACTCAAAAGACTCTCCTCACCACACGCGCGCCACGCTCCCCCTGGCCCTTGGCATGGGGAACCCACTGGCCTCCGGCTGAGGGACCCCGTGGGACACGTGGCGCGCGCGATATTCGTGAATGGTTTGAATGCTCTTCGCTCGTACTGACTATGTCTGGGTGTTTCCGTTGTTGCCCGTTATGGAGTTATGACGTCGGTTCAAATCTCTACGCCGCCGTGGGCGAGGTCGTGCCGCAGCTGCTGGGTCTCCTCCGTGGAGAGCTCCACGAGCGGCATACGCAGCGGTCCGCCCGGCAGTCCGCGAAGGGTGAGGGCCGCCTTCGTCGTGATGACACCCTGCGTGCGGAACATGCCCGTGAAGACGGGAAGCAACTTCTGGTGGATCTCGGTGGCCTTCGTCACATCACCGCTGAGGTGGGCCTCGAGCATCGAACGCAGCTCGGGCGTGACCAGGTGTCCGACGACCGAGACGTAGCCGACCGCGCCGACGGAGAGCAGCGGCAGGTTGAGCATGTCGTCGCCGCTGTACCAGGCGAGTCCGCTGGTCGCGATGGCCCAGCTGGCACGGCCCAGGTCGCCCTTGGCGTCCTTGTTGGCGACGATGCGCGGGTGCTCGGCGAGCCGGACGATCGTCTCGGTGTTGATCGGGACGCCGGAGCGGCCGGGGATGTCGTAGAGCATCACCGGGAGTTCGGTGGCGTCGGCGATCGCGGTGAAGTGCCGGAAGAGGCCTTCCTGCGGCGGCTTGCTGTAGTACGGCGTCACCGCGAGGAGACCGTGCGCGCCTGCCTTGGCGGCGTCACGGGCGAGTTCGAGGCTGTGCGCGGTGTCGTTCGTGCCGGCTCCGGCGACGACGTGGGCGCGGTCTCCGACCGCCTCGACCACTGCCCGCACGAGCTGGGCTTTCTCTACATCGCTGGTCGTCGGGGACTCGCCTGTGGTGCCGTTGACGATCAGGCCGTCATTGCCGGAATCCACGAGGTGAACGGCGAGCTGCTGCGCGCCGTCGAGGTCGAGTGCGCCGTCTGCGGTGAACGGCGAGACCATCGCTGTGAGGACCCGCCCGAAGGGCGTGTGCGGTGTGGAGGTCGGAGCCATGAGGTCCACGCTACTCGCAGGCCGGGCTGTCGTGCCCCCTCGGGGCCATGGTCATGGTCATCCGGGAGGGGATGAAGACGGTGTCCACGCCCCGTGGGGGCGCTTGGACGAGGGAGACCCGGCACTGCCTGCTCGGGGGTTCAAGCAGTGCCGGGCCGTGATTTCAGCGTAGACGTACTACGCGAAAGCGTGCAATCCGGGCATCTACGGAGCGACCCTGCCGTTCGCGTTGAACGCCTCGTAGGTCAGCGGCATGAGCTTCGCCCACTGCTCCTCCATCAGCTCGCCCACCATTTCGATCTCCCGCTGCGGGAAGGACGGCACCTTCGCGTCCTCGTGCTGAGTACGCAGTCCGAGGAAGTGCATGAGGGAGCGGGCGTTGCACGTCGCGTACATGGAGGAGTACAGCCCGACCGGGAGAACGGCGCGGGCCACCTCGCGGGCGACGCCGGCGTCCAGCATCCGCCGGTAGGTCTCGTACGCCTGGCGGTAGGAATCCTCCATCGCGGAGACCGTCAGCTCGTGCTGCTCGGGGGTGCCCTCCACGAACTCGTACTTCCCCGGCCGGCCCTGCTGGACGAGCTTGCGGGTGGCCTCGGGGGTGTAGAAGACGGGCTCCAGGCGGCGGTAGCGGCCGGACTCCTCGTTGTAGGACCAGCCGACGCGGTGCCGGTGGAACTCCCGGAAGACGAAGAGAGGGGCACTGATGAAGAAGGTCATCGAGTTGTGCTCGAAGGGGCTTCCATGGCGGTCGCGCATCAGGTAGTTGATCAGGCCCTTGGAGCGCGCGGGGTCCTTGTGCAGCTCCTCCAGTGATTTCTCGCCCCCCGTGGAGACCCGGGCGGCCCACAGCACATCGGTGTCGGCAGCGCTGTGCTTGACCAGCTCGACGGTCATGTCTCCGCGGAAGCTCGGGGCGGCGGACTGGTCTGAGGTGTCGGTCACGGGTGGTTCCTCCGGGTCGTGCGGCTGCCGGGCGCGCCCAGCCTACGGCGCACCACCGACAGCTCCTGTCCCTGCCCGGAGGGCGCCTTGACCTGCTCCGCGCGTGAGTCCCGGAGGCCACCCCGTCCGTGTTGGCGTCACGCCTGCCCGTTGCGCCTGACAGGCGGCTTCTGTCCGGACAAAAGGGACTGTCTGACTTGATAAGGGGGGTCGGTGCATGAAGGTACGCGGGCGCTTGGTATTTTTTGACGCACGTCCACTTTCACCCGGCACTTCTCAGCCGTCATGGGCGTTCTACCTACGAAACCCTTCAGAAACGATCTCGACAGGAGTCCCCTGCCCATGTTCCGCCGCGGAGAGTCTGTACCGTTCGCGTTCATCGCCGACGCCGACCGGTTCCGCAGCAATGTCACGCCGCCGCCTCCTGCCCAGCGCAGCGTCACCGAGAAGGCAGGCAGCGCACTGTTCGGCCTGACCGTGGTGGCGGGGCTGGTCGGCTCGCTGATTCTGGGCGTGCCCGCGCTCGATCCCGAGCGTCAGTCGCAGCATCACGGGCCGACCGCCGCCGAGAGCCGCTGACCGTCTCCGGCGTTCGCACTTCTCCGGCCGGGCACTGCCCCGGCCGGCCTCCGTTCGACGACGCGGCGCGCCGACCTGCCGGGCTGGCCGGGTCCCGCACACCTCGCTAGTGTCCACGCGCATCACCCGATCCACCCGATCGAGACCGTTCGAGCGAGGACCACCAGTGCCCCTGCCCTTCATGACGGCCGCAGGACAAACCGGCGCGGCCGAGCACCCGGAGCCCAGCCCTCTGCCGTACGACGCCCGTGACCACTGGCGCCGCCCGTACCGTCCCGGACCCTGGAGGGTCGGCGGCGCCGCACTGATTCTGCTGCTCGCCTCGTACATGCTCTTCTCGACTCTGATCATCGCCCTCGCCGGGGCCGTACCGGGCGCGCTCGTCTGCCTCGGCGCAGCGCTGGCCGTGATCGGGCTCGCGCTGCGGCTGCTGCGCGTGGGTGTGTGGGTCTCGGCGCACGGTCTGCGGCGGGTCGGACTGCTGAACACGGTGACGCTGAGCTGGGCCGAGGTGGCCGCCGTACGAACGGTTCAGCAGCCCGTGCGGTGGCTCGGGCTTCCGCGCACCGTGCAGGGGCAGGCGCTGGACGTCGTACGGGCCGGTGACGGGGAGCCGCTGCGCACGCTGCTCACCGATCACAACGCAGACTTCCTCTCCCGGCCTGAAGCGTTCGACCGGGCCGCTGACGTCATAGAGGAGTGGGCGGCCGAGTCGCAGCCTGTCGCGCACTCAACGGCACACCGTTAGGGCTCGCGCCCAGGCCCGGGAAGCGTTTCTCAGGGGACGCCCTGCTGCCCCCGCTGGTCGTCGTGCAACGTGATGGCACGCTGCATGGCCTTGCGCGCGCGAGGGGTGTCACGGGCATCGCGGTAGGCGACCGCGAGCCGGAACCAGCAGCGCCAGTCGTCGGGGGCCCGTTCGGTTTCGGCCTTTCTGCGGGCGAAGACCTCGTCGGCCGACTCCCGGTCGATGCGGCCCGACGGCGTACGCCGCAGCTCGTCGGGCGGCAGCCCGCCCTCCGCTTCCAGCTCCCGCGCCAGCCGCTCGGCGTTCCGGGCGAAGCGGGTCGTCTGCCACAGGAACCAGACACCGATCAGCGGCAGGACCAGGACCGCGAGACCGAGGGCCACGGTGACCGGCGTGCCCTGTTCGATCAGCAGCACTCCGCGGCTGCCTGCCAGCACGAAGTAGGCGACCAGCAGGGCAGCCAGGGTGAAGTACGTGATCTTGGCCCGCACGCCCGTCACCCGTCCAGGTCGAGGAAGTGCTCCAGACCGTAGGTGAGTCCCGGGGTGGAGCCGACGCGGCGCACTCCGAGGAGCACGCCGGGCATGAACGAGCTGCGGTGCAGTGAGTCGTGCCGGATGGTGAGGGTCTCCCCCTCGCCTCCGAACAGGACCTCCTGGTGGGCGACGAGACCGCGCAGCCGTACGGCGTGCACCGGGACGCCGTCGACGTCCGCGCCGCGCGCACCGTCCAGGGACGTGGACGTTGCGTCGGGCTGCCCGGGGAGGTCGGCCTCCTCGCGGGCGGATGCGATGAGCTGTGCCGTGCGTACGGCCGTGCCGCTGGGTGCGTCCGCCTTGTTCGGGTGGTGCAGCTCGACGACCTCGACGGATTCGAAGAATCGGGCCGCCTGCTGTGCGAACTGCATCGTCAGGACCGCGCCGATGCCGAAGTTGGGGGCGATGAGCACGCCCGTACCGGGTGAGGCCGCGAGCCAGCCCCGTACGGCGTCGAGCCGCTCGTCCGTCCAGCCGGTGGTGCCGACGACGGCGTGGATGCCGGCCGCGACGCAGTGTTCGAGGTTTCCCATCACGGCGTCGGGATGTGTCAGGTCGACGGCGACCTCGGCGCCGGAGCGCGTGAGGTCGGCGAGGTCGTCGTCGCGGTCGAGGGCGACGGCCAGTTCCATGTCGTCGGCGGCTTCCACCGCCTTGACGGCCTCGGAGCCCATCCGCCCTTCGGAGCCGAGGACGGCGACGCGCAGCTTGCTCATTGTTCGTTCCTTCGGGACTGCCCGGACCGGTGGTGCCGCCGGATCCTGGCGGGGGACGTCGGACTGGGATGCGGGACGGTCGTCAGGCGACGGCCTCGTGGAGCTGGGCCGTCTGGCGGTCGGTGAGCGGTCCGATGACGGCGAGCGAGGGACGCCGGCCGAGAACGTCCCGTGCGACCTCCCGTACGTCGTCGGGCGTGACGGCGGAGATCCTGGCCAGCATCTCGTCGACCGACAGCTGTTCGCCCCAGCACAGTTCGCTCTTGCCGAGCCGGTGCATGAGCGCGCCCGTGTCCTCCAGCCCGAGCACGGTGGCGCCCGACAACTGACCGACGGCACGGCGCAGTTCGTCGTCGGGGAGGCCGTGCGTGGCTGCCTGGTCCAGCTCGTCGCGGCAGATCTTGAGAACGTCGGAGAGCTGGCCGGGCCGGCAGCCGGCGTAGACGCCGAACAGGCCGCAGTCGGCGAAACCGGAGGTGTAGGCGTACGTGCTGTAGGCCAGCCCGCGCTTCTCGCGGATCTCCTGGAAGAGCCGTGAACTCATCCCGCCGCCGAGGGCCGCGCTGAGCACGCCGAGCGCCCAACGGCGGTCGTCGTTGCGGGAGTAGCCAGGCATTCCGAGGACGAGGTGGGCCTGTTCCGTGCTGCGGTCGGCGATCTCCACGCGGCCGCGGGCACGCAGGGGCCGTACGCCGGTGCGCGGAGCGACGGGGTCCCGGCCCGCGGCACGCTCCAGGGCGCCCGCCCTGTCGAAGGCGGCACGTACCTGGCTCACGACCGTGTCGTGGTCGAGGTTGCCGGCGGCGGCCACGACCAGGTGCGGCGGGTCGTAGTGCTTGCGGTAGAAGCGCGCCAGGCGGTCGCGCGTGAAGTCGTTGACGGTCTCGACCGTGCCCAGCACCGGGCGGCCCAGCGGTGAATCGCCCAGCAGGGCGCGGGCGAAGAGGTCGTGCACGCAGTCCCCGGGATCGTCCTCGGTCATCGCGATCTCTTCGAGGATGACGCCCCTCTCGGCCTCGACCTCCGCCGCGTCGAGGACCGAGCTGGTGAGCATGTCACCGACGACGTCGATGGCGAGAGGCAGATCGGAGTCGAGGACGCGTGCGTAGTAGCAGGTGAACTCCTTGGCGGTGAAGGCGTTCATCTCACCGCCGACGGCGTCCAGCGCGGCCGAGATGTCGAGGGCGCTGCGCCGCTTCGTGCCCTTGAAGAGCAGATGCTCCAGATAGTGGGTGGCGCCGCCCAGCGCCGGCGTCTCGTCGCGGGAACCGACGTGCGCCCAGATCCCGAGGGTCGCCGAGCGGACGGTGGGCACCGTCTCGGTGACGACGCGCAGGCCGCCCGGCAGGACCGTCTTGCGGACCTCGCCGCCTGTGTCCGGGCGGCCGCCTGACATCGCGTTCACTCCCGATGGTGTACGGGCGACGGCCCGCCCCTCCGCAGAGGTGGGGCGGGCCGTCGCACGGTGCGCATGTGTCACTTGTCACCCGCGGCGGCGTCGGCCGACGCGGATTCCATCTGGTCGGAGTCCCCGGAGCCCTCGGACTCCTCGTCCTCCAGAACGGGGATGAGCGAGAGCTTGCCCCGCTGGTCGATCTCGGCGATCTCGACCTGGACCTTCTGGCCGACACCGAGCACGTCCTCGACGTTCTCGACGCGCTTGCCGCCGGCGAGCTTGCGGATCTGCGAGATGTGCAGCAGTCCGTCCTTGCCGGGAAGCAGCGAGACGAAGGCGCCGAACGTGGTCGTCTTGACCACGGTGCCCAGGTAACGCTCGCCGACCTCGGGCATCGTCGGGTTGGCGATGCCGTTGATCGTGGCGCGGGCGGCCTCGGCGGCCGGACCGTCGGCGGCGCCGATGTAGATGGTGCCGTCGTCCTCGATGGTGATGTCGGCGCCCGTGTCCTCCTGGATCTGGTTGATCATCTTGCCCTTGGGGCCGATGACCTCACCGATCTTGTCCACGGGGATCTTCACGGTGATGATCCGCGGGGCGTTGGGGGACATCTCGTCCGGTACGTCGATGGCCTCGTTCATCACGTCCAGGATGTGCAGACGCGCGTCGCGGGCCTGCTTGAGCGCCGCGGCGAGGACGGAGGCCGGGATGCCGTCCAGCTTGGTGTCGAGCTGGAGAGCGGTGACGAACTGCCGTGTGCCGGCGACCTTGAAGTCCATGTCGCCGAAGGCGTCCTCCGCACCGAGGATGTCGGTGAGGGTGACGTAGTGGGTCTCGCCCTCGATCTCCTTGGAGATCAGGCCCATGGCGATGCCGGCGACGGGCGCCTTGAGCGGCACACCGGCGTTCAGCAGCGACATGGTGGAGGCGCAGACCGAGCCCATGGACGTCGAGCCGTTGGAGCCGAGCGCCTCGGAGACCTGGCGGATCGCGTAGGGGAACTCCTCGCGGGTCGGCAGCACCGGCACGAGCGCACGCTCGGCGAGCGCGCCGTGGCCGATCTCGCGGCGCTTCGGAGAGCCGACGCGGCCCGTCTCACCCGTGGAGTAGGGCGGGAAGTTGTAGTTGTGCATGTACCGCTTGCGGGTCACCGGCGAGAGGGTGTCCAGCTGCTGTTCCATACGCAGCATGTTCAGCGTCGTGACACCGAGGATCTGCGTCTCCCCGCGCTCGAAGAGCGCCGAGCCGTGGACCCGCGGGATCGCCTCGACCTCGGCGGCGAGCGTACGGATGTCCGTGACGCCGCGGCCGTCGATGCGCTTCTTCTCCTTGATCACGCGGTCGCGGACCAGTTCCTTGGTCAGCGTCCGGTACGCGGCGGAGATCTCCTTCTCGCGGCCCTCGAACTGCGGGATGAGCTTTTCGGCGGCGAGACCCTTCACACGGTCCAGCTCGGCCTCGCGCTCCTGCTTGGCGGGGATGGTGAGGGCCTGGGAGAGCTCGTCACGGACCGCCGCGGTGAGGGCCTCGAGCACGTCGTCCTGGTGGTCCAGGTAGATCGGGAACTCACCGACCGGCTTGGCGGCCTTGGCGGCGAGGTCGGCCTGTGCCTTGCACAGCACCTTGATGAAGGGCTTGGCGGCCTCGAGACCGGCGGCGACGATCTCCTCGGTGGGGGCCTCCGCACCGCCCCGGACCAGCTCGACGGTCTTCTCGGTGGCCTCGGCCTCGACCATCATCACCGCGACGTCACCGTCGGGGAGGGTGCGGCCGGCGACGACCATGTCGAAGACGGCGTCCTCGAGCTCCGTGTGGGTCGGGAAGGCGACCCACTGGCCGCGGATGAGCGCGACGCGGGTGGCGCCGATGGGCCCGGAGAAGGGCAGACCCGACAGCTGGGTGGAACAGGAGGCGGCGTTGATGGCGACCACGTCGTAGAGGTGGTCGGGGTTGAGCGCCATGATCGTCTCGACGATCTGGATCTCGTTGCGCAGGCCCTTCTTGAACGAGGGGCGCAGCGGGCGGTCGATCAGCCGGCAGGTGAGGATCGCGTCCTCGGACGGACGGCCCTCACGGCGGAAGAAGGAGCCGGGGATCTTGCCGGCCGCGTACATCCGCTCCTCGACGTCGACCGTGAGCGGGAAGAAGTCGAGCTGGTCCTTGGGCTGCTTGGAGGCGGTCGTGGCCGACAGCACCATGGTGTCGTCGTCCAGGTACGCCACGGCGGAGCCGGCTGCCTGCTTGGCCAGCCGGCCCGTCTCGAATCGGATGGTGCGGGTGCCGAAGGTGCCGTTGTCGATGACGGCTTCGGCGTAGTGGGTCTCGTTCTCCACCAGGGATATCTCCTCGTATGTGTCCGGCACCCGTGTGGTGGCGGACCGGCTGCGGAGGAGCGCTCCGTGTGCGGGCCGGTCTTCGATCGAAGCACCCGGAACGTCTGTGTCCGGGGGCCACTACCGAGGACCGGCTACGGGCGGGGCGCGCCTGCCGCGTCTTGCCTGTGTCTGTGTGTACGACCGCTGTCCTGTGGGGGCGCGGTCTTCGTTGTACGTCGTGCAGGGACCAGCCTACAAACCTTCCGGTCCCTTCAGGTATGGCGAAGGGAGCGGCCCCCGGAGACGGGAACCGCTCCCTCTGTCACGTGTCAGCGGGCGCCGGCCGCGCCGCGGCGGATGCCGAGGCGTTCGACGAGCGCGCGGAAGCGCGTGATGTCCTTCTTCGCCAGGTACTGCAGCAGGCGGCGGCGCTGGCCGACCAGCAGCAGCAGACCACGGCGGGAGTGGTGGTCATGCTTGTGGGTCTTCAGGTGCTCGGTCAGGTCCGAGATGCGGCGGGAAAGCAGCGCCACCTGGACCTCGGGGGAGCCGGTGTCACCTTCCTTGGTGGCGAACTCGGAAATGATCTTCTTCTTGGTCGCGACATCGAGAGACGACACGCGCACTCCTCATGGGTTCTGCCCGCGAGCGCCCCTGGTCTTCGCCTCAGGGGATGCTTCGATTACTCGGAGGGCCGCACCAGCCTACCAGCGCCGCAACATGCCTCCGCCCGCCCCCTGTGCAGCTGTTGGGGACGGGCGGACACGGAAGCGGGGCCGCGCAGCGGCGGGCCCCGTCAGCCTCCGATGGATCCGCGGACCTCGGCGTAGACGTCCATGACCGCGAGGCAGAGCGGGATCAGCGAGAGCAGCACGAAGGTCTCGGTCAGCTCCATGAAGCGGCCCCAGAAGGGGGTCAGTCCCGTACGCGGGACGATCAGGCCGATCGCGGTGACCAGGGCCGCGGCGAGCGCGATGGACGCCGCGATCCAGACCGTGCGCACGTCCAGCCCCGCGCTGTCGCCGGTGACGAACTCACGGACGAGCTGCGCCGGCGGGTTGAGCGAGAGCCCCAGCGCGAGCAGCGTGAGGGCGCCGAGGCCCGCGACGAGCGCGCAGGCGACCTGCGAGGTGTAGCGGAAGAGCCGGGCCCGCAGCAGCATCGAGATGCCGGTCGCGAGGGCGAGCAGCTGGCCCCAGCCGCTGTTGGAGAAACCCAGCACGGCGGCCGAACCGACGACGGCGGCGCACCAGCCGCCGACGAGGCCGACGAGCATCTCGTGACCGCGGCGGGCCTGGGCCGCGATGCGCTCGGCGTCGACGGGACCCTGGGTGCCGCGGGAGGCGTCCTGGCCGTCGTCGTAGCCGCCGGGGCCGCCCGCGCGGGGCTCGAAGCCTATGGGCAGCCGGGCGAAGCGCGCGGAGAAGCCGGGCAGGAAGGCGATGGTGCCGACCGAGACGGGGGCGGCGATGGCCGCGGCGTCGACCGGGCCGATGTCGGAGACGACGGCGATGAAGGTGAAGACCGTGCCGACGGCGGAGACGATCGCGGAAGCGACGAACGGACCGTCGCCCCTCGGAGTGATCGCGATCAGTACCGCGGACGCGAGCAGAACCGCGACGCAGCCGAGCAGGAACTGGAGCCGGCCGATCCCCTGGCCGTCGGGGAGCGGGAGGATCCCGGAGCCGGCGACCATGATGTTCGGCATGGCCCCGAGGCCGAGGGCGATGGACGAGGCCCTGTCGTCGTAAACGCGGGCGCGCACGCAGGCGAGGGCGACCAGCAGAAGCCCGGCCGCCGCGGCGATGATGCCGGGAAGCCCGTGCATGTCGTGCTTGACCGGGTCCGCGAACCACAGCGCGAAGGCCATGAGCACCAACAGCACGCCGCCGCCGATGAGTCCGGCCACCCGCATGCGCTGTTCGTTCCACAGGGCGCGGTCACGCCGCACCGACGCGGCAACGGCGTCGCTGACGTCGTCGAAGACCGCGGAGGGCAGCGAATCGGCGAACGGGCGCAGAAGCAGAACCTCGCCGTCCCGGATGCCGTTGCCCGCCAGGGAGAGGCCCGACTCCAGCACTCGCCCGTCCCGGCGCACGAGGTGATAGCCCGACAGGGAGCCCTCGGCGGGGCTGCCCCCGGAGAGCCTGGCGATCTCCGGATAGACGTCGGACAGGGGCACGTCCTCGGGAAGCGCGACGTCGATGCGCCCCCCGGGAGCAACTACCGTGACGCGGCAGAAGCCGGTCGCTGCGGTCGTGGCCACCTTGTTGTTCCCCCTTGCTTGCTCACTGCTCGGACTCGGCGTCACGATGAATTACAGACATCTCGGGCCCATGGATTGCCCCAAGCTTCCTCGCGGCGGAAGCAGTTGGGGAAGATTGCGGGTCACCTTACCGTCCATGGCGGACAGTCGGTCCTCCGGATCCCGGAGACTCTCATACCTACTAGGATCAGCGTCTGGCATGACCGGTAGCTGTTGCGATGGCGGGGGCGTCGGTGCGTAATTGCGAATTTATCGTGAAGGACTGATGAAACGGTGAGTGTGGTCATCGTGAAGCGGCAGCCACGGGTCATGCCGCCGACCGTGTCCGAGGGGGAAGTCAAGCTCGAATCCCCACCTGAACTGCCGCGCGACGGCGACAACGACATGTGGATGAATCTCCTGCCCGTCATGGGCATGGGAGGTTCGGTCGCATTCTTCTTCATGCCGGGCTCGCCGCCCTACATGAGGGTCGCGGGCGGCCTCATGGCCGTCTCCACGGTCGCCATGGCGATCGCGCAGGTCATCAAGGCCCGGCGGGGCGGACGTGCCCAGATGGGGCAGGCGCGGAGGGACTACTTCCGCTATCTCGACCAGATCCGGAAGGACGTACGCAAGACCTCGGAGGCGCAGCGGAACGCGCAGCTGTATCAGCATCCGAGCCCGGATCAGCTGTGGGCGATCGCCGGTGATCCGAAAAGACTGTGGGAACGGCGGCCGTCGGACAACGACTTCTCGTCCGTGCGAATCGGCACGGGCTGGCAGCAGTTGAGCACTCCGCTCGTCGCACCGGAAACGGCACCCAAGGACGAACTCGAGCCGCTCACAGCGGAAGCGATGAAGTCCTTCCTGGACATTCACCGTTCACTTCCGGACCTGCCGATCGCGGTGAGCCTGCGGGCCTTTTACCACGTGGTCGTCACCGGAAGTTCGGAGGAGGTCTACGGCAATGTACGTGCGGCCATCGGCCAGCTCTCCTCGCTGCACTCCCCCGAGGAGTTGATGATCGCGGTCGTCGCCCACCCGGGCTCGATGGCCGAATGGGACTGGACGAAGTGGCTGCCGCACGCGCAGCACCCCTCGCAGTCGGACGGCGCCGGCCAGGCTCGGCTGTTCTTCGACGACTTGGGGCAGCTGGAGGAGTCGCTCAGCAGCCAGCTCGACGGCCGCCCCCGCTGGAACCGCGACGGCACGCCCGTGGCCGACCAGCCGCACATCGTCGTCATCCTCGACGGCGGCTCGATACCGCCCGACTCCCAACTCGCGGGCGCCGAGGGCCTGCAGGGCGTCACATTCCTCGAGGTGGCTCCCGGCGCGCTCGACGACCAGATGTCCGGCGGTCTCACGGTGCACGTGAAGGAGAACTCCCTCGACCTGTACGTAGGCCGGGAGTCGGCGTACTCCGGCAAGCCCGACCTGCTGAGCTACGAGCAGGCCGAGGCGCTGGCACGTCAGCTCTCCCCGATGCGCATGGGCAGCGGGGAAGAGGGCGAACCCCTGCTGTCCAACCTGGACTTCACCGACCTCATGGGCATCGGCGACGCGGGTTCGGTCGACATGGCGCGCACCTGGCGGCCGCGTTCGCTGCACGAGCGGCTGCGCGTGCCCATCGGGATCGGCGGCGAGGGCGAGCCGGTCATGCTCGACATCAAGGAGGCGTCGCAGGAGGGCATGGGTCCGCACGGCCTCTGCGTCGGCGCCACCGGTTCCGGCAAGTCGGAGCTGCTGCGCACGCTCGTCCTCGGCCTGGCCGTGACGCACTCGTCCGAGACGCTCAACTTCATCCTCGCCGACTTCAAGGGCGGCGCCACCTTCACGGGCATGGCCGACATGCCGCACACCGCGGCCGTCATCACCAACCTCGCCGACGAACTCACCCTCGTCGACCGCATGCGCGACGCGATCACCGGTGAGCTGAACCGCCGCCAGGAGACGCTGCGCAGGGCGGGCAACTACGCGAACATCACGGACTACGAGAAGGCCCGTGCCGCTGGTGCGGCCCTCGATCCGCTGCCGTCGCTCGTCCTGATCATCGACGAGTTCAGCGAACTCCTCACCGCCAAGCCCGACTTCATCGACATGTTCATCCAGATCGGCCGCATCGGCCGTTCACTGGGCGTGCACATGCTGCTGGCCTCGCAGCGGCTTGAGGAGGGCAAGCTGCGCGGTCTGGACACGTTCCTGTCGTACCGGATCGGTCTGCGGACCTTCTCGGCCGCCGAGTCGCGCACCGCAATCGGCGTTCCGGACGCCTACCACCTGCCGAACGTCCCGGGTGCCGGCTTCCTCAAGTACGACACCGAGACGATGGTGCAGTTCAAGGCCGCGTACGTCTCCGGTGCGTACCGCACCGCCGGTCCGACCAGGGTCAGCCAGTCCACGCAGACGCGTCCCGTCATGTTCACGGCCACGCCGGTGGCGCTGCCGGTCGCACCGGAGCCGGAGGTCCAGGACACCGACACGGTCGACGACGCTCTCGCCGACACCGTGCTCGACGTGATCGTGCAGAAGATGGTCGGACAGGGCCCGTCCGCACACCAGGTGTGGCTGCCGCCGCTCGAAGAACCGCCGTCCATCGACCAGTTGCTGCCCGCGCTCGCCGCCACACCGGAGCGCGGCCTGACGGCACCGGAGTACACGGCTCTCGGCCGCCTCGCGGTGCCGGTCGCGCTGCTGGACAAGCCCTTCGAGCAGCGCCGCGATGTGCTCTACCGCGACTTCTCCGGTGCCGCCGGTCACGGCTTCATCATCGGCGGGCCGCAGTCCGGCAAGTCGACGCTGCTGCGCACGCTGATGACGTCGTTCGCGCTCACTCACACCCCGTCCGAAGTGCAGTTCTACTGCCTGGACTTCGGCGGCGGCTCGCTGCTCGCCATGGAGGGCCTGCACCACGTCGGCGGCGTCGCCAACCGCCTCGACGGGGAGAAGGTCCGACGGACGGTCAGCGAGGTCCTGTCGATCCTCAACGAGCGTGAGGAGTACTTCCGGGCGCACAACGTCGACTCCATCGCCACCTTCCGGCAGCGCCGCGCGGCGGGGCAGCTGCCTGACCAGAAGTGGGGCGACGTCTTCCTCGTCATCGACGGCTGGGCGACGTTCAAGAACGACTACGAGATGCTCGAGGCCGACGTCACCGACATCGCCACCCGAGGGCTCGGCTTCGGCGTCCACCTCATCCTCACCGCCTCGCGGTACACGGAGGTGCGTCCCGCGCTCAAGGACCTCCTGCAGAACCGTGTGGAGCTGCGGCTGGGTGACCCGTCCGAGTCCGAGATCGACCGCAAGGTCGCGGCGAACGTCCCGGCGGCCATGCCGGGCCGGGGCCTCAGCCCGGACAAGCTGCACCTCATGACGGCGCTGCCGCGCATAGACGGCTCCACCACGCTGGAGGATCTGCCGGAGGCGACCCGGCAGACGATCAGCGCGATCAACGAACACTGGAAGGGCGAGCCGGCACCCGCGGTCCGGCTGCTGCCGACCTTGCTCGAGGCGTCCAGGCTCCCCAAGGGCTCCGACTACCCGGACCACGGCCTGGCGTTCGGCATCGACGAGAGCTCGCTGCGGCCGGTCTTCGTCAACTTCGAGACCGATCCGCTGTTCGTGGTCTTCGGCGAGAGCGAGTCCGGCAAGAGCGCACTGCTGCGGCTCCTCATGCACCAGATCACCGAGCGGTACTCGCCGGACAAGGCCAAGATCGTCGTCGGTGACTACCGGCGCGCACACCTTCAAGGCGTACCCGAGGCGCACCTGTCGCGGTACTGCGCCGCGGCTCCCTCGCTCCAGGAGACCCTCGAAGGCCTGGCCGGCTCCATGTCGCGGCGCATGCCGGGGCCGGACGTCACACCGGAGCAGCTGCGCAACCGCAGCTGGTACGACAGCCCGGACGCGTTCGTCGTCATCGACGACTACGACCTCGTGGCGACCGGGCAGAACCCGCTGATGCCGCTGCTGGAGTACCTGCCGTTCGCACGGGACGTGGGGCTGCGCGTGATCCTCGCCCGTTCGTCCGGTGGCGCGAGCCGCGCGCTGTACGAGCCGGTGATGCAGCGCATGAAGGAGCTCGGCGCGCAGGGCGTCGTCCTCTCGGGCGACAAGTCCGAGGGCGCACTGCTGGGCAACATCTCCCCGACCCAACTCCCCGCAGGCCGCGGCTACTTCCAGACGCGGCGCCGGGGCGGGCAGCTCGTCCAGACGGGGTGGATGCCGGCGAACAACTGACGGGGCCTCGCACCGAGTCCCCTGAGCGTTTCCGTACGAGTGGAGCCCGGGCAGGGAGCTGGATCTCCTGGCCCGGGCTCCACAATGTCGCCGTCCTGACGCCGCGCCTCCGGAACCATCGGCCACGGACGGGGAGAGCGGCGGCGGGGCCCGAGCGCTCTCTGCTCGTGCTCGCGCCCTGTACCGCTGACTCGATCCGACCTGCGCGGTCAGGGGCACGTGGGAAGATGACGGGGCGGCCCCCGTACGGACCGGACCAGTGGGGCTCACGGCGAGGTCGACGTACATTCACGCCGCGCTGCGAAGAAGGGAGCATGCGCCTATGGGGACGCAGCAGGAGAAGGACGAGCTGTACGCGATGGACATCTCCGACGCCGTCTGGGAATCCGCACCGGGCGGCCCGGAGGAGGAGAAGGTCGAGATCGCGCACCTCCCCGGCGGCGCGGTGGCGATGCGCAACTCCAAGGACCCCGACACGGTGCTGCGTTACACCGCGGCGGAGTGGCGTGCGTTTGTACTCGGGGCGCGCGACGGGGAGTTCGACCTGGAGCCGACGCCGGAGAACGGCGGGGTGTAGACGTGTGCGCCCGGGCGGCTCCGCGGCCTGTGGGCACCCGGGCCTCCGGGGGTCAGCCGCGCCCGGGCCCCGGGATCATCGGGGGTCAGCCACGCCCGGGAGCGGCCGCCACGATGCTCTCGTGTTCGGCCTTGGCCGTCCGCTTTTCCATGGTGAGGACCTGACTTCGGCGCTGCACGGTCATCAAGCCGCGGCCTCCGGGAAGTGCGAGCACTCCTCCGCGTTCCACGTCCCCCGCGAACCAGGCGCCCCTCTCCATGGCCGTGTCCCAGCGGTTCCAGCGGAGCGGACTGCGGGCGGACATGCTCTGCGACCAGACCGAACCGTCGTCGTCGACATACGTGCCCTCACGGCCGCCCGGTTCCTCGCCGTCGGGGAGCCGGAACTGCACGGGGACGCCCGTCGCTTCCTTCGTGCCGGACAGCTTCCGCACAGCCGGGAGCGACCGCCAGGGATACGCCTCCAGAACGCTGCGGGCCTTGCGCAGGCGGGACAGTGCACCGCAGCAGGCGTAGAGCACGAAGGGGTAAGCCAGGATGGCCACACCCCCGATGAGACCGCCGACGCTGTTGTCCCCCCGGGCGTTGCCGTCGCCCCACCGCACCTCAGCGAGCACGCCGCTCAGCGCCAGAGCGGCGACGAGCAGGATGCTCCACAGCCACAGCTTGAGCCTGACCCGGCGACGTGTCGCCATCCACACCCTCTGTGTCCCCGGGTCGTCGAACGCCACCTTCGACAATGGCAGTTGGGGCTCGGGTTCCACGCGTTGACATCCTCTCCTGCTGTGCGGGACCAGCTGCTAGACGCGACGCCGGTCGAGCCCGGCCCGCTGCGCCCTCTCCAGGCGTTCGGCGCCCGCACGGTTCCTCTCGCCGGCGAGCTCGTCCCAGTTGAGAGGCTGCGCGACCATCAGCTCCCCGGACTCCGGGACGAGCAAAACTCCCCCGAAGATGTCATCGCCCGCGAACCACACTCCGTCGGCGATGTCGCTTGGCCACATCTGGCCCAGCGGCTGGTGCGCGGACATCTTCGGGGACTCCCCGCCCGGACCACCGCCCAGGCGCAACGAACGCTTCCCGGACGACCTGAGACTGAACTTCTCCACGGGAGCCCGGAATTCGAAGCCGTACACGTCGAGTACGCGGGCGGCCAGCCGGACGGACCGAACCTGCTCGAACCAGAATCGCGTCCCCACGAAGAGCGCCAGGATGGAGAGCGGTGCAAGCGGGATGACGTAGTCCGACTTCGTGACGGGAACGGTTGCCGCCGCTGCGACGCACACGAACACCAGCATCCCCAGGCGTTTCCGCAGCACCGAGCGGTGATGCTCCACCACACCCTGGGGGTTCGTACCGTCCGTGGCGTACGGGACGTCGCCGCGCGGTGACGCATACAGCGCCAGGAGCGCACCCGTACCGCCCAGGGCGGCCAGGCCGATGAGTCCCGGAATGGCGAGGAGGAACAGGGAGTCGCTGAGCACGCAGAGAGCAAGCCCGTAGAAGACGGCGAACGCCACCGTCCAGAAGGCCACCCGGCGAAGCGGCGAAGGGCCGCGCAGCTTCGCCGGGCGTACGGCGCCGTCCGTCACCCGAAGTCGCTCCTCACCGCATGCGCCGCCGTACCCGGCTCGGGCTCCGCGGTGCCTGCGGCACCGTCGGCCAGGCGCGGATCGGTGAAGGTCACCGTCCTGGCCACGCCGAGCAGCACGTTCCGGTAGTCGTCGGCCAGCTCCACCGACGGCGTGACCAACTGGACGGCGATGACGGCCGAGTTGCGGGTGTCGGGGATGGCCACCATGCCCCGCCAGACAGGAGAGCTAGCGGGTAGTCCGTCTTCATCCGGTGGGGCACCCGGCACCGTGGCCCGATGCACCGAGTCGGTGACGAACCCGGGACCACTGGGCAGTTCGACGGGCACGATGCGGCTGTCCTGCGTCTCCCCGGCGCCGGAGACCATCAGCTTCACGAGAGCGGCCTTCGGATCGACGCCCTGCATCTCCACGCTCGACACCGTCAGCACGGACATGGCGGCACCGCCCGCGTCGTCAGGGTGCAACCCCAGCGCACAGCCCTGCACGCGATGCTTCTGCATCTCCCACATCACGACGGCGTACAGCCGGAAGACCTGATCCGCGCGCTCCCGGACATCGTCCGGCAGGGCAAGGATCTGGCGTGCCAGTTCCTGCATGTGCTCAGCGGAAGGATAGACGTCCAGCTGCACGTAGCCATGAGGGATGTCGTACCAGAACGCAGGCTGGGGCTTGACAGCCGAACCTTCCTCCGTATTGGTCACAGCCGAAGCCCCGTCACCAAGTCACTGACGCCCCGGGCCGCGTCCGAGAGGTTCCCCCCTGCGCCGAAGCCGGCAGCGCCGGCCTTGGTCGCCTCGGCACCGTAGTGTCCGGCACCCGCGTCGGGCAGGACCCCTTCCGTCTCCAGGGAGGAGGCGGTGTTGGCCAGCACGTTTGCACCGTTGACTCCGTACTGGAGGATTCCGGTGTTCGGGTCCGTGGCGGTGTCGAGCGCCTTGAAGTTGAACGCCTCCACGGTCTCCCGCCCGAACGCGGCGACCTTGGAACCGGCGGACATGGCCTCGCCGCCCTCCCTGGCCGCGCCCGACAGCACGCTGACCTCGCCGCCTGCCTTACCCAGAGCACCCACGCCGGGCAGCATTCCCAGGGTGTCGCCCGCGACCGAGCCCCAAGCGGTGATCGCCTCCATGGTTCCGTACTTGCCTGTCAGCGAATCCCGGAAGTCCTCGCTCGCCAGGTTCTTACTCAAGGATGCGGCGCTGGCCACGACGGCGATGCCCGCGAAGACCGGAGCGAGCGGAGTCGGGAAGAGGGCCAGCAGACCCGCAATGGCGCCGATGGTGCCTGCATGGTCCAGAAGGAACTTGCCCGCCGCGGCCAGGCCGTCGCCGATCGCGCTGAGGGTCTTGCTCAGCCAGCCCGGCTCCTCGGGAGCCAGGTCGTCGTCCGCCTGATCCAGGCTCTCGGCAACCTTGTTGGCCTCCCGCTCGTGTTCCTTCTCCAGTTCCTTGGCCTTGGCAATGACGTCGTTGTACGCCTTGTTGGCCTTCTCCAGGGCGCCGGATGCCTCGTTCAAGCGGCTCTCGGCCGACCGCAGCCGCGCCGTCGCCGCGTCGGCTTCGGCCTGACTCGGGAATTCCTTGCCGCCGAGCTTGAGGTCGGGGTCCTTGCTGGCAGTGTCCTGCCGTTCCTTGGCAGTGCCTATCGCTGCCTTCTTCTCTTTCGCCTCGTCGTCGTACTTCTTGGCGAGCTCACGGTTGGACGCCAGGTCGCCGTCCCACTTGGTGAGCTGAGCGGCTGCCTTCTCCAGCGATTCGGCGGCCTTCTTCATGTACTCGGGCAGGTCGCCGTCGAGCTTGTCGCGGAAGGCATTCGCGGCGTCGCCCTCCCAGTGGCTGCTCTCACCCAGGAGCCGCTCGATCTGCTGGTGCGAGCTGCGGAGCGCCTTCGCGGCCTTGTCCACCTTGGTCTTGAGGGAGTGGACCTCAGTCTGGATGCCCGGTACGGGGTTCCAGCCCAGGTGCAGATACGGATTGTCAGCCATCACTTACCCCCGCCGGAAGTTCCCTGCTCCGCCATCTGCTTGAGAGCGTTCTCCAGGTTGGTTTCCATCTCCTGGTAGCTCTTCTTGTTCGCCTTCACGCCCTCGCTGATGCCGCCGATCATCTCGCGCATCTGCTCGGAGCCGTACTTCCACTTCTCCTGGAAGCCGTCGCACGCTTCGTCGAGCCTTGCGGTCCCGATCTGATCGCCCCTGACGTGGGACAGCGCAGTACGAGCCTCGTCCAGTTCTTTGACGCTGCCGTCCAACGTCTTGACGAACTGATCCAGTTGGTCCGTATCTGTCTTGAAGTGATCCCCCATGAAGTGCCTCTCCTTGACGGTGAAGGAAGCAAACAGAGCTGAGCAAGAGGAGCAGAACGGACAGAGACCCTGCGCGAACACGCCACCTCCAACAGCGGCGCCGATTATACGAGCCCGATCAAGCCCGTGGAGACACATCCAGCACAGGTCGGGTGCCGTCAATGACCGCGATCGGCCGTCAACTGCGGCGGAAGCACACAGCGTTGAAACCCGAGCCCTGCCTGCCGCCCAAACCGTTGGGGAAACTTCACGACAACTCCACACCACCCGGTGACCTGGCACAGGAGCCGCCGTACCGTATGGCAGGGGCGGAAGCGCCCCACACGGACTCCCGACAACAAGGCAGAAGGGTTCCCGCGTGAAGAACCAGTCCCGGGGCGGGCGCACCACCGACGCACGTTCCCTCAAGAAGCTCGAACTGATCTGGTTCGTGTCTCTTCTGTCCGCGGCGGTGGTCGGATTCCTTCTGCTCTCCCTCACGGGCACGACCACCCCCGGGACAGCGATCACCATCATCGCGTGGATCTTCGTTCCCGCCGCCCTGCTGCTCAACATCTGGCTCCGCCGGCAGCGGCAACGCGCCAATTCGATGTCTCTCGATGACGTACGCGACCGCATCGACGCCGACGCCGTGCGCTCGGTGAAGGCAAGCAAGGGCGAGGTGCCTGCAGTGAAGGAGCTGCGGCGCCAGGAGCCGCGGCTGTCCCTGAAGGACGCGACGGAGCTGGTCAGGCAACTCTGAGCGCGGGGCCGCTGCTCGGCTCGACTGCCAGACCCGCGAGAGTGCCAGACCCGCGAGGGTAGTCGCGCCCTTGTGCGACGCGGCGCGGAAGCACACAGCAAGGTCCCGTCGGAATCTCAGCGTTGGAGATTCCGACGGGACCTCGAGCTTCTCGGGTACCTCAGCCCTCAGTTCACCGCGACGGCGGCTGATTCGGCGGAGGGGGCGGTGCGGTCGGAGGCCCTCCGAACTGGCCGGCCGGCGCGTGGGGCTGCTGACCGGGGTACTGCTGCCCCGGCACCGTCGGGCCGTTGCCCGAACCCCACGGGTCACTGACCCTGTCCCGGCTGTCCTTCCTCTTCACCAGGACGACGATGACGACCGCCACACCGATCAGTACGACGAGGATCAGCCCGAACAGGACGATCGGCGGACCCAGCACATACATCCACCCCGAGGAATCATCCGACGAGGACGACCCGGAATCGGAACTGGTGCTACCTGCAGCGGAGTCCGACGACTTCTCAGGCTGCGCCAACGGACCCGCCTTCGGGCCCGCCGCATAATCAGACGTCACCGCACGGAACGGCCGCACCACGCCGTAACCGAACTTCTCATCCGGCAACTTCGGCGCATTCCCCTTGGCATCCGTCAGTGGTTTGGCCGACTTGATCAGCCGATTGATCACCTGACCTGCGGTCAGATCGGGATGCTTCTCACGCACGAGAGCTGCCGCAGCAGATACATAGGCGGCAGCGTCCGAAGTACCGTCACCAATTGCATAGCCGGACTTGTACTTTGGAGATGCAGAGAGGTTCTTCTCCGCCGGAGCCACGAGAGTCGTGTTCGAACCCCACGAGGACCCCTCCCAGAGGGTGCCATCACGCCCCAGGCCACCCACGGACACTACGCCCGGATAGGCGGCAGGATATTCCTTGTGCTTCCCGGGAGTGTTCCCGGTGGCGGCTACGACGACGACGTCCTTGGAGATGGCATATTCGACGGCCTTTCGGTCCCCTTCATCCCTGGGGCCTCCATAGGAAAGGTTAACCACCTTGGCACCATGATCGACCGCGTACCGAATGCCCTTTCCATAGGTGGACGCGGTCGGAACCGTAATGGGCATGATCTTTGAGCCGGGTGCAAGACCCTTCATGCCCAACTTGTTCCCGGGACCGTGTCCGCGTGCCGCGATCAGGCTCGACATGGCCGTGCCGTGACTTCCGTTGTCTGAGTTTCCCTTTCCCTGGGTGTAGTCCTTCCCGCGAACAATCGCACCCTTGAGGTCAGGGTGTGAGTCGAGGCCGGTATCAACGACAGCAACGGTCACGCCCTTTCCGGTGGCGTGCGCCCAAATATCCTCTGCCGCAAAGGCATTGAGTGCCCACTGTCGTTCGCGGATGTCGTCTGCGGAAGCCACTGGAGCGGATCCGAGGAGCAGGGCTCCCGTCAACGCTCCGGTGCCCACCAGGTGCAGCACTCGTCGGAGGCTCAACTCCTGCTCCTCTTCCTACTCTCAACGATGGCCCTCGCGAAGAAGTATCCGCGAGGGCCATCTGTGATCTTCAGTGGCTACCTGCCACCGTTCCTACTCGATCGTCTTGGGGACGCTCCGGCCATCCTCCGGCGTCCAGGTCTCTTCATCCTCGACGAGATAATCGGGACGGCTTCCCTGATCGCCTTCCTTGTCACCGGGCCGCTGGTTCGAGCCTCGGGCCCCTCCGGCGAGCATTCCACCGGCGCCACGTCCGGAGGCTCCTGCCGCGCCACCTCGGCCCTTCCCAAGACCAGTTCCACCGGGAGTCGCCGGCCTGCCTCCACTGATCCCCTTGGGAGCGCCGGCTACACCGCCCTTCGCCCTGGCGAGAGCACCACGGCCGGCAGCTCCAGCGGCGCCCCGAGCACCGCCTGCGGCTGCACCGCCACCTCGGCCGCCCATGGCACCTGCGCCACCGATACCCGCACGTCCTCCAGCACCGCCGACACCTGCGCGTCCGGCAGCGCCACGGGCAGCGCCTGCGGCGCCCGCTCCGCCTGCCACGAGGCCGCCAGCACCACCCGCGACAGCGCCGCCGCCTCCGATACCGCCACCTCCGCCGGCCCCGGAGACCGCACCGCCGCCGGGGACGCTGCTCGTCCCTCCGCCAGAGAATCCGGACGGCACGCTGTCGACCTTCGTCTGGCTGGCGGGTACTTGCTGACCACCGGAGATGCCCGGGTCGCGGGGCCCGGTTGTCTCCGGCACCTTGGAGGTGCCAGCCAAACCGGTAGATGCCTTCGCCCTGCCGGCCGCAGAGGGGGTGGACGCAGATCCCGACGGGGCCGGAATCGGGGTGGGCATCGGCGTCTCAGGGTTGGACGGGGGCACGCTGTCGTCCCCCTCCCGGTGAGGAGCCTTGATCCGCTGCGAGTACCCGACGTAGCTGCGCCCCAGGTTCTCCATGATGGCGACGGCCTTGAGCTGCTCTTCCTTCTCGGCCCCGATGTAGCCCTCGTTGGCCTGGGCGATCAGGTCCTTAGGGATGTTGCCGCTCTTTACGTCGGCTTCCGTGTACTTGTCATCGCGCCCGGAGTCGGTGACGGCATCCCATGCCTTGCCGAACCAGCTGGGCTTCTCGATCTTGCTGATGGCATCCCGCTGCGTACGAAGATCATCCGCCGCCTGGGTCATCACCTGAGACACCGTCTGGGCGTGTGACGCGCTGTTGGCGATCTGCGTCAGAATCTTCTGAGCCTTGGCCTTGAACTGGTTGGCGCTCTCGCCCTCCCAGTGTTCGAGGACGTCGTCGACCGCCTTCTTCAGCTGTCCGTAGGCACTGTCGCCAGAAGGGGATCCACCGCCCCCCTCACCCACCAGCTTGTCGTGAACTCGCTTCCAGTTCTTGCCGATCCCGTCCACGCCATCGGGGTTGGCGTGCTCGATCATGCCTTTCAGCTGATCGATGTCGTGCGACGTGAAGTTCGTCTGAAGGGGGAACTGCTCATTGGCCTTCTGGTAGTCCGAGATCTCCTTCTCGTGACCCTCGAGGCCCTCGTCGTGCGATTCCTTCTTTGCCTGCTCGATCGCTTGCCGCTGAGCCTCGATCTGCTCAGGCGTCTGGTAAGCCGGATACCCCATCAGCTGTCACTCCCCACCGTTGAAATCTGGCCCGCACGCATCACTTGAGATCACCGGAGTCGGCGGTCACCCCGTGCTTCGTCTTCTGCTCCTGGTCGTCGTAATTCCGGCGGACCTGCGACGCGTTGGAGCTGAACTGGGTGATCAGGCCCTGCAACTGCTTGATGTAGCCCTCGATCGCTTCCTTCATGCTGGAGTGAGCCCCGCGGAAGCCCTCTTCCTCCCGGAAGTCCTTCCCCAGCCAACCGTGCGGGAGGTGCGTTTCGTACTTGGCGCACGTGTGCGGGCCGCCCATGTCGTCAACGACACGGTTGAGCTTCTTGATGACCTCGTCGAGGGCGCTCAGATCAACCTTGTATCCGCTGCTCATGCCCCGTCTCCTCTCCCCCTGCTGCCTAATGCCTCGTTGAAGTTGTGGTGTCCGCCGCGCCGTTCGCTGCCGAGCGCTTGCGGCGGTGGTCGCGGGCTGCGATAGCAGTGCCGCCGATGAGAATTGTCAGTACGGTGCCTGCTGCCATGACGTAGACCGAGATGCGCTGCGTGCGTTCGGTGTCGCTCTCGCCGACGGTGAGGGACATCGGCGTGACGTGCCCGCTCTGCTGAGCCTGGTCGGGCCGGGGCCGGTTCTGCGGCTGGTCGTCACCCGAGAGGGCCGCGACAGGGTCGACGACGCCCCAGCCGAGCTGCGCGTCGGGGCCGGCGCCGGGCCTGTTGGCCGTCTGCTGGAGACGGGCTGTGATCTGCTGGGCATTCCAGTTCGGGTACTTCTCGTACATCAGCGCGGCCACGCCGGCGACGTACGGTGCGGAGAAAGAGGTTCCGTCCGCGGGGCACTGCCCGCCCTTGGGGACGGTGGAGACCATGCCGACGCCCGGTGCCGCCACGTCGACGAAGTCTCCGGACTGGGAGAAGAACGCCCGTTCGTTGTTCCGGTCCGAGGCGCCGACGGCGAGGACGCCGTCGTAGGCGGCGGGGTAGGTGTTCTCGAGCTTGCCGTCCGCACCGTCATTGCCGGCGGCGGCCACCACCAGAATGTCCTTCGCGACGGCCGACTTGATGGCCGCCTCGAGCCCGGCGTTGGGCTTCTTCGCGACCGTGTCGGAAGAGATGTTGATGATGTCGACGCCCTCGGACGCCGCGTACCGGATGGCCTTGGACATCGTCTCGGAGTTGCCCTGCTTCTCCGGGTCCTCGCTGCCCGTGTAGCGGAGCGGCAGTATCTTCGCGCTGGGTGCAATGCCGGTGAATCCGCTGCGGGGGGCCTTCCTGGCGGCGATGATGCCTGCCACCCGCGTCCCGTGCCCGTTGACGTCCGTCGTGCCCTTGGACTTGCCGACGAAGTCGTTGCCTCCCGGCGCGAGTGCCTCGCGAATCTGAGAATTGCCCTTGTCGACGCCCGTGTCGATCACCGCGACGGTGACACCCTTGCCGGTCGCCTTGCTCCACAACTCGTCCAGGAGCACGCGCTGGAGCGACCACGGCGTGCTCTTGATGTTCTTGCCGCCGAACTCGCACTCGGTGCTGCTGTCCAGCCCCTGGTCCTGGCCCGCCCTGCCCGGCGTGTGCTCCGAGGACGAACTGCCGCCCTGTGAGGGAGACATGGGGGCAGCGGCGGCCGGCACCGCGGAGCCGACAGCGCTGAGGCTCAGCGCCGCGAGCAGGACGAAAGCCCGCTGGGCGCAGCGGGTACCCAGGCGCCGATGCGCGTCGTGCTCGTCGACCCCTGAGGTCAGGAATTCGGCATTGGATCCAGTGACAGCCTTGGACATCGTGATTCTCCCCCGGGGGCGCCGGTCCGCGCCGACGTGCCTACCCCGGCCCGGTCGAACGCCCTTGACGCAACGGCAGGAGCGGGCCGGCCGCTGGAGGCCGGGCCCACTCCTTGTAGGGCGCTGCCGGTTGGTCAGTTGCCCCAGACGTTCGCGTTGCTCTTCTCGGTGGACTGGTAGTTGTCCGCCGAGTTCTGCAGCGCGGTCGAGATCTTGAGCAGGACCTGGTGCAGGTGGTCCGCCGTCTGGTCCCACTGGCGCTGCTTGTTCTGGTAACCCTCCTGGGCGGCACCTTCCCAGGTGTTGGCCACGCGCTTCACCATGGCCTCAAGGTCGTCCAGCTGGCTCTTGATGCGGCCGGCCGTGGACCTCACGTCCTGCGAAGCCTGCGACACCGTCTGGAAATTAACGAGAATTCCGGACACTTACGACTCCTCCTTCAGCGATTCTTCGGTAGTAGTAGCTGAGAACTCTTCGGAAACGAGCGGACGTTGCTGATCGGGCAGGTGGCCCTGGATCAGCCGAAGTCCGACATGATCTTGCTGACCTCGGAGTTCTGCTGCTCTTCCGTCGCCGAGTAGTTCTGACGGGTGGAGTCGACCGCTTCCTTGATGTCGTTGAGGATGTTGTTCATCTTGCGCGCATCCTCGTTCCACTGCTGCTGCAGCCGGTGGTAGGCGCTGGCCGCCTGGCCCTGCCAGCCGCCGGCGATCTGGCTGATCACACCGTCGAGGCGCTTGACCTCACCCTGGACGGAGCTGTTGACCTCGCTGATCTTCGACGACAGAGCGCGGAGCTCGTCCTCTGTTACCCGAAACTGTCCTGCCATGGCGCACCTTCCCCCATGCTAATCCTGTGAACGTCTCAGCAGCCCGGATCGGGCTGGTGGGTCACCCTATGCCACGTACAGAACGGGCCGTCAGCTGACACCGGGAGAACACTACCCTGCCCCACCGACACAGCTGTTCGCATGCCATTACCGTCACGTGGTCAACACACCGCCGCGACCAATCCGTGATCGCGCTGCGGCCGGTGCCTTGCGCACCGAGGTCACCCTGCCCCCGGTCGACCCCCTGAAACCCCCGAAAAGACGTAACTCCCGCCCAGAGGACGGGAGTTACGTTCTACCCGGGAATCCACCGGGCGATACGTGCGACCGGCCGGATCGTCACAGACCCTGTTCCTGGGAGGCACTCTCGGTGTCGAGGGTCGGGCCCTTCGGCAGCAGCGAGGACCAAGTCTGCGGGACCGGGGCGATCTTGGCCTTCTCGTAGCCGAGTCGCGCGGTCGGGCTCTTCTCGCTCGCCCCCGCTCCCTGCTGTTCGTCCCCGCCGCCCTTGGGAAGGGCGTAACGCAGGCCCGAGTCGGTCAGGAGGAACTGGGCGCCACCGCCGCCCCTGCCGCTGAACTCGCTGTAGAGCAGGCCCGATCCGGAGCTGACGTAGGCGCTGGCGGAGCCACCGACGATGTTCGCGGGGAAGTCCGGACCGGCCCAGGCGGCGAGCTTCGGCCCGCCGCTGGACATCTTCCCGGTGTAGACGCTGCAGGAGACCGCGCGAGACGTCGAACCGAGGCCTTCGGCCGGGCGGTTGACGCGGTTCAGGACGTCCTTGGGCCAGCCGCGTCCGCCGGTCTTCATCGTGTCCGAGGACTCGGCCCCCGCCACCTGCGCGGTGCTGACCGGGATGAGCTTGTTGCCGGGCTGCTGCACGAGGAACATCCTCGCCAGCAGAGGACTGACACGCTGCACGCCCTTGCCCAGCACGACGTAGTAGTAAGGCGCGCCCCCGGAACTGGACTTCAGCACCTGCCCGACCGAACGGGCTTCCTCAGGCAGACCCTCGGCACCGGGGAAGCTCGCCGGGGTTCCCTTGCCCTCGTCCAGGGTCGGGTAGTCGATGTCGGCACCCGGGTTCAGGGTCTTGAGCCACTGGCCGGAGACCTTCTGAGGCTCGCCCGGGTCCCGCAGCACCTGCTTGGTCAGCACGCTGCGGTTCGCCTCGTACTCCTGGGGATTGAGCTTTGCGTGGTCCTCCGGCGAGCCGAAGAGCTTCATCTTCGTACCCGTGCCGTCGACCACGTACCGGTCGCCCGTCTCGGCGTCCTCGACGTACAGGCCCTCGCCCTGGCCCAGCCGGTTCTTGTCCTTGAGGGTGTTCTTGTCACGGCCGCCGAGTACGAACACGCCCTGCTGGGGCTCGCTTTGAGCGTTGGGGCCGGGCTTCTCGCAGACCGCCCATTCCTTGGCCGACTCGGCGTCGGCGTTGGTCGGCAGCCGGTCGGGCGCGTACGGGATGCCGATGGTGGCGCCGCGCGGGATGGGGCTCTCGTCGATGTCCTTGCCGGAGACCTCTATGACCTCGCCCTTGCCCTTGTCCAGGACGAGCCTGGCGGACGCGAAGTTCAGCACCGGGTGGAGCTGCTTGATCTTCTTGCCTGTCTTCGTCTTGTGCGGGAGCACCACATATCGCGTCGTGGAATCGCTGTCGACGATGATGTGCTCTCCGGGCTTGTCCCAACCGGGGGGCGCGCTGGGGGCGATGGCGCCCCAGGCGATGCTTCCGGCGACCAGCACCACGGCCACGACGATGCTGGGCATCATCGCGCGCACGGGACGCGGGGCCTCTTCGTCGGACACTCTCGAATCCGGCTGCAGAAAGGCTGCAAGCGTGCGCTTCCGCGCGAAGGTGTGGGCGCTGAGCTCGTCCCGCCGCGTCGACATCGGTCCCCGTCTCTTCCGTTCCCGTGCTGATGAAGTAACCGGTGAGGGTGGTCTCTTGGTGCTCCCGGTGGCCACGAGGCGGCTGTCCACGCGCTCCGCGTCGCCGCCCCGGCCCGGTGCCGACCCCCAAGTCCGCCTCCCCCGGCGGCACTACTATGCCGCCCCACGGTGCATGCGCAAACGCCCGGGTGGGGGCAGAGGTCGCGGTATCCGCACAATGCCCTCACGCGCTGCTGCTGTCGGCCGCCTGCGGGACGCACTCGGCGATGAGTATCCTGACGTCCGGCCTGGCATCCGTGGCGATGCGGGCCGGTCCGGCTCCCCGTACGGCACGGGCGCCGGCGTAACGACGGCACAGCAGGGGGCGACCGCAGACGCCGGGACGGCGAAGCGCCGGACCGGAAGAATCACCGAAGGCATGACGCAGAAAGCGCCTGTCCGGCCCGCACCCGCGTCCGGTGACGCGCACCGCACGCGGAAGCGGCGACTGTGGTCAGCAGCCGTGCAGATGACACCTCGAAGGGGAATCACGGGGGATGACGAGCGCCACCCGCAGCCGGTCCCGGGGCCAGCGCGTCCCGTCTCAGCGGAATGACGGGCAACAGGCTCCGGCCGCCTCTCCGGCACCCACGACAGCCACGCTCCGGCTGAGCAGCAAGCCCGGCAGTTTCGGTCCGGTGCGGCTGCAGCAGCTGGTTCTGATCGAACTCGCGGCCGGACTGGTGCTGGTCGCCGCGTTCGCGTCGCAGAAGTGGCTCCTGGCGCCGGCCGCCGTGCTGGCCGGGCTGCTGACGCTGTTCGCGCTGGTGCGCCGGCGGCAGCACCCGCTGTCCGAGTGGTACGAGTTGAAGCGTTCGCTGCGGCGGCGCAAACGTGCGGCGAAGTACCCGGTTCCGGCCGGCACCGATCCCAGTCTCACGCCGGTCGTCGAGTGCGACGAGGCCGTGCAGACGTCCACGTACGTCACGCGCGAGGACCGCGCGGTCGGCATGGTCGGTGACGGCACGTTCCTCACGGCGCTGATCGCCGTCGAGGGCAAGGACGCGCCGCTGCGCCCCGGTCGCACGGGCCGCGTCGAGCGCCCCGTGCCCCTCGACGTTCTGCACGACGCGCTGACGACGGACGACATCCGGCTGGAGTGCGTGCAGATCGTCCAGCACACCCAGCCGGCTCCGGCGCCGCATCTGCCGGAGCAGTCGGTGGTTGCGCGTTCGTACGGGACGCTGCAGGAGGCTTCGGGGATCCCGTCGCTCCGGATGACCTGGGTCGCGCTGAAGCTCACGCCCGAGCTGACGCCGGAGGCCATCGAGGCGCGCGGCGGCGGACTCGGAGGCGCACAGCGTTCGCTGGTGCGCGCCGCGGACCAGCTCGCCAGCCGGCTCGAGGGCGCGGGCTTCAGCGCCTCGGTGCTCAACGAGACGGAGGTCATCCAGGCGCTGGCCACCTCCACATGCCTCAACCCCCGTGCCAGCAACGCCACCTCGCAGGACGGCCGCCCGGCGCAGCGGCGCACGGAGGAGTCGGTGCGCGGCTGGCGCTGTGACGACCGCTGGCACACGACGTACTGGATCAGCCGCTGGCCGCAGGTCGGCCCGAACGCCGTGAGCTCGGCGCACCTCGCGTCGATCCTCACCTCGCTGCGGGTGTTCACCTCCGTGTTCAGCATGACGATCGGCCCGGGCGACGGGCGTTCGGCCTCTATCGCGGGGCACGTGCGCATCGTCACCCGGAGCGAGAACGACCTGTCCACAGCGCGGCGCGAACTGCAGCGCACGGCGAGCCGGGCGAAGACGGGGCTCGTCCCGCTGGACCGGGAGCAAGTGCCCGGCGTGCTCGCCACTCTGCCCCTCGGAGGCACCAGCTGATGTCCACTCCGATGATGCCGAGGCAGACCGGCATGCCCGGTGCGGGTCTGGGCCGCCAGCAGCCGCAGGGCGGCCTGGGGCAGGACGGCGAACCGGCGCAGCCTCGCCACGTGGCGACCGCGACCGACACCGGGGTCATCCCGGTCTTCGGCCACGACGAGGGTGCACAGCACGCGGCGGCACGGCCGCGCCGTCCCGGATTCGGGCTGCGCGGGCCGCGCCATCTGCGTCACAGGGTCGCGGTGGAAGAACTCGCCGCGATAGGCGTCCCGTTGGGCGACGACGGTGTCGTCATCGGCACCGACGCGCACCGGCAGCCCGCCGTTCTCGGGCTGAGCCGCCGCACGGCCTACGACGTGCTGCTGATCGGCGGTCTGTGGACGGCCCAGGTTCTCGCGCTGCGCGCGGCGGGCACGGGGGCGCGCGTCGCGGTGGAGACGGGCCGTGCTCATGTGTGGACGGCGCTCGTCAGGGCGGCGGGTGCCGAGCAGCAGTGCATGACGCTGTACGACGTGGGGCATGTGCCCTCGCTCGGTCCGTCCGTGAGCAGCCCCGTCGTCATCATCCGCGACTGCGGCATGAAGCCGCCGCGCGGGCGGGTGACTTCGGCGCCGTGGCAGTCCGTGGTGACGCTGCTCCCCTATCTCAGCCCGGCGGCGCCGCGGCTGCTGCAGACCTCGTCCCTGGTGGGCATCCAGCGGGTCTCCCCGGACGAGGCGGCGCACCTGTCGCGGACGATGCGGCTGCCTCGCGAGGAGACCGAGGCGCTCTCGACGCTGGGTGACGGCGTGACGCTGTGGTGCACGCGCAAGGACAGGTACTACTCGCTCACGCAGCCGACCGACGCCGAGACGGGATTGCTCGGCAACCCCCGGCGCCTCGACTGACGCCGCGGCGATGTGACCGTGTCCGGCGGGACGAGGCAGGCGGATCCTGCCCGAATCCCGCCGGACACCGGCCGGTACGGAGCTGTTCGGCAATTGCTCATTCGGCCCGGATCTGCTGACACTCGTCATCCGCTCCGTCCCCCTCACGACAACGCACCTGGGTACAGGACGGACAGCGGCCATGAATCGGCGGAAAGTTGACCGCCGGGCGGTGCGCTCCGAGACTGGACCGAGACCTTCGACTGGTTGAGTCGGGTCGTGTCGAACAGAAGTGGCCCCGGGCACCGAGCGCCAACGGGGCCACAGTGCCGTGCCTTGAGCCGTCGAGATTAGGCTGGGCCACTGCGCAACAAACGGGGTGTGCGACCACACAGCAGGAGGCATTGTGAGCAGCGATCGGGACGAGATCCGCTGGGGCAGGACGGGGCCCGATACCGATCGAGCCGACGCGGATTCAGCGCCCGAGAACGACACGGAGTCGACGGGGCAGTTCACCATCGACTACACGCCTCCTGCCTGGTACACGCAGGACGCCGACAGCGCCGCGGCCCCCAACACCCCCGGCGTGGGCGACAATCCGAGCGGTCCGACGACGCCGCCCCCGTTCCAGGTGCCGGGGCCGCCGCAGCCGCTGCCGGGTCCGCCGCAGGAGCAGCCTCCCGGCCCGGGCCCGTTCGTTCCGGAACCGCCGCAGAACTTGCCTCCTCAGCCCACGCAGTTCACGCAGTCGCCGCCTGCCGGCGATCCCTCCGGCGGGGACCCGCGGAACACATCCACCGGGAACCACCCCTCCCCCGCGCCCGCCGACGACACGCAGGTGTTCCCGTCGCTGCGGCAGTGGGAGCCGCAGAACCAGCAAGGGGGCCAGGACCAGCAGGAACAGGGGCCCCGCACCGGAGAATTCGGGGAGCCGCAGGGCGACTCGGGGCAGCGGTCCGACCGGAGCGACGGCGCCGCCACCACGCCCGAGCGGGCGGATGACGCGGGTGCCACGGCGTCGGAGACGCCTGCCGTGTCCCCCCCGTCGTTCCCGTCCTTCCCCTCCGTTCCGGAACCCGCCGCCGGCAGCTCTGCCGGTACGGAGAGTTCGGAAGGCTCGGCGCCGACCGGTCCACACGACGACGAGCAGCCGTCGGTGACTGACGACGCGGCCTATGTCGACGCCGCATACGCCGCCGACGACGCAGCGCAGCGGGAGTCCGACGGCTCCGGTGCGGACAGTGCCGCGAGCGATGCCGGGGCTCCTCCCGTCGGCGACACCGCGTCGGACGATCGCGGGACGGACGATGATGCGGGGGACGGGCCCGGGAGGCCGAAGACGTCGGACCCGGCAGGTCCCGCCGTCGCCGACGACACGGCCGCGGGCGCCACCGGCGCCGATCCCAGGGTCGGGGAAAGCCCGAGCTCCGAGGCGACGCCGCTCCCCCAGCAGAGCACCCCTTGGACGCCGCAGGGCAGCGGCAGCGGTGACGCGGCGCAGTCCGGCGAACTGCCGCCGCTCCCGCCGGACTTCCAGCCGGCCGCGTCGGGATCCGACGCGTCTCCGGTTGCGGGAAATCCGCCACCCGTTCCCTCGGCCCCCGCGCAGGAGACTCCTGCTCCGGGTACACCTGCGGCCGCGCAGTTCCCGCAGCAGGGGGGCTACGGCTACCCGCAGCAGCAGGCGGCACAGCAGCAGTCCGGTTACGGCTACCCCCAGCAGGGACAGGCGCAGCCTCAGCCCTCGCAGCAGCAGCCCGCGCCCAACCCGCAGACGCCGCAGCCCGGTTACGGCTACCCCCAGCCCGGACAGCAGCACCAGCCCGGCCAGCAGCAGCCGGGCGAGATGCCGCCCGCGGCGGGCACCGGACAGGCAGCGCAGGCCGGGTACGGGTACCCGCAACAGGCGCAGCCGCAACCGCAGCAGGCGCAGCCCGCGCAGCAGCAGGCGGCCAACCCCCAGGCGCCGCAGCCGGGTTACGGCTACCCCCAGCCCGGACAGCAGCAACAGCCCGGCCAGCAGCAGCCGCAGGGCTACGGCTATCCCCAACCCGGGCAGCCCCAGCCGCAGCAGGCGCAGCCACCTCAGCAGCAGCCGCAGCAGCAGCCCGCGCCCAACCCGCAGACACCGCAGCCCGGTTACGGCTACCCCCAGCCCGGACAGCAGCAACAGCCCGGCCAGCAGCAGCCGCAGGGCTACGGGTATCCCCCGGCCTGGCAGTCCGGTCAGCCGGCACAGCACGACCAGCCGCCGTACCAGGCCTACCAGCCACCGCAGCAGCCCGGTCCTGCCGGGCCGGGCGCCCCGCAGGGCCCACAGCCCGGTACCGGTGACCCCGGTGCCATGGCACCCGGGCAGTCTCCGGCCGATGACGCGCGGCGCCAGGGTCAGGGCGGCAATCCGCTCGGCTACACGGCCGCGGTCGAGCTCTCCTCGGACCGTCTGGTCAACAACCGGAAGAAGCCGCGTTCCCAGAATCCTGCCCTCGGCAGCAAGTTCCGCCTGGGCGGCAAGAAGGAGGAGGCCGAGCGGGAGCGCAAGCTGAGCCTCATCCGTACGCCGGTGCTGTCCTGCTACCGCATCGCCGTCATCAGCCTCAAGGGCGGCGTGGGCAAGACGACGACCACGACGGCGCTCGGCTCGACGCTGGCGACGGAGCGGCAGGACAAGGTCATCGCGATCGACGCGAATCCGGACGCGGGCACCCTGGGCCGCCGTGTGCGGCGTGAGACGGGCGCGACCATCCGTGACCTGGTGACGGCGATCCCGTACGTCAACAGCTACATGGACATCCGCCGCTTCACCTCGCAGGCGGCGTCGGGCCTGGAGATCCTGGCGAACGACGTGGACCCGGCCGTGTCCACCACGTTCAACGACGAGGACTACCGGCGCGTCATCGACATCCTCGGCAGGCAGTACCCGATCATCCTCACCGATTCGGGCACGGGTCTGCTCTACTCGGCGATGCGCGGAGTGCTCGACCTCGCCGACCAGTTGGTCATCATCTCCACCCCGTCCGTGGACGGCGCGAGCAGCGCGAGCACCACGCTGGACTGGCTCTCGGCGCACGGCTACGGAGACCTGGTGCAGCGGGGCATCACGGTGATCTCCGGTGTCCGCGAGACCGGAAAGATGATCAAGGTCGAGGACATCGTGGCGCACTTCCAGACGCGCTGCCGCGGCGTGGTGACCATTCCCTTCGACGAACACCTCTCCGCGGGCGCCGAGTTGGACCTGGACATGATGCGCCCCAAGACCCGTGAGGCGTACTTCAACCTCTCGGCCCTCATCGCGGAGGACTTCGCGCGCCAGCAGCAGGAACAGGGCCTGTGGTCGGGCAACGGCGGCAACCCGCCCGCGCAGATGCCACCGCCGCTGCCCGGCCAGCAGGGTCAGCCCCCGCAGCAGGCGTACGGTCAGCAGCCGCCCTTCCCGCAGCAGCAACAGCCGGGGCAGCAGCCGTATCCGCAGCAAGGCGGTGGCTGGCCGCAGCAGCCTCCCGGTCAGGTGCCGCCTCAGCGTTAGCGAAACGCGGCAGGACGATCACAAGGCCGGTCCGGGGGATCACCCCTGGACCGGCGTCGTTCTTGTGCCTGCGACGTGTCCTGGGACGCCCGGCCGCGTCAGGCCGTCCCGGCCTCCCCCGCCCCTGCCACATCCGCGTCCACGTCGGCCTCGGCCCGCGCCACCAGCACGCGGCACCGCTCGACGTCCTCCGCCATCCGCGCCATGAGGGCGTCCAGGGTGTCGAACTTCTCCTGGCCGCGGATGTACTCCAGGAGGTCGACGGAGACATGCTTGCCGTACAGGTCCAGATCGACGCGGTCGATCGCGTACGCCTCGACGGTTCGCTCCGTGCCGTCGAACTGCGGGTTCGTGCCGACGGAGATGGCCGCGGGCATCCGCTCACCGTCGGCGTTCAGCCACCCCGCGTAGACCCCGTCGGCGGGCACCGCCGTGTGCGGGACGGTCTCCACGTTGGCCGTGGGATAGCCCAGTTGACGGCCGCGCTGCGCGCCGCGCACGACCACGCCCTCGACGCGGTGCGGCCTGCCCAGCACCTCGGCGGCCCCGTCCACGTCCCCTTCGGCGACCAGGCGCCGCACCAGGGTCGAGGAGAAGGGCTCTCCGCCGCCGGCCGAGCCGCGTTCGTAGAGATCGACGACGACGACCTCGTAGTCGTAGGTCCCGCCCAGCTCGGTGAGGAAGGCGACGTCACCCGCGGCCTTGTGGCCGAAACGGAAGTTCGGGCCCTCGACCACGCTGACCGCGTGCAGCTTGTCGACCAGCACCTTCGCCACGAAGTCCGCCGGCGTGAGCTTCGAGAACTCGGCGGTGAAGGGCAGCACGAGTACGGCGTCCACGCCGAGCTGCGCCATGATCTCGGCACGCCTCGGGTGCGGCGCGAGCAGCGGCGGGTGGCTTCCGGGGCGCACGACCTCGCTCGGATGCGGGTCGAAGGTGACGACGACGGCGGGCACTCCCAGTTCGCGGGCGCGTGCCACCGTCCTGTTGATGATCAGCTGGTGCCCGCGGTGCACCCCGTCGTACGAGCCGATGGTGACGACGCTGCGCCCCCAGCCCTCCGGGATGTCCTCCAAGCCACGCCAGCGTTGCACGTCCCTGCTCCTCGCCGATGCCGATGGTTCCGCCGGTCCAAGGGTGCCATGGTGCTCAGCGGCTCACGCACGGGACCCGCGCCTGAGGAGGGCCTCCCAGGGGGCGGCCGCCGCCCGGCGCACCTGCGGGGCCGGGCCCGGTCTTCGGCGTCTGCGGCTGCGCCGGTGGCTGTGCTTCCGGACCGCGCTCGGCTGTTTCTCCTGTTACGTGGCTTTCGACCCCCGTCGCGTTCCTCGTCCGGCGCGGCGCGGCTTCCAGTGCCGCCTCCAGGACGGCCGGGTCGCGCTCCCCGAGGAGCAGGACACCCAGCAGCTCCTCGGTCACCGGCCCGCCGAGGCTGCGGAGGGCCCGCGCCAGGCCGGCTCTGAGGGGCGCGCAGGGTGTCCGCTGCAGCGCGTCGATCAGCATCTGGATTCCCTCGCAGCCCTGCGGGCGGTGCGCGAGCCGGCCGCGTACGAACGCGGCCAGTGCTTCCCCGGCCGTCTCCGGGCGCATCTCGGCGTGGTGACGCGTCACCTCCGCGGTCGGTACGGCGAGATCCGCGGCGCGTACGGCGGCCAGCACTTCGGCGAGGTGGTGCGCTCCGCCGCCGGGCTGTTCGCACAGGCGGGCCTTGAACGCGGCGAGCGCGGGTGCGGGCCGGTCGGAGAGCTCGGCGACGAGCGCATCCGCCAGCTCGGCCGATCCGGTCGTGGCGAGGAGGCCGACGGCTGCATCGAGGTGGCGGTCCCGCTCGGCGGATGCGTCCGGGGCGCCGGCGTCCGCGCCGGCGGCCCCGGATGTGCCGTGGGGCAGTCGCAGCAGCATCGCCAGTGCCGCCGGACCGTGCAGGGAGGAACCGCCGGGGATGCGCAGCAGGGCGCGCGCGGCACGCCGCAGATGCTCGCGGTCGGCGCCCGACCGCACATGCCGCGCCATGAGCGGCCCGTACTCGGCGGCCGCGATCTGCCGCAGCGTCCTGTCGTCGTGTGCCCAGCGTTCGACGGCGCGGCACAGCGCGGAGGGTTCCTCCTGGGCGAGCTCGCCGAGGAGCTCGTCGGCGCGCGGATGGCAGGCATCTGTCAGGAGGTCGAGCGTCATGTCAGTGGCCTGCCGGCGGTGTGTGTACAGCAGGGCCTGCGCGGCAGACGCGACCGTGGGCCGGGGCATCTCGCCGTCGCCGTGGCTGCCGGCGTCCGCGGACTCGGCGAGCCTGCGCCGGTCGGTGAACCAGCCGCACAGCAGGGGCTGTACGGCGTGCGGTTCCGCGGCCAGCAACTCGCCGACGACATGAAGGTACCGCTCCTCCCCCTTGTCCCCCGTCCCCGAATGCGGAGCGTCGGCGGGCAGCAGAAGGCGCAGCAACCCGATCCGCTGAGCGGTCGGCAGGGCGAGCCGCCGCCAGAACGACGGGCCGAACACGCCCGCGCCGTCGCGTCCTTCGGCGACGAAGTGCTCCGCGAGCCCGCGCAGGAGGCCGTAGTACGGGCGGGCGTCCGGCACCCGCAGCAGCGTCTCCCGCAGCAGCCGGCCCGCCCACCACACGGCTTCGCCCTCCTCGTCCGAGGAGACCGCGTCGGCAAGCGGCCGCAACCGCCTCTCCAGAGCGTTCGCGCCCTCGACTCGGTCGCACAGGACGAGCGCGTGCACGATCCGGCCGATCCTGTGCCTGGGAACGAGCGCCGCTCCGTGGGGCCTGTCACCGGACCGCCGCCTGTGCACGAGCGTCTCCAGCGCGGCGTCGACGTCCAGGTGCCGGCCCTGCAGCCATTCGCCGAACTCCTCGTCGGCGAAGCGGAATTCCTCGCCCACGGCTTCCAGGACGCCGTCCCTGAGCACCGCCTCCGCCCAGCCGGCCGAGGTGGGGAAGATCTCCTCGAAGTCGCCCCGGCTCAGGGCGCCCTGACCGGTTCCGAGGCCGCGCCGCGCGGCCTGGTGCAGCGCACCTGCCGTACGGGCCGCCAGCCGCCGCACCGCACCGGCGGATCCCCCGGGGGAGAGCGTGCGCGCGATCCGCAGGGCTACGAGGGCGAGGTACGCGGAGAAGATGCCGTCCCGGGTCGGGGGTGCGGGACGCGAGCCCCCGCACGCGTCGAGGTCCCCGCCCCCTTGATCGGCGGGCCCGGGCTCCTGAGCGGCGCGGATCTCCCCCAGCATGCGCAGGGCCAGCGGATGTCCGGCGTCCGCAGGGGCGAGGTCTCCGGGGCCCAGTCCGTACAGCTCACGCGCCGATGCGGCTTGCGGGGCGGACAGGTCACCGAGCCGTACGCACGGGGGCGCATCGCCCCGGCCGGGCTGGTCGCCGGTTCCGAAGAGCATGTCGCCGGGGAGCAACTCCCCGAGTTCCGCCCACTGTTCAGGTCCGCAGGCGATCAGCATCCTCGCGCCCGCGGCACGGAGCCAGCTCGACGTGCCCGTCGCCCAGCGGCGCAGATCCCGTGCGAGGCCGGCGGGCATCTCCTCCGGCCCGTCCAGCAGCACCAGCAGCGGCCGCCGCGCATCCCGCGCCAGCCGTGCGACGACATCCGCACCGGAGGCGGCAGTGCCGCCCATGGCGGCCCCGTGCCGTTCCGCCGCCGGGCCCAGCACCCGCCCCAGCGCCTCCCGCACGCTGCCGTCGCCCTCGCGCGGGTGCGCGCCGCGCAGCCAGACCGTGGGTGCGGGCGCCGCGTCGCCGGCTCTTGCGGCTGCGAGCGCGGCGAGTTCAGTCGTACGTCCTGAGCCGGCACGCCCGACCAGAGCCGTCACGGATGCGCCGCTCTCGCTGAACTCGCGCAGGACCCGGGCGACTTCGGGACGGTCGATGCGCCGGGGCGCGCAGGCCGTGCCACTCCCCGCCATGGCGCTCCCCCGCAGGCCGGGTGGCACGGTCGCCGCGGTCAGCCGCAGCGCACCGGCGAGATTGAGGTCCGGCCCGTATCCGGGAACCGTCGCACCGTTGTGGGAGAGCAGCGCCCCCAACTGCCCTTCCGCTTCCCACAGTCCGGCCGGGCGGAGCGGCACGGCGAACGCCGCATGGCGCCGGCCCGGGGCGTGCAGGGCGGTGCCCAGCACGGCCAGCACAGCGCCGGTCGCGGTGTCGAGTACGGGTGAACCCGAGGCCGGAGCGTTCAGGCGGAGGCGGGCCGCCGCGGACCCGGGCAGCGTCAGCTCCAGCGCCCCCTCCAGGTCGTGGAAGCGGTCGGTGGAGATGTAGGTGACCGTGGAGGCGCGCCCGGCCAGTTCCGCCTCGGTCCAGCCCGAGTCCCGCTGCCGCGCGCCGGCCTCCGCGCCCTCCAGGTCGCCGGCCGACTCGTCCCCCTCTGCTCCCCCGCAGTCACCGCACCCGCCGTCGTCGCTCCCCGCGTCCCCCGTGAACAGCCGTACGCGCGTGGTTCCGGCCGCCGGCCGTTCCGCGCCGATGAGAAGGGGAGCGACGCCGAGGCCCTCCGTACGGATCAGGGCGAGGTCCCATTCGGGAAGCCGGGTGATCGCGTCGGACTCGGCGAGATGGCTGCGTTCACCGCGCGCGTGCACGACGACACGGCCGAGCCCGTCCACCGCCTCATGGCTGGTGATCACCGTGCCGCTGCCGTCGGCGACGAAGCCGGTCCCGCGCGCCCGTCCCGCCAGATCGCAGATCCGCACCAGTGCCTGCTCCGCGAGCACCGCTCCCATCACGCACCGTCCACCTCGGCCGACCCGAACGGACCGACCGTAGAGGGAAGTTGATCAGCGGTGACAGGGGCTGCGGGGAAAGCGCCCCCGCCCGCGCCGTCGACTCACCCCGAGCGCCCGGCCGTTGGAGTGAATACCGTGGCGTGCGGGAATGGACGGCCGGTGCGCCGCCGCCTGCTACGCGGTCACCACTTCGCATTTCCCGCCCGCCGTGAACTCCATGACCTGATCGGGAGCAGCAGCCGCGTCCGTGACGAGCGTCCACGGACCGATGTGGCGGGCGTGGTACGGGAAGGGGCTGTCGCCCAACTTGGAGGAATCCGCCAGCACGAGCACCTCGCGTCCGCGCTCGGCCATCAGCTCCTTCGAGTGGGCCTGTTCAAGAGTGGGGCAGGAGAGACCGTCGCGCGCGTGCAGTCCGTCCGCGCCGAGGAAGACCACGTCGGGCGTGAGCCGTCGCAGTGTCTCCTCTCCCTCGGGGCCGAGGATCGCCCCGTTCGGCCGGCGCACCCGTCCGCCGAGAACGATCAGTTCGATCCCCTGTGCCTCCGCGAGATGCCGCAGCGCGATGGTGGAGTTGGTGATGACGGTGAGCGAACCGCGCGACTGCAGCAGACGGGCCAGCCTCCCCGTCGTCGTGCCCGCGTCGATGAGGATCACGTCGCCGTCGTGGACGTGCTCGGCGGCGGCCCGCGCGATGGCCTCCTTCTGGGCGCGGTTGCCCGACTCCTTCTCGTCCAGGGTGCGTTCGGCGGCATGGCCGCCCGCGACGGCGCCTCCGTAGGTGCGGTGGATGTGCCCGTCCCCGGCCAGCTGCTGGAGGTCACGGCGGACCGTGGAGACGGAGATCCCGAAGCGGGCGGCGAGTTCGGTTATCTCGCCGTTGCCCGCGAGCACCTCCCGCAGGATGTCGTCGCGGCGGCGCGCGGTGCCTCGGCGGGGCGCGCGGGGACGGGCAGTGCTCATCCGCTCATCGTCCTTCCTCCGCAAGGGACTTCACCATGCGCGACTCCTCGGCCGCCCGATCCTCGGCATCCGGCCCGGCGGCGGGCGCCGCCGTGACCGCCTCCGCGGACGGACGCAACCCGGTGAGCACCAGCACCACGGCCACGGCGAGGAACCCGGCGAGGACGCCGAAGCCGGTCACGCTCGTCCCCGTGCTGTCCGTGAGCCAGCCCACCAGGTAGGGACCGACGTAACCCCCCAGGTTGCCAAGGGCGTTGATGAGACCCATGGCGACGGCCACCACCTCGATCCGCAGCACCCCGCCGGGGATCGCCCAGAAAGGCCCGTACGGTGCGTAGAGCGCGCCCGCGGTGACGCAGAGCAGCACCATCCCCAGGACGCCGCCCTGCACGATCTGCCCGAGCAGCAGCGCGGCGATCGCGACGACGAGCGGCACGGCGACGGCCTGCCGACGCTTCCCGGTGCGGTCCGACCATGCCGCGTTGGCGACCATGACGATGAGAGCCACCGTGAACGGGATCGCGCTGAGGAGACCCACCTGCGTCGACGAACCGTCGTGCGTGAGCGTCTTGATGACGGACGGCAGCCACAGCGTGAAGCCGTAGAAGCCGGTGATCCAGAAGAAGTAGATCGCGATCAGGACGAGCACGGACCTCTGCTTGATGGCGTCCATGTAGGAGCCGGAACCCGAGGCGGGCTTGGCCGCCTCGTCCGCCGCCAGCGACCGCTCGACGTACTCGGACTCGGTGCGCGAGATCCAGCGTGCCTGCGACGGGTGGTCGGCCACCGCGAACCACCACACCACGGCCCAGATCAGCGGCGGGAAGCCCTGAAGCACCAGCACCCAGCGCCAGTCGGTGTGGTCCAGCATCAGCCCGGAGAGCGGGGCCATGATGATGGACGAGATCGGCAGGCAGGCCATCCACAGGGCGTTGGCACGCGCACGCTCGCGCAGCGGGAACCAGGACGCCAGCAGGATGAGCACGGCGGGCCACACACCGCCCTCGAACAGGCCGAGGACGAACCGGGCGACGTAGAACTGCTCCTTGGTCTGCACGAGCCCGCAGGCCATGGCGGCGACGCCCCACGCGATCATCAGGATCATCACGGTCTTACGGGCGCTCCAGCGCTGCGCCAGGATCGCGCCGGGGATCTGGAGGAAGACGTAGCCCAGGAAGAAGATTCCGGTGACCATGCCCTCGTCGGCGGCCGACAGGCTCAGGTCACCGTCCATGTAGGGCAGGATCACCGAGACGTTGCTGCGGTCCAGGAACGCCAGCATGTACATCACCACGGCCACGGGGATGACGTACGTCCAGCGCTTCGCCGGTATCGGCGTTCCCGTTGCGGATCCTTCTCCGGCCGGGGGTGTTGCGGGTGTCATGTGGTGCTCCAACTGACGTGCTCGATCAGGGAATCCGGTCCGGCGGTCAGGCTGCGCCGCCGTAGGTCGCCCTGATGCGTTCGGCCGAGCTGCTGAAGTCGACGCCTGCGCGGAAGGCGGCGGCCATGGTGCCCGGCGAGGCCTTGCCGGTTCCGGCGATGTCGAAGGCCGTTCCGTGGTCCACCGAGGTGCGGAGGATCGGCAGGCCCACGGTCACCGAGACCGTTCCGTCGAAGTCGACGGTCTTGGCGGGGATGTGCCCCTGGTCGTGGAAGTGCGAGAGCACGCCGTCGAAGCGGCCCTGCAGCCCCTGGTGGAAGACGGAGTCGGCCGGGATCGGGCCGACGACGTCGAGTCCCTCGGCCGCGGTCCTCTCGACGGCCGGCCGCAGCGCGACGATCTCCTCGTCCCCGAAGTGCCCGTTCTCGCCGCCGTGCGGGTTGATGGCCGCGACACCGAGCCGCGGTTCGTCGTGGCCGAAGACCCGCAGGGCAGTGACGGCGTGGCGGATGCTGGCGCTCACGCGCTCCTCGTCGATCTGGTCGAGCGCCTTGCGCAGGGAGACGTGCCGCGTCGTGAAGAAGATCTTCAGCCCGCGGACGACGAACATCGTGTCGAAGTGCGCGGCGCCGGTCAGTTCGCCGAGCATCTCGGTGTGGCCGAGGTGTTCGGCTCCCGCGGCCCACACCGCCTCCTTGTTGATGGGTGCGGTGACGATCCCGTCGACCTCGCGCGCCATCGCGGCGGCGGTGGCGGCCTCGATGGCGGCCACGGCCGAACGGCCCGCCACGGCGCTGACCTTGCCCCACTCCAGGTCGTCGCCGGCGATGCCCAGGTCAAGGACGTCGATGGTGCCGGGCGCGAAGCGGGCCTCCGCGACCGAACCGACCGCGTTCACCTGGACGTCCAGCCCGCACACCTTGACGGCCCTGCGCAGCACGGCGGCGTCTCCGACGGCGATGCCGTGCGCGAGGCCCGCGGTCTGCGGGTCGGCGAGGGTACGGGCGGTGATCTCGGGCCCGATGCCAGCGGGGTCGCCGAGGGTGACGGCGAGAACGGGAAGCCGGCGGCTGGTCATGAGGAAACCTCTTCTGCTCTGCGGTGGTTGGAACCCGATGTGGAGTTGTGGGGCGTGCCGGAACCGTCCGGGTCGGCGTCCGGGTCACCGGAAGGTCCGGGTCGCCCGGGAGTTCCGGGAGCCCGGGGAGCGCCGCGCGTGTGCATGGCACGCAACCGCTCCAGGCAGGCCACGGCGGCGTCGGGGCCGCCGATGAGTCCGCCTTTCGTGGCGAAGGGCAGACCACTGTGCGGCCCGCCGGCCAGATGGCCCGCCACGGCGAGCGGCAGCACCTCCGCCTCGATGGCGAAGCCCTCGGCACCGAGCGCGCCGGTGACGGCGGCGGCGACGTCACCGCCGGAGGTGTAGAGACCGCCCGGGTTCAGAGCGTCGACGGCATGCACGGCGACCTCGGCGAGGCAGCGCAGGATGCGCTCCGCCGCGGCGGGATCGCGAACGGCAGTCGGCGCGACCCGCACACCGAGCACCCCCGCCCCGGAATCGGCCGCGGCCTGCAACTCGCCCACGATCCGCTGCGGATCGGGCGCCGGGTCGTCCGGGTCCATCAGGACGTAGTGCGCGCCGAGCGCCTTCTCGGTCCTGGCGATCTGCTCGTTCGTGGCCTCCGTGACGCTGCCGACGATCGCGAGGACGCGGGGCGCGGCGCCCGCCGGGCGGATGCCCAGCTCCGCCGCGAGGGCCGCTCCGAACGGGCCGGAGTCCAGGGAGATCCAGCGCGTTCCGTCCTCGGCGGTGAGCCGGGCGGCCGCGGCCGCGACGGTACGCAGATGCTCGTTGTCGGTGGCGTCGCAGACCAGCACGCGGGCCGGCTGCCGCAAGGCCTCAAGCACCCGGTCGGGGCCGTCCTCGACGACGTCGAGCGGGACTTCGGCGGTGGTCAGCGCGCTCTGCTCCCCGATGACGGAGGTGATGCGGGAGTGCCGCACCGAGTTGAACAGGTCCTGGGCGACGGGCGTCCGGGTCAGCGGAACGCCGTCCACGAGGTGGATGCCGCCCACCGTCGTTCGCCCGGCGTCGGGAAAGGCGGGAACCGCCAGCACGCGTACGGGCGTTGACGCGTCGCCCACGGTGACCGCGTCGACGACGGCGTCCAGTTCGCGGCCGGGGTTGCCGCGCAGCGTGGTGTCGACGCGCTTGACGACGAGGCCGTCGCCGGCCGCCGCGGTGACCGCGGCGTGCACGGCGTCGTAGCTCTCCGCCTGCGTGAAGCGGCGGGACCCGGTGTTGACCACGAGGACGTCGACGGCGTCGGCGTACCGCGGCACCTGTTCGAGGTCGCTGACGGTGACCGTGTGCAGACCCTGACGCGCGAAGAGGGCGCCGGTGGCGTTGCTGCCGGTGAGGTCGTCGGCGACCACGAGTATCTGCGCCACGATGCCCTCCAGGCCGGCCCCGGCCTCGCTACTTGACTGATTCACGCAGTATTTCCTGCGCGTTTCGCTCAGCCAAGCTTCGTCTCCGCACATTGCGCCTGTCAAGAGGTGCAAGAAGACGAGGTGGAAGGGTTTTCGCGCGAACCGCGCAACTTCGGGAGCGGTGGCTGCCTTTTCGGAGCGCCGTGGCTACTGCTGGACGAACACCGCGAGGCTCTTCGCGCGGCCCTGGCGGTCCTCGACGAGCGCCACCAGTTCGCCCTCGGGACCGAAGACCGCGACGGGCACAGGGCCTTCGGCCCTCCCCTGCGCCGACTCCGGTGCCGGCATGCGCAGTTGCACGCCGTTGCCGAGCATCCTTGCCTGTTCCGCGTCGACGTCCCAGCGCGGGAAGGCCGCGGCGGCGGCGTCCGCGAGGGGCAGCAACGCCGGCCCTGCGCCGCTGTCCGTCTCGTTCTGCAGCGCCTCCAGGGAGCGGGCCTCCTCCAGCCGGTAGGGCCCCACGCGCGTGCGGCGCAGCGCCGTCAAGTGCCCGCCCGTACCGAGGGATTCGCCCAGATCGCGCGCCAGCGCCCGCACATAGGTGCCGGACGAGCACACGACCGAGACCACCAGATCGGTGACTTCGGTGCCGTCCTCGGCCCGTTCACCGCGGCGCACCTCGTGCACGTCGAACGCGGAGACGGTGATGTCGCGGGCGGCGAGTTCCACCTCCTCACCCTCGCGCACGCGCTGATAGGAGCGCTTGCCGTCGACCTTCACCGCGCTCACCTTCGACGGCACCTGGCGGATGCGCCCGGTGAGCTTGCCGACGGCCGCCTCGAGCGCCTCGCCCGTGATGCCGGAGGCGCCGCGCGCGGCGGTCACCTCGCCCTCGGCGTCGTCGGTGACCGTGCTCTGCCCGAGCCGGACCGTCGCGACGTACTCCTTCTCCGTCAGGGCGAGATGACCGAGCAGCCGTGTGGTCTTCCCGGTGCCGATGACGAGCACGCCGGTGGCCATCGGGTCCAGCGTGCCCGCATGCCCGACGCGCCGCGTGCGGGCCATGCCGCGCAGCTTCGCGACGACGTCGTGCGACGTGAATCCGGCGGGCTTGTCGACGACGACGAGCCCGCCGGGATCCTGGTCCTTCTTACGTGCCACAGCTCATTCGTCCTCGGCCTGCTCGTCCTCGCCCGGCTTGCGGTAGGGGTCCGCCCCACCCGCGTAGTCCGCACCGGAGGAGGCCTTGCGGACCTCCTCGTCCGACGCCTTCGCCCGCGCGAGGAGGTCGTCGATCGTGCGGGCGTTCTCCGGGAGGGCGTCCGCGACGAAACTCAGGCTGGGAGTGTGCTTCACGCCCGCTGCCGCACCGACAGCCGTGCGCAGCACGCCCTTTGCGCTCTCCAGCCCGGCGGCAGCCGCCTTGCGGTCCTCGTCGTCGCCGTAGACGGTGTAGAACACCGTCGCCTCCCGCAGGTCCCCGGTGACCCGGGTGTCCGTGACGGTCACATGTGTGCCGAGCCGCGGGTCCTTGATCCCCCGGTGCAGCTTCTCCGCGACCACCTCACGGATGAGGTCGGCAAGCCTCTTCGCCCGTGCATTGTCGGCCACTGGTCCGTCTCCTCGCTAATCGTCTTCTTCTCCGTGGAAGCGCCGCCTCACCGACAGCAGTTCCACTTCCGGGCGTGCGGCGACGAGCCGCTCGCACCGGTCCAGCACATCCGACACGTGTGCCGCGTCCCCCGAGACCGTCGCCAGACCGATCCTGGTGCGGCGGTAGAGATCCTGCTCCGCGACCTCCGCCACGCTCACCGCGTACTTGCGCTGCAGTTCGGCGACGATCGGGCGGACGACGGAGCGCTTCTGCTTCAGCGAACGGACGTCGCCCAGCAGCAGGTCGATGGAAAGAGTCCCGACATACACCCGGAGATCGTAGAAGATGCCGCCGGGGCCGATCGACGGAGTTTCCTCCGCCGACCGGCCCCGGACCGGCTCGACTCGCCTGCTGCGGCGCCGCGGCAGCGTCAGCCGCGGGGCTTCTCCCGCATCTCGTACGTGGCGATGACGTCGTCGACCTTGATGTCGTTGTAGCTGCCGAGGTTGATACCGCCCTCGAAGCCGTCGCGGATCTCGGTGACGTCGTCCTTGAAGCGGCGCAGGCCCTCGATGTTGAGGTTCTCCGCCACGACCTTGCCGTCGCGCACGAGGCGGGCCTTGGTGTTCCGCTTGACCTCGCCGGAGCGGATGAGGACACCCGCGATGTTGCCGAGCTTGGAGGAGCGGAAGACCTCGCGGATCTCCGCCGTGCCGAGCTCGACCTCTTCGTACTCCGGCTTGAGCATGCCCTTGAGGGCCGCCTCGATCTCCTCGATGACCTGGTAGATCACCGAGTAGTAGCGGACGTCCACGCCCTCGCGCTCGGCCATCTGCGTCGCACGCCCCTCGGCGCGGACGTTGAAGCCGATGACGATGGCGTCCGAACCCGTGGCCAGGTCGATGTCGGTCTCGGTGACCGCACCGACACCGCGGTGCAGGATGCGCAGATCGACCTCGTCGCCGACGTCCAGCTGAAGCAGCGAGGACTCCAGGGCCTCGACCGAACCGGAGGCGTCGCCCTTGATGATGAGGTTGAGCTGCTGCACCTCGCCCGCCTTGAGCACCTTGTCCAGGTCCTCCAGGGAGACCCTGCGGGTGCGCTTGGCGAACGCGGCGTTGCGCTCACGGGCGGCACGCTTCTCGGCGATCTGACGGGCCGTCCGGTCCTCCTCGACAACCAGGAAGTTGTCGCCGGCACCGGGGACATTCGTCAGACCCAGGACGAGGACGGGGGTCGCGGGACCCGCTTCCTTGATGTTCTCGCCCTTGTCGTCGAGCATCGCGCGAACCCTGCCGTAGGCGTCGCCCACGACCATGGTGTCGCCGACGCGGAGCGTGCCCCGCTGGACCAGCACGGTCGCCACGGCGCCACGGCCGCGGTCGAGGTGTGCCTCGATCGCGATGCCCTGTGCGTCCTGCTCCGGGTTGGCCCGCAGGTCGAGCGCCGCGTCCGCGGTCAGCACGACCGCTTCGAGCAGCGCGTCGATGTTCTCGCCCTGCTTGGCGGAGATGTCGACGAACATCGTGTCGCCGCCGTACTCCTCGGCCACCAGGCCGTACTCGGTCAGCTGACCGCGCACCTTCGTCGGGTCGGCGCCCTCGACGTCGATCTTGTTGACCGCGACCACGATCGGCACTTCGGCCGCCTTGGCGTGGTTCAGCGCCTCGATCGTCTGGGGCATGACGCCGTCGTTCGCCGCGACCACCAGGATCGCGATGTCCGTCGACTTGGCACCACGGGCACGCATGGCGGTGAACGCCTCGTGACCGGGGGTGTCGATGAAGGTGAGCCTGCGCTCCTCGTCGTTGACCTCGGTCGCGGCCTGGTAGGCACCGATGTGCTGGGTGATGCCGCCGGCCTCGCCCGCAATGACGTTGGTCTTGCGGATCGCGTCCAGAAGGCGCGTCTTACCGTGGTCGACGTGACCCATGACGGTCACGACCGGCGGACGCGGCATGAGGGCCTTCTCGCCGCCCTCGTCCTCGCCGAACTCGATGTCGAAGGACTCGAGAAGCTCGCGGTCCTCCTCCTCCGGGCTGACGATCTGGACGACGTAGTTCATCTCCTCGCCGAGCAGGCTCAGCGTCTCGTCGGAGACGGACTGCGTCGCGGTGACCATCTCGCCCAGGTTGAACATCACCTGGACAAGCGACGCCGGGTTGGCGTTGATCTTCTCCGCGAAGTCGGTGAGCGAGGCGCCGCGCGAGAGCCGTACGGTCTCGCCCTTGCCGCGCGGAAGCATCACGCCGCCGACCGACGGCGCCTGCATCTGCTCGTACTCCTGGCGGCGCTGCCGCTTCGACTTGCGGCCACGCCGGGCCGGACCGCCGGGACGGCCGAACGCGCCCTGCGTACCACCGCGGCCACCGGGACCGCCGGGACGTCCGGCGAAACCGGGACGGCCACCGCCGCCACCACCGGGACGACCGGCGAAACCGCCGCCACCGCCGCCGGGACGGCCACCGCCGCCACCGCCGCCGGGACGACCGCCGAAGCCGCCGCCACCGCCGCCGCCGGGACGGCCGGGACCGCCACCAGGTCCACCGCGGCCGCCACCGGGACCACTGCGGCCGGGGCCCGGACGCGGAGCGGCAGCGGGACGCTGCGGCATCATGCCCGGGTTGGGCCGGTTACCACCGCCACCGCCGCCGGGACGCGGACCGCCCTGGCCGCCGCCCTGCGGGCGGGGCATGTTGCCCGGAGTGGCACCACCACGGCCGCCCGGCGCCTGCGGACGCGGACCGCCCGCGCCCTGACCGGGCTTCGGCGGCTGCCCCGGCTTGGGGGCACCACCAGGACGGGGCGCCTGCGGGCGCGCCATACCGGTCGAACCGCCGGATGTGAAGGGGTTGTTGCCCGGACGCGGGCCGGACGGACGGCCACCCGGCTTGGGTGCGCCCTGACCCGGACGTGCGCTCTGGCCACCGCGGCCGCCCTGGCTCTGGCCGGGCTTCGGCGCGCCGCCCTGGCCGGGCTTGGGTGCCTGCCCGGGCTTCGGAGCCGTCGCACCGGGCTTGGCGGTGTCCGCCGAGGCGGCCGGGGCCGAGAACTCCGGCTTCGCCGGACCGGGCTTGGGGCCGCCCGGCTTGGGGGCCTCCGTCTGGCCGGACGCGGGAGCGGCCGGAGTGACCGGGCCGCCGGTCTCCCCCTCGGCCGCGGGCGCGGGCGAGACAGGGGCTTCCGGTGCCGGCTTGGGTGCTCCCGGCTTGGGAGTCTTGGACTGGCTCGTCTTCGCTGCTCCCGCGCCGGGCTTGGGTGCGGCCGCACCGCCGGGCTTGGGGGCGGCGGGCTTGGCGGCTGCCTTCTTCGGCGCCGCCGGCTTCGCCGCGGACTTCTTGGCACCGGACGCTCCGGCACCACCGGCCGCGTCGAACGCGTCGGTCAACTTGCGTACTACCGGCGCCTCGATCGTCGAGGACGCCGAGCGAACGAATTCGCCCAGTTCGTTGAGCTTGGCCATGACGACCTTGCTCTCGACTCCGAGCTCCTTCGCGAGCTCATATACCCGGACCTTAGCCACTTCGCTCCTTACGGTCCGGGGGGCTCATCCGCCGCCGGACCTTCGCTACTTATGCATGGGCGTACTCATCGCGTACTCATCGAGTGCTCATCGCAATCTCGACCTACTTCCGACTCGCGAGGTACCTCTCCGAACGGAGGGTTCCGAACGGACTGTCTTACGTTTCTGCCTGCTCGATCTGCTCCATCTGCCGCCGCAGCGCTGTCACGTCGAACGGCCCCGGGCCGCGGAAGGCCCTGTTGAACGCCCGTCGACGGACAGCCTGGTCGAGGCAGATCGACATGGGATGCAGATACGCGCCCCGGCCGGGCAGCGTACCGCGAAGATCAGGGACGCAGCGGCCCCCGCTCAGCACCACACGCAGCAGATCGGGTTTGTCCGAGCGCTTCCGACAGCCCACGCAAGTGCGCTGTGGGCATGCTCGGACTCGCGTCCGGCCAGACACTGTTAAGTCTACCTCCCCGTACCGTCACACCCCTTCGGGGGTAACGGGGACCCTGTTGGTTTCAGCCCTGTTCGGCAGCGTGTCCCGGCGCCGTTTCGGGCTCCGCCGAGACGGCTTCGCCGGCGTCCGCCGTGTCCGGACGGATGTCGATGCGCCAGCCCGTCAGCCGTGCGGCGAGGCGGGCGTTCTGGCCTTCCTTGCCGATCGCGAGGGACAGCTGGTAGTCGGGCACCGTCACTCGGGCGGAACGCGCCGCGAGATCGATGATCTCGACCTGATTCACACGTGCCGGGGAGAGCGCGTGGGCGACCAGGTCGGCAGGGTCGTCGGACCAGTCCACGATGTCGATCTTCTCGCCGTGCAGCTCCGCCATGACGTTGCGCACACGGCCGCCCATCGGCCCGATGCATGCGCCCTTGGCGTTCAGCCCGGAGCGCGTCGAACGCACGGCGATCTTCGTACGGTGCCCCGCCTCGCGTGCGATGGCGGCGATCTCGACCGAGCCGTCCGCGATCTCCGGCACCTCCAGCTCGAAGAGCTTCCTGACCAGGTTCGGGTGGGTACGCGAGAGCGTCACCGAAGGCCCGCGGACGCCCTTGGCGACCCGCACGACGTAGGTGCGCAGCCGGGTGCCGTGCGCGTAGTCCTCGCCCGGAACCTGCTCCTGCGGCGGAAGGATCGCCTCCAGCTTGCCGATGTCGACCAGCACGCTCTTCGGGTCCTTGCCCTGCTGGACCACGCCCGCGACGACGTCGCCCTCCCGGCCCGCGTACTCGCCGAAGGTGACCTCCTCCTCGGCGTCCCGCAGCCGCTGCAGGATGACCTGCTTGGCGGTGGTGGCGGCGATGCGCCCGAATCCGGTCGGGGTGTCGTCGAATTCCTGCGGTTCGGCTCCCTCCGGCAGATCGGACGGGCTCTCCTTGGCCCAGACCGTCACATGACCGGTCTTGCGGTCCAGCTCGACGCGGGCGTCGCGGTGGCTGCCCTCCGTGCGGTGGTAGGCGATGAGGAGGGCCGATTCGATCGCCTCGACCAGCAGATCGAGGGAGATCTCCTTCTCCCTCACCAGCCCGCGCAGGGCACTCATGTCGATGTCCACGGCTACGCCTCCTCCTTGCCTTCGTCGTCAGCGGCCGCGGACCCGTGCTGCGCTCGCTTCTCGGCGGCCTTGCGGTTGAACTCGATCTCCACGCGGGCCTTCGCGATGTCGTCGAAGGCGAGCCGGCGGGCGGTGGGCTTGCGCCCCTTCACGCCCGGGACCTCCAGGTCGATTCCCTCGTCGTCGACGCCCGTGACACGTGCGGTCACTTCGCCGCCGCCCGCGGCCTCCGTGAGATTCGCCTTGACCAGCCGGCCGACGGCACGGCGGTAGTGGCGCTGCTCGGTCAGCGGACGGTCCGCCCCGGGGGAGGTCACTTCCAGCACATACGGGTTGCCGCCCATGGGGTCCGACTCGTCCAGCACTTCGGAGAACGCGCGGCTCAGCTCGGCGCACATGTCCAGCTCGACCCCGTCGTCGGAATCGACCACGACGCGGAGCACCCGCCGTCTCCCCGCGGGGGTCACCTCGATCTCTTCGAGATCCAGCCCCTTCTTGCTCACGAGCGGCTCGAGCAGTGCGCGCAGCCTCTCGCTCTGGGTGGTGCTCATCCGGGTGACTCCTCGGCCGCGTGTGCTGTTGTAGGGGTGCCTGTAACAGGGGAGGTGAACTGGTCGTGTACCGGTCCAAGCCTAACGTCTGCCACGCTCGGCGCCGACCAGACGGGCGATCCGGGCGGGATGTCAGGGACGTGCGGGTACCCATGCGGTAGCGAGGGTGGCCCGTCGATGCGTTCGAATGGACGCGGGTACGCTCTCGGGGCGGTGATCACCGTACGTGGTGCCCGCCGCAGAGATTTCCAGCGATGTGCCGACGCCGCTCAGGGAGCCCTCATGCCGCTGACGCCTCCCCCAGGTCCTCCGGCCCGGGGGTGCACCCACCCGCCGGCGGGCCCGCGCAGAAGGTCGATGGTCGCCGGGACTCTGAGCACGCTCGCCCCTCTCGGAGCGCTGACGGCGCTCGTCTCGGGGTGCTCGGGGAGCGGGAGCGGTACGGACGCCGCGCAGACCGCCGGGCTGGAGAAGCGGCTGCGGCACGAGGCCACCGAGCAGAGCCTCGATCTGCTGGCACGCTACGACGCCACCGCCGACGCCCACTCGGGCCTCGCGGACCTGCTGCGTCCACTGCGCGCGGCGACGATGCGGCACGCGGAGATGCTCAGCGGCCAGGACGACGGCAAGGGCGGCCACGGCCGGAACGGCAACGGCGGCGGCAAGGGCGGTGACGGCGGCCCGGGCACCGGGAAGAACGGCAAGCACCGCAAGCGGCGGGTGCCCGGTGACGAGAAGGCGGCGCTGACGGAACTGGGCGACGCGGAGCGGCGTACCGCACGGGCCCGCACCGCGGCGCTGGTGAAGGCGCCGCCGGAGACCGCCCGGCTCCTGGCGTCGCTCGCGGCGGCGGGCGCGGCGCACGCTTATCTGCTCGGCGCGGACGGGAAGGACGGCGGCTCATGAAGAAGCTGGTCGACGCCGTGCAGGCGGCCCTGGCGGCCGAGCACGCCACCGTCTACGGCTACGGCGTCGTCGGCGGACGCATCGAGTCGTCCCGTCAGGGCGAGGCGCGCAGCGCCTACGACGCGCACCGGGCCCGCCGCGACGTGCTCCGCCGGGAGGTACGTGACCTGGGCGGCGAGCCGGAACCGGCGGCCGCGGCGTACGCACTGCCCTTCGCGGTGCCGGACAGCGCCGCCGCGGTACGGCTCGCGGCCGAGTTGGAGGACCGGCTCGCCGGTGTGTACGCGGACCTCGTGCGGGCCAGTGAGGGTGCCCGCAGACGGGAGGCGGCGGCGCTGCTGAGCGAGGCGGCGGTCCGGTCGGTGCGGTGGCGGGGCAGCAGCGTAGCCTTCCCTGGTCTCTCCGAGCGCTCCGGCTCCGACGGCCCGGCGTCTTCGGGGTCGCCGTCGCCCGGTGGGACGTCCGGTTCGCTCTGACCGTCCCCGGAAGGCGGAGCCGGCGAACCGGCACCGGGCGTTGCGCAACCGTTCGCACGCGCCGAACCGCACCGCCCTGCACGGCACAACACCGCACGTCCGTGTCCCGCCGTCCACCGCACGCCGTCCGGAAAGGTCCACGTCACCGCATGCCTTCTGCACTGCCTCTCGAACCTCCGCAGCGGCTCGTGCGCACCCTCGCCTCCCAGCACGGCCACGCGGGCGAGGAGTTGGGCAGGTCCGGTGAGGAATGGCTCGGGGAGCTGCCGTCGACGCTGGAGCGGATGCTGGAGAAGTGGGAGCTGGTGCCGGACCGCGTGGTCTCCCCCGGCGGCCGCAGCAGCCTGGTGATGCTCGTGCACCAGGCGGACGGGGCTCCGGCGGCACTGAAGCTGCTCGCTCCCTACGTCTACGGGGCGCGGGAGCGCACCGAGCGGGAAGGCGCCGCTCTCGCGCGCTGGGACGGGCGGGGCGCCGTGCGGCTGCTGCGCTCCGACGCCGCGGAAGGTGCCCTGCTGCTGGAGCGGCTGCACGGGGAGATGTCGCTGCGGTCGCTACCGGAGGCGAAGGCGACGCTGGAGGCCGCCTCGGCGGCGCGCCGGCTGTGGATCCCGGCCGAGGGCGACGGCGGTGCGGTCCGCGGCACCGACCACCTGAGCACGGTCGCCGAGCACACCGCGGCCAGCTGCGAGTTCCTGCGTTCACCGGCGACGCCGGAGGAGGTGCGGCCGCTCCGGGACGAGGCGCTGGAGCTGCGGGACGCGCTGCTCCGCGATCCTCCCGAACAGGTGCTGCTGCACGGCGACTTCAGGCAGGGCGCGGTGCTGGCCGCGGACGCCGACCGTGCGCCGTGGCTCGCGACCGGGCCGGACCCGCTGCTGGGCGAGCGCACCTACGACCTGGCGCGTCTGGTCCGCGACCGGCTGCACGATCTGGTCGCCTCCCCCGGCGCCGCCTCGGCGACCCGGCGCCGCCTCAACAAGCTCGCCGACTCCCTGGACGTGGACCGCGAGCGGCTGCGCGGCTGGTCGCTCTACCGTGCGGTGGAGTCCGGCGTACGGCACATGAGCAGCGGAAACCGGGAGGACGGGGAGCTGCTGCTGGAGTTCGCGGGCTGGCTCTGACGCGGCGGCGGCGCGGTCGGATCTCAGGTCTCGGCCCGTTCTGGGTGATCACGAACCTGTCATCTACCATCACCGGTCGAAATCGATGACGAGTAGCTCGCGGAACTGGAGCAGCACGGTGTCGTTCGAGACGCACGAATCGACCGGGTCCCGGCGGGCTCCGCTGCGTTCGCTGCTGTTCGTGCCCGCCGCGGAGACGGAGTGGCTGACCGGCACCGGGGCGTTCGGTGCCGATGCGGCAATCCTCGACCTGACGGACCCGTCCGTGCCGGGCGAGGACAAGCCGACCGCCCTCGCTCGCGTCGTCGAGGCATTGGTCCGCCGGGGCGAGGCGGGCGACTCCGGCGGGGCGGCGCTCTTCGTGCGGATCAATCCGCTCGACGCCTGGTCCTCCGTCGAGGAGCTGCGGGCCGTCGCACGGCCCGGCCTCGCCGGACTCGTCCTGCCGAAGGTGCAGTTCGAGCAGGAGATGAGGACGGCCGACCGTCTGCTGACCCGGTGCGAACACGAGCAGGGTCTCCCGGTGGGCGGCATCGCCCTCGTTCCCCTGCTGGACACCGCGCGGTCCTTGGGCGACGTCCGCCGCATCCTCGGCGCGGCCTCGCGCATCGCGTACACCGGTCCTGTCATCACGCCGGGCAGCGAGCTCGAACGCACCCTCGGCCGCCGCAAGAGTTCCAGGGCCGCCGAGGCTCACGCGCTGCGTGCCCGCGTGCTGCGGGAGATCCGGGGCGCCGGAGCCGCACACCCCGTGACCGGTGTGTGGTCGGGCGTCGAGGATCTCTCCGGGCTGCGTCGCTTCGCCGAGCAGAATCGTTCGCTCGGCTATGCCGGGATGCTCACGGCCCACCCCTCCCATGTGCCGGTGATCAATGAGGTCTTCTCCCCGGAGGCGGGCGAACTCGCCCGCGCGGAACGCCTGATCGCCGCCGTACGGGAGGGGCAGGCGCAGGGCGCGGGCGCAGTGACCTTCGAGGGGCGGATGGTCGACGAGGCCATGGCCGCGAACGCCCAGCGCATCATCAGGCGCCACCGGAGGCGCAGCCAGTGACCTGAGTCGAACGCGACATCCGAGCCCGGCTCACCGACTGGAACAACAATCCCCAACCGTGCGTGTGGACAAAGACCGCCGACGAGATCCTCGAAAAAGTCGCCGCATACTGCCAACGAATCTCCGGCCCAGGTCACTAGGTGCGCCGAGTGAACGCGTAGGCAACCTCGGAGTCCGAAGGGCCCCGTGCCCAAGGGCATGCGCATGCCGCGCGGCCGCTGAGCCTAACGCCGATTCCCCCGCGAAGGGGCAGCTGGTCATGCTTGCGGCGGCGTCAGATGCCGCGAGGACGACGCCCAGCCTCACCTCTGTGCTCATCTCAATGGGCGGTGTGTTGCTCGGGTTTGACGAGCTTCATCATGAGTCCCCTTCCGGCTGGCGTCCGAGGTGATACCCCAGGCGCATTTCGTAGTCGCTCGGCTGGTTGCGTCCCGCGCTCTCCGCGGCGGGCAGCCTGCGCCTGGATCCCGGCCAGCCAAAGGATTCGAAATAGATGTCATAGGAGGACTTCAGGTCGTCCCCGGACGGGAGGGTGTACCTGTTGACCTGCTTTTTTGCCTCGGTGATCGAGTCCTTGTCGAACGAGGCGATCCGCCTGGCAAGGCTGTCCACCAGGAGGTCGAGCTCGCTGTCGGGGACCGTGCGGTTGACCCATCCGTACCGTTCGGCCAACTCGCCCGCGTAGTCGTCGCTGGAGAGGACGACCTCCAGAGCCCGTGCCCGGCCGAGCAGCAGTGGCAGGTGTTCGAGGCCCCCGCCGCCAGGCAGGTTGCCATTGGCGACCTCGGGCTGACCGAACAGTGCACTCTCGCTGGCGAAGCGCATGTCCATCGCCTGCGTCAGCTCGCTGCCCACGCCCCGGACCCGCCCCCGGATCTTCGCGATCGAGACGACAGGCAGGCGGGACAGGCGCGTGCTGGCGTCGATCAGCAATGGGTGGCCGCTTGCCCCGAGTCCCTTCGGGGTCTCGGCGACCCGGGAGGTGTCGTAGTGGTTCAGAAAGTAGTCCGGGTTCGCCGACTCGAACACGGCCACACGCAGCCCCGAAGCGGCCTCCATCTTGTCGACCAGCTCCGGGAGCTCGATGAGCATCTCCGGGGAGACCAGGTTGATCGGCGGGCTGTCGAAGGTGACCCGCCACAGGCTCCTGGTTTCCTCCGTCACGGAAAAGTGAGTCCACGGTTTCACGGGCGGTCTCCTTGCTTGTCCGATGCCGCGCGGCCCCAGTCGCCGGCCATGCGGCTTCAGCGTCCGGTGCGGACGCAACCGCTCAATCCACTCCTGTTGCACGTCAGTTGACGGCACACCCAGACCAACGCGAATCTCCGACTCAGGTCACCAGGGCGCTTCCTTGGGTCACTGTTGACGCCAGGACGCGTCGGAGATTCTTGACGCGTCGGAGTTCTCCGACGCATAATGCGGTCATGCCTGCCGACGTGTTCGGCGTGCTGGCCAACCCAGTGCGCCGCAGACTCCTCGAAAGCCTCCGGGAAGGCCCTCGCTCCACAGGGGAATTGGCCGGGTTGTTCGAGCTTGGGAGGCCCGCGGTCTCCGAGCACCTGGCGGTGCTCCGTACCGCCGGCCTGGTGCGGGAGGAGCCACGAGGCCGACACCGCTTCTACCACCTCGAACCGGCACGCCTGGCCGAGGTGAGCGAGTGGCTGCATCCGTTCGAGCACTACTGGAAGCAGCGCATGGATGCGCTGTCCGATCTTCTGGACAAGGACAACGAGACATGAACGAGAACAACACGATCACTTGCGAGAAGTTCCTGCCCCACCCGCCGGCGGCGGTGTGGAATGCCCTCACCGACCCTGAACTCCACGCCCGCTGGTGGGCCGCCGGCGACATCAAGCCCGTCGCCGGTCACCGCTTCACCCTCGACATGGGCCACTTCGGAAGCCAGGCCTGCGAGGTGACCGAGGTGGACGACCAGCGGCTGCTGGCCTACCGATTCGCCGAGGGCTCGCTCGACACGACCATCACCTGGACCCTGCACCCGGAGGGCAAAGGCACTCGTCTCGTCCTCACCCACGCGGGCTTCGACCTCGACTCCCCGATGGGCCGGCAGGCGTTCGACGGCATGGGCAAGGGGTGGCCCGGCCTCCTGAACCGTCTCGGCTCCGTCCTGGGCGAGGCTGCCTAGGGTTTCGTCCGGAGCTCGGGCGGACCACATGAAGATGCCTGCGTTGTGCAGTCCGGCCAGGTGGATTGGTGGCGGTCTCCTCGTAGCGGGTGGTGAGGCCCTCTTGCGGGTTCCGGGCGCGTGTTGGTGGGCGCACGTGGCGGTTCCGCCCCGGCTCAGAGCGGCACGACTCCCGTCAGCATCGCCGCGGCGGTCATCACGAGCGTGGTCGCGAACGCCCAGCCGAAGATGAAGCGCTGGTGCTCACCGAACTGGACGCCCGTCATGCCGACGAGGATGAACGTCGCGGCGGTCAGCGGACTGAGGGGGAAGCCCGTCGTCATCTGGCCGAGGATGGCCGCACGTGCGATCTCGGCCGGGTCGGTGCCGAATCCCTGTGCGGTCTCCGAGAGCACGGGCAGCACGCCGAAGTAGTAGGCGTCAGGGGTCAGGGCGAGGCTCAGCGGCATGCCGGTGACGGCCACGATCCCGGGGAGATGGCCGCCCATCGATGAGGGGATGACGGAGACGAGGGCCTGGGCCATCTCGTCGAGCATCTTCGTGCCGGTGAGGACTCCGGTGAGCACGCCGGCCGCGAAGATCATGGTGGTCACGAGGATCACGTTCTTGCCGTGCTTGTCCAGGAGCGCCTGCTGGTCCTCCCACCGGGGGTGGTTGACGAGCAGTGCGACGGCGAAGCCGATGACGAACAGCACCGGCAGCGGCATGAGTTGCAGTACGAGGGCGACCAGCAGGATGAGGGTGAGCACCAGGTTGAAGACCGTCAGCCATGTGCGGGGACGGGCCGGTGCGGCGGTGGCCGGGTCAGCGGTGGCCGTGGCGGTGCCCGCCTTGGAAGAGGGTCCGCTGCCCGGGTCTTCGGGAGGCGTCCCGTCGCTCTCGTCCTCGCCGGCGCCTTCGGCCCGTCCGTCCGACGCGGCCAGGGAGCCGAGTCGCTTCCGCTCGCGGAGCCCGATCAGATACGAGGCCAGCAGAACCCATGCGATGCCGGCGCCCATCGCGGGCAGGACGGGCACGAAGATCTCGGAGACGTCCACCTTGAGCGCCGACGCGGCCCTGACGGTCGGTCCGCCCCAGGGGATCATGTTCATCACCCCGGCGCCCAGGCAGATGATCCCGCTGAGCACGAGCGGCCTCATGCCCAGCCGACGGTAGACGGGCAGCAGCGCGGAGACGGTGATGAGGAAGGTGGAGGCTCCGTCGCCGTCGAGGGCCACGCAGAGCGTCAGCACCGCCGTGCCGACACATATCCGCAGCGGGTCGCCGCGGGCCACCCGGAGGATGCCGCGTATCAGCGGGTCGAAGAGGCCGGCGTCCACCATGAGGCTGAAGTAGAGGACCGCGAAGGCGATCATGATGCCGGTCGGCGCGACCGTCGACATCCCGTCGAGGACCATTCCGCCGAGCTCGCCCCCGAAGCCTCCGGCCAGCCCCGCGAGCACGGGAAGCAGCACGAGTGCGACGAGCACGGAGACGCGCCCGGTCATGGTGAGCAGGAGGAAGAGACCGATGGTGGTGAAGCCCAGTGCTGCCAGCATGATCTCTCGCTCTCTTTCCCGGGCGGTCCGGCGACGGGCGACGCATGGACGTGGGGGCGTCGCATTGCCCGAGAGTTTCGGAGCCGGATCGAATGGGTGTCCAGCATTGAACCGGGATCCACTCATGCGATCTGCGCATCAGTTCGCCGCTCGCTGCGCCTATGCTCGCCGCTCATGGATGCCACACTCCGCCAGCTCTCGGCGTACGCCGCCGTCGCCCGTGCGGCGAGCTTCACGGCCGCCGCATCGCAGCTGCACGTATCGCAGTCGTCGCTGAGCAGGGCCGTCGCCGACCTGGAACGGGTGCTCGGCGCCCAGCTGCTGGAGCGCGACACCCGCAACGTGCAGCTGACCGCGGCCGGTACGGAGGCCCTGCGCATCGCGGACCAGATCCTGGGCGCGCACCGGGCCGGGATGAAGGAGCTGGAGCGCTTCCTGCTCGGCGAGTCCGGGACGGTCGCCGTGGCCACGCTGCCGTCCGTCGCCGCCGTACTGCTGCCACAGGTGATCTCCGAGTTCCGCAGGCAGCGCCCGCACGCGGCGGTGCGCATCCTGGACGGACCGGAGCGCACCGTGCTGGACCGCGTCACCTCCGGCGACGCGGACTTCGCGATCACGACGGCGGGCGCGCCCTCGGCACAGCTGGAGCACCGGCCGCTGGTGCGCGACCGGTTCGTCGCGGTGCTGCCGCCCGGGCACGAGCTGGCCGAACAGGACGAGGTCACGTGGGAGGACCTGGCACAGCACCCGTATCTCGCGATCGGGCAGGACTCCAGCGTGCGACGGCTCGCCGACGCCACCTTCGCGCAGATCGACGCCCGGGTGGCTCCTGCGGCGGAGGCGATCAGTGTGGCGACGGTCGGCGGGCTGGTGGCGGCCGGACTCGGGGTGGCGGCGATGCCGGCCCTCGTGCTTCCGCTGCTGGGCACCGCGTCCTTCGTCCTCAGGCCGCTCACCCGGCCCGTGGTTCACCGGCGGCTCGATGTCGTCATGCGGGCCCGGCGGACCGTTCCGCTCGCCGCCCACCGCTTCCTCGACACGCTCGATGTGCTGCGCGAGGACGGCGGCGGCCTCCCGGAGGGCGTCTCGTGGGCGTGATGCCGACCCCGTGACAGCCCCGTGACCCATGCGAAAAGTGCATCGATTCATGGTTCTTTCTTGCTGGACAGGCATTTCTCCGCTCGGAGAGGCTGAGCCGGAAGGGGCCCGCTGCGACCGGCGGGCGAGTGCCGAGCGAGGGAGCGCATGTGACCGACGACCACCACGACGCCGGACGCCGCGGGCAGTTGTGCGACTTGAAGGTCGTCGAGTTCGCCCACGTCGTGGCCGGGCCGCTGGCGGGCTCGATGCTGGCGGACCAGGGGGCGGACGTCGTACACGTCGAACCCCCGGGCTCCGGCGACGCTGCCCGCGCCATGGGCCCGCGGCGCGACGGGGCACCGCTGTGGTTCAAGGTCGCCGCACGTAACAAGCGCTCCGTCACCCTCGATCTGCACCAGGAGGAGGGACGCCGGGTCGCCCATCGCCTCGTCGCCTGGGCCGACGTCGTGATCGTCACCCTGCGGGCGGGACGCCTGAGCGAGTGGGGCCTCGACTGGGAATCGGTGCACCGCCTGAACCCGAAGGCGGTGCTGCTGCAGATCTCCGGCTACGGCGCCACATCCTCACTGGCCGACGCACCCGGCTTCGGGAAGATGGGCGAGGCACGCAGCGGCGTCGTCCATCTGACGGGCTTCCCCGACGGCCCGCCCGTGCACACCGGCTTCTCCCACGGCGACGCCGTCAACGGACTGATGGGCGCCTACGCGGTGCTCGCCGCGCTGCACCGCCGTGAACGCGACCCGGACTTCGACGGCGAGTGGATCGACCTCGCGCTCTTCGAACCGCTCTTCCGGCTCGTCGAATGGCAAGTCATCGTGCACGACCAGCTGGGCACGGTGCCGGAGCGGTCCGGCAACCAGCTCGCCGTCGCGCCCGCCGCCGTGATCAACACCTACCGGTCCCGCGACGGCGAGTGGATCACGGTCACGTCGGCGACGCTCCGCTCGGTGCGCAACGTCGCCCGCCTTCTCGGTCTGCCCGAGGAGGAGTTCGAGACCACCGAGGCACAGCAGGCCGGGCGCGAACGCCTCGACACCGCGCTGCGCGACTGGGTCGCCCAGCGGCCCGTGGACGAGTGCCTGGAACTCTTCGCGCGCAACGAGGTCGTGGCCTCCCGCGTCTTCGACGCCGCGGACATCGCGGCCGACCCCGTCTACGCGGAGCGGGAGGACATCGTCACCGTCGAGGACCCCGATCTCGGTCCCGTACGGATGCAGGCCGTCATCCCCCACTTCCGGCAGAGCCCGGGGCAGGTGTGGCGGACCGGCCCGGCGCTCGGTGAGGACAACCGGCTCGTCTACCACCACTGGCTCGGCATCGGCGACGAGGAACTCGCGGAACTGGAGCAGCACGGTGTCGTGTGAGGCGGACGGGCACGGCGGCGCGGGCGCGCACGGCGCAACCGTGCGGACGCCGCTGCGCTCGCTGCTCTTCGTGCCCGGTACGAGGACGGAGTGGCTGGCCAAGGCCGAGGCATCCGGAGCCGACGCGGCGATCCTCGACCTGGAGGACGCCGTGGCCGGCCGGGACAAACGGGCTGCCCGCGAGCGCGTGGCCGAGGCCGTCGCCCAGCGCGCCCGGCCGGATGCCAACGGCGGGGGTGCGGGCGGCATGGAGCTCTTCGTGCGGATCAGTCCGCTCGACGCCTGGTCCGCCGCCGAGGAGCTGCGGGCGGTCGCACGCCCGGGCCTCGCCGGACTCGTCCTGCCGAAGGTGCGCTCCGAGGGGGATGTGAGGATCGCCGACCGGCTGCTGACCTGGTGCGAGCACGAGCACGGCCTGCGGGTGGGCGCCGTCACCCTGGTGCCCCTGCTGGAGACGGCCGTGGCCCTTCGCGACGCCCACGACATCGCCGCCGCGTCCTCGCGCGTCGCCTACGCGGGCGCGCTCACCGCCCCCGGCGGCGACGTCGAACGCGCCGTCGGCTACCGCTGGAGCCCCGAGGGAACGGAGACCCACGCGCTGCGCTCCCGCGTGCTGCTGGACGTCCGGGCCGCCGGCGCGGAGCACCCCGTCGGCGGACTGTGGACGGACATCGCCGACCTCGCCGGCCTGCGGCGCTTCGCCGAGCAGAACCGCGCACTCGGCTACACCGGCATGGTGGCCATCCACCCGTCGCACGTTCCCGTGATCAACGAGGTCTTCTCCCCCGACGCCGCTGAACTCGCCCGCGCCGAGCGCCTGATCGCCGCCGTACGCGACGGGCAGGCACGGGGCGCGGGCGCCGTGACATTCGAGGGCCGGATGGTGGACGAAGCGATGGCGGCCACCGCCGAGCAGATCCTCATGCGGCACAGGAGGCGTGAGCCCGGTCCGAACAACGGGGACGGCACGACCTCGCAGCGCTGAACGCGGCGGCCGCCCCGAGCGCGAGCGCACCGGGGCGGAACGAGGTCAGCGGCGCCAGGCGGCGCATCCGGCGGGCGGCCTGCCCTCATCGGCCCCGTCAGGCCGGTCAGGCCCCGGACGAGAGACGGGCGACGGCGTCCGCCACCGTCAGCTCCTCGCGCTCGCCGCTGCGGCGGTCCTTCAGCTCGACGAGGCCGTCCTTCGCGCCACGGCCCACGATCAGGATCGTGGGGACGCCGATCAGCTCGGCGTCGGTGAACTTCACGCCCGGCGAGACCCCGGCACGGTCGTCCACGATCACGCGCACGCCGGCCGCACCGAGCTTCTCCGCGACGTCGACCGCGAGCTCGGTCTGCAGAGCCTTTCCCGCCGCGACGACGTGGACGTCGGCCGGTGCGATCTCCCGCGGCCAGCACAACCCCTGCTCGTCCGCGGTCTGTTCGGCCAGCGCCGCCACGGCGCGCGTCACGCCGATGCCGTACGAGCCCATCGTCACGCGGACCGGCTTGCCGTCCTGTCCCAGCACGTCCAGTTCGAAGGCGTCGGCGTACTTGCGGCCGAGCTGGAAGATGTGGCCGATTTCGATCGCCCTGTCGAGCACGATGCCGGAGCCGCAGTTCGGGCAGGGGTCGCCGGGCTCGACGACGACCACGTCCATGTAGTCGTCCACCTCGAAGTCGCGGCCGCACACCACGTACTGCGCGTGCTTGTCAGGCTTGTTCGCACCGGTGATCCATACGGTGCCGGGCGCGACGCGGGGGTCGGCGATGTACCGGAAGGCCTTGCCTGCCATGCCGTTCTGCGGGCCGACGTAGCCGCGTACGAGGTCGGGCCGGTCCACGAAGTCCTCCGCGGTGACCAACTCGACCTCGGCGGGCGCGAGATGCTCGGCGAGCTTGCCGAGGTCCACATCGCGGTCGCCGGGGACGCCCACCGCCGCGATCTCACCGTCGATCTTCACCAGCAGGTTCTTGAGCGTGGCCGAGGACGGGACGCCCAGGTGTCCGGCCAGCGTCTCGATCGTCGGGGTGTCCGGGGTGTCGAGCTCCTCGATCCCGGGATGGTCGGCGGGCTCTGCGGGCACGACGGCGACCGACAGCGCCTCGGTGTTGGCCGCGAATCCGCACGAGGGGCACTGGGCGTAGGTGTCCTCGCCCGCGGCGGCCGGCGCGAGGAACTCCTCGGAGGCGGAGCCGCCCATGGCGCCCGAGACGGCGGAGACGATGCGGTAGTCGAGGCCGAGGCGCTCGAAGATGCGCTGGTACGCCTCGCGTTCCTGCGCGTACGACTCGGCCAGCCCCTCGTCGGAGACGTCGAAGGAGTAGGCGTCCTTCATCGTGAACTCACGGCCGCGCAGGATGCCGGACCGGGGACGCGCCTCGTCCCGGTACTTCGTCTGGATCTGGTAGAGCGTCACCGGCAGGTCCTTGTACGACGTGCACTGGTCCTTGACGACCTGGGTGAAGATCTCCTCGTGCGTCGGCCCGAGCAGATAGCCGGCGCCCTTGCGGTCCTCCAGGCGGAAGAGCAGATCGCCGTACTCCTCGTAGCGCCCGGAGACCTCGTAGGGCTCCTTGGGCAGAAGCGCGGGGAGCAGCACCTCCTGGGCGCCGATCGCGTCCATCTCCTCGCGTACGACCCGGGTGACGTTCTCCAGCACCGAAAGCCCGAGCGGCAGCCACGTCCAGATGCCCGCGGCCGCACGCCGCACATATCCGGCGCGCACCAGCAGCTTGTGGCTGGTGGTCTCGGCATCGGCCGGGTCGTCGCGCAGTGTCTTCAGCATCGACCGGGACAAACGCTGGACTCGGGCAGCCATGGAATTCTCCGTGCGGTGGTTGAAAGCAGTCGAAACAACTGAGGAGGAGAGTATCCGGCCCCGCGCACGGCACGGAAATGCGATTCCCCCGCCGCTGTCAGGAACGCCTCAGCGGCAGCCACGCCCCCATCACCGCGTACGGGCTGGGCGCGCTCGGAAAGTGCACGTTGCGGGCGAGGTCCCGGTAGCCGAGCCGGTGGTAGAGGTGCCGGGCGGGGCTGTCGGTGTCGATCGCGGACAGCAGGCTCCGGGGCTCCTCGGCGGTCTCGGTGAGCATGGTGATCAGGCGCCGGCCGATGCCGCGGCGCTGGTGGAGGGGCAGGACGTGGAGTTCGGTGATGACGAACGAGTCGTCCAGCCAGTCCTCGCAGCCGGCCGCGCGCAGATAGCCAGCAACGACGGTGGACCACCACTGCGTGCGGTCGTTGGGCATTCCGTAGACGAAGCCGATCAGCCGGCCCTCCGGTGTGCGCGCGCCGAGCGCCCGCGCTCCGGGGGACTTCAGATGGCGCAGCACGATGTGGCGCCGCACGGCGATCTCGTCGTCGCTCAGACCGAAGGCGACGGCCTGCACGGCCAGCGCGTCGTCGACGTTCTCTTCCAGGTCGAGCGGTCCGATGAGGGGCTCGCGGGGGTCCTGGGGTGATGGTCCCCCGGCAGAATGCTGCATGCCGGGAGGCTACTAGGAGTTACCCGGCCGACTGCCCGCGGTGGGCGGGCCGTCTCAGAAGAGCACGCTCATGAACGCCCCGACCTCGCGGAAGCCCACGCGTCTGTACGCGGCACGGGCCGCGAGATTGTAGTCGTTGACGTAGAGGCTCGCCAGGGGCGCGACCTCGTTCAGCGCGTAACGCAGCACCGCGGCCATGCCGTGCACGGACAGACCCTCGCCGCGCCGCTCGGGCGTGACCCAGACGCCCTGGATCTGGCAGGCGTGCGGCGTGGCCGCCCCGATCTCGGCCTTGAAGACGATCCGGCCGTTCTCGACGCGGGCGAACGAGCGGCCGGAGCCGACGAGTTCGGCGACCCTGGACTGGTACACCAGGCCGCCGTCGCCGGCGAGCGGAGAGACACCGACCTCCTCGGTGAACATCTCCACGCAGGCGGGCAGCACGAGCTCCATCTCGTCCTTGCGGATGCGGCGGACCAGCGGATCGGGCCGCACGTCCCGTGGGAGCTCTTCGGTGATCATGAGCGGCTGGCGGCGGCGTACCTCGCGGGCGGGGCCCCAGTGCGGTTCGAGGTAGGACCACAGGGCGGCGGTCGCCTCGGCCGGGCCGACGATCGAGGAGCAGCGGCGCCCCTGGCGGCGTGCCCTTTCGGCGAAGGCGCGTACGGCTTCCGGCCCCGCGCACAGCGGTACGAGGTTGGCTCCCGCGTAGCAGAGGGACTTGAGTCTCCCCCGCTGGTACCAGCCCCACATCTCGCCGCCGAGGCGAAGCGCGTCGAGCCCGGCGGCGTGCACGCGGGAGGCGATGAAGGCGTTGTTGACGGGCTCGCGGCGCAGCACGGCGAGCGCGTCGTCGAGTTCGGCCGGGTCGACAACCCTTGTGGAGGTGGTGGTCAACAACGTGTCGGCAGCCTCACCGTGACATGACCCCTGGGGACGGACGAGATGAAGTGGGGGCTTCTCCGACTGTACCTGCAGCGGCAGGGGGCGGCTGCGGCACCGGACCCCGTCAGCCATCGGCGACGGGGTCCGGATGAGGCGCGCGTACGAACGGCTGGGGTTCGTTCAGCCGCTGACGGCGACCTGCGGCTCGCCCGAGGCGACGCCGTCCTTCTCCATCTTCTCGGCGATCTTCATCGCCTCGTCGATGAGGGTCTCGACGATCTTCGATTCGGGGACGGTCTTGATGACCTCGCCCTTGACGAAGATCTGTCCCTTGCCATTGCCCGACGCGACGCCGAGGTCCGCCTCGCGGGCCTCGCCGGGGCCGTTGACGACGCATCCCATGACGGCGACGCGCAGCGGCACCTCCATGCCCTCCAGGCCCGCGGTGACCTCGTCGGCGAGCTTGTAGACGTCGACCTGCGCACGTCCGCAGGAGGGGCAGGAGACGATCTCGAGGCGGCGCTGGCGCAGGCCGAGCGATTCCAGGATCGAGATGCCGACCTTGCACTCCTCGGCGGGCGGCGCGGACAGCGAGACGCGGATCGTGTCGCCGATGCCCTCGGCCAGCAGGGCTCCGAAGGCGACGGAGGACTTGATGGTGCCCTGGAAGGCGGGACCGGCCTCGGTGACGCCGAGGTGCAGCGGGTAGTCGCACTGCGCGGCGAGCTGCCGGTAGGCGTTGATCATCACGACCGGGTCGTTGTGCTTGACCGAGATCTTGATGTCGCGGAAGCCGTGCTCCTCGAAGAGGGAGCACTCCCACAGCGCCGACTCGACGAGCGCCTCGGGGGTGGCCTTCCCGTACTTCTGCAGCAGCCGCTTGTCGAGGGAGCCGGCGTTGACGCCGATGCGGATGGGCGTCCCCGCGGCGGAGGCCGCCCGCGCGATCTCCTTGACCTTGTCGTCGAACTGCTTGATGTTGCCCGGGTTCACGCGGACGGCGGCGCAGCCCGCGTCGATCGCGGCGAAGACGTACTTCGGCTGGAAGTGGATGTCGGCGATGACGGGGATCTGCGACTTGCTCGCGATGGTGGCGAGCGCGTCGGCGTCGTCCTGCGTGGGGCAGGCCACCCGTACGATCTGGCAGCCGGACGCGGTCAGCTCGGCGATCTGCTGAAGTGTCGAGCCGATGTCGGACGTACGGGTCGTGGTCATCGACTGCACGGACACCGGTGCGTCACCGCCGACGGCCACCGGACCGACATGGATCTTCCGGCTCTTGCGGCGGTCGGTGAGCTTGGTCGGTACGTCCGGCATTCCGAGCGAAATCGCTGTCGCTGTCATCTGGCGTGCAACCCCAAGGTGTGGATCGAGAAGTCCCGGGAGATCGACGGGCTCCGGACCCCGAGATTACGGCACCCCCGCCCCTGGGAGCACATCCCTCTCCGCGAACCGGCTGAAGAGTACATACGGAGCAAATGCCTCCCGGGCGGGACGGGCGCCGCGTTTCCGGCGGCGCCCCCGGCCGTGCCCCTGCCGGCGCGGTCCGCTATCCCGCGAGTCTCACCGGGTTGACCACGTCGGCCACCAGCACCAGCAGTGTGAAGCAGATGAAGATCCCCGCGACCACGTACGCGACGGGCATCAGCTTCGCCACGTCGAACGGCCCGGGGTCGGGTCGCCGGAAGACCTTGGCGAAGGCCCGCCGGACCGACTCCCACACGGCTCCCGCGATGTGGCCGCCGTCCAGCGGCAGCAGCGGCAGCATGTTGAAGAGGAAGAGGGACAGGTTGAAGCCCGCGACCAGGAACAGCATCGTCGCCACTCGCTGGGTGGGCGGGATGTCGAGCGAGAAGACCTCGCCGCCGACGCGGGCCGCGCCCACGACGCCCATCGGGGAGTCCTGCTTGCGCTCGGCGCCGCCGAACGCCGCGTCCCACAGCTCGGGGACCTTCGACGGGAGCGCGATCAGCGCCTGCACACCGGAGGCCATCATGTCGCTCATCCGGTCGACGGACTGCGGGAATGTCTGCGGGACCACGCCGCTGGCCGGGGTGAAGCCGAGGAATCCGGCCGTCACGTACTCGCCCTCGACGTAGCCGCCGCGGCCGTCGGACTTGGCGACCTTGTTCGAGATCAGATCCGCCTGGAGGGTCTTGCGGTCGCCGTCGCGGGTGACGGTGATGGTGGCGGGCCCCGTGGTGTCCCGGATCTGCTGCTGGAGGGTGCCCCACTCGGTGACGCGCTTGCCGTCGAAGGCCACGATCTTGTCGCCCGGCAGCATGCCGGCCGCCTTGGCCGGCGAGTCCTTCGCACCCGCCGGGCACTTGTCGGACTTCGACGACGCCGGGATGACGCACTTGGACACGGAGGAGACGGTGGTGGTCTGCGTGGTGATGCCGAAGGACATCAGCACCGTCATGAAGATCACGACCGCCAGGATCAGATTCATGAACGGCCCGGCGAACATCACGATGACGCGCTTCCAGGGTGCCCTGGTGTAGAGCAACCGCTTCTCGTCGCCCGGCTGCAACTCCTCGTAGGCGGCGGCGCGTGCGTCCTCGATCATCCCGCGGAACGGAGAGGTCGACCGCTTGCGCAGCGAGCCGTCCTCGCCCGGCGGGAACATACCGATCATGCGGATGTAACCGCCGAGGGGCACAGCCTTCAGGCCGTACTCGGTCTCGCCCTTGTGCCTGGAGAAGATCGTCGGGCCGAAGCCCACCATGAACTGCGGCACACGGACGCCGAACATCTTCGCTGTCGAGAAGTGCCCCAACTCGTGCCAGGCGATGGAGAAGAGCAGACCGAGGACGAACACGACTATGCCGAGAATCGTCATGAGGGTCGTCATGCGCGGGCCTCCGCTGCTGCCGTCGCCAGTTCACGGGCGCGTTCGCGCGCCCACGTCTCCGCGTCGAGGACATCGTCGAGCGTCAGCGCCGCCTCGGCAGGCGTCCCGTGCTCCTCGACCACAGCGGCAACCGTATCCACGATGCCGGGGAACGGCAGCCTTCCGCTCAAGAACGCATCAACGCACTCCTCGTTCGCGGCGTTGTAGACGGCCGGCGCGGTTCCCCCGTACCTGCCGACCTGGAAGGCGAGCGGCACGGCCGGGAAGGCCTCGGCGTCCAGCGGGAAGAAGTTCCACGCCATCGCGCGCGACCAGTCGAAGACGGGCCCCGCGTCCGGAACCCTCTCGGGCCATCCGATGCCGAGCGCGATGGGAAGCCGCATGTCCGGCGGCCCGCACTGGGCGAGGGTCGAGCCGTCGTTGAACTCGACCATGGAGTGCACGGCGGACTGGGGGTGCACGACGACCTCGATCCGGTCGAACGGGAGGTCGTAGAGGAGGTGGGCCTCGATCACCTCCAGCCCTTTGTTGACGAGGGTCGCCGAGTTGACGGTGATCACCGGGCCCATTTCCCAGGTGGGGTGCGCGAGCGCCTCCTTGGGCGTGACGTCCGCGAGTTCGGCCTTCGTACGTCCGCGGAAGGGCCCGCCGGAGGCGGTGATCAGCAGCTTGCGCACCTCCGAGTGGGTGCCGCTCATCAGGGCCTGGAAGACCGCGGAGTGCTCGGAGTCGACGGGCACGATCTGGCCGGGTGCCGCGAGTGCCCTCACCAGGGGGCCGCCGACGATCAGCGACTCCTTGTTGGCCAGGGCCAGCATCCGGCCCGCCTCGAGAGCGGCGAGAGTGGGCGCCAGCCCGATGGAGCCGGTGATGCCGTTGAGCACCGTGTGGCACTCGCTCCCCGCCAGCTCGGTCGCCGCGTCCGGCCCGGCGAGCACCTCGGGAATCGCGTTCCCCGGCCCGTACTCGGCGCGCAGCGCCTCCCTCAGCTGGACGGCCTTGTCCTCACGGGCGACGGCGACGGTCCGCACCTGGAGCCGGTGCGCCTGCCCGGCCAGCAGCTCCAGGCGGCCCCCGGCGGCAGAGAGTCCGGTGACCCGGAACCGGCCGGGATTGCTCAGGACGACATCGACCGCCTGGGTGCCGATGGAGCCGGTCGATCCGAGGATCACGATGTCGCGCGGGCCTTCCGGCACGGCCGACGGCGCGGAGGGCCGCAGGTGCGGGTCGGCGAGGGATTGGGTCATGGCCCCATTCTGACTGTTCCTCCGCGTGCCGCGTTCACCGCCTGCCGTCCCGTCCGCCCGGGATCCGCGGGTGCACTGCAGGCCGCCCCCGGACCTTGTCCGGCGCACCGGCGCGGGCGCCCGGCGCGCGTGCCCGCGCCGGGCGCCCACCCCCTCCCAGGCCGGATCAGCGGGGCTTCAGCCGATCCGCCTGTGGACGTCCTTCTTCTTCGACGGTCCCGGTACGGCCGCGGCGATCCACGGGCCGTCCGACGAGGGGTCGATGACGCCCTCCTCCAGCCACGTGTAGGCGCCGTCGAGGATGCCGGTCACGACCTTGCGGTCCAGGTCGTCCGTGTTGTGCCACAGCCTCCCGAACAGCTCCTCCACCCGGATCCGCGACTGCCTGCAGAAGGCGTCCGCCAGCTGGTACGGCGCCTTGCCGTCGGGGCCGCTGCTCAGCGCGTCGCGCCGCAGCTTCTCCGCACGTACGCACGCCGCGCTCATCGCGAACAGCTCGGCGCCGATGTCCACGATCCGCCCGAGGAAGCCCTGCTTGGTCTCCATGCGTCCCTGCCAGCGCGACATGGCGTAGAACGTGGAGCGGGCGAGCTTGCGCGAGGTGCGCTCGACGTAGCGCAGATGCCCGGCGAGTTCACCGAAGTCCGAGAAGGCGCCGGGCAACTGGCCCGGTCCGGCGACGAGTTTGGGCAGCCAGCGGGCGTAGAAGCCGCCGGCGGCCATGGCCGCTCGGCCCTTGTCGGAGAGGGTCTTGTCCGGGTCGATCAGGTCGCCGGCCACCGAGAGGTGGGCGTCGACGGCTTCGCGCGCGATGAGGAGATGCATGATCTCCGTCGAGCCCTCGAAGATGCGGTTGATGCGCAGATCGCGCAGCAACTGCTCCGCGGGTACGCCGCGTTCGCCGCGCGCGGCGAGGGACTCCGCGGTCTCGAAGCCGCGTCCGCCGCGGATCTGGACGAGTTCGTCGGCCATGGTCCACGCCATCTCGCTGCCGAACAGCTTGGCCAGCGCGGCCTCGATCCGGATGTCGTTGCGTTCCTCGTCGGCCATCTGGCTGGAGAGGTCGAGCACGGCCTCCAAGGCGAACGTCGTCGCGGCGATGAACGACATCTTGCTGCCGACGGCCTCGTGCTTGGCGACGGGCCGTCCCCACTGCACGCGCGCCTCGCCCCACTCGCGGGCCACCCTCAGGCACCACTTGCCGGCGCCCACGCATGTGGCCGGCAGCGAGAGGCGCCCGGTGTTGAGGGTGGTCAAGGCGATCTTGAGTCCTTCGCCCTCCTTGCCGATGCGGTTCGCCGCCGGGACGCGCACCTGGTGGAGGCGGGTGACGCCGTTCTCGAGGCCGCGCAGGCCCATGAAGGTGTTGCGGTTCTCGACGGTGACGCCCTCTGACTCGCCCTCGACGACGAAGGCCGTGATGCCGCCCCTGTGGCCCTCGGACTTCGGCACGCGGGCCATGACGACGAGGAGGTCCGCGACGACGCCGTTCGTCGTCCAGAGCTTCACGCCGTCGAGAACGTAGTCGTCGCCGTCCGGCACCGCTGTCGTCGCCAGCCGCGCGGGGTCGGAGCCGACGTCGGGCTCGGTGAGCAGGAAGGCCGAGATGTCGGTGCGGGCACAGCGCGGCAGGAACTTGTCCTTCTGCTCCTGGGTGCCGAACATCTTCAGCGGCTGCGGCACCCCGATCGACTGGTGCGCGGAGAGCAGGGCGCCGACGGCCGGGCTGGCGCTGCTCACCATGGCGAGCGCCTTGTTGTAGTAGACCTGCGTGAGGCCGAGACCCCCGTACTCGGGGCCGACCTTCATGCCGAGCGCGCCGAGGTCCTTGAGCCCGGCGACGACCTCGTCGGGGATGCGGTCGTCGCGCTCGATCCGCGCGCCGTCGACCGTCGTCTCGCAGAAGTCGCGCAGCTTCGCCAGGAATTCCTCGCCGCGGCGCACGTCCTCGGCGGGGGGCTCCGGATGGGGGTGGATCAGGTCCAGCCGGAAGCGGCCCAGGAACATTTCCTTGGCGAAGCTGGGCTTGCGCCAGTCCTGTTCGCGTGCGGCCTCGGCTACTTCTCGGGCTTCGCGCTCGGAGACAGTCATCTCACTCATCTCGCCGCGTGGTAGGGACAGTGAACGCCGTGCGGCGCCGGATGACGCCGCGCACTACCGGCCGGTGCTACTCGCTCGTATGTACCCGATTCATCCGGTGCGTACCAGACTTCCCGCACGCGGTGTCCAGGATGCGCCGCGGCGCGAACGGCGCGGTCGCACGCCCTCTTGCCCGGTGGCCAGGCGGTCATGCCGCGCGGGCGTGGCCGGCCCTCCCCCCCCGTCCCGAGGCCGGCCACGCCCGCGCGGCGTCGGCGAACTGTCAGGGCACCACCCGGAAGTGGGTCGTCAGGCGGCCCTCGTCGTCGTGGACGTGGTACGCGATCATCGGGGGCAGGTCGTAGTCGAGCGGCCCTCCGGCCTCGCCCTCCCACGGCATCTTCAGCGTGGAGACGACGCCGGGCGCGGCGACCAGCGGGCGGCCCGCGAACGTCGTGACGGCGGGCGTGTGGCTGTGTCCGCACAGCAGCGCCGCCACATGTGTGTGCCGCTCGACGACGGCGGCGAGGCGCTGCTCCCCGAACTGGCGTATGGGATCGACGTATTGCCCGTGCAGCGGCACGGGAGGGTGGTGGAAGCAGACGAAGGCCGGGCGGTCGTGCGGTGCTCCGGCGAGTGCGTTGTCGAGCCAGTCCAGCGTGCCGTCGTCGAGGTAGCCGTCGCCGCGTCCCGGGATGCTGGAGTCGCACATGGCGAAGGTGGCGCCGGGCAGTACGACCAGGCGGTTGACGGGTGAGGTGTCGGACGGATCGGCGTCCAGGAGGGCGGCGCGGTACGGCCCGCGTGCGTCGTGGTTGCCCGGGCAGTGCAGCGGCGCGTGCCTGGAGCCGTCGAGCAGCTTCGCGGCCTCCGCGTACTCCTCCGGAGTGCCGTGATCGGTGACGTCACCGGTGAGGATCACTGCGTCCAGCTCGCCGGGAAGCTCCTCCAGGCAGCGCAGTACCCGCTCGGTGCGCTCCCGGGCCCGGGCGCCGCCGTCGCCCCGGTCCTGTCCGATGTGTGTGTCACTTATGTGTGCGAAGACGAACAACCGATCAGTCCTTCCACTCGGCCGCGAGAGCGCGGGCAGGGTTGCTTACGAATATCCGCTCGGCGGCCTCCGTGCCCAGCTCACGGGCGAGGCGCGGCCTGAGCACCGCCGGCAGGTGGCGCATACCCGGAGCGCGGCGGGCCTCCGCCGTCGTGGTGTCGGACCCGAGCATGATCCGTTCCCCGCACCCGTGGTCGACGAGCGAAAGGAGGCACTCCGTCAGCCGCGCGTCCGTCGCGTGCTGCACGTGGGACGGGCCGTCGAAGACGAGCCAGGCATCGCGTCGCGCGACGTCCCGGTGGAGCGAGAGGTCCGGGAAGCGGCCGAGGTGGCCCAGCAGTACGCGGTGCGGCGGCACGCCGCCCCGTTCGCAGAGCAGGTCGAGCACGTCGTGCGCGGCTGTGCCGCCTTCGAGGTGCACGGCGACGGGCGCGCCGGTGGCGTGGTGTGCCTCGGCCGCGGCGTGCATGGTGCGGGACGCGTGCGCGTCCAGGCCGCGGAACCCGCCCGCCACCTTGATCAGTCCGGCGCGCGGTCCCTCCCCGCAGACGCTGCCGCGCACTCCGCGGGTCAGCTCCTCGACGAAGAGCTGTGCGAGGTCGGCTGCCTCGGCGTCCGTCGGGCTGAGCTGTCCCGGGCGGACAGCCGCGTAGTGCACGGCTTGGTGCAGGCCCGTCGCGGCGACCAGATGCAGCCCGGTGCGCCGGGCGAGCTCGGCCAGCGCGCCCGTGCAACGACCCATCCCGTACGGGGTCCACTGCACGGCCGACTGCCCGCCCGCCTCCGCGAACGCGCTCAACTCGGCCTCGGCGGCGTCCGCGTCGGCCAGCTCCTGGCCGGGCAGCGCCGGGGTGCGGATGAAGAGATGGGCGTGCGCGTCGCACACGCCGAGCCGGTCGCCCGAGACATCACCGAGAACGGTGCGGACGGCACCCACGGGCAGCGGTCCGGCCCCTTGGATCCCACTGGTCACGGGCATGGGGCGAACCTACCCCGCGCAGCGAGCGACGAGATGGGGCCTTTACCGCGGGCGGGCTTCTGATAGGACAGAGGGCATGCACGTCGAACCCGGCGAAGACGCTGTAGACACCTTCCTTGCCGCCTTCAATGCCCCGAACCAGGCCTATGTGACCGAGTTGCTCTCGCGCGCACTCACGCAGGACGTCCTCTTCTGGGGGCCGCTGGGGCGCAGCACCGGGGTGGAGGCGGTGGAGAACTTCATCAACGAACTCCGCGCGCATCCCGACGGCCCGGGAAAGGTGTCGCGGACCACGGTGGTCGACGCCCCCGGCGAGTGGGCGCGCTACAGCTGGAGTTACCACAACGGAGCAGGTCAACTGCTGCTGACGGGAACCGACATGGTGCACCTGCGTGACGAACGCATCGACCAGATGGTCGTCTTCGCCGGGGACCTCGCGGCGATCTGAGCGCCCCACCCCGCCGACCGGTCCGTCCTCGGGTGGCCGGGCGGCCCACCGGTGCGAGGACCACGCCGTCCGCCCGCATCGCAAGGAACCCGCACAGGAGCCGATCCGGCACACACGACGCGGCGGACCCGGACCGCGCGCACACCACGCCCGGTCCGGGTCCGTCCGTCTCCGTCGGGTCCGCCGTTGCGGATGCCCCCCGGGAAGCGGCGAGGGCTACAGATCCAGGCCCGTCAGCACCATCACGCGCTCGTAGGTGTAGTCCTCCATCGCGAAGCGGACGCCCTCACGGCCCACGCCCGACTGCTTCGCGCCGCCGTACGGCATCTGGTCGGCACGGTAGGAGGGGACGTCGCCGACGATCACGCCGCCCATCTCCAGCGACCGGTGGGCACGGAAGGCGGCCTGGATGTCGTGCGTGAACAGGCCTGCCTGGAGGCCGTACTTGGAGTTGTTGGCGACGGCGAACGCCTCGTCCTCGCCCTCCACCTTCGTCAGCGACATGACCGGCCCGAAGACCTCCTCGCAGCCGATCTGCGTGTCGGGGCCCACGTCCTCCAGCACGGTCGGTGCGTACGTCGCACCCTCGCGCTTGCCGCCCGCCAGCAGCTTCGCGCCACCCGAGACGGCCTCCTCGACCCAGGACTCGACGCGCTTGGCCGCGTCCTCGCTCACCAGTGGCCCGACGTCGGTGGCCGGGTCGGCGGGGTCGCCGGTGCGCAGAGCCTCGACCGCCGTGACGATCCTCGGCACGAGACGGTCGTAGACCGAGGAGTCGGCGATCACGCGCTGCACGGAGATGCAGGACTGGCCGGCCTGGTAGTTGGAGAACGTCGCGATGCGCTGCGCCGCCCAGTCCAGGTCGTCCTCGGAGGAGTAGTCGCCCAGCACGATCGCCGCGCCGTTGCCGCCGAGTTCGAGGGTGACGCGCTTGCGCGGGGCGGAGTCGAGGATGGACCAGCCGACGGGCGCGGAGCCGGTGAAGGAGATGATGGGCAGCCGCTCGTCCTGCACCAGCTCGGGCATCCGGTCGTTGGGCACGGGCAGCACGGACCACGAGCCGGCGGGCAGGTCCGTCTCCGCCAGCAGCTCACCGATCAGCAGCCCGGACAGCGGCGTGGCCGGTGCGGGCTTGAGGATGATCGGCGTCCCGACGGCCAGCGCGGGGGCCACCTTGTGGGCGCACAGGTTGAGCGGGAAGTTGAAGGGCGCGATGCCGAGCACCGGTCCGAACGGGAAGCGCCGGGTGTAAGCGAGGCGTCCCGTGCCGCCCGCGTCGGAGTCGAGCCGCTGAGCCTCGCCGCTGTTGAAGCGGCGCGCCTCGTCGGCGGCCCAGCGGAAGACGGAGACGCACCGGCCGACCTCGCCGCGCGCCCACTTCATGGGCTTGCCGTTCTCCGACGAGATCAGGGTCGCGATCTCCTCGGACCGCTCGCGGACGCGGGCCGTGACGTGGTCCAGGGCGGCGGCGCGTACGTGCGCGGGGGTCGCCGAGAACTCGTCGGCGACGGCTGCGGCCGCGGCCACGGCCTCCTCGACCTGGTCCGCCGTGGGAAGGCTGATGCTTCCCACGACCCTGCCGTCCCAGGGCGAGGTGACATCGAGCGTGTCGTCGCCCGTGGCCTCGCGGCCTGCGAGCCAGAACGCGTGCGGGGAAGTCGCTGTCGTCACTGCGGGGCCGCCCTTCCGGAGTGGTGGTGTCAGAGCAATGTGAGCGTGAGAAGACGGCAGGCAGAGCTGTGCCGCGCTGTACCTGTGGTGATGAGTGCCGGGGCGGCGCTCATCCGTCTCTTCAGCCAACGGTAGGGCCTGCGGAGGGCAGGATTTCTTGTCCGCCACGGCAGACTTGTGACTCGCCACACGCCGGTTTGGCACGGACACCGAGCGTGTTCCACCGGCTTGCCGCGTCGCCAGCGTCGCAACGATGCCGACCGATGTGGACCGTGAGCCGGTGCGCACCAGGCCGAAGGCCGCCCGCTCACAGATCCGGCGGCGCGCCAGCCGTCAGCCCGCGCTCCGGAGGGTTCCCGCAGGTCATCCCGTGGCCTTGAGGGCGAGCCACAGCTCCATGCGTACGTCGGGATCGTCGAGGGAGCGGCCGAGGATCTCCTCGACGCGGCGCATCCGGTACCTCAGCGTGTGCCGGTGCACGCCCAAATCGGCGGCCGCGGCGTCCCACTGGCCGTGCCGGGAGAGCCAGGCGCGCAGGGAGGCGACGAGATCGCCCCGCCCGTTCGCGTCGTGATCGCGCAGCGACCGCAGCAGACCGTCGGCGAAGGCCCGTACTGCGTCGTCGGCCAGAAGCGGCAGCACGGATCCGGCGGCGACGTCCTCGTGCTCGACGAGCGGGGCGCCGCGGCGCCGGGCCACCGACAGTGCCTGGTCCGCCTGCTTGAACGCGACGGTCGCGGCGGCGAGACCGGCCGGCGCGGAGACCCCGATGACGAGCGCGTCGTCGGATGCGGATGCCGCACCACCGGATTGATGTGCGCCGCCGGAACCGGATGATTCGGCGGCGTCGGCGCATGCGGCCGCGTACTGGGCGCACGCGGCGACGGCAGCGCCCCCGTCGGCGGCGAGCACCACGAGACGGCTGCCGTCCGGCACGACGAGGACGGCCTCCCCGTTGCGCGCCGCGGCCGTCTCGACGAGATCCGCGAGCTGTTCGAGGGGGCCCGGCAGATCCTCCGCGATGCCCTCGGGAACGGGTACGGGCACGGCCGAGGTCTCTGTGACGGTCACGACGGGCAGATTGCCTCCCGGCGCGCCGCCGGCACCCGCGGCGACAGTGGTGCCGCCGCCCGCCGGGCCGTCCCCGTTCACAGCGGCGTGCCCGTTGGCGCTTCCCCGCCCACGGGTCGTTGAGCCCGCCGCCGGCTCGGCCACCAGGACCCGCATCGGGGCGTCCAGCAGGCCGCCGTAGAGCGCACCGGCGACGGCACGCGCGTGGTCGGACTCACCGGAGAGCAGCATCCTCATCACCGCGGCGCCGAGGCGCTGTTCGGCCTCCTGGAGTGCCCTCGACCGCTCCATCGTGAGCGTGAGCAGCGCGATGGCGGAGTGCACGGCGTAGCGCTCCGCGGTGCCCAACGGTGCGGCCGTTCCGACCGCGAGGACGGCCTTCGCGCGGCGGCCGCTGCCGACCGACTGCAGCTCCACGCGGTCGTCGCCGGAATCCGACCCGCTGACGACGGCGCTGGCCGGGGCCGGCCTGTCCCGCAGCCGTTCCGCGTCCGCGACGAACCGGGAGGCCCGGCGCACCGCCCAGGCCGGCGCCGTGGCGACCATGGCGCCGGAGGCGTCGTAGAGTGCGGCCCAACCGGCCACCTCGGAGGCGAGTTTGGTGAGCAGGGCCGCGGGACCCTCCTGCGAGAGGGCGGCCCGCGTCATCTCGCGCTGCGCCTCGAAGCCCGCCGTGACCGCCCGGTACTGCTCGGCCGCTATGGCGGCCGAGACGGCCTTGCTGATGGCGATGAAGGGCGTCCGGCGGGGCACTTCGAGCAGTGGAAGGCCCGCCTCGCGGCACGCCTCGACGATCGCGTCCGGCACCTTCTCGTAGTTGACCCCCGCGGCGAAGCCGAGCCCGACCACGCCCTTTTCGGTGAGCCGCTGTACGTAGGCGCGCATCTCCTCCGGGTCCTCGGCGTCCAGCTTCAGAGCCGTGACGAGGAGGAGTTCACCACCGTCGAGATAGGGAGTCGGGTCCGCCAGCTCGCTGGCGTGCGCCCAGCGCACATCGGTGTCCAGCCGGTCCTGCCCTGTGAGCACGGCCAGCCGGAGCGCGGAGTGCTGAACGAGCGAGGCGAGAGTCGGTGGCATAACAAGGCTCACCGTACAGGCGCCCGGCTCATTTCGGTCATTCCCGAACTCATTCCCCCAGCTCCGCGAGGATCGGAGGCGTCCGCTCCCCACGGACAGTGGTCAGCGACAGCACAGCGTGACCGGGCGGCAGATCGTTGGCGAGGTCGGAGGCGGACCAGCGTTCGCGCTGCACCGTGCGGACGGTCACGGACTCGGCCGTGACATGCCTGCCCGTGGCGAGCCTGCGCACCGCGTGCATCACCTTGGTCAGCGGCTCGTCGGAGACGAGCTGGCGGTTGGTCACGTCGCGGGTCTCGACCCACTCGGTGCCCCACACCTCAGCGAAATGCTCGGCGTCCCAGGGGGTCACGCCCGCGCACACCATGCGGCAGCCCACCGCGCCCAGCAGCGGGCCGCGCAGATGCGCCGGGACCTCGTCCAGCGCGCGCAGCGTCAGCAGGACGCCGCCGTGCGCGGAACGCACGCGCTGGAGTCCGCGCAGCGACTGCGGGGTGACGGTCTGGGCCGCGTCGTCGAGGACGAGACCCGCGAAGAGTGACTGGTCCTCCCGTGCGCTCGCGCACTCGGTGAACTGGGCGAGGACGAGCCGCGCGAGGATGCGCGACGCCTCCGCGTGGCCCCGCTCGGGAAGGTCGATGCGCACACGCAGCGGCTTCTCGAGGGCGCGCAGCGAGAACGGCCTCGGGGACGCTCCGGCCCCTTCGCCCCCGGCGGCGCCGGCCGGTCCGTCCGCGCCCTCGGGCACGAAGAAGCCGGAGAAGGCGGGCCTGTCCAGCAGCGCGATGCGTTCCGCGAGCAGCGCCGGCGCGTCGCCGGGGCGGCCCGACTGCCGTCCGTACGCGTCGAGTTCGCGCAGCTGCGAGGGCAGGTCCGCCTCGTCGAGAGCGGTACGCAGGGCGTCGACGGCGGAGGTCGAGCCGTCCAGCAGTTCGCGCAGCTCCGGCACGGCGGGGAAGCGGCCGTGGGCGGCGCGGAAGGGCCCGATGAGCTGCGCCAGTGCCGTCGCGGCCCGGCGGCTGTCACCGCCGGGAAGGGAATCGGTCAGGTCCCCGACGAGGGCTTCCGCGAGCATGCCGGCGGCCTCGTCCGGGTCGTCCGTGCCGCCGTAGAGGTCGAGGTCGTGCGACGAGCCGGGGTTGCCGACCCGGACGACGACGTCGAAGGCCTCGTCGGGCGCCAGCCGGTCCCCGTTCGCCGTCACGGCGACGACGGCTGCCTGACCGGCGAGCGCCTGGAGGCAGAGCGATTCCGCGACGGGACGGGCGAGGCGGGTCGTCTTCCCGGACCCGGGGGGCCCGACGGCCAGCGCCGAGGTGCCGAGCAGCGCGGGCTCCAGGGCCATGCCGGCGCCCCGGTACTGGAACGGGTTGCGCTCGTTGTCGGCGGCGGTGCCGATGCGGACCTGACCGACGCTCAGGTCGTGCCGTGCCGCACGGCCGTGCGGCAGGTCCCGGCGGCCCGAGGGGTGCGCGCAGGCCGCCGCGCCCTTCGCCTCGACGGTCTCGACGAACGCGGAGAGCCGTCCGGGCCGCGCCCGCACGGACTCCCAGGCGCGGCGGATGCGGGCGTGGTCGACGTCGTTCATGCGGCCGTCGCGCACCTCGGCGGCGAGGAGATCGGCAGCACGGGCCGCGCCGTGGCCCCGCAGCTCCGGCCACTCGACGGGATCCGACTGCGGAGGCGGTGCCGGGACGGGCGATGCGGGATCCGTGGCGCCGCGGCGCTCACTGCCCGCCGGCCCCGCCCCCGCGCTGCCGCCGGACAGGCGTGCCCACGCCCGGCGGGCGAGCTCCGGCCAGTGGCCCAGCCGTCCGAAGACGACGGCGAGGGCGGCGATGACGAGGCCGTAGTAGATGTAGGTCAGCCAGACGAAGATCATCTGCTCGCCCCCGGCGGACCGCCAGGACTCGGGCGTCAGGGCGAGCATCGGCCAGAGCCAGTAGTCGCCCAGGTAGCCGTTGTAGAGCAGCGACCAGACGAGCCAGGCGATGAGGAAGGAGACCAGGGCGCCGCCCAGCAGCTGCCGCGTCGGAGTGCGGTCGCGGTCCTGGGGCGGGAGAGGCCGGTAGCCGTACCGCCAGATGCCGGGCTCGGCCTCGGGGCGCGGGACCCGCAGCCAGTCGGCGAGCCGGGCGCCGGGGCCGGGTGCGTGCGCGGGCTTCGGCGGCGCGGCGGCCCGCGGCTCCTGGCCGTGCGTCCGGGGGCGGCTCCTGGGCCGCGGGGGCGCCTGTTCCGTGGGCGGTGGGCCGGCCGCCCGCCGGTCCTGCCCGCTCCCCTGGCGGGGCAGTCCCGTGCCGGGGTCGGTCTGCGAACCGTGTGCGCTGTCCGCACCCTGCCCCTGGTGCGGAGAGTCCATGTCCATGTACTGCCTCTACCCTTGCCCGGCCGGTCGTCCCCGCCTCGTCACGGCGCCCTCGTCCCTGCTCCCGGTTCCAATCTAGCCGCCGGAGGAGGGAGTTGACCCACGCAGGTCGGCCCACCGGGGTCCCGGTGCGGTGGACGCGGCCCGGCAGGGCAGCTCATGTGCCTATAGCCGTGACGGCCAACACGACACGGGGACTTCTCCGCACCGGTGCATGTCCCGCGTTCCGCGAGGCCTCTAGCCTTCGAAGGACGTGCAGACCCCTTCGTCCTGAGAGAGAGCGCTATGAGCACGATGACGGAAATGTCCGGTGGCCCTGCCCTCCCGCAGGAGCGCCGTGTCGTCACGTCCGTCCCTGGCCCGAAGTCCCAGGAGCTGATGGCTCGCAAGCAGGCCGCTGTCGCTGACGGCATCGGCACCGTGATGCCTGTCTTCGCCAAGCGCGCGGGCGGCGGCGTCCTCGAGGACGTCGACGGCAACTCCTTCATCGACTTCGGTTCCGGCATCGCCGTGACCGGTGTCGGCAACAGCGCCGAAGCGGTGGTGCGACGCGCCTCCGCGCAGCTCGCCCAGTTCACGCACACCTGCGTGATGGTGACGCCGTACGAGCCCTACGTGGAGGTCTGCGAGGAGCTGGCGCGCCTCACGCCCGGCGACCACGCGAAGAAGAGCGCGCTGTTCAACTCGGGCGCCGAGGCCGTGGAGAACGCCGTCAAGGTCGCGCGCTCCTACACCAAGCGTCAGGCCGTCGTCGTCTTCGACCACGGCTACCACGGCCGCACGAACCTGACGATGGCGCTGACCTCGAAGAACATGCCGTACAAGCACAGCTTCGGCCCGTTCGCGCCCGAGGTGTACAGGGTGCCCGTCGCCTACCCGTTCCGCTGGCTGACCGGCCCGGACAACTGCGCCGAGGAGGCCGCGGCCCAGGCGATCGACCAGATCAACAAGCAGGTCGGCGCGGAGAACGTCGCCGCGATCCTGATCGAGCCGCTGCTCGGCGAGGGCGGCTTCATCGAGCCGGCGAAGGGGTTCCTGCCGCGCCTCGCGCAGTTCGCGAAGGAGAACGGGATCGTCTTCGTCGCGGACGAGATCCAGTCCGGCTTCTGCCGCACGGGCCAGTGGTTCGCCTGCGAGGACGAGGGCATCGTCCCGGACCTGATCACCACCGCGAAGGGCATCGCCGGCGGCATGCCGCTGGCCGCCGTCACCGGCCGCGCCGAGATCATGGACGCGCCTCACGTCGGCGGCCTGGGCGGCACCTACGGCGGGAACCCGGTGGCCTGCGCCGCGGCGCTCGGCTCCATCGAGACGATGCGGGAGATGGACCTGCCGGCCAGGGCCAAGCGCATCGAGGAGATCATGAAGCCGCGGCTGCGGAAGCTGGCCGAGCAGTACGACGTCATCGGCGACGTCCGCGGGCGCGGCGCCATGCTCGCCATCGAGCTGGTCAAGCCCGGCGGCAAGGAGCCGGACCCGCAGGTCACGGCGGCTCTCGCCAAGGCGTGCCACGAGAACGGACTGCTGGTGCTGACCACCGGCACGTACGGCAACGTGATGCGTTTCCTGCCCCCGATGGTGATCGGTGAGGATCTGCTCGACGAGGGCCTGGACGTGCTGGAAGGCGCCCTGGCCGACCTGTGAGCAGACCCTGGAATCCGTACGGCGTGAAGAATCTGTGCGAGGCCGATGGCCGGTCCGTAATCCGGCTGTCCGGCCCCGCTGACCTGCCGTACGGTTCCAGTATTCGGGTACTTCGGAACTCCACTCCGGACTCCCGGCCCGAGCCTGGCTCTCCCCAAGACAGGTTCGGTCGTGCCCTGGCGCACGCTCCTCACCGATCGGGGGACCGTCGGCTCCACACCCCCCGGGGCTTGCGGAATGCCGGTCGCTACGGCCGCTCCGGAACTTTCCCCCCTGTTCCGGGGCGGTCGGTCTTTCACCTCACCCTCTGCGCGCTCTGCTGCGTGCTCTTCGCCCTGGTCACCTGGCAGGTCGCCGTCGGCGGTCCGCTCGTCGGAGCCGACATGTGGCTGGGGAACGCGCTCCAGCGCACCTCACCTCCCGACGCCGTGGCCGAGGCCTGCGCGGATCTGGGCAACCTCGTGGTGGCCGTCCCGGTGCTCGTCGCGGCGATGACGTACGCCCTGGTGACGGGAGGTGCGCGCCGCTGGCTGCCGCCGTTGTGCCTGGCGCTGGCGCTGGCCTTCACCGCCCTCGCCGTCACCGTCGTGAAGTTGTGGCTCGGCAGGCCGGGACCGCCCGGCGGCACCAACTACTACCCGTCGGGCCACACCGCCACGGCGGCCGTCGCCTTCGGCGGTGCGGCTCTGCTCTTCTCGCTGACGGTCCGGCGGCCTCCGTACTGGCCGCTGCCCGCCGCGGCCGCGCTGCTCACCCTGGCGTGCAGTGCGGGCCTGGTGTGGCGTGGCTACCACTGGCCGCTGGACGTGGTGGCCAGCTGGTGCCTGAGCTGGGTGGTGCTCACATCGGCGGCGGCGCTCATGCTGCGGGGTCTGCGGCGGCAACGACCGGGCAAGGGCGGTGCTCCGCAGAGGAGTTGAGGGACCGTCGCGAGACACCGGGCGGTGGCGGGTCCTCGGCGCCGCGGTGGGCGCGGAGCCGTACGCCGGACCGCAGAACCGCGGCCGCAGGGGGGGAGAAGCGGCCGCGCGGGAGGGACGGTCCGGCGTACGGGGTCTTCGTGGCGTCTCCGCGTCAGGCCGCGTAGCCCTTCGGCGGGATCAGGGACGCGAGCTGGTCGAAGGAGAGCCAGTAGATCTGGTTGCCCGAGAAGGAGGCCGGATCGGCTATGAGCACGCTGCTGTTGGCGTCGTCGTAGCCGATGACCGTGAAGTAGTGGTAGATCGTCTGGTCCGGCGGGTATCCGGGCGGCTGGTTGCCGGGCGGCGCGACGATGTTGGTGACGAGCGGCAGGTTGCTGTCGATCCCTGCCGTGATGTCCTGCCACAGCAGGTCCTTCTGCTGCTGTGACGGAGGATCGTCGGGCATGTACTTCGACTCGTAGTCGCTGCTGCCGAGGTTGGCGTTGAGCACGCCCGTGACCTGGCTGATGTCGTCGGTGCCGTTCTCGGTGGTCCCCAGCTGCACCGCCAGATCAGCCTGACTCGGCGGCGCGATGCGCGCGGAGAGCGCGATGCGGGTCGCGGCGGGGCCGCACCAGTAGCCGGTCTCCTGGACCTGGTACTCGACCTCGAGGGTCTTGGACGCCTTGGTCTCGCTCGCCTTCGTGTGCAGCAGCGAGCCGTCGCGGCGCACCTCGACGGGTGCCGCGGACGCTCCCGGCTCGGCAGCGACACGTGAGACGGCGGCCCCGTGGGACTCGTCGGCGATCGCCAGTCCGGGGGCCGCCAGCACTCCCGTGGCTGTCAGCGCCACGGTCACTGCCATGGATCTGAGACGCATTCAACTTCTCCTCCGTGGGGGGTGGTTGAGGGGAGCATGCCACCACGGAGGTGCACGGGGCAGAGGTCTACACATGTTTCACCGGCGCCACCAGTGAAGACGCATGCCCGCCCCGTGCTTGAGCGGGTCTGCCGTCGGTTCTCGGCAGCCAACTGTCAGCGTCAGCTGTCAGGCCTCAGCTTCCAGGTGACAGGTGATCTGGCACCTGTCACCTGTCACCCGTCACCTGCCTGTCAGCTGTCAGCTGTCGAAGCCCATCCCCGCCGCGTCCATCGCTTTCAGCCACAGGTTGCGGCGGCCTCCCCGGGCGTCCGCGCGCGAGAGCGACCACTGCGTCAGCGCGATCCCGGCCCAGCGAACCGGCTCCGGCGGGAACGGCAGCGGCTTCTTGCGCACCAGCGTCAACGCCGTGCGCTCCGTCGAATCACCGCTGAGCAGATCGAGCATCACCTCTGCCCCGAAGCGCGTCGCCCCCACGCCCAGTCCCGTGTAGCCGGCGGCGTACGCGACGCGCCCCCGGTGCGCCGTGCCGAAGAAGGGCGAGAAACGGGAGCAGGTGTCGATGACACCGCCCCACGCGTGGGTGAAGCGCAGACCCCTCAACTGCGGGAAGGTGTCGAAGAAGTGGCCCGCCAGCGTGCGGAACGTCTCGGGCCGCTGGTCGAACTCGGCGGCGATCCTGCTGCCGTAGTGGTACAGGACGTCGTAACCGCCCCACAGGATGCGGTCGTCGGCGGTCAGCCGGAAGTAGTGGAAGTGGTTGGCGCTGTCCGCGAGTCCCTGCCGGCCCTCCCAGCCGATCTCTGCCCGCTGCCGCTCGTCCAGCGGCTCGGTCATCAGCGCGTAGTCGTAGACGGGAACGATGTAGGGGCGCAGCCTCCGCAGCAGCGAGGGAAAGGCGTTGGTGGCGAGGGCGACCTGCTGGGTGCGGACGCGGCCGTAGGGGGTGCCCATGGTCACCGCGTCGTCGTCGGCGCTCAGTCCGCGCACCGGCGTGTACTCGTAGATGCGTACGCCCGCCTCCACACATGCCCGCTTGAGTCCCCACGCGAGCTTCGCCGGGTTGAGCATAGCCACGCTCTGGCGGAACCACAGTCCGGCAAGGAAGGACGGCGAGTCGACCTGCTCGCGTACCGCTGCGCCGTCGAGGAAGGTCACGCGGTCGGCGAACCCGTGCCGGCGCGCCTGAGCCGCGGCTTCCCGGAGCTCGGCCACCTGGTGCGGCTGGGTGGCCAGTTCGATCTCGCCGGTGCGTTCGAAGTCGCAGTCGATGCCGTGGCGCCGTACGGCTCCCTCGATGGCGTCGAGGTTGGCGAGCCCGAGGCGCTCCAGCTTCTCGATCTCGTCGGGCCACCGGGCGAGACCGTTGGCGAATCCGTGGGTGAGGGAGGCGTCGCAGAACCCGCCGTTGCGTCCGGACGCGGCCCACCCGGTCTCCTTGCCCTCCAGCAGGACCACGTCGCGGGACGGGTCGCGCTCCTTCGCGATGAGCGCCGTCCACAGGCCGCTGTATCCGCCGCCGACGACGGCCAGGTCGCACCGGGTCTCCCCGGCCAGGGAGGGCAGCGCAGCGGGACGGCGCTCCGGGTCGTCCAGCCAGAAGGGCACGGGCCGCGCGCCCGCGAGCGCCCGGGCGGCTTCGGCCTCCCGCTCGCCGTCTGCCGACCCGGAGCGGGATCTGTCGGGCGGTGCGCTCACGCCTGCCTCCTGCGCCGGCCGGCGGCGATCTGCCCGCCGAGGACGATCGCCACCGCGATCAGGAACATGGCCGTGCCGATGACGTTCACCTGCACGGGGACGCCGCGCTGCGCCGCGCCCCAGACGAACATCGGGAAAGTGACGGTCGAGGGACCGGCGTTGAACTGGGTGATGATGAAGTCGTCGAAGGAGAGCGCGAAGCTGAGCATCGCCCCCGCCGCGATGCCCGGCGCGGCCAGCGGCAGCGTGACCCGCAGGAACGTCTGTACCGGCCCCGCGTACAGGTCGCGCGCCGCCTCCTCCAGGCGCGGATCCATGCTCATCACGCGCGCCTTCACGGCGACGACCACGAAGCTCAGGCAGAACATGATGTGGGCGATGAGGATCGTGACGAAGCCGAAGGCGACCCGGGTGTTGAGGAAGAGCGTGCCGAGCGAGGCACCCATGACGACCTCGGGCATCGCCATCGGCAGGAAGATCAGCGCATTGCCGGTGCCCTTGCCGCGGAAGCGGTAGCGGGCGAGGGCGAATGCGGCGAACGTGCCGAACGCGGTGGCCACCAGCGTGGACAGCACGGCGATCTGGAGGCTCAGCCCGAGGGATCCGCACATGTCGGCGACGCCGCACGGGTCGGTCCAGGCGTCCGTGGAGAAGGCGCGCCAGTCGTAGTTGAAGCGTCCCGCCGGCTTGTTGAAGGAGAAGAGCATCACCACCACGTTCGGCAGCAGCAGATACAGCAGTGATGCCGCTCCGGCGAGGACGACGGCGTGGCGGCGCAGCCGGCGCAGCGGCGCGAGCGCCGGGGAGCCCCCGGCGGGAGCCGGTGAACCACCCGCTGAACCACCCTTGGTCCGGGAGGAGTTGTCGATGTGCGTTCCGGTGGCCATCACACCAGTTCCTCCGTTCCGGCCTTGCGCATATAGACACTCACCACGATCAGGATGATCGCCATGAGGATGAACGACATGGCGGCTGCCGCCGGGTAGTCGAGGACATTGAGGAACTGCTTCTGGATGGCGTTGCCGACCATCTGCGTGTTCGGCGAGCCCAGCAGCTGGGCGTTGATGTAGTCGCCCGAGGCGGGGATGAAGGTCAGCAGCGTTCCCGCCACAACTCCGGGAAGGGACAGCGGGAAGGTCACCTTGCGGAAGACCGTCGCCGGCTTCGCGTACAGGTCCCGCGCCGCCTCGTGCAGCGAGAGATCGATCCGCTCCAGGGAGCTGTAGAGCGGGAGGATCATGAACGGCAGGAAGTTGTACGTCAGTCCGCACACCACCGCGAGCGGCGTCGCCAGGAGCCTGTCGTCCCCGGTCAGGCCCAACTGGCTGGTGACGTCCAGGATGTGTACCGACTTCAGCACGCTCACGACCGGCCCGGCGTCCGAGAGGATCGTCTTCCAGGCGAGTGTGCGGATGAGGAAGCTGGTGAAGAAGGGCGCGATGACCATCACCAGCAGCAGCCCGCGCCACCGCCCCGCACGGAACGCGATCATGTACGCGAGCGGATAGCCGATGAGCAGGCACAGCAGGGTCGCCGTGGCGGCGTAGAGGAACGAGCGCAGGAAGTGCGGCGCGTAGGTCGCCAGCGCGTCGGTGTAGTTGGTGAAGTCCCAGGTGACGCGGAAGCCTTCCTCCAGGCTGCCGCTCTGCACGGACGTCGACGCCTGGTAGAAGAACGGCGCGACGAAGAAGACGGCGAGCCACAGCCCTGCCGGAAGCAGCAGCCAGTACGGCGTGAGGCGGCGCCGGGAGCGGGCGGATGTGCCCGCGCCGTCGGACGGCCCGGAGGAGTCCGCCGGTCCGGCGGGCCCGGGCGGCGGTGAGGCGCCCGCGGACGCCGGAAGGGTCGTCGTCACAGCGCCTCCTCCACCGTGCCGGCGTCGGCGTCCTGTGCGGCGTCCAGCGCGAAGGTGTGTGCGGGACGCCAGCTCAGTACGACTTCGGCGCCGGGCGTCAGACGCGCGTCCCTCTCCAAGTTCTGCTCGTAGACGCTGAATTCGGGGCACACGGGGCTGTCGATGACGTACTGGAGGGAGACGCCGAGGTAGCCGGCGTCGCGTATGCGCCCGGTGAGCCGGTTGTCCGTGCTGTTGCCCCCGGCGCCGGCGTCCTCGGCGTGTGTGAGCGAGATCTTCTCGGGACGTACGCCCACCAGCACCTTGCCGCCCGCCTGCGGGTCGTCGACTGCGCACCGGTCCACGGGCAGCCGCATCACGTCGTCGGAGGCGACGGCCTTCAGCACCAGGTCCTCGCCCTTGGCCTCGGTGATCTCCGCCTCGATGAGGTTGGAGGTGCCCAGGAAGTTGGCGACGAACGTGGAGCGGGGCCGCTCGTAGAGCTCGTCGGGCGGGCCGAGTTGCTCGACGCGTCCCCCGTTCATGACGGCCACGGTGTCGGCCATCGTCATGGCCTCCTCCTGGTCGTGCGTGACGTGGACGAAGGTGATGCCGACCTCCGTCTGGATGCGCTTGAGCTCCAGCTGCATCTGCCGGCGCAGCTTGAGGTCGAGCGCGCCGAGCGGCTCGTCCAGCAGCAGCACCTGCGGCCGGTTGATCAACGCACGTGCGAGAGCGACGCGTTGCTGCTGCCCGCCGGAGAGCTGACGCGGCTTGCGCTTGGCCAGCTGGCCCAGCTCGACGAGTTCCAGCATCTCCTCGACCTGCTTGCGCACGGACTTGATGCCGCGGCGGCGCAGTCCGAACGCGACGTTCTCCGCCACGTCGAGGTGCGGGAAGAGGGCGTAGTTCTGGAAGACGGTGTTCACGGGGCGCTTGTGCGGCGGCAGCCCGGTGATGTCCTCCTCGCCGAGCCGGATGCTGCCGCCCGTCGGCTCCTCGAGCCCGGCGATCATGCGCAGGGTCGTGGTCTTGCCGCAGCCGGAAGCGCCGAGCAGCGCGAAGAAGGAGCCTTCAGGGATGGTCAGGTCCAGGGGATGTACGGCGGTGAAGTCGCCGAAGACCTTGCTGATTCCGGTGAGCGTGATCGTCATGGCCGATGCCCCCTAGGCGCCGATGAGTTTGGCGAACTTGTTCTCGTAGCGGGCCTGTTCCTTGTCGGACATCGGCCGGAAGGCCTTGCCGCGCGCTGCGGTCTTGGCATCGGGGAAGATCAGCGGGTCCTCTGCGAGGTCCTTGTCGATCTTCTCCATCTCGGCCTTGGCTCCGGAGACCGGGCAGATGTAATTGACCCAGGCGGTCAGTTCTGCGGCCACCTTGGGGTCGTAGTAGTAGTTGATCAACTCCTCGGCGTTCGCCCGGTGCCGTGCCTTGGCGGGTACGAGCAGGTCGTCCGTAGCGAAGCGGTAGCCGCTCTCCGGGATGGCGAACTCGATGTCCGGGTTGTCGAGCTTCAGCTGCACGACGTCGCCCGCCCAGGCCAGACATGCGGCGATGTCGCCCGAACTCAGCTCGTCGATGTAGTCGTTGCCGCTGAAGCGTCGCAACTGCTTACGGTCCACGGCCTTCTGTATCCGGGCGATGGCCCTGTCGAAGTCGTCGCCGTCGAACTTCTCCGGATCGATGCCGAGGTCCAGCATCGTCATCCCGACGGTGTCGGTCATCTCGGTGAGCATGGACACCTTGCCCTTGAGCGACTCGTCCTCCAGAAGCTGGCTGACGCTGGTGACCTTCTTCCCACCCGTGGCCTTCTTGTTGTACGCGACGACGCAGGCGATGCCCGCCCACGGGTAGCTGTACTGCCGTCCCGGGTCCTGCGCGGCCGTACGGAAGCGGTCCTCCACGTTGGCCACCGCGTTGGGCATACGGGCGGGGTCCAGACGCTGCGCCCAGCCCTGGCGGATCAGGCGCCCGGCCATCCAATCAGTGAGGCAGACCAGGTCGCGGCCTGTGTCCTGGCCGGCAGCGAGCTGGGGCTTGATCTTGCCGTAGAACTCGTTGTTGTCGTTGATGTCCTCGACGTACTTGACCTTGATGCCGTGCTGCCGCTCGAAGCGGTCCAGCGTGGGGCGCTTCTTCTTGTTCTTGTCGTCGACGTCTATGTACAGCGGCCAGTTGGCGAAGTTGAGGACGCGTTCCTTCTTGGAGTGGTCGGGGGTGTCCTCGGGGTCGTTGCCGCCGCGGCTGCCCTCGGCGGGCGGTATGCCGCAGGCGGCGAGCGCCGCACCGCCCATGGCCAGGGAGCCGAGGCGCAGCAGCCGGCGGCGGCTCATGGCCGCGCGTCCACTGGTCAGGCTCCGTTCCCAGGCCTTGCGCACGGGGTCGGGCAAGCCTTCGTACAGCTGCGGGTCCAGGTCCATCGGTGGCTGCCTTCCGGTTGATGGAGGGGAAGGGAGTTCGGGTGGGTGTGAGCAGGCGGCGGGCCGGCGGTTCAGCGGTCGCCGAAGACCGTGCGGTGCCAGTCCTTGCGGGGCTGTGCGGTGGTGTCCTGCATGACGTGCTTGACCTGTGTGTACTCCTCGAAGGAGTACGCGGACATGTCCTTGCCGTAACCGGAGGCCTTGTAGCCCCCGTGCGGCATCTCGCTGATGATCGGGATGTGGTCGTTGATCCAGACGCAGCCCGCCCGGATCTGGCGTGCCGCGCTGCCCGTACGGAAGACGTCGCGGCTCCACGCGGAGGCGGCCAGCCCGTACGGGGTGTCGTTGGCCAGGGCGATGCCCTGGTCGTCCGCGTCGAAGGGCAGGACGGTCAGCACCGGCCCGAAGACCTCCTGCTGGACGATCTCGCTGTCCTGCGGAGCGTCCGTGATCAGGGTCGGCAGATAGTAGGCGCCCTTCGCCAGCTCGCCTCCCGGTGCCTCGCCGCCGGTGACGACGGTCGCGTAACCGCGGGCCCGCTCCACGAACCCGGCCACGCGGTCGCGGTGTGCGAAGGAGACGAGGGGACCGAGATCGGTGCCGGGCGCGAAGGGGTCACCCACCCGCACTTCCCGCATCAGGTCGGCGACGCCGCTGACGAACTCGTCGTAGAGCGGCCGCTGCACGTAGGCACGGGTCGCGGCGGTGCAGTCCTGACCGGAGTTGATCAGGGCACCGGCCACCGCGCCGTGCACGGCGGCCGTCAGGTCGGCGTCGTCGAAGACGACGAACGGCGCCTTGCCGCCCAGCTCCAGGTGGAGCCGCTTGACGCTGCCGGTCGCGATCTCGGCCACGCGCTTGCCGACGGCGGTCGACCCGGTGAAGGAGGTCATGGCGACGGAAGGGTGTCCCACCAGCGTCTCGCCCGCGTCGGGACCGGCGCCGGAGACGATGTTGACCACGCCGTCCGGGATGCCGGCCTCGCGGGCCGCCTCGGCGAACATCAGCGAGGTGAGCGGCGTCAGCTCGGAGGGCTTGAGGACGATCGTGTTGCCCGCGGCCACCGCCGGGAGAACCTTCCAGGCGGCCATCTGCAGCGGGTAGTTCCAGGGCGCGACGGAGCCGATGACGCCGAGCGGTTCGCGGCGCACGTACGAGGTGTGGTCGCCGCTGTACTCGGCGGCCGCGACGCCCGGCAGCTGCCTGGCGGCTCCCGCGAAGAACGACACGTTGTCGAAGGAGCCCGGCACGTCGAACTCCTCGGAGAGCTTCAGCGGCTTGCCGCACTGGAGCGACTCCGCGTACACGAACTCCTCGGTGTGCTCCCGCAGTACGGCGGCCCAGCGGTGCATCGCGTCCGAGCGCTCGCCCGGCGTCGCACCCGCCCACTCCGGCAGCGCGCGTCCCGCGGCCTCGACGGCCGCGTCGACGTCGTCGGGGCCTGCCAGTTCGTAGCCGAGGACGCTCTCGCCCGTGGCCGGGTCGAGGACGGTGTGCGTCCGTCCCGAGGTGCCGGATCCGAGCCGTCCGCCGGTGAACTGCGCGCCCGCTGCGAACCGTGAGGACACATCGAAGCGCTGGACCATCGAGCTCTCCTGCCATGGCGGGGCATCAGCTGCTGTTGGACGCCGATCCTGGCAGGACGATCCCGATTCAACAAGGGATTCCGTCGTTACCTTTTGATTGCGCTACGGAATCTGCATTCCATGCGTGCCTGAGGCATCACGATCCGCAGCCCCGGACAGCACCAGCACCGCCGCGCTCCCCCTCGCGTCGAGCGAGGAACCGCTCCCGCCGCTGCCGGGGCCGGAGTCCTCCAGCTCCTCGCCGTAGAACACCACCACCACGAGCAGGAACCCCACGCAGATCACGGACAGGACCGTCCCCACGATCCCCATCACGAAGCCCGCCACCGCCTGGCCGCGCCCGCCCAGCTCACCCCGGTCCACGGCCCGCTTCGCGGAGAGGCCGAGCCCGAGGGCGACCGGGCCGAGAATGATCCCGAGGAAGCTCCCCCAGCAGGTGGAGACGGCGACGAGGCCGATGATGCCGACCACCATCGCCGCGACCGACTTCCCGTTGGACGGCGGCGGACCGTGCCAGCCGAAGCCCGCGGGACCGGGCCCCGCTCCGTATCCGTAGGGCTGCGGTCCTGGAGCCGGATAGCCGTACGCGGTGCCGCCCTTGCCGTACTGCTGGTGACCCTGCTGCCCGTACGGCGGCGGTGAACCGTACGGCGAAGCCCCGTAACCGGCGCCCGCACCCCCGCCGGGCACTCCCCCAGGCGCACCCGGCGCCGGCGGGACCGGGGGCGGCGCCCCACCGGAGCCCGACGTGATCGTCGGCTGCTCGGCCACCGAACGGCGCCTGCGGTCCTCTTCGCTCTGGTCCATGCTCCCCCTGCCCGGTGCGACCCCGTCCTGAGGGGGCGCCCACGGATTGTGCGGTTCCTCGCCGGACCTCCCCGGTTGCCCGGTGCGGTCTTCCATGTCCCCTCCCGGGGTTCCTCGTCCGGCGGCCATGCTATTCGTCCGCCGGAACTCCCCGCATACGATGATCCGGTTCGCTTTTCCCCACTGGAGGCCTCAGTTGTCCGACCTCAACGCATTCATCGCCGGGCTGCCCAAGGCCGAGCTGCATGTGCACCACGTCGGTTCGGCCTCACCACGGATCGTCGCCGAACTGGCCGCCCGGCACCCCGACTCCACCGTCCCGCACGACCCCGAGGCGTTGAGGGACTTCTTCACCTTCACGGACTTCGCCCACTTCATCGAGGTCTACCTGTCGGTCGTCGACCTGCTGCGGGACGCCGAGGACGTACGGCTGCTCACCTTCGAGATCGCCCGCGACCTGGCACGCCAGCAGGTGCGCTACGCCGAGTTGACCGTCACCCCGTTCAGCTCCACCAGCCGCGGCATAGCCGCCGAGGCCTTCCTGGACGCCATCGAGGACGCCCGCGTCGCGGCGGAGAAGGAACTGGGCGTCGTGCTGCGCTGGACCTTCGACATCCCCGGGGAAGCCGGACTGCCCGCGGCCGAGGAGACCACGCGCATCGCCACCGAGATGGGCCCCGAGGGCCTGATCTCCTTCGGGCTCGGCGGGCCCGAGATCGGCGTTCCCCGCCCGCAGTTCAAGCCGCACTTCGACCGGGCGATCGCCGCGGGGCTGCACAGCGTGCCGCACGCGGGCGAGACGACGGGACCGGAGACGGTCTGGGACGCCCTCACCTCGCTGCGGGCCGAGCGCATCGGGCACGGCACGAGCTCCGTACGGGACCCGCGGCTTCTGGAGCACCTGGCCGAACACCGGATTCCGCTGGAGGTCTGCCCCACCTCCAACATCGCGACCCGCGCGGTCGAGGACCTCGACGACCACCCGGTACGGGAGATGGTCGAGGCAGGCGTCCTCGTGACGATCAACAGCGACGATCCGCCGATGTTCAGCACCGACCTCAACTCCGAGTACGCCATCGCGGCCCGGCTGCTGAGCCTCGACGCGGCGGGCATCGCGGACCTGGCGAAGAACGCGGTGACGGCCTCCTTCATGGACGCGCCCGGCAAGACCCGGCTGAACGACGAGATCGACGCCTATCTCACTGACTGGGACCCGCGGCACTGACGCCGCGCCCCGGCATCGAGCGCAAGACGCCGGAGGGGCAGGCGGCCTGTGGCTCCTTGCCCCTCCGGCACACGGCCGATGCGTTCCGTATGTGCCCTCGTCAGGACTGGTACGGGTTCTGCGGCGGCTGCTGGCCCTGCGGTTGCTGACCGGCGAACGGATTTCCCTGCGGCGGGATGTGCGGCTGCCCCTGCTGCCCCTGCTGAGGAGCGCCGTACCCGGGCTGCGGGCCGCCACCGCCCTGCGCCAGAAGCTGCTCCGCGTTCTCCTTCGTCACCTCGCTCGCGCCACCGCAGAACGTGCACTGCAGAAAGTGCTTGGCCGGTGCGATCGGGAACAGCGGTATGAAGAACAGCGAGAACTTCATGACCCGCTTGCGCAGCGAATGGGCCGACGGATTGCCGCAGTAGCCGCACAGCAGATTCAGCATGGCCAGCTGATGCATCTTGGTCGACGTACCGAAGATGAGCACGCGATCCCCGTTTCCGAGTGTTGTCAGGTGTCCGACGTAGACAACCATCCGTCGCATACCGGCCGTCAAGCAATCCGTGTAACGAGCAGGCCCCAACCGGGCGGGGTGGAGGACCGACCTGCCAGGCGGCGCTCGCTTTCCGCCGGCCTGCGGGCGGCACGACGTAGCGTCGATTCATGACAGAAGTGCCATACAGGACGCGGCTGGAGCGGATTCTCGGCGTTCCGCCGGCGGAGGGCGCGGTGCGCCAGTGGCCGCAGAGCGGTGAGGCGTCCACGGGCGGGCCCGCATCGCGGAGGTCGAGTCCCACCTCGTGGGTCTGCGGCTCGGTGCCGGCCGACGGCACAGCTGGGACGGAGGAATCGTGGTCGAGTGGAGCACCGACTACGGCGACGGCCGCATCCACCGGAACGTGACGGTCGCCGAACTCGCCGACGGCGAGGCGGTGGTGGTCACCGACTGCTGGGGCGCCCCGTTCGACGCACCCGGTTGGCGACGCGAGCTGACCGGGTCCCTCGAAGTGCCCAGGGAAGGCGTCCGGCCCGCGGCAGACGCGCTCGCCCAGGACCGACCTCCCCCAACGGGCGGGGCCCCGGGGCGGATTCGCACCACCCCGGGGCCCTGAGGAGCCGGCGGCCCGTCTCACCCGGGCCCGTTGCTCAGCGGATCACAGCGCCGTCATGACGTGCTTGACGCGGGTGTAGTCCTCCAGGCCGTAGGCCGAGAGGTCCTTGCCGTAGCCGGACTTCTTGAAGCCGCCGTGCGGCATCTCCGCGACGAGCGGGATGTGCGTGTTGATCCACACGCAGCCGAAGTCCAGCGAACGGGACAAGCGCATCGCACGGCCGTGGTCCTTCGTCCACACCGACGAAGCCAGCGCGTACTCGACGTCGTTGGCCCAGCCCACGGCCTGGTCCTCGTCGGTGAACTTCTGGATCGTGATGACCGGGCCGAAGACCTCGTTCTGGATGATCTCGTCGTCCTGGCGCAGTCCCGAGACCACCGTCGGGGCGAAGAACCAGCCCTTGTCGCCGACCCGTTCACCGCCAGACTCGACCTTGGCGTGCGCGGGGAGCCGGTCGATGAAGCCGCTCACCTTCTCCAGGTGTGTGGGGTTGTTGAGCGGGCCGTAGAAGCAGTCCGGGTCGCTGAGGTCGCCGGTCTTCACCTCGCCCGCGGCCTTGGCCAGCGCGGTGACGAACTGCTCGTAGACGCCCTCCTGCACGAGCACGCGCGTGGCGGCGGTGCAGTCCTGGCCGGCGTTGAAGAAACCGCCGTCCCGGATGCCCTCGACCGCGGCCTGTACGTCGGCGTCGTCGAAGACGACACACGGCGCCTTGCCGCCCAGCTCCAGGTGCACGCGCTTGACGTCCTTGGCCGCGCTGCCCGCGACCTCGATGCCCGCGCGAACGGACCCGGTGATGGAGGCCATCGCGGGCGTCTTGTGCTCGACCATGAGACGCCCGATGTCGCGGTCGCCGCAGATGACGTTGAAGACGCCCTTGGGCAGGATCTCGCCCATCACCTCGGCCATGAAGACCGCCGAGGCGGGCGTGGTGTCGGACGGCTTGAGCACGACCGTGTTGCCCGCCGCCAGTGCGGGGGCGAACTTCCAGACGGCCATCATCGCCGGGTAGTTCCAGGGCGCGACCTGCGCGCAGACACCGACGGGCTCGCGCCGCACATACGAGGTGAGCCCCTCCATGTACTCGCCCGCGGACTTGCCCTCCAGCATCCGGGCGGCGCCCGCGAAGAACCGGATCTGGTCGAGCATCATGGGCAGTTCTTCCTGCCGTGTCAGCTCCAGCGGCTTGCCGCAGTTCTCGCACTCGACGGCAAGGAACTCGTCCGCCCGGGCCTCGAGGGCGTCCGCGATCTTCAGGATCGCCTTCTGCCTCGTGGCCGGAGTGGCATCGCGCCAGGCCGGGAAGGCCTTCTCGGCTGCGGCCATCGCGGCATCGACATCGGCGGCGGCGGAGAGCGGCGCGGTGGCGTATGCCTCGCCCGTGGCCGGGTCGACCACGTCCGTGGTCCGGCCGTCAGCGGCGTCCCGGAACTCCCCGTCGATGTAGTTGCGCAGCCGACGCAGCTCGGTGGTCACTTCGCACCCCTCCTGCTCCGTTGTCCATTGGGTGAGACCGCCACCCTAACCAGCAGCGCAACGCTTTCGATACACCACCACACCAGCAACGACGGATTCTGTTCTTGCGGGCATGTATTGCTTCGAATTACATCGCTTATGGGTTGCGATTCGGAGGAGGTCTCATGCACAGTGTCGTGCGTGGCCCGAGACGCGAAGAAGACAAACGGCATCCGTTCGCTTGACGATGTATCGCTGGCGATCATCGAACAGCTTCAGGAGGACGGCCGGCGCCCGTACGCCGCCATCGGCAAGGCCGTCGGGCTGTCTGAAGCCGCCGTGCGCCAGCGGGTCCAGAAGCTCCAGGACCAGGGTGTCATGCAGATCGTCGCCGTCACCGATCCCCTGACCGTCGGCTTCCTGCGGCAGGCGATGGTGGGCATCAACGTCGAGGGCGACCTTCATTCCGTCGCGGACGCCCTCGCGGAGATCGACGAGGTCGACTACGTGGTCATCACGGCCGGTTCGTTCGACCTGCTCGCCGAAATCGTCTGCCAGGACGACGAACACCTTCTCGAAATGATCACCAAGCGGATCCGCTCGCTTCCCGGCGTGCGCTCCACCGAGAGTTTCGTCTACCTCAAGCTGCGAAAGCAGACCTACACGTGGGGAACCCGATAACCGTGAGCAAGGATCTCTCCAAGACCGCCCACGACCATCTGTGGATGCACTTCACCCGCATGTCGTCGTACGACAAGGCGTCCGTCCCGACGATCGTCCGGGGCGAGGGCACCCACATCTACGACACCAACGGCAAGCGCTACCTCGACGGCCTCGCCGGACTCTTCGTCGTGCAGGCGGGACACGGCCGCACCGAGCTCGCCGAAGCCGCCAACAAGCAGGCGCAGGACCTCGGTTTCTTCCCGATCTGGTCCTACGCCCATCCCAAGGCGATCGAGCTCGCGGAGCGGCTCGCGCACCACGCGCCCGGCGATCTGAACAAGGTCTTCTTCACCACGGGGGGCGGAGAGGCCGTCGAGACCGCGTGGAAGCTGGCCAAGCAGTTCCACAAGCTCAACGGGAACCCCGGCAAGTACAAGGTCATCTCCCGCAACGTCGCCTACCACGGCACGCCGCACGGCGCCCTGTCGATCACCGGACTCCCCGGTCTCAAGGCGCCGTACGAACCGCTCGTGCCGGGCGCGTACAAGGTGCCGAACACGAACATCTACCGGGCGCCCGTGCACGGCGACGACCCCGAGGCGTTCGGCCGCTGGGCCGCCGACCAGATCGAGCAGCAGATCCTCTTCGAGGGCCCGGAGACCGTGGCGGCCGTCTTCCTCGAGCCCGTCCAGAACGCCGGCGGCTGCTTCCCGCCGCCTCCCGGTTACTTCCGGCGCGTCCGCGAGATCTGCGACGAGTACGACGTGCTGCTCGTCTCCGACGAGGTGATCTGCGCCTTCGGACGCCTTGGCACCCTCTTCGGCTGCGACAAGTTCGGCTACGTGCCGGACATCATCACCTGCGCGAAGGGCATGACCTCCGGGTACTCGCCCATCGGTGCCGCGATCATCTCCGACCGCCTGGCCGAGCCGTTCTGGAAGGGCGACAACACCTTCCTCCACGGCTACACCTTCGGCGGCCACCCGGTCTCCGCGGCGGTGGCGCTGGCCAACCTCGACATCTTCGAGCGCGAAGGGCTCAACCAGCATGTGCTGGACAACGAGGAGGCGTTCCTCGGCACGCTGCGCAAGCTGCTCGACCTGCCGATCGTCGGTGACGTGCGCGGCAACGGGTACTTCTACGGAATCGAACTCGTCAAGGACAAGGCCACCAAGGAGACGTTCACCGAGGACGAGTCGGAGCGGATCCTCTACGGCTTCCTCTCCAAGGCCCTCTTCGACGCCGGGCTCTACTGCCGCGCCGACGACCGGGGAGACCCGGTGGTCCAGCTCGCCCCGCCGCTCATCGCCGACCAGAGCGTCTTCGACGAGGCCGAAACGATCCTCCGCTCCGTCCTGACGGAGGCGTGGAAGAAGCTCTGAACCAGACGTGCTGACCCGCCCGGTGCCCCCAACACCCGGCGGGTCAGCGCCACTTGAGGGCGAACCACAGTTCCATCCGCACGTCCGGCCCGGCCAGGTCCTGGCCGAGCAGTGCGCCGACGCGGGCGATGCGCTGCCGGACGGTGTTGCGGTGGATCTCCAGCGCCACCGCCGTACGGTCCCAACTGCCGTTCAGCGACAGCCACATGCGCAGCGTCTCCACGAGATCGGGGCGCCCGTCGAGCGGCGCGAGCCGCGCCTTCGCCAGCGCCCTGCCCTCGTCGGGCGACACCAGCGATGCCACGTCCGCGAGTTCCCCCTCGCCGTCGGCTGCTTCGCGCACGAGCGGGCGCCTTTCCGCCAGTGCTCGCCGCAGCGCGCGCCGGGCCTCCCTCTCGCCGCGGTCGAGGCCGTCGGCGGGCACGGGGCGGCTCACGCCGAGCGTCCAGCCCTGCTGGGGGTCCACGGACAAGGACCCCTCCCCGTCCGCGCCGCCGTCGCCCACCGGCACGAGGGCCCGCAGTTCACCTCCGTCGACGTCGATGAGTGTGGTGCCCAGTCCGGCCGCGAGTGCCGTCGTGCTGAACGGATCCTCCTCGTGCCAGGTCCCCGTCGGGCCGTCGCCGCGCGCGCCCGTACCGTGTCCGCGACGGCGACGGCCGTGCACCACGGCCCAGCGCTGAGCACCGCCGCCCAGCAGCGGTGCCGCCTCCTCGGCGGAAGCGCCGAGCATCAGCCGTACGAGCGCGGCGGAACGCTGCTCGCCCGCCGCCGCGGCGCGCCGCTCCGTGAGCAGCGTGAGCAGGACGACGGCAACCGTCGCGATCGCGCCGTCGATGCCGTCCCTGTGCGGTGCGCACAGGCCGAGGGCGAGAGGCTTGCGCCGGCCCACGCCGCCCAGCCCGTAGACGCTCAGGTGGAGTTCACCGGCCGTGCCCGCCGCCGATGAGGGCCCGGGGCGCAACAGCCCGGTGAGCGAAGCGAGTTCGGCACGCGCGTCGTCCGGCGGCGCCGTTCCCGCCGATGCGAGTTCACCTCCGTCCGGTGACAGCAGCACCGCCCAGGCGTCGAGGCGCTGGGCCAGCTGCCCGAGCACCGCCGGTACGGGATGCGGCCCGGCCGCCGCCGCGGCGAGCGTCTGCTGCGACTCGCTCAGCCTCCGCAGCGCCTGGTGCCGGCGCTGCGTGATCGCCTGCCAGACCGACCGCGCGACCGCGGTGAAGGGGGTGTCCCGTGGCACCTCGACCAGCGGAAGGCCGTGGCGGTCGCACGCGTCCTTGAGTTCCGCGGGCACCTCGTCGTGCACAGGGGCGATGCCGAATCCGAGCGCCGCCGCACCGGCCTCGACGGACCGCTGCGCGTAGCGCTCCCAGTGCGCGCCCTGGTCAGGGCCCGGCTCGCAGTGCACACCCGCGCTCAGCAGCAGCTCCCCGCCGAGCAGATACGGCAGCGGGTCCGCCATCTCGCTGGTGTGCACCGAGTACACGGACGTCTCCCGGCCGTCCGGGCCCGCGACCTGCCGCAGGCCGAGCTCCGCGTCGTCCGTCAGCACGGACAGCGGCACGGGAACGGTGGGCGGCACGAGTTCCTGCACGGCCACCACCTCTCGTACGCGGTCACGGGGCCCGGACGGTCAACTACCACGGGCCGCCATGGACGATTCCTACAGCCGAAGCCGCCTCGATGGAGGAAACGTACACTTCCTGGCTCCCTTGACGACACCTAGGCTCCCGGTCGAACGTTTCGCACACCCCGTCCCCACCCCGCTTCCCCTCCCCTCTCCCCTCTCCCCTCTCCCCTCGACTCCCCCTCCCCCGCTCGGCCCGAGGAGCGCCCCATGGCTGTCGACTACGCAGTGATCATCATCTATCTCGTGGGCATGCTCGCTGTCGGCTGGTGGGGCATGCGCCGCGCCAAGTCCAAGAGCGACTTCCTCGTCGCGGGCCGACGGCTCGGCCCGACCATGTACTCCGGCACGATGGCCGCCATCGTGCTCGGCGGCGCCTCGACCATCGGCGGAGTCGGCCTGGGTTACCAGTACGGACTCTCGGGCGCCTGGCTGGTGTTCGCGATCGGGTTCGGGCTGCTGGCCCTGAGCATCTTCTTCTCCGCCCGCATCTCCCGGCTGAAGGTCTACACCGTCAGCCAGATGCTCGACCTGCGCTACGGCGGCTCGTCCTCGGTGATCTCGGGGGCGGTGATGTGGGCGTACACGCTGATGCTCGCCGTCACCTCGACGATCGCCTACGCGACCATCTTCGACGTCATCTTCGGCCTCGACCGCACGCTGGCGATCATGCTGGGCGGCGGCATCGTCATCGCGTACTCGACGCTCGGCGGCATGTGGTCGATCACCCTGACGGACATGGCGCAGTTCGTCGTCAAGTCGGTCGGTGTGCTGCTGCTCCTCCTGCCCATCGCCGTCTGGAAGGCGGGCGGCATCGACGGCATGCAGGAGCAGCTGCCCGACGACTACTTCTCGCCCATGAACATCGGCGTCCAGACGGTGTTCACGTACGTGCTGATCTACTCGTTCGGAATGCTGATCGGGCAGGACATCTGGCAGCGCGTCTTCACCGCGCGCAGCGACACCGTCGCCCGCAGCGGCGGTTCGGTCGCCGGTGTCTACTGCCTCGTCTACGCGATCGCGGGCGCCGTCATCGGCACCGCCACCAAGGCGCTCTACCCCAAGCTCGACAGCCCCGACGCGGCCTTCGCCACCATCGTCGGCGACGCGCTTCCGATCGGTGTGAAGGGCCTGGTGCTTGCGGCCGCGCTCTCGGCTGTCATGTCGACCTCCTCGGGCGCGCTCATAGCCTGCGCGACCGTCGCCAACAACGACATCTGGAAGCGTCTGCGCCGCGTGACACCCAAGCCGGGCGCCGCCGCAGCTCCCTCCGACGCCTCCGACGCCTCTGACTCCGGCGGCCCGGCGGAGGACGAGGCCGAGGGCGCGCCCCACGACGAGGTGCGCGGCAACCGCGTGTTCATCCTGATCATGGGCCTGGCCGTCGTGGTGATATCCATCGCGCTCAACGACGTCGTCGAGGCCCTGACCGTGGCGTACAACCTGCTGGTCGGCGGGCTCCTGGTGCCGATCCTGGGTGGCCTGGTCTGGAAGCGCGGCACGGCGAACGGTGCCCTTGCGGCCGTGGCCGTGGGCGGCGCGACCGTCATCGCCATGATGGCCTGGAAGGGGGTACTTGCCCCCGAGGCCATCTACTACGGGCTTCTGGCCTCCCTGGTCACCCACATCGGGGTGAGCCTGGCCGGCAAGCCGACCGACCCCGCGGTGCTGGCCGAATGGCGTGCACGGCTGGCGGGCCAGGCGCCACACGAGGGCGAGAAGCCCGGCGCCGACGCCCCCGCCGGGGTCTGACCGCGCAGCGCCCGCGACGCCCCGGCGCCGCGGGCGCACCCGGACGTGCCGGCCAGGTGCGCCCGGCCCCGCACGTCCGAACACCGCACGTCCGAACACCGCACGCCCGAACACCGCATCCCATGTCCCCGACCACGAAAGGCGCGACCCCCCGCATGGCATCCGCACCGGCAGCCCGTACAGGCAGCGATCTCGTCACCGAATCCCTCACCGCGCTCGGTGCCCGCACCGTCTTCGGACTGCCCGGCCAGCACGCGCTGGGGGTCTTCGATGCCGTACGCCGCTCCCAACTGTCGTACGTCGGACTGCGGGTGGAGAACAACGCGGGTTTCGCCGCCGACGCGTACGCACGCCTGACCGGCACCGTCACCCCGCTGCTGATATCCACCGGCCCGGGTGCGCTGATGTCGCTGGCCGCGCTCCAGGAGTCCGCGGCGGCGTCCGCGCCCGTGCTCGGCATCAGCAGCCAGGTGCCCACGGCCGGTCTCGGCGGCGGCCGCAAGGGATATCTGCACGAACTCCGCGACCAGAAGGCCTCGTTCCGCGACGTCGTGAAGTCCGTCCACACCGTGCGGGCGGTCTCGCAGATCCCCTCAGCGCTCGCCGCGGCGTGGGCCGACGCGGCGGAGGCACCGTGCGGTCCCACCTGGGTCGAGATACCGCAGGACGTCCTCCTCGCGCCCACGGATGTGCCGCCCCCCGAGTCGCTCGCCGCGCCGGACGGACCGGCGAGCCCCCGCCCCCTGCCCGCCCGTCCCGAACTGACCGCCCGCGCGGCCGCGTTGCTCAACGCGGCGGAACGGCCGGCCGTGCTCGCGGGCGGCGGCGTCGTACGGGCCGGAGCTCAGGCACAACTGCTCAGCCTCGCCGAACAGTTGGACGCCCCGGTCGCCACGACCTTCGGCGGAAAGGGCGCCTTCCCCTATGAGCACCGGCTCTCTCTCGGCTCCTGGCTGGAGGACCGGCACACCACCGAGTTCCTGGCCGACTCCGACGTGCTGCTCGTCATCGGGTCGGGCCTCGGCGAACTCTCGTCCAACTACCACACGTTCGCCCCCCGCGGCCGCGTCATCCACATCGAGGCGGACGTCGGCAAACTGGAGGCCAATCACCCCGCCCTCGGCATACACGCCGACGCACGGGAGGCCCTCGACGCACTCGCCGCGGCCGTCGCCCCCCGGCCCACGGGCCAGGCGGAACGCGAGGTGGCCGCGCTGCTGGACCGCGTGCGCGCCCGGATCGCCTCCCAGGGCCTCGACCTCGAACAGCAGGTCCTCGGCGCGGTCCGCGAAGCGCTGCCCGACACCTCACCCAGCTTCTGGGACATGACGATCCTCGCCTACTGGGCGTGGTCCGCGTTCGACCCCCGCGAAGGAGCCATGCACTCCGCTCAGGGGGCCGGCGGCCTCGGATACGGCTTCCCCGCAGCGCTCGGAGCCGCCGCGGCCGACCCCGAGCGGCGCACCCCCGTCCTCGCCGTCTCCGGTGACGGCGGAGCGATGTACTCCATCGCCGAACTCGCCACGGCGCGCCAGTACGACCTGCCGGTCACCTGGCTCATCGTCGACGACGGCGGCTACGGAATCCTCCGCAGCTACATGACGGAGGCCTTCGGCGAGACCACCGGCACCGAACTCGCCCGGCCCGACTTCGTGGCGCTGGCGGAGTCGTTCGGCGTACCGGCGGTGCGCAGCTCCCCCGAGTCCCTGCGCGAGAACCTGTCGGCCGCGCTCGCCGCCCCCGGACCGTCGGTCGTCCTCCTCCCCGCCGAACTGCGCATGTTCGCCCCCACCCACCTCACCGACGAGCTCTGACCGCTGCCGCGCACCCTGCCGGAGCACCGGAAGAAGAAGGGCCATCTGCGAGGCCCGTTCGGTGGAATCTGCGCCGCGCCCCGGCGGATGACGCCGGATGGACGCTTGGCTGTCCTTACGGTTCCTGTGACCGATGGCCCGAGGACCTCTTCACCCCTTCGTGGGACGGGGCCCGGCGGGGACCAGCAGAGCAGAGGTGAGTGGAGGTGCCCTCAGTGGCAGCACCCCCGGACAACGACGTGCTCTGGGCACGCGGACTGCACTACTCGTACGGCGGTTCACCCGCCCTGCAAGGCGTATCGATCGGCGTCCGCGCCGGCGAGATCGTCTCCGTCACCGGACCTCGCGGCAGCGGCAAGACCACTCTGCTGAGCTGCCTGTCCGGTCAACTCACCCCGCACGACGGGGAGATCTGGTTCAACAGCGTGCCGGTGCACACCCTCTCGCGCACCTCGCGCGAACGGCTCCGCCGGGACCGCTTCGGCTGGGTCGGCAGCGAGCCGCAGCTCATCCCGGAACTGACCGCGTGGGAGAACGCCGCGCTCCCGCTGATGCTGTGCGGCACCGGTTCCCGCGCCGCCCGCAAGGCAGCCGTCGAATGGCTGGAGCGGCTCGACGTCGGTGAGTGCGCACGCAAGCGTCCCTCGGCCCTGCGTCAGTCGCAGCGCCAGCGCGTCGCGATCGCCCGCGCTCTCGCCCCCGCGCCCGCGATCCTCTTCGCCGACGAGCCGACCGCTCCCCTGCACCAGACGGAACGGGCACAAGTACTGCGCACGCTGACCACGGCCGCGCGCACGCACGACATCACCGTGGTGCTCACGACACACGACCCGGCGGTGATGCTGCCGAAGGTGACACCGGGAGACCCGGAGGCCGGGGACGCGGTGGGGCCGACACTCGCGGACCGCAATCTCACGCTCGTCGACGGCCGGCTGAGCGGCGGCCTGGTCTCCCCGGGCCCCGGCGACGCGAACAGTGGTGGGGACGACGAGAACGACGGAGCCGGTGGCAAGGGCATGGCCACGGGCGAAGGCGACTCGGACGGCGAAGACTCCAAGGGTGCCGCGTGCTCGCTCTCCGTCTAGCCCGCGGTGGTCATCCCCTCACGCTGCTGCGCCGCCTCCTGGTGTCATGCGCGACGGCAGTCGTGGGCTTCCTGCTGCTGGCGGCTCTCAGCCATGCCCTCGCCCACCCGCAGCAGTCCGGTACCTCTCTCGTCCGGCTGGTGTGGTGCCTCGCACCACTCGCGGCGGCCGTGCAGTTCGCCGCGGCCGTCGCCCGCACGGATCCCGGTTCGCGCTCGCCCTCCGCTCTGGACGCGGCGGGGGTGGGTCCGGCCCGCATCCCGCTGCTCGCGGCCGTCTCGACGGCGATGTCGTCGCTGCTGGGCAGCGCCGTCGCGCTCGTGATCTATCTGCACCTGCGCGGGCAGGTGGCGTCGATCCCCTTCGACGGCGCGGCCGTGAAACTCCTCGCCGCCGACCACCCGTTGCCCATCGCCGCGACCCTGGTGCTGCTGTGCGTACCGCCTCTGGTGGCCGCCGGCGCCGCCGCCCTCGCCACACGGCCCGGAATGCTCCCGGCCACGGCGGGCGCCGGGGCCACCGCCGGTGGCGGCACTGGCACACCTGCCGCGGAGCCCGGCGCACACGGCGAGGCGACGGGAGCACGCCACGAGCGGGCGGCGGACTACAGGGAGGCGCAGTCCCTCCGGGTGCTGCCGGGCCCGCTTCCCGCGTCCGTCACGCTGCCGTGGGGTGCCGCGTTCATCGCGGCGGGTCTCGCCACGGAGACGTACGCAAGCCGGTCGCCGGAACCGCTGTCCCTCTCGGCGGTCCTGTCGAACAGCGCGCCCGGCGTGCTGGGCGGCTGGCTGCTCACCGTGCTCGGTCTCGTGCTGGCCGGCCCGGGACTCACCCAGCTGTGCGGGCGGCTCCTCGCAGTCGGCAGGCCCGGCGCCGTGCGGCTCCTGGCGGGTCGGGTGCTCCAGCAGGAGGCGGTACGTATCGGCCGGCCGCTCGGTGTGCTGTGTGCGGTGGCGGCCGGCGGGCTGGCGGCGAGCGAGCTGTACGGTGCGTCACCGCATGACGGTGCCCGCATGTTCGGACCGCTGGCCCTGGTGGGCGCCGCGCTGGTGGTGCTCTGCGTGACGGCGAGCGCGCTGACGGCCGCGGCCGAGTCGCGCGCGGCCCGCAGACCCGCGAACGCGGCCCTGGCCAAGCTCGGTGCTCCGCGCCGGCTGCTGCGGGGGGCGGCGGCGCTCCGTGCGGTCGTCATCTGCGTCGTGTTCGGCGCCCTCACCTGGGCGGTGGGCCAGCTCGCCGCGCTGCCGCTGACGACCTGACGCAGGGCACGTCCCCGTCGGCGCATCGAAGGGCGGCCCCTTCCGGCAAGCGGGGCCGCCCTCGTGCTGTGAGCGCATACGCTGACGGGATGCTTGACCACGAGATAGAGACGCTCGAGGAGTTCGACGACGTCGTCGAGGCGACCGGGTCGCTCAACGGATGGCGGGTGCAGTCCCTCGACCTGCGCGAGCGCGCCGGTGAGCTGGCGTCCGCGGAGACGGACGGGGCGGTCTTCCTGGGCTGTGCGATGTCCGCCGAGTCGGTGGTACGGGTGCAGGAGGGAGGCGGTCTGGTCTTCCCGCCGGTACCGAACCTGCCGTTCGATCCCTACCGCGGGCGTCTCTACACCCCGGAGGAGCTGTTCTCCGACCTGGCCGAGGGGTACGAGCGGACACCTGACGCCGGTTCGTACGCCTGGTTCCAGCGGACGAAGAGCGACGGCGACGTCTTCTCCTCGATGCTCCGCGCCGTGCACGACGACGCGATCTCCGACGCGCTCGACGAACAGCTCGTCGGAGCCCGGGTCGTGGGGGTCATGGGGGGGCACAAGCTGGCGCGTGGCAGCGCCGCGTATGCCGGGGCGGCCCGCCTGGGAAGGGCGCTGGCCCGGGAGGGTCACACCGTGGCGACGGGCGGTGGCCCCGGTGCCATGGAGGCCGCGAACCTCGGTGCCTACGCGGCACCCTTCGAGGACGGCATGCTGGACAAGGCGCTGGAGATGCTCTCGACCGCGCCGTCCTTCGAGAAGTCCGTGGGCGAATGGGCGCGTGCCGCGTTCGCGGTCCGCGAGGGCTGGCCGGGCGGCGGCGCCTCCGTGGGCATCCCGACCTGGTTCTACGGACACGAGCCGCCCAACGCCTTCGCGCAGCACATCGCGAAGTACTTCGTGAACGCGGTGCGCGAGGACGGACTTCTGGCACGGTCGAACGCCGGGGTGGTCTTCCTTCCGGGTGCAGCCGGGACCGTGCAGGAGATCTTCGACAACGCGACGCCCAACTACTACCAGTCGCGCGGCACTCCGACGCCGATGGTGCTCGTCGACGAGGAGCACTGGACGCGGACGCTGCCGTGCTGGCCGCTGCTCCAGGCGCTCGCGCGTGAGCGGCCGATGGCATCGCGGATCGCGCTGGCCGCCTCCGTCGAGGAGGTGCCGGAGACGCTGGCGCGGCTGCGGGACTGACGAGCGGCCCGGGGTCCTCGGGCCGCTCCCGACCTCCCGTCGCAGGGCGGGTGTTGAGGCTCAGCCCTGGCCGAGCCGCACCACGTCCCGTCCGTCGAAGGTGACGCCGACCTCGGCCCCGTCCTCCGGTGCCTCGCGCAGCGGGCACGACGCCTCCAGGCGCGGGCCGGTCTCCGGCCGCAGCAGGAGCGTGACTTCGGCGGCGTCGCCGCCGCGGAAGGTGCGTGCCTCGACGGTGCAGCGCAGCCCGTCCTGCGGTGACGTCAGACGGACGCCTGCCGGGCGCACGAGGAGTTGGCACGTCCCGGTGCGCGTGCCTTCCTCCACGGGGAGTACGCCCCAGGGGGTGTCGGCGGCCCCATCGCGAACCGTCCCGTCGACGACGTTGTCGAATCCGAGGAAGCGGGCGACGAACTCCGAGGCGGGACGCTGCCACACCTCGAGTGGCGTGCCGGTCTGGGCGATGCGCCCCTCGTTCATCACCACGACGCGGTCGGCCAGTACGAAAGCCTCCCCCTGGTCATGGGTGACGGCGAGCACGGTGGTGCGCAACTTGCGGAAGAGCGCGCGCAGTTCGACGACGAGGCGTTCCCGCAGCCCGCGGTCGAGCTGCCCCAGGGGCTCGTCGAGCATCAGAAGATCCGGCTGCGGGGCGAGAGCGCGGGCGAGCGCGACGCGCTGCTGTTCACCCCCGGAGAGGGAGGTGACCGCACGCCGCTCCGCCCCGGGAAGACCGACGAGACCGAGGAGTTCGGCGACGCGGTGGTCCGCTTCGCGACGCGCGGTCCCGCGCATGCGCAGGCCGAAGGCGACGTTGCCGCCGACGTCGCGCTGCGGGAAGAGCTGGTGGTCCTGGAACATCAGCCCGACGCCGCGCCGGTGCGGCGGCACACCGCTCTGGTCGCGGCCGGAGAGCTCGACGCTGCCGGCGTCGGGGGTGTGCAAGCCGGCTATGACGCGCAGAAGCGTCGACTTGCCGCTGCCGCTGGGGCCCAGCACGCACACCGTCTCGTGGTCGGCGACCTCCAGGTCCACACCGTCCAGTACGCGCTGTGCGGGGCCGAAACCGGCCGTCACTCCGCCGAGCCGCAGCATCTAGAACTCTCCCGAGGGGTGGGTGCGTATGCGTTCCAGCGCGAGGAGCGTCGCCGCGCACACGAACATCAACACGGTGCTCATGGCCATCGCCTGCCCGTAGTTGACCTCGCCCGCGCGGCCCAGGAAGCGGGCGACGGCGACGGGGAGAGTCGGGGCGTCGGGCCGGGCGATGAAGACCGTCGCGCCGAACTCGCCGAGCGAGACGGCGAATGCGAACCCCGCCGCGACAAGCAGCGCGCGGCTCACCATCGGCAGGTCCACCTCGCGCCAGGCGCGCAGCGGCGAGGCACCGAGCACTGCCGCTGCCTCGCGCAGCCGGGCATCGATCGCGCGCAGCACCGGCAGCATCGTCCGGATGACGAAGGGAACGCCGACCAGAGCCTGCGCGATGGGCACGATCATCCACGACGAACGCAGGTCCAGGGGCGGTTCGTCCAGCGCGACGAGGAAGCCGAAGCCGACGGTCACCGCGGAGGTGCCCAGCGGCAGCATCAGCATCGAGTCGAAGCCCCGCACCAGCCGGTCGACCGCGCCGCTGCTCCCGCCATCGTTTCCGGTGCGTGCCGTCAGTGCCGCCGCGGCCAGGACACCGATGGCGAGTGCCAGCAGCGTGGCGACGCCCGCGTACGCGAGGGAGTTGCCGATCGCGTCGACGGGCGGGACGGTGAAGGTGGCGGTGCCCGAAACCGCCCCGAGCGCACGGTAGTTGGCCAGTCCGTAGCCGCCGGGTCCGTCGAAGGACCGTGCCGTCAGCACGGCGAGGGGCACGAGGATCAGCGTGCCCGTCACCGCCAGGACGGAGGCCAGCAGCGCCCACTGGGCCCGGCCGCGGGGAGGGCGCGCGGACTCGGCGGCCGGGACCATGCTCAGCGCGGACTGCCGCTTCCGCATGGTGCGGGCGTGCACGGCGAGGAGAGCGGTGACGGCAGCGAACTGGATCAGCGTGAGCACCGCGGCGGTCGGCAGATCGAGCAGAGCGGCGGTCTGCCGGTAGATCTCGACCTCGAGCGTGGCAAAGCGCGGACCGCCCAGCACCTGGATCACGCCGAAGGAGGTGAAGGTGAAGAGGAAGACGATCAGCGCGGCCGCGCCGACGGACGGTGCGAGCGCGGGCAGTGTCACGCGGCGCCACGCGGCGAAGCGGCTCGCGCCGAGCATGCGTGCCGCCTCCTCCTGGCGCGGGTCGAGTTGGGACCACAGCCCGCCCACCGTCCGTACGACGACCGCGTAGTTGATGAAGACGTGCGCGAGCAGGATCGCCCACACGCTCGTGTCCAGACGCAGCCCGACCCATTCGTCCAGGAGCCCGCCGCGGCCCAGCAGCGCCAGGAACGCCGAGCCCACGACCACCGTCGGCAGCACGAAGGGGACGGTGACGACGGCGCGCAGCACCTGCTTCCCGGGGAAGTCGAAACGGGCGAAGACATAGGCGCACGGCAGCGCGAGCGCCAGCGTGCACGCCGTCGACGCGGCGGCCTGCCACACCGTGAACCACAGCACGTGCAGCGTGGCCGGGTCGCTCAAGACCTGTGCGAGGCGCCCGAGTTGCCACGCTCCGGCCGCCGTCCGCAGCCCGCGGCCGACGATCGCGGCGACCGGATAGGCGAAGAAGAACGCGAAGAAGGCGACGGGCAGCGCCATCAGGGCGAGGCGCGCCGCACCGCCGCACCGGCCCCCTTGCGCGGGTCCGCGCCGGTACCCGCGAAGGGTGCGCCCTCGGTCTGCCGGTGCGGCGAACTCCCCCTCCGGGCGGGCCCGTTCGCGCGTCACTTCACGACGAGCGACGTCCACGACTTGATCCAGCCTTCGCGGTGCTCGTCGATCCTCGCCGGGTCCATGGTGGCCGCGTTCCCGGCGCTGCGGCCATACTTCGTGAACACCTCGGGCAACTCGGCGTCCTCACGGGCCGGGTTGACGAACATCTGCAGCGGCATGTCCTCCTGGAACGTCCTGCTGAGCATGTAGTCCAACAGGGCCTTGCCGCCCTTGGTGTTGCGTGCGCCGTCCAGCAGTCCGGCGAACTCGGTCTGCTGGAAGCACGTCCGCTCGGCGATGCCCGTCGGCGCCTTCTCCGGCAACGGCTTCTTGCCCAGGACCTCGGCCGGAGGGCTGGAGGCGTAGGAGACGACGAGGGGCCGGTCCCCCTTGCCCTTGCCGCCGGCCGAGCCGCTGAACCGGTCGTTGTACGCCTGCTCCCAGCCGTCGACGACTTCGACCCCGTTGGCCCGCAGCTTCTTCCAGTAGTCCTTCCAGCCGCCGTCGCCGTACTTCTCCACGGTGGCGAGCAGAAAGCCCAGCCCGGGCGAGGAGGTCGCGGCGTTCGGGGTGACGAGGAGGTTCTCGTACTCGGGGTCGGCGAGGTCGTCCAGCGACTCGGGCGGAGCCTGGTCCCGCTTCTCGAACCAGCCACGGTCGAAATTGACGCATATCTCGCCGGAGTCGACGGGCGTGACGCGGTTCCGCACCCCGTCGAGCTGCAGCTTCTCCGGTATGTGGCCGAGTCCCTCGGCCTTGTACGGAGCGAAGACGCCCTTGTCGAGGGCCCGCGAGAGGAGGGTGTTGTCGACCCCGAAGAAGACGTCGCCCTGCGGATTGCCCTTGTTGAGCACCGCCTGGTTCACGGCCGCGCCCGCGTCGCCGCCCCGCAGCACCTTCACCTTGTAGCCGGTCCGCTTCGTGAACTCCCTCATCACCGGCTTGGATACGGCGAAGGAGTCGTGGGTGACGAGGGTGACGGTCTTGCCGTCGTCGCCCTGTCCTGAACCGCCGCATCCGGCGAGTGCGCCCGTGAGGACGAGGACGGTGGCGGCGGCCGCAGCCGTGCGCAGCACATGCTTGCTCATAAGGCTCATCGACTTCCTACCCGGCATGACCCGGGCGAGGTTCGAGGGTCTGCGGGCCGTACGTGCACCTGGCCGCGGACGCCGCTCGGCGCCCCGCGGGGTGTACGTGCAACCGCACTCTCAGCGCTGTGTGCGCTCCCCTGTCGGTCTGTTGTCCGCGCCTCGTCGCTTGATGTGCCTGCGACAAGGCGCGCGTGGAAGATTACCAGCCACCCCCGCGCGGGTCGCGGCGCGCTCCCGGCCGAGCGGGCCAGCACGAGGGGCCAGAACGAGCGAGGGCGACGGTGCGACACGGACCGGACCTGCGAGGCCGACTCAGCGTTCCGTCGCCGCCAACTGCCCGCAGGCGCCGTCGATCTCCTGGCCGCGGGTGTCGCGGACGGTCACCGGCACCCCGTGTGCCTCCAGGGCCCGCACGAACGCGGCCTCGTCCTCGGGACGGGACGCCGTCCACTTGGAACCCGGAGTCGGGTTGAGCGGAATCAGATTGACGTGCACGGGCTTGCCCTTGAGCAGCCGCCCCAGCAGATCCGCGCGCCACGCCTGGTCGTTGATGTCCTTGATCAGCGCGTACTCGATGGAGACGCGGCGCGAGGACTTCGCGGCGTACTCCCAGGCGGCGTTCAGTACCTCGCGGACCTTCCAGCGGGTGTTGACGGGGACGAGGGTGTCGCGCAACTCGTCGTCCGGCGCGTGGAGCGAGACCGCCAGACGGCACTTGAAGCCCTCGTCGGCGAACCGGAGCATCGCCGGGACCAGCCCCACGGTCGAGACGGTGATCCCACGCTGCGAGAGCCCGAGCCCATCGGGCTCCGGGTCGGTCAGCCGGCGGATCGCACCCACGACGCGCTTGTAGTTGGCGAGCGGCTCGCCCATGCCCATGAAGACGATGTTCGACAGCCGCGCCGGACTTCCGACCGAGCCTTCCGCCTGGCCCTGCGCCGCCGGAACCTCGCCGTCACGCAGCGCGCGCACGCCGTCGACGATCTGGTGGACGATCTCCGCGGTCGACAGATTCCGGTCGAGACCGGCCTGACCGGTCGCGCAGAACGGGCAGTTCATGCCGCAGCCCGCCTGCGAGCTGATGCACATCGTGACCCGGTCCGGGTAGCGCATCAGGACGGACTCCACGAGCGTCCCGTCGTGCAGCTTCCACAGCGTCTTACGGGTCATGCCCTCGTCGCAGCTGATGTGCCGCACCACGCTCATCAGGTCCGGCAGCAGCTCCGCGGCGAGCTTCTCGCGCGCGGCGGCCGGGATGTCCGTCCACTGCTCGGGGTCGTGAGCGAGCCGGGAGAAGTAGTGCTGCGAGAGCTGCTTGGCGCGGAAGGGCTTCTCCCCCGCCCCGGCCACGGCCTCACGGCGCTCGGCGGGCGTGAGATCGGCAAGGTGCCGCGGCGGCCTCGCGGCCCCCCGCGGCGCGACGAAGGTCAGTTCTCCGGGCTTCGGCATAGCCGTACCAGTGTCGCAGATCAACTAGAGCGCCCCAGGCCAGAGCGGTGCGACGACGGTCACCATCGGGCATCGACTGTCAGCGTCGGCCAACCTCGCACGGCCCAGAGACGGCCCGAGGACCGAACTCCTGGTCTGGTGATGTCAGCCCTGAACCTCCACACTCCAATGACATGGGGGACAACGGACTGTGGATCGCAACACTCACAAGCTTCACGGCCGTGCTGGCGAGCTGGGTGACGAGCCGCGGGCACACACGAGCCGCGCAGCTGCAAGCCGAGGCAGCACCAGCCATTCAAGAGAAGGCGCGACGAGACGAAGTGAGACGGACGTCGCACCTCGCCTTCCTTGAGCAAGCCCACCTCATGGGCAGTGAGTACCGCCGTACTCCAGCCATCCTCAGCGTTGAAGATCGCCAGGAACGCAGCGGGCGCCTCATAGAGCATCGGGCACGCCTACGCGAGCTCTATGGGTCCTTTACTAAGAACTCCTCATTTGGCGAGTCTGCGGTGGCAGATGAGGATGCAGGCGATGCTGGTGAAGGCGAGGAAGTGGTCAGCTTTGCGTTCGTAGCGGCGGTGGAGGCGGCGGCAGCCGGCGAGCCAGGCCATGCGGGCAAACATGTCGGACGCGCTTGACTTGTTGTCGAACTTCGGAACAACCAAATACGACTTGGACCAGCAGATTCGCCCAATAGCAGTCGAGACCCATGGAGGATTGAATGCCACGCCATGACACGTCAAACGCGCCGGTCTTCAGTCTGTACTACATCGCTATCGATACCGAGGCCGGCGTGACGCCGGAGCAATTCGAAGCCTTTGTTCGCCATAAAGGCGTGCACATTCCCTGCTACCCCGGATGGCGCTGGACGCTGCTGCGCGGCCTGCGTGGCGAACGAGCCGGCCAATACATGATGCTGTACGAAATCGATGACGCCGGGCAGCGCGACCGCTACCTGGCGGCTGACGGCAATCAAACAGAATTGGCACGCCAGTTCTGGCGCGATCGCCGCGAGGCCCGGGAGCTCATCCGCGAATGGAGGAAATACGGCACATTCAGCGAATTGCCCACGATCTATACCGACTACCGCTTGCTGGCGGAAAACAAGAAAAGCACCGTCGCCGATGGGCCGCGTTATCAGGAGGGCCGACCAGGAGAAGAACCTCTCGCCCGGGTGATCGGCATCCACAATCTCGCGCTGCGCCCCGACGTCCGGGCAGATACCTTCGAACGCTTCATCGCTGAAAATCATCATCGCATTGAGGACTATCCCGACTGGAAATTCCGCCTGCTGAAAGGTGAGCGCGGAAACCGGCTGGATCAGTATGTAGTACTGATGGAGATTGCCAGCCTCGCGGCACTCCATGCGTTCTATCCTGATGCGGACATCGCGACTGCTGAGGCTGCCGCATTCGCCGATGCCTATCGGGACACGAAGAAGATGTACGAGGAATGGAAGCAGCTGGCTTCGTTCTCCGGCTCACCGCAGATCTACACCGATTACCTGTCGGTGGCGGAAAGCCTGAGCTGACGCAAGTGAGGTGATCTCACCAACTTTCAGTGCCATCTGAAACAGCACCAATGGCAAAGGCTCAAGGCGCTTTTGTTGCGGCGGCGGATACGGAGACTCACTGCTGAGTTGTTTCCGAATGCCACAACTGCGCTTGCCAGTCTCGGCGCGATCGTAGCCCTCATCTCTTCAGTCGCAGGCACTGTAAAGTCTCTCGGGGGCTGGTGAGGAGACTCCAGGCACGATGTAGCCACTAATTTTCGTGGGATCGCGGGGTATCCAGTAGGGAAAGTGGTGCTACCCCGAGCTGCTCACGTGATCAGGCTCTTGGGGTTGATGAACGCAGACACTACGGCTTCTGCTCGCCATCAATACAATGCACGATCGTCCGCAACAGAGCCACCGTCAGATGCCCCCTTGGGCGACGAGCCTCGCGTACATCAGCGCGCTGCTTGCTGGTGCAGCCCTCATAGGTCTCCGGGCAGCTACCCCTATGGAAGCAGTCGGATACGTGACGCCGTTCCTCGTCATCTATGAGCGGGTGTTCGGCCGGCCCTCGTAGCCGTCACGGCCCCACGACTGCCCACTGGCCACAAGACGGCCCCCTACTGGCAGCAAACGCGCTCGTAGGGGGCTTTCTGACGCTCCGAAATGCTGACTTCTCCGGGCTTCGGCATAGCCGGCTGCCAGCGATGGCCGGCCGCGCACGGCCCGGAGCGGCACGGGGGTGTTGATTCTCGGCGCGAATCGCGTTCGAGCGCGATGATTGGTTCATGCATCGGAGCCGCTTGCATGTCGTCTTGATCGACTCACCCCCTGATGTCGCGGACGCGGGGGTCGCCTTCTGGGGGGCAGTTATCGGCCGGGAGCCGCAGCCGGAGCCAGGGACGCCGTTCACGGTGCTTGCGCCGCTCGGCGCTGGACAGGTGCTGGCACATCAGCGTCTGCAGGACGGACCGCCGCGGATTCACCTCGACGTGGAGACCGACGACACGGCCGCCGAGGTGGCTCGTGTCGAGCGGCTTGGTGCCACGAAGCTGAGTGAGCAAGAAGACGGCTGCGTGCAACTACGAGACCCGACGGGGCTTGTCTTCTGCGTGGTGCCGGTGCAAAGCCCTGACTTCGACGAGTACGCGAATACGTGGCCCTGAATGAGACCGCGGCCTTCTGAGCCGTAGCTCTGTCCAGGCCGGCGCTCGTGCCTGGCGTTGGTTGGCTGCCGTCGGACTGCCGTGAGTGGTGTTGCGTCGTGTGAAATGACCGCGCGCGGTGCGGAGGTACTCCACCGCACGAAACCGCAGGGGCTCGGGACTCCGTCCTGTGTACGAGAAGCGTTCCGCCCCCGCGGCGTGCGGAGGGACCGGTCACGAGAGGAAGAGGCGCGTTGCAGCCCCAGTCGCCCACGGAGTACTGCTACATCATCAGCTTCGCCGGCCACACACATGTCGTGTCGTACTCGGGCACGTTTGTACCGCTGCCCGGCATGACCCGGCATGAGGCGTTCCTCAAGATCCGTGAAGACCACCTGCAAATGCTGTCCAGCAGGATCAGGAGCGTCGCGAACGTGTGCTTCTTCTCCATGGAGCCCAACCAGTTGCCATGAATCGCGCCGCATGGCCTCATGAGCACCCCCGTGAGCCCCCGTCCGATCTGGCACGAGCGTGGCAGGGCCGGAGAGTGGCAGGCGGTGTGACAGCCGGAGTCACGACCTGGAGCCTCCTGCGCACCCCGAGGCGGCCCTCGTCTCGCAGACGGCCGGCCTCGTCCGAATCGTTCCTCACCCTCCACGTGAACCGCTCAAGGGCCAGCAGAGAAGGCTCACTTCTCACTCCGAACGACGGACGGGCATTAAGTCCGCACAGACCAACTGCCTGCAATGCGGGGAGAATTGACCCGGACTTACGCCTGACTACTCACCGATTGCGTTCACGACCGCCCGTCAGCAACACTGTGTGCGTTTCAGGATGTGATTCGCATCACCGATGCGTCGGATGCCCACGGCAGGAGAGAAGGGCGCATGAGGGGGAGTTGCAGGGGGATCTACCCACCGGCGCCCTCAACACGCGGAAGCAGCAGCACGGTTCATGACGGCAATGGGGCTTGCCGTGGTTCCGGTGGCGGGGCGCGCCTGAAGGCAGGCAGCTTGCAATGAGTTGCCGTGCGGAAACGGCTCATGCCACGTACGAGGAGACGCTGCTCCCCGCGCTGGTCACCATGCTGTGGTGCCGCCGCGCGGCCAGGACGGCCCTCGCCTCGACGAAGGCGACGCGCGGGCCACTGGGGGAGTAGATGCACGGAACGCTACTGGCAGAGCGCTACCGGCTGGTCGAGCCGCTGGGATCAGGGGGCGCGGGCACGGTCTGGTTCGCACGGGACGTTCGCCTTGGCCGGCCGGTGGCCGTCAAGGTGCTCCATCACGCCCCGACGACGGACGACGCCGCGTCAGAAGCCCGTTTCCAACGCGAGGCGAAGATCACCGCACGGCTCTCGGGCCACCCGCAGATCGTGTCCATCTACGACTGCCGCCACAGTCTCGATGCCCATGGCCGCAACATCCCCTACGTGGTGATGGAGCACGTCATGGGCCCCTGCCTCACCGATCTGGTCACCCAGCCGCCGACCCTGACGGTGGCCCGTGCGGTCGATTGGAGCGCGCAGGTCTGCGACGCTCTCGCCGCGGCCCACGACGAGGGAATCATCCACCGCAACATCAAGCCCGGCAACGTCATGCTTGCTCGCACGCGCTCGGGCAGCGGGAGCGTCAAGGTCGTGGACTTCGGCGTCGCTGCCTACATCGACGGTGAGCGCCATCGGACCACCACCCAGGGACGCCTGGTGGGCTCCCCCGCCTATATGGCGCCCGAACAGGCACAGGGAGACACAGCCCTCGACGGCCGTACCGACCTGTACGCATTGGGCTGCCTGTTGTACGTCCTTCTCACCGGACGCCCGCCCTTCACGTCCGACGGCTATGGGGCAGTACCGGCCGCCCACGCCCGCACCGTTCCTCAACCCCCCGGCGCCCATCGAGGCGGCGTCCCCGGGGCCTTGGACGAACTCGTCCTGGAGCTCCTCGCCAAAGATCCCGAAGGCCGTCCCCGGGACGCTCGCGAGGTCCGCGACCGCCTGCACACGGTGCTGGCCGAACCGCAACCGAGCCCTGACCCACCCGCGCAGAGGCCACATGGTGCTCAGCCACCCGCACGCAAGGCACATGCCGCCGGAGAGGGACGAGCAGACACGCCCAGTGCTTCAGGCGAACGTGCCGAAGCCGACCGCCGACCTGCCGAAGTGGCCCACCAGCCCCACCGGAGTCACGCCCGCGTTCCGGGCGCCGACCACCCAGGCACCCTGAAGGCCAGGCACAACCACGCGAGCATCCTCGCTTCCGCCGGCGAACACGCCGAAGCCGCCGCCCTGTTCGCCGAGGTCGCCCAGGACTACGCCCGCGTACTGGGCGCCGACCATCCGGACACCCTGACCGCCAGGCACAACCACGCGACCAGCCTCGCCGCCACAGGCGAACGTGCCGAAGCGGCCCACCTGCTCGCCAAGGTCGCCCGGGATCGCGCCCGCGTACTGGGCGAGGACCACCCGGACACCCTCGACGCCCGGCTCGACGAGCGCCGGAGCTGACCAGAGGCCCGTTCGGGACCAAGGGATCAGCTCTGCGGCAGCGCGCTCCCGGATTCGTCCGGTCTTCCCCGCCCTCGCGGCCGTCCTGCACGGGGGCCGGTTCCGGGGCAAGCCGCGGGGTGCTGAACACGGGCCGTGACCGGCTGCCGCAGCGGGCGGCCGGCCCCCCTGAGCGCTCCCCCGCGTCAGCCGCCGCCGACGAAGGCGACGAAGAGCAGCCAGACGACGGGGGCCGTCGGGAGGAGGGAGTCCAGCCGGTCCATGATGCCGCCGTGCCCGGGAAGCAGCGTGCCCATGTCCTTGATGCCGAGGTCCCGCTTCATCATGGACTCGCCCAGGTCGCCCAGGGTGGCGGTGACCGCCACCGCGCAGCCGAGCAGCAGACCCTGCCACCAGCTACCCCCGTCGACCAGGAACTGCATGCACAGCGCCCCCGCCGCCATGCAGAAGCCGATCGCTCCGCCCAGCCCTTCGCGCGTCTTGCCGGGACTGATGTTCGGGGCGAGCTTGTGGGTGCCGAAGCGCCAGCCCACGGCGTACGCACCGGTGTCGCTGACGACCGTCAGCAGCAGGAACGTCAGAACCCGCCACGGACCGTCGTCGGCGGCGAGCATGAGCGCGACGAACGTGGCCAGGAACGGTACGTAGAACGTGGCGAACACGGCGGCCGTGACGTCCCGCAGGTATTCCTCGGGCGATTCGGTCATCCGCCAGGCGAGCACTGCGAGCGTGGTCAGCGCCATGACCACCCACGCGCCCTCGGGACCGCGCAGATAGCCGGCGATCACCATGGCGGCGCCGCCCACGCCGAGCGGCACGAGCGGTGCCTGGATCTCCTTGCGCTCGCTGAGCCGCGACGTCAGCTCCCACAGGCCGACGACGACGGCGACGACGACCACGCCGAGGAAGACGGGCTTGTAGAAGAAGAGGGAGGCGAGGATGACGGCGCCCAGGCCGACGCCGACTCCTATCGCTGCGCGCAGGTTCCGCCCGGCCCGCTTCTTGCCGCCCAGCGGGGCCGGGCCTGGGTCGGAGTCGCCGGGGCCGGGCCGTCCGCCACCGTTGCCGTCGCGGCTGCCGGCGGAGCCGGAGCCGTGGGAACCCCCTTGACCGGATCCGCCCTGGCCACCGCCAGGGCCGCCCGGGTCGGACACGGTGGGCATATGCCGAGTCTGCGGCACGGCACCGGTCCCGTGCGCGGGGACTTCACCCGTGCCGGGCTGGAAGGCGCTTCCGGACGTCGCGCGTCCCTGGCCGGGTGCGCCCGGGAATCCGGTACGGGGCGGCGGGGCTCCCCACGTTGAGTCGTTCACAGATTTGCAGCCTCAGACCTCGGACCTCGGACGGATCTCGGACAGCCCCGCGCGCGGGGAACTCAGACCTCGAGCAGCTCGGCTTCCTTGTGCTTGAGCAGCTCGTCGATCTGTCCCTGGTACTTCGAGGTGGTGTCGTCGAGCTCCTTCTCCGCCCGACGGCCCTCGTCCTCACCCACGTCGCCGTCCTTGATCGCGGCCTCGAAGGACTCCTTGGCCTTGCGGCGGACGCTGCGGATGGAGATCTTCGCGTCCTCGGCCTTGCCCTTGGCGACCTTGATGAACTCCCTGCGGCGCTCCTCGGTCAGCTCGGGGAACGTCACCCGGATGATATTGCCGTCGTTCGACGGGTTGACGCCGAGGTCGGAGTCGCGGATCGCCGTCTCGATGTTGCGCAGCGCGCTCTTGTCGAACGGCGTCACCACCGCCATCCGCGGCTCCGGAACCGAGAACGATGCCAGCTGGTTGATCGGCGTCATCGTGCCGTAGTACTCCGCCACGATCTTGTTGAACATCGCCGGGTGCGCACGGCCGGTGCGGATCGCGGCGAAGTCCTCCTTGGCGACCACGACCGCCTTCTCCATCTTCTCCTCGGCTTCGAGGAGGGTCTCTTCGATCACCACGTGCTCCTGGTTTCCTTGAATGAGCTCTGCGGATAAGCCCTGTTTCCTGCACGGTGTCCGACCGGCAGGCGGTTGTCCACCCCGTGTCGAGCCGTTCGTACGACGGTGAGTCACCCGACGGGCACCGAGCGCGCCGGGCAGCCGCCGAATCCCGAACGTCAGCCTCTCGTGCCCTGGTTGCTCACCAGGGTGCCGATCTTCTCACCCTTCACCGCTCGCGCGATATTGCCCTCCGCGAGCAACTCGAAGACGAGGATCGGCAGTTTGTTGTCCCGGCAGAGCGTGACGGCCGTGGCGTCGGCGACCTTCAGATCGCGCGTGATGACCTCGGCGTACTCGAGGGCGTCGAACTTCACCGCGTCCGGGTTCTTCGCGGGGTCCGAGTCGTAGACGCCGTCCACACCGTTCTTGCCCATCAGGAGGGCCTCGGCATGGATCTCGAGGGCGCGCTGGGCGGCGGTGGTGTCGGTCGAGAAGTACGGCATGCCCATACCGGCGCCGAAGATGACGACCCGGCCCTTCTCCAGGTGCCGCACCGCACGCAACGGAATGTACGGCTCCGCGACCTGCCCCATGGTGATCGCCGTCTGGACGCGGGAGTCGATGCCTTCCTTCTCCAGGAAGTCCTGCAGCGCGAGGCAGTTCATGACCGTGCCGAGCATCCCCATGTAGTCGGAGCGCGCACGGTCCATGCCGCGCACCTGCAACTGGGCGCCGCGGAAGAAGTTGCCGCCGCCGATGACCACGGCGAGCTCCGCCCCGTCGCGTACGACGGACGCGATCTCGTGGGCCATCTTGTGCACGATGTCGGGATCGACACCGAGCCCACCGCCGCCGGCGAACGCCTCACCGGAGAGCTTGAGCAGGAAACGCTTGCGGCCGCTGCGGCTGGTCCTGCCTGTGTCGGATGTATCGCTGTCCTTGCTCATGAACTCTCCTCGTGCACATACGAAGGAGGCCACTGCCGTCGGATCTTCGAAATCCCTGATGCGGCAATGGCCTCCTCGTCACAACTGCCCTGTGCCCGACCTTATCGGGCGCGTACCGTTCGCGTGCGCCACGCGTCGGCACGCATTACGGGGCCGGTACCTCAGGCGCCGACGCGGAAACGCGCGAAGTGCTTCAGCGTGACGCCGGCCTCTTCCAGGACCTTCTGGACGCTCTTCTTGTTGTCCTTGGCGAAGGGCTGGTCGAGCAGGGTGTTCTCCTTGAAGAAGCCCGTGACGCGACCCTCGACGATCTTGGGCAGCGCCTGCTCGGGCTTGCCCTCCTCGCGAGCGGTCTCCTCGGCGATGCGGCGCTCGTTCTCGACGGTCTCGGCCGGGATCTCCTCGCGGGTGAGGAACTTCGGCGCGAAGGCGGCGATGTGCTGCGCGACGTCCTTGGCGACCTCCGCGTTCTCCTTGTCCAGCTCGACGAGCACGCCGACCTGCGGAGGCAGGTCCGGGCTCGTGCGGTGCAGGTAGGAGGCGACGAAGGCGCCGGAGTACGAGGCGAAGCGGTCCAGGACGATCTTCTCGCCGAGGTTGGCGTTGGCCTCGTCCACGTACGCCTGGACGGTCTTGCCCGGCTCGATCTCCGAGGCGAGCAGCGTCGGGGTGTCGGCGGGTGAAGTGGCGGCGACGTGCCCGGCGATGGCGTCGGCGACAGCGAGGAACTTCTCGCCCTTCGCGACGAAGTCGGTCTCGCACTTGAGCTCGACGAGCACGCCGGAGCTCTTGTCGTCGGCGATGCGGGAGACCAGCGCACCGTTCGATGCGGTGCGGCTCTCGCGCTTGGCCACGCCCTTCTGGCCCTTGACGCGCAGGACCTCTACGGCCTTGTCGACGTCACCCTCGGACTCCTCGAGGGCCTTCTTGCAGTCCATCATGCCGGCGCCCGTGAGCTCACGGAGCTTCTTGACGTCGGCGGCGGTGTAGTTCGCCATGCTTGGTTTCCTTCTGTGACCAGGCTCCGCCTCGCGCTCCGCGCATCGGGGCGTGGGGGCGGAACTCGTCCTTCTTGAGGTCTCTTCGAGGCCGGTCCGGGACATCACCGGTTCACCGTCGTGCGGTGCGGCGGAGTCGCGAGGTGGGTCTGCGTCTCTTCCGAACGGCCGTCGGAATGGTCACCGGGGCGCGGCGGGCCGCACCCGCCGCGCCCCTGGTGACGTCAGGCGTTCTCGGCGGTCTTCGACTCGGAGGCGTCGGACGGCTTCTCCTCGGCCTTGGCCTCGGCAGCCTTCTCGTCTTCCTTGGGCTCGGCGGCCTTCTCGCCTTCCTTGGCCTCGGCCTTGCCCGCGTCCTCGCTCTTCTCGCCCTCCAGGAGCTCACGCTCCCACTCGGCGAGCGGCTCGGCGGCCTTGTCGCCGCTCTTGGCCGCCTCGGCGGCGCCGGAGCGGGCGATGAGGCCCTCGGCGGCGGCGTCGGCGATCACGCGGGTGAGAAGCGTGACGGAGCGGATCGCGTCGTCGTTGCCCGGGATCTTGTAGTCGACCTCGTCCGGATCGCAGTTGGTGTCCAGGATCGCGACGACGGGGATGTTGAGCTTCCGCGCCTCGCCTACCGCGATGTGCTCCTTCTTGGTGTCCACGATCCAGACGGCGCTGGGCACCTTCTGCATCTCGCGGATACCGCCGAGGGTCTTCTCCAGCTTCGCCTTCTCGCGGGAGAGGACGAGCAGCTCCTTCTTGGTGAGGCCGGAGGCGGCCACATCCTCGAAGTCGATCTGCTCCAGCTCCTTCAGCCGCTGGAGGCGCTTGTAGACGGTCGAGAAGTTGGTCAGCATGCCGCCGAGCCAGCGCTGGTTGACGTAGGGCATGCCCACGCGCGTGGCCTGCTCGGCGATGGCCTCCTGGGCCTGCTTCTTGGTGCCGACGAACATGATGGAGCCGCCGTGCGCGACGGTCTCCTTGACGAACTCGTAGGCGCGGTCGATGTACGACAGCGACTGGAGCAGGTCGATGATGTAAATGCCGTTGCGCTCGGTGAAGATGAAGCGCTTCATCTTCGGGTTCCAGCGGCGGGTCTGGTGCCCGAAGTGGACGCCGCTCTCCAGCAGCTCCCGCATCGTGACGACGGCCATGGCCGTTCTCCTTGTGTTACTCGGTTGTCGTCAGCGCTGGCCGGGATGGCCATCGCTTGCCTGACGCCTCTGTCGCGCTGCCCGTAGGGCCTTTGGAGGGGCCCTCATGGGACCGAGATACGCGGCCACCGGGTGAGGGTGGCGAGGCGTGCGAAGTCAGCCCGGTGGACCGGGCCGCCACCAGCAGTGTACGGGACCTGAGCGGGGCACGGCTCCCTGGCGGGGAGAGTCCGGCTTGCCGGACATGCCGTGCAGGGGCGTATGCGCACGTTGCGCGGGCTGCGACGGGATTGCAGGGGCTGCGCGGGCCGGTGCACGGAGGGCGCGTGGGGCCACACACCGGCCCTTGTGCCCCTCACGAGTGATGGCCCTGTCCACAAGGGGCTGGTTTTCCACGGAAGTTCGGCAAGATCCCCGCTCTCGGTCACGGTACGGGACTCTGCGTACACGTCGACCGACAAGGGGGCCTGTCCATGGTGCTGGGGGTAGCGGGTGTGCTCCGCGAGACGGTGCGCCTGGTGGCTTGCACGGCGCTCTGCGCGGCCTTCGCGCTGGTCGTCGGCGGGGTACGGAGCGCGCGGGCGCATGCGGAGGAAGGGAGGGAGAGGCCCTCCATGACGACCGCAGGCATGCGGGATGCGGCCGCGCGGGGTGCGGACGGTTCCGGCGGCAGGGCGTGGCCCGTGGAGGGACGTGCCGGGGTCCCCCGGGTCGTCCGGCGCTGGAAGCCGCCCCCGAAGCCCTGGGCCGCCGGTCATCGCGGCGTCGATCTCGCGGCTCCCCGAGGCAGCCCGGTGCGGGCGGTCGCAGCGGGACGGGTCTCGTTCGCGGGCAAGGTCGCCGGGCGCGGGGTGGTCTCGGTCGAGCTGTCCGGCACGGGGCGCCCACCGCTGCGCATGACGTACGAGCCTGTGCGGCCTTCCGTCCACAAGGGCGAGCGCGTGCGGTCCGGCCAGACCGTCGGCAGGGTGGCAGCCGGCCCGTTCCACTGCGACCTGGGTTGTTTGCACTGGGGCGCACGACGCGGTGAGCGCTACCTCGACCCGCTGTCGCTCCTGCGCGGCGGGCCGTCGAGGCTGCTTCCGGTCTTCGGGGTGCCGCTTCCCGGTCACGCCGGTCGTGCCGCCGTCACCGGAGGCACCACAGGCACAGACTCCGCCACGGGCGCGAAGGGAGAAACGGGATCGGAGATGGGGACGAACGCGGATACGAACCCGGGAGCGGACGCAGGCACTGCGAGGCGGGACAGGACGACGGATGGGGGGCACACACAGGGGGTGGGCCGCACAGCGGCGACGGTTCCGGCCGCCACCGCCGAGAGCGGTCCGGCGCTCGGCGCGATATCACTCGCCGCGATGCTCGGTTGCGGGGCCTACTGGGCGCGAGGGCGTCTGGTGCACGGGAACCGGTCTGACCGGAGTGGACGGTGCTCGCACGGGCGCCCTGCTTCGACAGAGCGCCGGGGAAAGGCGGGCCGTGCGAGGCACGAGTTCCGGGGGCGCCCGCCGCCGGGTGTCAGCGGCGGACGCCGCTGAGGGCCATCGAGACAGCAGCTTCCGTGATCTCTTCCGGGCTCTCCGCGGCGCCGAGTTCGGTACGCCGTACCGCCGCGTCGACGACACCTTGGAGCAGCATCGCCGCCAGGCGCGGCTGGTCGTGGCCCAGCTCCGCGAGTGCCTCGACGACCATGGCTACGAGCCCTCCGTGGGCGGCGCGGATCTTCTCGCGTGCTCCGGCGTCCAGTTCACCGGCGGAGATCGCGACGACGGCCCGGTGCCGCCTGTCCCCGACCAGCGCCAGCTGCTGCCGTACGTAGGCTTCGATCTTCGACTCCGGCGATTCGGCTTCGGCCATCGCCGCTTCGACCTCGGCCGCCCACAAAGGGAAGTCCACGGCGCAGAGTTCCTCGACGACAGCGCCGCGGGACCGGAAGTACTCGTAGACCGAGGAGCGCGCGAGCCCCGTGCGCTGCGCGAGGGCCGGGAAGGTCAAAGCGTCGGTGCCGCCTTCGGACAGCAGTGCACGGGCAGCGTCGAGAAGGGCGGAGCGCTGCATGGTCCGGTGCTCGGCCACGGAGGCCGCTCGAATCCTTGGCACGCCCCCACCATACGGACGGAGGGAGCGATCAGCGACCGACGTCGGCCAGCTTTGCCCGAAGCTGAAGGACCGACTTGGTGTGGATCTGGCTCACGCGGCTCTCGGTGACGCCCAGGACCTGGCCGATCTCCGCCAGCGTCAGTCCCTCGTAGTAGTAGAGGGTCACCACGGTCTTCTCCCTGTCCGGGAGGGTGTTGATGGCGCGGGCCAGCAGGCGCCGCAACTCGCGGTCCTCCGCCACCTCGACAGGGTTGTCGGCGGCCGTGTCCTCCAGGGTGTCCATGAGGCTGAGCCGGTCACCGCCCTCTCCCCCTACGTGCAGCAGTTCCTCCAGCGCCACGACGTTGGCGAGGGACAACTGGCTGAACACGCCGTGCAGTTCCTCAAGAGGGATGCCCATCTCCGCCGCGACCTCCGATTCGGAGGGGCTGCGCCGCAGCGTCGCTTCCAGCGTGGCGTAGGCACGCTCGACTGCCCGTGCCTTCTGCCGCACGGACCGGGGGATCCAGTCCAGGGCCCGCAGTTCGTCGATCATCGCTCCGCGGATGCGTGTGATCGCGTACGTCTCGAACTTGATGGAACGCTCGGGGTCGAATTTCTCGATGGCATCGATGAGTCCGAAGATCCCGGAGGAGACGAAGTCGGCCTGCTCCACGTTGGAGGGCAGCCCGACGCTGACCCGACCGGCGACGTACTTGACGAGTGGCGAGTAGTGCAGGATCAGCTGTTCCCGCAGCCGCTCGTCGCCCGTGGCCTTGTACGACCGCCACAGCTCGTCGAGGGCACTGTGACCGGCACCGAGTCCGGGATTCTCGGTGCCGGCCGGTGCCTCTGTGGCGGTGCCGGCGGGTTCAGGCCCGGGGGTGTGCTGGGGCATGCGTCGCCTTGAGCCGTTTCTGCTGAGTAGTCGTCACGCGGCGGAGGGGTGCGCGTGACCGGGTGCCTCTACCTGGGAGGTGTGAGCGTAGCGTGACCACAAGGTCGCAATATGCGACGAGCGGCCACTTCGGCATGCGCAGATACGTTCCGCTGCCCGCACCCGTGAGTTACTCCCTTGATAGCGCCCGGAACCGGCCGTCGGGGGTGGGCGGGACGCAACCAGAGCATGCGGATCACCCTTTCATTCGATAGCCGCAGGTCAAGGACCGGCTCTTCACTCGATGGGGTGCCCGGTGGCCTTCCGGGGCCCTGCGGACCGGCTCAACTGCCAGCCGACGCCCAGGCGTTCGACAAATCCGAGCGCACACAGTTCCTGCAGCCTCGCGACGGCCACATCCGGCGTGATGCCGACAGCCTGCGCCAGCTGCGCGGACCGTACGGCGCCCCGCGCCGGCAACGCGTCGAGCACCATCGCAGCCTCACTGGGCAGCACGTCACGGGGCACGGACGCGCCTTGTCTGCGCGGGGCCAGCTCACCGATGCTCCCGATCAGTTCGATCACCTCGGCCGCGTCCGTGACGAGGCTCCCCTCCTCCCGGAGCAGTTCGTGCACACCCGCCGAGAGCCCCGAGGTGACCGGGCCGGGTACGCCCATCACGAACCGGCCCAGCCGTCGCGCGTGCCGCGCGGTCGACAACGAACCGCTTCTCAATGCCGCTTCCACTACGACCGTGCCCCGCGTGAGCGCGGCGATCACCCGGTTCCGGAGCACGAAGCGGCTGGGCGACGGGTGATCCTTCGGAGCCAACTCGGCAAGCATCAGGCCCTGTTCAGCGATGCGCGAGATCAACTCGGCGTGGCCAGGCGGATAGGCCACATCCACCCCGCAGGCCAGCACCCCGACAGTGGCGCCGCCCGCCGCGAGGGCTCCCCTGTGCGCGGCGCCGTCGATGCCGTACGCCGCGCCTGAGACCACCGTCCAGCCGCGTTCGGCCAGCCCCGCCCCGAGCACCGCCGCCACATGGACGCCGTACTCCGTGCAGGCACGGGCGCCGACGATCGCCACCGAGCGGAGCGCCCAGAGCCGCAGGTTCGGGGCACCGCGCAGCCACAGCCCGATGGGCCTCGTCACCCCCAGGGCATCGAGCTGCCCCGGCCATTCGCGGTCTCCCGGGCAGATGAATCGCCCGCCGAGGGCCTCGATGGCTGCCAAGTCCGCCTCGGGACGGGCCCGTTCGGCTCGGGAACGCAGTCCGGCCCAGCGCTGCTCGTCGACCCCCGGCAACGGGCTGGCGTCCTCGCGCAGCGCCCGCACCACCTCCTGAGCGCCATGGGTCCGCAGCCAGCGGCCGGCCCTCTCGTCACCCGGCTCCGCGATCCGGGTCAGCGCGGCGCGTGCGAGACGCTCCTCGGGGCAGAGCTCAAGCGGCTCATCGTCCTCAGGGATCTCGCCGGTGGCGGGACCGCCATACGCATCGGTGGTCACGGCTGCCCCCGGGACGCGGTGACCGCCGCAGGAGAACCCGGCATGCCTCGTCTGATACCCGTACGGAGTTCGAGAGCCCAGTCGACGTCCTGGGCCGTCGGGCGGTCATGGCCTGCGAGATCGGCGACCGTCCAGGCGACGCGGAGCACCCTGTCCATCCCCCGGGCTGTGAGCAGCCCGTGCTCCATGTCCTCCTCCGCCCTGCTCAGCGCTCCGGGCTCGGCCGGCCAGCGCGTACGCAGCTCATGCCCGGGGATATCGCTGTTGGCCGACCACGGTGTCCCCATGTAGCGCGCGGCGGCACGCTCACGCGCGGCCAGTACACGCTCGGCGACCGCCGCGGTGCTCTCCGAACTACCGTGGAGGCCCGCCAGTTCGGAACGGGAGAGCGGCTTGACCTGAACCCTGAGGTCGACCCGGTCCATCAGCGGACCCGAGAGCCTCGCCCGGTAGCGCCTGATGGACGCGGGACGGCATTCGCACCCACCGCCCTTCATGCCGTAACGACCGCACGGGCAGGGGTTCGCGGCGAGGGCGAGCAGGAACCGCGCGGGCATCCGCATCATCCCCGCGGCCCGTGCCACCACCACCTGCCCCGACTCCAGCGGCTGCCGCATCGCGTCGAGAACGCGGCCGCTGCACTCCGCCGCCTCGTCCAGGAACAGCACCCCGTGGTGCGCCATGGAAACCGCTCCCGGCCTCGGCAGGCCCGAACCGCCTCCGACCAGCGAGGCCATCGTCGCCGAGTGATGAGGGGCGCAGTACGGAGGGCGCGTGACCAGCGGCTGGCCAGGGGGCAGCACCCCGGCCACCGAGTGGACCGCGGTCACTTCCAGCGACTGCTGAGCAGTCAGCGGCGGCAGCAGCCCCGGCAGGCGCTCGGCCAACATCGTCTTGCCCGCGCCCGGCGGACCCTTGAAAAAAATGTGATGCCGGCCGGCCGCAGCCACCTCCAGCGCTCGGCGGGCGGTGTGCTGGCCGGCGACGTCGGCCATGTCCAGCGTCCGCTCCGCTCGCCTCGTGGCACCCGGCGCGGCCCACCCCTGGCCGGGCAACGACAGGGCGGACGGGCTCCGTTCGCTGCCCGGCTCGTCGGGAGACAGGCTGTCGGGCGGCTCTTCCTCGGGCACGGGCTCGTCGTTGAGCAGCGCGATCAGCTGCCGGAGACTGCGGACGCCGAGGACGGTCACGTCCGGCACCAGCGACGCCTCGGGAACCGCCTCCTCGGAGACGACGACCTGCCGGTGTCCCGCGTCGGCCGCTGCCAGCACCGCCGGGAGGACTCCTCGCACGGGGCGCACGCGCCCGTCCAGGCCCAGCTCCCCGAGCATCATCAGCCCGGCGATGCTCCGCGGATCGATACGCTCGGCGGCCCCCAGCACCGCACAGGCGACACCCAGGTCGAATCCGCTGCCGCTCTTGGGCACAGAGGCGGGGCTCAATCCGACGGTGAGCTTCTTCTGCGGCCAGTCCTCGCCGGCGTTCACCACTGCCGCCCGGACACGGTCACGGCTCTCGGTGAGGCTCTTGTCGGGCAGCCCCACCAGGGTGAACGTCGCCACCCCCGGCTCCAGGTCGGCCTGGATCTCCACCACGACGCCCTCGACCCCGACCAGCGCCACCGAGCACGTGCGGGCGAACCCCATCAGGCCACCCCCCGTGCGTGCTGCACCAGGGGCCCGCCCCGGTCCGGCAGCAGCACCCCGATGAGGTCGATCCGCACGCCGCCACGGGGCGGCTGCCCGTACCGCGTCAGCCAGCATTCGGTCAGCCAGCGCGAGGCCAGCCTCCGCAGCCGTGCCGATTTCGCCGGTGTGACCGCGGACATCGGATGCTCGAACGTCCCGCCCCGCCCCGCACGCCGGGTCTTGACCTCGCAGATCACCAGCGTGTCCCTGTCCCGAGCAACGATGTCGAGCTCTCCCTCGGCGCAGCGCCAGTTGCGCTCCAGCACCGCCATTCCCGCCTGACGCAGCCTTCGGGCCGCGACATCCTCCCCGTACCGACCGAGGGCTTTTCGGGCGCTCATCCGCACCACCTCCGGTCACTGACTGTGACGGAAGGCAGGCGGGGCAGTTGATCAAGGTGCGGATCTGGGGACAACGGGCCGGTTGTGGACAGAGCCGTCACCCACAGAGAGACGAAACCTCAGCGCTCACGGTGTGAGAGTCCCACGGGAGGACGGTCCGAGCGGCGAGCGGTCAGCCCTTGAAGCCGGAGTTCTCGGGCAGATCGAGCTCGCTCTTGTTCAGCTCCTCGATGTTCACGTCCTTGAAGGTCAGGACCCGCACCTGCTTGACGAACCGGGCGGGACGGTACATGTCCCACACCCACGCATCGGCCATGGAGACCTCGAAGAAGACCTCACCCTGCACGGAGTGCACTTGCATCTCGTAATCGTTGGTGAGGTAGAAGCGCCGGTCGGTCTCGATCACGTACTTGAAAAGACCGACGACGTCCCTGTACTCCCGGTAGAGCTTCAGCTCCATCTCGGTCTCGTACTTCTCGAGGTCCTCGGCGCTCATGGCATGTTCCCCTTCAGCCGTGCGTGCCCCCATTGTGCGTCAGTCGCGAGTGCCCCGTCCGGCCCGCCGCGCGATCGGGCCGTACGCCGCGCCGCCCAGGATCAGGGCTGCACCGGCAACAACGGCGATGATCAGCGGCTCCAGCGGACCCGGGTCGGACGTCCCGCCCGGCAGGGCCGAGAAGCCTCCGGGCCGCGCGAGCATCCCCAGACCGCTCACGGGCCACGCGACGGCGTCCACCCGCGCCTTCACGGCGGAGCGCGGCACCGCGCCGTGGTCGCCGTCCTCGAGGTGGACCCGGGAGTCGACCGAATCCATACGGTGATCACCGAGCAGGAAGAGCTTGCCCCCGGGCACCTTCGTCGCCTTGAACGGGGGCTGGGAGTCGGGACCCGTGCTCTTCAGATACGGCTCCTGAAGAGTCTTCCCGTTGACCGAGAGCCGACCCTGCTTGTCGCAGCACGCGACCTTGTCACCGCCCGTGCCCACGACCCGCTTGACCATCGGGACGGAGCCCCACACGGAGTCCTGGAAGACGATGACGTCGCCGCGGCGGACCTCCTCGCCGTCTATCCGCTCCGCGAGCACGCGGTCGCCGGCCTTGACCGTGGGATCCATGGACTCCGTCGGCACCGTGTACGGCTGGTACAGGAGGGCGCCCAGGACGAAGGCGCCAAGAAAGAGCACGCACCCGACCGCCACGGCGAGCCCCGAGAGCGTTTGTCCGGCGCGGCCGCGACTTGTTCCAGTACGTTCAGCCTTGCTCATCGCGCACTCCCGGTCAGCTCGCCGCTTCGGTCTGGGCGCACCTTACCCGGGGTAGAGAGCGCTGAGTACGGGGGGAGGTCAGCCGTTGACGGAAGGCTCGGCCGCCGCACGCGCCGCACGCCTCCTGCGCCGCCACAGGACGAGCGGTACCGCACCGGCGAGGCCTGCGGCCGCGGGCACTCCCTCCGCGACCTTCGACGCGAGACCCTTCTGATCGAAGGTGTCGGGCACCGGCAGCGGCGACCAGTGCGTGATCGGCCAGGCCACCACGATGGCGCGTCCGACGACCCGGTCCGTGGGGATCATGCCGTTGTCCACCGAGCGGTGGAAACGCGAGTCGAGGGAGTCCTGACGGTGGTCGCCCATCACCCACATCTTCCCCACGGGCACCTCGACGGGGCCGAAGGGCTTGTCGTCGCACGGGGTGTTGCCGGGGAAGAGATACGACTCTTCGAGCGCCTTGCCGTTGATCTCGACGGGGCCGCCGCGCTTGCACTCGACCCTGTCGCCGCCGACGGCGATGACGCGCTTGATGAGGTCCTGCTCGTCCGCGGACGGCATGAGGCCGATGGCGCTGAGCACGGTCTGGATGGCACCGCCCACACCGCTCGGCTGCGGCACCGGTGCCTCGTTCAGCCAGCCGCCCGGGTCGTGGAAGACGACGACCTCTCCCCGTTCCGGTTCCGATCCGAACCAGGGTGTGAGCTTGTCGACCAGCACCCTGTCCCCGACCTGCAGCGTGTTCTGCATCGAGTTGGACGGGATGGAGAACGCCTGGACGAGGAACGTCTTGATCAGCAGGGCAAGGATCAGAGCGATGCCGACGAGGATCGGCAACTCCTTGAAGAATGACCGCTGTTGCCTGCCTTGCGCGCCCGACGTGTGATCACTTGTGGTGCCGTCTTCCGCACCCGTGCTCACGCTGATGTCACTGCCTCTCTCTGCGGTCGGCGGCGCATCCCGCGCCGCGCTGTGTGCTTCGGGTCCGGAAGCGGACACGGTAGTGGATGCCTCAGGGCTCCTGTTCTCCGTGCCGCTCTCGCCCTCGCCCTCGTTCTCTCCGGATCCGGAACGAGCGCCGACCGCCAAGTCCCCCACAATCACTCCTCACAATCCACTGCCGCCTGTTCCACATCCGGGACAGGCCCACCACTCCCATAACGAGCGGGAGTTCCGCAGGGATCGGATATTGAGTCAGTCGGTTGTCACCGCCCCCGATCGGCGGAGCCGCAGCTGATCCCCCCGCGGCGCCGGGAACCGCGCTGAACGTGTCCGAGGCCTCCAACTTGCCCCAGTGGTCGAACGGCCAGGCGATGACGACAGCCCGCCCCTGCACCCGTCCCTCGGGAACGGTGCCGCCCTGCTCACGCAGATGGAAGCGGGAGTCGGCGGAGTTGGCGCGGTGGTCCCCCATGACGAACACGCGGCCGACCGGCACCCTCACGTCGAACTTGATCTCCGAGGGCTTGTTGCCCGGGTTGATGTACGGCTCTTCGATCGGCTTGCCGTTCACGGTGACTTTGCCTTGCGCGTTGCAGCACTTGACCTCGTCGCCGCCGACGGCGATGACACGTTTGATCAGGTCCTGCTCGTCGTCGGACGGAAGCAGGCCGATGAATGTCAGGAAGTCCTTGCCCTGCTTGATGCCGACAGGGTCGTCCGAGCGCTTCTTCTCGCTCGCGGGGAGCCAGCCGCCCGGGTCCTCGAAGACGACGACGTCACCGCGCTCGGCCTTCGTGCCGAACCACGGCGTCAGCTTGTCGACCAGGACGCGGTCGCCGATGCGGATCGTCTGCTCCATGGAGCCGGAGGGAATCACGAACGCCTGGACCAGGAACGTCTTGAGGACCAGGGCGATGAGCAGGGCGACACCGACGAGGATCGGTATCTCCTTCGTGACGGACAGGCGTCTGCGCCGCTTGACGCGCTGCGCCGCCCGCCGGCGCTCCGCCCTTCCGCCGCTCGGGCCGGGCGGGATGCCGAGTCTCTCGTCCCTGGTCTCGTGGCCGGGCAGATCCATCAGCCGCGCCGAGTAGGCGCTGAGCCGCATGGTCTCGCCCGAGCTCACCGAGGGCGGCGGGAGCGGTCCGTTGGGCCCCGGGAACTTCGCGGCCGGCTGCATGGGGCCCGGGGCCGTGGCGGCGGGGACGCCGTAGCCGCCGCCGTTGGAACGGGCCTGCGGGCTCCCGAAGTACTCGAACGGCTCGCTGTAGTCGTAGTTGCCGGAGTAGTAATCCGAGCCGTCGCCACCGCCGTTGCGGCCGTTGAAGCCCGAGTTCTGCGCTCCCCCGTAGCCGTTGGCGGCGTTCTGTGCGCCGTTGCCGTTGGAACCGCCGTAACCGTTGCCCGCGCCCTGTCCGCCGTAGCCGTTGGCACCGCCGTAGCCGTTGCCGGCGTTCTGCGCGCCGTAGCCGTTGGCGCCGCCATAGCCGTTGGAACCGCCGTAGCCGTTCTGGCCGTTGGCGCCGTTGCGGCCCGGTCCCGCGTTCGGTTCGTCGTCGTAGTCGCTCGGTACCCCGTAGTCGTAGGGCCCGTTGCGGGCGGGGCCCACCCGGTCACTCATGGGCACCTCCCCCTCTGCTGTGGACCGCTCCCCAGCGTTCCATCGGCCATGCGATGCCGTCGGCCCGCCCGATCACCCGCTCCACGGGAACGGTGCCACCGCCCGCGTCACCGAGGTGGTCCCGCGAGTCGCTGGAGTCGGAGCGGTGATCCCCCATCACCCACAACCGCCCTTGCGGGACTTCGATATCGAACGGCACGGCTGACGGGTCGTCACCGTCATGCAGGTAGCCCTCGTCCAGCGGAACACCGTTCACCTCGATCCTTCCGCGCTCATCGCAGCACCGGACCCGATCCCCGCCGACGCCGATCACACGCTTGACGTAGTCCGTCTCGGGCGGCCTCACCAGACCGACCGCAGCGCCGGCCTCTCGCAACAGACCGGCCACCGGATTCCCGTCCGTCTCCTCCTCGTCCATGAACGAACCCCTGCCGTCAAAGACCACAACGTCCCCGCGGCTCGGAGAGTTGCCGATCCGATAGGCAAGCTTGTCCACCAGTATCCGGTCACCGACCGCCAGCGTGGGGGTCATTGATGCAGAAGGGATCAAAAAAGGCTGCACCACGAAAGCGCTGACCAGCAAGAGCGCGCTGAGCAGGGACGCAGCGACTGCGCACAAGCGAGCGGAGCGTGACCAGCCCCTCCGCTCGTGCCCGTCAGGGCCGGAGGAGCGGTCCCGCTCCGCGTCGTCCTGCTGCGTCTCGGTGTCCATCGGGGCGAAAGCCTAGTCGCCCGCCGGACCTCGGACAGCTCGATCAGTTCTCGCGCTTCTCCTTGATCTTGGCGGCCTTGCCGCGGAGCTCGCGCAGGTAGTAGAGCTTGGCGCGCCGCACGTCACCGCGGGTGACGACCTCGATCTTCTCGACGATCGGGGTGTGCACCGGGAAGGTGCGCTCGACGCCGACGCCGAAGCTGACCTTGCGGACGGTGAAGGTCTCCCGCACACCGCCACCCTGGCGGCGGATGACGACGCCCTTGAACTGCTGGACACGTGAGCGGTTGCCCTCGATCACGCGCACGTGCACGTTGACCGTGTCGCCGGGGCGGAAGGCCGGCACGTTGTCACGCAGCGAAGCCGCGTCGAGGTTTTCGAGAAGCTGAGACATGACCGTCTGCTTTCCTCGCTGATGCCACAGGTCATCAGCGGAATGATCGTGATGCTGACTGGAGAGCGCCGCTCCCGTGCGGGCGTTGGTCCCCCTGTGGCAGGGTCGCGCGCCGGATACGGAGCAGCCGCCTATTCTTCCACGTGCTGCCCGGTCGGCCAAAATCGGCCGTCCGGGCCCTCGCTCCAGCCCAGCCGTTCCAGCTCCGCGCGGTCGTGCTTGTCGAGCGAGGCCGGGTCGCAGCGGGCGATGAGATCGGGCCGGTTCGCGGCCGTGCGGGCCAGCGCCTGGTCCCTGCGCCAGCGGGCGATCCGGCCGTGGTGGCCGCTGAGCAGCACGTCCGGGATGCCACGGTCCCGCCACTCCGGGGGCTTCGTGTAGACGGGGCCCTCCAGCAGTTGGGCCATCGGCCCTGCCGCGAAGGAATCGTCCTGGTGGGACTCGGCGTTGCCGAGAACACCCGGCAGCAGGCGGGCGACGGCCTCCACCATGACCAGGACGGGCGCCTCGCCGCCGGCCAGGACGTAGTCGCCGACCGAGACCTCGCGCACGTCCAGCCGTGAGGCGTACTCGTCGATCACACGGCGGTCGATGCCCTCGTAGCGGGCGGGTGTGAAGACGAGCCACGGGGCTGCGGACAGCTCCACGGCGAGTTTCTGGTCGAAGCGGCGGCCGCTGGGCGTGGGCACGACGAGCACGGGTGGCGGCTCGGCCGCGCCGATGATCTCGTCGAGCGCCTCGCCCCACGGCTCCGGCTTCATGACCATGCCGGGGCCGCCGCCGTACGGGGTGTCGTCGACGGTGTGGTGTCTGTCGTGCGTCCAGTTGCGCAGGTCGTGCACGTGGACGTCGAGCAGGCCGCGGGCACGGGCCTTGCCGACGAGCGAGACGTTCAGCGGCTCCAGGTACTCCGGGAAGATGGTGACGACGTCGATCCTCACCGTCCGCCGTCCTCCGTCTCGCGCTGCTCCTTCTCGCGTGGGCCAGGCTCCTCCAGCAGCCCCGGCGGCGGCTCGATGACGACCCGCTGCGCCTCGAGGTCCACCTCGGGGACGATCTCGGTGACGAACGGGATGAGTGCCTCGCTGCCGTCCTCCCGCTTGACCACGAGAAGGTCCTGGCCGGGCGGGTGCGCGACCTCTTCGATCCGGCCCACGGAGGCACCGTCGCGGGTGACCACGTCGAGGTCGATGAGCTGGTGGTCGTAGAACTCGTCCGGGTCCTCAGGCTGTTCGTCGGGATCGACCTCGGCGATGAGCAGCGTGTTGCGCAGGGCCTCCGCCGCGCTGCGGTCCTGGACCCCTTCGAACCGCAGCAGCAGCCGGCCGCTGTGCACACGCCCGCGCTCGATGGTCAGCGGCTGCGGTCGGGGCGGGTCGGTGGCGAGCACGGCGCCCGGAGCGAGCCTCGACTCCGGTTCGTCCGTGCGCACTTCGACGGTGACCTCGCCCTTGATGCCGTGGGCGCGGCCGATGCGTGCGACGACTAGCTGCACTGTGTCTCTCCGTGCTCGACCTGACTCGACCTGCTCGTGCTGCGTCCGCCGCGGACCGCGGGAGCGGTGCCCGGACGCGAACACGGGCCGGGGCCGGCCGATGCCGTCCCCGGCCCGTGCCGGTGCTGTCTTGTGCGGGTGCTCAGCGCACCTGGTCCACATCGACGAGGTCGACGCGGACACCACGGCCGCCGAGGGCGCTCACGACCGTACGCAGAGCACGCGCGGTGCGGCCACTGCGGCCGATCACCTTGCCGAGGTCGTCGGGGTGAACCCGGACCTCGAGCACGCGCCCACGGCGCAAGGTGCGGGCTTCGACCTGCACCTCGTCCGGATTGTCGACGATGCCCTTCACCAAGTGCTCGAGGGCCTCCTCGAGCATGATCAGGCCCCGGTCGACTCAGTGGAGGACTCGGCCTTGTCAGCCTCGTCTGCCTTCTTGTCGGCCTTCTTGGCCTTCTTGGTGATCGCTTCGCCCTTGGGCTCGTCCGCCGACTCCTTGGCCGCAGCCTCGAAGAGGGCCTTCTTGTCGGCCTTCGGCTCGGCGACCTTCATCGGCTCGGGGGCGGGCAGACCCTTGAACTTCTGCCAGTCACCGGTGACCTTGAGGATTGCCGCGACGGGCTCGGTCGGCTGTGCGCCGACACCCAGCCAGTACTGGACGCGCTCCGAGTCGACCTCGATGCGCGACGGGTTCTGCACCGGGTGGTACAGGCCGATCTCCTCGATGGCGCGGCCGTCACGGCGCGTGCGGGAGTCGGCGACGATGATGCGGTAGTGCGGCGAGCGGATCTTGCCCAGTCGCTTCAGCTTGATCTTGACTGCCACTGCTGTGGTGTCTCCTGGTCTTGACGTGGGTGGACACAACGGGTGACCACGTGGGGTTGCGGTACCCGGAGGTCCGATGGACGCGTCAGCCGTAGGAGAGAGGGGTCCTTTGCGACTGTCGAGTACAGCGCACCATGATGCCACACGCGACGCGCCCGGCCGAACCCGCATCCGGACCCGCTCATGGTGCACAACTGCCGGGGCGGTACGGCGAACCCGCCCCGGCAGTCAGTGGTCTCGTCAGGCCTCAGCCGACCGCGGCCACGGCTTCGACCCTGTCCTCCCCGGAGTCCGAGGAAGCGCTGCGCTCCACCGGGGTGTCCGGGATGCTGAACGGCTTGCCACACGCTCCGCACATGATCGGCGCCTGCGCCAGCACCGACGGGACCACGCGCACGTTCCGCCCGCAGTCGCAGACGGCCTTGACGCGCACACCGCCGCCACTGGAGCCGTGACGGGCCGCGGGGCCGCGGAAGCTTCCGCCGCCGTCCGTCCCGGTCGCGGCGTTGTACGCCTTCAGTGCGCGCTCGAGACGCTCGATGGTCGGCCGGTAGCGCCGCCTGGTGTCGGGAGAGGGCACCACGAGCGAGAAGCCGCTGCTCGCGTGGGGCTCCTCCGGATGCGACAGGCCCAACTCCTCGGCGACGGCGAGGAATCTGCGGTTGTGGTAGCGGCCCGCGCGCGAGGTGTCTCTGATACCGCGCGCGGCGGCGATTCCGTGGACGGCCTCGTGAAGAAGCCTCTCGAAGGAGAGCCCGTCGCCGCATGCGGACGAGGACTCTCCGATCAGCGATTCGGGCGCGGCCAGATCCGGCAGCTCGGGGTGGTGCCTCTGAATATCCGCCCAGGCAGCTGCCAGCTCGGCGGCGAGAACTGGTGGTGTCGTGCTCACGTCGTACACAACGAGTCGGACCGCCTCAGTGTTCCGATTCCGGGACAACCTAAGTAATTTGCACGTACCGGTCAGTTGCGACGGTGTCGCTCCAGCCGGGCGAGAACCCGCTCAGCCCGGCCATCCCGGACGTACCTCCGAAGAGGTCCGTCGGGAGCGATCGGTACACCTCGGTGACCATACCGACATTCCCCGGTGCGATGTGCACCGGGGCGGCCCCTGCGACCAGGGAGAGAGCAGGATCACGTACCGGCACCCGTTGGCAATATCCAGGATTCTGGATATTATCCGCCGCATGATCAGTGGCGCCGACGAGCGCTTCCTCACCCGCAACGGCATGGCAGCACGTCAGCTGGCCGCACTGCTGCTGAATCACGAAGCGGACACACGTCTTCCACGTCTGCGTGACTTCGCCGGCGAATTGAAGGTGGGGAACGGGACGGTACAGGCGGGGCTGCAACTCCTGGAGGAGGCCGGGGCCGTCGAGACCAGGGCCCGCGGTCACCTCGGCACGTTCCTCGTGCACGCCGACCGGGCCATACTGTGGCGGCTCGCAGGCCTCGGCACACTCCTCGCGGCGATGCCCCTGCCGTACTCCCACCGGTACGAGGGCCTGGCCACCGGGCTCAGGGCCGCCTTCGAGCAGGCCGGAGCCCCGTTCGCCATCACCTTCATGCGGGGCGCCTCCACGCGGCTCGGCGCACTTCTGGAGGGCAAGGCCGATCTCGTCGTGCTCTCGCGCTTCGCCGCCGACCGGATCGCCGAGGACCATCCGGTCGAGCTGGTCGCCGACCTGGGGCCGGGCACGTACGTGGGATCCCACGGACTTCTGCTGCGTCGCGGGACCGCGCTGGGGACGAAGGGGCTGCGCGTCGCCGTCGACTCCTCCTCCGAGGACCTGCGGATGCTGGCGGCAAGGGCGTTCGCCCGGCGTGAGGACATCGAGTGGGTGGAGTCCTCGTACATGCAGCTGCGGGAGCTCTTCGCGCAGGGCCGGGTCGACGCCACCGTGTGGAATCTCGACGAGGTCCGCGACCACCTGGGCCCGGACGTCGAAGTCCTGCCGCTGGACGAGGAGATCACCAGCGAGCTCGCGTCGCGGAACTCCAGCGCCGCGCTGATCGGGCGGACCGGGGAATCGTCCGCACTCGACGCCGTGCGGGCCTCGCTGGACTTCGGGATGGTGACCGACGTGCAGGGAGAGGTCCTGCGGGGCGAACGCGTGCCGTTGTACTGACAGTTGGCGCCTGCCTCCTCACCTCCTGCCGCTTTCGTCGCCCGTCGCCTCACCCCCCGTACCGGCTGATCGGCACGAACGGGCGAAAGAAAGAACGACGCCGGGTCTCCTCAAAAAGCAGAATCCTGATTATTGTCGTGGCCGCTGATCGTGCAGCGGAAGGATGGGTCATGCAGGAGAAGCTGGAGGAGAAACTCGCTCTCCGGATCCAGTTGTTCCGGGAGACCGGTCAAGTACGCGCGGAAGTGGCCGACTTCGTCGAAGGCGAGCTGAAGGGCCTGGCCCGCGCGGGACTCCCCGTCTCCGAGGAGACCGCCGGCATGCTCACAAGCCATCTGATGATGGCCCTGAACCGGCTGCTGAACGGCGAGTCCCTCGACGACCCCGCCGCCGGAGAACAGATGGCCGCCGAACTGGCCGACAGGCCCGACGCCGTAGGCCTGGCACAGCAGATCGCCGCACGGGCCGAACGCGACCTCGGCACTGCGGCGCTCCCCGAATCCGAGACGGGCTACCTGGCCATGCACCTGGCCGTCCTGGCGGCCCGGAACCCGGCGGCGGCCGTGCGCGAGAGCGTGCGGGACGCCGCGTCCGCAGAGCAGAACGGAGGCCGGCCATGACGAAGATCCTCACCGGAGGGGTCGGCAAGGTCCAAGTCGCCGACGCCCTGGGAGACCTGGGCCTCGGCGACCTGGAGGTCACCGTCTCCAGCGACATGGATGCGGCGATGAAGCTGCGCGCCGGGCAGGCCGACTACTACCTCGGCACCTGCCACACCGGTGCGGGAGCCTCCCTCGGGGTGCTGCTCGGCGTGCTGGGCAGCGGCACGTGCCACACCTTCGGGCGCGGCATCCCCACCGACGCGGAGGTGACCGCGCTGCTCGAGGACGGAAAGAAGGTCTTCGGCTTCGGCATGGACCAGATCTCCGAGACCGCACCCGTCATCGCGCGGGCCATCGCCGCGCACACCCGCTGACCGCCGGACCCGAAGGAGCACCCCCGTGAGCACCGTTCTGGCCGGCGCGCTGAGCGCAGGCGAACAAGGCCTCGACTTCTCTCTCGCGCAGAAGACGACCGTCATCCTCCTGTGCGCGCTGACCGCGCTCATATCCCACCTGGCGCTGGCCGTCTTCAACGACGGCGTACGTCCGTTCATGCTCGACTTCATCCAGGGCCGCAGCAACCGCAGCGCCACCACGGCGGTCTCCTTCGGCCTCTCCGCGGGCTTCATATTCGGGCTCGGCGCGCCGATGGCGCTGTCCACCGGAGTGCTCAACCCGTGGCTGCTCTTCCTCCCGACCGACGTGCTCGGGCTCCTCGCGCCGAAGAAGTGGCTCGCTCCCCTGCTGGGCGGCGCCTGGGGCGCGCTCGTCGTCTTCGGACTCAACGGGGCCAACGACATCGCGCACGATCTGCCGGTCGACTTCCTGACAGCCATGCAGCAGATGGCCACCCCGATCCTCTTCCTCTTCACGCTCTTCCCGGTGCTCGCGATCACCAGGCAGTTCGGCAAGCTCCGCGGCGGCATCGCCGGAGTCGTGGAACTCGCGCTCGTGATCCTCACGATGAAGCTGTGGCCCGATGTGTTCCCCGGAGCGGCGGCGATGGCCGTGGGCGTGGTCATGCTCATCGGGTTCGCGACCGCCAAGGACATGCGGCAGCGGCGGGCGGACCGGGAGGAGAAGGCCAAGGCCGAGGTCTCCGAGGGCAAGGACGCCTCGACCGGGCCCGAACGGCCCGTCACCGAGGCCGAGTTGGAAGATCCGATGCTGTCGCTCTTCAGCGCGAGCGCCACCCGGCTGCGCAAGCATCTGCCGCTGTTCATGGTGCTGGGCGCGGGGGTGTGTCTGCTGGCGCAGATGCACGTGTTCGGCGGCGGCGAGGCCACGAGCTTCCTCATAGCCAAGGAGGACTACACGGGCGCCGCCCAGGTGGACTTCTACCGCGTCTTCGGCTTCATTCCGCTGATCGCCACCACCGCGCTCGCCTCCGGCGCGTACGCGATCGCGGGCTTCACCTTCGTCTACCCCGTCGGATATCTGCTGCCGAGCCCGTGGCTGGCGCTGCTCGCCGGTGCGGCCATCTTCGCCATCGAGGTGCTGGCCCTGTCATGGATCGGCAGGATGCTGGGGCGCCTGCCGTCCGTACGCGACTCCTCCGAACACCTGCGGAACGCGATCAGCGAGAGCCTCTGGCTGGCGATCCTCTTCGGCTCGCTGCTGGCGGCCAACACCATGGGCGGCGGGCTCGGCATCCTCATCGTGGGCGGCCTCTACCTGCTCAACGAGGCGATGGGACGGGTCGTGGTGCGCATGGCGGCCGCGCCGGCCGCCGTCCTCGTGGGCGGAGTGCTGCTCAATCTTCTGTACTGGCTGGACCTGTTCACCCCCGTCAAGAGCTGACGGGGCCGGTCGTCCAGGCACCGGCCGGGAAGGCAGCACCGACCATGTACGAGCAGCGTCCTGTGCACCCGCTCCGCACCGTCTCCGGGCCGCTTGAAGCAGCGCGGGTGCGCGGGCCGGTCCTGGCGCATGAGCATCTGGCGCTGGACCTCTCGAGCGGCGGAGACCCCACAGCCGTGCTCGACGACCGGCATCGCGGGGCCGTCACCGCCGAACTGGCCGCTCTGCGCGAGGAGTTCGGCCTCGGCCTCGTCGTGGAGCTGACATGCCGGGGCATGGGCCGGGACGTGGCGGCACTGGTGCGGATCTCGCGGGAGTCGGGCGTCGCGGTCGTGGTGGGCACGGGCTGGTACTACGAACGCTTCCACCCGGCCGGGACCGCGGGAGCCGGAGTCGACGAGCTCACCGAGGTGCTGGTCCGCGAGATCGAGGGCGGGATCGACGGCACGGGCGTACGCCCCGGTGTCATCGGCGAGGCGGGCAGCCACGGCGACGCGCCCAGCGGCCAGGAGGTCCTGACGCTCACCGCTGCCGCACGCGCCGCCAAGTCGACCGGGCTGCCGGTCGCGACGCACGCCCAGCTCGGACGCGGCGGCCCCGCACAGCTGGAGCTGCTGACCGGGGCGGGCCTGGAGCCGCACCGCGTGAGCATCGGCCACCAGGACCTGCTGGACGACGCGGGGGTCCACCGCGAGCTGGCCGCGGAAGGCGCGTACGTCGCCTTCGACACCGTCGGCAAGGAGAACTACGTCAGCGACGACGCACGGCTGCGGCTGCTGCTCGCGCTCCTGGAGGCAGGGCACGCCGACCGGGTGCTGCTCAGCTGCGACATCTCGCGGTACGGCTATCTCACGAGCAAGGGCGGCACCGGGTACGGCCACCTCTTCCGCTCGTTCCTTCCGCGCCTGCGCGCGGCGGGAGCCGACGACGCCCTGATCGATCTGCTGACCCGGCGCAATCCGCTGCGCTTCCTCACGGGCGGCACGAGCGACGACGAGGAGCTGTGAGATGAGGCCGCCACGACTTCCGCGGACGTTCCCGCTTCCCACCGTGCCGCTGGAGGAGGCCGTACAGGAGCAGTCCCGGCTTCTGGAGTGCACGGCGCGGCACTTCGAGGGCACGCAGCTCTTCGAGGCGGACGCCGGTGTGGTGCCCGGACCGGGCAGGCCGCGCACGACCGCCCGCGTGGAGGCGGTACTGGCGGACTTCTTCGGAGCCGGAGCGGCGGCGCTCGTGCAGGGCGCGGGCACCGGAGCGATCCGCAGCGCCCTCGGCGCGGTGCTCACCGCGGGCGACCCCCTGCTCATCCACCGCGCCCCCGTCTACCGCACCACCGCGGTCACGCTGCGCGGGCTGGGCGTCCGCACCCACGAGGCTGACTTCAACGACCGGACGGCACTCGAATCCGCCCTGGCGAGCGGCGAGTTCCGCCACGCCTACGTCCAGCACTCCCGGCAACGCCTCGGAGACTCCTACGACCTGCGAGAGGTGGTCGAGCTGTGCCGGGCGGCAGGAGTCCGCACGGTCGTCGACGACAACTACACGGTCTTCCGGGTGCCGGTGAGCGGCGTCGGGATGGGCGCCGAGGTCTCGTGCTTCTCGCTGTTCAAGCTGCACGGCCCCGAGGGTGTGGGCGCCGTCGTCGGCTCGCGGGAGATCGTCGGGCAGGTGCACGCCGACAACTACTCGGGCGGTGGCCAGGTCCAGGGTCACCAGGCGCTGGACGCGCTGCGGGCACTGACGCACGTACCGGTGATGTGGGCGCTGCAGTCGCGGACGGGCACCGAGATCGCCGAACGGCTGGAGGCGGGCGAGGTTCCCGGCGTGGCGGAGGTGCGCATCGCCAACGTGCAGGACCGCGCCCTGGTGGTACGCCTGGACCGGCCGCTGGCCCGCGAACTGCCCGCGTACGCCGCGCGGTACGGGGCGGCCCCGTACCCGGTCGGCGCCAACTCGCGCTACGAGGTGGCCCCGTTGTTCTACCGCATGTCCTCCTCGTCCCTGGACGACGAACCCCGGCTCGCCGACTGGACGGTGCGGATCAACCCGATGCGGGCGGGCGCCGATCTCGTCCTGGACATCCTCCGCCGCGCGCTGGAGGACCTGTACACCGCACACGGGACGGGAGGGAGCTGACGCCGAGCCGGCACCGATCCGTCCGCGACGCGGGCCCGGGCCCTGTTCAGGCACATGCGCCGGCCCACGTCCCGCCGACCGTCTCCGTACCGACCACGCGCAGACCACGGTCACGACCGTCCAGCCGTCCCGAAGGGCCGATCTTGTTCCTCGACACCGTCCTCGCCCGCAATCCCCAGCTCGCGGACACGGCTGCCTCGCTGCACCGGGACGGCGCGATACCGCCGGACACCTACGTCGTCGACCGCGACGCCGTGGAGGGGAACGCGGCGCTGCTCGCGGAGAGGGCCGAGGAGCTGGGCCTGTCCCTGTGGTTCGTCGTGAAGCAGCTGGGACGCAACCCGGAGCTGATAGCCGTGGTGGCCCGCCACCTTCCGAGGTCCGCGGCCATCGACGCACCCGAGGCACGCGCCCTCCACTCCGCCGGAGCTCTCGCGGGCAACATCGGGCACCTGGTGCAGATCCCGCGGCGCGCGCTGGCCGGGATGCTCGAATGGCGCCCGGAGGCCGTCACCGTCTTCGACGCCGACAACGCCCGCGCCGTGTCCGACGAAGCACAGCGCCAGGGATTCGTGCAGGACGTCCTGCTGCGGCTGGCGGGAGCACCCGGCTCGGTCTACCCGGGCCAGGAGGGCGGTGTCCCGCCCGACGGCGTCGATGCCTTCGCGGACGAGGCCGAAGCGATGCCGGGCATCCGGATCGCGGGCGTCACCGGCTTCCCGTGCCTGCTGTGCGATCCGTCGACGGGCGCTCCTCTGCCCACGGGGACGTTCACGCTGCTGCGTGAGGCCCGCGCGCGCCTGGAGAACCGAGGCCACCAGGGCCTCAAGCTCAGTGCACCGGGCGCCACTTCGGCCGCCGCGCTGCCGCTGCTCGCCCGGCTCGGCGCAACGCACGGCGAACCCGGTCACGCCCTGACCGGTACGACACCGTTGCACGCGCTCGACCCCGGCCAGCCGGAACGGCCCGGCTACGTCTATGTCACCGAGGTCTCCCACACTCTTGCCGACGGCCGGCCCGCCCTGCTGGGAGGGGGCTTCTACCCCCGCGCGGGGATCAGGGACGCGCTGCTGCCGCGCGCCGGTCTGCGGCTGCCCGTGCAGGAGATGCCGGCAGAGAACATCGACTACTACCGGCTCCTGGACGCTCCCCCGCCGGGCGCCGCGCCGGTACGGGCGGGCGACACGGCGGTCCTCGCCTTCCGCACCCAGATGTTCGTCACGCGCAGCAGCATCGCCGTCGTCGCGGGCCTCTCCTCGGGCCGGCCGCGGCTGACCGGCCTGTACGACCCGCTGGGACGGGCCCTGTGAGCGCCGCGGTCGCCGGTTCCGGAGCCGGGGCGAGCGCGGGCCGGACCGTCATCGTCGTCCTGGACGGGCTCGGCATCGGGGCCATGCCCGACGCGGGCGCGCTGCGGCCGGGCGATCTCGAAGCCGACACGCTCGGGCATCTCCTCGACCGGTACCGCGCCGCACACGGCCGGCACCTGCGGCTTCCCGCACTGGGAGACCTCGGCCTCGGCCTGCTGCGCCCGCACCCCGCGCTCGCGTCCGGGACGGCGCTGCCCGTCGCGGCCGGACGGGCCCGCCTCGGCTACGACGGCGCGGACACCTACGCCGGTCACCAGACCATGATGGGCGCCGACTTCAGCCGGGTCGCCGTCGCGCGCCTCGCACAGCACCTCGCGGAGGTGACCGCGGCGCTCGAACAGGCCGGACACAAGGTCGAGTCGCTGGGCGGGGAGCCCGTGCTCGTGGTGGACGGGAACATGCTCGTGCACGACAACCTGGAGGCCGACCCCGGCATCAACTGGAACGTCTCCGCCCGCCTCGAGGACCAGCCTTTCGAGCGGATCCTCGCTGTCGCCCGCACGGTGCGGGCCACCGCGCCGGTCGCGCGCGTCATCGCGGTGGGCGGCCGTTCCGGGAGCCCGCTGCCGGACTTCGTGCGGCACGGCGACGGGGACACCGTCGGGCTGGACACGCCCGCGAGCGGCTTCTACCGCAACGGCGGACTGCGGGTGCAGCACCTCGGAGCACCGGTGGATCACGCCAGGCAGCTGCCGGAGCTGGCGGCACGTGCCGGGGCCGACGTCACCCTCGTCGGCAAGGCGGCGGACATCCTCGCCTGCGACAGCGCGGTGCGCCGCCCCGCCGTGCGTACGGAGGAGGTGCTGGCACACACGGTCTCCGCCGCACGCCACGCCGGAGAGGCAGGCGGTACGCCGGCTCTCGTGGTGGCGAACGTGCAGGAGACCGACCTGGCCGGGCACCAGCAGGACGCCGCGCGCTTCGGTGCGGTACTGGAGGAGACGGACGCCGGACTGGGCGCACTGCTGCGGGAGTTGAACCGTCCGGGCGACCGGCTGATCGTCACCGCCGACCACGGCAACGACCCGGTGATCGGGCACGCCTTCCACACCCGCGAGTTCGTCCCGGTACTCGTCCACCGGCCGGGCACCGGCGACGCCGGTCCCGTTCTGCTCCCGGACGCGGCGTCGCTGGCGGACGTCGGCGCCACGGCGGCCCAGTTCCTCGGCATCTGCGGGGACGGGACGGCCGGGGGCTCGCCGCTGCCGGTCTGACTGGCTCCCCCACGCACACGGCGGCCCGCTAGGCACCAGGTCGGGTGCCCCGCGGGCCGGGGTGCGTACGCGGAGGGCCTGCGCCCCCATGCGGGCGGTCAGCCGAAGACGCGGTCCTTCTGGTCAGGCACTGTGCTGCCGTCGTAGCGGTGTACCGGCGTGAGGTCACCGTTCTCGCTGTTGTACGCCGACGTGGAGCACGGGTACGGCTCCGGCTTCTGCGGGAGCGGCTCGATGAACATCGGGTTGGGCAGCCAGCGTCCGTCCTCGTTGTCGTACGCCCGGCACATCACCTCGTTCTTGTTCCGGTTGAGGACGAGGTGCGCGCCGGTCGCGTCACGTACGAAGGTGACGTCGGTGTCCGCGTCGCCGCCGCCCACGGCGATGCGGTGCTCGCGGTCCTGCTGCTTCCAGGCGGCGCGGCCCTTGACCCCGTAGATGTCCTGGTTGACCCAGCAGCGCTTGCCGTCGATGTACGGGATGGTCTCGCCCCGGCTCGCCGGGGCGCCCCCGCACCCTTCGTTGCGCGTGGTGATGCGGCCGTCGCGGAGGATGCTGCGGATGGCGATGGTGTGCTCGGCGTCGATGCCCACGCCCTTCGACCAGGCCTCGGCCGCGTACTCGACGCCCGCCGAGACGATGTAGACGTCGAAGCCGGCCCGCTGCAGCGTGCTGATGAGGTCCTTCTGCTGCTCGTAATAGCGCACGTAGGCGGGCATCGTGTGGGTGCCCACCTTCATCTCGCTGCCGATGGGCGCGGCCAGGCTCTTCTTGCGGCCAGCCTCGGCGTACTGCTTGACCTCGGCCGGAGTGTGTCCGGCGAACAGCTGGGCCACCCAGGCGTATTCGGGCACCGTCCGGCGGTGGTTCCACTTGCCCCCGAATGCCGGGCGGCCGTCCATGGTCTGCGCTTCCGTGCGGATCTCGAAGATCTCGTCGGTGCAGTCGTCGTCGGTGGAGGTGGGCAGCGGGCGGCCCGCGGGCACGGCCTTGCCGCACGCCTCCGTCAGAGCGCCCTCGGCGGCGGGGGTGAGCCACTCGCTGGTGTCGCCCCACCGGCGGGGCTGGAGGATCTTGTCGTGGTGAAGGGCCCAGGCGAGCGTAACGTCCGTCGTGTCGTTCTTGGTGATCGTGTTGTCCCAGTCGAAGGCGGCGACCGGGCGGGGCTCGTGGCCGCCCTTGGTGTGGTGACCGCACCGGCCACGCTCGTCGATCACGCGCTGGAGCGCGGCGCGGTTGTGCCCGTGCCACTCGAGCTTCTTCGACAGCTGAGGGCAGTGGGCGGATCCGGCCGCCGTCCCGGCGGTGCCGCCGCCGGCGGGAGCCGGCGAACCGGTCGCAGCGGAGGCCGGTGCGGGAACCGAGGCCACGAGGGCCGCGGCGAGGCTCAGTGCGGCCAGAACGGATCTGTTGCGCATAAGGCTCTCCGGTGTCCGAAGGGGTGGCGGAAATGCCGCCGGAGCCGCACCGGAAAGGGCACGGCCCCAGTGGCATGTACCGTACATCTTTCTTCTGGCGCGGCGTCACATGCGCGCCCGCGGACAGGAGTCGTGTCAGCGGGACCCTCGGAATCGGATGCGGGCCGCCGTCGCCCGCGCGCCCTGACAGTGCGCCCCGCCACCCGGTGGAACGTGCGGTTCCGTCAGTGCTCGACGCTCATGCCCGCGCCCGGCTCGGGCTGCTGGCCCGCCCTCTGCGACCGCGTGCCGTTCCCGCTGCGTCTCTGTTCGCGCAGCCCCGCGGCGCGTGCCTCCGGCCACTCCTCCGCCGTGATGGCGAAGCGCTCGTGGTCGCGCCAGGCGTCGTTGAGGAAGAGCAGCCGGGGGGAGAACCCCTCGTGCCGGAACCCGAGGCGGCGCGCCATGGCGGTGGAGCGGTGGTTCTCCGGCTGGACGTTGATCTCCAGGCGGTGCAGCCCGAGCCCCTGCGGGGCGCTCTCGAAGCACTGGTCGACGATGAGCCGCATCCCTTCGGTCATGCGGCCGGTGCCCTCGTACGGCACGTAGCTGTCGTAGCCGAGCGAGCCGTTGCAGAAGCGGGCACGGACGATGTTCGCGACGTTGACGCGGCCCACCAGACCGTGGTCCTCGCTGTCGAAGATCATGAAGCTGCGCAGCGCGGGGCCCTGACGCCGCAAGAGGTCGGGGAGACCTTCCGGCTCGACGGGGTTCCAGGGGCTGAGGTGGTCCGCCGAGCGGAGTACCGCCTCTCGGTAGGCGGTCTCGTCGCCGGGCTGCGGGGGCCGGATGTATACGCGCATGCACGACATCATCCGCCCCCGCGCCCGATGGTTCACTTCGGGGGCAGCATGTCCTTGAACTCCTGCGGAAGTTCGAAGTCCTCCGGGCCCTGCGCCGCGCCCGCGCCGCCGAACGCGCTGCCCGCACCCGCCGCCTTGCGCTCGGCGGCGGCCTGCTCCTCCTGCTTGCGCTTCATCGGGTTGCCCGACTGGCGCTTGCCCTTGGCCTTCTTCTGCTGCTTCGCCTTCTTCTTCCCTGCGCCGCCCATGCCGGGCATTCCCGGCATACCAGGCATTCCGCCGCCCTGCGCCATGCGGGACATCATCTTGCGGGCCTCGAAGAACCGCTCCACGAGGTTCTTCACCGCGCTGACCTCGACGCCGGAGCCCCGCGCGATGCGTGCCCGACGGGAGCCGTTGATGAGGGTGGGCTCGGCGCGCTCGCCCGGCGTCATCGACTTGATGATGGCGGCCGTGCGGTCGACCTCGCGCTCGTCGAGGTCGTTGATCTGCTCCTTCATCTGGCCCATGCCGGGCATCATGCCGAGCAGCTTCGAGATGGAGCCCATCTTGCGGACCTGCTCCATCTGCGCCAGGAAGTCGTCGAGCGTGAACTCCTTGGGCCCCTTCTGCAGCTTCGCGGCCATCTTCTCGGCCTCTTGCTGGCTGAAGGTCTGCTCGGCCTTCTCGATGAGCGTGAGCATGTCGCCCATGCCGAGGATGCGGGACGCCATGCGGTCCGGGTGGAACGCGTCGAAGTCGTCCAGCTTCTCGCCGTTGGAGGCGAACATGACCTGCTTGCCGGTCACCTGGGCGACCGAGAGGGCGGCGCCGCCTCGTGCGTCGCCGTCGAGCTTCGAGAGCACCACGCCGTCGAAGCCGACGCCGTCGCGGAAGGCCTCGGCGGTGGTGACCGCGTCCTGGCCGATCATCGCGTCGACGACGAAGAGGATCTCGTCGGGGCTGACCGCGTCCCGGATGTCGGCGGCCTGCCGCATCAGCTCCTCGTCGATACCGAGGCGGCCCGCGGTGTCGACGACGATGACGTCGTGGTGCTTCTCCCGGGCGTGGACCACGGAGTCCTCGGCGACCTTCACCGGGTCTCCGACGCCGTTGCCGGGCTCGGGCGCGAAGACCGCGACACCGGCACGCTCGGCCACGACGGAGAGCTGGTTCACGGCGTTGGGACGCTGAAGGTCACACGCGACGAGCAGCGGCTCGTGCCCCTGCTGCTTGAGCCAGCGGCCCAGCTTTCCCGCCAGGGTCGTCTTACCGGAACCCTGCAGGCCGGCGAGCATGATCACGGTCGGCGGGTTCTTCGCGTACCGCAGGCGGCGGGTCTCGCCACCGAGGATGCCGATGAGCTCCTCGTTGACGATCTTGATGACCTGCTGGGCGGGGTTCAGCGCCTGGGAGACCTCGCTCCCTACGGCACGCTCCTTGACCTGCTTGATGAAGGCGCGCACGACGGGGAGCGCGACGTCCGCCTCCAGCAGGGCGATACGGATCTCACGCGCCGTGGCGTCGATGTCCGCCTCGGACAAGCGGCCCTTGCCCCGGAGGTTCTTGAAGGTCGCTGCGAGGCGATCGGAGAGAGTGTCGAACACGGCGTTCGCGGATCCTTCGCGTCTGGGTACTGGGTCAGGTCGGCAGTCGGCCTCCAAGGGTATCCGTCCACGAGGACTGCGGTCAGGTCCGGTCGGCGACCGTCTTCGGGCCCGGCATCGCGCGGCCGGAGGAGTTACGCCGCCTCGTCGGGCACACGCCCCAGCTCGTGCTCGAGGTCGCGCGCCAGCGCGGCGGCCGCGGACGAGGCCAGAGGGTCGCCGTCGGCACCCGTCAGGTAGAAGGCGTCGACGGCGTTGGCGCCGAGCGTGCTGACGTGTGCGCTGCGCACCAGGACGCCCGCCCCCTCCAGGGCACGCCCGATGCGGTAGAGCAGGCCGGGGGCGTCCTGTGCCCGAACCTCCAGGACGGTCGCGAGCTCCGAGCCGCCCGGCGCGACCGTGACCCGCGGCGGCGGAGCCTGTCCCGCGCGGCGCCTGCGGGGCCTGCGGTAGGCGGCCTCGCGCTCGGCGAGGCGGGCCGGGATGTCGAGGGAACCGTCGAGGGCGCGCGCCAGATCCGCGCGCAGCCGCAACGCGGGGGGCAGCGAGCCGTACTCGGCGGCCACACGCCACGACAGCAGGAGCACCGCCGCGTCCTCGTCCGGCCCGGCCTGCGCTCCCCCCGTCACCTGTCCTGGAAGCCGCATCACCCGCAGGTCGGCCGCCCGTACGGTCATCCGGTGCAGCGCGAGGACGCCCGCGACGGCGGGCAGCACGCCCATCGCGTACACGCCGGTGCCGCCCGGGGCTCCCGGGGCGGAGGCGGGGTAGTCAGGCGCCGGACGCGGGGCCGGGACGGTGACCAGCAACTCGACGCCGACGGACCGTGCGCGGGAGATGTCCGCGTCGCCCGCGTCCTCCGGGACTGCCTTGTGTTCCTCGTCGGTGTGCCCGGGCCTGGGATCTCCCCCGCTGCCCGTCGTGCTGAGTGCGAGGGCTGGGCCCTGCCTGCGCCACGATTCCATCGCGAGGCGTTCCGCCTCCGCCGAGGGCACGAACGGTTCCGTGTGCTCCTCGACCGCCTCCCCCGCGAGTACGCCGGCGACCCGGGTGACCAGGTCCGCGACGAGGGTGCCGCGCCACGCGGACCACGCCGCTGGGCCGGTCGCCAGCGCGTCGGCCTCCGTCAGCGCGTGCAGCAGCTCCAGCGTCCCGGCACCGCCCACGACGTCCGCGACGGACCGGATCGTCGCCGGGTCGTCCAGATCGCGCCGGGTGGCGGTCTCCACCAGCAGCAGGTGGTGGCGTACGAGACGGGCGAGCACGTCCGCGTCCGGTGGATCGAAGCCCATGCGGCCGGCCATGTCGTAGGCGATCGTCTCGCCCACGACGGAGTGGTCGCCCGGCCAGCCCTTGCCGATGTCGTGCAGCAGCGCGGCGACCAGCAGCAGGTCCGGTCGCTGCACGCGACGCGTCAGCGCGGAGGCACGCACCGCGGTCTCCACCAGGTGACGGTCGACCGTGAAGCGGTGCACGGGATTGCGCTGCGGACGGCAGCGCACCCGCTCCCAGTCCGGCAGCAGACGGCCGATGAGGCCCTCGGCGTCCAGCGCCTCCCACACGGGCACCGTCGCCTCGCCCGCGCCGAGCAGGGTGACGAACTCCTCGCGGGCCTCGGCGGGCCACGGCACCGGGAGATCCGGCGACGCCGCCATCCTCCGCACGGAGGGCAGCGCCAGCGGAAGCTCCGCCTGTGCCGCGGCGGCTGCGGCCCGCAGCGGCAGCACGGGGTCACGCTCCGGCCGTGCGGTACGGGCGAGAGCCGCTTCCCCCTCGTGCTCGACGACGCCTTCGGCGAGCGGCGTGCGTTCCTGCGCGGCGCCGCGGCGCCCACCGCCGGGCCCGCCCCCCGACATGCCGCCCAGCAGGCCGCGCAGCCGGGAGGCGCGCCCGCCGCGGGACTTGAGCACGCGGCTCACCTCGCGCCACGTCACGTCGGCGGCGTAGGCGATGGTTCGGGCCGACTCGTAGACCTGCCGGAGCAGTGCGTCGGCGTCCGCCAGACCGAGCGCCGAGGCGACCTGGTCCTGGTCCTGCAGAGCGAGCCGGTCGGTGGAGCGGCCGGTCGAGAGGTGGAGCACGTCGCGTACGTCCAGGAGCGCCTCACGCGCACGGCCCAGGCCGCCGCGCGGCGCGTCGGCCAGCCAGGACGCCGCCACCGCCCGCAGTGCGGTGGCGTCCCGGAGCCCACCGTGTGCCTCCTTCAGGTCCGGCTCCAGCAGGAAGCGCAACTCACCGTGTGTACGGGCCCGTTCCTCGGTCAGCTCCCGCAGCTCCGGGAGGCGAGCGGGCGCCTGTGCCCGCCACTGCGCAAGCAGCGCGGTGCGCATGTCCGCGGTGAGCGTCGCGTCACCCGCGACGTGCCGCGCGTCCAGCAGGCCGAGCTGGACCTTGAGGTCGTCCTTCGCCGTGGCGCGGGCCTCCGCGGGGGTTCGTACGGAGTGGTCCAGGGCGATGCCGAGGTCCCAGACCGGGTACCAGATGCGGTCCGCGATCCGCGCGATGCCGGCGGGCCCCGCGCTGCCGTCGTGGAGCAGCAGCAGATCGAGGTCGCTGCGCGGGGACAGCTCGCCCCGCCCGTAGCCGCCGACGGCGACGAGGGCGACGCCGGGCCCGGCGTCGCCCAGCAGCCCCGCCAGCCAGTGGTCGGTCACGCGTGCCAGTTCGGCACGGCGGGGCGCCCCCGCCACCGTGCCGTCCTCGCCGCGGAGAAGGCGCAGCCGGGCCGCCGCATAGCTGCCCTGCTCCGCCTCCGCCCCGGCTTCCCCGGCCGCCTCTTCCGCCGTTCCGGGAAGGCCGCTGTGTCCGCCCATGTGAACCGTCACTAGAGGGCGTCGGGTCCGCGTTCGCCGGTGCGGACCCGCACGGCGGTCTCGACGGGGACCGTCCAGACCTTGCCGTCGCCGATCTTCCCGGTGCGGGCGGACTTGACGACGACCTCCAGGAGCTCCTCGGCGTCCCCGTCCTCGGCCAGCACCTCGATCCGTACCTTGGGCACGAGGTCGACGGTGTACTCGGCGCCCCGGTAGACCTCGGTGTGGCCGCGCTGGCGTCCGTAGCCGCTGGACTCGGTGACCGTCAGGCCCTGCACCCCGAAGGCGCGCAGCGCCTCCTTCACGTCCTCCAGCTGGTGCGGCTTGATGACCGCGGTGATGAGCTTCATGCGTCAACCTTCTTCTCGGAGATCCGGCCGGCCGTCGTCGCCTCGTCCTGCTGCTGCCCCGATCCGGGCGCTGCAGCGGCGGGACGGGCCGGGGACGCGGAGGCGCCGGAGGTGGAGCCGCCGACGGCGCTGAAGTCGTACGCGGTCTCGGCGTGGTACGCGCGGTCCAGGCCGCTCGTCTCCTCCTCCTCGCTCGCGCGCATGCCCACGGTGACGTGGATCAGCTTGGCGATGATCCAGGAGACCACGAACGAGTAGCCCATCACCGCGAAGGCTCCGGTGGCCTGCTTGCCGAACTGGGCGAGGCCGGCGTCGCCGCCGGTGGCCAGGAAGCCGACCATGAGGGTGCCGATGACACCGCCCACGAGGTGCACGCCCACGACGTCCAGCGAGTCGTCGAAGCCCAGCTTGAACTTGAGGCTGACGGCCCAGGAGCAGACGAGACCCGCCACCAGGCCGATGGCCAGCGCGCCGACGGCGTTGACGTTCGCACCGGACGGTGTGATCGCGACGAGGCCCGCGATGGCACCCGAGGCGGCACCGAGGGTGGTGAAGGCGCCGTGACGGATGCGCTCGTAGACGAGCCAGCCCAGCACGGCCGCTCCCGTGGCGAGCTGCGTGTTCATGGCCATCAGCGCGGCCGTGCCGTCGGCGGCGAGGGCCGAGCCCGCGTTGAAGCCGAACCAGCCGAACCACAGCAGAGCCGCTCCGAGCACCACCAGCGGCAGGCTGTGCGGACGCATGGGGTCCTTCTTGAAGCCCTTGCGCTTGCCGACGACCAGTACGGCCGCGAGCGCGCCGATGCCGGCGTTGATGTGGACGGCCGTGCCGCCCGCGAAGTCGATGACCCCGAGGTCGAAGAGCCAGCCGCCCTCGGCCCACACCCAGTGGGCGACGGGGAAGTAGATCAGAGTCGCCCACAGCGCGATGAAGGCGGCCCATGCGCCGAACTTCACGCGGTCGGCCAGGGCCCCGCTCATCAGTGCCGGCGTGAGGATCGCGAACATCATCTGGAAGAGCGCGAAGGCGAAGACCGGGATGCCGCCCTTCTCGGTCAGCGATCCGTCGGTGATGCCCTTGAATCCGGCGAATTCGAGGTTGCCGATGAAGCCACCGGTGTCGGGGCCGAAGGCCAGGGAGTAGCCGTAGAGCACCCACAGGACGGTGATGATCCCCAGCGAGACGAAGGACATCATCAGCATGTTGAGCGCGCTCTTGACACGGACCATGCCTCCGTAGAAGAAGGCGAGGCCGGGCGTCATCAGCATGACGAGAAACGCGCTGATCATTACGAATGCGGTATCGGCGCCGTTCAATGGACGTCTCCTCGAAGTACCGGCCCGCGCGGAACGGACGGGAGGGGCGGGAAGGCCGGGGGGTGTTGCAGCCACGTTCGCCGCGTTCCGTTTCCGCTGATGCCGCCGGTTGTTTCGCCGTGGTGACGATGCGCGCCGCGGTGTTACGTGCCGATGAACTGGCGCAGCGGCCCGTACGAGGAGATGGTCGGCACTCGTAACAGGCAGAACCGGCCGCGACGCACCCTGTACGACATGGCGTCGGGGGGAGCCGTGTCTGGTGCCCGGGTGCTGTCGCGGCCGGTTGTCATGGGTCGGACGGATCAACTCGCCCGCAGGTTCCACTGGTTCGCCGATCCGCGGTTCCTCGGACCGGGCACGGATCCGGGCCGGGTTCCAGATCCGCTGCCGGGTGTGGGCCCGGTGCCGTGCGGGCGGCGCTCCAGCGAGCGGACGCCCGCTGGGTCACCCCGCCACTGCGCCCGCCTCGGTGTCGGGCAGTTCCTCGGCCAGCCGCTGACCGAGCCGCACGACCTCCGCCACCCCTCCGAAGTCGCGCGCGGCCCAGGCCGCGGTCCGGCGCAGCCGGTTGTTCACGCGCTCGGAGCGCAGCCTCCGTGCCACGTCGATCGCCTCCCCGGCGCGGAAGGCGCAGTGCTCCGGCTCCTTCTGCAGCAGATGCACGCTCGCCATGCCCAGGAGGTTCAGCGCGTACGAACGGCGGTGGCCGCCGCCCTCCGTCTCCTCCGCCTCGCGCCTGAACAGCTCCACGGCCCGCTCCATCGCGGGGCGCGCCATCGACGCGTAGGTCGGGCTGCGCCCCGACGAGTAGGCCAGGTCGCGGTACGAGTGCGCGGTCTCCGCGTTCAGCTCGGCCTCCGAGAAGAAGCGGATCCAGTCCGGGTCGCCGTCGCCGGCCGCGGCGTCCTCGAAGGTGTCCTCGGCCATGCGCACAGCGCGACGGCACTTCCCGGGCTGGCCCATGTTCGCGTACGCACGGGCCTCCATCGCGTGCAGCATCGCCTGCGTGCGGGCCGTCGCCCCCTCCCGGCTGCCGTACTGCGCGAGGTGGATCAGCTCCAACGCGTCGTCCGGGCGCCCGAGATGGATCATCTGGCGGCCCATCTTGCTCAGCACGTACGAGCCCAGGGGCCGGTCGCCCGCCTCCTTCGCGGCATGCAGCGCGAGGACGAAGTACTTCTGCGCGGTGGGCTGGAGGCCGACGTCGTAGCTCATCCACCCTGCCAGCGCGGCGAGTTCGGCCGTCACGCGGAAGAGGCGGCGCCCGACGGGCTCCGAGTGCTTCTCCTGCAGCAGGTCCGTCACCTCGTGCAGCTGGCCGACGACGGCCTTGCGACGCAGCCCGCCGCCGCACTGCGCGTCCCACTGCCGGAACATGACGGTGGTGTGCTCCAGAAGCTCTATCTCCGGCATCGACAGCTTCTCGGCACGCCGCGCCCCGCCGCCCTTCAGGGGCAGGGGCACAACCTGACCGCCGCCGCTTCCGGATGCCGACGACGCCGCCCCGCTGCCGTGCGGGGAGGCCCCGGCAGCGGGGACGGCGCCGTCGGCACCCGCGACCGGCACCGCCGGGCTCGGTACCAGCCAGCGCTGCATCGGCTCGATCAGCGAGGGGCCCGCGGCGACCGACAGCGACGTCCCGAGGAACCCGCGCCGGCCCAGCATCAGGTCGCTGCGCGTGAACTCGTTGATCATCGCGACCGTCTGCGGCCCTGCCCACGGCAGATCCACACCGGAGGCCGCCGGGGACTGACGGGTGGGGCGCAGCCCGAGGTCCTCGACCGCGACGACGCAGCCGAAGCGCTCGGAGAACAGCTCGGAGAGGATGCGGGGGATCGGCTCGCGCGGCTGCTCGCCGTCCAGCCACCGGCGCACGCGCGAGGTGTCGGTACTGATGTGGTGCGCGCCCAGCTGCCGGGCCCGTCGGTTGACCTGTCGCGCGAGCTCGCCCTTCGACCAGCCGCTGCGCATGAACCACGAACTCAGCTGCTTGTTGGGGAGCTTGTCGCCCTCACCAACAGGTAATGCCCCCATCAGGCCCCTCACCGCCCCCACGACACCATGCCTCCGGCATACCCACGAGGCGAAGCTACGCCATCCGTGTGTACTGAAAGTAACCTCCCGATCACCCGCGGGGCGAGGCCGTTTGCACAATCGCCACCATTCGCCACCCCTTCGAATGAACCCCTCCGCTGCCGCACACGATTCACTTGACACATGACCAGGCCGATAAGGGGCGGAGCCGTGCGCATGTGACCCGTCACTGTGCGCAGACGGCTCGTAACCATCGGCAGGCAGGACCCGTTGGAGGGAGCATGGGCTTCACGATCGGCGCCATCGGCGGTCTGGGCGGCATCCGCGACTTTCATCAACTGCGCCCCGGTGCACGGCGGCGGCACCGCGCGTGCGCGGCCACGACCGTGGCGGAGTACACGGGTCTGCTGGGATGGTCCGTGGTCCCCGGTGCCCGCGCGGCTCGTGCCGCCGGGGGGCGCACCGAGTGCTCGTGCGGTGCCGCCGTCTGCCCGGCTCCCGGGGCGCATCCGCTCGACGCGTCGCTGGAGGTGCCCGCGGGGGCGACTCTCGACGAGGCCGGCGAGGCGTGGGCGCAGTGCCCGGGCGCCGCGCTGCTGCTGCCGACGGGCCGGCACTTCGACGTGATCGAGGTCGGTGAGTCCGCCGGCCGCCACGCGCTCGTACGGCTGGAGCGGATGGGCCTCCCGCTGGGCCCGGTGGCGCTCGCGCCGCACGGGCGCATGTGGTTCTTCGTCGCTCCCGGCGCGGCCGCCGAACTGCCCGAACTGCTCTACCGGATGGGGTGGGACGACGCCCCGCTGGACCTGCGCGGTCTCGGAGAGGGCGAGTACGTGACGGCACCGCCCTCCGACCTCGGCGGCCTCGGCCCCGTGCACTGGCTGCGCAGGCCGGCCCTGGAGGAGGCGGGCCGACCGCCACAGGCCCGGCTGCTGCTGGGCACTCTCGCCTACGTCTGCAACCGCTCGGGGACCTGACGGCAGTTCTCACGCAAGCGGGCACAAGCGCGCCCCGCCCCATCTGCACCGTGGGGCGGGGCGCTTCGCTGTGCGGGTCCTCGGCAGCGCTACCGCGGCCGGTTCACTCCCCGCCGATCAACGCGTCGACGAAGGCCTCCGGTTCGAAGGGCGCCAGGTCGTCCGCGCCCTCGCCGAGCCCGATCAGCTTGACGGGCACGCCCAGTTCGCGCTGGACCGCGATGACGATGCCGCCCTTGGCGGTGCCGTCCAGCTTGGTGAGCACGATGCCCGTGATGTCGACGACCTCGGCGAACACCCTGGCCTGCACGAGCCCGTTCTGGCCCGTGGTGGCGTCGAGCACGAGCAGCACCTCGTCGACCGGGCCCTGCTTCTCCACGACGCGCTTGACCTTGCCCAGCTCGTCCATCAGTCCGGTCTTGGTGTGGAGGCGGCCCGCCGTGTCGATGAGAACCGCCTCCGCGCCCGCCTCGGTGCCCTCCTTGACCGCGTCGAAGGCGACGGACGCCGGGTCGCCGGCCTCCGGGCCGCGCACGGTGCGGGCACCGACGCGCTTCCCCCACGTCTCCAGCTGGTCGGCGGCGGCGGCGCGGAAGGTGTCGGCCGCGCCGAGCACCACGGACTTGCCGTCGGCCACGAGTACACGCGCGAGCTTCCCGGTGGTGGTCGTCTTGCCGGTGCCGTTCACGCCCACGACCAGCACGACACCCGGCCGGTCGACCGCTCCGCGCGTCTCGGTGTGGACGGTGCGGTCCAGGTCCGGACCCACCAGCGTGAGGAGTTCGTCGCGGAGCAGGCCGCGCAGCTCCTCGGGCGTGCGGGTGCCGAGGATCCGCACCCGCTCGCGGAGACGCTCGACCAGCTCCTGCGTGGGCGCGACTCCGACGTCGGCCGTCAGCAGCGTGTCCTCGATCTCCTCCCAGGTCGCATCGTCGAGATGCTCCCGTGAGAGCAGCGTGAGGAGCCCCTTGCCGATGGAGTTCTGCGAACGGGAGAGCCGGGAGCGCAGCCGCACGAGGCGCCCGGCGGTCGGCTCCGGGGTCTCGATCGCGGGCTCGGCCGGTGCCGGGGCGGCGGGTGCCTCGGCCTCGGCCGGCAGGCCGACCTCCTCGATCGTTCTGCGCGGCGCTTCGGCGGTGCCGGCGGCCTCGTCGCCGACGTGCGGCTCGGCGGGTGCGGTGGCCGTGGCCTGCGACTCGGCGGGCTTCTCGGCGGTGGCGGCCTTCTTCTTCCGTCCGCTGACGACGAGCCCGCTGATCGCGGCCAGCACGACCACGGCGATGACTGCAACAAGGATGACGATTTCCATAGCCCGTCCAGTATCCGCCACCGTCAACAGTGCACCCGCACGGCACCGCGCACGCCGCCGCCCCGGTGTCGGACCGGGGCGGCGACCGTGCAGAGGAGCGGGCGGCGGGGTTCGGTTAGCCCATCTCCTCCAACGCCTTGCCCTTCGGCTCCGGCACCCACTTGAGCAGGAACGGGATCGAGAGCAGGGCGAAGACCGTGTAGATCACGTACGTGCCGGACAGGTTCCACTCCGACAGGCTCGGGAAGCTGGCGGTGATGACCCAGTTGGCGATCCACTGGGCGGCCGCGGCGACGCCGAGACCGGCGGCACGGATCTTGTTCGGGAAGATCTCCCCGAGCAGCACCCACACGACGACGCCCCAGGAGAGCGCGAAGAAGAGCGTGAAGGTGTGCGCACCGATGAGTGCGACGGTGCCCTGGGTGTCCGGCAGCGAGACGTTCTCACCCGAGCCGCGCACGGCCGAGAAGGCCCAGGCCACGAGCGCCAGCGAAACCGTCATGCCGACCGACCCGATGAAGCCGAGCGGCTTCCGGCCGATCTTGTCGACCAGCAGCATCGCGATGATCGTGCCGACGATGTTCACGATCGAGGTCGTGAAGGAGTAGAAGAACGAGCTCTCGGGGTTGATCCCGACGGACTGCCACAGCGTCGACGAGTAGTAGAAGACCACGTTGATGCCGACGAGCTGCTGGAAGACCGACAGCCCGATGCCCACCCAGACGATCGGCAGGAACCCGAACCGGCCGCCGAGCAGGTCCTTGAACGTCGACTTGTGCTCGGTGCGCATGCCGTGCTCGATCTCGGCGAGACGCGCGTCGATGCGGTCGTGCTCGCCCTCGACGCTGCTCAGCACCTCGCGTGCCCGGGTCTGCTGCCCGATGGAGATCAGGTAGCGCGGCGACTCGGGGATGACGAACGAGAGCAGGAAGTAGGCGACCGACGGGATCACCATGATGCCGAGCATCCACTGCCACGCCTCCAGGCCCGCCAGCTTCCCTCGCTGGTCGCCGTCCGCGAGCGTGAGGATCGCGAAGTTGACCAGCTGGGAGACGGCGATGCCGGTGACGATCGCGGCCTGCTGGAAGGAGGCGAGACGTCCGCGGTACTCCGGCGGGGAGACCTCGGCGATGTAGGCGGGCCCGATCACGGAGGCCATGCCGATGGCGACACCGCCGAGCACGCGCCACAGGGCGAGGTCCCAGAGCGTGAAGGGCAGCGCCGACCCGATGGCACTGACGGTGAAGATCACGGCGGCGATCTGCATGACCCTGATCCGGCCTATGCGGTCCGCGATGCGTCCGGCGAGCGCCGCGCCTATCGCGCTGCCGATGAGCGCTGCCGCGATGACCTGGGCAAGCATGGCGGAGCCGGCTTCGAATCTGCCGCGTACCGCCTCGACGGCCCCGTTGATCACGGAGCTGTCGTAGCCGAAGAGGAAACCGCCCATGGCGGCGGCTGCTGCGATGAAGACGACACGTCCGAGCGGGGCGGTCTGGCCGCCTGCCGCCGGTGGCGCCGACTGTGGGGTGCTCGTCAAGGTCTCTCCTGCGTGCCCGGCGTGGGGGCCGGGTTCGGAACGTTGTCGCCTCCGGGCCGGCACGCAGACTGCACGCGCCACCGCTTGAAGGTAAAAGTGACGTTGCAGAGACTATGACTTTAAGTTTCGAAGTCAATAGGTCCAGTCTGATCGAATCGGCGTTACGCCAGTCACGTCGATGTTCAAGATGTGAAGAGAGGGTGCCCAGGGCTGCGTTGTGGCACCGGACGGGCCTGACCGAGGCTCAACTCAGCCGCTGGCTGATGACCTTGGTCACGCCGTCACCCTGCATGGAAACGCCGTAGAGCGCGTCCGCGACCTCCATCGTGCGCTTCTGGTGCGTGATGACGATGAGCTGGGAGCTGCCCTTGAGCTCCTCGATGAGGCCGATCAGCCGCTGGAGGTTGGTGTCGTCCAGCGCCGCCTCCACCTCGTCCATGACGTAGAAGGGGCTGGGCCGCGCCTTGAAGATGGACACGAGCAGCGCCACGGCCGTCAGCGACCGCTCGCCGCCCGAGAGCAGCGAGAGCCGCTTGACCTTCTTGCCGGGCGGCCGTGCCTCGACGTCGACGCCGGTGGTGAGCATGTTGTCCGGGTCGGTCAGCACCAGACGGCCCTCGCCGCCGGGGAAGAGCCTCGAGAAGACGCCCTCGAACTCCCGGGCCGTGTCGTAGTACGCCTCGGTGAAGACCTGTTCGACGCGCTCGTCGACCTCCTTCACCACCTGAAGCAGGTCCGTACGTGTCTTCTTCAGGTCCTCGAGCTGCTCGCTCAGGAACTGGTGCCGCTCCTCCAGCGCCGCGTACTCCTCGAGCGCCAGCGGATTGATCTTCCCCAGCTTCTGGTAGGCGCGTTCCGCGACCTTCAGCCGCTTCTCCTGCTCCGTCCGCACGAACGGCACCGGCTTGTTCCGGGGGTGCTCCGGGTCCTCGGGAAGCTCCTCGCCCTCCGCGGGCGGCGACGGCGGTACGAGCTGATCCGGGCCGTAGTCACTGATCAGCCCGGCGGGTTCGACGCCCAGCTCCTCCAGCGCCTTGGTCTCGAGCTGCTCCACCCGCATCCGCTTCTCGGCGCCCAGCACCTCGCCGCGGTGCATCGAGTCGGTCAGCTTGTCCAGCTCGTCCTTGAGTTCACGTCCCGCGTTGCGCTCCGCGGCCAGCGCGCGCTCGCGCTCACTCTTCGCCTGTCCGGCCGCCTCGCGCTCCTCCGCCGCCCGGCTCAGGGATGCCTCGACGTGTGCCAGCAGCTGCCGTGCTCCGGAGGCCACGGCCCCGGCGACCTCGGCCTCGTGCCGCATCCGTGCCCGGCGCTGCTCGGCGCGGACCCGGGCTTCACGCTCCGCGCGCGCCGCACGGTCGAGTGAATCCGCCCGCCCCGCGAGGGACTTGACGCGCTCCTCGTGCGTGCGGACCTGGAGCCGCGCCTCCATCTCGGTCTGCCGGGCGTTGGCGCCGTCGGCGGAGAGCCGGTCCCGCAGGGAGGTGTCGGGCTCCACGTCCTCGCCCTGCTCGGCCTCCTCGGCGACGGCCAGCCGCTCCGCCAGCTCCTCGGCCTCCTCGTTGGCCCGTACGAGCGCGGCCTCGGCCTTAGCGACGGCCGTGGCGGTACGCTCCGCCTCGCCGGCCGCGCCGCGGGCCTGACCGCCCAGCGTCCCGAGCCGTCCGGCGATCTGCGACTTCTCCCTGTCTGCTGCGCTGCGCCGCGATCCCAGCTCTTCGACGAGTGCCGCGCACTCCCGGCGCCGTACCTTGGTCCGCTCCTGCTCCTCGCTCAGCTCGGTGTGCCGGGACGCCAGCTCCTCCAGCGCCGCCGCGGCCTCGTCGACGGCCGCCTGGGCCTCGAGAAGGCTGGGGGCACCGGCGGAGCCGCCGTGGGCGAAGTGGGCGCCGAGGACGTCGCCTTCGGCCGTCACGGCGACCGTGCCGGGCTGCTCGGCCACCGTCTGCTCGGCGTCCTCCAGCGTCCGTACGACGACCATGTCCCGCAGCAGCCTGTGCACGGCCGGCATCAGCTGGGCGGGGGCCCGTACCAGCTGCGCGGCAGGCGTCGGTCCGCCCTCGCGCTGCACGACGGGCTCCGGGGCCGCCCCGGCGTCGGAGGCGGACGAGGAACCCAGCAGCAGTGCCGCCCGGCCCGCGTCATGCTTGCGCAGCAGCCGCAGCGCGTCCGCAGCCGTGGAGGTGTCGGCGACGGCGACGGCGTCCGCCGCCGCGCCCAGGGCCGCGGCGACCGGCACCTCGAACCCGGGTGTGACGCTGAGCAGTTCGGCCGCCGGGCCCAGCAGCCCGGTCAGCGCGTCCGTGGCGGACAGCAGAGCGCCGGTGCCGTCCTTGCGGCGCAGACCGAGCGCCAGGGCGTCGTGCCGGGCGGAGGTGGCGGCACGTTCGCGTTCGACGGTCGTGACGGCGTCGCGCGCCGCGGAGAGCGCCGCCTCCGCGTCCGCGAGCTCACGCTTGGCGGCCTCGTGCTGGTCGGCCAGCTCGGTGTCTCCGGCGTCGAGCCCGTCGACCTCGGCCTGGAGGCTCTCGTACTCCTCCTGCGCGGCGGCGGCGCGCTCCTGCGCCTCGTCCCGCGCGGTCGTCAGCCGGTCGATCTCGGACTGCGCCGATGAGGCCCGGCTGCGGGCCGCGTTGACCTGACCGTGCAGCCTCGCGAGGCCCTCGCGGCGGTCGGCGATGGCGCGGGCGGCGTCCTTGAGGCGGCGCTCCTCCTCGTGCAGCTGCCGCTCCAGCTCGGCCCGGTGCGAGACGGTGTCGTCCAGCGCCCGTTCAGCCGCCTCCAGCGCGGCCTCCAGTTCCGCCTCCTGCTCACGGATGCGGGTCGCTTCCCGCTCCATGTCCTCCGGGTCCCGGCCACGCCGCTCCTCGACGGGCTCGGCCTCGGCGTGCTGGACGCGCTGGTCGGCGAGGCCGATGGTGCCGCGCACCCGCTCGGCGAGCTGAGAGAGCTCGTACCAGGTCTGCTGGGCACGCTCCAGACGCGGCGTCAGCATCCGTACCTGCTGCTCCAGCTCGGCCTCTCGGCGCAGTGCGTCCTTCAGCCGCGCCTCGACGGCGTCCTTGCGCTCCTTGAGCGCGGCCTCGTCGGCGATCTCGGATCTCAGTGCTTCCTTGAGCGTGACGAGGTCGTCCGCGAGCAGCCGCAGCCTGGCGTCGCGCAGGTCGGCCTGGATGACCTGCGCCTTGCGGGCCACGGCGGCCTGCCGGCCGAGCGGCTTGAGCTGGCGCCGCAGCTCGTCCGTCAGGTCCTGCACTCGGGCGAGGTTCGCCTGCATCGCGTCCAGCTTCCGCAGCGCCTTCTCCTTGCGCTTGCGGTGCTTGAGGACTCCCGCGGCCTCCTCGATGAAGGCCCGCCGGCCGGTGGGGTCGGCGTGCAGGACGCCGTCGAGCTGGCCCTGGCCCACGATGACGTGCATCTCCCGGCCGATACCGGAGTCCGACAGCAGCTCCTGGATGTCCAGCAGCCGGCAGGTGTCACCGTTGATCTGGTACTCGCTGCCACCGTTGCGGAACATGATCCGCGTGATGGTGACCTCGGCGTAGTCGATGGGCAGCGCGCCGTCGGCGTTGTTGATGGTGAGGGACACCTCGGCGCGGCCGAGCGGTGGCCGCCCGGTCGTACCGGCGAAGATGACGTCCTCCATCTTGCCGCCGCGCAACGACTTGGCGCCCTGCTCCCCCATCACCCACGACAGGGCGTCCACGACATTGGACTTGCCGGAGCCGTTGGGACCTACGACGCAGGTGATGCCGGGCTCGAAACGCAGCGTCGTGGCGGAGGCGAAGGACTTGAATCCCCGCAGTGTCAGGCTCTTGAGGTGCACGCCGTCGGACTCTAGTCCACTTGGCGCCCGTACCTGTCCGGGACCGGCACGGAGGGCGGCCGAACTCCCGCCGTTGCTTTCGGTTTCACCATGTGAGGCGTGGGGCACATCAGTCGGTAAGCGCAGCGCCCAACAGCCCACGGCACACGATGTGGTGGAGGAAGAGCCACCCGGAAACAACGAAGGGACGCCGAAGCGTCCCTCGCGTAATTTCATGAGCGGCAGGCTGCACGCCGGCCCGGCCCGAGCGGTCGAGTCAGGTCAGCGCAGGCTCTGCCTGGTGTACGTCGATGTCGATGCCTTCGAGCATCGAGTCCTGATGCCGTGCGGCAGCCGACAGAGCGTCGTTCTCGGCCTGCATCCGTACGAGTTCGGATTCCAGGTCCTGGACACGCTGCTGCAGCCGTCGCATCTCGGCGAGGACTCGGGGGTCGGAGCCGCCGACGTAACCGAGAAGCGCCTTTGCCATGATCGATGGTCCTCCACACTGAGTGACCAACCCGAGTGGTGGTTGGTCGTGAGGGAAAATATCGCGCCCGCTGTACCACTTCTGAACTTATTTTCCGGAGCAAGCAGTCCGGTTGCGGGGGACTTCAAGCTTCTCACCAAAAGGTTTGACGGTCAACACGATCACGCCCCGCGGCCCTGGGCGGCCCTGGCTCGACGGCGCTCATGCGCCGGAGGCGGCGGCCCGCGGGGGGCGTGAAGATCACTCTCAACCACTCGTTGCGGAAGCCTTGCATGGTCAGGCGCGAATGGCAACCGCTTTGGATCATCGAATGGCGAAGCCGGAGTAGCCGCCGCGCGGCCGGTCCCAGATCTCCGTGACGCCGTCGACCTGCCCGGGCGTGTCGCCGGAACGCAGCCACTCCAGAAGCTGTTCGCACTCGGGCCGCCCTCCTTCGGCGACGGCCTGGACCCGCCCGTCGCCGAGGTTGGCCACGAAGCCCTCCAGCCCTCCGATGCGCAGAGCGGCCGCACGCGTGAACCACCGGAAGCCGACCCCCTGGACCCGGCCGCGCACCCAAGCCGTCATGCGGACCTTGGCTACTGACGGGTCATAGTTGTCATCCGGCTTCGTATTACCCGAAGTCATGGCTGCAAGCTATCCGGACATTTCCTCGGTCGGCACATGCGCCCCGTCTGTCATGCCGTAAAGTCCCGCCCAACAAGTTTCACCCGGTCGGATGAGGCTTCGAAAGCCGAACACGTGAGGACTTTCTGAGATGGGCCGTCACAGACGTGTATCCCACGCTCCCGAGCCCCTCGTCGCATACGAGATGGGACCTCGGCAGCGCTCGGCGCACCGTAGGCCGGCCCCCCCGGTTGCTCAGCGGGGCGGGTTCTCGGCACGGGCCGGGATTCTGGGAGCGTCAGCGGCGATGGCAATGGGTGCGGTGGCCGTCGCCTCCACAGTGCTTCCCAGCCCGGGAGGCGCCGCTGGTACGCAGTACAGCGATGTGCAGGCCGGCGGTCCCCCCGACCAGTCGTCGAAGCCCAACGTGCCCGCACCCGAAGGCGGTTCGACCGAGCCGGGCGGCAACGGCGGCCCGGAGGGCGGCAACGTACCTCCGGACACCTCCCGGCCCGGCGGCGGAAACCAGGACCCCGGTCAGACCCAGCCGGGGGAGCCCGGCGCCGGCAACGGTCAGGGCGGCGGCGAGACGGGCAGCGGCACCGGCGACGGTTCGACCGGGAACGGCCAGGGCAACGGCAACGGCGGCTCCAACGGGAACGGCGGGGGCAAGGGGAACGGCAACAGCGGGGGTTCCAGCGGCTCCGCGGGCGGTTCGTCAGACACCCTGAGCCCGACCGAGAAGGCCGAGGCCGACGTTCTCGCGCTGGTGAACGACGAGCGCGAGGACGCGGGCTGCAAGCCGGTCAAGGCCAGCAAGCAACTCGCGGAACTGGCCGGGGACTTCAGCCGGAGCATGGCGATCGAGGGCTTCTTCAGCCACCTCGGCCCCGACGGCTCGAGCCCCTGGGACCGCGCCGAGGACCTCGGCATCCTGGACCTGGGCGGCGAGAACATCGCCCGCGGCCAGGAGAGCGCCGAGGACGTGGTGGACGACTGGATGCGCAGCCCCTCCCACCGGGCGAACATCCTCAACTGCGAATACCGCACGATGGGCGTCGGCGAGTACGTGGACGAAGACGGCCCCTGGTGGACGCAGGACTTCGGGTACTGAGAACGACGCAGGTCAGAGCCCCGATACGGCCCATGGGTCGTGTCGGGGCTCTGCCGTTGCCTGCTGGGTCCTTCCGGGGCGGACGCTGCCGGCCCGGGCCGCTGATCAGAAGACCGGCTGACCGATGCCCAGCAGGTTCCCCTCGCTGTCCCGGAACCATGCGCCGCGCTCGCCGCGCGCACCCTTGCTCGGGTAGTTCCCGTCGACCTCGGCGATGCCGTCCCTCGTCCGGAATCCAGGGGCGTCGACCTCCTCGAACACCACGCCGCGCTCCTTGAGTTCGGCCACGGCCGCCTTGATGTCGTCGACCTCGAGCGCCATCTGGGTGAAGGTGCCCGGAGAGACTCCCGTCGAGCGGAACAGGACGAACTCCGCCCCTCCGCACCGGTACAGCAGCCCGCCGGGCCGTTCGTCGGCGGGCTCCAGACCGAGCTGCTCGGAGTAGAAACGCCGCGCACGGTCGAGGTCCTGGGCGGGAAGCCTGGTCGCCACGCGTCCCCGGGCGAGGAGGTTCCTGTTGTCTGCGTTCATGCCTCCACCCGTACCCGGACGAGCCGTACCGCCCCCGGAAGTGGTGACAGTGCGTGTCCGGCTACCGGGGCAGGATCCGGCCCGGCGGCGGCACGGACACCGTGCGTCGCGGGCGCGGCGGTGGCTGGCATCTCGGGCAGTAGTAGCTGGAGCGGTTCATCCAGGGGCGGCGGCGCATGGATGAACCGCAGCGCCGGCAGGGCTCGTCCTCGCGCCCGTAGGCGTCCAATGAGCGCTCGAAGTAGCCGGACTCCCCGTTGACGTTGACGTAGAGGCTGTCGAAGCTCGTGCCGCCGGCGGCGAGCGCGGCGTTCATGACGTCGCGGACGTGACCCAGGAGCTCCGAGGTGCGGGGGCGTGTCAGCGACGCGGTGGGCCGTTCGTAGTGGAGCCTGGCCCGCCACAGCGCCTCGTCGGCGTAGATGTTGCCCACCCCGCTGATCAGCGACTGGTCGAGAAGGGCCCGCTTGATCGTCGTACGGCGGCGGCGCAGCGCCGCGTGGAAGGCCTGCTCGTCGAAGAGCGGGTCGAGCGGGTCACGGGCGATGTGCGCGATCACGTCGGGCAGCGCGCCGGAGTCGGGGACGACGGACTCGGGGTGCAGGGACAGGCCGCCGAAGGTCCGCTGGTCGACGAAGCGCAGCTCGCCCGCCTCCGGGTCCTCGAAGGTGATGCGGATGCGCAGGTGCTTCTCGTCCGGTGCGTCGGCGGGCTGGATGAGGAGCTGCCCGCTCATGCCGAGGTGGGCCAGCACGCAGACACCCGGGTCGAGAGGCAGCCACAGATACTTGCCGCGGCGCCGCGCGGGCCCGAAGCGGTGGCCGCGCAGCCTGGCCGCGAAGTCCTCGGCGCCGGCCACGTGCCGCCGTACGGCGCGGGGATGGAGCACCTCGGCGCCCGTGATCGTCCGGCCGCTCGCCCAGCGCTCCAGACCGCGGCGCACCACTTCGACCTCGGGCAGCTCGGGCACGCTTCTCCTCACATGGAGCAGGGACCTCGCGGGGCCGGGCCGGGGCCCGTGGGCTTCACGGCCGGGCCGGGGCCGCCCGGCTCCCTCAGACGCCCTGAGACGGGGCCTTGGAGCCGGAGGACGACGAGCCGTCGCCGCCCGTGGCCTCGCGGATCGCCCGCCAGGCCGTCTCCGCCGCCTGCTGTTCCGCTTCCTTCTTGCTGCGGCCGGTGCCGGTGCCGTACGCGACACCACCGACGCGGGCGGCAGCCGTGAAGATCTTCTCGTGGTCGGGGCCGGTCTCCGTGACCAGGTATTCCGGGACGCCCAGGCCCTCGGCCGCGGTGAGCTCCTGGAGGCTGGTCTTCCAGTCCAGACCGGCGCCGAGGTTCGAGGACTGCTCGATCAGCGGGTCGAAGAGCCGGTGGATCAGTTCGCCCGCCGCGTCCAGGCCCTTGTCCAGGTAGACCGCACCTATCACGGCCTCCAGGGTGTCGGCCAGGATCGAGGCCTTGTCGCGGCCGCCTGTGCCCTCCTCGCCCCGGCCGAGCCGGATGAAGGCCCCCAGGTCCAGCCCCCGGGCCACCTTGGCCAGGGCGCGGGAGTTGACCACGGCGGCGCGCAGCTTCGCGAGCTGCCCCTCCGGGAGGTCGGGGTGCAGCCGGTAGAGAGTGTCGGTGACGACCAGGCCGAGGACGGAGTCGCCGAGGAATTCGAGGCGTTCGTTGGTCGGCAGCCCGCCGTTCTCGTAGGCGTACGAGCGGTGGGTCAGCGCACGCACCAGAAGGGCGGGCTCGAGCTGGTACTCGAGCCGCCCTTCCAGAATCGCGTGGGACGAGGCCTCATCCACCAGATCCGCCGCTGCCGCCCGGTGGCTTCCGCCGCGGCGGTCAGCGCTTCCATGGGTCGGAGCGTCTGACATGGAGCCTGTCACCAGCCGATCAGACCTCGAGGACCTGTCGCTTGTTGTAGGTGCCGCAGTTCGGGCACGCGATGTGCTGCTGCTTGGGCTCCTGGCAGCGCTCGCACTTCACCAGGGTGGGGACCGCAGCCTTCCACTGCGACCGGCGGTGGCGCGTGTTGCTGCGCGACATCTTCCGCTTCGGAACAGCCACGGCTACTTCTCCTGTGAGTCATCCCCGGCATGGCGGGGCGCGTCCTTCTCGCCGTCCTTCATGGTTCCGGCGAGTTCCTGCAATGCCGCCCAACGGATGTCGACGGCGTCTTCGTGATCGTGCTCCGGGTCGTCCGCCAGACGTGCGCCGCACGTGGCGCACAGCCCGGGGCAGTCTTCCCTGCACACCGGCTGCAACGGCAGTGACAGCACCACCGCGTCCCGCAGCACGGGCTCGAGGTCGAAATAGTCGCCCTCGATGGAGAAGGTCTCCTCCTCCTCGGCGTCGTCGCCGGCGTCCGCGCTGGGGCGGCTCCGGTCGTCGGCGTCGGGGTAGGAGAACAACTCCTGGAAATCCGCTTCGCATTCCTGCTCAAGCGGCTCCAGACACCTTACGCACTCCCCCTTGAGCGGTGCACGGGCGGTGCCCGTGACGAGCACCCCCTCCATGACCGACTCCAGACGGAGATCGAGCTCGATCGCCGCGTCGTCCGGCACCCCGATGACCTCTACTCCGAGGCCGCCGGGAGACTTCACCGTGCGGGACAGCTGCTTCATCGCGCCTGGCCGACGCCCCAGCTCCCGTGTGTCGAACACGAGGGGGGCTCGGGGGTCGAGGCGGGCGTTCAGGGCTTCCTGCTTTCTACGGTGTGGCACCGCCCGGCCGTTCACTCCGGACAGCAGTCATCGCCATGTGCGCGTGACCGAAGAGCCAGGATACTGGACCGTCCCGCCGCGGCCCAATCGAGTCCCGGCAGGTATCAGCCACCCTGCCCGTAGCCCGGGCCGTGGCCGTGACGGGCCTCGTACTCGCGCACCTGGTCCAGGTCGATCATGCTCGTGTCGAAGAAGCTGGTCTCGTCGAGCTGGGGCTGCCCGCCGTGCATGTCCTGGGGGGCCTGCGGGTGGCCGGGATAGGGCTGGTTCTGGTGCTGCTGGAGCGGAGGCTGCTGCGCGTAGTACGGATCCGGCTGCTGCCCGTAGTAGGCGTATTGCTGCTGCTGGTAGCCGTATGCGTCCTGACCCCCGTAGTACGCCCCCTGCTGCGCCGCGTACGGATCGGCGGCGGCGACGGGCTCGTAGCCGGGTGGCAGAGGGGCGGTGGGGACCTGCGGCGGGGCGGTGGGTGCGGCCGAGGGCTGGTTCTCGCCGAGCGCGGCCAGGTCGGCCATGTAGTCGGCGTCGCTGGTGTGCACGCCCTGCCCGGCGGCGTCCTGCGCGGCCATGTGGGCACCGAGTTCGTCGGCCGGACGGTGCCCCAGCAGCTTGTTGCGGCCCCTGCCGACCGCCTCCAGCGTCTTGGAAAGGACCGCCGAGACCGAACCGAGCCTGGCGTCCACGTAGTTGTCCGCCCGGTCCCTCAACTCCTGCGGGTCGGTGGTGCGTTCCGGGGCGTCCTCGGCGTACTCCTCGTTCCACTCCTCGGAACCCGGCCCGCTGCCGAGCAGCTTCTCGCGGCCGCGTTCGACGGAGCCGATGGTCTTGCTCAGCACGACCTCGAAGTTGGCGAGTTTGCTGTCGACGTAGTCGTCCGCCTCGGCACGGATCTCCGCGGCCTCCTGCCGGGCCTGGGCGAGGACCTGCTCCGCCTCGGCCTGGGCCTGGCGGACCACCTCGGTGCCGGAGACCAGTGAGCCGCGCTCGGCGTGCCCGGATTCGATGATCCGCTGGGCCTCGGCCTGGGCCTCGGCGACCATCTGCTCGCGGCCGCCGAGCAGTTGCTCGGCCTGCGCGAGCGAGCCGGGCAGTGCCTGGCGCACTTCTTCGAGCATGGCGAGCAGTTCGGCCCGGTTCACCACGCAGGAGGCCGACATGGGCATCGCGCGAGCGCTGTCCACCGCCGTCACGATCTCGTCGAGTTTCTGCTGAACGTCCACGGAAGCGACTGTACGGCCACTGGCACTGAACTAGACAGCTGATGCCGTTACTCGGCCCTCTCCGTCGCTCTCAGGGCTTGGCGAGACGTTCCGCCAGCGCGCGCTGGACCGGCTCGGGCACCAGGTTGGAGACGTCGCCGCCCCAGGTGGCGACCTCCTTGACCAGGCTGGAGGAGAGGAAGCTGTACGTGGGGTTGGTCGGCACGAAGAGTGTCTCGACGCCGGAGAGCCCGTTGTTCATCTGGGCCATCTGCAGCTCGTAGTCGAAGTCCGAAACCGCGCGGAGCCCCTTGACGATGGCGGGGATGTCGCGGTCCTTGCAGAAGTCGACGAGCAGTCCGTGGAAGGCCTCCACCCGCACATTGCCGAAGGCGGCGGTCACCTCGTGGATGAGGTCGATGCGCTCGTCGACGGAGAACAGGCCCTGCTTGGACTTGTTGATCATCACGGCCACGTAGACCTGGTCGTAGAGCTTGGAGGCGCGGCCGATGATGTCGAGGTGTCCGTTGGTGATGGGGTCGAAGGATCCCGGACAGACTGCGCGACGCACTGGTGGTTCCTCGCTCTCCGGACGAAGGGGGGTCTGTGGGCTGTCCGCGGAGTTCATGGTGTGGGGGTGTCTCCGCTTGCGGCGGCGCGACCGTACCAGAGCGTTCCTTCGCCGTAACGCCTGGACCTGAGGCCCTCGAAGCCCTCGGGCCAGCGGAATTGGCCGCCACGCGTACTGCGCTCCACGGTGACGAGCGCCTCGTCGGCCAGCCAGAGCCCGGCGCGGAGTGTGAGCAGAATCTCGCGCACGCTCTCGTCGGTGACGGCGTACGGGGGGTCGAGGAAGACCACGTCGTACGGGTCGTCGGGAGGCCCTCCGGCGAGTGCCGCTGCGGCCTTCGCGTGGCGCACCTCGGCGCCGGGCAGACCCAGCGCGCGTACGTTCTGCCGGATGGTGCGGGCCGCGCGGGCGTCCGATTCGACGAGCAGCACGTGAGCGGCGCCGCGTGAGAGCGCCTCCAGGCCGACCGCGCCGGAACCGCCGTACAGGTCGAGCATGCGTCTGCCGTGCCAGGCAGCGGCACCCGAGCCGCCCAACTGGGCCTCCCAGCTGGAGAACATGCCCTCGCGCGCACGGTCGGACGTGGGGCGGGTGCCCTGGCCCGGCGGCACGGTCAGCCGGCGGCCGCCGACGGCTCCTGCGATCACGCGGGTCATGGTGCGGGTTTCCTTCGATCTCTCGTGCGGCCGGAGCCGGCCCGGGCCCGGCCGTCGGAACCGAGGATCCCACGGCGGCGGCGCACGCGCCTGCCTCGGACGGCGGCCGGTCATCCCTTGTCGAGGTAGTCCTCGCGCTCCTCGTCCAGCAGGGCCGCCAGCGCCGTACGCAGCTCCGGCAACCGCTCCAGCTCCGGATCCTCCGCGACGACGGCGGTCGCGGCCTGCCGCGCCGCCTCGATGATCTCCTCGTCCTCGATCACGGCGAGCATCCGCAGCGAGGAGCGCACGCCCGACTGCGCCTGCCCGAGCACATCGCCCTCGCGGCGTTGTTCCAGGTCGACGCGGGAGAGCTCGAAGCCGTCCTGCGTCGAGGCGACGGCGTCCAGACGTGTGCGGGCGGGGCCCGTCTCCGGCGCCTCCGTGACCAGCAGGCACAGTCCGGCTGCGGAACCACGGCCGACGCGTCCGCGCAGCTGGTGGAGCTGGGAGACGCCGAAGCGATCCGCGTCCATGATCACCATGACGGTCGCGTTCGGTACGTCCACGCCGACCTCGATGACGGTCGTCGCAACGAGGACGTCGATGTCGCCCTGGGCGAAGCGGCGCATGACCTCGTCCTTGACGTCGGGCTGCATCCGTCCGTGCAGGGCCTCGACGCGGAGCCCGGCCAGGGGCCCCTCGCGCAGCTGCGCCACGGTGTCCAGCACGGCCAGCGGCGGACGCCTGCTCTCCTCCCCGCCGTCGGCGTCCGTCCCGCCCGCCTGTCCGACCTCCTCCGCCTCCTCGGCGGCCCTCACGGCCTTCTTCTTCCCGGATCTGCCGCCCGGCTTCCCGGCCTCCGCCTGCTCCTCCTCGTCGCCGATGCGCGGGCAGACCACGTACGTCTGGTGTCCGGCCTCCGTCTCCTCCCGCACGCGCTCCCACGTGCGGGCCAGGAAATGGGGCTTGTCCCTGGCGGGCACGACATGGCTGGCGATGGGTGAGCGTCCGGCCGGGAGCTGGTCCAGCACGGAGGTCTCCAGATCGCCGAAGACGGTCATGGCGACGGTGCGCGGGATGGGTGTCGCCGTCATCACCAGCAGGTGCGGAGGATGAACTCCCTTGGAACGCAAGGCGTCCCGCTGCTCCACGCCGAAACGGTGCTGCTCGTCGACGACGACGAGGCCCAGGTCGTGGAAGCGGACCTTGTCCTCGATCAGCGCGTGCGTGCCGATGACGATTCCGGCCTCGCCGGTCGCCAGATCGAGCAGGGCCTGGCGGCGGGCGGCCGCGCCCATGGAACCGGTGAGCAGCACGACCTTCGTGGCGCTGTCCGCGCCGCCGAGCATGCCGCCCTCGGCGAGTTCGCCCATCATCCCGGTCACCGAGCGGTGGTGCTGCTGCGCGAGGACCTCGGTGGGGGCCAGCAGCGCGGCCTGGCCGCCGCTGTCGACGACGGTCAGCATCGCCCTGGTGGCCACCATCGTGTTGTGCGTGACCGTGAAATTGTCGGTGACGTAGGCACTGTCGGGGTGGCGCACGCTGATGCACTGGACCTGCTTGCGGCCGACGGGCTCGGCCGCGCGTACGTAGCGGCGCAGCGATTCGGGTGCGCTCCCCCGCGCGCTGCCGTCGGCCTCGCGGGGCTCCAGGGCCTCCGAGCGGAACGGGCTGTGCTCGGGCGGCAGCAGCAGTGTGACGGCCGACTCCGCGGCATCGCCGTCGGCGCCGTCCGGCCGCCCCTCAGGGGTGATGCGTGCGTGTCCGCCGAGCGACCGCACCAGCCACGCGACGTCCTCGACGAGCGCCCGGGAGCGGGAGCGGAGCACGACGGCGTCGTGGTCCCCGTCCGGCGCGGGCCCGCTGTCCCAGCCGTCTGCCCCCGCGTCGAGGATCCCCTGGAGCAACGCGAGCCTGTTCTTGAGCGAGTCCTCCATGCACCCGCGCGGCACGGGGCCCGCGCCGCCGGGACGCCCCAGCTCCGCACCCGTCGCGTACGGGTCCGCCGTGCCCTGGGCGGGGGCGCCCAGATCCACCGGCACCGCGTGCGGCAGATACCACTTCGGCGAACCCGCGGGCGACGTCAGGTCGTTCCGGATCTCACGCGTGGTCAGCGCCTGAGGACGCTCGCCCCGCGACCACGCCCCGGCGGTGGCGACGAGCCACAGATGCTCGTCGTCGCACTCCACGCTGCTTCCGTCGGAGAGCGTCAACCGCCATACGTCACGCTCCCCTTGGGGAAAGACGCCGTCCACCGGCGCCGGCTCGCCCGAGGGCGTGATCACCTCGTCGCCGACCCCGATCTCCCGCATCTCGCGGAACCCGCCGGGCGTGAGGACGAGCGCGTCCAGCGGCTGCGCCTTGCCCGAGCCGACCTCGCCCTGGAGGAGGCGGTGCATGGGGTGCTCGGTTGCGAGGTCGTCGAAGACCTCACGGCTGACGTGCTGCTGCCCCTCGGTGAGGGTGAAGGGCAGCTTGGCGTCGAAGGCGTCCAGCAGACCCCCCTCGACGGGAACGCGCGCCACGGCGGGCAGTTGGGCCTCGGCGACCCTGCGCCGCGCGAGGGCGACCTGGAGGATGAACGCCTCGTCCCACTTCAGCCTGTCGCGGGCCGCCGCGACATCCGCCTTCGTGCGCGGCCGATGCACCTTCTCGAACGCGTCGGGCAGCGGGATCAGCCGCCGGTCCTCGCGGATGGCGGACGGCAGCGGGTCGACGAGGCCGTCCCAGCCCGTGGCCTGCATGGAGGCGAGCACCGTGCCGACGGACTTGGCGATCTTCCAGGACGCCATCTGCGCGACGGCCGGATAGATCGGCATCAGCCTGTTGGCGAACGCGTCGACGTCCTCGTCGCCGCTTCCGGCCCCGAGCTTCTCGTACTGCGGATGCGCCAGCTGGAGACGGCCGTTGAAGACCCCGACCTTGCCGGCGAACATCGCCCGCGTGCCCGGCTGCAGGTCCTTCTGCGGCTGGTAGATGCCGCGGCCGAAGAAGACCAGCTGCAACTGGCCGCTGCCGTCGGTGAGAACGATCTCGAGCCGCTGCCCCCTGCCGCGGTTGAAGGAGTGCACCTTGGACTTGGCGACCTGCGCCACGACGGTGACGTGCTCGTCCAGAGGCAGATCCGACAGCCGCGTCAGCTGGCCGCGCTCCTCGTACCGCCGGGGATAGTGGTGGAGGAGGTCACCGACCGTGTTCAGGCCGAGGTGTTCGGCCAGGACCTTGGCGGTGCTGCCGCCCAGGTGCCTCTTCAGGGATTCGTCGAGCGCGGACACGCCACCATTGCACACCATGTCGCTGACAGGACCGGGGCAATGGACGAGGCCGGGGTGCGCTCGGCGTGCCGCGCCGGCGGGTCCCGCGGGCCCGCCTCGTCACGGCTCGTGGCCCGCGGCGTCGCCACGGGCTCTCATTCGACGCCGATCAGCAGCAGCGAGGAGTGCTGCCGCCCCTCGTAGACCACCGTGTCGACGGCGAGGTGACCGCCGCGCACCTGCTCCTCCAGCCGGTCCGTCAGTCCCTGCGGAGCATGCTCTCCGACGATCAGCGTGACCAACTCCCCGCCCGCCGCGAGCATCCGCTCCAGCACGTCCGCGGCCGCCTCGGCGACGTCGCTGCCGATCACGACCACGTCGTCCTCCACGAGACCGAGCACGTCACCGGCCTCGCAGACGCCGGCCATCGTCCAGAACGGGCGGTCGGCGACGGTCACTTCGCCGTAGCGGGTCGCCCCGGCCGCGGTCGTCATGGCGACGACGTCGTCGTCGAAGCGACGCTCCGGATCGTGCACGGCCAGCGCGGAGATGCCCTGCACAGCGGCCCGGGTCGGCACGACCGACACGCGCAGCTCCGGCTCCTCGGCCCGCGTACCGTCCGCCGCACGCGACGCGGCGGCGTGCAGATCGATGTCGTTGGGCAGCAGCACGACCTCCGCCGCCCCGGTCGCGCGCACGGCCGCTGCCAGGGGCTCCCCGTCCGGGCTTCCGAGCGCTTCCTTCGCCCGTACGACCGTCGCGCCGGCGTCCTCGCAGAGCCCCGCCAGCCCGTCCCCGTGCACGACGGCGACGACGGCGCGCCCGTGCCGGGCGGTGCCGCCTGCGTCGGCGTGCTCCGGGGCGCAGGGCTCGCCTGCCTCCCCCGCGGTGAGGTGGGTGATGCGGATGCGGTGCGGACGTCCCGCGCCGACACCGGCCTCGACCGCCGCACCCGCGTCGTCGACGTGCACGTGCACGCTCCAGAGCCCGTCCCCGCCGCCGACGACGAGCGAGTCGCCGAGACCGTCGAGACGTTCGCGCAGGCCGGTCACCGCGGCGTCGTCGGCGTCCAGGAGGTACATCACCTCGTACGCTCCGCCGCCTCCGTCGGGCGGCACGGGCGCGCCGGACGAAGTGCCGCTTCCCACCGTGGTGTTGGGCCCGGTGTAGGCGCGGCGCCTGCGCGAGACCTCGCCCTGCTCCGGGTCCGCGAGGGCGTCGGCCAGCGCTCCGAGCACGGCGACCAGGCCGCTGCCGCCGGCGTCGACGACTCCCGCGCGGCGCAGCACGTCGAGCTGCCCGGTGGTCTCCGACAGCGCCTCGTGCGAGCGCTCGTGCGCGGCGCGGGCCACGGCCTCGGCATCGGCGTCCTGTTCGCCGGCCGTACGGGCCGCCTCGGCCGCCGCCCTCGCGACGCTGAGCATCGTGCCCTCGACGGGGTGGGCGACGGCCGCGTAGGCGGAGTCCGCGGCGCGCGTCAGCGCCTCGGCCAACAGCCGCCCGGCGCCCGGGACTTCACCCGCGTCGGCGGCCTTCGAGCCTTCGGCCCCGTCGGTTGCCCCGTATGTCTCCGCCATGCCGCGCAGCAGCTGGGCCAGGATCGTGCCGGAATTGCCGCAGGCACCGAGAAGCGCGCCACGGGACAGGGCGCGCAGCGCGGGGGCCGCCGGATCGCTCGCATCCCACTCGGCCTCCAGGGCCCGCGCAGCGGCTTCCAGGGTCCGGCGCAGGTTGGTGCCGGTGTCGCCGTCCGCCACGGGGAAGACGTTGATCGCGTCGATCTCCTCGCATGCCTCACCGACCGCCTCCAGCGCGAACGCGATCCATGCCCGTACCACCGTGGAGTCGAACGGCTGCGGCACGTGAGGACCTCCTCTGGAGTCCGGAGACGGCACGGTCTCCGTCAGTTGTGTTCCGTCTGCTTCCCGTATGCCCCCGGTCCGCGGCGAGCTGCTGCGCGCGACGATCCGCGACGAGGGCCATGCGGTTTCCGAAGGCTAGATGAGAGCACCGGTGGTGTGCGGAACGGAACAGGCCTGCAGGCGAAGGGGCCTGGAGATACTCGGCGGACAGCGCGCTCATGCGGGACGATCGGACCGTTGGGCAGGCCTCACGGGCTGGTTTCGCCGTTCATGAGCAGGCGTTGTATGCTGCTCCGGTTGCCTGATGAGTATCGGGCGTCATGACCTCCCTGGCAGTGCCGGTCGATCACTGTGCCTGCGTCGCCGGGATTTTCCGTACATGCATCTGAAGTCTTTGGAGTGACCCGTGGCTGCCAACTGCGACGTCTGCGGCAAGGGGCCGGGCTTCGGCAACAGCATCTCCCACTCGCACCGCCGCACCCCGCGCCGCTGGAACCCGAACATCCAGCGCGTGCGTGCAGTGGTCAACGGGACGCCGAAGCGCCTCAACGCCTGCACCTCGTGCATCAAGGCCGGCAAGGTCTCGCGCTGACGCTCCCCCTGGGCCTGTAGGTATCCTCCCTCGCCGTCCGGCGCAGGGCAGGGCCCGGGTGGTGCTTCCAGCAGTGCGGCCACCTAGCCGGTTGCTTTCCGAAGCCGGTCCGTCGTGATGACGGGCCGGCTTCTCGCTTTGACGGCGGGCTCCACCGTGCGCCGGGCCCGGTCCCGTCAGCTCCCGCGCAGCCGCCAGCCGTGGTCCACGGGCCCCAGACCCGCCCCGAGCGCGAACCCTGCCGCGATCGCGCCCGTGACGTACTCCTTGGCCTCCCTCGCCGCCTCCGGCACGGACAGACCGCGTGCCAGGCCCGCCGCGAGGGCGCTGGCAAGGGTGCAGCCGGTGCCGTGAGTGTGGCGGTTGTCGTGACGCGGCCCCCGCAGCCAGTGCTCCTCGTGGCCGTCGGTGAGCAGGTCGACGGCTTCGTCGCCGTGGCCGATGTCAGCACCGTCACGGGCCAGGTGCCCGCCCTTGATCAGCGCCCAGCGCGGCCCGTACGAGAGCACGGCCGCGGCGGCTTCCCGCAGCCCCGCTTCGTCGTTGACGCGCACGCCCGTCAGCTGTGTGACCTCGTCGAGGTTGGGGGTGGCGACGGTCGCGGTCGGCAGCAGCTTGGTACGTACGGAATCCAGCGCCTCCTGTGCGAGCAGCGAATCGCCGTGCTTGGAGACGCCGACGGGGTCGACGACCACCGGCTCCCCCACACCGGCCAGCAGTCCGGCCACGGTCTCCACCAGTTCCGCCGACGCGAGCATCCCGGTCTTCGCCGCCTGGATGCCGATGTCGTCCACGACGCTGCGGAACTGCGCCCGTACCGCCTCGGCCGGCAGTTCCCAGTAGCCCTGCACACCGACGGAGTTCTGCGCCGTCACGGCGGCGACGACGCTCATCCCGTGAGTGCCGAGCGCCAGCATCGTCTTGAGGTCGGCCTGGATGCCCGCGCCGCCTCCCGAGTCGGAACCGGCGATGGTCAGCACTCGGGGCGGCGCGGAGTGCGCGGGTGTCGTCTCCATGCGCACAAACGTAACCGGGCCCCCCGATGTGCACGAGGTCCCGTCACCACGGGCGACGTACGGACCTCCGGGCCCGCCGGGCGCGCGCTTCAGGCCCGCCGGGCGCGCGCTTCAGCTCCCGTCGCCGTCACTGCCCGCGGCGAAGTGGTCCCAGCCGCCCGCCCGGTCCCACGGTGCGCCGTCCACGGTCACCCGCGGCTGCGTGCCGGGCGCGAGCACCCGACCGATCTTGCGCCAGCGCGCCGGTAGCTTCGCGGTGGAGGGGAACGTCGCCACCAGCGCGTGATCCTCGCCGCCGGTGAGCACCCAGTGCAGCGGATCGACGCCCACCGCCTGCCCGATGTCCGACATCTGCGCGGGCACGTCGAGGTCGGCGGAGCGCAGGTCGATGCGGACCTTGCTGGCCTCGGCGATGTGCCCGAGGTCGGCCACCAGGCCGTCGCTGACGTCCGTCATCGCCGTGGCCCCGAGCTCGGCCGCCGCCGGGCCCGCGTGGTACGGCGGTTCGGGCCGCCGGTGCGCCTCGACGAAGGCGCGCGGCGAGCGGAACCCGCGCGAGAGCACGGCATGGCCCGCCGCCGACCAGCCGAGCCAGCCGGTGACGGCCACGGTGTCGCCGGGACGGGCCCCGGACCTGGTGACCGGTTCCCTGTTGCGCAGGTCGCCGAGAGCCGTGATGGAGACGGTGATCGTCCCGCCGCGCACGACGTCCCCGCCGACGACGGCCGCGGAGGCGACCTGCGCCTCGTCGCGGATGCCGTCCATGAGCTCCGTCGGCCAGTTCGCGGGGAGTTCGGCGGGGACGACGAGGCCGAGCAGCAGCGCCGTCGGCACGGCACCCATCGCCGCGATGTCCGCGAGGTTCTCCGCGGCGGCCTTGCGCCCCACGTCGTACGCCGTGGACCAGTCCCGCCGGAAGTGCTGCCCCTCCAAGAGGATGTCGGTCGTCGCGACGACTCTGCGGTCGGGCGCGGAGACCACGGCGGCGTCGTCGCCCGGACCGATCTGCACGGCGGGCGTGGTGGTCAGCCGGGACGTCAACTCCCGGATCAGGCCGAACTCTCCGAGCTCCCCGACAGTGCCGGGCGTACGCGGCCGGCCCCCGCGGTACTCCCCGCTCAGATGCATCGCTGCGCCCTTTCGCCTTTCTCCCTCTGCCCGGCCCCCGTTGGGTCCTGCCGCTCGGATCTCCGCGGGCCCCCGTCGATCCGAACGGCGGGCCCTCGGCCGGATCGCGACGTCAGCCGCGTCAACCCACCGTCACCGGCTGTGCTGGGGGTCTCCCGCGCGGTAGCGGCTACGCGGTACCGTTGCGATCCCTCTCCCCCCATGATCCTCGTAGCCGCCCTGGAGGTTCCGTGGTACAGGCCTACATCCTGATCCAGACCGAGGTCGGCAAGGCATCGACCGTCGCCGACGTCATCGCCAAACTTCCCGGGATTCTTCAGGCGGAGGACGTGACCGGCCCGTACGACGTCATCGTGCGCGCGCAGTCCGATTCCGTCGACGATCTCGGACGCATGGTCGTGGCCAAGATCCAGCAAGTGGACGGCATCACCCGCACCCTGACCTGTCCGATCGTTCATCTCTAGCTCCCCCGTATGCTCGCCCGGTGAGCACTTCCCTGCGCCGGGCCCTCTGCGCCGTCACCGTAGCCGTCGCCCTCGCGGCAGCCACCGGCTGCACGGGCGGGGACGACAGTGGACCGGCGCCGCCCAGCCCTTCCGGCAAGGCCGCCGGGACATGCCGGTCGCTGCACGACCGGCTGCCGAAGCGTGTGGACGGGCAGCAGCGGATCACGCTCGATCCCGCCTCGAAGTACACCGCGGCGTGGGGCGATCCGGCCATCGAGATGCGCTGTGGTGTGCCGCGCCCCGAGAAGCTCTCGCCCGGTAGTGAACATTACAACCCCACTGCGGAGGCGGCGGAAGTCAACGGGGTCTCCTGGCTGCTCGAACGGCGCGACGGCGGCTACCGCTTCACCACCACCGACCGTGCCGCGAACGTCGAGTTGAGCGTTCCGGACGACTACGCGCCGGAGATCAACGCACTGCCCGATCTCGCGAAGGCGATACGCGCATCGGTGCCGAAACGCTCCTGACCGCCCGTGCCGGCCCCGCACGCCGAGTGCGCTCTCCTGCCCGCTACCGCAGGCCCGTCTCGCGCCGCAGGGCCGCCTGGATGAGCCGGTCCACGAGCTCCGCGTAGCTCACGCCGCTCTTCTGCCACATCCGCGGATACATGGAGATCGGGGTGAAGCCCGGCATCGTGTTGATCTCGTTGATGACGAACTCGCCGCTGTCCGTGAGGAAGAAGTCCGCTCGCACGAGTCCCTCGCACGAGGTCGCCTCGAAGGCCAGCACCGCCAGCTCCTGAACGCGCGCGGTCTGCTCGGGCGTGAGAGGCGCGGGCACGATGCCCGAGGCGGAGTCGATGTACTTGGCCTCGAAGTCGTAGAAGTCGTGCGCGCTCACGGGCGGGATCTCGGCCGGGACGCTGGCCCTCGGCCCGTCCTCGAACTCCAGCACCCCGCACTCGATCTCGCGTCCGTTCAGCAGCGATTCGACGATCACCTTCGGGTCGTGACGCTGCGCCTCGGCCACGGCCTCGTCCAGGCCCCCGAGGTCGTCGACCTTCGTGATGCCCATCGACGAGCCCCCTCGGGCGGGCTTCACGAACAGCGGCCAGCCATGTTCGCCGGCCAGGTCCACGATGCGCTTGCGGGCCGCGCCCGGATCCGTCCGCCACTCGCGGGGACGGATCGTCACGTACGGGCCGACAGGGAGCCCGAACGAAGCGAAGACGCGCTTCATGTACTCCTTGTCCATGCCGACCGCCGACGCGAGCACGCCCGCACCGACATAGGGCACCCCGGAGAGCTCCAGCAGCCCCTGCAGGGTGCCGTCCTCGCCGTAGGGGCCGTGCAGCACCGGGAAGACGACGTCGACCTCGCCCAGCGCCTTCGGCACGGAACCGGGCTCCTGATACGTCACCTCGCGGTTGCCCGGTTCGACGGGCAGCAGGACGCCGCCGGGCTGTGCGTCGGCCAGCTCCGCCACGCTGGGCAGCTTGCGGTTCTCGATCGCCATCCGCTCGGGTTCGTCGGCGGTCAGCGCCCAGTGGCCGTCCGCGGTGATGCCGATGGGCAGCACCTCGTACTTGTCGCGGTCGATCGCACCGAGCACGGCACCCGCCGTGACGACGGAGATGGCGTGCTCGGAGCTTCGGCCGCCGAAGACGACTGCGACGCGGGGCTTGCGGGAGGGGCTCTGGCTGCTCATATCGCGTCGACTGTACCGTCTGGGCCCACACGCGTCAGGGTCCGCGCGGCCCGCGTCGTCACCGGCTCCGCCCGCCCCGGAGGACGCTGCGTGCGCACCCGCGGACGAGGAGCGCCGACGGCCCAACTGCCGGGCGCCCACTGCGATTACGGCGACGCCGGTGAAGGGCGGTGCGGGCGCACGTCGGACGGCCGTTGCCCGTCAGACGCGTTCCGCCTTCGCGCTGCGCGACATCAGTTCCTTGAGGGCCACCAGGGGCGGCTTGCCGTCGTGGACGATGCCGACGACGGTCTCGGTCAGGGGCATCTCCACGCCGTGCATACGGGCCAGTTCACGTACGGACTCGCACGATTTGACACCTTCCGCAGTCTGTCGTGTGATCGCGATCGTCTCCTCGAGCGTCATGCCGCGGCCGAGGTTGGTGCCGAACGTGTGGTTGCGGGAGAGCGGCGAGGAGCACGTCGCCACCAGGTCACCCATGCCGGCGAGGCCCGCGAAGGTGTGCGCGTCCGCGCCCATCGCCAGTCCGAGACGCGTGGTTTCGGCGAGACCACGGGTGATCAGGGAGGCCTTGGCGTTGTCGCCGAGTTCCATGCCGTCGGCGATGCCGACCGCCAGCGCGATCACGTTCTTGACCGCTCCGCCGAGTTCACAGCCGACGACGTCGGTGTTGGTGTACGGGCGGAAGTACGGAGTGTGACAGGCGGCCTGCAGTCGCTGCGCCACGGAACCGTCCATGCAGGCCACGACGGAGGCGGCCGGACGGCGTGCGGCGATCTCCTTGGCCAGGTTGGGTCCGGTCAGTACGGCCACACGTGAGCGGTCGACCTCGGCGACCTCCTCGATGACCTCGCTCATCCGTTTCGCGGTGCGCAGTTCGACGCCCTTCATGAGGGAGACGAGCACCGTGTCCGTGTGCAGCAGCGGCGCCCAGCCGGCGAGGTTGCCGCGCAGCGTCTGCGACGGCACGGCGAGCACCGTGAACTCGGCGCCGTCCGCCGCCTCGGCCGGATCCGTGGTGGCCCGCACCGATGCGGGAAGTTCGACGTCGGGGAGGTAGTCGGGGTTCACGCGACGGGTGTTGACCGCCTCGGCCAGCTCCGCTCTCCTGCCCCAGAGGGTCACCTCGCAGCCCGCGTCGGCGAGCACCATCGCGAAGGCGGTGCCCCAGGAACCGGTGCCGAATACGGCGGCTTTCGTCACGCGTTCTCTCCCCCGGCGCCACCCGGAGGCGCCGTGTCGTGCTGTGCTCGTCCTGCCTGCTGTGCCGGTTCCGCCTGCTGCTGCGGCGGAACCCCGTCCTGCGGCCGTTGTTCGGTTGCGCGGTGGTCGTAACGCTCGGTGGGCGCGGGCTCTCCGCGGATCTCCGAAAGCAGTGCGGTGATCTCATCCATGATGCGGTCCGTGACCTCGCGCAGCACAGCGGCGGTCGGTTCCTTGCCGTAGAACTCCGAGAGATCGATGGGCGGTCCGGCCTTCACGATCAGCGTCTTGCGCGGAAAGAGCTTGATCTCGCCGCGCTTGGGATAGGGCGGCACCGCGAGATTCGCCCCCCACTGCGCAACAGGAATGACAGGTGCCCGTGTTTCCAGAGCCACTCGCGCGGCACCGGTCTTGCCCTTCATCGGCCACATGCCCGGCTCCCGCGTGAGGGTGCCCTCCGGGTAGAACGCGACGCATTCCCCCTTGTTGATGGCCTCCACGGCGGCGCGGAAGGCTCCTATGGCGTCCTTGGACTCACGGAAGACAGGGATCTGACCCGTGCCGCGCATCGCCGTTCCCACGAAACCGCTCTTGAACAGGCTGACCTTCGCGAGAAACCTCGGGACCCTGCCGGTGTTGTACTGGAAGTGGGCATAGGAAAGCGGGTCCACGGCGGAGTTGTGATTGACGACGGTGATAAAACCGTCCTTTTCCGGAATGTGTTCCATTCCGCGCCAGTCTCGCTTGAAGAACACCAAGAGCGGCGGTTTCAGCAAAACCGCGGCAAGGCGGTACCAGAAGCCGATTCTGCGGCGGGACACCCGGACACCATCTCCTCTTGCCTGTTCGAACAGCCACGTGGTCCCGGCGGGCGGCAGGGCGCGGGCCTGCCGCAGAGAACGGGCGCGGGACCCTCGGCACGGCGGGCGTGGGCCTGACCGGCACGTCCGGCGTGCGTTCACCCCGGCGCGCGAGGGGCAAGTCTCACCCCGTTACCCCCACCGTGTCGAGCACACGGCCCGCCTGCTCTGCCCTGCAACCGTAGCCGGGCGCCTCCCGGCCTCTTCGGGCGGCAGGGGAGAATGAGGGGGTGCAGCCACATGTGACGCCCGTCGCGTGGACCCTCGTGGTGCCGTTGAAGCCGCTGATACGGGCCAAGAGCAGGCTCGCCGCGACGGCGGGCGACCCGGCGCGTGCCCACCTGGCCCTTGCCTTCGCGCAGGACACGGTGAGCGCGGCACTGACGTGCGGGGCGGTGCGCGATGTGGCAGTCGTCACGGACGACCGGTGTGCGGCAAGGGAGCTGGGCGCGCTCGGCGCACGCATCGTGCCGGACGTTCCGTCCGCCGGCCTCAACCCCGCGCTGGCACACGGTGCCGCAGAGGTACGTGCGCGCCGCCCGGATGCCCCTCTGGCGGCCCTGAACGCCGATCTGCCCGCGCTGCGGCCCGAAGAGCTTGCCCGTGTCCTGGACTTCGCCGCGGGCTCGCCTCGCGCGTTCCTCGCCGATGCGGACGGTACGGGCACCACGCTGCTCTCGGCGCTGCCGGGTCATGCGCTCGGCCCGGTCTTCGGCCCCCGCTCCCGTGCGGGGCACCGGGCTTCGGGGGCGCGGGAGATCGTGCTCGCCGGAGTGGACAGCGTCCGGCGGGACGTGGACACGGCCGCGGATCTGGTGGCCGCCCGCGCGTTGGGGCTGGGCCCCTTCACGGCCAGGGCCTGCCGCGAGCAGGTCCCGTGCCAAGGAGCCGGGGTCGCGCCCGTCAACAGCGGTCAGTGACCCTCTAGGCTTCGCTGCATGCAGGCCACTTCGTACACCTACGACCCCGAGACGCGCACGGGCAGCGTGCTGCTCGACGACGGAACGCCGCTCCCCTTCGACGCCGCCGCCTTCGACGCCGGGGGCCTGCGGCTGCTGCGGCCGGGGCAGCGCCTGCGCATCGAGGTCGAGGGGAGCGGGGACGAGCGAAGGGTCACCTTCGTGACGCTACAGACCCTTTGAGAGCCCGCGGGGTTCCGCCCGCCTCCGGAGGTGCGGAGGCTTCCCGGAGGCCGGGAGCGCCCTTCTCAAGGCCGTGAACGCACCACCGGTGCGGCCGGAGGGACGGAGGCCACGCTGAACTCGGCCCCATGGCGAAAAGACCCGCTGAAACGCCCGCCGGGCCGGACTCCCGGTGGGAGTCCGGCCCGGCGCTGCGGGACGTGATGTGCGTGCGGCCTCAGCGCTTGCGCGCGGTGGCCCTCTTCGCGGTCGTCTTGCGGGCGGCGGTGCGACGGCCCGGTGCCTTCCTCGCAGGTGCCTTCTTGGCGGTGGCCTTCTTCGCCGCCGACTTCTTGGCGGTCGTCTTCTTCGCCGCCGACTTCTTGGCGGTCGTCTTCTTCGCCGCCGACTTCTTCGCGGTGGCCTTCTTCGCCGCCGTCTTCTTCGCCGGCATCCGCTTCGCGGTCGTCCTGGCTGCGGTGGTCTTCTTGGCGGCTCCGCGCTTGGCGGCGGCCTTCTTCGCCCCTGCACGCTTGGCGGTGGTCTTCTTGGCGGAAGTGCCGCCCATCAGGCTGCCCTTCGGGGCCTTCTTCACCGCGACGTCGTTCTTCGGAAGCTTCTTCGCCCCGCTGACCAGTTCCTTGAAGCCGGCACCGGCGCGGAAGCGCGGCACCGAGGTCTTCCGCACGCGCACACGCTCACCGGTCTGCGGGTTGCGGGCGTACCTGGCGGGCCGGTCCACCTTCTCGAAGGAGCCGAACCCGGTGACCGAGACCCGCTCCCCTGCCACAACGGAGCGGACGATCGCGTCCAGTACGACATCGACCGCTTCCGCGGCCTGCTGCCGTCCACCGAGCTTGTCCTGGATTGCTTCGACGAGCTGCGCCTTGTTCACGTCTTCCCCTTCGGAACTATTGCAGGAACGAATGTGTTCAAGCTTTTTCGCACGCTAGGCAGATATATACCGCGAATCAAACATGAAACGGGCGAATCACCCTTGTGCCGCAACGAACTCGCCCTTCATCGAGTTCCGTCAGCGCGCTTGCCTGCCTGTTCCTCGGGGAAGCGTCCCTCGTCGATATCGGTCATGAGCCGGTCCACGCGCCGCTCCGCGTCGGCGAGATCGTGCTTCGAGGCCGCCGTGATGACGAGCAGCTTTCGCTGCAGCGCCACCCGTACGCCCTCGGGGACTTGCAGTGTGCGCACTCGTGTGTGCGCCTCCTTCAAGCGGGCGGCGAGCCGGTCGTAGAGATCGAGTTGACCGTCGCGTTCCATGCACCGATTGTGCCATCTGCGGTGAGTTGTCGCATACCGGCTCCTCAACACACACTCGCGCCCCACGCCGCGGGGGCGTGGGGCGCGAGCGGTGATGCGGTTGTGGGCCGTGTGGTGCGTGCGAGCTCAGATGTGCGTCACACCTGCTGCGTAAGGGGTTTGAACGCCTGACGCTTCGATTCGAAGTCGGCGATGGCGGCCTCGTTCTTCAGGGTGAGGCTGATGTCGTCCAGCCCTTCGAGCAGCCGCCAGCGGGCGTTCTCGTCCAGCTCGAAGGGGGACTCGAGGCCGGGTGCGACGATCTTGCGCTCAACAAGATCGACGGTGACCTCCGCGCTCGGGTCGGACTCGGCCAGCCGCCACAGCGCCTCGACGGCCTCCTGCGGCTGCACGACCGTGAGCAGGCCGTTCTTCAGGGAGTTGCCCCGGAAGATGTCCGCGAAGCGCGGGGAGACGACGACCTTGAAGCCGTAGTTCTGAAGCGCCCATACGGCGTGCTCACGGGAGGATCCGGTGCCGAAGTCCTCGCCGGCGACGAGCACCGTGCCGCCCTTGTACGCCTCCTGGTTGAGCACGAAGTCGTCCTGCCTGCGCCACGCCTCGAAGAGCCCGTCCTCGAAGCCGTCGCGGGTGACCTTCTTCAGCCAGTGCGCGGGGATGATCTGGTCGGTGTCGACGTTGCTGCGGCGCAGCGGTACGACCCGCCCGGTGTGTGTCGTGAAGGCTTCCATGTGATGCGTCCTCCTCAGACGCCGGCGGGCACTCGTACGTCGGTCAGGTCGGCGGGCGAGGCCAGATGCCCCAGCACCGCCGTCGCCGCGGCGACCTGCGGCGAGACCAGGTGCGTGCGGCCGCCCTTGCCCTGCCTGCCCTCGAAGTTGCGGTTCGAGGTGGACGCGGCGCGCTCACCCGGCTTGAGCTGGTCGGGGTTCATCCCCAGGCACATCGAGCAGCCCGCGTGCCGCCATTCGGCCCCGGCCGCCGTGAAGATCTTGTCCAGGCCCTCTTCGACCGCCTGGAGCGAGACGCGCACCGAACCGGGCACGACCAGCATCCGGGTCCCGTCGGCGACCTGTCGCCCCTCGAGGACGGCCGCGGCCGAACGCAGGTCTTCGATACGGCCGTTGGTGCACGAGCCGACGAAGACGGTGTCCACGTCGACCTCGCGCAGCGGCTGTCCGGCGCTCAGCCCCATGTACTCCAGAGCCTTCTCGGCCGCCACCCTGGCGCCCTCGTCCTCGAAGGAGGCCGGGTCCGGCACGGACTCCGACAGCGGCGCACCCTGGCCCGGGTTCGTTCCCCAGGTCACGAACGGCGCCAACTCCCCGCCCTCGATGACGACCTCGTGGTCGAAGACCGCGTCCTCGTCCGTGCGCAGCGTCTTCCAGTACTCGACCGCGGCGTCCCAGTCGGCACCCTGCGGGGCGTGCTCGCGGCCCCGGACGTAGTCGAAGGTGGTTTCGTCGGGGGCGATCATCCCGGCGCGGGCGCCCGCCTCGATGGACATGTTGCAGATGGTCATCCGCGCCTCCATCGACAGCTTCTCGATGGCCTCGCCGCGGTATTCGATCACGTAGCCCTGGCCGCCGCCCGTGCCGATCCTGGCGATGATCGCGAGGATGAGGTCCTTCGCCGTGACGTCCTCGGGGAGTTCGCCGTTGACGGTGACCGCCATCGTGCGGAACGGGGCCATCGGCAGTGTCTGGGTTGCCAGTACGTGCTCGACCTGGCTGGTGCCGATGCCGAAGGCCAGCGCGCCGAAAGCGCCGTGGGTGGAGGTGTGCGAGTCGCCGCAGACCACCGTCGTTCCCGGCTGGGTCAGGCCGAGCTGGGGCCCCACGACGTGGACGACGCCCTGCTCGACGTCGCCCAGCGGGTGCAGCCGTACGCCGAAGTCCGCGCAGTTCTTGCGCAGTGTCTCCAGCTGCGTGCGGGAGACCGGGTCGGCGACGGGCTTGTCGATGTCGATGGTGGGGGTGTTGTGGTCCTCGGTCGCGATGGTGAGGTCGGTGCGACGCACACGACGGCCGTCCTTGCGAAGGCCGTCGAAGGCCTGCGGGCTGGTCACCTCGTGCAGCAGGTGCAGGTCGATGAAGAGCAGATCCGGCTCGCCCTCGGCGCGCGTCACGACATGGTCGTCCCAGACCTTCTCCGCCAGTGTCCGTCCCATCGCTTTCCCTCCGGCCGGCCGCGTCGCCGGCCCACATGTCGAGATCCAATGGCTCACCCCGGCCGCGACGGTCCCGCGGGGATCCGGCCTTGGTGTGCTCCGCCACTCCAGGGTGGCGGGTGGCGCCGGAAAAGGAACTTGCGTTTCATACTCTGAGACGCGAGTATCGACGCATGGACAACTCTAGCGGCGTCGGCGTTCTCGACAAGGCGGCTCTGGTTCTGAGCGCCCTGGAGTCCGGTCCGGCCACCCTCGCCGGGCTGGTCGGGGCGACCGGCCTGGCACGTCCGACGGCACACAGACTCGCGGTGGCCCTGGAGCACCACCGCCTGGTCGCCCGGGACATACAGGGGCGCTTCATTCTCGGCCCGCGCCTCGGCGAACTCGCCGCCGCGGCGGGCGAGGACCGCCTTCTGGCCTCCGCCGGGCCCGTGCTCACGCACCTTCGCGACGTGACGGGCGAGAGCGCACAGCTCTACCGGCGCCAGGGCGACATGCGCATCTGCGTCGCCGCCGCCGAGCGGCTGTCCGGATTGCGGGACACGGTCCCGGTCGGGTCGACCCTGCCGATGAAGGCGGGTTCGGCCGCACAGATCCTCATGGCCTGGGAGGAGCCGGAGCGTCTTCACCGCGGCCTTCAGGGAGCACGCTTCACGGCGACGGCCCTCTCGGGCGTACGGCGCAGGGGCTGGGCCCAGTCCGTGGGTGAGCGCGAACCGGGTGTGGCCTCCGTCTCGGCGCCCGTTCGCGGCCCGTCGAACCGCGTCGTCGCCGCAGTGTCCGTCTCCGGGCCCATCGAGCGGCTGACCCGGCACCCCGGCCGCATGCACGCTCAGGCGATCGTCGACGCCGCCGCGCGGCTGAGCGAGTCGCTGCGCAGGACGACGGGCTGAGCGGCAGCACTTCTCCCCGACGCCGCACACCCCTCTGCCGTAAGCGCTACGCGCCGATCACGCCCCGCCTTCCCGCATCACACGTCGGCCCTGCCGGACGACATCCGCTCCGCTGCGCGCTCGCCGCGCCTGCCGACCGGTTCGGTTCCGTGCGCCGCTCCCAGACCGTATGGCGGAATGTTCACGTAGGCCGACTCGTAGCGGCCCGCCGGCACCACGTAGGTCTCGTGCCAGATCCCCACGCGCGCACCGCCGTTGCGTGCCTTGCGGTTGTACGCCGCCCACGCCGGCCGATGCTCCTTGTCCGCGGCCGAGGCGTACGCGAACAGCTTCTCCTCGGACTCCCAGTACTGCACCACGCTGATGTCGCGGAGCCCGCCGAGCTGAACACGGAAGCCCAGCAGGCCACTTGAGGCGTCCTTCGAGAGCTCCTTCAGCATGCGCGGCATCGCCGCGAAGACGGGCAGCCAACTGCGCAGCGCCCGAAGCTTGTTGATGCGCATCCCGATCAGGAACACGACGACGTCGCCCCGGGCGGCGGCCGTCATCCGTCCCTCCGGCACCTTCCCTGCCATGGCGCACACTCCCGCCCGTAGTTGGATAGCGGCACTATCCACTATAGGATAGTGCCGCTCTCCAAGAAGAAGCGCAAGTGGAAATCGACGGCTCGACGGGACGGGACGGCACACGATGCGTCTGGCGGAACTGAGTGAACGCAGCGGGATCAGCTCCGCGACGGTCAAGTACTACCTGCGCGAGGGGCTGCTTCCGCCGGGCCGCCGGGTCTCGGCGACGCAGGCGGAGTACGAGGAGTCGCACCTGCGGCGGCTCGGCCTCATCCGCGCCCTCACCCAGGTCGGCCGGCTCCCCGTGGCGACGGCCCGCGAGGTTCTGGCCTGCGTCGACGACAGTTCGCTGGACCAGCACAGCCGCATCGGGGCTGCCGTGTGGGCGCTCCCCCACGGTGACCGGCCCGCGCCCGGCGACCCGGAGGCAGCGGCCGCGGAACGCACCGCCCAGGCCCTGCTCGAGGACCTCGACTGGAACTTCTCGCAGTCCGCCGCGTCCGCGTCCCCCGCGTACCGGATGCTGGTGGGAGCGATCGCCGCCCTGCGGCACCTCGGCTACCCGTGCGGCGCGGAGAACCTGCTGCCGTACGCGCGGGCAGCCGCTCAGGTGGCGACGAGCGACCTGGATCTCGTGGCCGGCTACGGCGACGCGGAGGAGCAGATCGAGGCCGCCGTGGCCTGCACGGTGCTCTACGAACCGGTGCTGCTCAGCCTGCGGCGGCTCGCGGAGGCCGAGGAGTCCAACAGACGCTTCAACGCGGAGGGTTGAGAGGCCGCTCACACGGAAGAAGCCCTCCGCGAGCGCGGAGGGCTTCTCGATCGAGTACCCCCGACCGGATTCGAACCGGCGCTACCGCCTTGAGAGGGCGGCGTGCTAGGCCGCTACACAACGGGGGCCCTGCTAAGCCGGTGATCGCCACCGGCCCGTACCCCCGACCGGATTCGAACCGGCGCTACCGCCTTGAGAGGGCGGCGTGCTAGGCCGCTACACAACGGGGGCCTCGATCTTGTGAATTGCGCCTGTGAAGTGCGCCGATACAAGATCGCGCTGGGCTACCAGGACTCGAACCTAGACTAACTGAACCAGAATCAGTCGTGCTGCCAATTACACCATAGCCCACCAAAACGCAACCCCCAGCAGCGTTCTGCCTGATGGGGATCTTGTCCGAGTGACCGCCTTCCGGTCGGGCCTCTCGGCTCCGTCCCGTTCGGCGACAGGAAGAACAGTACCCGATCGACGACGGCGCTCCAAAACGGGTTCCCAGGCAGTACGGGTTCCCTCCTCGCCCGGCGGAAGGCACCACCCGAAGGCCGTCGCGGCGGTCAACCACGCAACAGGTGGGGACCGCCGGGCAGGCCTCCGTGCGATCTTGTGAGAGCCGGACCACGGGCCGCGGAGCCGACCGTCCGTGCGGCGCCAGGACATCCCCGGGCGCGGAGGCGGTCCCGGCGCCGTGGCCGCCGTGTCGTGCCGCGACTGGTGTCAACCACGCAGCGACCCCGCTCACGGCACCTCCCCCCAACTCCTCCCTGGGACTTGGGGGTTCCCTCCCGCCGGAGGGGCCTGCCGACGGGCTGGTCACACATATCGCCGTCCCGAACTGGACATTCCGGTCGGAGGATTGAGGGCCCGAGGAGACCACTTCCCTTGCCCGAGCGCCCACATGGGCCCTTCCGAGGTCAGGAATCTCCGTCGGCTGCGGCTGCGGCTGCGGTGCCGGTGATGCGCTTCTCGAACCAGTGGTGCGCGTAGGGCTCGTCGTTGAAGGCTGCGACCTCCTCGAAGCCGAAGGACCGGTACAGGCCGATCGCGGCGGTCAGCGCCGTGTTGGTGTCCAGGCGCAGGGCGTCGAAGCCGTGCTGTGCGGCACGCGCCTCCAACTCGGCCAGGAAGCGGCGGGCCAGGCCGAGGCCGCGGGCACGGGGCGCGACCCACATGCGCTTGATCTCGGCCGCGGTGCCTGCGGGGAGCTTCAACCCGGCGCAGCCGACGGGCTCGCCCTGAAGCCGGGCGACCAGGAACAGGCCGCTCGGAGGCCGGAGTTCACCGGCGTCGGGCAGCAGGCTCCGCGCCGGGTCGAAACCCGTGTCGAAGCGCTCCTGGAGCTCGGTGAAGTAGCCCTGCAGGCAGTGCCGGGCGTCGTGGTGGTCCGGGTCGACGACGTCCAGGGTCACCGTCCCGGCGGTCAGCAGCCGGTCGACCTCGGCCATGGCCTCCACCAGCCGTACCCGCTGCGCGCTGTTGAGCGGCTCCAGCATGGAGCCGGCCAGTTCGTCGCTGCGGTCGTCGAGCACGGCGCGTTCGGCGCGGCCGGTGGCCGTGAGCCGGACTGTGCGCACCCGCCTGTCCCGCGGCTGCGGCTCCACCGTCACCAGCCCGGCGGCCTCCAGCGAGCGCAGCAGCCGGCTGATGTAGCCGGAGTCGAGCCCGAGGCGCTCGCGCAGCCGCCGCACGTCCTGCCCCTGGTCGCCGATCTCCCAGAGCAGGCGGGCCTCGCCGATGGGCCTGTCGCGGCCCAGGTAGTGGTCGTAGAGCACGCCCACGCGTTCGGTGACGGTGCGGTTGAACCGCCGCACCTGATCGATCTGCACATCAGCCATTCTCTGACTCTAGTCAGAGAATGGCTTTCAGGGCCAGGGTCGGCGGTCACCGCGCAGCTCACATCGCAGGGAGCTCAGCCGTCCTGCTGTGCCGCCACCTTCTCCAGCGCCGCGTCCACGCGCGCCAACGTCCGCTCGCGGCCCAGGACTTCGAGGGACTCGAAGAGCGGGAGGCCCACCGTGCGGCCCGTGACCGCGACGCGTACCGGGGCCTGGGCCTTGCCGAGCTTGAGGCCGTGCTCCTCGCCGGCGGCCAGCACGGCCTCCTTGAGGGCCTCAGCCTTCCAGTCGGCGTCGGCGAGCTTCGTACGGGCGGTGCGCAGCACGTCCTCGGCGCCGGGCTTCATCGCCTTCGCCCAGGACGCCTCGTCCTCCACGGGCTCGTCGAGGAAGAGGAAGTCGACGTTGGCGGTGATGTCGGAGAGGACCGTCAGCCGCGTCTGGGCAAGGGGGGCCAGCTCCTCGAAGGCCGCGCGGTCGAAGGACTCCTCGCGCCACGGCGCGAAGGGGGCGTGCAGCCATGGCTCGCAGGCCGAGATGAAGTCCCCGGGCGGCATCTCGCGCAGATGTGTGGCGTTGATGGCCTCGCACTTCTTCAGGTCGAAGCGGGCCGGGTTGGCGTTGACGTCGGAGATCTCGAAGGCGGCGATCATCTCGTCCAGCGAGAAGATGTCGCGGTCCTCGGCGATCGACCAGCCCAGCAGCGCAAGGTAGTTGAGCAGGCCCTGCGGCAGGAAGCCGCGCTCGCGGTAGAGGTTGAGGGATGCCTGCGGGTCGCGCTTGGAGAGCTTCTTGTTGCCCTCGCCCATGACGTACGGGAGATGACCGAAGGCCGGGATCGTGCCGGCGCCGACGCCGAGCTCCGCGAGTGCGCGGTAGAGGGCGATCTGGCGCGGGGTGGACGAGAGCAGGTCCTCGCCGCGCAGAACGTGCGTGATCTCCATCAGCGCGTCGTCGACCGGGTTGACCAGCGTGTAGAGCGGGGCTCCGTTGGCGCGGACGATGCCGTAGTCCGTGACGTTCTCGGGTGAGAACGTCAGCTCTCCGCGCACCAGGTCGGTGAAGGTGATCGGCTCGTCCGGCATGCGGAAGCGCACGATGTGCGTGCGCCCTTCGGCCTCGTACGCGGCGATCTGCTCGGCGGTCAGCTCGCGGCACTTGCCGTCGTAACCGGACGGCCTGCCGGCCTTGCGGGCCGCCTCACGGCGCGCGTCCAGTTCCTCGGCGGTGCAGTAGCAGGGGTAGGCGAAGCCGCCCTCCTGGAGCCTGGCCGCGACGTCGGCGTAGATCTCGGTGCGCTGCGACTGGCGGTACGGGCCGTGCGGGCCGCCGCTTCCGCCGGAGGCGGCGTCGAAGGCCGTGGGCCCCTCGTCCCAGTCGAGGCCGAGCCAGCGCATGGCGTCCAGCAGCTGCTCGTACGACTCCTCCGTGTCACGGGCCGCGTCGGTGTCCTCGATGCGGAAGACGAGCGTTCCGCCGTGGTGCCGGGCGAACGCCCAGTTGAACAGGGCGGTCCGGATGAGGCCGACGTGGGGGTTGCCCGTCGGTGAGGGGCAGAACCGTACGCGTACGTCCTTCGTGACGTCCGTGGACGGGGATGCGGGCGCGGTCGCGTCAGTCACGCTTGACCACCTTGTTGGTGAGAGTGCCGATGCCTTCGATGGTGACGGCGACCTCGTCGCCGATGGTGAGCGGGCCGACGCCCGCCGGGGTTCCGGTGAGGATGACGTCACCCGGAAGGAGCGTCATGGCCTCCGTGATGTGGACGACCAGGTCCTCGACGGAGCGGATCATCTCGCTCGTGCGCCCGAGCTGTCGCTGCTCGCCGTTGACCGTGCACATCACGCCGAGGTCGGAGGCGTCCAGCTCGGTCTCGACCCAGGGGCCGAGCGGGCAGGATGTGTCGAAGCCCTTGGCGCGTGCCCACTGCAACTCGCTGCGCTGGATGTCCCGGGCGGTGATGTCGTTGCCGCAGGTGTAGCCGAGGATCACGTCCTTGACGCGCTCGCGGGGCACGTCCTTGCACAACCGGCCGATGACGACGGCCAGTTCGGCCTCGTAGTGCACCTCCGAGGAGAAGGAGGGGTACGTCACCGGGTCGTGCGGGCCGCACACGGAGGTGGACGGCTTGAAGAAGACGACCGGAGCGTCGGGGACCTCGTTGCCCAACTCCTTGGCGTGCTCGGCGTAGTTGCGGCCGATCGCGACGACCTTGTTGGGCAGTACGGGCGGCAGCAGCCGGACCTTGTCCAGGGGGAGCTTCTGGCCCGAGCGCTCGAACTCCGCAAAGGGATGGCCCTTGATGATGTCGAGCACGGGGCCGCCTTCGGTCTGCGCGTCCCCTTCCACGACACCGAAGGCGACGTTGCCGTCGAGGGAGAATCTTGCGATGCGCACGGGTTGGGGCTGCCCTTCAGACGTGGCCGGACGGGGTGACGACGCTCCAGCGTATTCCACACCGCCGGGTGGGCCGCTCCCCCACCCTCCCCGCCGCTTCCGCGCCCGCGTGCGGCGGTGTCCGCCCGGCACGGGCAGCCTTCCGCGCAGCGTTGCGCGCGGGGCCGCGGACGACGGTTCAGCAACGACGAAGAGCCGGACCGAGGTCCGGCTCCTTCATCGTGCGGGGGCGCCGGCCCTGGGGCCGTGCGCCAGGTGTGCGCTCTAGCGCAGGCGTGCCATCAGCGCGTGCTCGACGAGCGTGATCAACGCGCTCTTCGCGTCCGCGCGGTGGCGCGCGTCCGTCGTGATGATGGGGGCGTCGGGCCCGATCTGAAGGGCCTCGCGGACCTCCTCCGGCGTGTAGGGCTGATGCCCGTCGAAGCCGTTCAGGGCGATCACGAAGGGGAGGCCTGAGTTCTCGAAGTAGTCCACTGCCGGGAAGCAGTCCGCGAGCCGGCGCGTGTCGACGAGGACGACCGCGCCGATCGCACCGCGGACCAGGTCGTCCCACATGAACCAGAAGCGGTCCTGACCGGGCGTACCGAAGAGGTACAGGATCAGGTCCTGGTCCAGGGTGATACGGCCGAAGTCCATGGCCACCGTCGTGGTGGTCTTGTCCGCGGTGTGAGACAGGTCGTCGATACCGGCCGACGCCGAAGTCATCACGGCTTCCGTGCGCAGCGGATTGATCTCCGACACGGCACCGACGAAGGTCGTCTTGCCCACACCGAAACCGCCAGCAACCACGATCTTCGCGGAGGTGGTGGAACGGGCAGCAGCGCCGCCGCTAGAGCTTCCGAAGTCCACTGAGCACCCTTTCGAGCAGTGTCACGTCTGGCTGACCGTCGGAGTTGCTGTCGTCGCCGCCCGGCTGGTGGATGGCGACAAGGCCCGCTTCGGCCAGGTCGGCGACGAGGATACGGGCGACGCCGAGCGGAATGGTGAGAAGTGCGGAGATCTCAGCTACCGATTTGATCTCGTAGCACAGGCGGCAGATCCGCTGGTGCTCGGGCAACTGCCCCTGGAGCCTGGCGGGTTCGGCCGAGGTGTGCACCAGCGCCTCGATGGCGAGCTGGTAGCGGGGACGGGTCCGTCCACCCGTCATGGCGTACGGGCGTACCAGCGGCTGCTGCTCGCTGCGGCCACCCTGGTTTGCGTAGTCCTTGCGCGGCTGCGGCTGCACCGGCTGGATGCGCGGCGGCGGTGCCTGTTCGAACTGGCGCCGCTCGAACTCGCGGTCGTAGCGCGACGAGTCGTACAGCCCTTCCTCGTACCGGGAGGTCTGACGGCGCCGTGGCGAAGGCGGTGGCTGGGCGGGCCCCTGCTGCTCGTCACCGGGCTGCCCGCCGGCGGCATGCCTGCTGGGCGTGGAGGGGAAGTTGAAGCGCCGCGGGCGCTCGTTCTCACCATGACCACTGCCGTACGACGACGGGCCGCCTGGGGGCATTGTCATGTCTCCTCCTCCGACTCAAGAACGTGCGGGCCACACATTGTTCCGTCCTGCTTTAGCACCACCTTCAGCGGCACCGCACTCAACGCACCTTATGGCGCCTGGGCGCAACGCGCACTGCCTGTCTGCCGGTTGAGAACTAGTTCAGCAGGCTTCCTTGCAGTTCAGCGCGGAGATCGGGCGTGAGAACCGTGCCCGCGCGGTCGACGAGAAGTGCCATTTCGTAGCCGACCAGTCCGATGTCGGCCTCGGGATGTGCAAGAACCGCGAGCGCTGAGCCGTCGGAAATGGACATGATGAAGAGAAATCCTCGCTCCATCTCCACAACCGTCTGGTTAACGCTGCCGCCCTCGAAGATGCGGGAGGCTCCGGCGGTGAGTGAGGTAAGCCCGGACGCGACGGCCGCCAACTGGTCGGCGCGGTCACGCGGGAAGCCCTCGGACATCGCGAGCAGAAGCCCGTCCGCGGAGACCACCACTGTGTGGGAAACACCCGGGGTGCTGTCCACGAAGTTGGTGATCAACCAGTTCAGGTTCTGCGCCGCCTGGCTCATCGGGCTCACACTAACGCTCCTGATCGTAGGTGCTGCCGGGGCCGAAGCCCTGTCGGTCATTCTGGGAGGCGTCACCCGCGTCGCGCCCTCGGCGTATGCCGCGGTGGAGGTTGCTGAGCCTGCCGCGGACGTCCTCGGGTGCGCGGGAGACCATGGGGCCTCCCGGCGGGTTCGCATCGGCGGTGCCCGCGACCAGGTTGGCCCTGGGCACCCGCCGGGGAAGGCCGGATGGAGTGAGACCACTGGACTGCGGGTCACGCAGCCGGCCTGCCCGGCTCCAGCGCTCGTCGTTGGCGTTACGCCAATCCTCGGAAGGTTCCGGTTGAGGCTGGTGCTGCTGGTGTTGCTCTTCCGGTCCCGCCTCGTGCCGTGACCGCCCCGCCTCCCGGCGCGGCAGGCCAGCGCCGGTTGTGGTGCGATAACTGCTCGGGGTGGGGCCCGGACGGTCGAAGCCTACGCGGTCCCGCCCATTCTCGTGAACGCCCGTACCTGATTCCGCTTCGGGTCCCTGGGAGGCGTATGAACTGCCGTGGGGCGGCAACTGCTCGGGCTGGGCGGGCAGTTGGGTCTCACCCGTCGGGCGGCGCTCGTCGAACGGCGACAGCAGCTGTGACGGGAATCCCGGCTCCTGCCCGCGCTGCTCCCACTCACGAGGCTGCTCCGGTTGCTCGGGCGCCTGCCACTGGTCCTCCGGCTCCTGCCAGCCCTCGCGCGGCTCCTGCCACTGGTCCTCCGGCTCCTGCCAGCGCTCGCGCGGCTCCTGCCACTGCTCCTGAGCACGCCACTGCGACGGCTGTTCCTGCTGGTCCCGGAAGTCCCGCGGCTCCTGCGTCCCGTCGCGCGGGCTGTCCCACTCGGGCTCGCTCTGCCGGCTCTCCAGCGCTTCACGGCGTTCGTCCCGCAGCTGTGAACGTCCGACCGGGTCGAGGGGACCGAGCGAGGAGAGATCGTCGGGCACTTCGTAGCGACCGGTGTCGAAGCCCAGCTCGCCTGCGGCACGGGAGGGCGGCAGACCGCGCCCGCCCTGCCCGGGAATCGGCTGCGGGGGCGGCTCCGGCATGATCCGGGAGACCGTGAAGTCCTCGTAGCCCTCTTCCTCGCCGCCGCCTCCGCGCGTGATCGCTTCGGGCAGCATGACCAGGCACGTCGTGCCGACCTGCTCACCGGAGGGCCGCAGCTGAACGCGTATGCCGTGCCGGTCGGCGAGGCGGCCGACCACGAACAGGCCCATGCGGCGGGCGAGGCTGGCGTCCACGGTCGGCGGATTGGCCAGTTTGTGATTGATGTCCGCGAAGTCCTCCCCGGTCAGACCCACTCCCTTGTCGTGGATCTCGACCACGACGCGGTCGTCCGGCAGCCGCGTGGCGGTGACGTCGACCTTCGTCTGCGGCGAGGAGAAGGACGTGGCGTTCTCCAGCAGCTCGGCGAGAAGGTGCACGAGGTCGTTGACGACCTGGCCGTGGATCTCCATCTCCGGGATGCCGGAGAGCTCGATGCGCTCGTAGTGCTCCACCTCGGACGACGCGGCACGGAGGATGTCCACCAGCGGCACCGGTTCGTTCCAGCTGCGGCCGGGCTCCTCGCCGGCGAGGACGAGGAGGTTCTCGCCGTTGCGCCGCATGCGGGTCGCGAGGTGGTCCAGGCGGAAGAGGCTCTCCAGCTGGTCCGGGTCGGCCTCGTTGTTCTCCAGGTCGGAGATCAGGCCGAGTTGGCGCTCGATGAGGCCCTGGTTGCGGCTGGAGAGGTTGGTGAAGATCGCGTTGACGTTGCCGCGCAGCAGCGCCTGCTCGGCGGCGAGACGCACGGCCTCGCGGTGCACCTGGTCGAAGGCGCGGGCGACTTCGCCGATCTCGTCGGTGCTGTCGATCGGGATGGGCGCGACGCGGGTGTCGACGCGGCCCGGGTCCGTACGCGAGAGCTGATCGACGAGCATCGGAAGCCGCTGCTGGGCGACGTCGAAGGCGGCGTTGCGCAGATTGCCCATGCTGCGGCTCATCGAGCGGGCCATCATGCCCGCGAGGAAGAACGCGATCAGCAGTGCGACCAGCACGATCAGGGCGTTGACCAGGGCGTCGCGAGCGGCGTCGTCGGAGATCTGCTGGGTCTCGTCGACGGCCCGCTCGGTGAGCTCCTTCTCGACGGCGCGGTAGGCGTCGAACTTCCCGGTGGTCGTCGCGAACCAGCTCTCCGGGGTGACGCCCTTGGAGGCCAGTGCCCGCTTGCCGGCGCCCGAGACGATCATCGGGATCGCCTTCTGCGTCGACGGCGGCGGCACGAAGTCCCTGCCCGCGGCCGTCGCCTTGGCCTCGGCCTTGGCGGCGTGCTCCTTGCCCTTCGCGGAGGCCTTGGCGCTCTCCTGCTTCATGAGCTTCACGTCTTCGGGGCGGCCGCCGCCGACGTACTCCTCCATGGCGATGCGCTCGAGGTAGGCGTACGAAGTCAGGCCCGTGCGCTGCCGCTGCACATCCTCCTTGCGCGGGCCCGGCCGCATCAGCAGGTGCATGCCTATGGAGCGCTCGAGGGACTGGGCCGCCTTGCCCAGCGACACGGAGTAGACGGTGCGGCCGTAGGAGGTGATGTTGCCCGTGCCGAAGCCGAGTTCGTTGGAGAACTCCATCAGCGGGTGCTGGACGGCGACGTAGCCCTCCTCGGTCTGCACGCCACCGAGGCGCTTGCTGTAGGCGGCCGCGCGCAGGGGGCCCAGCTTGGGCTCCACCTTGCGGAAGACGGCGAGACGGCGTTCCAGGCCGGGCTTGTCGGGCATTGCGGACGCGGCCCGGTCGAAGTCCTTCTTGGCCCGGTCGGTGACGGTGCGGGCGCGCTCCACTGCCGGATCGTTACGCCTGCCTGCCAGCAGAGGCGCCGCGGTGCGGTCGCGCTCGTCGATCAGGGCATTGCCGTAAGTGGCCGCGGCGCGCACGAGTTCGGCCGTGCGCTGGGCGTCCTCGGCCTCGCTCCACGTGTCGACCGAGTCGCTCACGCGGAAGCCGCCGAAGACGAGACCCACGAGTACGGGGATGAGGAGGATCGCGTACAGCCTCGTCCTCACACGCCAGTTACGCACGGCCAGGCGGTTGCCCGGACGGCCCGCACCACCGGGAAGGTCGGATGCCACCGAACCCCTCGGCGGCGGGGTGAAGTTACCCCTCGACTCCACCCCGGCTCCGGCCGCAGCGCCCGTCTTGCTTCGCCTCACGCGACTCCTCACCTCTTGACCCTCGGTGTCCGTATCCGACGTCCATGGGTCGGCGACGTGCCAACTCGCTACTGCTGAGTTCAGCGCATTTCAGCACGTCAGCGTTGCGCCCACCAAACACCTGCTCGGGAGCCCCGCGGAGGCTCAACCGGTCCGGAAAATCGGGCACACGAGGACAAGAGGAACAAAGAGGTCAGGATTTGTGAGCAGAGTGAAGCCTTTTGCTCGCCAGCCGTGTTCATGGCCACGTAATTCACTGTCGAAACGTTATGAACCTGAAGGAGCTCAGCGAACAACACAGCCGGGCGGAGAGACTCCAGCCCGGCTGTGTGATCAACTCGTCGCGCTGCGGGTCGAGTTGACTGCGCGTCTCACTTGAGGCGGGCGAGCAGTGCGTGCTCGACCAGCGTGATCAGGGCACTCTTCGCCTCAGCACGGTGCCTGGCGTCGGTGACGATGATCGGAGCGTCCGGGCCGATCTGCAGGGCCTCGCGGACCTCTTCGGGCGTGTAGGGCTGATGCCCGTCGAAGCCGTTCAGGGCGATGATGAACGGCAGCCCCGAGTTCTCGAAGTAGTCCACTGCCGGGAAGCAGTCCGCCAGGCGGCGCGTGTCGACGAGGACGACCGCACCGATCGCACCACGGACCAGGTCGTCCCACATGAACCAGAAACGATCCTGCCCGGGCGTGCCGAACAGGTACAGGATCAGGTCGTCGTCGAGCGTGATACGGCCGAAGTCCATGGCCACCGTCGTGGTGGTCTTGCCTCCGGTGTGGGTCAGATCGTCGATCCCGGCGGAGGCGGACGTCATGACCGCTTCGGTACGGAGAGGATTGATCTCCGAGACCGCACCTACGAAGGTCGTCTTGCCCACACCGAAACCGCCGGCCACCACGATCTTCGCGGAGGTCGTCGAACGGCCGGGGGTCGGGGCTCCGGCTCCGTAACCCACCATCTGGCCCGTCTGCGGGCTAGAGCTTGCGAAGTCCACTGAGCACCCTTTCGAGCAACGTCACATCTGGCGCGCCGCCGGGCTCGGAGCCACCGCCGGGCTGGTGGATGGCCACCATTCCGGCCTCGGCGAGATCGGCGACCAGGATCCGGGCCACTCCCAGCGGTATCGCCAGCAGGGCCGATACCTCCGCGACCGACTTGACCTCCCGGCACAGATGGCAGATGCGCTGGTGTTCCGGGAGGAGCCCCTGGAGCTGAACCGGGTCAGCGCTGGTGCTCACCAGTGCTTCGATGGCGAGCTGGTAGCGCGGCCGGGTTCGGCCGCCCGTCATCGCATAAGGGCGCACCAGCGGCTGGTCGCCCTCACCTCCGTACGGTGCGTGCTGGTATGGGGCACCGTACGGGCCGGGCGAGGCTGGCGGGGTCATGGCTCCTCCGGGGAAGGCATGAGGTCGGGGTCGGATAACGGTCTGAGGTGGCTCATGTCGGGGAGCTTTCGGGTCAGTTGAGGATGCTCCCCTGAAGTTCAGCGCGCACGTCAGGGGTGAGAACGGTTCCTGCGCGGTCTACGAGTAGTGCCATCTCGTATCCGATGAGACCGATGTCAGCCTCAGGATGAGCGAGGACGGCCAGAGACGAACCGTCCGAGATGGACATGATGAAGAGGAAGCCTCGCTCCATCTCCACCACGGTCTGATTGACGGGGCCTCCCTCGAAGATGCGGGAGGCACCCGCGGTCAGTGAGGTCAGCCCGGACGCGACCGCCGCCAACTGATCGGCGCGGTCGCGCGGGAATCCCTCGGACATGGCCAGAAGGAGGCCGTCCGCGGAGACCACCACCGTGTGTGACACACCTGGGGTGTTGTCCACGAAGTTGGTGATCAACCAGTTCAGATTCTGCGCCGCCTGGCTCATCGGACTCAACTAACGCTCCTGCTGGTAATGGGGGCCTATGCCGCGGCCGTTGGTTGTACCGGCTTGTCGGCCCTGCTGGATGCCGCGACGGAGGTTCGTCAGCCTGCCGCGGACGTCATCGGGTGCACGCGAGACCTGCGGTCCTGCTTGTGCGGAGGACTGCTGCTGTGCGGTGCCCGCGACCAGGTTGGCGCGGGGCACGCGACGCGGCAGACCGGAGGTGGTCACTCCGCCCGCGGCGGGCTGACGCACCTGCTCCGCACGGCGCCAGCGCTCGTCGTTGGGCGAGGCGCCCCAGTGGGCACCGGTGTCGGCGACGTGGTGAGCCCCGGTGGAATGCGACGAGTTCGCCGCCACTCCCTCGGAGGTTCCACGGGCCGCGTGCCGCTGCGGCATCGGCGGCACGGCCGAGGCCGGCTGCCCTGGCCGCGGGGCGGGCGCGTGCTGGGAGGAGGACCGCTCTGGCTGCGGCGCGGACTCGGGCTCCCGTGGTGGCGGGGGCGCCGAGGACGCGGCACGGAACCAGTTGGACTCGATCGACTCGAAGATCGGCGTCGGGGCGTCGGCCGCGGCCGGCGGCCCCGAGGGTATGCCGAAGTCCGGGTCGTACGAGGTCTCCTGGTCGCCCTGCGACTGCTCGCGTCCGGCAGCGGCGCCCTGGCCGCCGCTGGACGCGTTGGTGTAGCCGGGGCGGGCGAACTCGCCGGTCTCGCTGGACTCGGACTCGTCGTGACCGCGGGGGCCGTCCTCTCCGGGACCGGAGGCCGTCGCCCAGCTCGGACGAGGCTGGTTCCACTCGTCCGGGCGCATGAACTGCGAGGTGTCGCTGGGACCGCCGGGCTGCGGACGCTCGAACTCGCCGGTGTCCGACCCGGACTGGGGACGCTGGAACTCACCCGTGTCGGATCCCGACTGGGGACGCGCGAACGGGTTCGGCTCCGAGGGCGCCTGCGGACGCTGGAACTCGCCCGAGTCGGACCCCGACTGGGGACGCGCGAACGGGTTCGGCTCCGACGGGGCCTGCGGACGCTGGAACTCGCCGGTGTCCGAAGGCGACGGCGGCATGGCGTACTCGCCGCTGGGCTGGTTCTCACGCTCCCACGAGCCGCCCCAGCCGGCGCCGGGCCTTTCGAACTCGGCGGGCTCGGGGCCGCCCTGGCCGCTGTCGCTGCCGGAGGGACCGGGCAGCGCTCCGGCCGGGCCGCTGCGCTGCGGGAGCGGGGGCACCTGGCGGTTCGGCGGGCCCTCCTGGCCCCTGCCCGGACCGCCCGGCCCGCTGCCGAAGAGGTTGGTGGTCGGAGGACCGCCCTCGCCCTGGCCGCTGCCGGCGCCCACGGGGACGTCCGAACCGGGCAGCGCCGGACGGGGCTCACCGCCGCCGACCTGACGTGACGGGGCACCGCCCAGCTTGGACGGGCCGGAACCACCGGGACCGGCACCGGGCCCGCGCTGCAGCGCGGCGGCCAGGCCGGCGCCCTTGGGCACGCTCGGGCCGTTGCCGCCAGGACCGCCCGCACCGGCGGGCTTGCCCTTGGACTGCGGGCTCTGAGCACCGCCCTGTGCCACGTCGACGGGAAGCATGACGAGGGCCGTCGTGCCGCCGGAGTCGGACGGGCGCAGCTGGATGCGGATGCCGTGCCGCAGGGAGAGGCGGCCGACCACGAAGAGGCCCATGCGGCGGGAGACCGACACGTCGACGGTTGGCGGGCTGGCCAGCCGCTCGTTGATCGCCGAGAGGTCCTCCGGGGAGAGGCCGATGCCGGTGTCGTGGATCTCGACCAGCACACGGCCGTCGGGCAGTGCGTGACCGGTGACCTTGACCTTCGTCTGCGGCGAGGAGAACGACGTCGCGTTCTCCAGCAGCTCGGCGAGCAGGTGCACGAGGTCGTTGACGACTCGGCCCGCGACCTCGGTGGCCGGGACGGAGTTCAGCTCGATCCGCTCGTACTGCTCCACCTCGGAGGCCGCGGCGCGCAGCACGTCGACGAGCGGAACGGGCCTGGTCCAGCGGCGGCCCGGCTCCTCGCCCGCGAGGACGAGCAGGTTCTCACCGTTACGCCGCATGCGGGTCGCGAGGTGGTCCAGCTTGAAGAGCGAGGAGAGCTGGTCCGGGTCGGCCTCGCGGGACTCCAGCTCGGATATGAGCGAGAGCTGACGCTGGATGAGGCCCTGGCTGCGCCGGGAGAGGTTGGTGAACATCGCGTTGTCGTTGCCCCGCAGCAGGGCCTGCTCGCCGGCGAGCCGGACGGCCTCGCGGTGGACGTCGTCGAACGCGGAGGCCACCTTGCCGATCTCGTCCCGGCTGTGGACACCGACGGACTCGACGGAGGTGTCGACGTCCTGCGGCTCGGACTCGGACATCTGGCGGACCAGCTCGGGCAGCCGCTTACGGGCGACGTCCTGGGCCGTGTCCTGCAGGCGCCGCAGCGAGCGGACCATGGAGCGGGCGACGACGAACGCGCCGACGAGGGATATGCCGAGGACCAGGAGGATCACGGCGCCGTTGAGGAACGCCTCGCGCTGTGCGTCGGCGCGCAGCTCACGGGCCTGCTGCTCCATCTGCGAGAGCAGCGTGGACTCGATCTTCCCCATCTCGTCGATCTTGGAGCGGTCCTGGTCGTACCAGTCGGGGTACGAGCGGTTCTCGCTCTTGATGCCGTCGGGGTTGTTCAGCACGCGGTCGCGGTACTTGTCCGCCAGCGTGATGTTGACGACGCCGCCGTCCAGCGGCTTGGTCAGCGCGGAGGCCTTCTCCTCGCCGTAGATCTGGTTGAAGCTGCCGAGCGAGGCGCTCTCGCTCTCGGCGGCCGTCTTCGCGTAGAGCCGGTCGCTCTCGGAGAGTTCGGGACCGCCCTTGCGCGCGAGACCGGCGGAGATGATCGCCCGCTGGATGGAGGCGTACTCCTTGGCGGTGGAGAACGACGCGAGAGCACGCGTGCTCTGGATCATCTCGGAGTTGTTGGTCGCCTGCGCCATGTCCTGGGACAGGGCGAGCAGCGAATCGATCAGCTGGTTGTAGCTGTTGACCGTCTGCGAGACCGAAGAGGGGTTGTCGTACGCGCGCTCGCGGATGTTCTTGATCGCGGTCAGCTGCCGGGTGATGTCCAGAACGGTGGACTGGACGCCCGCCATCACCCTGTCGCTGCCGTCGATGTCGGCCGTGGCTTCCTTGAACGCCTGGAAGGACTGGTCCGTCTTCTCACGCGGACCGACGACGGTGTCGTCCTTGGAGTCCCCGGTGGCGGTCAGCGGGCCGGCCGAGCGGTCGCGCTCCTCCTGGAGGGCCGAGGCGAGCTCCGTCGCCTGCTCGGTCATCTCCGTGAGCAGCTTCATGTTGTCGAGCTGGTCGACGTTCCCGAGGGAGTCCTGGATCCGAAGGGCACCCAGCGTCGTTGCCGCGACCACGGGTAGGGCGAGGAGCGACACCAGGCGCGTACTGATCCGCCAGTTACGCAGGGCGGCTCGCGAGCCCGGCCCAGGAGGCGTCCTGAGGCGCTGCTCGGCGCTCTTGTCGCTTTTGACGGCCGGGCGGTTGGACCCGCCGTCCTCTTCGTGCACCGCGGCCGTCGGGCCGCTCTGCTGGGCGCGCTGGGGTGTGGATCCGCGGTCCGCTGTTCCGCGCGGCTCCGGATCCCCCGCAGCGCTGCCATCCCTCTTGAAACGTCCCTGCACTAGCGTCGCAACCTCTGGACCAGGCGCCCCTCCGCTTGGGACGGCGGGACGGTATCGAGTCGTGGGGGTCCCAAGGCCCCCCTGGCGGTCGTGATGTGACCGGCGCGCGTCCCCTGACCGCCGCGCGGCGCTGCTCTGCGCCCCTGCGCGCCGGTTGTTTCCCGCAGCGGTCCGTGGAATTCCAGCACAGTGCCGGATCTCCAACAAGGCCTGTGGAAAACCCGGGAGAAGCGGTGACGCTCCGCCGATATTCCATCACCTTCTGTGCGGCGCACTTCCCGTGATTCCGGACTTTTCAGCTGCGGACCGCCGGTCCCTCGCACCCCAGCAGTATCAGGCCGGGAGACGGAACCTCACATCTGGCCCCGATGTCCGGTTCGGCGCTCACAGCACCTCATCACGTAAGTCCCTTTTGCTCACGCTCCGGTGAGCAACCTCACACGCTCCGCGTCGTCCGCGTCACGTAACGAAATGAAAATGGGTCCTAGTCTGGTTTACACAACACCGGGGAACGACAAGCCAATTGGAAAGTGAGAGGTACGGTCGAGCGTGAAGACCACCCTTATCATGCGCAACACAGCCAACCCGCGCCGCACCACCCTTGCCCATCTTGAGGACGCGGACGAGTTGACCACGAGGGCCGTCGCCGAAGAGGCCGTGTTCCTCGACACGCTGGAGGCACGGACCGCGAATCCCGGGCGCACCGTGCTCGAGGACGAACCCGTCGGCTGAGCTCCGGCGCCGATGACGCAGAAGGACGGCCTCCCGTGAGTTCCGCCGGGAGGCCGTCCTTTGCCGTTCGCGTCTTCCGCTTCCGCGCTGCACGTCGTGCCGTCAACGGGCCTTGGCCCCCCGGGCATTCGCTGAGCGGCGAGCCGTTCGAGGGGGCCGTGAAGGGCGGGCCGCCCGGCTCAGGCGCTCAACCGCCCCGTCCGGCACCGGAGTTCGGTCCGGCCGCCTGAAGCCGCGCCGAAGCCGGCTGAGGCCCGGCGGAGGCCCGGCGGAGGCCCGATCGAGCCTCCGCGCGGTCCCGCTCAGCCCTGCCAGCTGTGCGGCGCCCTGAAGCCGCGTGCGCGCTCCAGGCGCCTCCAGCCCGCCTTGCCGCTCCCCGCGGCGCGTGCGGCCGGAATCTCGGCGTGCCGGGCGGAGGCCGCGGCGCGGGCGAGCAGCAGCGCCGTGACGGCGGCGAGTTCCTCCTCGCTGGCCTCGCCCTTCTCCACGCGGACGAGACGGCTGCTGACGGCTGTGTCGGTCGGGTTCATCGAAGTATTCATCCCTTACTGAGGGGGGTTTCCGTGCTTGCGTGAGGGCAGATCCGCGTGTTTGCTGCGCAGCATCTGCAGGGAGCGGACGAGCACCTCGCGGGTCTCCGCCGGATCGATGACGTCGTCCACGAGGCCGCGTTCGGCGGCGTAGTACGGGTGCATCAGCTCGGCCTTGTACTCCTTGACCATCCGGGCCCGCATCGCCTCCGGGTCGTCCGCGCCGTTGATCTCCCGCCGGAAGATCACGTTCGCCGCGCCCTCGGCGCCCATGACCGCGATCTCGTTCGTCGGCCAGGCGAAGGTCAGGTCGGCACCGATGGACTGCGAATCCATCACGATGTACGCGCCGCCGTAGGCCTTGCGCAGCACGACCGAGATCCGCGGCACCGTCGCGTTGCAGTACGCGTACAGCAGCTTCGCGCCGTGCCGGATGATTCCGCCGTGCTCCTGGTCGACGCCGGGCAGGAAGCCCGGGACGTCCAGCAGCGTGACGATGGGGATGTTGAACGCGTCGCACATCTGCACGAAGCGGGCGCCCTTCTCCGACGCCTCGATGTCCAGCACCCCGGCCAGGGACTGCGGCTGGTTGGCGATGACGCCCACGACCTGGCCGTCCATCCTGGCCAGGCACACGATCAGGTTCGTCGCCCACCGCTCGTGGATCTCCAACAGGTCCCCGTCGTCGACGAGTTCCTCGATGACCTTGCGCATGTCGTACGGGCGGTTCCCGTCCGCAGGCACCAGGTCGAGCAGCACCTCGCCGCGCCGGTCCACCGGGTCGGAGCACTCCTCGGCCGGAGGGTTCTCCCGGTTGTTGCTCGGCAGCATCGACAGCAGATACCGCACCTCTTCCAGGCAGGAGGCCTCGTCGTCGTAGGCGAAGTGCGCCACGCCCGAGGTCGCGGCGTGCACGTCCGCGCCGCCCAGCCCGTTCTGCGAGACCGTCGCACCGGTCACCGCCTCGACCACGTCCGGGCCGGTGATGAACATCTGCGAGGTGTCGCGGACCATGAACACGAAGTCCGTCAGCGCCGGCGAGTAGGCCGCACCGCCCGCGCACGGGCCGAGCATCACCGAGATCTGCGGGATCACGCCCGAGGCACGGGTGTTGCGCTGGAAGATCCCGCCGTATCCCGCGAGCGCCGAGACGCCCTCCTGGATACGCGCGCCCGCACCGTCGTTCAGCGAGATCAGCGGCGCACCCGCCGCGATCGCCATATCCATGATCTTGTGGATCTTCGTGGCGTGTGCCTCACCCAGCGCACCGCCGAAGATGCGGAAGTCGTGCGCGTAGACGAACACCGTCCGCCCGTGCACCAGCCCCCACCCGGTCACGACACCGTCGGTGTAGGGCTTCTTCTCCTCCAGCCCGAAACCCGTGGCACGGTGCCGCCTCAACGGCTCCACCTCACGGAAGGTCCCCTCGTCCAGCAGCAGTTCGATCCGCTCCCGGACGGTCAGCTTCCCCTTCGCGTGCTGAGCCTGCGTCGCCCGCTCACTGGGACCCTGCAAGGCGCGCTCCCGCAGAGCACGCAGCTCCGCCACACGCCCGCGCGCGTCCCGCGCCTCGGTGCCTGCGGCTTCGGACGCGACCGCGGTCTCCGCGGCCTGCGGCGCCTGCTGCGACGGCTGGGTCTGATCGGTCATGTATAGACCCTACGAAACGGCAGGGTCATTCATCGTCGTCAGATTCAGACAGTGTCCGAGCGTGATTCATGGTCGCGCTGGACAGAACTGCACCGGAGCGCGCCTCCAGGGCAGGGAACTCTCACACGCGGCCCGCGCTGGGCTGTGGGGTTCCCACAGCCCAGTGACGGTGCCCTGTCAACCAGGGGAAGGCCGGCCGGCGGCACGCCACAACCGCAGCTCAGGGCAGCCGTACCGCACAGCTCACGCCCGTATCATCCGTCCCGTCCCGGCGTCACGCGCAACCGCAGCGAGGGGCGCAAGCGCGTTCGGCGTGCGGGCTTGGCCTCGAACTCCCTTGTGCCGCACGGCCGTAGAGCGGACGCTTCATCCCGGCCACGTCCTGAGCAGCAGTACGACAGGAGTCCCGAACGATGACCGAGGCACCCGAGGCACCGCAGCGAATGGACCCCACGGGAGCCGCACATCACGCGGTGAACGCACGCCTTCGCGAGCGCGGCCCGGCCGCCCCGGTGCTGCTTCCCGGAGACGTCGAGGCCTTCGCGGTCACCGGGCACGAGGAGCTGCGGGAGTTACTGACCGACACGCGCATCGCCAAGGACGCCCGCCACTTCGCCGCCCTCCAGGAAGGCCGCGTGCCGGAGGGGTGGCCACTGGCCGTCTACGCCACGGTCGAGGGCATGACGACCGCGGACGGTGCCGACCACAGGCGCCTGCGGAGCCTGGTCACGAAGGCGTTCACACACCGCCGGGTGGCGCAGCTGCGGCCGCGCGTGGAGCAACTGGTCGCCGAACTGCTCGCGGAGCTGCGGGAGTTCGCGGAGAAGGACGGGACCGTCGACCTGTGGGAGCACTTCGCCTACCCGCTGCCCATGAATGTCATCTGCGAACTCCTCGGTGTGGAGCCGCAGTCGCGCGACCGGCTGCACGAGCTGTTCCGCGTCCTGCTCAGCACGGACTCGAAGCCGGCGGAGATCGTCTCCGCAGGCCGCGAGACCGCCGGGGTGCTCGCCGGCGTCGTCGCCGCACGGCGGGCCGACCCCGGCGACGACCTCACCAGCGCCCTCATCGCCGCCCGCGAGGAGGACGGCGACCGGCTCTCCGAGACGGAACTGACCGGCACTCTCCTGACGCTGACCGTCGCGGGCCACGAGACGACGATGAGCCTGATCACCAACGCCGTGCGGGCTCTGTGCACCCACCGCTCCCAGCTGGAACTCGCCTTGTCGGGCGCCGTCACCTGGGAGTCGGTGGTCGAGGAGACGCTGCGCTACGACGGCCCCGTCGGCTTCTTCCCCTTCCGCTATCCCACCGAGGACATCTCCGTCGGCGGCACCGTCATCCCGCGCGGAACGCCGGTGCTCGCCGGGTACACCGCCGCCGGACGTGACCCCCGCACGCACGGACCCGACGCGGACCGCTTCGACGTCACGCGCCCGCCGGACCAGCACCTCTCCTTCGGCCACGGCCCGCACTTCTGCCTCGGCGCGCCGCTCGCCCGCATGGAGGCGGCCATCGCGCTGGAGGCGCTGTTCGGACGCCACCCGGGCCTCGAACTGGCCGTGCCCGACGAGGAGTTGCCGCCCAGGCCGAGCTTCGTGGGCAACAGCACCCTGGTGCTGCCGGTACGCCTGGGCGGCTGAGCCCGGGCCCGCCTCGGAGCATTTCCGGCCGGGCGGCCCGGAGTTGCTCACTCGTGCGGTTCGACGCCCGCCCGCAGCAGTCCGTACGTGTAGGCGTCGTCCAGTGCCTGCCACGAAGCGGAGATGATGTTGTCCGCAACGCCCACCGTCGACCACTCCGCGCCGCCGTCACTCATGGAGACCAGCACGCGCGTCGTGGAGTCGGTGCCGTGGCCGCCCTCGAGGATGCGCACCTTGTAGTCGACGAGGGAGAGCCTGGCCAGCTCCGGGTGCAGCCGCTCAAGACCGCTGCGCAGCGCCCGGTCCAGGGCGTTGACCGGGCCGTTCCCCTCGCCGGTGGCGACGATGCGCTCACCCTTCGCCCAGAGCTTGACCGTGGCCTCGTTGGCCTGGTCGCCGTCGGGGCGCTGCTCGACGATCGTGCGCCAGGACTCCAGACGGAAGAACCGCCGGACGCGGCCGTGCACCTCGTCGCGCAGCAGAAGCTCGAACGAGGCGTCCGCCGCCTCGTAGGTGAAGCCCTTCAGCTCCTGCTCCTTGACGCGCTCGACGATCCGGCCGACCAGCTCCCGGTCGCCCTCCAGGTCGTAGCCGAGCTCCTTGCCCTTCAGCTCGACCGAGGCGCGTCCGGCCATGTCGGAGACGAGCATCCGCATGGTGTTGCCGACGAGTTCGGGCTGGATGTGCTGGTACAGATCCGGATCCACCTTGATCGCGGACGCGTGCAGCCCGGCCTTGTGCGCGAAGGCCGAGGTGCCGACGTACGGCTGGTGGGTGGAGGGCACGAGGTTGACGACCTCGGCGATGGCGTGCGAGATGCGGGTCATCTCCTCGAGCGCGCCCTCGGGCAGCACCTGCTTGCCGTACTTGAGCTGGAGCGCCGCCGTGACGGGGAAGAGGTTGGCGTTGCCGACCCGCTCGCCGTACCCGTTGGCCGTGCACTGGACGTGGCTGGCACCCGCGTCCACCGCCGCGAGCGTGTTGGCGACGGCGCATCCGGTGTCGTCCTGCGCGTGGATGCCCAGACGGGCACCGGTGTCGGCGAGGACGGTGCGTACGACGGCCTGGATCTGCGCGGGGAGCATCCCGCCGTTGGTGTCGCACAGGACGACCACGTCGGCGCCGGCCTCGTGCGCGGCGCGCACGACCTGCTTCGCGTAGCCGGCGTTGGCGAGATAGCCGTCGAAGAAGTGCTCGCAGTCCACGAAGACGCGGCGGCCCTGCTCACGCAGGTACGCCACCGTGTCCCGGACCATCTCCAGGTTCTCCTCCAGCGAGGTACGCAGGGCCAGCTCGACGTGCCGGTCGTGCGACTTGGCGACGATCGTGACGACCGGGGCCCCGGAGTCCACCAGCGCCTTGACCTGGGCGTCGTCGGCGGCACGTACTCCTGCCTTACGGGTGGCACCGAAGGCCACGAGCTGTGCGTGCCGGAAGTCGATCTCCGCGCGGGCGCGCTCGAAGAACTCGGTGTCGCGCGGGTTGGCCCCCGGCCAGCCGCCCTCGATGAAGCCCACGCCGAACTCGTCGAGGTGACGGGCGATGGTCATCTTGTCGGCGACGGTCAGGTTGATGCCCTCACGCTGGGCTCCGTCGCGCAGTGTGGTGTCGAAGATGTGGAAGTTGTCGTCCGGGGCGAGCATGCTCATGACGGCTGTGGCTCCTGTTGATGAAGCGGGATCCGTGATGCCGGGGTCCGCTTGTCCCTCGATTGTCCTGCTTCTTTCCTTCTTCCTCCTCGCGCCGTCGCCTCCGGCTGCGGGTGGGCCGGAAACCAAAAAGACCTCTCGCGGGTGCGAGAGGTCTGGCGCGCGGGTCTGGGACACGGTGGCCGCTGCCGCACGGGTCTTCCTGCGGCAGTCGGTCACTGAGGACCGGCGCGCCTGCTGCCGATAATCATGGCGAACGAGGACACGAAGGGGAGTCTCGCACAGAGCGGGCAGGGGCCCGCAAGGCGTCTCACAATGCGGAAAGTGCGTGCGCAGGCGCGCGTCGCGTGTCCGCGGGGGCCGCGCGGACGGCGCGGGCTCTCCGGCGCGGGGCGGCGCGGACGGCGCGGGCTCTCCGGCGCGGGGCGGCACCCGCCGGGACGGCGGGTGGATGCGGAATCGGCGGCCGTGCGGGGGCCGACGGAGCGGTGCGGGGGTGCGCGGGGCGAGCCGCGCGCGGACGCGGAGCGAGGGCGGGGCGGGGGCGGAGCGGCAGCGCCCAGACGCGAGGCCGGCTCACGCAGCCAGACCCGGCGCAGGAAGTGGGCCACCCGCAGAGCCGAGCACGGGGAACGACCCCACCGGCAGACGTAAGCCCGGGGTGGGCGGCGCCCAGATGCGAGCCCGGGTCAGGGCCACGCGCTGCCCCTGGACCGGAGCGGACGGCCGCAGCGCAAAGTGTGATGCCAGGAGCGCGCAGGTCGGGGACAGGACCCACGAATACGTGGGGCCGGAAGGCGGGGCATCGCGGGAACGGGTCCGTCGGCCGCGGCCCCGCGCGGACGACGCGGACGACGCGGACCCCTGCACGACAGCGAGTCCACGCGGAACCGACGGTCGGGCGGGCCAGCGCAGGGGCGGTCCGGCGGCGCCGGCCCGAGAGGCGCGCAGGACCGGGCCCGGGCGAGGGACGCGCACCATCGAAGGCCCCCCATAGGCAGAACCTCCGGCAGTCGCCGAATCGGGGCCACGGCCGCGCGTGGACGCGTGGCCCGCAGCTGGGCGGCGCCCACACGCGGGCCGCGCCCATGAGCAGAGCCCCGGCGCGCGGCAGGGTGGGGCGGAAGCCCGGCGCCCGAACAGCGCGCAGACGCGCCCACGGCCCGCGACCGTGCCGCGCCCGAACGCAAAGCCGGACTGCCCAGTGACCCGGCGCCCGGACGCGGCATCCGGGCCCCGGCAGTTCGGGCCGGAGCCCGGCGACCCGGCCGCGCGTGGACGCGTGGCCCGCAGCTAGGCGGCGCCCGAACGCGACATCCCGGCCCGGCAGTTCGGGCCCCGGAGCCCGGCGACCGGGCATTGCAGGGCCGGGCCGGGCAGCACGGTGCGGGGCATCGCGGGGCCGGGCAGCGCGCAGACGCGCCCGCGGGCCCGCACTCCCCGCACCCATGCGCCACTCCCCGCGCCCGCGAACCCCGCGTCAGCGGACCCCGCACCGGCGGGCCGACGTCAGCGGACCGACGTCAGGCCAGCGTCCGCATCCAGCCGTGCCGGTCCTCCGCGTGGCCGGTCTGCACGGCGAGGAGCGCCTCGCGGAGCTGCATGGTGATCTCGCCGGGCTGCCCGTCGCCGACCTTCCACGCGCCGCTCGTGGACTTCGCCTGTCCGACAGGGGTGATCACTGCTGCCGTGCCGCATGCGAAGACCTCGGTGATCGTGCCGTCCTCGTTGCCGTCTCGCCAGTCGTCGACGGTCAGCCGGGTCTCCTCCGTCTCGTACCCGAGGTCGGCGGCGAGCGTGAGCAGCGAGTCACGGGTGATGCCCGGCAGGAGCGTCCCGGTGAGCGAGGGCGTGACGATCTTCGCGTCGGCGCCGGAGCCGCGGACGAAGTAGAGATTCATGCCGCCCATCTCCTCGATGAAGCGGCGTTCGATCGCATCCAGCCACACGACCTGGTCGCAGCCCTGCTCGGCCGCCTGCGCCTGCGCGACGAGCGAAGCGGCGTAGTTCCCGGCGCACTTGGCCTCACCCGTGCCTCCGGGCGCGGCCCGCACGTACTCCTCGGAGAGCCAGACGGACACCGGCTGGACGCCGCCGGGGAAGTAGGAGCCGGCGGGCGAGGCGATCAGCATGAACAGGTATTCGTTGGCCGGGCGCACGCCGAGGCCGACCTCGGTGGCGAACATGAAGGGCCGCAGGTACAGCGATTCCTCGCCGGTCCCCGGCACCCATTCCTTGTCCTGCCGCACCAGCAGTTCACACGCCTCGATGAACGTTTCCTCCGGCAGAGCCGGCATGGCCAGACGGCGGCCACTGCGCTGGAAGCGCCGGGCGTTCTCCTCGGGACGGAACGCGGAGACCGAGCCGTCGGGCTGCCGGTACGCCTTCAGTCCTTCGAAGATCGACTGTGCGTAGTGCAGCGTCATGTTGGCGGGATCGAGCTGCAGCGTCGCGTACGGCTGGAGCTGGGCGTCGTGCCAGCCGCGGCCCTCGGTCCACTTGATCGTGATCATGTGGTCCGTGAAATGACGGCCGAAGCCCGGGTCGGCCAGCACCGCCTCGCGCTCCGCAGCAGGCAGCGGCTGCGAGGAGGGCTTGAGGTCGAAGTCGATTCGAGGCGTCGTCATGGTGTGCGGTCCTTCACTGTGTGTCGTGGCGGACCGCGCTCCCGTACGCCCTCCGTCGTGGTACTGGGACGTCCGAGCTTTCTCTCAAGCGTCAGCCCCGAGTCCGATTATCACCTGCGGAGGCACGCAGAGGGAGTCCGGGTGGGCGGCCCCTGCATGGATGGTGGCACCCCGACCCCCCACTGGAACAGCGGCCGGGCACCGATGCCCGGCGAGAGCCTGCGCCGGGTCAGCCGGATACTCGGGTCGCGAGGGTGTCGCCGATCTCTTCCGTGCTGCGGGCGCCGGAGCGCTCGGCCAGGTCGGCCGTGACCGCATCCTCGACGCGGGTGGCCTCGGCCTCGAGCCCGAGGTGCCGGAGCATCAGCGCGACGGAGAGGACGGTGGCCGTCGGGTCCGCCTTGCCGGTGCCGGCGATGTCGGGCGCGGAGCCGTGGACCGGCTCGAACATCGAGGGGAAGTCGCCGGTCGGGTTGATGTTCCCGGAGGCGGCGAGACCGATTCCGCCGCTCACGGCGGCGGCGAGGTCGGTGATGATGTCGCCGAAGAGGTTGTCGGTGACGATCACGTCGAAGCGCTCGGGGTCCGAGACGAGGAAGATCGTGGCGGCGTCGACGTGCAGATAGTCGGTCGTGACGTCGGGGTACTCCTCGCCGATCCTGTCGAAGGTGTTCTTCCACAGGTGGCCCGCGTGCACGAGCACGTTGTTCTTGTGGACCAGGGTCAGCTTCTTGCGGGGGCGCGCCTGTGCGCGCTCGTACGCGTCACGGACGACGCGCTCGACCCCGTACGCGGTGTTCACGCTGACCTCATTGGCCACCTCGGCGGGCGTGCCGGTGCGGATGCTTCCGCCGTTGCCGACGTACGGGCCCTCGGTGCCCTCGCGCACGACCACGAAGTCGATGGCGGGGCGGCCGGCCAGAGGTGTCTCCGTGTTGGGGAAGAGCTTCGACGGCCGGAGATTGACGAAGTGGTCGAAGGCGAACCGCAGTTTGAGCAGCAGGCCGCGCTCCAGGACGCCGGAGGGCACGCTCGGGTCGCCGATCGCGCCGAGCAGGATCGCGTCGTGCTGCCGGAGCTGCTCCGTCTCCGCGTCCGTGAGGGTCTCGCCGGTGGCGTGCCAACGCTTGGCACCGAGCTCGTAGTGCTTCGTCTCCAGCTTCACGTCCTGCGGGAGGACGGCGGCGAGGACCTTCAGGCCCTGGGCCACGACTTCCTGGCCGATTCCGTCACCGGGGATCACTGCGAGGCTGATGGTGCGAGACATGCGGCGACCTTACCTGCCGTCCCAGGAGCTGACACATCCGGTCCACATGCCGGACCGTGCGGATCGCCGGTCCGGCATGTGCCGGCGAGCTGCCGTCAGTGGCCCGTGGCCCCACCGTTGTCGCGGCGGTCGAGGGCGCGCTGGAGGGCGGCGGCGGCCTTCCTGCGCTCGGCGTCACGGTTCGTGCGGGCGTTGTGACGAAGGCGGCGGCGTGCGGTCTCATCCATGATCAGCAACTCCTTCTGCACACAAGGGCTTCAAGAAGGGAAGGTGGGGGCTGGTGCTGCCGGAAGGGCGGGGGCTGGACGGTGCGTCAGGGGTCACCTGCGCCGTGCACCGGGCCTCAACCGCCGCTCGCTGGATGAGCGAGAACGTTCGGCTTCCACAAAGATAGAACCCGGACGCCGTGATGTCTCGCCAATTAGTTGGCCTTCCTACTATCTGAGACGAACACCACTCGATTCAGGCCACCGGCGCCCACGAACCTCGGCCGTCGGCCGGGCTGAAGGAGCGCGGTGAGCTAGAGGAGTGCGGCGAGCAGACCGGGCAGCTCCGCGAGCCCGGTGATCCTGCGTACGCCGGCTGCTGCGGGGCCGGGGTGGGACGTTCCCCCTGGGCCCCGAGAGCCCGGGTGGTGCCCCCAGGTCCGGTCGATCCAGATGCCGCGCAGTCCCGCATCGTCGGCCGCGCGAGCGTCGATGTCGTGACGGTCGCCGACGTAGGCGACCTCGGCGGGAGGCAGTCCCATCGCGTCACAGCCCGCGCGGAACGCCTCGGGCGCGGGCTTGGCATGGCCGAGTTCGTCCGCGCACAACAGGACTTCGAAGCGGTCGCGAATGCCCAGGCGACGCAGCTTGCGCTCCTGGTTGGGCGTGGAGGAGTTGGAGAGGGCGCCGTGCCGGTAGCCGGGAGTGAGCGCGTCCAGCGCGGGGACGGCGTCGGGGAAGAGGGTCCAGGCCTGCTCGTACAGCGCGACATAGCGGCCGAACCAGGCGTCGGCCTCCTCGTCGGTGAGGGGCGTGCCCAGGAAGCCCCGCGCCCGCTCCCTGCGGTGTTCGAGAAAGCCCAGCTCACCGGAGAGAAAGCGGGCGAACTGCTCCTCCATGACCTCCTGCCAGCGCCCGAGAGCGGCCTCCGGCGAGGGGTGGCGGTCCAGCAGCATCTCGGCCTCGATGTGCCGCATGGCACCGGCACGGTCGGACCCGGTGTAATCGAAGAGCGTGTCGTCGATGTCCCACAGGATTCCCCGGATCGGCATGTGACGGACGCTAGCAGGGAGTTGGGAGCAGGTGCGTCGCGCCGGGAGGGTGCCCCGGGCTCGTGGCGCAGCCCTACACTCCGCGGCCATGACTGATGATCAAGAGAATCGGCCCGACCTCTTCGGGACCATGTCCACCACGCGCGCGATGCGCCGGCTGAAGCCGGACCCCGTTCCTGACGAGCTGCTGGAACAGCTCGTGCAGGCGGCGGTGTGGGCGCCGAGCGGGTCGAACCTCCAGCAGTTCCACTACGTCGTCGTGACCGACCGGGCCGTGATGTCCCGGCTGGAGCCGCTGTGGCGCAGGTGCGTGGACGCGTACCTCGGATCGGCGGGAAAGGCCACGCCGCCGAACATGGACGAGGGCGCCTACAGGCGGATGGTGGCGGCCATCGAGTACCAGCGTGATCACTTCGCCGAGACCCCGGCGCTGATCGTCCCGTGCTACCGCTACGTCCAGCCCAAGGGCGACATGGAGGGCCTGCGCGCGATGCGCGACGCGCTGGGCACCGGGGCGCTGCTGCGGCTGATGCGCAGCGGGGTGTTCAGCACGGTGGCGGAGACCTCCAGCGTCTACCCCGGCGTGCAGAACCTGCTGCTGGCGGCGCGAGGGCTCGGGCTGGGGGCCACGATCACCGTGTGGCACCTGATGCTGGAGCGGGAGTGGAAGCAGGTGCTCGGCATCCCCAAGCAGGTCAACACGTTCGCCGTGATACCGGTCGGCTGGCCGGTGGGCAACTTCGGCCCGGTGCGCCGGCGTCCGGTCCCGGAGGTGATGCACCGGGACGGCTGGTGAGACCGGGACGGCTGGAGGGGCGGCCCGTCGCGGATGCCGGGAGCGGCGCACGGCGGCCCGGCCCCGTGCGGGGCCGGGCCGGAGCGGGTCAGCCCATGTGCGGGTACCGGTAGTCGGTCGGCGCGACCTGGGTCTCCTTGATGGCACGCGGCGACATCCAGCGCAGCAGGTTGAACTTCGAGCCCGCCTTGTCGTTCGTGCCGGATGCGCGGGCGCCGCCGAAGGGCTGCTGGCCGACGATGGAGCCGGTGGGCCGGTCGTTGAGGTAGAAGTTGCCCGCCGCGAAGCGGAGCTTCTCGCTCGCCTCGGCGAGCGCCGCCCGGTCCTTGGCGAGTACGGCCCCCGTCAGCGCGTAGGCCGCGACGGACTCCATCTGCTCCAGCATGGTCGCCCAGTCGCTGTCCTCGTAGACGTGCACGGCGAGGATCGGGCCGAAGTACTCCTCGGAGAAGACCTCGTTCGCCGGGTCGGTGCAGGCGATGACCGTGGGCTTCACGAACCAGCCCGTGGAGTCGTCGTATTCGCCGCCGACGAGGATCTCGCAGGTCGGGTCCTGCTTCGCGCGGTCGATGGCGGCCTTGTTCTTCGCGAAGGCGCGGTCGTCGATCACGGCGCCGATGAAGTTGGACAGGTCGCTGACGTCGCCCATCGCCAACCCCTCGGTCTCCGCGAGGAGTTCGTCCTTGAGCCCGGCGTCCCACAGCGAGCGCGGGATGTAGGCACGGGATGCGGCCGAGCACTTCTGGCCCTGGTACTCGAAGGCGCCGCGCACCATGGCCGTCTTCAGCACGGCGGCGTCGGCCGTCGGGTGCGCGACGATGAAGTCCTTGCCGCCGGTCTCGCCGACGATGCGCGGGTAGGACCTGTAGCGCTCGATGTTCTCGCCGACGGTCCTCCACAGGTACTGGAACGTCTTCGTCGAACCGGTGAAGTGAACGCCCGCCAGGTCCGGGTGGGGCAGCGCGACCTCGGAGACGTCCTTGCCGTCGCCGGTGACGAGGTTGATGACGCCCTTCGGCATGCCAGCCTCCTCCAGCATCTCCATGAGGAGCACGGCGGAGTGGGTCTGCGTCGGGGAGGGCTTCCAGACCACCACGTTGCCCATCAGCGCGGGCGCGGTGGGCAGGTTCCCGGCGATGGCCGTGAAGTTGAAGGGCGTGATCGCATAGACGAAGCCCTCCAGCGGTCGGTGGTCGAGGCGGTTCCACACGCCCTTGGGCTGGATGGGCGGCTGCTCCTCGAGGAGTTCGCGCGCGAAGTGCACGTTGAAGCGCCAGAAGTCGATCAGTTCGCAGGGTGCGTCGATCTCGGCCTGCTGGATCGTCTTGGACTGGCCCAGCATGGTGGAGGCCGCGATCGTCTCGCGCCACGGCCCCGACAGCAGCTCGGCGGCCTTGAGGATGATCGCCGCGCGGTCGTCGAAGGACAGCGCACGCCACGCGGGCGCGGCCGCGAGGGCGGCGTCGATGGCGTCCTGCGCGTCCCGCTTCGTGGCGTTCGCGTAGGTGCCGATCACCTTGCTGTGATTGTGCGGTTGCACGACGTCGACACGTGCGCCGCCGCCCATCCGCTTCTCGCCGTTGATGGTCATCGGCAGATCGACCGGGTTCTCGGCGAGCTCCTTGAGCTTGCGCTCCAGCCGGGCACGCTCGGGGCTGCCGGGCGCGTAGGTGTGGACCGGCTCGTTGTACGGGGCGGGGACCTGGGTCACAGCGTCCATGGCTGCCGTCTCTCCTTCTTACGAGGGCACTGTCTGGGTGTTCAGCCGCGGGTGGCGAGCGAGCGGAGGAAGAATCCGAGGTTGGCCGGACGCTCCGCGAGGCGCCGCATGAAGTATCCGTACCAGTCGGTCCCGTAGGGGACGTATACGCGCATCCGGTGGCCCTCGGCCACGAGCCGTGACTGCTCGCTGTCGCGGATGCCGTAGAGCATCTGGAACTCGAACTCGTCGTGTTTACGCCCGAGGCGCCGCGCCAGCTCCTGCGCGATGGTGACCATCCGCGGATCGTGCGTGCCGATCATGGGATAGCCCTTGCCCGAGAGCAGGATCTTCAGGCACCGCACGTACGCGCGGTCCACATCGGCCTTGTGCTGGTGGGCGACCGACGCCGGTTCGTTGTATGCCCCCTTCACCAACCGTACGCGCGAGCCCTCCCCTGCCAGGGCACGGCAGTCCTCCTCGGTGCGGAAGAGGTAGGACTGCAGCACCGCCCCGGTCTGCGGGAAGCTCTCGCGCAGATCGGCGAGCACGGCGAGGGTGGAGTCCACGGTCGTGTGGTCCTCCATGTCCAGCGTCACGGTGGTGCCCGCCTCGGCGGCCGCCTCGACGACCGGCCGGACGTTGGCGAGCGCGACGTCGTGGCCGCCGTCCGGCAGCGCCTGCCCGAAGGCGGAAAGCTTCACCGACATCTCGGCCCGCTCGCCCAGGCCCTCCCCCGCCAGGGCCTGGGCGAGCGCGAGGTAGGCGTCGCGATTGCGCAGCGCCTCCGCGCGGTCGGTGGTGTCCTCGCCGAGATGATCGAGTGTGACGTCGAGACCGCGGCCGGTCAGCGACCGCACGTTCTCCATGCACGCGTCCAGCCGCTCGCCCGCGACGAAGCGGTTCACGACGGGGCGTGTGACCGGCGTCGACGACACGAAGCGGCGGATGCCGTCACTTCGCGCGGCGGCGAGGAGCACTGGGCCGAACACGGGCACCTCCACTGACGTTCTTCTTCGCGCTCCTGGCGTCCCGTGGCGGGCCCCGTTCGGCCGGAGGGGAAGGTCTGCGGAGGAACGGAGCGCCACGGCGTCGGAAGCCACCCTGAATCTAAGGATCGCGCCATTCCGTGACCATCGACAGCTGTCACGCATCCGTGTCCCAGATCTCAGACATCTGTACGAGAATGGTGACGCGGGGCGCCCGTAAGGGGCGGAGACGGCACGTCGGCACGACGCGGAACAGCGGGATGATCATGCGCGAGGACTACCAGGCACTCATCGACGAGGTCTGCGCGCTGCTCGGCACCCCCGCGACCCTGGAGGCACGCGACTTCGCGCTGATCGCCTTCGGCGCCCACGAGGGCGACGGCGAGGGCGCCGAGCCCGCGCTCGACCCGGTGCGCAGGCGCTCCATCCTCGGACGCCGCTCCAGCGCCGAGGTGCGGGCGTGGTTCGAGAGCTTCGGCATCACCAGGGCCGCGTCTCCCGTCCGCATCGATCCCGAACCGGCGGCCGGCGTCGAGCACGGGCGCATCTGCCTCCCCGTGCGGCACGCGGGCGTCGTGCGCGGCTACATCTGGCTGATGGACGACGGGGCGCTCGACCTCTCCGACCCGCGGCTGGCGGCGGCCATGGCGGTGGCGTCGCGGATCGGGGCGCTGCTGGCGGCCGAGACGCAGGCGGAGGCGCGCTCGGGCGAACTGCTGCGGGCGATGCTGACCGAGGAAGACCGGGGCAGGGGCGAGGAGTTGGCGGCGGAGCTGGGCGAGCTGCTCGGGCCGGCGGCGTCGGGCCCGCTGGCACTGCTCGCTGTGGGCCCCTGGCCGGCCGACGACGCTGACGGCGACGGGGAGAGCTCCGGCAGTACGGGCGCACCCGTGCTGCCGCACGTCATGGCGGGGTGCGTGCTTCCGGCCCGGCTCGCGCAACCGGCCCCCGGCGGCAGGTCGGCGGCGCCGCCCGCGCCGGAGCGGCAGCCGGTGCTCGCCTCGCTGGTGCGGCTGCGCTCGGCGGAGGTCCGTGCTCCGGCCCGTACGGCCGCCGGGCAACTGCTGCGCGTGCCGCGCTCCCCCGCCGCCGCGGGCGTCAGCGCGCCGCGCCGCGGGCTCTCCGACGCGGTCGCGGCCTGGCGGGAGGCGCTCGCCGCCGCACGGGCCGCGGGCGCGGAACCGGAGCGGCTGGGCCCGGTCGCCGACTGGGACGCGATCGGTCCGTACCGGCTGCTGGCCGCCCTGCCCGACGACGTCGCCCGCGATGCGGCCGTGGCGCCGCTGCTGCGTCCCGCACACGGCGAACTGGCGCGCACCGCCGAGGTGTTCCTCGACCACGCGGGCCAGGCGGGGCGAACGGCCGCCGCGTTGGGCATACACCGTCAGACGCTCTACTACCGCCTCTCCCGCATCGAAGCCCTCACCGGCCTCGACCTCGACGATGGCGGCTCCCGGTTGCTGCTCCACATGGCGCTGAAGGCCGCACGGCTGTGACTGCCGTGCGGGGTCCGCGACTCCGTGAGCAATGTCGGGGGTCATGAACACGAGCACGAGCGCGAGCAACGGTCGCGGACAGCAACGGCGTTCATCCACCGGTGGCGCTCGACGAGCTTCGGCTCGGTGTTCGACTCGGCATGGCTCCAGCCACCTGGGGACGGGCGTTCGCCGCGATGAGCCCCGATGAGACCTTCAGCCTTCGCTCCACCACGCGATGTCCGGCTCCGGGAGTCGGTGAAGGGCTGTCTCATTGCCCCCGATCACGGATCGGCGACGCAGCGCGCCGATTCCCTGCAAGCCCCCGTCGCGGCGGAGTGATGGCGTGCAGGTCGAGGATCTCCGGCTGCGGAGCGACGCCGGGGCCGCCCGCGCGTACCCAGGCGGTGACGTCCTCGGTCGCGTCCGGGCTGTTGACCAGCCCCAGCCAGACGGGCCGCGCACCGGCGGCGCGCCCGGCGGCGGAAGGCTGCACGACGATGACGTTGGCCTGGTCACACACGTCCAGGCAGTCGGACACGCGAACCGGTGCCTCCTCCCGCAGCCGAGCCGTCTGTGCCGCGTGATCCAGTCCGGTCACCTTGGGACTGCCGCAGCAGCAGTCCCGGCACACGACGATCCGGCACGGAGCAGGGCCGGCAGTCTCCACTGCCCCCGCTTCGTCGGATGCCTCATCGACCGATGTCTCGGGCACGCCGAACCTTCCCTCTCTCCGGGGAGATCCGCCCCGGTACGTCGAGGAGGCGACCGCGTGAGTCTCCTGGCTCTCGGGTCAAGGCTCGTCCCCGCCTTCCCACCCGCCCGGGGCAGTGGCCTGTCGGGGATCCGCTCGCCGATCACAGTGGCGGGACCGCGCCGGATTCACACCGGCTTCCTCGAACCGCCGTCGCCATGTCACGGGCCATCATTCCATCCGGGCGCCGTCCAGGGCCGAGGGCCTCCGCGGGCCCCGAAGAAGCGCCGGACGCAGATCGGCGGTCCGGACGATGACGCGGCTCGTCCCTGCAACTGCCCTGCAGCGTGCGTGACTTGACGGGCTCCCGTTGCCGGTCGGCGCTCGTGGATGTCAGTCTCCGACGCCCCCTGCGAACGGCATCGTCCGCCACCGGATGATGGCGGGGTTCAAGTACTCGGGCAACGCGGGCAGTTGAGGCGCGAGCGCCAGGGCGGCGATGACCCGCAGCATGCCTACGGCGTTCACGAAGCTCATGACGTCCTCCTTCAACGGCCTCATGCCGTTGCGCCGCGCGCCGCGGTCGTAGGCGGATTCGAGGTCGGGCCCGAGGGTGGCCAGGTCCCACTCGACGGGGCCCGACGTGACCAGTTCGAAGTCGGCGTAGAGCTTCCCGTCCTTCCCGGAGAAGATGTTCGCGGGTGGGCAGTCGCCGTGGATGGGCTGGACATCGGTCCACGGGAACGCCGTCTCGAACGCCGCGCGTGAGCTCACGAGAGGTTCCAGGACCTGCCACTCGCGGCGCGCGCGGTCCAGATCGCTCGGAGCGATGAGGTCGGGGCGGTCTTCGAGCAGGGCAAGGCTTTCCCCGATGACCCGCGGTTCGGCCGCGGACAGGAACGACAGCCGGCCGGGGTATCCGCGCAGGGCGGCGTGCAGGTCGGCAACGATTTCGGCGTTGGCCACGTAGTCGGGCTCCTTGTCCCGGTCCTCCTCGACGAACTGCCAGAACGTCATCGAGAGTCCGTCGCGCTGTACGGGCTCCCGTGGCACGAGAGGACTGGGCTGGATCACGGGGGCTCCCTGGTCTGCGAGCCACCGCGTCACGTCAAGTTCCGCCTGCTGGCGGGCGGCCTGGGAACCGAGATCCGCGGAGTGCGGCAGGACTGTGGGAATCCGGGCCACGACCGGTGACGGCGCGAGGTGGACGACCACGGAGAACAGGTCGTGGAGCACCTCGGCATCGGTCACGGTGAGCCCGAGAGCGCGCCCCGCTCCCACGGCCGCGTCGACTGCTGCGGAGGTGCGTCGGGCAATCTGCTCTGGCGTCACGAAATCGGGCATGGCTCGATCGTTCCACGCCGCAGCACGGCGTTCGACGTACAACTTCCAGCCGGTAGCGGCCACTTCGCCCGACGGACATCCGGGCCGCCGACGAACGCGAGCTCCCCGTATGGAGAACCCGGGCAGCGGCAGTTCCGCCGGGGGAGGAAATCGGGGCCGGAGAACCACCGCGCGGGCAGGTGATGGAGCAACGACAACGGCGGCCCGGTCGCCCGGGGGAGCCGGTCACCAAAACGGGCCCACGGCGGGCGAACGGACGGGGAACGTCATGTCAGCAGCGGCGTACGACCAGATCGCCGACTGGTACGAACAGGATTTCCTGCGCGGGCAGGACGCCGAGACCTCGGAGGGAAACCCCCGCAGCCTGGGCGGCCTGCTCGGGGACCTTCTCGGAACGGGCAGCGGTACGTGCCTGGAGATCGGCTGCGGCACGGGGGTCCACGCTGCCGCGCTCCGCGACCTGGGCTGGACGCCGGTCGGCGTGGACCTGTCGCGAGGGATGCTCGGCCACGCCCGCAGCCGGCTACCGGTCGCGCAGGCCGATGCCGCGAGGCTTCCGGTGAGCGACGGCTCCGTCACGGCCGCTGTCGCAGTCATGGTGCACACGGACATGCCGCACTATCCGGCGGTACTGCGGGAAGCGGCCCGTGTCCTCCGGCCCGGTGGGGTGTTCGTGCACATCGGCGTCCACCCCTGCTTCTGCGGGGCGTTCGCCGACCGCACGGACCCCGACGCGATCGTGGTCCGCCCCGGCTATCTCGACGGCGCCTGGACGAAGGCTTCCTGGACCGACCAGGGCGTACGCGACAAGGTCGGGGCCACACACCTTCCGCTGCCGGGCCTGCTCCACGCCTTCCTCGACGCGGGACTGGCACTCGAACAGTTCGCCGAGCACGGCACCCCCACCCCGATCGTCATGGCCGTGACGGCACGCAAGCGCGGCTGATCTCCCACACGTCCCGCTGACCGGCCGCCGCGGGCCGGCCGCCCCGGTCCGCCCGGGCGGTTTCCCCGCACCGGCTGCCGTCACCGTTCCGAGTGCGTAACGTCGGCGAGGTGACGAACGGGGACGGCAGCAGCCACGACGGCGGGGACGGGACCGAGGACGACGGGGACGGCCGACTCCTCGCCCTGTACGACGAGTTGATGCGCGGAGCACCGGCCGAGCCGGCCATCGGCGTGACGTACGAACAGGACGGGCCGCTCGTGCGTGCCGTGGGCGGCTTCCGCGCCTTCGTGTTCGGACCGCGTGACAGCGGGCTGCGGGGCGCCGACCTGGACCGCCTGATCGCGCGGCAACGGGACCGCTTCGCCGCGCGGGAGGAGACGGCCGAGTGGCGCATCCACGCGCACGACGAGCCGCGGGATCTGCCGGAACGGCTGCGTGCAGCGGGCTTCGTCCCGGGTGACGGCAAGACCGTACTCGTCGGCGCGAGCGCGGAGTTGGCCACGGAACCCCCGGCGCCGGAAGGCGTGGTCATCCGCCGCGTGACCGACGCCGGTGACATGCGCCGCATCGCGGCGGTGGAGGCCTCCGTGTGGGACATGGACCTGAGCTGGCTGGCGCGCTTCCTGGCCGAGCGGATCGCGGCCTCACCGGACGGCACCGCGGTTCTGGTGGCCGAGGCGGGCGAGGCCGGCGGGCAGGTCGTCGCCGCGGGGTGGATGATCTTCCAGGCGGGACGGGGCTTCGCCGGGCTGCGCGGCGGTACGACGCTGCCGGAGTGGCGCGGACGGGGCGTCTACCGGGCGCTGGTCGCCGAACGCGCCCGGATCGCCGCCGCGCGCCGCCTGCCGTATCTGCAGGTCGACGCCTCGGACGACAGTCTGCCGATCCTGCGCCGGCTGGGCTTCCGCACCGTGACGACCGTGACGCCGTATGTGTGGAGACCTGCCCGCGGCTGACGACCTGTCAGGCTCCGGTGGTGCCGTCGATGGCCTCGCGGAGGAAGTCGGCGTGCCCGTTGTGGCGCGCGTACTCGTGGATGAGGTGCAGCATCACCAGCCGCAGCGAGACGTCCTTACCCCAACGGACCTGGTGGCCGGTGACGTCCAGGGACGCCGCCTCCTTCTCGATGCGGCGCGCGTGCTCGACCTCCGCCTGCCAGGCGTCGAACGCCTCGGCCCGTGTGGACCGGCTCGCGTCGTAGGCGACCTGGAAGTCGCCGTCGTCGGACCACACCAGCGGGATGTCCTCACCGTTGATCGTCCGCCGGAACCAGGCGCGTTCGACCTCCGCCATGTGCCGCACCAGGCCGAGCAGCGAGAGCGTCGACGGCGGTGACGAGGCGATCCGCAGCTGGTCGTCGCTCAGGCCCTCGCACTTCATGGCGAGGGTCTCGCGGTGGAATTCGAGGAAGGCCCGCAGGGTCTCGCGCTCTCCGCCGGTCAGCGGGGGAGCGGTCCGTTCTTCCCCCTCGGCCCTGGCGGGCCTGGGGGGACCCCCACCCTCGGCCCCAGCAGACCCGGGGAGACCCCCACCCTCGGCCCCGGCGGACCCGGGGGATTTCCCAGTCACGTCCTGTGCCCTGCCTTTCGGTTGTGTACGGGCCCGCACCGCAGCCCCCTGAACAGGCGCGCGCCCGGGCCGTGTCCTCACGGCCCGGGCGCACCCGATGTGCTGTCCCGCTCCCCGGTCAGTCGGAGAGGTCGACGCTGCGCGCGGAGGTCGCCCCGATCTCGCCCTTGATCTCGGCGAGTACGGGTGCCGGGATGTTGTCGTCGACGGTCAGCGCCACCAGCGCCTCACCGCCCGCCGTGGCGCGGCCGACCTGCATGCCGGCGATGTTGATGCCGGCCTCGCCGAGGATCCGGCCGACGGTGCCGACCATGCCCGGGCGGTCGGTGTACCGGAAGAAGGCCAGGTGCTCGGCCAGCGGCAGGTCCACGTCGTGCTCGCCGACGGCGACGATCTTCTGCAGGTGCTTGGGCCCGGTCAGCGTGCCGGAGACCGAGACCTCCTCGCCGCTGCTGAGGGTGCCCCGCACCGTCACCATGTTGCGGTGGTCCGCGGACTCGCTGGAGGTCGTCAGGCGCACCTCGACACCGCGCTCCTGCGCGAAGAGCGGCGCGTTGACGTAGCTGACGGTCTCGTCGACGACGTCCTCGAAGACGCCCTTGAGCGCGGAGAGTTCGAGCACCTTCACGTCGTGCTGAGTGATCTCGCCGTACACCTCCACGTCCAGCCGCACGGCGACCTCTCCCGCGAGCGCGGTGAAGATCCGGCCCAGGCCCTCGGCCAGCGGCAGCGCGGGCCGCACGTCCTCGGCGATGACTCCGCCCTGGACGTTGACGGCGTCCGGGACGAGCTCGCCCGCCAGTGCCAGACGCACCGACTTGGCGACCGCGATGCCCGCCTTCTCCTGCGCCTCGCCGGTGGAGGCACCCAGGTGCGGCGTGCACACGACCTGGTCGAACTCGAAGAGCGGCGAGTCGGTGCAAGGCTCGCTGGCGTAGACGTCCAGACCCGCACCCGCGACGCGGCCCTCCTTGAGCGCGGAGGCCAACGCCGCCTCGTCGACGATTCCGCCGCGGGCCGCGTTGACGACGCGGACGCTCGGCTTGACCTTGTGCAGCGCGTCGTCACCGATCAGACCCAGCGTCTCGGGCGTCTTGGGCAGGTGGACGGTGATGAAGTCCGAGACCTCCAGCAGTTCGTCCAGGGAGAGCAGCTTGACGCCCATCTGCGCGGCCCGCGCGGGCTGCACGAACGGGTCATAGGCGACGACCTTCATCCCGAACGCCGACATGCGCTGCGCCACGAGCACGCCGATGCGGCCGAGACCGACGACGCCGAGGGTCTTCTCGCTCAGCTCCACGCCGGTGTACTTGCTGCGCTTCCACTCGCCGTTCTTCAGCGCCGTGTTGGCCTGCGGGATGTTGCGGGCGCTGGCGATCAGCAGACCGCAGGCGAGTTCGGCGGCGGTGACGATGTTGGAGGTGGGTGCGTTCACCACCATCACGCCGGCCTTGGTGGCGGCGGGGACGTCGACGTTGTCCAGCCCGACGCCCGCGCGGGCGACGACCTTGAGTTTCCGTGCGGCCGCCACCGCCTCGGCGTCGACCTTCGTCGCGGAGCGGACGAGGATCGCGTCCACGTCGGCGATGGCGGTGAGGAGTTCGTCCCGGTCGGCGCCGTTGCAGTGCCGGATCTCGAAGTCCGGGCCCAGGGCGTCGACGGTGGCGGGCGAGAGCTCTTCGGCGATCAGTACTACGGGCTTGCTCACGTGGTCTCCAGTTCGGGGGTACCTCCCAGGCCGAAGGCCCAGGGGGAGGGTCATCCTCGCTGCGAGCAGCGGCGGGGAACTACGGCCGCGTCCCGGCGACCGTAGTCGATGGAGGGGGTCGTCCCCGCGGGCGGCGGCGCAGGGCAGACGCACGACGCTGTGAGCCTGTGGCGCGCTCGGCTTGCCCGTGCAGTGTAGCTACGTGGATGCCGTGCGGGCTGCCCCTCCCCGTAAACGGCCGGCCACGGACCGGCATCGCCGCCGGTCCGCGTCCTCACTGCCCGGCGTGGCCGTCCGTACCTGCGGACACAGCGGCCTCGCCTCGCACGTCACGGCTGGAGTGCGCGGCGAGGAGGCGGTACTCCCCTGCCGGGGTGTACCAGGAGTGCGTGTCCTCGTCCCACACCTGGAAGGCGCGCGGCTCGACGGCGACGGTGGCCCGTACGGTCTCACCAGGCGCCGCCGCGACGACGGTGAAACCGGCGAGCCAGCGCAGCGGCCGGTGCGGATGACCCTCCCCGCCCGGGGGCTCCACGTAGACCTGCACGACCTCGCGGGAGGGGCGCCGGCCGGTGTTGCGCACGGGAACCGTCACCTCCACCGGCTGCCCCTCGCGCCAGTGCCCGGCAGACGGCTCGCCGTAGGACCAGTCCGAGTAGCCCAGGCCGTAGCCGAAGTCACGCGCGGGCCGGCGCCCGAGTCGGTCCCAGCCACGGTGACCCACGTCGAGGTCCTCGGTGTAGTCGATCAAGCCGTCGATGGGGATGCCGTCCGGAACGGGCACGTCGCCCGCGTCGGCGGGAAGCGTCCAGGGCAGGCGCCCGGACGGTTCGCACGCGCCGGTCAGCACGTCGGCGAGGGATCCCCCCGCCTCCTGTCCGGGCAGCCACCACCACAGCACCGCGGGGACGTCGTCGAGCCAGGGCAGCAGCACCGGCGCGCCCGCGTTGACGACGACGACCGTACGGGGATTCGCCTCGGCGACCCGGCGCACCAACTCGTGCTGGCGGCCCGGGAGTCCGAGATCGGCGCGGTCCCAGCCCTCGGACTCCGACTCGGGGTTGGTGCCCACGACCACGACCGCCGCGTCCGCCTCGCGGGCGGCCCGTACGGCCTCCGCGATCTCCTCGCCCGTGCCGGGCTCCGGCGGCAGATGGCGCAGCTCCAGCCGCGCGAAGCGGCCGAACCCGGTGACCTCGACGACCTGCACGGTCGCCGAGACCGTCACCTCCAGGGCCTCGTCTCCCACGGTGACGCGGCGCACGCGGCCCTCGGGGTGTCCGGCGGAGGCGTCGAGCAGGACCTCCTCGGCGACCCTGTGGTTGCTCTCGCTGAGCAGCTCCCCGTCGATCTCGATGCGGTGCGCTCCGACGGGGGCGATCTCCAGCAGGTGCTCCCCGGGCCCGTCGAGCCGCAGCCGCGCCTCGGCCCGTACGGACACCGCCCCCTCGGGCAGCCCGCCCAGCGCACCGTCCCAGGGCGCGGGACGGGTCAGGGCCGACAGCTCCCGGCCCTCGGCGTCGTGCACGTTCAGCTCGACGCCGTCGCCCTGCAGGACGGCCGCGCCGGCCAGCGGCGCGTGGCGCATCGTGCGGCCGCCGCGGTGTGCGGTGACGACGGCTGACGGGAACGCCGCGCGCAGCGCGTCCAGCGGGGCGCTCACGTAGGGCGGGGTGACGCGTGCGCTGCCGCCGCCCTGGACGAACGGTTCGAGGGCGTTGGCCCCGATCAGCGCTATCCGGGAGGTGTCCCGCGGCAGCGGCAGCAGATCGCCCTCGTTGCGCAGGACGACGGTGGCGCGGGCCGCGGTCCGCCGCAGCAAGGAGGCGGTGGCGAGCTGGTGCCCGGATGCCTCCTCCTGCGGGGCCGGGCCGGTGCCGCCCGGGTCCTGGCCGTCCGCCGCCGAGGGATCCGACAGGGCGCCCACGCGGGCCGCGAGACGGAGGATGCGGCGCACCTTGTCGTCGATGTCCTCCTCGGGCACCTCACCGGCGCGCACGGCGTCGAGCAGGCCGCCTGCCCAGGGGCCGCCGGGACCGGGCATCACGAGGTCGAGCCCGTTGCGGGCGGAGGCGACGGTGCTTTTCGTCGCGAGCCAGTCGCTGACCACGACACCGTCGAACTCCCATTCCTCCTTGAGCAGTTCGCGCAGCAGCCTCCGGTGCTCGGTGGCCGGCGCCTCCTCGGAACCCCATGCGAGCCCGTTGTAGGCGGCCATGGCCATCCACACCCCGGCGTCCTTGACGACCCGCTCGAACGGCGCGAGATACACCTCGCGCAGCGCGCGGGCGCTCAACCGCGAGGTGTAGAGCGTGCGTTGGGTCTCCGAGTCGTTGGCGACGAAGTGCTTGATGCACGCGCCCACGCCCTCCTGCTGGAGTGCGGCGACGTACGGCACCGCCATGCGTCCGCTGAGCAGCGGATCCTCCGAGAAGCACTCGAAGTGGCGTCCCGCCAGCGGCGTCCGCTGAAGGTTGACCACCGGCGCGAGGACCACGTCAGCGCTCTTCGCGCGTGCCTCCCCAGCCATCAGTGCGCCCAACTCCCCTGCCAGCGACTCGTCCCAGGTGGCGGCGAGAGCCGAGGGCGCGGGCATCTGCGCCGACGTCGTGGGCGCGAGGCCTCTGCCGCGCACGCCGATCGGCCCGTCCGAGACGGTGAGGGCACGCAGCCCGGCCGAACGAAGCGGATACAGCATCCAGTTGGTCTCGCCGGTGAGCACCCGCACACGTTCTTCGAGGCTCAACCCGGCAACCAGCGCGTCGAGCCGGTCATCGGTCGGCTGCCAGGACGGAGCGGGCCGGCCAGCGACGGTCATGAGCTTCTCCCGGAGGACGTCGTAGGGGTGTCCCCGGACCCGCCAGGGTCCAGGGGAAGGCGCCGAGGCCGCCTCACCCCAGGCATGCTCCCCAGGCACGGCCGTCCGAACCGCGATCCACGCCGTGCCGCTCGTACGCGCGTACGGCAGCTCGATGTCAGATGCCATGGCAGAAAAGGTGGGACCTTCGTCATTGCTGACATCGCGGGCGCCCTGAAGAATCGAGTCCATGACCAGGCACTCCCGAAGAGGCGGCAGTGACGTCCTGATCGTCGTCTTCGACGGCGTGCAGAGCCTCGATGTGACGGGCCCCTTCGAGGTCTTCGCCGGCGCCTGCCTGTCCGCCGGCGCCCCCGGCGCGTACCGCCTGCGCACCGCCTCCCTCGACGGCGGAGCTGTCCGCACCTTCAGCGGCCTCACCCTCGTCCCTGACCTCGCGCTCGCCGACGCGCCCTCACCGGACACGCTCCTGGTGCCGGGCGGTCAGGGCACCCGTGCCCCCGACCCCCGTCTGATCGACTGGCTGCGCGCACACGGGCCGTCCGCCCGGCGGCTCGTCTCCGTCTGCACCGGGGCGATGCTGCTCGCCGAAGCGGGGCTGCTGCGCGGTCGCCGGGCGACGACGCACTGGGCGTACAGCCACACGCTCGCCCGCCTCCACCCCGACACCGAGGTCGACCCCGGCCCCATCTACATCCGTGACGGCAATGTCTCGACCTCCGCCGGCGTGACGGCGGGCATCGACCTCGCGCTCTCCCTCGTCGAGGAGGACCTGGGCCGCGACGTCGCGCTCGATGTCGCGCGCCATCTGGTCGTCTTCCTCCACCGCCCGGGAAACCAGGCGCAGTTCAGCACCCAGCTCTCCGCACAGACCGCACAGCGTGAGCCGCTGCGCGACGTCCAGCAGTGGATCAGTGAGCACACGGACGGCGATCTCTCCGTCGCATCACTCGCCGAACGCGCCCGGCTCTCGCCGCGGCACTTCGCCCGGGCCTTCCTCGCCGAGACCGGCGTGACGCCCGGCCGCTACGTCGACCGCGTACGTCTGGAGCAGGCCCGCAGGCTGCTGGAGGAGAGCAACGACAGTGTCGCGGAGATAGCGCGCGCCTGCGGATACGGCACCCCGGAGGCGCTGCGCCGGGCCTTCGTCAGGGTGCTGGGGTCGGCGCCCGCCGAATACCGGCGCCGCTTCCGGACTCCGTCCGCCGGCGCACGCCGCGAGCAACTCGCCCAGGACGAAGCCTGACCGAAGCCCGAACGGGCCCTGCCTCACGCCACGTTCCGGGTCTCACGCCACCTGCCGGGTCTCACGCCACGTTCCGGCCGTCCCGGACTCCGACCGATGAATCCGTCTCCGAAAGGGAAGCCATGCAGATCGCGATTCTCCTCTACGACAACTGCACCGTCCTCGACGCCGTGGGGCCCTATCAGACGCTCGGCCCACTGCCGGACGCCGACACCGTCTTCGTCGCCGAGCAGGCAGGCCCCGTACTGGACGACAACCGGAGCCTCTCGCTGGTGGCCGCGAAGTCCCTGTCCGAAGTCACCCGGCCGGACATCGTGATCGTCCCCGGCGGCCCCGAGCCGGACGTGGGCAACGAGGCGGTGCTCGGCTGGCTGCGCGCCGTCGACGCGACCTCCACGTGGACGGTCTCCGTATGCACCGGCTCGCTGCTGCTCGCGGCCGCGGGACTGCTGAACGGCCGGCGGGCCACGTCCCACTGGACGACCTTGGAGCGGCTGAGGGAATTCGGGGCCGAGCCGTCGCGCCAACGCGTGGTCTTCGACGGCAAGTACGTGACAGCCGCCGGAGTGTCCGCCGGCATCGACATGGGGCTCACGCTCGCGGGGAAGATCGCCGGCGACGAACACGCGCAGGCCGTGCAGCTGATGATCGAGTACGACCCGCAACCGCCGTACGACGCCGGCTCCCCGGACAAGGCACCCGCCGCGCTGGTGGAGCTCATCAGCGGGGCACCGGCCCCCGGGCAGTGAGAGGCCCGCGCTCCGGCACCCTCACCTCAGACGTCGGTCTCCCCCGGCCGGCCCGTGCCGCGGAGCTCCGGCGGAAGGTGGCTCATGTCGTTGAAGAGCAGGAGCGAGGCGGGACGTCCGGGCGCGTACCGGATGGCGGTCAGGGCCGCGTTGGCGTGGTTGAGGCCCATCCAGCGCCACTTCGGTGCGTCGAGAGCGTCCCGAACGAGCCAGCCGATGAGGAAGGTGTGGGTGACGACCAGCTCGTGGCGGGGTTCGTCGCCCTCGGCCGGGCCGGCGAATTCCGCGAGCGCCTGCCCTGCCCGCTCGGGGCCGCGTTCGCACTCCTCCACCGGGATCTGCTCCAGCCGTCCGAGCAGGAAGTCGGCTGATTCCGGGGGGAGTTCGTCGCGCTCCGGCACGTACGGGACGTAGTCCCCGGCCGCCTCCGACAACTGCATGGGCACGCCGTCGAGCTCGTCGCGGATCAGCCCCGCCGTCTGCGCGGCTCGCGCGAGCGGTCCATGACGGATCACGGCGAGCGGACTTCGCCGGAGCCGCTCACCGAGCAGTACGGCCTGACGACGCCCCCTTTCCGTCAGCGCGCGCTCATCCTGCGAAGCCTCGCCATGACGCACCAGGTAGAGGTGCCGGACAGCGGATCGGGCCATCTGTGTGCAGTCCTCCTGTGAGCGTCCAGGCACATGCGTCCGGCCCGTACCCCCACCGGACGGCGGGGGTACGGGCCGGTCAGGCGCACGGCCGCGCAGGCTTGCCGGCCGGCGCGGCGTGCTTACGCGTCCTCGTCGACCCAGCTCATCAGGCCGCGCAGCTTGCGGCCCGTGCTCTCCAGGAGGTGGTCGTTGGCGGCCTTCTTGTACTCGTTGTACTTCGGCAGGCCCGCGTTGTACTCCTGCATCCACTTGTTGGCGAAGGTGCCGTCCTGGATGTCGTCGAGCAGCTTGCGCATCTCGGCCTTGACCTGGTCGTTGATGATCCGCGGACCGCTGACGTAGTCGCCCCACTCTGCGGTCTCGGAGACGGACCAGCGCATCTTCTCCAGGCCGCCCTCGTACATGAGGTCCACGATCAGCTTCAGCTCGTGGAGGCACTCGAAGTAGGCGATCTCCGGCTGGTAACCGGCCTCGACGAGCGTCTCGAAGCCCGCCTTGACCAGTGCCGACGTACCGCCGCACAGCACGGCCTGCTCGCCGAAGAGGTCCGTCTCGGTCTCCTCGGTGAAGGTCGTCTTGATGACGCCGGCGCGGGTGCCGCCGATCCCCTTGGAGTAGGAGAGCGCGAGGTCGAACGCCCGCCCCGTCGCGTCCTGTTCGACGGCGACGATGCACGGAACGCCCCGGCCCTCCTCGAACTGGCGGCGTACCAGGTGGCCCGGTCCCTTCGGCGCGACCATGCACACGTCGATGTTGGACGGGGGCTTGATGAAGTCGTAGCGGATGTTGAGTCCGTGGCCGAAGAAGATGGCGTCGCCGTCCTTGAGGTTCGGGGCGACGGACTCCTGGTAGACCTTGGCCTGGATCGGGTCCGGGACCAGGATCATGATCACGTCGGCCTCGGCGGAGGCCTCCGCGGGCGTGGTGACCTTCAGGCCCTGCTCCTCCGCCTTCGCGCGGGACTTGGAGCCCTCGTGCAGGCCCACCCGCACGTCGACCCCGGAGTCGCGCAGGGACAGCGCGTGGGCGTGGCCCTGGCTGCCGAAGCCGAGAACCGCCACCTTGCGGCCCTGGATGATGGACAGGTCGGCGTCGTCGTCGTAGAACAGCTCGGCCACTTGGGAATTCTCCTCTATCGGGGTCCGGGGACTCCCCCGGGATGGTTCTGAAGGGGTTTTCGAAGGGGACGCGCCGCCCAACCTACGACGGCCGGGCGGCTCGCACCGTGAGGGGTCGCCGACCGGTGCCGGCTGGGGAGCGCCCTGGGCGGGCGCACACCCTACGCGGACCGGTCAAGCGCGCGCAGGCTCCGGTCTGTGATGGAGCGGGCGCCGCGCCCGACGGCGATGGTCCCTGACTGCACCAGCTCCTTGATGCCGTACGGCTCCAGCATCTTGAGCATGGCGTCGAGCTTGTCGCTGCTGCCGGTGGCTTCGATGGTGACGGCCTCCGGCGAAACATCCACGGTCTTGGCGCGGAAGAGCGAGACGATCTCGATGATCTGGGAACGGGCCTCGTTGTCTGCGCGGACCTTCACCAGAACGAGTTCACGCTGGACGGCCGAGGCCGGGTCCAGCTCAACGATCTTGAGAACGTTGACGAGCTTGTTGAGCTGCTTGGTGACCTGCTCCAGCGGAAGATCCTCCACGTTCACGACGATCGTGATGCGGGAGATCTCCGGATGCTCGGTCACGCCGACGGCGAGCGAGTCGATGTTGAAGCCGCGGCGGGAGAACAGCGAGGCGATCCTGGCCAGGATGCCTGGGGTGTTCTCCACCAGGACGGAGAGCGTGTGCTTGGACATCTGTCTTTCCTTCTTCTCAAGCTTCCTTGAGTCCTTGGGCTTCCCTGCTCACTCTTCGCTGTCGCCGAAGTCGGGGCGGACGCCGCGCGCCGCCATGACCTCGTCGTTCGAGGTGCCCGCGGCCACCATCGGCCAGACCATCGCGTCCTCGTGGACGATGAAGTCGACGACGACGGGACGGTCGTTGACCGCGTTGGCCTTCTCGATCACCGAGTCCAGCTCGTCCGGGTCCTCGCAGCGGATGCCGACGCAGCCCATGGCCTCGGCCAGCTTCACGAAGTCGGGGCAGCGCGTGCCCTTGTTGGGCTGCTGCACGTCCTCATCACCGGAGCCGGTGTGCAGCTTCGTGTTCGAGTAGCGCTGGTTGTAGAAGAGCGTCTGCCACTGGCGCACCATGCCCAGCGCGCCGTTGTTGATGATCGCGACCTTGATCGGCACGCCGTTCAGCGCGGCCGTGGCCAGCTCCTGGTTCGTCATCTGGAAGCAGCCGTCGCCGTCGATCGCCCACACGGTGCTCTCAGGCCTGCCGACCTTCGCCCCCAGGGCTGCCGGCACGGCGTAGCCCATCGTGCCCAGACCGCCGGAGTTGAGCCAGGTCGCGGGCCGCTCGTAGCCGATGTAGTGGGCCGCCCACATCTGGTGCTGGCCGACGCCTGCCGCGTAGACGGTGTTGTCGGGGGCCAGTTCGCCGATGCGCTCGATGACCTGCTGCGGGGAGAGGCTGCCGTCGTCGGGGAGGTCGTACCCCAGCGGGTACGTCTCCCTCCAGCGGTCCAGCTGCTTCCACCAGTCCGCGTATCCGGACGCGGCGGGGCTGCCGGCGGGCGCCTCGCCCAGCTCGGCCTGCACCGCCACCACCAGGTCGGCGATGACCTCCCGGGCGTCGCCCACGATCGGCACGTCGGCAGCGCGGTTCTTGCCGATCTCGGCGGGGTCGATGTCGGCGTGCACGATCTTCGCCAGCGGCGCGAAGGAGTCGAGCTTGCCGGTGACCCGGTCGTCGAAGCGTGCGCCGAGCGCGACGATCAGGTCCGCCTTCTGCAGCGATGTGACGGCCGCCACGCTGCCGTGCATGCCGGGCATGCCCAGGTGCTGCGGGTGGCTGTCGGGGAAGGAGCCGAGGGCCATCAGCGTCGTCGTCACGGGGGCCTTGGTCAGTTCCGCGAGGACCTTCAGCTCCGCGGTCGCCTTGGACTTGATGACACCGCCGCCCACGTACAGCACGGGCCGGCGGGCCTCGGCGATCAGCTTCGCGGCCTCGCGGATCTGCTTCGCGTGCGGCTTGGTCACCGGGCGGTAGCCGGGCAGGTCGCAGGTGGGCGGCCAGTTGAAGACCGTGCGGCCCTGAAGGGCGTCCTTGGCGATGTCGACCACGACCGGGCCGGGGCGGCCGGTCGAGGCGATGTGGAACGCCTCGGCGATGGTGCGCGGGATGTCGTCAGGGTCGGTGACCAGGAAGTTGTGCTTGGTGACGGGCATCGAAATGCCGCAGATGTCCGCTTCCTGGAAGGCGTCCGTCCCGATCGCACCCGAAGCGACCTGACCGGTGATGGCGACCAGCGGCACCGAGTCCATGTGCGCGTCCGCGAGGGGAGTGACCAGGTTGGTCGCACCGGGACCCGAGGTGGCCATGCAGACGCCGACCTTGCCGGTGGCCTGCGCGTAGCCGGTGGCCGCGTGCCCCGCGCCCTGCTCGTGCCGCACCAGGACGTGGCGGACGCGGGCGGAGTCCATCATCGGGTCGTACGCCGGAAGGATCGCCCCGCCCGGAATGCCGAATACGGTGTCGGCGCCGACCTCCTCGAGAGCACGAATGAGGGACTGGGCGCCCGTCATCGCGGCCGGCGCGGCCTTCTGCTGTCCGACGGTGCGGGCCCGCGGCTGGGGTTTCGGGGCCGCGGTTGACTGCTCGGTCATCGGTGATCTCTTCTCGAGAGTGAGGTTGACGCTCGTTTTGTGCGGTTGATGCTCGGAGGCGGAGCTTGCGCTCCGGGTCTGATGCAACAAAAAACCCCTCGTGCCGTGAGGCAAGCGAGGGGAGCGCGCCGCTGTGGTCGCGGGTCAGAAAACGAGGACCCGGTCAGTCGACGCGCTTTCCAAGTACGAGAATTCGGGTGCGCATGGCACAGACCCTCCCCCGGCTCACTTTCCGTGTCAAGTGGGTGGGACGCGCGTCTCAGCATGCGGGCACGGTGCGGGGGGCCGTGTGACCGGTTCCACTTCCTCCCGCATGTCCCCCGAGACCAGCCACGGAGGCATGTTCTCGCGCCGCTCCTGCAACCGTACGGGCAGGGCTCCGGCGACCACGACGGAGCGGCCGCCGCCGCGGCCGGAGGAGGTGTGCCCGCTCCTGCTGCCCGCCGGCGCACCCGCCCCGCCCGACGGGCGCCCGCGCCCGGGAACCCCGTGCGCGGGCGTGCGGTCCTCGGGCACGGGCAGTACGCCCCGTGAGAGGGCGTGACGTAACCGGTGCTCGTCCAGCGGCCCGGCGAAGACCGCGCCCTGGCCGTGGGTGCAGCCCATCTCCCGCAACTTGGCTGCCTGTTCAGGTAGGTCCACACCCTCGGCGACCGACATCAGCCCGAGGTCGCCGGCGATGCGCAGCAGCCCCTTGGTGATCTTGCGTTGCCGCGTGGAGTCCGCGACGCCTTCGACGAGGCCGCGTTCGAGCCTCACGATGTCCACGGGCAGCCGGCGCAGCGCCGAGACCGCGAGCGGACCGCTGCCGAACCCGTCGAGCGCGACGAGCACGCCGAGCCCGTGCAGCGCGCTCAGTCTCGACTCCAGGTCGTCGAGGGGGACGCGCGCGTCGGCGCCCGTCAGCTCCAGGATGAGCGACCCCGGCGGCAGCTCCTGGCGGCCGAGCACGTCCTCGACCGTGAGGCCGCGCCGGGCCGGCTCCGTGAGACATGCCACGGGCAGCCGTACGGATACGGGCACCGGGAAGCCCGCGCCGTGCCTCGCCACCGTCTGCTTCACGGCCTCTTCCAGCAGGGTGTGGCCCGTCTCGGCCGCCGCACAGGCCGGGACCGGGTCGCCGGGCACATGGCCACCGCTCGCGTCGCCGACGCCATCGCTTCCGTCACCGCCCCCCGCACGGAGGAACTCGGCGGGCGTGAACAGAACGCCTTGGGCGGAACGCCTGCGCGGATGTGCCGTGACCGCCGTGATCCTGCCTCCCGCCAGCTCGACGACGGGCTGGTGCAGCAGCGTGAACTCGCTGCCGCGCCGCGATACCGCAACCGGGGCCGGCGTCCTGGATGCCTCATCGGCTCCCTGGTCCTCGCGCACGGCCACGGGCGTGCGGTCGGGCGTCCGGTCCGCGCCGGCGGGTGCAACGGTCTTCTGCGTGCCCGCCGCCTCGTCCTGCGTCCGCGGCGTGTAGAGCTCGACCCTCGCCTTGCCCGCCTGCTTGGCCCGGTACATCGCGAGATCCGCGTTGCGCATCAGCGTTGTGGGAGAGATCCCGGGCTGCGCGAAGGCGATGCCGATCGACGCGGCGACGCGGACCTCACGGCCCTCCACGTTGTAGGGCTCGGAGAGTGTCATCCGCAGGCGGTCGGCGATCTCGTGGATGCGCAGTTCCCGTTCGCCATCGGCATGCGTGCTGGGGTTGCCGTCGCCGAGGATGAGCACCGCGAACTCGTCGCCGCCGAGACGGGCCGCCGTGTCGCCGGCCCTCACCGACTCCTGGAGCCTGCGGGCGGCCGCCACGAGCAGTTCGTCGCCGCCTTGGTGGCCGATGCTGTCGTTGACCGCCTTGAAGCCGTCGAGGTCGATGAAGAGCACCGCGTGCTCGCTGTCGCCCCCGCGGCGGCCGACCAGCGCCTTGCGCACGCGCTCCGTGAACAGCGCCCGGTTGGGCAGGTCGGTGAGCGGGTCGTGGGACGCGTTGTGCTGCAACTGCGCCTGGAGACGCACTCGTTCGGTCACGTCGCGGCTGTTGAAGATGAGGCCGCTGCGGTAGCGGTTGACCGTCGACTCGACGTTGAGCCAGTGCCCCCGGCCGTGCCGGAAGCGGCACTCGATCCGCGTCGAGGGCTCCTGCTCGGGCGGCGTCGCCAGGAAGCGGCGCAGCTCGTGCAGTACCCGGGCGAGGTCCTCGGGGTGGATCAGCGCGGCGAGTTCGGAACCGATGAGGGCGTCGCCGTCCCGCCCGTAGACACCTGCCGCCGCGGGTGAGACGTAGCGCAGCATCCCCGTGGGCGAGGCGATCATGATGACGTCGCTGGATCCCTGGACCAGCGAGCGGAAGTGGTTCTCCTTCTGGGCCAGTTCCTGGGTGAGGCTGATGTTGTCGAGCAGCATGATGCCCTGCCGCACGACGAGGGAGAGCACGACCGTGCAGGCGGTGAAGAGCACCACACGGTCGATCTCGCGCCCCGCGACGGCGTTGTAGAGAATCCCCAGCGTGCAGACGGCCGCCGCCAGATACGGAGTGAGCGCCGTCAGCGAGCCCGCGATCGGGCGGCTCAGGCTCTCCCCGTACGGCGCGGTCTCCCGGTCGGCGACCGGAGCGGCCCCGGCCCCGGCAGCGGCGGCGGTGGTCTCCGGCGCGGGGCCGCGGCGGGCGGACTCCCGCTCGCCCTTGACCCACGGCGCGTACGCCAGCAGAAGCGAGCCCGCGAACCAGCCGGCGTCGAGCAACTGCCCCGACGTGTAGTGCTCGCGGAGCAGCGGGGAAGTGAACAGCGCATCGCACAGCACGGTCAGCGCGAGGGCGCCGATGGCCGTGTTGATCGCCGAACGGTGCGCTGCGGACCGCCTGAAGTGCAGCGCCAGCACCATGCTCACCAGCACGATGTCGAGCAGCGGGTACGCGAGGCTGAGCGCGGCACGCGCCACCGTGTCGCCCTCCCAGTACGCCGTGTGGACGAGCGCGAGCGACCAGGAGATCGTGAGCAGCGAACCGCCGATGAGCCACGAGTCGAGGCCCAGGCAGACCCAACCGGCGCGCGTGACGGGCCTCTTGGCCAGCACGAGCAGACCGATGATGGCGAACGGGGCGAAGAGCAGGAAGCAGAAGTCGGCGGCCGAGGGGCGCGGCACCGGCTGGTGCAGCACGACCTCGTACCACCCCCACACCGCGTTCCCTGCGGCCGCCATGATCGAGGAGAGGCCGAACAGCAGCCACGCGGGGCCCAGTTGGGTGCCCCGGTGGGCGCGGGCATACCGCACGCACGAGGCGGCAGCGAGCAGCCCGGCGGCGCTCAGCCCGAAGTCGCCCATGATCAGCGAGACCTGCTCGGTCCCCCAGCCGATGGCCGCACCGATCGCATAGCCGCCGCAGAGGAGGACGAGCAGGAACTGGGGCAGCACACCCACCGCTCGCGCCCGCAACGGAGGGCCGGGCTCGCGGGGCGTCGCCGCGTCACGCGGCGCTGCGGCTCCCCCTGGCCTGCCACCACCGGACAGCTCACCGCTGTGCGGTGCGAGGGCCGGGCCGGCGCTCGGGGCGAATGCCGGCGCACCGGCCGGGGTCCGCACGATGCCCTGGCGCGTGACGGCGCCCCCGGCGGTCATCGGGTCCCCTTGTGGAACGGAGGCTTCTCGTACCTCCGGGCCGCGCGGACGCGGCACAGGCACGCGGGCACACCCGCCCTCCGGCCCTGCTGCGGGACCGGCCGACGGCAGCGTGTCCGTGGTGTATGACGCTTCATCCACCCGCAGTTCGTCCATTGACCGCGCATTCGCCCGTCGCCCCCCTCGTGTCCGGGTTCGCCCCCTCTTGGACGATACACCAGAACAGTCACGGAGGGACATAGTCTCGATACAGAACGTGACGACCAGGCACGTTGTGGATACTGCGAGCGTTCGTACGCCTCCGGAGCGTATTTTCCGGGCCAGTTGGGGCGTCCTCGGGGCAACTCCCGGGCGCCCCGGGATCATTCGGCGACGGCCACCGTGTGCTCCAGCGGCTCGCCTCGGGCCCAGCGGCCCAGCTGATCGCGCAACAGCCGCTTCGCGCGCGGCAGGAAGGCCGTCGTGGGACCGCCGACGTGTGGCGTGATGAGCACTCCCGGGGCGTGCCAGAGCGGGTGCCCGGCGGGCAGCGGCTCGGGGTCGGTGACGTCGAGCGCCGCGCGCAGCCGGCCCGACTCCACCTCCGCCAGGAGGGACTTGGTGTCCACCACTGCCCCGCGTGCGACGTTGACCAGCAGCGCGCCGTCCTTCATCCGTGAGAGGAATTCGGCACTCGCCAGGCCCCGGGTCTCCTCCGTCAACGGCGTGCAGAGGATCACCACATCGGCGTGCGGCAGGAGGGCGGGAAGGCTGTCGAGCGCGTGCACCGGGCCGCGCGGCGCCTCACGCGCCGTGCGCGCCACACGTGTCACCTCTCCGACCTCGAACGGGACGAGCCGCTCCTCGACGGCCGAACCGATCGCTCCGTGTCCCACGATGAGCACCGACTTGTCGGCGAGCGCGTCGTAGACCCCCGGGCTCCACTCCTCGGCGTCCTGCGCCCGTACGAACGTGGGAACCCGCCGCAGCGCCGCCAGCGTCAGCGTGAGCGCCAGCTCCGCGGTCGAGGCGTCGTGCACACCACGGGCGTTGCACAGCAGCGTCCCGGTGGGCAGGTCCGGCACGGCATCGGCGACATGGTCTATCCCCGCAGTGAGGGTCTGCACCACGCGCAGCCCCGGCATCTCCCGCAGCGGGCGCACGGCAACGGCCTGCCCCTTCATGTACGGGACGACATAGAAGCAGCAGAGGGCCGGGTCTGCGGGGAAGTCCTCGTCGCCGTCCCAGAAGTGGTACGTGAAGCCGTCGGGGAGTCCTTCGATCTGCGCGGGCGGAATGGGCAGCCAGACGTCTGTGGCGGCTCGCGCCGCCGACGGTGTCCCCGATTCCTGCGGTGCCGGTGAGGGTGCCATGGTCAGAGGCTAGTTGCTGACGGGCACCCGGCCGGAAGAGGTCCGGTACGGGTGACGCACGCGCCCTCGTCGGACGCCGTTGTGAGCAGGCGTTAGTTTTGGGGGCGGTCAGAGGGGAGTCGGTTCCAGGTGGAGCGCAGGACGATCGGTGCGGCAGCACTCGAAGTGGGTGCGATCGGCCTCGGCTGCATGCCGATGAGCTGGGCGTACTCCACCTCCGAGCAGAACGGTGAGGAGTCCGTCCGTACGGTCCACGCCGCGCTCGACCGCGGGATGACGCTGCTGGACACGGCCGACATGTACGGGCCGTTCACGAACGAGCTGCTGATCGGCCGCGTCCTCAAGGAGCGCCGCCACGACGCGTTCGTCTCCACCAAGTGCGGGCTGCTGGTGGGAGAGCAGCACATCGTCGCCAACGGCCGCCCCTCCTACGTGAAACGAGCCTGCGACGCGTCGCTGCGGCGGCTGCAGACGGACTTCATCGACCTCTACCAACTGCACCGCGTCGACCCGGAGGTGCCCGTCGAGGAGACCTGGGGCGCCATGTCCGAGCTGGTCGCCGCGGGCAAGGTCCGCGCGCTCGGCTTCTGCGCCGTAGGCGCACGGGCGGACCACAGGAAGAGCAAGACCCCGGGTGCGTCCGGGATACACGCCACGACGATCCGGCAGCTGGAACGGGTGCAGGGCGTCTTCCCCGTCAGCGGCGTGCAGGCGGAGCTGGCCGTCTGGTCGCGTGAGGCGCTGGAGTCGCTGCTGCCCTGGTGCGTCTCGCACGGGGTGGGCTTCATGGCCGCGATGCCGCTCGGCAACGGCTACTTGAGCGGCACCCTCACCACCGGCGGCGGCTTCGAGGGGGACGACGTACGTGCCCGGCACCCTCGCTTCACCGCCGAGATGATGGCCGCCAACCAGCCCGTCGTGGCGGGACTGCGCCGGATCGCGGAGCGGCACGACGACGCGACGCCCGCACAGGTGGCGCTCGCGTGGCTGCTGGCGCAGGGGCGCCAGGTGATTCCGCTGCCGGGCACGAAGAAGGAGCGCCTCCTGGCAGAGAACGGCCGGGCGGCGGAACTGGCGCTCACGCCCGCCGACATGGCCGAACTGGGCGCGCTGCCCGCCGCACGCGGCTCGTGGGAGTAGCCCTCCCGGGATCCTCCTGTGCGCGTATCCGTACGGGAAGTTCCGCTGTGCCCGGCGTCGTGGTGACGGATGTGGTGTGCTGAGTCCCCCGCTCACACTGTGACCGAGGACAACCGACACCGGGAGGCGCTGACCGTGCGAAGCCGCTATCTGCCGTCCGTACGAGCCGCCGCGGCGGGGCTCGTCGCCCTGGCGCTGGTGACCACGGGTTGCTCAGACGATTCCGGCGGACCGTCGCCCGAGAAGTCCGAGTCGGCAACGCCCAGCGCGGAGACGGGGCCGAACGCGACGGCATCGGCGGCGCCGGCGAAGGGCTCGGTGAAGGTGGAGCGCACCATCACCGCGCGCCTGAAGTCGCCCTGGGGCCTGGCGCCGCTGCCCGGCGGCGGACTGCTGGTCTCGCAGCGGGACGACGGCAAGATCATCCGAGTCGACGAGCGCAGCGGCAAGAAGACCGAAGTCGGCACGGTGCCGGGGGTGCAGGCAAGCGGAGAGGGCGGCCTGCTCGGCATCGCCGTGCCGCCGGACAGCGCCAAGCTGGTCTACGCGTATCTGACGACGGCGTCCGACAACCGCATCGTCCGCATGGTCTACGACCCGAAGAAGCCCAGCGGCAACCAGCTCGGAGCGCCCGACACGATCCTCAAGGGCATCCCCAAGGGCGAGATCCACAACGGCGGACGCATCGCGTTCGGCCCCGACAAGATGCTCTACGCCGGCACGGGAGAGTCGGGCCAGGGCGGGCTCTCGCAGAACAAGAAGTCCCTGGGCGGCAAGATCCTCCGCATGACGCCCGACGGCGAACCGCCCGGTCAGGGCAACCCCGAGCGCGACTCGTTCTTCTACACCTACGGCCACCGCAACGTGCAGGGCATCGCCTGGGACGCCGGCAAGCGGCTGTGGGCGAGCGAGTTCGGCCAGAACACGTGGGACGAGTTGAACCTCATCCGTCCCGGCAAGAACTACGGCTGGCCCGAGGCCGAGGGACGGGCGGGCGAGTCCGGCTTCGTCGATCCGGTCGAGCAGTGGCGCACGGCCGACGCCTCCCCCAGCGGCATCGCCATCGTCAAGGGCTCCGTGTGGATGGCGGGCCTGCGCGGCGAACGGCTGTGGCGCATCCCGCTGAAGGGCACTGCCCCGGCGGCGGATCCGCAGGCGTTCCTGGAGGGCAGGTACGGACGGCTGCGCACCGTCGTCGCCGACGGCAGCGGCGGTCTGTGGCTCATGACGAGCGAGACGGACGGACGCGGGAGCCCGGATAGGGGCGATGACCGTATCCTGAAGCTGAAGGTGAGCTAGGTCCTGTCTGACAAATAGCGTCGTTACCCAGACGGGATTTGTCAGACAGGGCCCAGGCGGCGCCACCAGACGGGCGCCGGGCCGGAGGGCCGATGTTCAACCTGATCGAGGAGCTCTTCTCCCCGAGCCGCAGGCACACGGAGGACGAACGCCGGCGGCTGGAGCACACACGGGTCGAAGAGGGCAGCAACGATCCGGGGCAGGGCCCGATCGACCTCAGCTCCGGGCACGTGCTGATCCGTCCGAGGGAGCAGCAGGCCACGAAGACGGACACGGCGGCGGACGCAGGCACCGAACCGAACGGCGACGGGAGCCGGTGATGGACATTGCGGGCGACATCTTCCTTCCGAGCCAGCAGCACGCTCGGCACGAGCAGCAGCGGCTGGAGCACACCCTCGTCGTCGAGGGCACCCACGAGCCGGGCTGCGGACCCGTGGACCTCGGCTCGGGCAAGATCGTGATCGCGCTGCAGGAGCAGCACGCGATCCTGCCGGCGCGGCCGAAGCTCGAAGAGGAAGCCGAGGGCGACGACCCCGGCGGTGACGGTCCGCCGGACCTTCTCTGACCCGGCGACGCACCGCCGCCCGGCCGGGCGGTTACTGGGCCCGGACGGGCTCAGCCCGCCGCGGAGCGCGTGTCCGGAGCGGTGAACAGCCGCAGCCGGTGAGCCATGGCCGCCGCCTCACCGCGCCCGCCCACACCCAGCTTCGCCAGGATGTTGGAGACGTGCACGCTCGCCGTCTTGGGCGAGATGAACAGCTGCTCGGCTATCTGCCTGTTGCTGCGCCCCGCGGCCACGAGACGGAGCACGTCACGCTCACGCTGTGTCAGTCCGAAGGTGTCCGCGGGCTCCTCCGCCTGCGCGGGGGAACGCCTGACTCCCGCTGACGCCGCCGGGGAAGCGGGCAGCCGGGCACGTATCGAGAGCTGCTCGATCTCGGTGCGGAGCGGCTCCGCGCCGAGCCGCCGTGCCACCGTGTACGCCGCCGCCAGCAGTTCGTTGGCGCGCTCGCGTGCCTCGCGGCTCTGCGCCCCGTCCTCGAGCAGCGCCTCCGCCCAGCGGTGACGCGCCATGGCCAGGTGGTACGGGCGCTCCATCGCCTCGTAGGCCTCCGTGACCGCCTGCCAGGCCCCGGGTGCCGAACACCCCTCGGCCCGGCCGATCTCCGCGGAGACGAGCGCCGCGTGCGCCTCCCAGACGGGCGCCGGACGCGGGAGACGACGCACGGCGGTGCGCAGTTCCTCCAGCACGGCCGCGCGTCCCTCCTCGGCGGCGGGCAGGCCGCGCAGACCGGCCTCGTGGACCGCCGCGGCGTGCAGCAGGGGCCAGGCGTAGCGGTGCGTGCCGGGTGGAAAGCCCGCTTCCAGCGCGGCCCTCAACTCGGCCCGTACGGCCGCGAAATCGCCGCGGCCCGCGGCCACCTCCAGCTCGAAGTGCCGCAGCTGGACGGCGGCGTTCGCCGCGGCCGCATGGCTGCCCATCACCTCGCGGGCCGCCTCCACCGCGGCCTTCAGTCCCTCCAGGTCGCCGCGGCCGAGCTGGAGATGGGCCTTCATCAGGGCGGCGAAGCCCCTGGTCTCCGCCGAGCGTGCCGCTGCCGCGGCCTCCTCCGTGATCCGCGCGGCGTCCGCCCACTCCCCCATGGCGTACAGCGACTCGGCCTGGTTGCCCAGCGCGAAGCCGCACATGTCGGGGCGTCCGTGCGTCGCGGCTCCCTCCGCGGCCCGTACGGCGGCGGCGACCGATTCCCGGGAGCGGCCCGCGGCCTCCAGCTCGGTGGCGATGTTGATGTCCGCGCGCCCGACGACGCCGAACGCGCCCGCCGCCAGGGCCTGTTCACGCGCGAGGCTCATCTCGTCGATGCCGGCGCTGAGATCTCCCGAGTCGGCCATGAGGATGCCGAGGGTGATCCGGGCCTGCCATTCGATCGTGGTGGCGCCGACGACGCGGGCGAGCTCGACGGCCCGCACGGCGGTGCTCATGGCCTCAGGACCGGGCCGGTGCATCATGCCCCAGCTCGCCGCGCTGGTCAGTACGTCCGCGTGCACGGCGGACGGCGGCAGGCCCCGCACGAGCTCCTGGGCGCGGGCGATCTCGGCCCATCCGTCGCCACGGCCCAGTGCCTCCACCGTCTTGGAGCGGCTGACCCAGAACCACGCGGCGCGCAGCGGGTCCACGTCGTGGTCCAGCAGGTCGATGGCGCGCTTGGTCAGGGCCAGTGCGCGCTCGACCTCGCCGCCCGTGCGGGCGGCCACGACGGCCTCGGCCAGCAGCTCCATGAACGAGAGCGAATCCGCGGCCGGTTCCTCCGGGCAGTCGGCCGGGCGGGGATAGACCTCGGCCTCGTCCATGGGGCGCAGCCGCTCCCGCACCTCCTGCGGAACCTCGTGCCACAGCTCGATGGCGCGCTCCAGCAGCTGGTGCTGCTCGGCGAAGGCGTGTCTGCGCCGCGCCTCGACGGCCGCCGCGAGCACGGCGGGCAGCGCCTTGGCGGCGTCACGGCCGTGGTACCAGTAGTGCGCCAGGCGCGTCGTGCACTCCTCGGACCGTACGAGCGAGGGGTCGGCCTCCAGGGACCTGGCATAGCGGCGGTTGAGGCCGGCGGCCTCCCCCGGCAGCAGATCCTCGCTGACGGCCTCGCGCAGCAGGGCGTGGCGGAAGCGGTAGCCGTCACCGTCCTCGGTCGGCAGCAGCACGTTGGCACCGACCGCCACGCGCAGCGCGTCCAGCAGTTCGGTGGTGGGCAGCTCGCAGACGGCGGCGAGCAGGGCGTGCCCGACGGCGGAGCCGCCCTGTGCGGCGATCCTCAGCACCTGCTGGGCGTGCTCGGGAAGCGCTTCGACACGTACGAGCAGCAGGTCTCGCAGGGAGTCGCTTATGCCGCACGTGGAGCAGTTGGCAGTGAGTTCCTCGACGAAGAAGGGATTGCCGTCGGAGCGTTCGAAGATGACGCGGGCCTGCTCGGGCTCGGGCTCGGTGACCCCCTGGATCCCCGCTATCTGTGCGTGCACCTCCGCGCGGGTCAGCCGGGGCAGTTCGATCCGGCGGACGCTGCGGAGCCTGTCCAGCTCCGCCAGGAAGGGACGCAGCGGGTGGCGGCGGTGGATGTCGTCCGAGCGGTAGGTCGCGAGCAGGATCAGCCGGGAGGTGTGCACGGAGCGGAACAGGTAGCCGAGGAGTTCGCGGGTGGAGCGGTCCGCCCAGTGCAGATCCTCCAGGGCGATCACGACCGTACGGCGCGTGGCCAGCCGTTCCAGCAGCTGTGCGGTCAGCTCGAAGAGGCGGGCGCGGCCGTCCTCCTCGTCGTACGCCTCGGCGGCCGCGGCTCCGGGGCTGCCAGGGGCAGGCGCCAGGTCGGGCAGCAGACGGGCCAGCTCAGCCTCCCTGCCCGCGACTGCCTCTGCCAGCGCGGCCTCGCCCAGGCTTCGGTGCAGGCCGCGCAGGGCGGTGGCGAAGGGCGCGAACGGCAGCCCGTCCGCGCCCAGTTCGAGACAGCCGCCGATCGCCGTGGTGGCGCCGGCGGCGCGAGCGGCCGAGAGGAATTCCTCCAGCAGGCGGCTCTTGCCGACGCCTGCCTCGCCGCCCAGCAGCAATGCCTGCGGCTCGCCCGCGTCGGCGCGGGCGAGCGCGTCCTCGAGCAGCGTCAGCTCGTCCCTGCGGCCGACGAATACGGGACTGATGGTGGATTGGCTGGACACATCGCCCAGCATGGCACCTGCCACCGACATTGCGGCAGCCGGTTTCTCGCCCGGCGCCCGCTCCTTCACGACGAGGGGCAGGGGCGCCGGTAGCTGGTTCACGCGGACCTGAGCCAGAAGCGGCGCGCACGCTTCGAGTGGCGCGCGACCTCCTCCCGGTGCTGGTGCCCGCCTCCGGCGTTCTCGAGGGCGCGGCGCTCGGCCGCTGCCTTCTGACGCATTTCGGCGATGCGCAGGAGCCCTGCCTCGTGGCCGTAGTAGTGCATCACTGACTCTCCTGGTGTCTGTGGACGGACTGCTTTTCGCTGTCTCCACAGTCGTCTCCCAGGTGGGGCCCCCACATCGGGCACCTGACCGGTCTTGTCGGCCTCCGGGGCCTTAGTCCCACCGCCCAGGGGTCTTAGGCACCTCACGGCACGGCTGAGCCGCCCGTCGCGGGTCCTCAGACGGGTGGGCGGGCGGCGTCCGATCCCCTTCTCCGGCTTCGACCGGGCGGCCTCGCGCGTCCCTGGACGATCCGGTTCCTGACACGTCCGAGCCGCCCGTCGGGGTCTTGGACCCCGCGCGCGGGCGGCTCGGCCGGTGGTTCCTTCAGTTGTGAACTGCCGTCACTGTGCGGGCGGTGTGGGCGGCGCGGCCGGCATCTCGGGAGCAGGCGCGAACAGGTCCAGGTACATGCCCCCGGCCACGACGAGGCCGATCACGCCGAGGATGACCCCGCCCAGCGCGACCGCCTTGACCCAGGAGGCCGTCTCGGCACGCTTGGCGACGAGCCCGAGCAGCACACCGCCCACGAGCACGGCGATCACCGCGAAGATCCCGTTGAGGAGAGCGGTGGCATGCCAGGGCGCGCCGTACAGCGCGGTGATCTGGTCGGCTCCGCCGCCGCCCTGCTGGCCCTGGGCACTGCTCTCGATCTGCCCGATGAGCTGTTTGCGATCGCGCAGCATTTCGCTGAGAGAGGTACCAGTGATGGACGCCAGGCCGAACGCGGCGCTCACGACGGCGCCCGCTCCGGCGCCCAGGCCGCCGCGGGGGGCCTCGTTCACCAGGACGGTCTCTTCCACGTGGACCTCGTCGGCGGAGCCGTCGTCCTGGAGCACCTCAGCGCGGGTGTCCTCGCTGACGGCGGTCTCTTCGGCCTTGCCCGCGGTCTTCTTGTCGTTATCGGTCTCCGCCTGCTTGGCGGCGGTCTTCTCGGTCTTGGTCTCGGTAGCCATGGGGCGTCACCGTAGGGGCCCTTTCTGAGAGTCAGATGAGAGTTCGTCGCGGGGCGCCGGGACCACCCCTCCGGCCGCCGCGGCGACCGGTTCCGGCACCGCTTCGGGCACGGGTTCCGGCACGGGTTCCGGCTCGATGCTGACGCGCGGGAGCAACCGGTCCATCCAGCGGGGCAGCCACCAGTTGGCGCCGCCCAGCATGTGCATCAGGGCCGGGACCAGCAACGTACGCAGCACGAACGCGTCCAGCGCCACGGCGGATGCGAGACCGATGCCGAACATCGCGATGATCCTGTCGCCGCTGAGTACGAACGCGCCGAAGACCGCGATCATGATGACGGCAGCGGAGTTGATCACCCGCCCCGTCTCGGCGAGCCCCACGCGTACCGATCTGCGGTTGTCGCCGGTCAGACGCCACTCCTCGTACATGCGGCTGACGAGGAAGACCTGGTAGTCCATCGACAGCCCGAAGAGCACCGACACCATGATCACCGGCAGGAACGGTTCGATCGGACCGGATCCGCCCAGCCCCATCAGACCGCTGCCCCAGCCCCACTGGAACACGGCGACGACGACCCCGGAGGACGCGGCCACCGCCATCACGTTCATCAGGGCGGCCTTGAGCGGGATCCCGATGCTGCGGAAGGCGAGCAGGAGCAGCGCGCAGCCGAGCGAGACCACGACGCCGACGAAGAGCGGCAGCTTGCCGAGGATCACGGAGGCGAAGTCGTCGTGCGCCGCCGTCACCCCGCCGACCTTCACGTCCAGGGAGCTGGAGTGGGTCGCATCCGGCAGCACGTCCTCGCGCAGGTCCTCCACGAGCTGTGAGGTGCTTTCGTCCTGCGGGGCGCCCTCGGGAACGACAGTGATCACCCCTGTGTTTCCGCTGCCGTTGAGCTCGCCGCCCGAGACATGGGCGACGCCTTGGACGTCGCGCAGCTTGCCGGGCAGCTCCTCGAAGTCGAGCTTCGCGGCGGCGTCGTCGATCTCGCCGACCAGCGTGAGCGGCCCGTTCGTGCCCGGCCCGAATCCGTCGGCCATCAGGTCGTAGGCCTGCCTGGTCGTCGTCGTACGCGGGTTGCTGCCCTGGTCGGACGTGCCCAGCTGGAGCCCGCTCACCGGAATCGCCAGCACCACCATCAGCAACGTGGCGAGCCCGCCGAGCAGCCGGGGATGGCGTGCGACGAAGGCCGACCAGCGCGCTGCCGTGCAGGCGCGGGCACGGCCGCCGGTCTTGCCGGTCCCGGGCTCGTCGTCCGTGTGGAGGTCGGCGGGTTCGTCCGGTCCGTGTTCGGCGAGCCTGCGCCGCTCACGCCTGCTCAGTGCCCGCTTGCCGATCACCCCCAGCAGGGCGGGCACCAGCGTCACCGAGGAGAGCACCGCCAGTACCACCGTCAGCGAGGCAGCGACGGCGACACCGTTCAGGAAGCTCAGCTGCAGTACGAGCATGCCCAGGAGGGCTATGCACACCGTCACACCAGCGAACACAACGGCCCGCCCCGCCGACGCCACGGCACGCTCCGCCGCCTCCGCGACGGGCATGCCCTCCTTGAGGCCGCGGCGGTGCCTGGTGACGATGAAGAGGGCGTAGTCGATGCCCACGCCGAGCCCGATGAGGGTGCCGAGCATCGGCGCGAAATCGGCCACCGTCATCACATGGCTCAGCAGCCCGATGCCGAGGATCGCCGTGCCCACACTGACGAGCGCCGTCACCAGGGGCAGCAGCATCGCCGCCAGCGAGCCGAAGGCGACCAGCAGCACGACGGCCGCGACGGCGATGCCGACGGCCTCGCTCATGTGGCCTTCCTGCTTCTCGGTCAGCGCGATGCCGGGACCGCCGGCCTCGACGTCCATGCCGGGGACGTCCTCGCCCGCCCGCTGCGCGGTGTCGACGACGCGCTGCACGTCCTTCTTGTCGAGCTTCTCGACGGGAGCGTCGAACGTCACCGTGGCGTAGGCGGTGCGGCCGTCCCGGCTGATGCGGTCCTGGTGCTCGCCGCGATCGCCCGAGCCGCCGCCGTAGGGGCTCTGGACCGCGCCCACCCCCGGCAGGGCCGCGACATCGTCGAGGGTCCGGTCCATGGTCTTCTCGACCTGGGTGTCCCGGACCCTGTCGGTGGAGGCGTCCGTGCCCTTGCCCGTGTGCCAGACGATCGTGTCGCTGTCGCCCTCCCGGCCGGGGAAGCTCTGGCTGATCAGAGTGTTGGCCTTCCCGGACTCGGTGCCCGGCACGTCGTACTTGTTGGAGAAGGCCGAACCGGTGAGGACGGCGGAGGTGCCCACGCCCAGCAGAACGGCGCACCAGAGAAGGATCACGGCCAGACGGCGGCGCAGGCACCAGCGAGCGATAGCCGTCATGCGTCGACCTCTTCCGGGGGACATGGGGCGTGTGCGGGTCCCACGGGCCGGCCGTTCCGTCGTTCCGTACGGCACCCGGCGGGAGCGGGTGTGGGGGTCCCCCCAGGCCGTTAGGCCGAGGGGGAACATCGTAATGCGGTCGTGATGTTCCGTCCTGGCAGCCTGACACCCTATGAAGATCCTTTGCCACCTTTGTGTTCATGGCCACAAATGCCGAGCCGCCCTGGCGTTTCGGCAGGTCGTCCCGTACGGCGTTCCATGGGGGAATGTGTGCCGGCGCAAAGCGACGGTGGCGGGCAGGGCCCGAGGGTGCCGGGGAGGGCCGCACCCACCGAACGCACGAAGGAGGGGCGGCCCCGGCGGACCGCCCCTCCCCTGTGCAATCGGCTCCTGGACGCGGAGCCCGGCCTCAGCCCTCGACGCCGAGCTTCTCCAGGATCAGCTCCCGCACGCGTGCCGCGTCCGCCTGCCCGCGCGTGGCCTTCATGACCGCGCCGACGAGCGCACCGGCCGCCTGCACCTTGCCGCCGCGGATCTTCTCCGCGATGTCGGCGTTGCCCGCGATCGCCTCGTCCACGGCGGCGCCGAGCGCGCCCTCGTCGGAGACGACCTTCAGCCCGCGCTTCTCCACGACCTCGTCCGGCGTGCCCTCGCCGTCCAGCACTCCCTCGATGGTCTGGCGCGCCAGCTTGTCGTTGAGCGAGCCCTCCTCGACGAGCGCGCAGACCCTGGCGACGTCCTCCGGACCGAAGGGCATGTCCGCGAGTTCGGTGCCCGACTCGTTGGCGCGGCGGGCGAGTTCGCCCATCCACCACTTGCGGGCCTGGTCGGCGGGCGCGCCCGCGTCGACCGTGGCCACGATCAGGCCCACGGCACCCGCGTTGAGCACGGACTGCATCTCGTGCTGCGAGATGCCCCACTCCTCCCGCAGCCTGTTGCGGCGCAGGCGAGGCAGTTCGGGCAGTCCCGCCCGCAGCTCCTCGACCCACTCGCGCGGCGGAGCCACCGGGACCAGATCCGGCTCGGGGAAGTAGCGGTAGTCCTCCGCCTCCTCCTTGACGCGGCCGGACGTGGTGGAGCCGTCGTCCTCGTGGAAGTGCCGGGTCTCCTGGACGATCTTCTCGCCCGCGGACAGCACCGCCGCGTGCCGCTGGATCTCGAAGCGGGCCGCACGCTCGACGCTGCGCAGCGAGTTGACGTTCTTCGTCTCGCTGCGCGTGCCGAAGGTGCTCTCGCCCCTGGGACGCAGCGACAGGTTGACGTCGCAGCGCATCTGGCCCATCTCCATGCGGGCGTCGGAGACGCCCAACGCCTTGATGAGCTCCCGCAGTTCGGCGACGTACGCCTTCGCGACCTCGGGCGCGCGCTCCCCCGCGCCCTCGATCGGCTTGGTGACGATCTCGATGAGCGGGATGCCGGCGCGGTTGTAGTCGAGCAGCGAGTGCGAGGCGCCGTGGATGCGGCCCGTGGCACCGCCGATGTGCGTCGACTTGCCGGTGTCCTCCTCCATGTGTGCGCGCTCGATGTCGACCCGGAAGACCTCGCCGTCCTCCAGCTGTACGTCGAGGTGGCCGTTGAAGGCGATCGGCTCGTCGTACTGGGAGGTCTGGAAGTTCTTCGGCATGTCCGGGTAGAAGTAGTTCTTCCGCGCGAAGCGGCACCACTCCGCGATCTCGCAGTTCAGCGCGAGACCGATGCGCACGGCGGACTCGACGCCCTTGGCGTTGACGACCGGAAGCGCGCCGGGAAGCCCCAGACAGGTCGGGCAGGTCTGGCTGTTGGCGTCGGCACCGAGGCTCGTCGAGCAGCCGCAGAACATCTTCGTCGCGGTGCCGAGCTCGACGTGGACCTCCAGCCCCATGACGGGGTCGTAGGTTTCCAACGCGTCCTCGTACGACACCAGTTCAGTGACGGTCACGGATTTTCGCCTCTCAGTCGTCCCAGAGGACATCGTCGATGTCGAGCCGTCGCAGCTCCCGCACGAGCAGCGCCACGCCGGTGACGATGCCCGCCGCCGAGACGGCGACGTCGATCAGCTGGAGCGTGTCACCCTCGCGCCGGGCCTCCCTGCCGCGCTTGACAGTGCCGACCACCCCGAAGAGCGATGCCGCGATGGACACGTACATCCCGGTGCGGGACTTCTTGAAGCCCTTGGCCTTCTGCAGCTTTCCACTCACAGCGACGGTGCCTCCTCAAGCAGCGGGTGACCCCAACGTGCCTGGTGAGCGGCTTCCAGAGCCGCACCGACACGATAGAGACGGTCATCGGCCATGGCCGGGGCGATGATCTGCAGCCCCACCGGCAGGCCGTCCTCCGGGGCCAGTCCGCACGGTACGGACATGGCGGCGTTCCCGGCCAGGTTGGACGGGATGGTGCACAGGTCGGCCAGGTACATGGCCATCGGGTCGTCGGCGCGCTCGCCGATCGGGAAGGCCGTGGTCGGTGTCGTGGGCGAGACCAGCACGTCCACCTCGCCGAAGGCGCGCTCGAAGTCACGGGTGATGAGCGTGCGGACCTTCTGCGCCGAGCCGTAGTAGGCGTCGTAGTAGCCGGAGCTGAGCGCGTACGTGCCCAGCATGACGCGGCGCTTGACCTCGTCGCCGAAGCCCGCCTCGCGGGTGAGCGCGGTGACCTCCTCCGCGGAGCGCGTGCCGTCGTCGCCCACGCGCAGGCCGTAGCGCATCGCGTCGAATCGGGCCAGGTTGGAGGAGCACTCCGACGGCGCGATCAGGTAGTACGCAGCCAGCGCCTTGGTGAACGACGGGCAGGAGACCTCCACGACCTCGGCGCCCAGTTCGCGCAGCAACTCCACGGTCTCGTCGACGCGCTGGAGCACGCCCGCCTGGTAGCCCTCGCCGCGGAACTCCTTGACGACGCCGACGCGCAGACCCTTCACGTCGCCGTTGCGGGCGGCCGCGACGACGTCCGGGACGGGCTGGTCGATCGAGGTCGAGTCCATCTCGTCGTGGCCGGCGATCACGGAGTGCAGCAGCGCCGCGTCCAGCACGGTACGGGCGCAGGGTCCGCCCTGGTCCAGGGAGGAGGAGAAGGCGACCATGCCGTAGCGGGAGACCCCGCCGTAGGTCGGCTTCACGCCTACGGTGCCGGTGACGGCGGCGGGCTGGCGGATGGAACCGCCGGTGTCGGTGCCGATCGCCAGCGGCGCCTCGTACGCGGTGATCGCGGCGGAGGAGCCGCCGCCGGAGCCGCCGGGGACGCGCGTGAGGTCCCACGGGTTGCCGGTCGGTCCGTACGCGCTGTTCTCGGTCGAGGACCCCATGGCGAACTCGTCCATGTTGGTCTTGCCGAGGATGACGAGGTCCGCCTCCTTCAGCTTCCGCACCACGGTCGCGTCGTACTGCGGGACCCAGCCCTCGAGGATCTTCGAACCGACGGTCGTGGTCACTCCCTCCGTGGTGAAGAGGTCCTTCACGGCGACCGGGACACCGGCCAGCGGGCCGAGCCGCTCACCGCGGGCACGCTTCTCGTCGACCTCGCGGGCCTTGGCGAGCGCCCCCTCGCGGTCGACGTACAGGAACGCGTGCACCTTCTCGTCAACCGCGTCGATGCGCGCAAGATGCGCCTCGGTGACCTCGACGGCGGTGACCCCGCCGCTCGCGATCAGTTCCGCGGTCTCCGCCGCGGTCAGTCTCGTCAGATCGGCCATCGGTCAGTCCTCCCCCAGGATCTGCGGCACCTTGAATCGCTGCTGCTCCTGTGCGGGCGCCCCCGAGAGTGCCTGCTCGGGGGTCAGGCTCGGACGCACGTCGTCCGGGCGCATCACATTGGTGAGCGGCAGCGGGTGAGAGGTGGGCGGTACGTCCTCGTCGGCGACATCGGAGACGGTGGCGACCGCACCGATGATGTCGTCGAGCTGACCGGCGAAGTGATCCAGCTCTTCGTCCTTCAGCTCCAGGCGCGCCAGCCGGGCGAGGTGGGCGACCTCCTCGCGCGAGATGCCAGGCATGCAGCGGTCCTCTGGGTGAGTGTTGGATTTTCCGCCCCCAATCCTATGGCTCCCGCGAGGGGGCTTGTGCCGGCGGTGGGGTCTGCGCCTCTCCGGCTGGCGCCTCGGCGGTTTCGGGGGACGGCTGCGGTTGGTGCGGGGTGCGGGCGCCTACGGTGCGTCGTGGGTGACGGGGGGCGTGCCGCTCCGGGGCCCGTCCGGACGGCACGATTTACGGCCCTCGCCCCTGGAACGGTTTCGAACCCCCGTGGCCTGCGGGCCGCAAACAGCGCTTGAGTGTCCGGACATGGCCCCCTGCGCGTCCCGCCCCCTTCCGTCCATTCGCGGCTTTCCTCCGGTGGCCCTGGAGGGCACCCTTCCCTCCCGTACGGGACGGGCTGCCGCTACGTCCTCCCACCCGCCTCTGCGGGAGGCAGCTCAACACGGGCACGGCCAGGGGTGGTTGACGTGAGACCCGCCGCAGGTCGCCCCCTCATCGGAATGACAGCGAGTGTGCTGTGGGGCCACGGCGGGAGAGCCGCTGGAAAGCGGGAGGGGGCGGGACGTGGGACCGCCGCCGGAGCGGCACGCCCCCGCACCACGACCACACCGGAGGCGCACCCCCGGGCACAACACACGCACCGGAGGCGAGCCCCTGGAGAAACCGCGCCCCGGAGCAGGGCGCTCTACTGGACCGGCTGCCACCCCGTGGGGCGGTTCGCGTCGTGGGACTGGGTCGGTTTGGTGGGCGGGCCCGAGGGACGTGAGCCGCCCCCCGTGGAGCCGGTGTGCGGGCGGGTGGAGCCGGATGCCGACGCCGAGGGGCCGCACTCCAGTTGCGGCCGCGGATGGGCGCTCTCCAGGGAGTGCGGGACCCCTTCCCGCGCCCGCAGCCACGCCGTCGTCTCGTCCGGCGGCATCGCCGCGGCCACCAGCCAGCCCTGCACCGCGTCGCACCCCAGGTCCCGCAGCCGCTCCCAGGTCTCGTCGTCCTCGACGCCCTCGGCGACGACCAACAGGCCCAGCGAGTGCGCCAGATCGACGGTGCAGCGCACGATCTCGGCGTCCTCCGCGTCGACCGCGAGCCGCGCGACGAAGGAGCGGTCGATCTTCAGCTCGCTCACCGGCAGCCTGCGCAGATGTACGAGCGAGGAGTAGCCGGTGCCGAAGTCGTCGAGTGACATCTTCACGCCGTGCCCGGCCAGTGCCGCCAGGGTGTCGGCGGCGCGCTGCGGGTCCTCCAGCAGGACGTGCTCGGTGATCTCCAACTGGAGTGCGCCGGCAGGGACTCCGTGCCGGGCGAGACGTCCGGCGACGGCGCCGGCGAAGCCGGGTGCGTGGACGTCTCGGGGTGAGACGTTGACGGCGACGGGCACCGTCAGCCCGTCGGAGCGCCATCGGGAGACCTGCGCGAGCGCCGTCTCCAGCACGTACTCGGTCAGCCGGGGCATCAGCCCCGACGTCTCGGCGATGGCGATGAACTCGTCCGGGGGGACGCGTCCCCGTTCGGGATGTACCCACCGCACCAGCGCCTCCAGGCCGGAGACGACACCGTCGAAGCCGACCTTCGGCTGGTAGTGCAGCTCGACCTCGCCCGCGTCGAGAGCCCGTCGCAAGTCGGCCAGCAGGCCCAGCCTGTCGGGGGTGTTGCCGTCGCGCGTGGCCTCGTAGACCTCGACGCCCGTACGGTCGCGCTTGGCCTCGTACATCGCCACGTCCGCACGGCGCAGGAGTCCTTCGGCCTCGCGCGCGTGCTCCGGGAAGACCGCGACTCCCGCGCTGGCCTCGAGTACGAGCGTCAGCCCGTCCAGGTCCAGGGGCGAGCCCAGGGCGGAGACGAGGGTGCGGGCGGCGCGCATCGCGCTGGTGGTGGAGTCGGCCAGCGGCAGCAGGACGGCGAACTCGTCGCCGCCGAGCCGGGCCGCCTCCGCGCCGCGCGGAAGCTCCGCGCGCAGTCGCTCGGCGATCTTCAACAGCAGCCTGTCGCCCGCGAGATGCCCCAGTGTGTCGTTGACGGAGCGGAAACGGTCGAGGTCGATGAGGACGAGCGCGGAGCGGGCCTCCGTGCGGTCCGCCTCGTCCAGGGCCGACCAGGTGCGCTCCAGCAGCCACTGGCGGTTGGGCAGCCCGGTGAGCGGATCGCGCAGCGCCTCCTCCGCGCGTACGCGGGCGATCCACAGCGTGGAGTCCAGCGCGATGAGCGGCACCGCGAACAGCGGCAGCAGCACGGGCCTGTAGGCGGCGACCACCGCTATCAGCGGCGATATGCCCAGCAGGGCGACGGCGACGAGGCCCTGGCGCATCAGCGCCCTGCGCAGCGCGGTGGGCAGCCCGGTCTTGCGCGGGGCCGAGGAGAACCACAGCAAGAGGCGAGTGACCACGAGGTAGGCGAATGCGGCCATGACGACCTCGGCCAGGGCGAAGTAGCCCCAGTCGTCGGGCCTCCAGGGATGCGCCACCGAGGGGTGCACGCCCACGGCGGCCAGCGACATCGCCGCGGCTCCGATGCCGAGGATGTCGACGGCGCCCTGCACCACCGCCTGACGCCAGTGCCGGCGCACCGCGCCCACCAGCACCACGACGGCAAGGCTGACCAGCACGGCCGGCGTCCACCCGTACAGCAGCAGGATCGCCAGCGTCAGCGCGGCGCCGGATCCGGTGCCGCTCCACCAGCGGTCACGGCCGAGCGCGACGAGATGCCCGACGATCAGGGCCGTGAGGACCGCCAGCGACCATCCCGTGACCGCGTCCGGGAAGAGCGCTCTGCCGTCCGTCACGACCCGGAAGATGCCTGTGCCGAGAACTGCGCCCGCCCCGACGACGACGAGTACGGGCAGACCGGGCACCCGCAGCGCTGCGATGCGTTGCACCCACGGCACGTCCTCCGCTCCGCCCGTGGACCCCGTACTGCCACTCGTGCCGTCGGGCAGGCTGGAGTACGGGGGGCCGTGGCCCCCAGGAATTTCCTGCATGCCCGTCCCTCCGCCGGCCGTCCGTGCCTGCTTCCCCAAATTCAGGCACACACATCAACAGTAGGCCGCACACCGCTTCCAGGGCAGCGATCGGCCCGGGTTGGCTGTGCGCGACCCGGCTGATCCAGCCCCTTTCGCGCACAACAGCCGATAACAGTGCGGCTTCTCAGTGCATACCCGGGCGCAAACGCATGGGACACCTGTGACTGGCACGCAACAGTGGGAAAACTGGGACGACTTGACGAGCCCTCAGTGCCCTATTCGGGATGCTTTTCGGCCACTTCGCGCGCAGCGTCCGGGCCTTGCTCCAGAAGAACGGCGAGACCGTCATCGTCCAAAATAGGCACCTTCAACTGGACGGCCTTGTCGTATTTGGACCCAGGGCTTTCTCCAACGACCACGAACCCGGTCTTCTTCGATACGGATCCGGTCACTTTTGCGCCCCGTTCCTGGAGGGCCTCTTTCGCGCTGTCCCGTGTGAGGGTCGCGAGCGTCCCGGTGACCACGACGGTGATCCCTTCCAGTGGCCGCGGACCCGACTCCCCCGAGCCCTCCTCCTCCATCCGCACCCCCGCCGCACGCCACCGTTCGACGATCTCGCGGTGCCAGTCCTCCGCGAACCAGGCCTTGAGCGAGGCCGCGATGGTGGGTCCCACGCCCTCCGTCGCCGCCAGCTCCTCCTCGTCGGCCTCGGCGATCCGCTCCAGCGAACGGAACTCGCGGGCCAGCGCCTCGGCGGCCACCGGCCCCACGTGACGGATCGAGAGCCCGGTGATGATGCGGGTCAGCGGGCGCTCCTTGGCGGCCTGGATGTTCTCCAGCATCGCCAGCGTGTTCTTGCGGGGCTCGCCCTTCTGGTTGGCGAAGAGGGTGACGACCTTCTTCTCGCCCGTCTCCGGATCGCGCTTGGGCAGACCGCTGTCCGTGTCCAGCACGTAGGACTTGATGGGCAGCAGATCCTCGACCTTCAGGTCGAACAGGCCGCCCTCGTCCTTCAGCGGCGGATCGGCCGGCTCCAGCGGCTGGGTGAGCGCTGTGGCCACCACATAGCCGAAGTGCTCGATGTCGAGGGACTTGCGGCCCGCCAGATAGAACAGGCGCTCCCTCAACTGGGCTGGACAGGACCGGGCGTTGGGGCACCGCAGGTCGATGTCGCCCTCCTTCATCGGGCGCAGCGCCGTACCGCAGTCGGGGCAGTGCGCGGGCATCTCGAACTCCCGCTCGCTGCCGTCCCGCAGATCGACGACCGGCCCCAGGATCTCCGGGATCACATCGCCGGCCTTGCGCAGCACCACCGTGTCCCCGATGAGGACGCCCTTGGACCGGACGACCTCCTGGTTGTGGAGGGTGGCGAACTCGACCTCCGAGCCGGCGACCGTCACCGGCTCCACCACGGCGAACGGCGTCACGCGGCCGGTGCGGCCGACGCCGACGCGGATGTCGACCAGCTTCGTGTTCACCTCCTCCGGGGCGTACTTCCACGCGATCGCCCAGCGCGGCGCGCGCGAGGTGGAGCCCAGGCGGCCCTGGAGCCGCACCTCGTCGAGCTTCACCACGACGCCGTCGATCTCGTGCGCCACCGAATGGCGGTGTTCCCCGTAGTAGGCGATGAACTCGCGAACTCCCTCGAGCCCTTCCACCACCTTCGTGTGGTCGGAGGTGGGCAGGCCCCACTCCCGCAGCAGGTCGTAGGCGCCGCTGAGCTTGTTCACGTCGAAACCCTCGCGGGCACCGATGCCGTGCACGACCATGCGCAGCGGACGCGTCGCCGTGATCTTCGGGTCCTTCTGGCGGAGCGAACCGGCCGCCGCGTTGCGCGGATTGGCGAACGGCTTGTCGCCCGCCTCCACCAGACGGGCGTTGAGCTCCTCGAAGCGCTCCATCGGGAAGAAGACCTCCCCGCGGACCTCCACCAGCGCCGGGATGCGCTCGCCGCTGAGCCGCTCGGGGATGTCGGCGATCGTGCGGACGTTGGGCGTGATGTCCTCACCCGTGCGCCCGTCGCCGCGGGTGGCCGCGCGGGTGAGCCTGCCGTGCTCGTACGTCAGATTGACGGCCAGGCCGTCGATCTTCAGCTCGCAGAGGAAGTGGTGCTCCACGCCCTCCAGTTCACGCCCGACGCGCACGGCCCATTCGTCGAGCTCCGCGTCGTCGAAGGCGTTGTCCAGCGACAGCATCCGCTCGCGGTGTGCGACCTCGGTGAACTCCGTCTCGTACTGGCCCGCGACCTTCTGCGTCGGCGAATCGGGCGTGACCAGCTCCGGGTGGTCCGCCTCCACCGCCTCCAGCTCGCGCAGCAGCCGGTCGAACTCGGCGTCGCTGACGACGGGCGCGTCCTTCACGTAGTAGCGGAAGCGGTGCTCCTCGATCTGCTCAGCCAGACGCTGATGCCGCTCCCGCACATCCGCGGGCGCTGGGGCTTGCTCTCTGCCGGCCACCGTCTCGTCCTCCCGTCACTCAGGGTCGTCAGCGAGGGATCTCGCGGCCCGGACGCAGTGCGCGAGCGCCGCCCGCGCGTACGCGTGCGAGGCACCCGCCATACCGCACGCCGGGGTGACCACGACCGACTCCGTGAGGAGGGCCGGGGACAGCCCGAGCCTGCGCCACAGCGACCTGACACCACTGACGCTACCGGCAGGGTCCGACAGTCCACCCTCAGGCGGCCCGTCTCCCGGCACGACGCCGGCGAAGAGCACCGTGCCGCCCTCGACGGCCTCGCCGATCGCCTCGTCCTCACCCTCGGTGATCAGGCTCGCGTCGAAGGAGACTCCGGTGACGCCGGCGCGACGCAGCAGCGCGAAGGGGGGCCGCGGCGCGCACGAGTGCACGACGACGGGTACCCCGTCGGCCTCGCACGCTCCGACGATCTCCCGCAGCGCGCCCTCCGCCACGGCGCGGTCGACGGCGCCGTGGCTGCGGTATCCGCTCGCGGTCGGGACGCGCCCCAGCAGCACCGCCGTCAGCATCGGCTCGTCCAGTTGCAGCACGGGACGCGCTCCGGGCACGCGGCGCCGCACGTCCGCGAGATGCGCCCGCAGCCCCTCGGCGAGGGAAGCCGTCACGTCGCGGCACGCGCCCGCGTCACCGAGAACGGCCTCGCCGTTGCGCCGCTCCAGGGTCGCGGCGAGCGTCCACGGACCTACCGCGGAGACCTTCAGCGCGCGCCGCCCCGCGGCGTCCCCCTGCGTGAACTCCTCCAGCGCGTCGAGGTCTTCGCTCAACCAGGACCGCGCACGCCGGGTGTCACGGCCCGGCCTGTCGCTGATCCGCCAGCCGCTCGGCTCGACATGCGCGTACAGCTCCGCGAGCAGTCCGACGGTGCGGCCGGTCATGTCGGCGCCGGGCCCGCGTGCGGGCAGTTCCGGGAGGAAGGGGAACGCCTCCAGCGTTCCCGTGACCGTGCGGGCCGCCTCCCGCGGGTCCTCGCCGGGCATCGACCCGATGCCGGTGGCTGCCGCGGCCCCCCACACCTTCGTGCCGAGGCTCATGCGCCCGGCCGCACGGTCAGATCGGTGACCTCCGAGCCCCGCGGCATGTCCAGCGCGGTGATCAGCGCCGTCGCGATGGCGTCGGGGCTGATCCAGCGGTCCGGGTCGTACTCCTTGCCCTCCTGCCGGTGCACCTTCTCCTGCATGGGCGTGGCCGTGCGTCCGGGATAGACGGTCGTCACGCGCAGCCCGTTGCCGCCCTCCTCGGCGCGCAGCGCGTCCGCCAGTGCCTTCAGGCCGTGCTTGCTCGCCCCGTACGCGGACCACTGCGCGCCTGCGTGCAGACCGGCACCGGAGTTGACGAAGAGGACGTGCCCGCGCGCCAGGCGCAGTTGCGGGAGCAGCAGGCGCGTCAGCTCGGCCGGTGCGACGAGGTTCGCCGCGAGGGTGTGGTTCCAGACCTTGGTGCTCAGCTCGCCCACGCCGCCCAGCTCGACGACGCCCGCGACGTGCTGGAGCGAGTCCAGCTCGCCCGGCAGGCCCTGCTGGCCGAGTGCCCATGAGAGCCGGCCGGGCTCGCCGAGGTCGCCGACGACCGTACGGGCGCCCTCGAACCGCTCCCTCAGCTCCCTGGCGCGGCCGGCGTCCCGCGCGAGCAGCCACAGTTCGTCACCACGCTCGAGAAGCCGCCGGGTGACGGCGGCGCCGATGCCCGAACCGGCACCGGTGATCAGATGCGTTGCCATGACCCCATCGTCCCCCAGTGGCGTGGCGGCCCATGAACCGGCCGCACACCGATGAGTTTCCGCCGCGGTACGGGTCTGATCGCTGTGAGCCGGGCGGCACCAGCGTGCGGGCGTCCCGGATGGCGCGGACGAAGGAGGGCAGCCATGCCGACCGACACGAAAGACGCGGACGTTCCCGCGGTCGAGACGTCGGGCCTGGTGAAGGTCTTCGGTGACAACCGGGCCGTGGACGGCATCGACCTGCACGTCCCCGCCGGTTCGGTCTACGGGGTGCTGGGCCCCAACGGCGCGGGCAAGACGACCGCCGTGAAGGTGCTGGCCACGCTGCTGCGCCCGGACGGCGGGCAGGCGCGGGTGTTCGGTCACGACGTGGTGCGCGAGCCTGCCGCGGTGCGGGCGAGGGTCAGCCTCACCGGCCAGTACGCCTCCGTCGACGAGGATCTGACGGGCACGGAGAACCTCGTGCTGCTGGCCCGCCTCCTCGGCCACTCCAAGCCTGCCGCCCGCACCCGCGCCGCCCGGCTCCTGGACGCCTTCGGCCTCGCGGACGCGGCGCGGCGCCAGGTCAAGCAGTACTCGGGCGGCATGCGGCGGCGCATCGACATCGCGGCGAGCATCCTGATCACGCCCGATCTGCTCTTCCTCGACGAACCGACCACCGGCCTGGATCCGAGGAGCCGCAACCAGGTGTGGGACATCGTGCGGGCCGTCGTCGCCATGGGCACGACGGTGCTGCTGACCACGCAGTACCTGGACGAGGCAGATCAACTCGCGGACCGTATCGCGGTGATCGACCACGGCAGGGTCATCGCCGAGGGCACACCTGGCCAGTTGAAGTCGTCCGTCGGCGCCGGTTCCGTGCATCTGCGGCTGCGCGACGCAGGGCAGCGCGCGGAGGCGCACGAACTGCTCTCGCGTGCCCTGGTCGCACAGGTGCAGCTGGAGAGCGATCCCGTGGCCCTGACGGCACGCGTACCCGGGGACGGCACCGAGGCGGGTGCCGCCGAACAGGCCGCGCAGGCGCTGGCCCAGCTCACCCGTTCCGGAATCACCGTCGACCACTTCTCGCTGGGCCAGCCCAGCCTGGACGAGGTCTTCCTCGCCCTGACCGACCACCCCGCACACGACGCCGAGCACGCCACGGCGGCAGCAGCCGAGGAGACGAGACGATGAGCACCGCACCCGCCCGGCCCCGTACGCCCGCTCCCCGTTCAGGCGGCGCGCCTGCCGCCTCGCTGCCCGCGGCTCTGGTCGCCGGGCCCCGGCCGCCCCGTCCGGGTGCCCTGTCCGTGTGCGTGACCTTCGGCTGGCGGGCGATGCTGAAGATCAAGCACGTGCCGGAGCAGCTCTTCGACGTCACGGCGTTCCCGATCATGATGACGCTGATGTTCACCTACCTCTTCGGCGGTGCGCTGGCGGGCTCGACGGGCGAGTACCTTCAGTTCCTGCTGCCGGGGATCATGGTGATGAGCGTCGTGATGACCACGATGTACACGGGTGTCTCGGTCAACACCGACATCGAGAAAGGGGTGTTCGACCGTTTCCGCACGCTGCCGATCTGGCGGCCCGCGCCGATGGTCGGCTATCTGCTCGGCGACGCCTTCCGCTACACGGCGGCCTCGATCGTGATCCTGGCCGTCGGGCTGGTGATGGGCTTCCGCCCCGCGGGCGGCGTGCCGGGGGTCGTGGCGGGGATCGCGCTGCTGGTGGCCTTCTCGTTCGCCTTCTCGTGGCTGTGGACGATGTTCGGGCTGCTGCTGCGCACGGAGAAGTCCGTGATGGGCGTCAGCATGATGGTGCTCTTCCCGCTCACCTTCCTCAGCAACATCCTCGTCGAGCCGAGGACGATGCCGGGGTGGCTGCAGGCGTTCGTCGAGGTCAACCCGGTCACCCATCTCGTCGCCGCCGTACGGGGGTTGATGGAGGGCAGGTGGATCGGCGCGGAGATCGGCTGGACGCTCATCGCCGCGGCCGTGCTGATGGCGGTGTTCGGGACGCTCACGATGCGGCTCTACAACCGGAAGTAGGCATCAGGGACTACGGCGCCAGGAGCCGAAGCGCCGGAGTCGGACACGGCCGGCCTCGTCCGGCTCCCGCGTGGCCGCCACGGCTCGTTCACGCCTCCAGCAGACGCAGCGCGCTCGCAGCGTCGTCGGCGAAGGCGACCAGCTCGGAGAGCGGCAGAGGGAGGAAGCCCTCGGCCTCCATGCGTTCGAGCTGCTGCCGCAACCCGTCGTAGAAGCCGGCCGTGTTCAGCAGCACGACGGGTTTGGCGTGGAGGCCGTGCTTCTTCAGCTCCAGGATCTCCGTGGCCTCGTCCAGGGTCCCGGTGCCGCCGACCATGATGACGAACGCGTCGGCGCGCTCCAGCAGTTGGGCCTTCCGTTCGGCCAGCGTCGCGGTGACGATCATCTCGTCCGCCTCCGCACGTGCCGCGCCCTGCAGGAATTCCACGGAGATGCCCACGAGGCGCCCTCCGTGACTGTGGACTCCGTCGGCGACGACCTTCATCAGCCCGACATCCGATCCGCCCCACACCAGGGAATGTCCGCGGCTGCCGATAAGCTCGGCGAACTCGCGGGCCGACTCCGTGTATACGTCGGCGAGTTCGGCCGCGGAGCAGAAGACGCAGATGTTCAGGGGGGAACTGTCCTTGGAGACCATGGACAGCAGCCTAGGTCGCGGCCTGCGCGGACACATGGTGGTCTGCGGTGACAACGCTCTCGCTCTGCGGGTCACCAAGGAGCTGGCCACGGTCTACAGGCAGCACGTGACGGTCGTCCTGCCCTCGCTGCGCGGGGGGAGCCACGGCCCGCAGATCGCGGGGCTCACGGAGAGGCCGGGGCTGTCGGTCGAGACGGTCGAGGCGCGCGTCCCCGACGACGACGCGCTCATACGGGCGGGCATCGAGCGGGCCAGCGCGCTCGCGCTCACCTCCGGCGACGACCAGCTGAACATCTACATCGCCCTGCGGGCCCGCCGGATCAACCCGCGCGTGCGCCTCGTCATCCGGATGTTCAACCGCAACCTGGGCCAGTACCTGACCGATCTGCTGGACCGGGCCGCACGGCTCAGCGGCAACCGGCGGTCGGGCGGCGGTGCGGCGCAGGGCGCGCCGTCGGACGCCACGACGACGGTCCTCTCCGACTCCGACACCGCCGCGCCCTCGATCGTCGCCGCGGCCGTCGTCGGCAGCGACAAGGTGCTGTACGCGGACGGGCTGCTGCTGCGCGCGAAGGAACGCACGCTGCGCAACGTCGACCGCCGCAATCCTCTGTGCACGCTGGCGCTGATGCCCGCCCCGGAGGACGACGAGAACGACGAAGGCTCCTCCGACGAGGACTCATCCGACGACAGCGTGAGCGAGGGTGCCGACCACGCGGAGACGAGCGCGGCGAACGGCGAGGGAGCGCCCTCATCGAGCGGCGACCGCCCCCGCCGGGGCCCCGTACTGCTCCCGGGCGAGGAGGACCTGAGGGGCCTGCCGCCGGACCGGGAGGCCGTCGTGCTGGAGGCGATCACGCGCAGGGCCAGCCGCCCCGCCGCCGTCCGCGCCCCGCGGCTGCCCCGGATGCTGGCCTTCAAGGAGCTGTTCTCGAGACGTCTGCGGTACTCGCTGCTGGCCATGACCGTGGTCGTGTTCATCCTCGCCGCGGTGAACTGGGGGATCAGCCGCGACTCCCCCTTGCACGCCGGCTATGTGACGCTCCTCGACCTCTTCGCCATCAACGAGCCCAAGCTGCACGAGCCGCCGGGCGAGCAGGTCCTCCAACTGCTGGCCGGACTGGCCGGGATGATGCTGCTGCCGCTGCTTCTGGCGGTGGTCCTGGAGAGCTACGGGTCCTTCCGCAAGGCGGCGGCCCTGCCGACACCGCCTCGTGGGATGTCCGGGCACGTGGTGCTGGTGGGCCTGGGCAAGGTCGGCAAGCACGTGCTGGAGCGGCTGCTGGAGCTGAACATCCCCGTGGTGTGCATCGAGCAGAACGACGAGGCGCGGGGCATCGCCCTCGCGCGCAGGCGCCGGGTGCCCACGCTGATCGCCGACGTCACGGAGGACGGCGTCCTGGAGGAAGCCAAGATCAAGCGCAGCCGCGCCCTGCTCGCCCTCACCAGCTCCGACGGCATCAACCTCGAGGCATCGCTCAACGCCAGGCAGATCAAGCCCCAACTGCGTGTGGTGATGCGGCTGTTCGACGACGACTTCGCCGCCACGGTCTACCGCACGCTCCGCGACACCTATCCCGGCGCTCAGACCCGCAGCCGAAGCGTCTCGGCGCTGGCGGCTCCCGCGTTCGCCGGAGCGATGATGGGACGGCAGGTTCTGGGGGCTATCTCGGTGGGCCGCCGGGTGCTCGTCTTCGCGGCCGTCGAGGCGCGCGGCAACCCACTCCTGCAGGGCCGCACGGTCGAGCAGGCGTTCCAGCCGGGGGCCTGGCGGGTGGTGGCCCTGGACACGGCCTCGGAGGACGAGCGGCAGCAGGACCTGTCAACGGTCTCATCGACCGGCGCCGGCGAGCTCGAGTGGCGCCTGCACCCGGGGTACGTACTCAAGGACGGCGACCGCGTCGTGGTCGGCGCGACCCGCCGTGGCCTGAGCCGGCTGCTGGCGGCCGGCCCCACGCGCGAGAGGCCGCGCATCCCGGGGACCGGTGAGCACCACTTCCCGGATCCGCGCACGCCGTGACGCGCCCCCCGGAGGGGGTCCCCCTGCGCGCATGCGAGGGGGACCGTGCCCCGCCCTCGGTGGGAGGGCGGGAACAGACAGCAAAATCGTTTCTCAAAGCCTGAAGTGGAAGATTCCCCAGGTGAGTTGACGCTCGCTGCCGCCGTTGACCCAGTGCCCCAGTCCCTTCTTCATGTTCGTCAGGTACTCCGAACTCACCTTGCCGGCAAGCCCGTCGATGCCCTCGGCCTCCTGCCGCTCGGTCTCCTTGAGCACGCGCCCGTAGTGGTTGACGAGCTGCTCGCGGTGCTCCTCGAAGCCGCCGCTGCTGGCAGGGCTGAACCCGAGCCGCGCCAGCTCACGCCGGTAGAAGCCGGGCGAGCCCATCGTGTCCAGATGGATGCGCTCCAGGATCGGCTTCAGTACGGCCGTCGAGGTGCCGTCCGCGGCCATCGGGTCGGTGAAGACGAGCTGACCGCCCGGCTTCAGCACCCGCGTGATCTCCTCCAGCACCCGCGTGCGGTTGCCGCTGTGCAGGAAGGCGTCCTGCGACCAGACGACGTCCACGCTGTCGTCGGGGTAGGGGATGTTCTCGAAGGAACCGTCCACCACCTCGATCTTGCCGGTGAGACCGCGCTGGGCGTTCAGCTCACGGTTCCGCTCGTTCTCGACCTCGCTGAGGTTGAGCGCGATGACGCTGCTGCCGTACGTCTCGGCCACGTAGCGCGCCGAACCGCCGTAGCCGGCACCGAGGTCGAGCACTACCGACGACTCGTCCAGGTCGAGCTTCTCCGCCATGCGCTGGACCGTACGGCGGCTCGCCTGGGCGATGGGCTCGTCATCGCTCTCGTAGAGGCCGATGTGGATGTCCTCGCCGCCCCACACCGAGGCGTAGAACTCGTCGGCGTCGGAGGAGTTGTAGTACGTACGAGCGGTGCTGACGGCGGCTGAGTATGCACCCTCGCCTTCCTCGTCCATGCGGTACTCCTTCTCCGCAACATGCACAAAGAAGTCCGGCTGCTCCTCACGGTAAGTGTGCTGGAAGTCGCCGTAGGTTTCTATGTGCTGGAATCCCACCTCCGACATGAGCCGGCGGGTGTAGTCCTTCCGCAGCGGGAACATGTTGAGGTGGTAGACGGAGTTGTCGGAGAAGTTGTACCGCATGCGGCACAATCCCTCGTCCAGGTACTCCGGTTCGACCGCGACGTCCTCGCCGCAGTAGTAGTACGTGTGCTTGCTGGAGAATCCACGGTCCAGCATCGCGTCGTAGTTGCGCTGATCCAGGACGAGCACTCCGTCGTGCTTCAGCATCGCGTAGAACTCGGCCAGCGCCTTGCGGCGGTCACGCTCCGAGAAGAGGTGCGTGAAGGAGTTGCCGAGGCAGACGATGGCGTCGTACTCCCCGTGCACGTCCCTGTTGAGCCAGCGCCAGTCCGCCTGGACGACGCGGAGTATGTGACTCCCGTTCTCCATTCCGTTCTTGAACGCCTTCGACAGCATGTCTGCGCTGCCGTCCGCACTCACTGCATCGAACCCTGCTTCCAGGAGTTGCACGGAGTGGAACCCGGTCCCCGTGGCGACATCGAGCACACTCTTCACGCCTCGCTTGCGCAGCAGGTCGATGAAGAAATTGCCCTCACTTTGTGAGCGCTTTTCCCAGTCAATGAGAGAGTCCCACTTGTCGACGAAGCTTGGGACGTATTCCTCCGTGTAGTGACCGGTTTCCCGGACGTCGACGGGGTTCTCTCCGAATTCCTGCGTCGGTCGCGCGGTAATGGGGTACCTCCGATTGCTGAGAGGGTGGCCTACGGCGCGGCCGACCCGGGACGCCAAGGCTTCAGTCACGGGCACCGCGCGCTCGGACTCCAGCGCATACCTATCCACTCACGCCCGGGCCTATGCCACCGAACCGAACGATCGGCTCCTTGTTCGACCGGGAACCGCGCTCCCACCAGCGCCTTTGCGATCTCAGGTTTCCGGAGGCCGAGTTGTCCCGAAACCAGGACAGTTGGGTATGCTGCAAGCCCAGCTAGACAATTCGGCACACCCTGCACCGAACACGGCGAGAACACATGGCGAAGAGCACCTCGTTCAGCACGCGTGACATCGGCATAGACCTTGGCACGGCCAACACGCTTGTGTACGCGCGCGGACGCGGCATCATCCTCAACGAACCGTCCGTCGTGGCGGTCGAGTCGCGGACGGGAAAAGTGCTCGCCGTGGGCACCGAAGCGAAAGAGGCAGTGGGCCGTACCCCTGGCTCCATCACCGCGACGCGCCCCCTCAAGGGAGGCGTCATCACCGATTTCGAAGCCACCGAGGGAATGCTCAGGCATTTCATCCGCGCGGCGAGGGTGGGGCGCGGCAGAGGGCCGAGGGTCGTCGTTTGCGTGCCGAGCGGTGTGACGGGCGTCGAACGCCGCGCCGTATTGCAGACGGCCGCGCGTGCCGGAGCGCGTTCCGTGCATCTCATCGAGGAGCCGATGGCGGCCGCGATCGGCGCCGGACTGCCGGTGCACGAGGCGCGCGGTTCGATGGTCGTCGACATCGGCGGCGGCAGCACGGAGGTCGCGATCATCTCCCTGGGCGGCACGGTCGTCACGCACTCCGCCCGGGTCGCCGGGGACGCTCTGGACGCGGCGATCGCGTCGTACATCGAGCAGAACTTCGCCATAGGGGTGGGGGAACGCACCGCTGAGGACGTCAAGATGTCGATGGGCAGCGGCGTTCCGACGCCGGTGCGCGGCCGGGACAAGGAGACCGGCATGCCCAAGACGGTGGAGCTGAGCGAGGAGGAGATCCGGGACGCGACGGAGAAGCCCGTCGCGGCGATCGTCGACGCGGTGCGCGCCGCCTTCGACGCATGCCCTCCGGAGCTCTACGGCGACATCATGGAACGCGGCATCGTCCTCACCGGCGGCGGAGCGCTGCTGCACGGCCTGGACGAACGCCTGGCGAAGGAGACGGGCATGCCGGTGTTCGTCGCCGAGGAGCCGCTCAGCTGCGTCGCGGTGGGCACGGGCCGCTGTCTCGAGGAGTTCGACAAGCTGGAAAAGGTGTTCAGCGGGACGGTCCACGGGGCGTAGGCCCGCCGGACTCGGGCCGGGCAAGGACCGGCAGCGGGGAGCTCCCTTTCGCGGGCGAGCTCCCCGTCTCTGTGTCCGGGTGCGCCGGCCACGGACGTACCCGGCGCTGCGGTCCGGGCCCTTGGACGCGGACGGCTGTCAGGACTGGCTGACGCCCGCGCCCGCAGGGCGTGCGCGCTCCGTCGAGGCGATCGTCGCGGAACCGATCACGCGCGTGCCGTCGTAGAGCACGATCGCCTGGCCGGGGGCCACTCCTCGCATCGGTTCGGTGAAGCGGACCTTCAACTCCGCTCCGTCCTCCGCCGGTTCGGCGCTGACCTCGCACTCGCCGCCGTGCGCGCGCAGTTGGGCCGTGTACGTGCCGGGCCCGGCCGGAGGCGTGCCGCACCAGCGGGGCTTCACGGCCGTCAGCCCCGTCACGTCGAGCGAGGCGGCCGGGCCCACGGTGACCGTGTTGTCGACCGGCGAGATGTCCAGCACGTAGCGAGGCTTGCCGTCGGATGCGGGGTGACCGATGCGCAGGCCCTTGCGCTGGCCGATGGTGAAGCCGTACGCGCCCTCGTGGGTGCCGAGCTTGTGACCGTCCTCGTCGACGATGTCGCCCTCGGACGTGCCGAGACGGCCCGCGAGGAAGCCCTGGGTGTCGCCGTCCGCGATGAAGCAGATGTCGTGGCTGTCCGGCTTCTTCGCGACGGCGAGGTCGCGCCGCTCCGCCTCTTCCCTGATCTCGTCCTTGCTCGTGAGGGTGTCGCCGAGGGGGAACATGGCGTGCGCTAGCTGACGGGCGTCCAGCACGCCCAGCACGTAGCTCTGGTCCTTGGCCGCGTCGCTGGCGCGGTGCAGCTCGCGGGTGCCGTCGTCGCGGGTGACGATCGTGGCGTAGTGCCCGGTGCACACGGCGTCGAAGCCCAGTGCCAGCGCCTTGTCCAGCAGCGCCGCGAACTTGATCTTCTCGTTGCAGCGCAGGCAGGGATTCGGGGTGCGGCCCGCCTCGTACTCGGCGACGAAGTCCTCGACGACGTCCTCGCGGAAGCGCTCGGCCAGGTCCCAGACGTAGAACGGGATGCCGATGACGTCGGCGGCGCGGCGCGCGTCGCGGGAGTCCTCGATCGTGCAGCAGCCCCGGGCGCCCGTGCGGAACGACTTCGGGTTGGCGGAGAGGGCCAGATGCACCCCGGTGACGTCGTGGCCCGCGTCGACGGCGCGGGCCGCGGCGACGGCCGAGTCGACGCCGCCGGACATGGCGGCGAGCACACGCAGCCTGGGGCCACCCGCGGCCGGAGGCTGGGGGGTGGTGCCGGAGGTGCCGGCCCGGTGGGGGGCGCCCCCGGCGGGAGGCCGGCGGTGGCTGGAAGCGTCAGTCATAACCCGTCCAGCGTAGACGGAAGGGCACCCCGGACGGTAAGCGAGTTACGACCGCGGCAAGCGCTGTGCGGGTGCGGCAAGCGCTGTGCGGGTGCGGAACCGGGACCGTGGCCGCATGCGTTTGCAGAGGTATGGCTTCGATCTCTCGGCGCGCTGCGCTCATCGGCGGCGGCAGCGGTGTGGTGCTTGCCACCGCGGCTGCTCTGACCTGGGACAAGACCTCACGCCTGTGGTGGCGGCTGCCGGGTGTCGACAAGCAGCGCAAGAAGGGCGAGGTGGATCAGCCGGGTGTGACCTGGATCGCGGCTTCGGAGGCGAACCTCCGCTTCGCGGACCGGCCCGACGACTACGTCATCGACCGGGTCGTGATCCATGTGACCGAGAGCGACTTCCGAACCGCCGTGAAGGTCTTCCGCGATCCGCTGCACGCGTCGGCCGCGCACTACATCGTGCGCGCGAGCGACGGGCGGACCGTGCAGATGGTGCGCGAGCTGGACGTCGCGTACCACGCGGGGAACCGCGGCTTCAACGAGCGGAGCATAGGCATCGAGCACGAGGGCTTCGTGGACCGCCCGCAGAACTTCACCGAGGAGATGTACCGCTCCTCCGCCAGGCTCGCGGCCCGCATCTGCGAGCGGTACCGCATACCCGTCGACCGGGAGCACATCGTCGGTCACAACGAGGTCCCCGGCGCCGACCACACCGACCCGGGCCGGCACTGGGACTGGAAGCGCTACATGAGCTACGTGCGCCAGGCGCGGGACGAGGCTTCCCGGAGTTCCGGGGGTTCCGGAGACTCCGGGAAGGCCTGAGGTGCGGGCGCCGGCGGCTCAGCGGCGGGCGGGGAACTCCACGACCTGCTGATAGGTGGGCCGGTTCTGCCAGGCGATCCGCGGTACGGTGATGCCGCCCATGGCCCGGTGCACGATCGAGTCGGCGCACACCTGATCGCCGGGCTCGCACTCGTCGTCCCCCGGGTACGTCTTCTCGGCGGGGGTCGCGGCCGCCTCGGACAGCGTCGTCAGGAGCATCGTCCGGCACTTCTCCAGCGAACCGCCCCCGCAGTACGGCCTGTCGAGGGGTGAGCCGACGTCCTCGCCCTGCACGCTCCGCAGGTCCTTCTGGACGAAGGACCACCAGCCCGTCTGGAGCGACGAGCCCTTGTGCGGCTGGCTCGCGCCCACTCCGCCGCCGGAGTCGCCGCCGCCGTTCTGGCCGCCGGAGGGTGACTCGTTGATCGGCGCGAGCGACGTGAGCGACTTGTACAGCTCGTCACCGAGTGCGGGCTTGAACTGGCCCTCCACCAGCAGCGGCCACCAGGCGTCCAGCACCCTTGCGGCTTCGGCGTGTTCGTACTTGCCGTCGTCCTTCGCGGCCTCGCGGCGCTGCGACCCCGACTCCTTCCAGTCGCGCAACTGCTTCACCGTGTCGGCGAGTTCGGGGTCGGTGACCTCGGACGAGCCGATGACGTCGAGGAGTTCGGGCAGCACCTTCTCCGCGCGCAGGTCGACGGCCGCGGCCTCCTCCATCGCCTGGACGAGCTTCGCACGCGTCACGGAGCCGTCCTTCACGAGCGCCGCGACCCGGCTGTCGAGCAGATCGCCCCTGTGCACGGGGCCGTTGGCCCAGCCGGCGGAGTAGCCCCTGGCCTGCTTGTTGTTCCAGTTGACGAAGTAGCCCTGGTCGACGGACTGCGGATGCTCGGCGGGCGGCGTGACGGCGGAGGTGTTGGCCTCCGCGTCCCAGTCCTTCCACTCGTACGACTTGTCCGCCCGTATCGGCTGGTCCGGGTCGGTGTTCTTCGAACGGACGGGGTTGTCACCGGAGTTGTAGTACGCGGTGTGGTGAGTGTCCGCGTAGAACCAGTTGAAGGTGTAGCCGATGTCCTGCGCGGCCCGCTGGAAGCTGCGCGCCGAGGTGATGGCGGACGGGTCGTTGAACTTCTGGAAGCCGATCACGGAGTCGGCGTCGTGGTGGTAGGTCGAGCGCAGCGCGGTGAAGGCGACGGGCTTGCCGTCCACCTTGCCCGTGTGGCTGACCAGACCGTAGGCCGAGCGCAGACTCACCACGTCGTACGAGCCGGCCTTCGTGCCGTCCGCGAGCGTGGGCTTCCATTCGTTGTGCTTCGAGAGTTTCTCGAAGGGCGTGCACTTCCCGCGCAGCATGTAGCTCTGCGACTCGGTGGTGGGCTCGGCTCCCGACTCCTCGCACAGGTCGACGGCGAAGGTGTCGGTGATGTCCTGGCTCGCGGAGGTGGCGCTCCACGAGTAGTCCAGACCGCGGCCGAGTTCCACGTAGAAGCTGAGCCCCGGGAAGGAGGCGCCGCGTGACCGCAGCCCCGGCCCGTCGAGTTCCTGCACCATCATGATCTGCGGCGAGTAGTAGCCGGTCTGCGGCCCGAACACGGCGACGGGATTACCGGACGCCGTGTGCTTGCCCGAGACCAGCAGGGCATTGGACATGCCCTTCTTCGAGGTGATCAGGTCGCCGGGCAGCACGCCCTTCGACTTCACCCCGTCGCCCTTGCCCGGCTTCTTCTTCGCGGCGGAGCCGGTGCCCTCCTCGTTCTGCGAGTGGTCGAAGGCCGTGACGGAGCCGCTCTCCGGGGTGGCCACGCCTCGCGGGTTCCGCGGCGACTGCGCGTACGGAAACTCCTTGCCGTGCGCGGTCGTTGTGGCCCCGGTGTCGTTCTGCGCCCGCCAGGCCGTGTACGCCTTCTCGCCGCCGGCCTTTCCGTACTGCTTCTCGAAGGCCAGCTTGGCCAGCGCGTTGCCGACCTCGCCGCCGCCTCCGTTGCCGAAGATGGCGCCGATCACGGATGCGATGGCGACGACGTCCGTGGCCGTGAAGTCCTTGATCTTCGAGCCGTGGCCGGTGAGGACGTACTCGCCGGGGTAGTTCAGCGCACCGACCGTGTCGTCGATGAAGGCGTTGATCCCGCTGACGTAGTCCTGGATGTCCTGATAGGCCTGCGCGCCCCGCTCGCCGGAGCCGCGAATGCGCTCGACCTGCCGCTGAAGATCGTCCTCCGTGTACGGGGCGGTGGCCCAGAGGCTCTGCTCGAGCTGCCGGTTGCCCTCCGCACCGCCCGCGAAGGACGACAACTCGCCGCGCCCGACGTGCCGCAGGACATCGATCAGCCACAACCGGTCCTGCCCGGCGGCGTATCCGGCGCCGAACTCCGTCCCGGAACGGGTCGTGCCCTTGATGTGCGGCGTCCCGGTGGCCTTGTCACGCGTGATGGTGACGTCGGCACGGGGCTTCTTCACGCTCTCGACCTGGTCCTCGGGCACGCCGAAGGAGGCGTCGTTGAAGTAGTCGGAGAGCTTCTCGTCGCTCAGGCCCGAGTACTCGTGCAACAGCTTGTCGTACGGGGCGAGTTGGTCCGCGGAGTGCTTGGGCCGGGTGCCGACGGCCTTGTGCAGGAGGATCTCCACGAGGCTGGCGTGGCCGTTCTGCCCGGCGGGGAGGATGTCGCGGCACTGGCTTCCGCACGGGTCCTCCGCCGCGCTGACCGCGGCTCCGTCCCCGGCTCGGGCACCGGCCGCGAACGCCGGCGAGCTGCCCATGAGCGGGGCGAGGAGTGCGGCAGCGGCGACAGCGGCGAGCACGCCGCGCAGCCTCGTGAGCCGGCTTCTTCTGGAACCTCCGGACGACGCACGGGAGTTGATCACCGGGATCTCCTGTGGGGGGTGAGACGCGGCAGCGTGCGACGAACGTTAACCCTCGGTACTACTCCTGGGTAGAGGCCGGTCGGCGGTATTTCGGCCGGGTCCGGGGATCGTCTCGTTCTCTCCGCCGGCGGCCCCACCCGCCCCGTAGGGTCCGTACCGCTCCCGGCGTCCTGCGCGCGGGCGCGCGGGGATGCGCCGGGAGCGGTCGGCTGGAGCGGGTCTAGCCGGCGTCGTAGCTCAGCACCGCGCCACGGCGGAAGTTGGCGTCGCCGTACGCGCCGAGCTCGATGACGCCAGCGCTCCACACCTGCCGCGTGCCGGGTACGAGGACCGTCTCCGAGGGCCAGAAGCGCTGCTTCTTGTCGACCTCTTCGACCTTGCCCGACCTGCCGGGCACCGGCTTGTGCTTGGCGATCTCATGGAGTTCGCCGTCCGCGGTCATCTGCCAGTAGCGGCCGAGCACCAGCCCGCCGGCACCGTCGGAGGCCGCCTCCATGGACGCCTTCTCCGCGGCCTTCGCCGGGGCTTCCTTCCACTTGCCGCCGTCCCAGCGCAGCAGGATGTTCTCCTCCTCGGGCTCGGGGCCGCCCTCGCCGTGGTTGAAGGTGTGGTTGCCCACCGCCCAGACCTCGTCCCCGGAGACGGCGACGACCGACTCCAGACCCGCGGTCTCCTCGGGCGGCGCCGGGTCGGGGAAGTGGTATTCGGGTGTCTTCGTGGTCTTCCACTCCGTGCCGTCCCAGTGCATGGCCGCGGGCTGGCTCATCGGCCCGCCGCCGTCCTCGGAGGTGTCGCGGAATCCGACGGCCCACACGTCGTCCGGTCCGGTGCCGCCCACCGCGGCGGCGTTGGCGGGGAGTTGGGACTCGGTCCACTTCTCACCGTTCCAGTGGTGTGCGGCCCTCTCGCCGCCGAGCACCCACACGTCGTCGGCGGCGAGGACCGCCGCCGACCGCTTGCCCCACGAATTTCCGGAGGGCGGGGCGTCCACCGACTGCCACTGCTCGCCGTCCCAGCGGAACGCGAGCGGCTTGCCGTCACCGCCGCTCTCCTGGCCGAACAGCCAGACGTTCCCGGGGGCGGACCCCTCGACCTGTGTGAGCGAGGCCTTTTCCGCACCCGAGGGGAGTCCGGCCTGCTTCCACTTGTCCCCCGCGCGGTGCAGCAGGACCTGTTCCGGGTCCCCGCCGCCGTCGTCCTTCTGCGAGGTTCCGATGGCCCAGCCCTCGTCGGCCGACACCGCGGCGACGTCCGTCAGTTCGGCGCTCAGGGACTTGCTGTAGTACGAGACGTCCATGGACGCGGCTGACGCCGACGCCCGCTGCTGCGGGGCGACTTCACCACCCATCGCGGTCTGGTACCCGACTCCCACCAGGGCGGCCACGGCGAGCGCGGCCGCACCCTTGAGATGCAACGGCTTCATGCTTCCCCTCTGGAATTGCGGTCTTCGCGCGCGGCCCCGTTTCCCCGAGTGGTCCCGTACTTCACGTCGCGCACGCGCCCCCGTGCGGTCTACTGACCGGACGACACCTCAGGCGGTGGCGGTTGCAGGGGCGTCGGACCGCATGACGATTGCCATGCAGGGCTACGGGGGTCAGATCCGGAAGATCGACCCGACGTACTCCGCCAGCAGACGTTCCTTGAGCGGCACGGGGAGCGCGTCCAGCAGGACGAGCACGGGGGCCATCCGGGCGCCGGTCCCGGCTTCGGCGCCGCCGCTGCCGGTCCTGCCGGTGCCGCTCGCGCCGCCGTCGCCGCCGCCGAGCCCGGCGAAGGCCAGCACGGCGGCGACCTCCTCCGGTCCGATCGCCACGGGATCCAGGGTCTCGGCGAGCCGCGCCAGCTCCGGGTCGACGCGCACAGGGGTCAGAGCGCGTGCGGCCGTCAGCGCCTCGCCCAAGTCGGCGAGCAGCGCGTCCACTTGGCCGACGGTCGCCGGGGTCAGCGTGAGATGCAGATTGGGCGGCATTCCGTCGAAGCCCAGCTGTGGCTGGAGGTACCAGCCGCGTATCCGCATCTCGTCGGCGAGGTGCAGCACGAGGCTCAAGTCGCCCTCGGCGGCGTGAGGTCCGGAGCCGGCGTCACCTGCTCCCTCGGCGTCTCCGCCTCCGGCTCCGGCTCCGGCTCCGGCTCCGGCTCCGGCTGCGTCCAGCGTGAACGCGACCAGCCCCGCAGCCGGCCGCCCGAGTATCCGCACGCCCTCGATCCCGCCGAGTCCGTCGAACAACCGGTCCGAGGCGCCCGCGACCTGCCGTGCCAACTCGGTGTAACCGTCCTCCCCGACATGCCTGAGCACCGCCCACGCCTGAGCGAGCAGCCCCGCCGACTTCGTGCCCTGCACCGTCGGATTGACGACGGGGTAGCCCGGCCACCCCGCGTGCGCGAAGTACTGGTACCTGCGCAGCTCCGCGTCCCGGTGGAGCAGCACGGACGCGCCCTTGTCCGCGTATCCGTACTTGTGCAGGTCGACGGAGAGCGAGGTGACACCGGGCAACGTCAGCTCGAACGGCGGCACTTCACGCCCCGCGCGGCGCAGATACGGCAGCAGCCAGCCCCCGATGCAGGCGTCGACGTGGCACAGCACGCCCTGTTCCTCGGCGGCGGCGGCGATCTCCTCGACCGGGTCGATGACCCCGTGCGCGTAGGAGGGCGCGGAGGCGACCACCAGCACGGTCCGTTCGTCGATGGCGGCGGCCGTCGCCGCGGCGTCTGCCCTGTACGTCTCCCTGTCGACGGGCACGACCATGGGTTCCACCCCGAGATACGCGGCCGCCTTGTGGAACGCGGCATGGGCGGTGGACGGCAGGACCATGCGCGGCTCGCGCACGTCCCGCACGGCCCGTGCGTGGTCGCGTGCCGTCTTGACCGCGAGCAGGATGCTCTCCGTTCCTCCGCTGGTGAAGGTCCCCTGCGTGCCGGGCCCTCCCAGCAGGGCGGCGGCGCTGCGCACGATGTCGTTCTCCAGGCGCGCGACGCTCGGGAAGACCGTCATGTCCAGGCCGTTGACGGTCGCGTACGCCGAGTACGCCGCGGCAGCCAGTTCGTCGAGCCCCTTCACACCGGCGTCGTAGACGTACGCGAAGGTCCGGCCGCCGCGGGTCGGCGCGTCGGCCTCGCGCAGCGCGCTCAGTTCGGCGAGCACGTCGTCGGCGGGACGGCCCTCGGGCAGGCGGGAGGCGGATTCAGCTGTCACGGTCGGTCTCGTCCTCCTGGGTCTCGGGGGTGGTCACGTCCGGTGCGGCCGTCAGCGGCTCGTCGGCATCCTCCCGGTACCTGTTCAGCAGCCACAGGCTCGCGAGCGCCAGCACGGCCGGCAGCAGGCTCATACCGAGGACGATTCCGGTCAGCGCCGAACCGGGCTGCTCCACGGCGTGTGCCGCGTCGGAGGACCGGAAGCCGCTGACGGCCAGGACGGCGGCGAAGGCACCCGCGCCGAGAGCGAACGCAAGCGTCTCCACCGCGGTCCACAGCCCGGTGAAGGTCGCGGCCCGCTGGCGTCCCGTGCGGACGGCGTCGGCGGCCAGGTTGTCGGCGAGCATGCGCAGCGGCAGCAACTGCATCCCGCCGTAGGCGACTCCGACCGCGGCGATGGTCGCGTACGCCGGCCACGCGCCGCCCCACGGCGTGAGGACGAGCACGACCGTCGCGCCGAGGAAGACCCAAGAGGCGCAGAACTGTGCGTACTTGACGCCCCGCGCACGCGCGAGCCGGTTCCACAGCGGCATGACGAGGGCCAGCGGGCCGATCATGCAGACGAACAGCGGTGTGACGGCGCCTGCCGAACCGAGAACGTAGGTGGCGAAGTACTGAACTCCCGCCAGCATCACGCCGATTGCCAGGGCCTGCGCCGTCCACATCCCGGCCAGATACAGGAACGGCTTGTTGCTGCGGGCGGCGGTGAGCTGTGCGCGCAGGGAAGGTTCGGCCTTGGTGTACGTGACCGCCGGCGCCCTCCGCGTCCCGGCCCACGCCGCGAACATCCCGAAGGCCAGCACGGCCGCCACGGCCACGCCCATCAGCCGGTAGCTCGCCGGGGTGTCACCGCCCGCATGAGCTATGGCCGGCGCCGCCGCACCGGACAGCAGGATCGCCACACCGAGGAAACCCACCCGCCAGGCGAGCAGTCTGCCCCGCTCGGCGCTCTCGTCCGTCATCTCCGCGGGCATCGCCACGTACGGCACCTGGAAGACGGCGTAGGACGTCGCGGCCAGGAGGAAGAGCAACGCCACGTAGACGGCCGCGGCCGTGCCGCGCAGCGGGGGCGCCGCGAAGAGCAGCGCGAACAGCGGCGGCAGCGTGCACGCCCCCGCCAGCAGGAACGGGCGGCGCGGCCCGCCGCGCAGCCGGCTGCGGTCGCACAGGACGCCGACGACCGGATTGACCAGGACGTCCCAGACCTTGGGGAGGAAGAGCGCGAGGCCGGCCACCGCCGCGGGGACGGCCATGACGTTGGTGAGGTAGTAGAGCAGCAGCAGCCCGGGCACCGTGGGGAACGTCCCGGTGCACAGCGACCCGAGCCCGTAGCCGAGTCGCACGGAGGGGGGCAGCGGCGCGCCGACTCCGCGTGCCGGTGCGTGCGCGTGATTCCGGGGTTCACCGCCCACTGCGCTCTCCTTCGCCGCACCCGTGACGCGAGTGTGCCGCTCATCGACCGGTGTGCGGGGCACACCGGTCGGGTGCCTCAGTCAACGGCACAACGGTCCGGGCGTCCAGACGGTGATCGGGAAATCACCTCCCGGGAAGGGCCGGAGAGGGGCGGGCGGTGGTTCAGCTGAGGCCCGCGCCGCGGGCGCGCTCGACGGCCGGACCGATCGCGGTGGCCAGCGCCTCCACGTCCGCCTCGGTGGAGGTGTGCCCCAGCGAGAAGCGCAGCGTGCCCCGCGCGAGATCCGGATCGGCGCCCGCGGCGAGCAGCACATGGCTCGGCTGGGCGATCCCCGCCGTGCACGCGGAACCCGTCGAGCACTCGATGCCCTGCGCGTCCAGCAGGAGCAGCAGCGAATCGCCCTCGCAGCCGGGGAAGGAGAAGTGCGCGTTGCCGGGGAGGCGGCCCGCCGGTTCCGGGTCGCCGTTGAGCACCGCATCGGGAACCTCCGTGCGTACGCGCTCGATCAGCTTGTCCCGCAGGGCACCGATGTCCCGCTCGAAGTCCGTGCGCCGCTCGGCGGCCAGCTCGGTGGCCGTGGCGAAGGCGGCGACCGCGGGCACGTCCAGCGTCCCCGAGCGCACGTCGCGCTCCTGGCCGCCGCCGTGCAGCAGCGGCACGGGCGTCTGCTCGCGGCGCAGCAGCAGCGCGCCGACACCGTACGGGCCGCCGATCTTGTGGCCGGTCAGCGTCAGCGCGGCGAGCCCGGACGCGGCGAAGTCCACCTCGATCTGGCCCACCGCCTGCACGGCGTCGGCGTGCAGCGGGACGCCGAACTCCTCGGCGGCACCGGCGAGTTCCACGACCGGCATGACCGTGCCGATCTCGTTGTTCGCCCACATCACGGTGGCCAGAGCGACGCTGCCGGGGTCGCGCGCGATCGCGTCGCGCAGCGACCGCGGATGCACCCGGCCGTACTCGTCGACCGGCAGCCACTCCAGGTCAGCGCCCTCGTGATCGGCGAGCCAGTGGACCGTGTCCAGGACCGCGTGATGCTCGACGGGACTGGCCAGGATGCGCGTACGGGCCGGGTCGGCGTCCCTGCGCGACCAGTACAGGCCCTTGACCGCGAGGTTGTCGGCCTCCGTCCCGCCCGCCGTGAAGACGACCTCGCTGGGCCGCGCGCCGAGTGACGCCGCCAGCGCCTCTCTGGCCTCCTCGACGGTGCGCCGAGCGCGGCGGCCGGACCCGTGCAGTGACGAGGCGTTGCCGGTGACGGCGAGTTGGGCGGTCATCGCCTCGACCGCCTCGGGGAACATGGGCGTCGTGGCGGCGTGATCGAGGTAGGCGGAGCGAGCCATGATTCCTCGATTCTACGTACGTGGGTGGGCACCTGCGTGCGGCGGGAAGGCGGGTGGCCGCCGCGGGCGGCATCGGCCCGCACCCGCCTGACTGTTACTGTTCCAGCACCGCTACCGGGGGCGACGAGCCGGGACACAGTCCGTCACAACACCCCTGTGTGCGGCGGTATTCCACGTGGGCGCTGGGTCACAGGAGAACAGGGGCAGGGGGGTGGCGCGATGCCACAGGTGCGGGTGCTGGGCAAGGGCGCGCGGATCACCGGGGGGATCTTCTGTCTCCTCTTCGCGCTGCACACATGGATCTGGGTGCTGAGGGACTTCCTCGAACTCGACTTCGCCGACACCTGGAAGGTGTGGACGGGGGCGCTCGGGCCGACTGCGGCCGGGCTGACGGACATCCCCGCCACCACCGCCGACGACGTCGGTCTCGGCCTCCTCCAGATCGCCGCGTCCTTCGCCGCCCTCACCGGAGCCTGGTCGGCCGGCGGTCTCCTCGCCGTCACCACGGTGCTGACCCTCGCCTGGCGGCTGCCCGTGATCTGGCATGCGGGCCTGCACTCGGAGACGTCGGCGTACTACGCGCTCCAGGGCTTCTACGACGACCCCTCGCTGGACGCGGCATGGTCGAGCTGCATCGGGGTCGTGCTGTTCTGCCTGCCGCTCGCGATCGTGCTGATGGCAGGCATCCGGCAGTGGACGGGGCAGCCGGCTCGGACGGCACAGCCGTACGGAACTCCCGCGCAGGCATACGGGCAGCCGTACGGCCAGCCGTTCGGGCAAGGGATGCCGCCGCAGCCTCCGCAACCCCTGCAGCCTCCGGAGCCGCTGCTGCCGAGCGAGTGCCCGCAGCGCCCGACCGGAGTGCACGCGCTCGTGGCGGCGGTCTTCTTCGCCGTGCTGCTGATCTTCAGCGTCGGCTGGAGCATCCACGCGTTCGCCACGGCGGGCGCCGACTACTGGTTCCGCCTCTTCACCGGCCGGGGCACCGTCTTCACGCTGCTCGACGTGTCCCCGGGCTGGGACTGGCTCACGCTGATCTTCGTGGGCGGCGCCGCCTGCGTGGTGGCCATGCTCCGCGCTGTCTCCGCCCGCGGCTTCTCCCTGGGCCTCGCGATCGTGCTGCTGCCGCAGGCCGTCACGGTCCTGTGGGGATACATCCAGAACGGCTTCTTCGAGCTGGGCCACGCGGCGCCGGTCGTGGTCCTCCTCGGGCGCTTGGAGATTCTGATCACGCTGGCCGGAGCGGTGACGCTGATCGTGCTGGCGCTGCGCCCCGGCGTCCCGGCACAGCCCGGGCCCGCGCCGGTCGCGGGCGGAGCGCCGCCGTTCGGAGCGTTCCCCGCCCAGGCTCCGGGACAGCCCCCGATGCAGGCACACGCCCAGCCGTACGTCCCGCAGCAGCCGGGGCCCGTCCCCGCGGGCCCTGGTCCTGCGGGGACGGGCCCCGCGGGCGCCGCGTATGCCTATCCCCCGGCTCAGCCCGCCGGCCCACCGCCGAGCGGGCCCGCCGCCGCGACGCCACCGGGCCAACCTCCCGGGACGCCGCCGCCTCCGGCAGGGCCGCCGCCCTCGGCGCCGCCGTCCCAGGGCGGTGGCGACGGCGCCCCCGGCGGCACGTTCGGGCCGCCGCCCGCGTACTGAGTCCGGGGCGGGCCACGCTCGTCAGCCTCCGGCAGCGGCCTCCAGCGCGGCGGTGACCTCGGCCTCGGCGGCCGCCTTGTCGACACCCAGGCCGGTGAGCGTCCCGTCCCCGTCCTCGAGTTCCAGGAGCGCGAGGAGGATGTGTTCCGTACCGACGAAGTTGTGGCCCAGTCGCAGCGCCTCCCGGAAGGTGAGCTCCAGCGCCTTCTTGGCCCGCGCGTCGAAGGGGATGAGCTCCGGCACCTCTTCGGCGCCCTCCGGCAGCGTCCCGGTCACCGCCTCCCGGACGGCTTCGAGGGACACCCCTCGCGCGACGATGGCCTTTGCGCCGATTCCCTCCGGTTCGCGCAGCAGGCCGAGAATCAGGTGGCCGGGTGTGATCTCTGTGTTGCCCGCACGCCGCGCCTCGCTCTGGGAGCACACCACGACGCTCCGTGCCCGCGGGGTGAAGCGGCCGAAGCCCTGCGAGGGGTCGAGATCGGCGCTCTCACCCGGCACGGGGGCCTTGGGCACGAAGCGCTTCTGGGCCGCCTGCCGCGTGACGCCCATGCTCTTGCCGATGTCCGTCCAGGACGCACCCGAGCGGCGGGCCTGGTCCACGAAGTGGCCGATGAGGTGGTCCGCGACGTCACCGAGGTGATCGGCGGCGAGCACGGCGTCCGAGAGCTGGTCGAGTGCGTCGGAGTGGACGTTCTTGATGGCCTCGATCAGGTCGTCGAGCCGTACCCGACCGGCCATGGGAATGGAATCCGTCATGTGGCAACCTTAGGTTGACACGTTGGAGAGCGTCAACCCGTAGTTGACACCTGCTGCGCTCCGGGTGACCGCACTGTCCGATTCAGGGGGTGGACGCCGATGCCCGTACTCGTCCCGCTGCTGACGATGTGCGCGGCGGCGTACGGCGCTGCCGCGGGCTCTCTTCTGCCGCGCGCCGTCTACCGGTTGGCGGTGCCGCCGGAGGCGCCGTGGCGCGGAGCATGCCCGGCGGGGCATGAGCTCACCGGCGCCGCACGCGGGTGGCTCGGCCGCGCGCGCTGCCGGTCGTGCCCGCCGGCGGCGGTGGCGGCGGTCGCGGAGAGCAGTGGCCCAGGAGTGGCCGCGGCACCGCACGAGGTCTCGCGGTCCTTCGGCGTCTCCGCCCGGCCGTTCACCGTCGTCTGCGCGTCGGTCTGCGCGGCGCTCGCTCTTTTCGTGGGCCCGCGGCCGGAGTTGGCCGTCTGGCTGCTGGCCGCTCCCTTCGGACTGCTGCTCGCCGCCGTCGACGTCCGGGCCCAACGGCTCCCGGACATACTGACGTTGCCGCTGGCCGGGGCGACCGCCGCCCTGCTCGGCCTCGCGGCACTGGCGCCACACGCAGGCGGCGAGTGGACGGGCGCGCTGCTCGGCGGGGCCGTCCTCGCCGCCGCCTACTTCGTGCTGTTCCTGCTCAATCCCCGCGGGATGGGCTTCGGCGACGTGAAGCTCGCCGCCGCTCTCGGCCTCGCCCTGGGCTGGTACGGCTGGGACGTCCTCTTCGCGGGGACGTTCCTCGGCTTCCTGCTCGCCGCCGGCTACGGACTGGTGCTGGTAATGGGCAGGCGGGCGAGGTGGAGGACCGCTGTGCCGTTCGGTCCGTTCATGCTGCTGGGCACGCTGGCGGGGGTACTGCTCGGGGGTGCCACGGTCTGACGCGGCGCTCTCCCCGGGCCGGCTCCCCGCAGACCGCCTCCCGCAGGTCCCGCAGACCGGCTCCGGCCGCCGTTCCGCGGCGACCGGAGCCTCTCATGCCCGGGGAACCCTCATCACGTCCGGGCCGACGGGACCCGGAGCCACCCCGGACGTCCTCCTCAACTGCCGTTCTCGGCCTGGAACATCCAGTGGTGCTTCTCGAGATCGGCAGTGAGCTGTATGAAGATGTCCTCCGTCACGGGGTCCGGTTCGCCCACCGAACGCATCCGCTCGCGGGCGCCGCCTATGGTCGCCTCCAGGGCCTTCACCATCGTCCGTACCGCGTCGGTGTCCTTCTGCCAGCCCTCCGCCACCCGCTCTATCGCGCTCGTCGCCGCGACGGTCGAGGAACGGCCGTCCGGGGGCAGACCGAGCGCGGACGCCCGTTCGGCAACGGTGTCCGAGTACGAACGCGCGGTGGCGACCACGTCGTCGAGCTGGAGATGGATGGACCGGAAACGGGGGCCGATCACATTCCAGTGGATCTGCTTCGCGACCAGGGAGAGATCGACCAGGTCCACGAGCTCACCCTGAAGGGCTTCGCCGACGGTCTTCAGGTCGGCGTCCGGGAGCGTGCTCTTCACTGCGTAGGTCACAACCTTCTCGCTTTCTCTCGGCCGGCCCTGTATTTCTCGGATGCCGGGTATCCGATCGAGCGGCCGCGATTCATCACGCAGCGGATCCACGCCGACCGGCAATAACCATGCGGGTCCAAGCAGTTACCGTCCGCCATCACGGCAGTCCGCAAATGCCGTGCATGTCCGTCCCGCCTTGCGGAGACTGTGCGGATGACGGAACGCGACGCCGGTGAGGCCGGCGGCTGGGCCTCGGCCCTGGACCGCACATACGAGAGCTCGTCCGGCGCCGTGCGGTGGGGCCGGCTCGGCCCCGCGGACGGGCCCCCTGTCGTGCTGCTGCACGGAACGCCGTGGTCGTCGTACACGTGGCGCGCCGTCGCCCGCGCGCTGGCGCAGACGTTCCGCGTCCATGTGTGGGACATGCCGGGCTACGGCACCTCCGCGAAGTACGAGGGCCAGGACGTGTCGCTCGCCGCGCAGGGCCTGATCTTCGCCGAACTGCTCGGCCACTGGGGCCTGTCGACCGCGGGGGCACAGCGGCCCGCGGTGCTGGCCCATGACTTCGGCGGCTGTGTCGCTCTGCGGGCACATCTGCTGCACGGCGCCGAGTACGGCCGTCTCGCGCTCGTCGACCCGGTCGCCCTGGCCCCCTGGGGATCCCCGGCCTACCGGCTGCTGGGCGAACAGGCAGAGGTGTTCGGCCAGTTGCCGCCCGCGCTGCACGAGGCGCTGGTGCGCGAGTACATCCGCTCGGCGAGCGCGCACGGACTGGCCCCCCGTGTGCTGGACGGGCTGGTGGCTCCGTGGCTGGGCGAGGCGGGCCAGAGCGCCTTCTACCGGCAGATCCGCCAGAACGACCAGCGCTTCACGGACGAGATCGAGGGACGCTACGGCGAGATCCGGCCGCCCGTGCTCGTCTGCTGGGGCACGGCCGACACCTGGATCCCCGTCGACCGCGCGCACCGGCTGGCGGGTCTGATCCCCGGGGCACGGCTCCAGTTTCGTCGAGGGCGCCGGACATCTGGTGCAGGAGGACGCTCCGGCCCAACTGACAGCCGCACTGGTGGAGTTCCTGCACGTCACGGAGGCGTAGCGACGCGGCGGCAGTAGCGGATCCCCGTCGCGGCGCGGGCGGGATCGCCGGTCGTTGAAGGCAAAAGGTACCCGCAACTCTCCTCGCTCTTCGCGAAATCGCTGCATCGTACAGAAAAACTCCGGACGCCGAGCTCCGCTTCTAGCGTGCGGCAGATGCTGCAGGCCGGTACCGAACGCACCCCGCTCCCCCCGCTGCGTGCTGAACCCGCCGCCGCTGCCCGTGAGTTACCGGCCCGAGCGCCGGACCACGCGGACGGTGTGGACCGTACGCACGGGGCGGATCGCCCCGTCCACGTGGAGGAGGAGCAGGCGGGAGAGAGGGACGGACCGGCCCGCGACCCCTATCTCGACAACGCCAAGTACCTGACCATCGTGCTCGTCGCCGTCGGGCACGCGTGGGCGCCGCTGACGATCGGCAGCCGCTCGACCACGGCGCTGTACTACCTGCTCTACACGTTCCACATGCCGGCGTTCGTCATCATCTCCGGCTATCTCTCCCGCCGTTTCGAGTGCCGGCCACATCAGATCCGGAGGCTGCTGACGGGCCTCGTCGTCCCGTACGTCGTCTTCCAGACGCTCTTCACGTTCTTCATGCGGTGGGCCGCGGACGATCCGGACCGTGAATTCCGTTACCAGGAGCCGGCGTTCGCCCTGTGGTTCCTGGTGGCGCTGTGCCTGTGGCGGATGACGACGCCTCTGTGGAGGGCCCTGCGGTGGCCGCTGCCAGTGGCCGTGGCCATCGCGGTCGCGGCGAGTGTGACGCCCAGCATCAGCGACGATCTGGGACTGATGCGGACGGCGCAGTTCCTGCCGTTCTTCGTGCTGGGGCTCCGACTGCGGCCCGAACACTTCGAGTTGGTGCGGCACCGCGCCGTGCGGATCCTCGCGGTGCCGGTCGCCGCCGGTGCGCTGGTGGTGTCGTATGCGGCCGTGCCGTACATCTCCGGAGCCCCGTTCCTGCACGACAAGGACGCACAGAGCCTGGGTCTCCCGTCGTGGCTGGGAGCGGTGATGACGCTGACGGCGTTCGGCTGTGCCCTGGTGATGACGGCGTGCTTCCTGTCCTGGGTCCCGCGCAGGCGCATGTGGTTCACGTCCTTGGGCGCCGGGACGCTCTGCGCGTACGTGCTGCACGTCTATCCGGTCCAGTACGCCAAGGAACTCGGCTGGTTCAAGCACGAGGGGGCGCAGCATCCGCTCGACCGCTTCGCCATCACCGTGATCGCGGCCGGGCTCATGACCCTTCTCTGCACGGCGCCGGTGCGGCAGGGGCTGCGCTTCGTGCTGGAGCCGAGGATGAAGTGGTTCTTCACCACGCAGGCGAACGCAGCCGGCGCGAACGCACCGGCCACCGACGCACCCGCTCCGAACACTCCGGCTCCCGGCGCACCGGCTGCGAGCGCGCCCCAGCTGCCGCCCGCTCCCTCCGCCCGCGCCCTGGAACTGCCCCCGGCGCCGCCGAATCCGGCCGGGGACGCCGAGGACGGGAACCAGAGCACGGCACGTGGCGGCCCTTAGACCGGGTCCTCCGTGGTGAAGCGGTCGTTCGGCTCAACATGGGCCGGGGTACATGGGGTTGGATTGTTCCGGACGGTCTGTGTGAGATCGCGGAGCCGCTGATCCCGCAGTCCAAGGTGCGACCGCAGGGCGGCGGAACCCAGGACATACCTCGTGGCTGTCGGGTTACCGCAGGCTCAGCCCCCCGCTACGAGCGCAACTCCCGCAACCACCTGGCCTTTCTCGGTCTCCCCGCAGCCCTGTGCTGCTGCAGGCGATACATCCGTCTCACCTCATAGGACACCGTCTCAGCCCTCGCCTCGGCCCTGGTCCGGATCGTCGTTGAGTACGCGCGGCGGATGGCCGCGATCGAGCACGATCGCTCTGCCGACCGCGGCGTCGTCCGTGATGAGCGCGACGACGTGGTCGCACAGTTCCCTCAGCGGTACGAGCGGCGGCTGCGCTGCCCGCTCTTGCTCGCTCATGGCAGCCAACTCCCGCCGCGCACGGTCCGTTTCGATCCAGTCGGGCACGACGCAGTTGACGCGTACGGAGTGTGTGCGCCGCAGGTGTACGAGCGAGGTGCTGGCCCGAATCAGGCCCGCCTTGGCTGCGGCGTACTCCACGGACTGGTGGTAGCCGGTGCCCAGCCCCGCCGTGGAGCCGATGTTGACGACGGCTCCGCTGCCGCGCCTGCTCATGGTGCCCAGGACCAACTGGGTGGCGAGCAGGGGCATGCGCAGGTTCAGGTCGAGGAGGGCGCCCCACTGCGCCGGGGTCGCGTCGGGGAAGTGCGGCGGGATGTGGCCGCCGCCGCCCGCATTGTTGACCAGGATGTCCACGCCGCCGAATGTCTCAACGGCGAAGTCCACCGCGGCCCCGACCTCGGCGGCATCGGTCAGATCGGCCTGGCGGAACACCCCTTTCCCGCCCCGGTCACGGATGCGGCGCAGTGTCTCCTCGCCCTCCCGCGCCGCGATGTCGACCAGTGCCACGGCCGCGCCCTCGTCGGCGAGCCGTTCGGCGATGGCCTGGCCGCTGCCCACGGCAGCGCCGGTCACGATGGCGACCTTGTCCTCGATCCGCATCCGCGATCACCTCCACCGGCGGGCCGTATGTGTCCTGCGCCCGGATGGTCCCACGCCGTGGATGCGCTGCGCTGTCTTGCGTCGGTCCCTCGAAACATCCGCCTCACCACACAGGACACCGCCTTGGACCGGGTCCTGTGCCGTGAGGCGGCAACCGGCCGCGGAGCCTGCGCAAAAACCCGTTGGCGGGCCGTTGCGACCGCTGCTAGCTTTCCGGCGGCCGTGCGAGAGGACGAGGAGGTGGTACCCGTGAACGCAGTATCGACATGGGTGCTCCCCTCCGGGGTCACGGTCGGGCGATAGGTCGTCCGGGAGCGCCGTTCAGGAGCACTCCCGAAAGGCACGACCATGCGATTCACTTCCGAACAGCGCCACGACGACGGCGTCCTCGAACGCGAATTCGTTCTCGGCGAGATCCCCGGCACCCTGTGGACGCCTGAATCCGCCGCACCGGCCCCGCTGATCCTGATGGCCCACAACAACGGCCTGCCCAAAGGGGCTTCGCGGCTGGTGGCGCGGGCCCGGCAGTCCGCGGCGTTCGGCTACGCGGTGGCCGCCATCGACACTCCCGGGTGCGGCGACCGTCCCCGTTCCGCCGCCGACGAGCAGGTCCGCGCCCACCTCCGCCGAGCGATGGCGGCCGGCGAGCCCGTCGACGAGATCTTCGAGTCCTTCATCGGCCCTCTGGTCGAGAAGGCGGTCCCGGAATGGCGGACGACCCTGGACGCCCTCCTTCCGCTGCCCGGGATCAGCGGCCGGGTCGGGTACTCGGGGTGGACCGCCGTCGGCATTCGGCTGGCGGTGGTAGAGCCGCGCATCGCGGCCGCCGGCTTCTTCGCCGGGGGTTACGTGCCCCGCACCCAGCGCGAGGAGGCCCGGCAGGTCAGCATTCCGCTGCTGTTCCTCCTGCAATGGGACGACGAAGGGAACCCCCGGCAGCGGGCACTGGACCTGTTCGGCGCCTTCGGCGCCAAGGAGAAGACGCTGCACGCCAATCCGGGCGGGCACACCGGCACGCCGTGGTTCGAATTGGAGGACGGGAACCGGTTCTTCGCCCGGCACCTGAAGTGAGGCCGGGCCGCCGGGCAGGCAGCAGACGCTGAGTGGTGCCGGTCAGGACGCCGCTCAGCCGTTCGCCGTCCGGGCTGCCGCCCTCCCCCGTGGGGCGGCAGCACCGTCGTCACCGGCAGGAGCCGGCCGGCGCCGGTCGGACGGCGGTCCGACCGGCGCCCCCGCGTGGAACGGGCTCAGCAGTTACGGATGCTCCACACGGGCGTCCAGTCGTAGTCCGAGTCGCCTTCACCGGGACCGACGGCCAGCAGATGGTTGCCGGTCCTGCCGTAGAAGTGCGCTACGGCGCCGCCGGTCTGGGAGTTGCGGTAGGAACCCGACCCCACGAAGTTGGACAGCGCGTAGGTCTCGCAGTAGTAGAGGAAGAAGACCGCCACGTCCCCCCTCGTGGGGTCGTAGGCAGCGACGCACAGGTTCCCGCTGTCGCATGTGAGGCTGCCGCCCAACGGCACGTGCACGATCTTGTTGGCTTTCGGCCAGGTCGTCGGTGGCTCCGCGAGCACGGATCCGGCCGGGAGCGCCGACTCTCCCCCTGAGCCCTGCGGCACGGAAGCTGCCGCCGGCGGCGACGCGGGCACCGTCAGGACCTGCCCGGCGTCCTTCTTGTGGGCGTTCTCCGAAGAGGCTGCCTGGGCCGGTGCGGTCGTGGCGAACACGGCCGACAGCAGGCAGGCCAGCCCGATGACGGCATGGATGGAACGTCTCTTGCGCATTCCGTGAATCCCCCCTGTGATGGCGGAAATCGGGCCCCGCGTGACGAATGCGGACCGTTTCCGTGCTGACAGGCTGGCGTCGGACCTCGCGGTGCCGCCAGACGTTGAAGCCGTGGCTTAAACGTCCTGCGCGCTCAGCGGTCGTCGAGCAGGGCGAGCCCCGCCGGGGTGATGGTGTGCAGCATGTGCCGGCTCCGGCGCACGCTCAGCAGCAGGCCCGCACCGCGCAGCACGGCGGTGTGCTGACTCACCGCCGCGTCCGAGATGCCGAACCTCCGCGCGAGTTCACCGGTCGTACGGCCCGTCACGACGTCCTCCAGGATCGCGGCCCGGGTACGGCCGAGCAGAGCGGCCAGACCGGCGTCCCGTTCGGTGGCGCTCCTTCCCCGGGCCCAGCCGAGGGTGTGCTGGATGGGATAGACGAGGACGGGGGTCAGTTCGGGGGACGGGCTGGCGAGCATGACGGGACTCCGCGAGCAGAAGAACGACGGCTGAAGCACCAACCCGCGTCCCCCGAGCCGCAGTTCGCGTTCGACGGGATAGTCGGCCTCCAGCACGGGCGGCTTCCAGCGCAGCAACGGGCGGAAACTGGCCAGGAGTTCCTGCGTGCCTCCCTCCAGGGCCGCCCGTGCACGCACCGCCCGGTCGGCGTCCACCTGCGCCCGGACCTGAGGGAGGAACGGCATGAGCGCACGCCGGTGATAGGCGTGCAGGGCGGAGCCGAGCCGGCGCAGGGCCTCGCGTTCGCCCTCGGCCAGAGCGCGGGCGCCCGCCGGTAACGGCCGCCGGCCCCGCGCCGGGGAGGCGGCGAGCACCGCGAGGTCGTCACGCAGGGCGGTCCTGGGTGTGCTGAGCACGGTGTCGACGGCGCTCTCCAGGTCCGAACCGCCGGAACCGGGCGTGAGGAAGTCCGGCGAATAGCCGCGCGACGGCAGGAGCGCCGTGAGCAGACTGTCCGCCGGGCTCAGCCGCGGCCGGACCAGTCGCCGCCAGTCGCCGAACGCCAGCACGTCGTCGTCCCGGATCAGCGTCTGGAAGCTGTTGGCGATCTCCCAGAGGTGGTCGGGCATCGCGGCGACACGGACACGCGCGATGTCGTCGGCCGTGAAGTGCATCCGCAGCATGGGGTCTCCGATGCGGCTCGGTCACCGTGCGTATCGCGGTGCTCCATGACAGTGTCCGAGCTCGTCCGGCGAGGCAAGGCTGCATTCGGACACCCGGCATTCAGGCAGGCGGGTGCTCCGCGGGTTCCTGCGGCCTGCTGTCCGCGGTGAGTTGGGTCTCATTCCGGCCGGTCCGGCGCTCGTGCGCTGCCATTTCCGCAAGGCTGACCATCCGGTTCGGTTCGATGGCCGGGTCCGGTCCGACGACGAAGTACGCGGCCGGCTCCAGGTCTTCGGCCACCGCCCGGCAAGGCAAGGAGGACAGGGTGCCCTGGGAGACCCCGTACGAGGAGATGGAGCGTCTGGAGGGCGAACGGCGCCGCTTGGAGCTGCAGTTGGCCGCCACTCCGGAGTCCGAGAGGGACCGGCGCGCCCACCTGCGGGAGTGGGCGGACCGCCGCACGGCCGAGATCGACAAGCTGTGCGACCGACGCCCCCTCGACCGCTGGGACAGGCTCGCCCTCGGCACCAGCGGCGTGCTCTGCGCCGCGGGTTCCTTCGCAGTCGGCACGTTCTGGGAGCGCATCGCCCTCTCCGCTCTCGCCCTGCTGATCCTCGACTCCCTCAGAACCGGCCTCCTTGTGCATCTGGCCCGGAGGGTGACCAGGCGGCTGACACGCCGGACCCATCGGGACAAGGTGCGTCGAGGCGAGCTCTGACCAACTGCCGGACGACGTCGAGGGGTTGACCGGGCATGGAGTTGAACGGTTGACCGGCTCCCGCTCGATGCCCACCCGGAGACCGCCGCCCGGCCACCCGGTCACACCGCCCCGGCGGGGTCATGTGACCTAGAGCGGCCCTGCCCACACGCTCCGACCGTCACGAACTCAGCGCGTCGATCAGTGCCTTGGTGACCTCCTCCGTGGAGGCGCTGCCGCCGACATCGCGGGTGAGGATCCCCGCGGCCGTGGTGGTCTCGATCGCCTTCCGCAGACGGGCCGCCTGCTCCGGAAGCCCGAAGTGGTCCAGCATCAGCGCACCGCTGCCGACCGCGCCGATCGGATTGGCGAGGCCCTGTCCGGCGATGTCCGGGGCGGAGCCGTGTACGGGCTCGAACATGCTGGGGAAGCGGCGCTCGGGGTTGAGATTCGCGCTGGCGGCCAGGCCCAGGCTGCCCGACAGGGCGCTGCCGAGGTCGGAGAGGATGTCGGCGTTGAGGTTGGAGGCGACGACGACGGAGAGGTCCTCCGGCTGGAGGACGAACTTCGCTGACATGGCGTCGACGAGAACGCTCTCGGTCTCCACGTCCGGGTAGTCGGCGGAGACACGCTTGAAGACGTCGTCCCACAGGACCATGCCGTACTGCTGTGCGTTGCTCTTGGTCACGGACGAGACCTTCCGCCGGTCCCGCGTGCGCGCGAGGTCGAAGGCGAAACGCATGATGCGTTCGCAGCCCACCTCGGTGAACAGGGCCGACTGGACCGCCACTTCACTGCCCTGACCGCGCCCGGAGAAGTTGCGGCCGCCGAGACCGGCGTACTCTCCCTCGCTGTTCTCCCGTATGACGACCCAGTCGAGGTGGGTGTCGTCGGCCTTGCGCAGCGGACTCTGCACGCCGGGCAGGAACTGCATCGGACGCACGTTGGCCCACTGGTCGAAGGTCTGGCAGATCTTCAGACGCAGTCCCCAGAGACTGATGTGATCGGGGACGGTGGGCCAGCCGACGGCGCCGAAGTAGATGGCGTCGAAATCCTTGAGGCGCTCCAGACCGCCGGCGTCGATCATCTCGCCCGTCCGCTCGTAGTACCCGCAGCCCCACGGGAACTCCTCCCAGTCGAAGGCGAAGGCGTCCGCCGAGCCCCGGGAGCCCTCGGCCAGGGCGTCCAGGACCGCACGTCCTGCGGCGACGACCTCCTTGCCCACTCCGTCGGCGGGGACGGCGGCTATGCGGAACGTGCGGGGTGTGCTCATCGGTGCCTCCGGCGCATGGCAGATGTGGGCGGTCAACGGTGCAGTGGAACGGGCGGGCGGACCCCGGCGTCCTCGACGCTTCCGGGCTCCGAGTCAACACACCAGGTTCACGGCACGTCCAAGACCTGCTTTCGATGCGAGCCATAGGCACCGCCGATGGGTCCGGCCTCAGCCCTCCCGCGACGGGGGCCGGGCCCGGTGCGCGGCCAGGGATCCGGTGAGGGAGAGGAAGGCACGCGCGGCCGGAGTGAGATGAGCCGGAAGGCTCACCATCGCCACATGGAGATGCGCGGTGGGCTCGATCGGTGCGACGACGGCACCGCAACGGCGCGCCAGCCGCGTCCAGGCGGAAGGCAGCACGGCGACCCCCACCCCGGTGAGGACGAGGGGCAGGATCGAGGTCCGGTGGTCGACGACGGTCACGATCTCGGTCCCCGTGCCGCCCGCGGTGATGTCGTCGACGATGCTGCGCATGAGGCTGCCCGTCCGGGACGCGATGAGCTTCTGGCCGGCGAGATCGTGAGGGGAGAGCGCGACGTCGTCCTCGACGGGACCGCCGGGCGCGGCGACCACCACGAACGGCTGGTCCTCGACGTTCAGCACGTCCAGGCCGGACGGGTTGACGGGGCTGGCCGAGCCCAGCAGCCCCAGTTCGCAGGCGCCGCTGCGGACCAGCGAGACCACCTCGTCGGGCGTGAAGGCGGCCTGCGTGGACACCGTCACGGACGGGTGCAGCTCGGCGAACCGCTGGACGAGAGTGGTCAACGGCTCGATCCCCGGCGACGGCATGGTGGCCACCTCGACGGTCCCGCCGTGCAGACCGGCGAGGGCGGCGGCGGTGTCACGCACGGCCGCCAGGTCCCGCAGCACGCGCCGGCTGGGCTCCAGCAGCTCCGTACCGGCCTCGCTGAGGACGACGCCTCGCCCCACCCGGTGGAAGATGGCCACCCCGAGATCGGCTTCAAGGTTGGCCATGGCCTGGGAGAGCGACGGCTGCGCCACGTGCAGCGCGGCCGCCGCCTTGCTGAAGCCGCCGTGCTCGACGATGGCGAGGAAGTACTCGAGCTGCCGCGCGTCCACGGCGCCTCCCGGTCTTGACCTGGATCGACAGGCGCAGCCTAGTCACCCGGCGGCAGCCGGTCCGTTCAGCTGTTCGTCGGCCTCCGCGGTCCCCGGGCCCCTCGCCGGCCCACCGCGAACCGTCCGCGTGCCGCGACGGGCGGCCCTCACCGGCCGGGCGCGCACAAGCCCTGCGCTCGTCGCGGGAACGACCGCAGGGCTCTCCCCCGTCAGGACGTCACTTCGCCACATCCGCGGAGCCGCCGGCCTTCGCGCCCGCCTTGACGCCCGCGTCCGCTCCGGCTTCGGGACGGTCCGCCGAGGAGGAGTCCCCGTGCCCGTCTCCGACCGTGTCTCCGTCCGTCTCTGCTTCCCGGTCCTCCCGGTCCCCTGCCGCCCGGACCGGCGGGGACCCGGCCCGGCCCGCCAGCACCTCGCGCGCCCTGGCCAGGTCCAGCCCCCGCTCCCACTTGGCGATGAACAGCGTGGCGACGGCGTTGCCGCAGAAGTTGACCAGGGCACGGCACTCCGACATGAACTTGTCGATCCCGAAGATGAGCATGATTCCCGCGGCGGGAACGCTGCCGACCGTCGACAAGGTCGCGGTGAGGGCGATGAATCCGCCCCCGGCGACACCGGCCGCACCCTTGGACGTCAGCAGCATGACGGCGAGCAGGCCGAGCTGCTGGGTGACGGACAAGGGGGTGTCGGTGGCCTGGGCGATGTACAGCGTGCCCAGGGACAGGTAGATGGACGCGCCGTCGAGGTTGAAGCTGTAGCCGGTCGGCACGACAAGGCCGACCGTGGAACGTTCGACCCCCATGAACTGCAGTTTCCGCATCAGACCCGGCAGCGCGGGCTCGGCCGTGGACGTTCCCAGGACGAGCAGGAGCTCCTCCTTGAAGTAGCGGAAGAGCTGGAAGATGTTCAGCCGCACGTACGCGGCCAGCACTCCGCCCAGGACGACCACGACGAACAGGATCGACGTGACATAGAAGAGGACGATCAGCGAACCGAGGCTGGTCAGCGTGGACAGGCCGAACTTCCCGATGGCGAAGGCCATCGCGCCGAACGCGCCCAGCGGAGCGGCCATCATCACGAAGCCCAGCACCTTGAACACGATCTCGGTGAGCCGGTTGACGGTCGCGATGACCTGCTCGCCCGCCTTGCCCACCGACTTGAGCGCGATGCCGAAGATCACGGCCAGGAAGATGATCTGGAGGATGTCGCCCTCGACGAAGGGCCCGAAGAAGCTCTCCGGCACCAGGCCGGTGAGGAACTCCCACCAGTGCTGGTGCTCGCCCTGCCGGATGTACTGGCCCGCCTCGCCCGAGGTGTCCAGCTTCGAGGGGTCGGCGTGCACTCCGTCGCCGAGGCGGAAGAGGTTGATCGCCACGAGCCCCGTCAGCATGGCGACGATCGTGCCGACCTGGAAGTAGGCCAGCGCCTTGATGCCCGTGAGACCGACCTTCTTCAGATTCGCGACCCCGGCGATGCCGCCGATGATCGTCAGGAAGACGATCGGACCGATCAGCATCTTCATCGCGGTGATGAACGTCGCGCCGATGGGCTCCATGGACTCGGCGAGGTCCGGCCACCGCCAGCCCAGCACGATGCCGAGGACGATCGCCACGAGCACCTGTATGTACAGCTGCCGGTACCACGGCGCCGGCGCGGCGCGGGTGCCCGGTGCTCCCCGTGCATCGTCCGCGGCGCCGTCCGGGGTCTGCGTCATTGCAACCTCCCTGATCGCGCGACACCAGGCCCGTACGGCGTCGCGCTGACTGTGCGCCACAGTGAACCGGCGCACACAGCAGGGGGTCCACGACCAAAAATCGATGCCCCGCATAGGCGGGCCCTATCGATCCCGGCGCCGCAACAGCCGGACAGGCAGGCACGCGGGGAGGAACGGGACGGGAACGGGCGCGGGCGGCGCCGCGGGCGCGGGCAGCGGCCAACTGGTGCGCTGGGCCCCGTGCGTCCCGGATCCCGCATCCGTCCCCGGAAGCCGTCCGGAAGTCAGCCCACCTTCGCCCGTGCCAGCTGCCGGGACTGGGCGACGAGGCGGTCCGCGCTGTCCCAGACCTCCACGTCCTCCTCCAGGAAGCCCCCCGCGAGGTTGACGGTGGTGACGGAGACGCGCAGCAGCCCGGGCGCCGGGCGGGCCCGGACATGGACGGTGAGCTCCACGGTCGGCACCCAGCCGCTCAGGCCCATCTCGAACGCGGTCGGCGGCAGCGCGTCCACCGCCATGAGCAGCGACATCGGGTCCGGGTCACGGGCGTCGGCCAGTCCGAGCCAGGCGCGCATCTCGCCGCGGCCGCTCGGCGCCCCCACGGCCCAGCCGCATGTGGCGGGATCGAGCCGCAGGTCCAGGCGCTTGCCCATTTCGGGACCGGCGTCCGGGCCCGCCGGGTTGTCCCGGGCGCTGAAGCACTGCCCGGGGGGCGGCATCGCGGGCGGCTCGGCGCTCGTACGGACGTCGCCGGTGACGGTGTCCAGGTCCCCGTAGGAGGCGAGGACGCGGATGCGCTCGACCTCACGGCCGTCGGCGCCGGTCTGGAAGAGTCCGGCCGTGCCGGTGGAGAGAGTGCGCCCGGTGCGGACGACCTCGCTGCGGATGACGGCAGGCCCGTGCGTGGTGGCCGACAGGTAGTGCGCCGTGATGGTAAACGGATCGGGGTGCGGCAGCGTCTCGCCGAGGGCCCGGCCGAGGGTCGCCAGCAGATAGCCGCCGTTGAGGGCGTGGCCGATGGCCCAGCCCTGGGAGAGGTCCGTGTCGTGGACACCGGGCTCACGCTGCCGTACGGAGGTGTCGCGGTCGAACTCGCTCAGGGTGGCTTCGGAGATGGTGTCGGACATATGAGCACCGTACACGGAGAAGTTACTCACGGGTAGTCGCATTCGTGGCCGCCCACCGGCCGGGCCGCCGGGTGGCCGGTCAGCTTCCCGGCTCCGCGTCCGCGACCGTGGAGCGGCGGTGCCAGGCCCGCGGCGCCCGCCACCCGAAGCGCAGCGCCAGCAGGCGCACGACGAATGCCAGGGCGGCGGCCCCGACCATCGTCGCGGCGTTGAGCGCTCCGGCGTCCAGCAGCAGGGCGGTCACGGTGGCGCCGATGATGGCGGGCACGGCGTAGAGGTCCCGGTCCCAGCGAAGCAGCGACGGCACCTCGTTCGCGAGCACATCGCGCAGCACCCCGCCCCCGGCGGCCGTGGCCAGGCCGAGCACGGCGGAGGCGAAGAGCCCCAGCCCGTACTCGTGGGCCTTGACGGTGCCGGCGACGCAGAACAGCCCGAGGCCGGCCGCGTCGAAGACGTTGATCGCCTTGTTGATCCGCTCCACGTGCGGGTGCAGGAAGAAGACGAAGGCCGTGGCGATCAGCGGGGCGTGGAAGTATCCGGCGTCAGTGAAGGCGGCGGGCGGCACGGCCCCGATCACGACGTCACGGAAAAGGCCGCCGCCGAGCCCGGTGACTTCCGCCAGTACGGCCATTCCGAATACGTCGAAGTTCTTGCGCACGGCGAGGAGAGCACCGGATATCGCGAACACGAAGATCCCGACGATGTCGAGCCAGTGCTGCACGTCGGGGTCGAGCGGGTGCTGATTCACGGGCCCATTCTTCCCACGCCGCCGCCCGCGCGGGACACCCGGCGGGAGCGTGGAGCCGGAGACCCTCCGGGCCGGCTCACGAGGGACTGCGGCAGCCCCTGGACACGCCTCCGAGCTGCGGCGATGCCGTTCGGCGACGAAATGGGACAAAGGGTGACACCAGGAAACCGGAATGTGATTCCTTCACCACGCAGCGTCCATCCGGAACCCGCGGAATGTGAGGCGGCGCATAAGACCCACGTCACATTCGAACCGGCTTAGTGGACACCTCCCGCCACCCCTCCGGCTCCGGCGGCATTTCAACGGTTCCATCCAAGATGTCCGAATACGCAACCTCATTTCGGTCCGTAGCCGCATAGTAGGTCACATATTTGGCACCGGCATCACCAGCCTTTACCAATGGCAGCGTCGCTTCGCGCCGGGAACCGAACTCGGCGCCACCGCCGATCCGGCAAATACGCGACGCAGCCAACGAAAGGTATTCGCTCTTCCATGCGCATCCCCAACCGCCTGACCAGGACCCAGAAGTCCGCCGCTGTCGGCCTTGCGGCCGCCGCAGGAATCGCTGCCCTCGCCGGCGCGGCGCCCGGTCACTCGGACGCCCACACGGACCGGGGCCAGGCCAAGCCGGTTGCCGGACATTCGGTGAACGTGGCCGACCACCCGTCGACGAAGGCCGCCAAGGCCGCGACGGGCGATCACACCACCGACAACACGCGCAGCCACGCTCCGGCCAAGACCCTCGTGAAGGGTGAGGAGACCAAGCAGGTCTCCGCAGCCAAGCCGGCCGCGAAGGCCGACAAGACTGACCAGAGCGAGAAGGCTCAGCAGGCCAAGAAGGCCAAGCAGGCCGAGAAGGCCAAGGAGGCCCGTGCCAGCACGAAGGCCGACCGCACGACCCGCGGCGAAAGCCTGGACGGCTGGATCAAGCAGGCCCGTGCCGTCATGAAGGAAGAGGGCATCCCGGGCTCGCACCAGGGCATCAAGAAGAACATCCTCCGTGAATCCGGTGGTGACCCGAACGCGATGAACGACTGGGACATCAACGCCCAGAAGGGCACGCCTTCGAAGGGTCTGCTCCAGACCATTCAGCCCACGTTCGACCAGTACCACGTCAAGGGCACCAAGCATGAGGTGACCGACCCGGTCGCCAACATCGTCGCCGCCTGCAACTACGCGGCCGACAAGTACGGGTCCATGGACAACGTGAACTCCGCGTACTGATCCGGCGCGGAACGGCAAGGGGCGGCTGCGGTCACGCAGCCGCCCTTCTGCGCGTCTCTGCGCGCCGGCGTCCAGGGCCTGTCGCTCGGATCTCCCCCTAGCCGGCGACCGGCGTGCTGTCCTCGGGGTGCTGGTCCGGAGCGTTCTCCGGGTGGTGGCAGGCAGCCTCGTGTCCGGGGGCCAGGGAGACCAGCGGCGGCTCGGCCGTCTTGCAGATCTGCGTCGCCTTCCAGCACCTGGTGTGGAAGCGGCAGCCGCTCGGCGGCTTGATCGGCGAGGGCACGTCGCCCTGGAGCAGGATGCGGTCACGTCCGCCCTGCGCCTTGCGCCGCGGGTCGGGGACGGGGACGGCCGAGAGCAGCGCCCGCGTGTACGGGTGCATGGGCGACTCGTACAGCGACCTCCGGTCGGTCAGCTCCACGATCTTGCCGAGGTACATGACCGCGATCCGGTCCGATACGTGGCGGATCACCGAGAGGTCGTGCGCGATGATCACGTACGTGAGGCCGAGCTCGTCCTGCAGGTCGTCCAGCAGGTTGATGACCTGCGCCTGGATGGACACGTCCAGGGCCGAGACCGGCTCGTCAGCGACCACGAGCTTCGGGTTGAGGGCGAGGGCGCGGGCGATGCCGATGCGCTGCCGCTGCCCGCCGGAGAACTCGTGGGGGTAGCGGTTGTAGTGCTCCGGGTTCAGGCCGACCAGGTCCAGCAGCCGCTGCACCTCCTTCTTCACACCGCCCTCGGGGGCGACGCCCTGGAGCTTGAAGGGGGCGCTGACGATCGCGCCGACGGTGTGCCGGGGGTTCAGCGACGAGTACGGGTCCTGGAAGATCATCTGGACGTCGCGCCGCAGCGGGCGCATGCCGCTCACGCCGAGGTGCGTGATGTCCCTGCCCTCGAACTCGATGGCGCCGGCGGTCGGCTCCAGCAGCCGCGTGATCAGCCTGCCCATCGTGGACTTGCCGCAGCCGGACTCGCCGACGACGCCCAGCGTCTCCCCCGCCCGCACGTCGAAGTCGATGCCGTCGACAGCTTTGACCGCACCGACCTGCCGCTTGAGGATCCCCTTGGTGATCGGGAAGTGCTTCTTCAGGCCGCTCACCTTCAGCAGCGACTCGCCCGGCTCCGGGTCGGCCTTGGTCTGCACGGCGTCCGTCACGCGCTGGGACGGGATCGTCATCTGCTCGTCCTCACTCACAGCTTCGGGGCAATCTCTTCGTTCCAGATCCGGTCCCGGTCCGTGCGGTCCAGGTGGCAGGCGGACAGGTGGCCGCCGCCCACGTCCTGCAGCTCGGGCCGTTCGGTGCGCGTGACATTGCCCTTGGGTACATCCGCGTAGGGGCAGCGCGGGTTGAACGCGCAGCCCTTCGGGATGTTGATCAGGCTGGGCGGTGAGCCCTTGACGGGGATGAGCCGTTCGCCCTGCGCGCGGTCGATGCGCGGCATCGAGCCGAGCAGACCCCAGGTGTACGGGTGTTGCGGCTGGTAGAAGACCTGCTCGGCGGTCCCGTACTCGACGCAGCGGCCCCCGTACATCACGAGGATGTCGTCGGCGAGCTCGGCGACGACGCCCAGGTCGTGCGTGATGATGATGACCGCGGAGCCGAACTCCTTCTGCAGATCCCTGATCAGGTCGAGGATCTGCGCCTGCACGGTGACGTCCAGGGCGGTCGTCGGCTCGTCGGCGATCAGCAGCTCGGGGTTGTTCACCAGGGACATCGCGATCATCGCGCGCTGCCGCATGCCGCCCGAGAACTCGTGCGGATAGCTGTTGACGCGCTGGTCCGGCTGAGGGATGCCGACGCGGTCGAGGAGTTCGACAGCACGCTTGCGGGCCGTCTTCTTGTCCACGTCGTGGTGGACGCGGTACGCCTCGATGATCTGGCTGCCGATGGTGAAGTACGGGTGGAGCGCGGAGAGCGGGTCCTGGAAGATCATCGCCATCTCGCGGCCGCGCAGCCTGCGCACCGAGTCCGGGTCCGCGGACAGGAGTTCCTGTCCGTCGAGCCAGATCTCGCCCGACAGCCGCGCCTTCTGCCGCCCGTACTGCCCGACGGTGTGCAAGCCCATGACGCCGAGCGACGTGACGGACTTACCCGAGCCGGACTCGCCCACGATGCCGAGCGTCTTGCCCTTCTCCAGCTGGAAGGAGAGCCCGTCGACGGACTTGACCAGGCCGTCCTCCGTGGGGAAGTGCACGTGCAGATCGCGCACTTCGAGGAAGGAGCGGGCGGGCGCCCGGTCGGCGACGGGTTCGCCGACCGCCGAGGTACCCGTCTTGTGCGTTTCCGTCATGCGAGCCTCACTCGGGGGTCGATCACGCCGTACAGCAGGTCCACGATGAGGTTCGCCACGACCACCGCCGAGGCGGTGATCAGCGTGACGCCGAGGATCAGCGGCAGGTCCTTCTCCCCGATCGCCTTCAGCACGGCCTGGCCGAGTCCTGGAAGGCTGAAGGTCGTCTCGGTGAGGATCGCACCACCCATGAGGGCTCCGAGGTCGACGCCGAGGAGCGTGATGATCGGGGTCATCGTGGAGCGCATGGCGTGCTTGCGGATGACGACCGGCTCGCGAACGCCCTTGGCGCGGGCGGTGCGGATGTAGTCCTCGCCCATCACCTCGAGCATGGTGGCGCGCGTGAGCCGGGCGTACATGGCGCCGAAGAGGAACGCCAGGGTCAGCCAGGGGAGGGTCATCCCGCTGAACCACGCGGTGAAGCTCTCCTCGATCGGCGTGTACTCGTTGCTGACCAGCCCCAGCCCGTAGGAGAAGATCGCCAGCGAGAGCAGGCCGGTGAAGTAGATGGGCAGCGAGACGCCGCTGAGGGCGAGGCTCATGGCCATGCGGTCCCAGATGGAGCCGCGGCGCAGCGCGGAGACGACGCCGGCGGCCAGACCGATGACCAGCCAGATGATCGCGGCACCGACGGCGAGGCCCAGGGTGACGGGCAGCCGGTCGGCGAGGATCGGCCAGACGGCCTGCTCGGTCTTGAAGGAGTACCCGAAGCACGGCGCGGAGCAGTGGATGGTGTCGCCCGCGCTGACGTAGTCCCGTCCGACGAGGATGCCGCGGAAGAAGTCGAAGAGCTGGACGAGGATCGGGTCGTCCAGGCCGAGCTTCTGCCTGATGCCCTCCAGCGCGGCGGCATCGGCCTGCTTGCCGACGAACATCGTGGCGGGGTCGACCCCCGTCCACTTCGGGATCAGGAAGAAGATGCCGAACACCGCCAGCATGACGACGATCAGCATCACTACGACGGCGAAGAGCCGCCTGATGAGATATGTGAGCACTGCTTCCGGCCCGGTGGGGCCCGGTGAACTCCCCGAGGTCATCGGAGTGTTCACCGGGCCACCACTGCGGCCCTCACCTGCCCTTCGTGACTGGCGGCGGGTGCGCCGGCGGGGTCGGACGGATCACTTGACGCCGAGCACGGCGTAGTCGTAACGACCGCTGTACGCGTCGGTCGTGCCGACATTGGTCAGCCTGCTGGAGCGCCAGATGATGTTCTTCTCGAACGTGAAGGGCAGGTAGTAAGCGCCCTTCATGACCTCGGCGTTGATGGCCGCGTACTTCTCGGCCGCCTTGTTCTTGTCGAGTTCGGCGATCGCGTCGGCGAACATGCCGTCGATCTTCTTGTCATCGATCATGGCGTAGTTGTTGTTGCCGTTGTCCAGGATGTACTTGCTGTGCCACAGCGGCATGCCGTACCCCTGGCCGGACGGGAAGTCCGGGCCCCAACCCATGATGATGATCCCGTAGTTCTTCTTCTTGACCACGTCGGGGTTACCGATGATGCCGGTGGTCTGCGCGCCGTCGTACTCGTCGACCTCGGCAGTGATGCCGATCTTCTTGAGCGACGCCTGCATGGCCTCGGCGGAGGCGACCTCGACCTGCTTGTTGTTGCGGACCGCGATGGTGGTCTTGAAGCCGTTCGGCTTGCCGCACTTCTTCAGCTCGGCCTTGGCCTTCTGCACGTCGGCCGCGCCCTGGTTCTTGGCGATGCCGTACGGGTCGAACTTCAGGTCGGAGCCCGGGACGAGCGCCGGCAGCATGTTGGTGCCGATGTCACCGCCGGCGAGCGGGCCACCGCGCGCGTTCTGGATCGACTTGTGGTCCGATCCGTAGATCATCGCCTTGCGGCAGTGGATGTTGTCGAAGGGCTTCACGATCTGCGGGAAGACCGCGTAACGGATGTAACCCGTGCTCGGGTTGTCGACGTTGCCCTTGTGCTCCTTCAGCGCCTTCTCACGGCCTGCCGCCTCCATGCCGGTGGCGTTGATGTCCAGGTCGTAGTCACCGTTGATGAGGCGCTTGTCCATCTCGTCGGCGTTGGTCAACAGGGTGACGGTGACCTTGTCCGGGAGGGCCTTGCGGATGGAGTCCGAGGACTTCTTCCACTCGGGGTTGCGGACGAGCGTGAGCTTCTTGTTCGGCGTGTACGACTCGAACTTGTACGGGCCGCTGGAGAAGGGCTTCAGGCCGTACTTGGACTTGGTGTCCTTGTCCTGGCGAACCGGGGAGGCCGAAGGCATGCCCAGCATCTGCTCGAAGTCACCGTTGCGCTTGGGCAGATGGAAGATGATCTTGTTGTCGCTGGGCGTCTCGATGGCGTCCAGGCCGAGCTTGTCCTTGGCCTTGTCCTTGTAGGGGCCCTTGTACTTGCCGTCCGGGTCGAGCGTGTCCTTCAGGTAGATGGGACCGCCGGAGAGGACGTCCTGCGCCCACTGCCGCTCGATGCCGTACTTGATGTCCTTGGAGGTGATGGGCTTGCCATCCTCCCAGGTGATGCCGTCGCGCAGCTCGTACGTGTAGGTCTTGCCGCCGTCCGTGATCTTCGCCTTGGACTTCGCCAGGTCCGGGACGAGCTCCGAACTCTCCTTGCCGGCTACGGGCTTGCTGCTGACCAGGGTGCGGCTGTAGTAGCGCATGAAGTCCCAGGCAAACCCGTAGTAACCACGGGTCGTGTCCCAGGAGTCGGCGTCCTGGGTGCCGATGAACTTCAGCGTCCCGCCCTTCTTGTTGGACGGGTTGGCCGTCTTCGCCTTGGCCGCGTTGAATCCGGGCGCCTTGCCGTCGCCCTCGCTGTCACTGCCGCCGCCACCGCAAGCTGCGGTGGTCAGGAGGGCCGCGACCGCGACGGCCGACGCGGCGATCCTGCGCCTCGATGAGCGTTGGGTTGTCACGATCTGCATCCTCCGGTGTAGGTCACGGCCCGCACGGCTGCGCCGGGCCGGGGACAGAACCAGGACACGCCTGGTGGTGTGGGGGTCATCGGGAACCCTTGGGGTCCAGCGCGTCGCGCACGCCGTCGCCGAAGAGGTTGAAGGAGAGAACGGTGATGAAGATGGCCACACCCGGCACCACCATGAACATCGGATCCGTCTCGTAATAGCGCACAGCCTGGGAGAGCATCTGCCCCCAGGAGGCGGTCGGCGGCTTGACGCCCACGCCGAGGAAGCTGAGGGCGGCCTCGGTGAGGATGTTGGTGGGAATCATGAGCGTGGTGTACACGGTGATCGGCGCGATCAGGTTCGGCAGCAGTTCCTTGAAGAGGATGTAGCGCCGCCCCGCTCCGAGGCTGCGCGCCGCCTCCACGTACTCCCGCTCGCGGAGCGAGAGCGTCTGGCCGCGCACGATGCGGCCGATGTAGGGCCACCCGAAGAAGCCGATCACCAGGATCATGACGGTGAGCCGTACGCCCGTGCCCGTCAGCCCGAACATCTCGTTCGGCACCACGGAGATCAGCGAGATGATGAACAGCAGTTGGGGGAAGGCCAGCAGCATGTCCATCACGCGGCTGATGACCGCGTCGAGCCAGCCGCCGAAGTAACCGGCGAGAGCGCCGAGCACGGTTCCGACGACGACGGCGACCACGGCCGAGAGGAAGCCGACGAGCAGCGAGACGCGCGCGCCGTAGACGATGCGGCTGAAGATGTCGCGGCCGTTGCCCGGTTCGACGCCCAGGAGATGCTCACCGCTGATACCGCCGAGCGCACCCTTGGGAGTCTGGAAGAGCGGGTCGATCAGCTCTTCGTGGTGCTCGTCCGGCGGATGTCCCAGCAGGCTCACGATGAACGGCGCGAAGAACGCGACCAGGATGAGCACCAGGACGACGCCGCCGCCGATGAGTGCCACCTTGTCCCGCTTGAGGCGGTTCCACGCGATCCGTCCGAGGGAGCGCCCTTCGATGGACTTGCCTTCCACGCCACCGAGTGCCGGGTCGACGGGCGCGGTCTCCGCGGACGTGTCGTGCAGTGGTGCCGTCATCGTGGGGAAACCCTCTCTCGGCCGGGGGTGACCAGCCACGCCCGCCGCTGTAGCGGCCAGTTCGCAATTCGCACGTTCACAAGGCCGATGCCTCAACGCTCGGGAGTCTCATCGGCCATGCGATCACCCGCCAGTCCCCCCGGGGAAAGGATGCTCAACTGTGATGTGACGCGTCAGATTCCGTTATACGAACGGCAACTGGCGACTATCGGAATCCCGTCAATGCGCGTGGACAACCGCCCACCTGCGCTTCCTTCCACCAGGCATCCCTGGAGGAAGTCCGGTTGCGTACCGACCGGGCGGACGGGCGTCAGGAGCGGGGGAATCCGTAGCCGTGCCCAGGAGCGGCGTCGGCCGTCGGCACGTCACGATCGAAGAATGGCCGCGAATTGCGCCGCAGCCACATCGCCACCGGGTCGTAGTCGTCCGACATCGCGACACTGGAGACCGGCAGCCCCTCAGGGACGGCCGCCACCGACTGACGCATCATCTGCTGCGCCGACTCCACGGCCTGCCGGCCCGTGTCGTACAGGTCGAGGCCGATCGCGAGATAGCCGGCGCCGAGTGCCGGCTGCACCCAGGCGCGGCGCAGGGAACGCACGACGGGCGTGCGATGTGCGTTCTGGCTCAGCAGCGCGTAGAACTGCGCGACGTCCAGGCTCGGTTCGCTGATGCGCAGCGGCCCCGCGGGCAACTGGTCCAAGCCCAGGGCGATGCGCCGCAGGTCGAGCCACGGGATGCCGACCCCGCCGCCCGGGGCGTGCGGGTTGAGCCAGATCCCCCAGCGCTCCGGGAAGAGCGCGGCGGCGATCTCACGGCCGCTGACGATCTCGTGCGAGCGGTCCCAGCCGGAGACGGCCAGCTCCTGGGCGGAACTCACGCAGGGGGCGTAGCCATACCCGCCGACCTCCATGTTTCCGTACTGGGCGTCCGGCGCGCCCGGACGTCCGTTCCAGAGCAGCATCCACACTTCGCCGTCGGTGAGCGCATCGAGCAGCGCCTCATAGGTGTCGTACCTCCCCGGCGACACCTGCCCCAGCAGCTGCTCGACGCCTGCACCCGCGCTCACCTGGCCGTCCTTCCACCGGAACCGCTCCGACGCTTCGCCGGCCTCCCCCAGAGCCTCCTGCCCGGGAGGCACTCCCGGGCGGCGCGGCCGGTGAGGAAGCCGTCCTTCTCAATGATCTGTACCGGGCCCGCGAACGCGGCCCTCCCCGTTGTCCCCGTCATCAAACCAGCTTACGAGCAGGGACCGACACGGGGCGTCGTGCTGAAGCGCTACGTCCTGGGGCGGAGCGGGCCCGTAGGGACCCGGACCTCAGTCCCGGGTGTAGAAGGGCCGCACGCAGTGCCGCATCCAGTCGACGACCGGGTCCTGGGCGGCGTCCATCAGCACGAGCTGAACCGGCCATCTGACCTGCGCGCGGCCCAGCGCACGCGCGAGCGCGTCGTGCGCGGCCTGCCGGATGTCCGGGTCCAGGTGGTCCAGCTCGACGCCGACGAACAGCGACGGCGGATCCCCCTCGGAGCTCGCGAGTGCGCGGCGGGCCGCGCGCATCCACGGCAGGACGGCGAACTCCCCGGCCGCGGCGGCGAGGAAGTCCACGGGCTCCTCCTGCCAGTCCGGCTCGTAGAGCCGCACCCGCGCGCCGCGCGCCACGCCCCACGCGGCCTGCTCACCCGGGGTGTTGGCGCACAGCTCGGCGACGGCCTCGGGCGGCAGCGGCATGCCGACGGTGCCCTCCGGGTTCACGGCGATGCCCACCTGGGGGGGCAGCCCGCGGGCGAATTCGCGTGCGGGCGCGACGGTGAAGGACATATGGCTCCCGACGACCTGCAGGAACTGCTGCTCGGAACTGAAGACGGGAACGTAGACGCCGCCGTTGAGCTCCACGGTCGGCAGATCCAGGTCGGGACTGTCGGGGCCGCCGCCCTCGGGCAGCGGCACCCAGACGCTGCTGCGTCCGAGCACCTCAAGCAGCCGGGCACCGGCGCCTGGCACTTCGAGGGAGGCGGCGAGTGCCTCCTCCAGCTCGTTGCCGGGCCAGCCTCCGCCATGGCCCGGTCCGTACTGCTGAGGAATGGTCATGACCGCCACCCTAGTGCGGTGGTCACAGCGGGTTGCGAGCGGTCCGGCCGTGCGCGCCGGGCGTGCGCCTTCCGCGCGTTGCTACTCGAAGGAGATGCCGGCGAGTGCTCCCGCGGCGCCCCGGTCCAGAAGGACCACCGACTGGCATCCGCGCGGCAGCCGCCCGGACTCCGCGTTCACGATCAGCCGCCGCACGGCCCTGCGGTGGCGCATGAACGCGTAGCCGGAGACGGTGCGTCCGCGCTCGGCCTGACTGCGCAGCGCCGTCGCCACCGGCACGTCCAGCAGGACGAGGTGGAGGGCGCGGCCGCGCCGGAGGGCGTCCCGGCCGAGCCAGTTGCGCACCCACGCCTGGCTGCCGCAGTCGTGCACGACCACGCTCGCGCCGGAGGAGAGCGCCCGCCGCAGCCCCGCGTAGTGCGCGATGCGGGCGAGGGGACGGTACGCGGCGTACGGCAGCCAGCGCGGCAGCGCGGACCCCCAACGCTCGCGCACGTCCTGGGAGTCGATGCGGCGGACGGTGTCCTGGAGGGCGAGGACGCGTCGGATCAGCGTCGACTTGCCGCTGCCCGGAAGCCCGGAGACGACGACGCGGTCACCGGTCGGATACCGCAACGTCCGCCGGGCGGCCGTACCGCGGAGGTCCACGGAGGCGGCGGGCGGGGGTGAGTCCGCCGGAACGGCCGTGGCACCGGCCTCGACGGGCGCCTGGGTGCCCGCAACAGCCGTCTCGACGGGCGCCGGTGGCGGCGCCGCCGCCCGTACAGGAGAGTCGGCGGCGTCTTTGGCCTGGCCGGAGGGCGAGTACCCCCAGCCGGTCACGGTCGCGTACGCACTGCGCAGGCTGCCCACCTGATCGCCCCTCCCCGGATATGGCCGCCGTCCGGCGGCTCGCCTCCGAGAGTGTCAAGAAATGGTAATGCGCAGCAAGGCGGCATCGCAGCCGGCCGAAGCCATGCACCGTCGACGCCTCTTCGCCGCCGTGCCATGATGAGCGGGCCAGTCAACTGGATACCGGCCGTTTGAATCCACGCGGGAGAGTTCCCGGCCGCGCTCGGAGCGCGGTCCCGCCGGGGCGCCGAAGGAGCAAGTCCTCCCTTGAATCTCTCAGGCACCGATACCGCGCAGGACGAGGCAGATCTGAAAAGCGGGCCGCCCACAGGCGGCTCCACCCAAGGTGCAAGCCACCGCCCGTGCACGAGGGCTCGTGGCGAACCTCTCAGGTTCCGATGACAGATGGGGAGGACATCCGCGTCACCGAGTCACGGGAGCCTGACATGAGCGAGACCGACAGCGGGGCCACCGGCGGCGGCCCGCGCACAACCGCCCTCGACGCGGTACACCGCGCGCTCGGCGCGACGATGACCGACTTCGCCGGCTGGGACATGCCCCTGCGCTACGGCAGCGAGCGGGACGAGCACGTCGCCGTGCGCACGCGCGCGGGTCTCTTCGACCTCTCGCACATGGGCGAGATCACCGTCACCGGGCAACAGGCCGGCGAACTGCTGGACTACGCGCTGGTCGGCCACCTCTCCCGGCTGTCGGTCGGACGCGCCCGCTACACCATGCTGTGCGACGCCTCGGGCGGCATCCTCGACGACCTGATCGTCTACCGCACCGGCGAGGACACGTACATGGTCGTCGCCAACGCCTCCAACGCGCAGACCGTGCTGGACGCACTGCGTGAGCGCAGCGCCGGCTTCGGCGCCGAGGTGCGCGACGACCGGGACGCCTACGCGCTGATCGCCGTGCAGGGCCCGGAGGCCGCCGGCATCCTCAAGGGCGTCACGGACGCCGACCTGGAGGGGCTGAAGTACTACGCGGGGCTGCCGGGCACCGTCGCCGGCCGGGACGCACTCATCGCCCGTACGGGATACACCGGCGAGGACGGCTTCGAGCTGTTCGTCTCCCCCTCCGACGCCGTGGCCGTGTGGGAGGCGCTCACCGAGGCGGGTGCCCCCGCGGGCCTCGTGCCGTGCGGCCTGAGCTGCCGTGACACGCTCCGCCTCGAGGCGGGGATGCCGCTGTACGGGCACGAACTGACCACGCGGACCACGCCGTTCGACGCGGGCATGGGCCGGATCGTGAAGTTCGAGAAGACCACCAACGACGGTGCCTTCGTCGGGCGCGAGCCGCTGGAGGCCGCCGCCGGTCAGGCCGAGACGTCGCCGCCGCGCAAGCTCGTCGGGCTGATCGCCGAGGGCAGGAGGGTCCCGCGTGCCGGGTACGAGGTGGTCTCCGCCGCGGACGGTTCGGTGATCGGCGAGGTGACCTCGGGAGCCCCGTCGCCCACCCTCGGCAAGCCCATCGCCATCGCGTACGTCGACCCGGCGTTCGCGGAGCCCGGCACCGAGGGGGTCGCGGTGGACATCCGCGGCAGCCACGAGCCGTACGAGGTCGTGGCGCTCCCCTTCTACAAGCGGCAACGCTGACAAGGGCGCCGGCGGGACGACCCGTGCCCGCCTCCCCGGCGCCGGACCGCGGCGTGGCCCGCGCCGCTCGACGTGTCCTGCGTCCCACTGACCAAGACTGATTCCCTCCGTTCCCCTCTCATCCAGGAGAATCGCACCATGAGCAACCCGCAGCAGCTGCGTTACAGCAAGGAGCACGAGTGGCTGTCGGCCGCCGATGACGGCGTCTCGACGGTCGGCATCACGGCGCACGCCGCCGACGCGCTCGGCGATGTCGTCTTCGTCCAGCTTCCCGAGAACGGGGACACGGTGACCGCGGGCGAACCCTGCGGCGAGCTGGAGTCGACCAAGTCGGTCAGCGACCTCTACGCGCCGGTCTCCGGCGAGATCACCGAGATCAACCAGGATGTCGTGGACGACCCGGCGCTGGTCAACTCCTCCCCGTTCGAGGGCGGCTGGCTGTTCAAGGTGCGTGTCACGGACGAGCCGGAGGGTCTGCTGACGGCCGACGAGTACGCCTCGTTCACCGCCGGAAGCTGACGCCGGGCCCGCACCGACCGGCCCCTGTCGCCCGGAGCCGCGAGAGCGGCCCCCTACGCCCGAGCAGCAACGACTGAACGCCGTATGTCCGCCAATGTGCCCGACCGGCCTGCCACCAGGGATGGTTCCATGTCGCTTCTGAACAGCTCTCTCCACGAGGTGGACCCGGACGTCGCCGCCGCCGTCGACGCCGAACTCCACCGCCAGCAGTCCACCCTCGAGATGATCGCGTCGGAGAACTTCGCGCCCGTCGCCTCCCTGGAGGCCCAGGGCTCCGTCCTCACCAACAAGTACGCGGAGGGCTACCCGGGGCGTCGCTACTACGGCGGCTGCGAACACGTCGACGTCATCGAGGACATCGCGCGCGAGCGCATCAAGGCGCTCTTCGGGGCGGAGGCAGCCAACGTACAGCCGCACTCCGGCGCGTCCGCGAACGCCGCCGCGATGTTCGCGCTGCTCAAGCCCGGTGACACGATCATGGGCCTGGACCTGGCGCACGGCGGTCACCTCACGCACGGCATGAAGATCAACTTCTCCGGCAAGCTCTACAACGTCGTCGCCTACCACGTCGACGAGAAGACCAGCCAGGTCGACATGGACGAGGTCGGCAGGCTGGCGCGCGAGCACCGGCCGCAGATGATCATCGCCGGCTGGTCCGCCTACCCGCGGCAGCTGGACTTCGCCGCCTTCCGCCGCGTCGCTGACGAGGTCGGCGCCCTGCTCATGGTCGACATGGCGCACTTCGCGGGTCTGGTGGCGGCCGGGCTGCACCCCTCTCCGGTGCCGTACGCGGACGTCGTGACCACGACCACGCACAAGACGCTCGGCGGCCCGCGCGGCGGCGTGATCCTCTCCACGAAGGAGTACGCCAAGAAGATCAACTCCGCGGTCTTCCCCGGCCAGCAGGGCGGCCCGCTGGAGCACGTCATCGCGGCCAAGGCCGTGTCGTTCAAGATCGCGGCCTCCGACGAGTTCAAGGAGCGCCAGCAGCGGACCCTCACCGGTGCCCGGCTGCTGGCCGAGCGGCTGCTGCAGCAGGACGCGGTGGACGCGGGCGTCTCCGTACTCTCCGGCGGCACGGACGTGCACCTGATCCTCGTCGACCTGCGCAACAGCGAACTGGACGGCCAGCAGGCCGAGGACAGGCTGCACGGGATCGGCATCACCGTGAACCGCAACGCCGTGCCGAACGACCCCCGCCCGCCCATGGTCACCTCCGGCCTTCGCATCGGGACGCCCGCGCTGGCGACCCGGGGCTTCCAGGAGGAGGATTTCCGCGAGGTCGCCGACATCATCGCCGAGGCGCTGCTCCCCCGCTTCGACGAGGACAAGGCCAAGTCCCTGAGCGCCCGCGTCACGGCGCTCACCGAGAAGCACCCCCTCTACCCCGGCCTGGGCAAGTAACAGGCCCGGTGCCGCGGCGCGGTCCGCGCCGCGGCACCGGTCATCCGGCCACAGCACGGGCCCCGCACGGAAAGGAGGCGCCTGCCATGGCGGTCTCCGTCTTCGACCTCTTCTCGATCGGCATCGGCCCGTCCAGTTCGCACACGGTCGGTCCGATGCGCGCTGCCCGCATGTTCGCCGTGCGGCTGAAGAACGAGGGCGTGCTGGCCCACACGGCATCCGTGAAGGCGGAGCTGTACGGGTCGCTCGGCGCCACCGGGCACGGGCACGGCACCGCGAAGGCCGTGCTGCTCGGGCTCCAGGGCGAGGCACCGCGCACCGTCGACGTCGAGGGCGCCGACGACGAGGTCGAGCGGATCCGGACCTCGAAGCGGCTGCGGCTGCTGGCCACGGAGATAGGGGACGCCCACGAGATCGCCTTCGACGAGCAGTCCCAGCTGATCCTGCACCGGCGCCGCTCGCTCCCGTACCACGCGAACGGGATGACGCTCTTCGCCTACGACGCCTCCGGTGCCACGCTTCTGGAGAAGACGTACTACTCGGTGGGCGGCGGCTTCGTCGTCGATGAGGACGCTGCCGGATCGGGCCGCATCAAGCTCGACGACACCGAACTGAAGCACTCCTTCCGCACCGGCGACGAGCTGCTGCGGCTCACAAGGGAGACGGGCCTGTCCGTCTCGGAGCTGATGCTCCAGAACGAGAAGGCCTGGCGCACGGAGGAGGAGATCCGTGCCGGACTGCTGGAGATCTGGGAGGTCATGCGGGCCTGCGTCGCCCGCGGACTGAGCCGCGAGGGCATCCTGCCGGGCGGCCTGAAGGTGCGCCGCAGGGCGGCCACCGCCGCTCGCCAGCTGCGGGCGGAGGGCAGCCGGGAGACGCACGCGACCGAGTGGCTGACGCTCTACGCGATGGCGGTGAACGAGGAGAACGCCGCCGGCGGGCGCGTCGTCACGGCTCCCACCAACGGCGCGGCGGGCATCATCCCGGCCGTCCTGCACTACTACACCGAGTTCGTGCCGGGCGCCGACGAGGACGGCATCGTCCGCTTCCTCCTTGCCGCGGGCGCCGTCGGGCTGCTCTTCAAGGAGAACGCCTCGATCTCCGGCGCCGAGGTCGGCTGCCAGGGCGAGGTGGGCTCGGCCTGCTCCATGGCGGCCGGCGGCCTGGCCGAGGTGCTGGGCGGAGGCCCGGAGAAGGTGGAGAACGCCGCGGAGATCGGCATCGAGCACAACCTCGGGCTGACCTGCGATCCGATCGGCGGGCTCGTCCAGATCCCCTGCATCGAGCGCAACGGCATGGCGGCCGTGAAGGCCGTCACCGCCGCCCGCATGGCACTGCGCGGCGACGGCCGGCACCACGTCTCGCTCGACAAGGCGATCAAGACGATGAAGGACACCGGTGCCGACATGAAGGTCAAGTACAAGGAGACGGCCCGGGGTGGGCTCGCGGTCAACGTCATCGAGTGCTGACCCCGCATCGGGCCCGCACCGCCGGGACGGGTGGACCGGGCCCGTTGCCCCTCGCACGGGCTGTGGCTGGAATCACACCCCCGATCGTCCGCTTCCTCCCCTTTCCCTCCACTCCGCCCACGACTGCGGCATCAGCGGCCGCCCGGCCGTTTCGGGGAGATGCTCCGCATACGGCACCCCGTGGATCTGAGCACGAATCCACAGGTCAGATGGGTTACCGACCATTAGCTCCCCCGGTATGGCCGTGATCTGCGGATCCATGGGTACGGTGGTCCACGCGAGGTCGTCCGTTCCCCGCCGCAGCCCCTCATGTCAGCCACTGAAGGGCTGCCCACCTGGCCGGTCTCGAGCCCTTGACGTCCCCGAGAGGCAAAGAACGTTGACGAGCGAGACCGGCACGATGCTGCGCGAGTTCCTGCGATCGCCCGCCGACATCGGCGCGGTGGCCCCCAGCTCCCCGAAACTCGCCGCGGCAGTGACCGCACCCGTACCCGAGCTCGGCGACCCGGTCGTGGTCGAACTGGGCCCAGGAACAGGGGTGGTCACCAGCATCATCGAGGAACAGCTGAGCGGTCGCGGACGCCAGCTTGCCATCGAGGCGAATCCGCGGCTGGCCGACCAGCTGCGATGGCGCTGCCGCAAGGTGGAGGTGCTCCACGCCGACGCCTCCGCGCTGCCGCAGCTGCTCACCGAACGGGGCCTGGAGAAGGCTGACGTGGTCGTCAGCGGCCTTCCCTGGGCGTCCTTCTCCAACGACGTGCAGCGCGAGATCCTCTCGGCCGTGAGCCATGTGCTCGCGCCGGACGGAGCGTTCACCACGTTCGGCTATGTCCATGCCCTGCGGCTGTCCTCGGCTCTGCGCTTCAGGGAGCTGCTGCACTCCACCTTCGAAGAGGTGGTGCCGGGCCGCACGGTGTGGCGCAATCTGCCGCCCGCGCTCGTCTACCACGCGAGGCGCCCCAGGACGACCGCGTCCCACCGGGAGGCCGTGGTTCCGGCAAGCCGGGCCTCGGAGGGTGTCGCCGACGCGACGACGGTGGGCTGAACCCGCTTACGGCGCGGGCCGGGGAACGTCCGGCTCCCGCGCCCAGTGACGGAATCGCGAGGGTGTGGCGAAGACCTGGGAAGGGTCTTCGCCACACCCTCGTTCGTCAACTACCCGCGTAGCGACGGGACTTGGACTAGGCCAGTGTCCTACCTGCGGAAGCGGAACGGGCATCCCGGGAGCGGGAAACGGGCACCCCTCGACGGGACGCCGCCCTCTCTCCGCTGGTCAGCCGACTCGAACCCGTCCTCAACTCGGGCAGATGCAGGCAGGATTGGCGGCCATTCGGACTGTTTCCCGACCATCACGGGCATGTAGAACTCTCCGCATGATCGGCGTCTCGCTGCGTCCGGGTGCCTCGGAACTCCCGGGTGCCGTCGGACACCCCTCGCAGGGTCGCGCCAGGACCACGACGAGGAGAGCCCTGTGTTCAAGTCCCGGTTCACACCCGGATGCAGAGGAAGGACGGTAAGGATCGTCGCCGCGGCAGCCGTCACGGCGAGCCTGCTCACGGCATGCAGCTCGCAGGACGAGGAGCGGCCGGAGAAGAAGTCCTTAAAAGTCCTGATGGTCGACAACCCGCAGATGCTGGAGCTGAAGAAGCTCACCGCTCAGCACTTCACGAAGAGGACGGGCATCGACGTCCACTTCACCACGCTGCCGGAGAACGAGGTCCGCAAGGAGGTCCACTCCGACTTCGCCCTCCGGTCCGGCCGCTACGACGTCGCGACCATCAGCAATTTCGAGACTCGGGACTTCGCACGCCGCGGCTGGCTCAGACCCCTGGACTCCTTCATCACCAAGGACCGTTCCTTCGGCCAGAGCGACATCATGCTGCCGATCCAGCTCTCCCTGAGCGGAGCGGACGGCAAGGTCTACGCGGAGCCCTTCTACGGGGAGTCCTCGTTCCTGATGTACCGCAAGGACGTCTTCCGCGAGCTCGGCCTGGAGATGCCCGAGAAGCCCACCTGGAGCCAGATCGCCGCGCTGGCCGAGCGTGCCGACCGCCCCGGGAAGGGCATGAGCGGCATCTGCCTGCGCGGCCTGCCGGGCTGGGGCGAGATGGCAGCTCCCCTGACGACGGTGGTGAACACCTTCGGCGGCACGTGGTTCGACAGGGACTGGAACGCCAGGCTCACCGACAACGGCTTCACGGAAGCGGCGCGGTTCTACGTCGGCCTCGTACGTGAACACGGCCAGGAGAACCCCACGAAGTCCGGCTACGCCGACTGCCTGCGCAACATGAAGAACGGCAAGTCGGCGATGTGGTACGACGCGACGGCCGGCGCCGGCCCCCTGGAGGCCGACGGATCACCCGTCAAGGGCAAGATCGGCTACGCGCCGGCGCCGATCGAGGAGACCAGGTCCTCGGGATGGCTCTACACCTGGGCGTGGGGCATGCAGAAGTCGACCGAACAGCCCCGTTCGGCATGGGAGTTCATGTCCTGGGCGTCGAGCAAGGAGTACGAGAGCCTCGTCGGCCGCGAGATCGGCTGGGAGAACGTGCCCGCCGGGAAGCGCGAGTCGACGTTCGACCGTCCGCAGTACAAGCGGGCCGCGGCCGCCTTCGGCGACGCGACCGAGAAGGCGATCCGAGAGGCCGATCCGCGCAGGCCCGGCGTGCAGAAGCGGCCCACCCTCGGCATCCAGTTCGTCGGTGTCCCGGAGTTCACCGGCCTCGGTGACCATGTCTCCCGGGAGCTGAGCGCCGCGATCGAGGGGGAGCAGTCCGTGACCGCGGCTCTGCGGAAGTCGCAGCGCGAGGCCCGGAAGGTCGGCGCCCGGTACGAGAGGCGCTGACCGGCCCGCGCCCCCGACGCACGCACCCTCACCGGCGGACCGCCGCGGCTCACCAGTCGTGGACGGTCCCGTCGGTGAGCCGGTTCACGGGCAGATAGGCGGGCTCGTACGGGAAGCGGGCCGCCGCGTCCGTGTCGAGCTCGACGCCGAGCCCGGGGTTCTCGGACGGACGCAGCAGTCCCTCCTCGAAGGTGTAGGAGGTGCGGAAGACCTCCAGGGTGTCGGCCGAGTGCCTCATGTACTCCTGGATGCCGAAGTTGTGCACGGCCAGGTCGACATGGAGCGCCGCGGCCATGCCCACCGGTGAGATGTCGGTCGGCCCGTGCATCCCGGAGCGGATGCCGTACACGGCGGCGAGGTCGAGCAGCTTCTTCATCGCGGTGACACCGCCGGTGTGGGTGATCGCGGAGCGCACGTAGTCGATCAGCCGCTCGCTGAGCAGAGTCGTGTAGTCGTGCACCGAGTTGAAGACCTCGCCGATCGCGAGCGGCGTGGTGGTGTGCTGCCGGATCAGCCGCAGGGCGGCCTGGTCCTCGCCGGGTGTGGCGTCCTCGAGCCAGAACAGGTCATAGGGCTCGAGGGACTTGCCGAGCTTCGCCGCCTGGATGGGCGTCATCCTGTGGTGCCCGTCGTGCAGGAGCGGCAGCTCGGGCCCGAACTCCTCGCGTACGGCCTCGAAGACACTCGGCACATGACGCAGATAGGCCCGGGTGTCCCAGGTCTCCTCCACCGGCAGGGACGGGCCGCCGGCGGTGCGGCGGGCCGGCTCGTAGTCGTAGCGGTCGCCCGACCCCGCGCCGGACGCGGCCACACCGTAGACGGAGCCGAGGCCGGGGATGCCGGTCTGCACGCGGATGGCGCGGTAGCCGTCATCGAGGTGCGCGCGTACGGAGTCGAGGAGTTCGGGGATGTCACGCCCCGAGGCGTGCCCGTAGGCGAGGGCGCCGCGTCGGCTCGCGCCGCCCAGCAGCTGGTACAGCGGCATGCCCGCCGCCTTGGCCTTGATGTCCCACAGGGCCGTGTCGACGGCGGCGATCGCGGCCATCGTGACCGGGCCGCGCCGCCAGTACGCACCGCGGTAGAGGTACTGCCACGTGTCCTCGATGTTGCGCGCGTCGCGGCCGATGAGCAGCGGCGCCACGTGGTCGCTCAGGTACGAGGCGACAGCCAGCTCACGGCCGTTGAGCGTGGCATCGCCCAGGCCGGTGATGCCGTCGGCCGTCACCAGCCGCAGAGTGACGAAGTTGCGCCCGGGGCTGGTGACGACTGTGTCGGCGGACTCGATCCTCATCTGGCTCTGTTCCTCTCCTGATCACGTGCCTGTGGTGCTCACGGTGTCATCTCGGCGACGATCACGCCGTACGGGGGCAGCTCGACGGCGTCGAGCCCGGCCCCGTCGAGGTCCTTCAGCGCCCCGCCGCCCGTGAGCACCGGCTCCGCCGTGAGCGGCTCGTCGTGCTGGCTGATGAACCACACGAAGCTCCGCCCGTCCTCGTGTTCCATCCGTCCGGTCATGACTCGCGGGTCGGCCACCGACACCTCCGGGACGGCACCGGCCTCGGCGGCGAGCGCCGCGTAAAGCCGCCAGGTCGGCTCCGGATTGACGCCCGGTGAGACGGCGGCCATGTGCTCGACGGGATACGTGCACAGGACGAGTGCGCCCGTACCGGTGCGGCGGCGCAGCAGTGCGGGACGGCCGTGGGAGTCGGTCGCGAGGACCTCGGCGCCGTCCGGTTCGACGGGCAGGTACGAGCGCGAGTTCGCGGTGCCCGCGACGGGGAAGACCAGCTCCTCGCCTGCCTCGATACCGCCGAAGTCGCTCTGGAAGACCATGCGCAGCTCGTCGTCCTCGATGGGGTCGGCGAGCCCGTAGCGCAGCTTCTTGCGCACTCCGAAGGTCTCGTCGAGCTTCGGCCACCACGTGCCGCGCTGGTTCATGTGCTCGCCGAGGAAGTACGAGGCGTAGACGGTTGCTCCGCCCTCCGCGAGCGCCCGCAGCCGGGTCCAGCCGGGCGCCGTGAGCTGCTTGGCCGACGGCAGCAGGTACAGCGCGCAGTCGCTTGGGAGGCCGTCGGCCTCCCTGGCGACGCCGACGCCCAGGTCGGCCTCGCGCGCCGCGACGTATGCCTGGCGGGTGTTGGTGAGGATGCTGGTGCGGTCGTCCGGCTGGGTGAAGGGATACATCTTCTCCAGGAAGGAGGAGACGACGAGCGCGACCCGGGTGGCGGGGCGGCTCAGCCGGGCGGCGTCGGTGCGCCGCAGCACGTCGGTGAAGCGCTTGACCTCGCGCAGCTGCTCCTTCGGCCGGCCCTCGCAGTCGGTGATACCGAAGTGCATCTCGAACGGGTGGTGGCTGTAGGGCTCCTGGTTCTCCAGCGCGTCGTAGTCCGTGTTGTTCCAGGGCATCCAGCCGGTGGCTCCGGCGAGCAGGGTGCTGTGGAGGACCTGCCGGTAGTAGTGGGCCGCGTTCTCCTCGGAGACGAAGTCGGACGTCAGCCCGAACTCCTCCATGATCACGGGCTTTCCGCCGATGTCGAGCAGTTCGCACACGAAGGCGGCGCCCAGGTGCTGGCGCACGACGTCGGTCTCCATGCGGTAGACGTGCGGGCCGTGGAAGTCGACGAGCTCCGCGAGGTCGCGGATGCGGAAGCCGTTGTCCGCGCCGGAGGTCTCCACGCCCCAGGCTCCGTCGCCGATGGAGACGGGCTGGGTGGCACCGGCCGAACGGACCGCGCCGGTAAGGGTCTTGGCCCAGGCGGTGACCTCGTCGGAGTCGAGGGTGCCGATGCCGCGCGAGGGCCAGTCCGCGTAGATGGGGACCTCGTTGGTCAGCAGCCAGCCCGCGATGGCGGGGTGGTCCTTCCAGCGCGCGGTCGTCTCGCGCACGTACCACTCCTGCTGGGCGACGAAGGAGGCGTCGCCGAAGACGTCGCGCCCGCCGCGCCAGGCCGGGTCCCAGTTCTGCCCGGACATGTGCCCGACGAGGAAGGTGGGGATGGTGTGCATGCCCAGCGCGGCGTGCCGCTCCAGGAAGTCGTCGTAGCGCTCCAGCATCACCGGATCGAGGGTGTTCTCCTCCGGCATGAAGTCCGGCCAGTACAGGAAGCTGCGGGTGATCGTGATGCCGTGGTCGCGCATGGTGCGCAGCTCCTCGTCGACCACTGCGGCGTCGTAGTTCCGCCACATGAGCGGACCGCCGGTGCGGGACCAGTAGTTGACGCCGACCCACAGCAGCGGGTCGCCCTCGGGGGTGGCGAGTTTCGCGGAGTTGCGCTGCATGCCCTGCCCTTCCTCGTACTGTCGCGGCCCTGCGCGGCCGCCTCCCAAGACCCTCCCGGTATATCGTTTAACTTCTTCCTTGTCGACCCATTGTTATGCCTTCTCGGTCGCTGCTACGGTCCGCTGCCATCCCTCGTAGAACGTTTAACACGGACGGACGGACGGTCACCCGGACCGGAAGGGGAGAGCCGATGAACATCCGGTGGGCGGCGTGCGCGACCGCAGCCGTCATGGCACTGCTTTCAGGACTGCTGTCGGGCTGCGGAGGACCGCTCGACCCGAAGACGGACGACCCGCACACCCTCGTCGTCCACAGCAGATTCGCCCCCGGCACCTCCGGCGCGGACGTCTACGCCGCCGCCATAAGGGAGTTCGAGCGCGAGAACCCCGGGACCGAGGTCAAGAACGTCTACAGCGCGGACGACATCTTCAACGTCTTCGAGACGGCGCGGCTGGCGGACAAGGAAGCCGACGTCATGCTCGTGAACCTCTACGACAAGTCCTTCTCCTGGACCGAACTCGGCGCCACGCTCCCCGTGAACAAGTACATGAAGGAGTGGCACCTCACCGACCGCGTGCGCCCCGGCGCCCTCAAGGCCTGGACCGACAGCGAGGGCCGCGTGCGCGGCTTCCCCTGGATGGGATTCAACTGGCCGGTCCTGTTCAACACCAAGCTGCTGGCGCGGGCAGGCATCAAGGAGATACCGCAGACACTGCCCGCACTGCGCAAGACGGTGAAGGCACTGCGGGCGAAGAACATCACTCCCATGGCCATCGGCGGCAACGACTGGTCGGGGCAGAAGCTGCTGATGCAGATCATGCAGGGCTACATGGAACCGCCCGTCGCAAAGCGGGTGTTCGCCAAGGCGGGATTCTGCGCCGAGCCGCAGGCAATGCGCGGCCTGAAACTGTTCGCGCAACTGCGGGACACGGGCCTGTTCGGCAAGGGGGCCCAGGGCTTCACCGCCGACGAGATGAACGCCGAGTACTTCAGCGAGCGCGCCGCCATGATGTCGGCCCTCACCTCCACGATCGCCGCCGTGCCCAAGGGAGTCGGCAGCCGTACCGAGGTCGGCGGATTCCCGATGCCCGAGGACGGCGAGTACAGCAAACCGTCCGTCTATACGGGCGCCACCTCGACCGGCATCTGGATCACTCCCAACGGGCGGAAGAAGATCGGCAAGGTCGGGAAGCTCGTGAAGTTCCTCTACCGCAAGAGCTCCGTACAGCGGTTCATCGACGACAGCGGATTCGCCCTCGGCCTGCGCGAGCAGAAGGGATCGGCCAAATTCCCGCTCGTGACCAAGTCGAACCGGGTCTCCGAGGGTGATGACGTCGAGCGTGTGGTCATGCCCGACAGCTTCGTCCCGGCCGCCGCGTCCGCACCGCTGAACAGGGCGACATCCATCGCCTTCTCTCCCGGCGCGAGCCCGCAGAAGATCTGCCGCGCCCTCGATGTCGCTTACCGAAGCTGAGGGGTTGAGAACCGCCATGGCGACAACCACGATTCCCGGCACTCCGGCCTCCCACGACCTGTCGGGCGACGCGAAGCGACCCCGGAGCCGTGCGCAGCGCGCGCCGCGCACCACCGTGATGGCCGTACCCGCGCTGCTCTGGTACGCGGTGTTCATGATCGGCCCGATCGGGGCGATCTTCGTCATCTCGTTGCTGCGGTGGCCCGGCATGCTCGCCCGCGTCGGATTCGCCGGCCTGGACAACTACAGGGCGGTGCTCTCCGACAGCCTCTTCTGGTCAGCGGTGCACAACAGCGTCGTCCAACTCGCCGTCGCCGTACCGGTGATGATCGTCGGGGCGTTCATGCTCGGCTACCACATCTCGACGCGGCCGCGCGGCTACCAGGTGCTGCGGGTCATCGTCTTCACCCCGGCCCTCATCTCGGCCTCCGCCAAGGCCATGATCTTCTACGGGCTCTTCGCCCCGCGCGGCATGATCAACCATCTGCTCTCCGGCGTGGGCCTCGACGGACTCACCCACACCTGGCTCGCGGACACCTCGACCGCATTCGGCTGCATCGTCGCCATCGACGTATGGGCCGGCATCGGCTACACGGCGACGCTGTACGCCGCCCGCCTCTCGGCCGTACCTGAATCGGTGTACGAGGCCGCCGAGTTGGACGGCGCCGGCCACTGGCGCCGCATGTGGGGGATCGCCTTCCCCATGGTCAAGGACTACGTCGGCGTGACCGTCATGCTCCAGTTCCTGTGGACGCTCTTCACCTCCGCCCAGAACGTGCTGCTGCTGACGCAGGGCGGGCCGGGGAACGCGTCGACGAACCTCTCCTTCCTCGTCTACCAGAAGGCGTTCCTCCAGTCCGACCTCGGCTACAGCCAGGCGGCCGGTGTGCTGCTGTTCGTCTTCGGGCTGATCGGCATGCTCGTCATCAGGCGGGCCTTCCGGCAGTCGTACTGAGCCCCTCCTGCCTCCGTTCAGCATCCGTCCGACAACCCCGATCTCCCACGGCCCCACGGGACTTGCCATGACTTCGACAGCCGCCCGCAGCTCCTCCGCCCCCGTACCGGCGCGCGGCGCCGGTAGGACCGCCGCCCAACTGTGCGCCTGGCTCTATGCGTTGATGCTCCTGCTGCCGCTGTACTACCTGCTGGTCTCGTCGTTCAAGACGAACTCGCAGATCTTCGCCTCGCCGCTGAGCCCGCCCACGTCGCTCTCCTTCGGGAAGTTCGCCTCGGCGGTCAGCGACGCGCGCCTGGACCTGGCGAGCCTCAACTCCCTGATCGTCACGGTCTCTTCGCTCGTGGTCGTCCTGCTGCTCGCTCTGCCGGCCTCGTACGCACTCGCACGCGCCGGAGGCCGGGCGGCGGCCCTCATCGAGCGCGCCTTCTCGCTCGGCTTCCTGATCCCGACCTTCGCGGCGCTGGTGCCCACCTTCCTGCTCGCCGCGCAGCTGGACCTCTTCCACACCCGTACGTTCGTGATCCTCTTCCTGCCGGCGACGTCCCTTCCGCTCGCGGTCGTCCTGCTGACGCAGTTCATGCGAACCGTGCCGCAGGAGGTGGAGGAGGCGGCGCGGATGGACGGCGCGGGCAGCCTGACCATCCTCGTCCGCGTCTATCTGCCCATGGTGGTGCCGGGGGTCGCCACGGTCGGGATCCTCAGCTTCCTGACGTACTGGAACGAGTACCTGTACTCGCTCGTCCTCATCGGTCCCGACCAGGCGCAGCGCACCATCCAGGTCGCCGTGCCCACGCTGCGCTCCCCGCTGGAGACGGATTTCGGCATTCTCGCCGCTGGTACGGTGGTGACCCTTCTGCCCGTCTACGTCGCCTACGCGTTCCTCCAGCGCCGCATGGAAGGCGCCATGATCGGCAGTGCGGTGAAGATCTGAATGACGCGGCACGGGGTTCGAGGAGACGGGATGGCCGGTACGGCCCGGGGGAGGAAGAGCTCCGGAAAGGCGACCATCACGGATGTGGCCGCCGTCGCGGGGGTCTCCGTAGCCGCCGTCTCCAAAGTGATCAACGGCAAGGGCGGCATCTCCGAGCCCACGCGCCAGCGCGTGCTCGCCGCCGCCGACAAGCTCCAGTGGTCGCCGTCGGCCGCCGCCGTGGCCCTGCGCGGCGCCCGCACGCGAGCGCTGGGCATGGTCGTCGGCCGGGGTGCCGATCTGCTGACGGCCGACCCGCACTTCGCGCTGCTCATCTCCGGCGTCGAGAGCGAACTCGCCCCGCTGGACTACGGACTTCTGCTGCACATCGTGGGCGAGGAGCCCGAGGCGGAGGTGCGGGCGTACCGCAGGCTCGCCGAGGAGCGGCGCGTGGACGGCGTGATCCTCACCGAGAGCCGCATCGGCGACCCGCGCTTCGATCTGGTGCGCCGTCTCAGGCTTCCGGCGGTGCTGGTGGGGCGGCCCTGGCAGGAGGACCCGATCCCCCATGTGCAGGCGGCCGGGCAGGACGCGGGGCTGCGCGAGGCGATCGGGCACCTGGTGGAGCTGGGGCACCGGCGCATCGCCTACGTCTCGGGCCCCGAGGACAAGGTGCACACGACGTTCCGCCGGAAGGTCGTCGAGTCCTGCCTCTCGGAGCACGGGCTGCGCCCGAGCCACGTCGTCGTGGGCGAGTTCACCGCGCAGGACGCCACCGCCGCCGTGGGACGCATGGCGGAACCGGCCGACGATAGGCCCACCGCGATCCTCTTCGGCAACGACACCATGGCCGTCGCGGGCATCAACGCCGCCCGCAGGCTGGGTCTCGACGTGCCGCGGGACCTGTCCGTGATCGGCTACGACGACCTCCCGCTCGGCGAGCTGGTCTATCCGCGGCTGACCACGGTCAACCAGGACATCGAGCAGCTCGGACGGGCGGCCGCGAACGAGTTGCTGGGTCTGCTGGAGGAGAGCGGTGCGGGCCCGGTGGCCGCACCCAGGCCGCCGCGGCTGGTCGTCCGGGAGTCCACGGGACCGGTGCCGGCGTCCTGACGGACCGCCCGCACCGGCACACCGGCCCGCAGGGTTACGGGAGCGCGTGAGTCCGCTTCACTTCTTGGGCGAGATCCTCGCGACAGCCCGGTCGTCGCCGATCGACGTGAACTCGATGACGAGCCGGTTGATCTCGATCTTGCCCTTGCTCTTGCCCAGGTTGCCGCTGCAGGAGCCGTTCGTGCAGCTCGTGGAGGAGTTCTGGGCACCCCGGGCCGACGTGGAGACCCGTCCGCCGCTGAAGCCCGCCGTCCACGTGATCACGTGATCCTCGATCTTCTGGACGGTGAACTTGTCGACGCCGTAGGAGGACGGGGGTTGGATCTCATCCCCCTTGGACAGTTCGACCTCGCAGTCACCGTCGGAGCAGGCCTTGGTGTCCGTGCCGTCGGCGGCCTTCGGCAGCGTGGAGGACGCCGAGGGCTCGGCGCCGGCGGAAGGCTTGTCCTTCGTCTTCGGTGAGGGTGATGAACCGCCCTTGGCGTCCGGCGGACTGCTCGGTGCCGCGTCGGCCCCGCCCTCGCCGCCGTCCGCACCCGCGCATCCGGTGAGCCCTGTGAGCAGGGCGAGTATCAGCAGCGGCGCACAGAGCGCCGCCTTCCCGTGGGGTCCGCGACCCAGCACGCCGATCATGTTTCCCCCGCGATCGCCGGCGGGCGGCGGTCTGCCGCCCGGCTTCCTTGTCCGCCGCACGGTAGCACCGATCAGGCGAGCGGCTGACGAGCCGTCAGCCGCCGACGATCCGCATCTCGAACCAAGTGGTCTTACCGCGGGGCAGCAGGTCGACTCCCCAGCGGCCGGAGAGGGTGTCCACGAGGAAGAGACCCCGTCCGCTGGTGTCCAGGTCCTGCACGGGCAGCAGACACGGCAGACCGCGGGACGGGTCGCGCACCTCGACGCGGATCCAGCCGCGGCGGCGCATCATCCGCAGCCCGAAGACGAGAGCCCCGGTGTGGCGCACGGCGTTGCCGACGAGCTCGGAGACGAGCAGCACGGCGTCGTCGGTGAGGGGCCCGGGCAGCGACCAGTGCGACTCGAGGACGGTACGGGCGAGATCGCGGGCGCATCTGGCCGACTCGGGACGGTTCGGCAGGCGCACCTCATCGATCGTCGGGTCACCGACGAGATCGAGAGCAGCGCCGGAGAGGCTGTCGCTCGTCGGTTCACCCGGGACTTCTGGCATCCGCTCGCTCACGTTCGCCACTTCTCCCTGTCCCGCCATGGCAACCATGATGGCCGGAGCAGGGCAGTTGTGGGGCCGTTCAACCAATTCCCAGTTTCCGGAACAACTCCCTCCGCACGCCGGGCTGTTGGGCGCACACCGGTGGACGGTCGGACAAGGGCGGCTCCGACCTGGCATGACCTGCGGTAACCCATCGATCGCCACGTAACGGGAGGGAATTGCGAGGCGCCCGGCCGATTCGGTCCCGTTCCCCCACAAGGTGGGGCGCACAGGAGCCGCGCTGCGCGCCACCCCCAGCCACCCCACCCCGGTACGGGAGATTCCACGTGATGCCGGGTCAGGAAGCGGCACTCCCGGCCGCTCGTCCGCTCAGCCGAACTCGGCCTTCCCCGGTCCCTCCTCGACGAAGCTGCGCATGCCCGTGGCCCGGTCCTCCGTCGCGAACAGGCCCGCGAACCAGTTGCGTTCGACGGCGAGCCCCGAGTCGATGTCCGTCTCCAGGCCGACGTCGACGGACTCCTTCGCGGCACGCAGCGCGATCGCCGGGCCCTTGGCGAGCTGCGCCGCCCACGCCCGCGCCTGCTCGTAGACCTCCTCGTCCGGCACGACCCGGTCCACGAGCCCGATCTCCAGCGCCTCGGGCGCCTTGACCTGCCGGCCGGTGAAGATGAGGTCCTTGGCCTTCGCCGGGCCGACGAGCCGCGCCAGCCGCTGCGTCCCGCCCGCTCCCGGAATCAGCCCGAGCAGGATCTCCGGCTGCCCGAGCTTGGCGCGCTCCCCCGCGATGCGGATGTCCGCGCAGAGCGCCAACTCGCAGCCGCCGCCGAGCGCGTAGCCGGTGACGGCCGCGACCACGGGCTTGGGGATGCGGGCCACCGCGGTGAAGGAGTCCTGCAGCGCCTTGCAGCGCTTCACCATGGCCGTGTGGTCCATGGCCTGCATCTCCTTGATGTCCGCTCCCGCGGCGAAGACCTTCTCACCGCCGTAGATCACGACGGCGCGCACGTCGTCGCGTGCGGTCGCCTCCTCGGCGAGTTCACGCAGCCGGTCCTGGGTGGCGACGTCCAGCGCGTTCATCGGGGGACGGTCGAGGCGCAGCGTGCCCACGCCTTCGGCGACTTCGAGATTCACAGTCATGGGGGAAGGTTAACGGCCGTTACGCGCGAGGCCGATGGTGCGGCCGTGCCCGGCCGCACCATCGCAATTCCCGGACCGCTTGCGCGAGGAAGCGGACCTACTTCTGCGGGGCCTTCCACTCGTCCCAGTCCATGTTCCAGCCGTTGAGGCCGTTGTCCGGCTGGATGGTCTTGTCCTTGGAGTTCTTGATCTCCACGACGTCGCCGATCATCGACTCCTTGAAGAACCAGGCTCCCGGCGTGGACTTGTCGTCGCCGCCCTTCTTGTCGAAGAGCCCGACGCAGCCGTGGCTCGCGTTCACCGAGCCGAACTGCCCCTGATTGAGCCAGTAGTTGCCGTGGATGAAGGTCCCGGAGGTGGACAGGCGCATCGCGTGCGGCACGTCCTTGATGTCGTACCCGCCGGCTTCCTCCTTGCGCCCGAAGCCCACGGTCCGGCCGTCCATCCGCGTCACCTTGTGGCGCTCGCTTATCACCATGCGGCCGTTGTACGTGGGGTTCTCGGGGCTGCCGGAGCTGATGTCGATCGTCCTGAGCTTCTCGCCGTCGCGGGTCACCTTCATCTTCTTCGACTTGGCGTCGACGACGCTGACCTGGCTCCGGCCGATGGTGAAGTTCACGGACTTGTCCTGCTCGCCGTAGACACCGTCGTAGCCCTCGACGCCGTCGAGATCCAGATCGAGTTCGACCTTCGTGCCGGCCTTCCAGTATTCCTCGGGGCGGAAGTCCAGGCGGTTGTTCCCGAACCAGTGGCCTTCGACGTCGGCCTCGGGGTCCGCGGTGACGGAGATCGCCTTCTCGACGGCCTCCCGGTCCTTGATCGCGTGGTTGAAGTTGATCGAGACCGGCATTCCGACGCCGACCTTGTCGCCGTCCTCAGGGGTGAAGCGGCCTATGAAGGTGCTGTCGGGGGTCAGCGTGGTGAACTTGGCCCGCTCGGTGGCCTTGCGGCCCTCGGAGTCCTTGGCGTGGGCCTCGACCGTGTACTTCGTCTTCGTCGTCAGGTGCTTCGCGGGGGCCCAGCTCTTGCCGCCCTTGGCGATCTTCCCCTCGACGGCCTTGCCGTCCTCGTCCTTGACGTCCACCTTGACGAGCTGGCCCTTGGCCGCGGTGACCTTGAGGGCGTCCTGCGTTCCGACGCCGTCCGCGCCGTTCTTGGGTGATATCTCGACGACGGCCCGGGACTTCTTCGACTTCTCGCCCCCCGCTCCCTCGTCGCCGACTCCCCCGCCGGCGCCGCCGCAGGTCGTCAGCGTCAGCAGCAGCACCACCGCGAGCACGACCAGGCCCACGGCGGACCCGCCTATGACCTGCGTCCTGGTGTCCCCCCGTATCGCCTCCGGGCTGAACTTCGCCTTCGCATCCCTGGCGACGGTCTTCAGATCCACAGCGGGCTACTCCCCTCGCACGGCTGCCTACACCATCGTGAGGGTCCCGAACGGAAAACACGACAGTGCAGGCGCTAGATAATCACACCGAGATGGAGAAGGAATCCCCGAAACTGTCACCGTTCCGTCGCGATTTCCCCCGGGCGATCCGGGCACCGGACGGGCCGTCCGGCGGGGCCTACGAGGGACTTCAGGTCAGGGCCGATCCGGCCGTCCACGCGGACCAGGGCATGTTCCATCCACTGAGGCCGTTGTCGGGCGCGACCACGCGCTCTCCGGAGTTCCTCACGGTGACCACGTCACCGATCAGGGAGTTGCGGAAGAACGTACCGGCCGGGCTGAACGGGTCGCCGCCCTTCTTGTCCCGCAACCCGATGCATCCGTGGCTGACATTCTCCCTGCCGAACGTCCGCTTGGGCGCCCAGTAGTTGCCGTGCAGGAAGGTGCCGCTCTCCGTCAGGCGCATCGCGTGCGGCACGTCGTCGATGTCGTACTCGCCGCCGAAGCCGACGGTCCTCGCGTTCATGCGGGTCACCTCGAACTTCTCGCTGACGACCATGTCCCCCGTGTACGTGGGGTTCTTCTCCGACCCCGTCGTGACGGGCACCTGGCTGACGATCTCGCCGTTCTGCCTGACCGTCATCGTGTGGCTGCGGGCGTCCACCACGCTGTGCTGGTCCCGGCCGACCGTGAAGTGGACGCGCTTGCTCTGCACCCCGTACACGTCCGGAGCGCCGCGCACACCGCGCAGCCGCAGATCCAGCGTGACGCGCGTGCCCGGCACCCAGCGCTCCTCGGGCCGGAAGTCCAGACGGGTGGCGCCGAACCAGTGCGGCGCCACCTTCACCTGCGGGCTCGCGGAGACGCGGATGCCGCGCTCGACGGCCTCGCGGTCGGTGATCGGACGGTTGAACCTGATCGAGAGGATCATCCCGGTGCCCACCGTCTGCCGGTGCTCGGGCGTGAAGAAGCCGATGAAGCGCCGCGGCTGGGCCTTCGTGGTGAAGGTGGTGTGCCGCGCTGCCCGCCGCCCCTCGTCGTCCAGTGCGGAGACGTCGACCCGGTACTTGCTGCCGAGCACGAGTTCACGTGCCTGCTCGGCGGGCCGCCAGGTGCGCCCGTCGGGCGAGATGCTGCCCGGGACCTCCCGCCCCGCGCCCCGGCTCCTTCGGGTGACTTGCACCTTCTCCAGCCGGCCCTCCGTCGCCGTCACCCGCAGCGGGCTGCCGGCCGTCACATCCCTCGCGCCGTCCCGAGGCGTCACCTCGATCAGCTGCGCGGGAGTCTGCGGTTCGACCAACGCGCCGCAGCCCGACAGCAGCGCGCCCATCACGCACAGCACCGCCAGTGAGCACTTCAGCGCGCTGTTCCTCATCAGCAGACCCTTCCAGCCCGAGTGTTCCGTCCGCCCCGCCCGATCCATGTCCGCACTCCCCGTGAAGCTCATCCGTACGGGGACCAACGACCCGCTGCCGGAGGGGATACGAGTCGGTCACGCACGGTGTTCGAGTTGTCCCGTAGAGGAAGCATCGCGGGCGGACCACCGACGTGCGAGCACCGACTCGGCGGGAAAAAAGCAGATGAAGGGTGCAACCATCCCGCCGTAGTCTCAGGCCGGTGACGACCGGGACGGGGACGACCAGCGGGACGGCCGGCAACACGACCGGCAGCGGCGCCGGAACGACGGCCGGGAGGACGGACGGAGAGGCGGCGGCCGTACGCAGCCGTTCGGCGGTGCGTTCGCTGCTCCGGCTGTGGCCGTACGTACGGCCGGTGCGGGCGCGGATGTTCGGCGCCGCCTTCGTTGCCGTTCTCGCCTCGTGCACCGGTCTGGTCATCCCGCTCGTGCTGAAGTGGATCGTCGACGGGCCCGTGGCCGAGCGTGACACCGCCGGCGTGTGGACGGGCGGTGCGCTGCTGCTGGGCATCGGAGTACTCGAGGCCGGACTGTTCGCGCTGCGGCGGTGGCTGAGCGCCCGCCCCCTGGCGGGGGTGGAGGCGGCCATGCGCGCCGACATCTACAGGCATCTGCAGCGCCTGCCGGTCTCCTTCCACGACCGCTGGCCCAGCGGCCAGTTGCTCTCGCGTGCGACGACCGACCTCGAACTTCTGCGCAGGTTCCTCTCCTTCGGCGTGACGTTCCTGCTCGTCAACGCGGTGACGGTGATGGTCGGTTGCGTCATCCTGATCTCGCAGCGGTGGACGCTGGGCCTCGTGGTCCTCGGCCCCTTCGTGCCGCTCGTCTGGCTGTGCGCGGTGTTCGAGTACCGCTACTCGCACGCCGCGCGCCGGGCGCAGGACCAGATCGGTGACCTGACGACGCTCGTCGAGGAGGCGGTCCTCGGGATCCGTGTCATCAAGGGGTTCGGGCGGCACCGCAGCCAGGCCCGCGCGTTCCGCGCACTCTCGGAACGGCTGCTCGGCACGGAGCTGGAGAAGGCGGGGCTGCTGGCCCGCATCTGGGCGGTGATCATGCTGCTGCCGGAGCTCGCCATCGGGGCGGCACTTGTGCTCGGCACCCTTCAGGTGGCCCATGGCGAGCTCTCCGCCGGCACACTCGTCGCGTTCCTGTCCACGGCGCTGGCTCTGCGGTGGCCCGTGGAGTCGACCGGGTTCCTGCTCGCGCTGAGCAACGAGTCGGCGACGGCGACCGACCGGTTCTTCGAGGTCCTCGACGAGCCGCAGCCCGCGGACGTGCTCAGCAGGACCGGTCCGGAGCCCGGCCCCCGGGGCAGCCCAGCACGCGCGGGCGGGCCAACGCCCGCCGGCGGACTGCGTTTCAGCGGCGTCGTCTTCCGCTACCCCGACGCGCCCGAAGATGCACCGCCCGTACTGGACGGGGTCGATCTGCACGTGCGCCCCGGCGAGACGATGGCCCTCGTCGGCGCGACGGGAAGCGGCAAGACGACCCTGACGGCGCTCGTGCCGCGTCTGCACGAGGTGACGGCCGGTCACATCACCCTGGACGGCGAGGACATCGGCACCCTCCGCCGCGCCGAGCTGCGCTCACGGGTCGCCGTGGCCTTCGAAGAGCCGACGCTCTTCTCCGCGACCGTCGCGGAGAACGTGCTGATGGGCGCGGACGACCCGGCCCACGCCGCGATGCCCCTGCCCCGGTCGCGATCCGGCGCCGAAGCCACCAGGGACGGCGCTCCCGGCCCTCCCGCACCGGAGTCCGGCCCCCTGAAGCACGGCGCACCGCCGCCGCAGCCGGAACACGCCGCGCCCGAGCACCGTGCGGACGAGCGGTCCGGGCTCGACCGTGCGCTGCGCGTCGCGCAGGCGGACGGCTTCGTCGGCGCCCTGCCGCACGGCTCCGGGACCCAGGTCGGCGAACAGGGGCTGAGCCTGTCCGGCGGGCAGCGGCAGCGTCTCGCCCTGGCGCGCGCCGTGGTGGGCCGGCCTTCCTTCCTCGTACTGGACGATCCGCTCTCCGCCCTCGATGTGCACACGGAGGCCGCCGTCGAGGCCGCCCTGCGCGAGGTGCTGGCCTCGACCACCGCGCTCGTCGTCGCACACCGGCCCTCGACGGTGCTGCTGGCGGACCGCGTGGCGCTGCTGTCGGGCGGACGCATCGCGGCCGTCGGCACGCATCACGAACTGCTCAGGAGCAGCGCCGAGTACCGCCGCCTGATGTCCGGCGAGAGCAACGAGCCTGAGGAGGAGCGGAGTTGACCAGCACCGCCGAAACGGCAGCCGCCACGCCCGGCACCGCGGAGGAACCCGGGCCCGAACAGCCGCCCGCACCCGACCCGTTCGACCGGGACGTCCTGCCCGCGCCGCCTCACGCCGCACGCACGCTGCTCGGCTCGCTGCTGCGCCCGCACAAGCCGCGCGTCGCCGGCGCGGCCCTGCTGCTGCTCCTCCAGCAGGCGGCGGTGCAGGCGGGCCCGCTCCTCGTGGCCTTCGCGATCGACCACGCGGTCCCGGCGCTGCGGGGCGAGGGCGATGGGGGCGGCGGTCAGGGGCTGCTCGTCGCGGTCGGGCTCGCCTACCTGCTCTGCGCACTCGCCTCCGGCGGGCTCCAGTACGCCTTCATCGTCGCCGCCGCCCGCATCAACCAGCGTGTGCTGCTGGAGCTGCGCGGGCGGATCTACCGGCACGCACAGGCACTCGACGTCGACTTCCACGACCCCTACACCTCCGGACGCCTGATCTCCCGCTCCACGACGGACGTCGGCTCGCTGCGCGAACTGCTCGACGAGGGGCTGCAGGAACTGCTGGCCGTCATCGTCTCCGTCGTCTACATCGTCCTGACGCTTCTCTGGCTGGATCCCGGTCTCGGCGCCGCGGCGCTGGGCAGCTTCGTCCCGCTGGCGCTGCTGGTGCAGAACTTCCGGCAGCGCTCCGCGCGCGTCTACCGCAGCCGCTCCACGGCGATGGCGGCGGTGATCGTGAAGTTCACCGAGACCGTCGGCGGAATCCGTGCCGTGCAGACCTTCCGCCGCGAGCGCGCGAACGACGAGGAGTTCGCGCGGCTCAACGGACGTCATCTGAAGATGAACGGCGACTCCCTGCTTGAGATGGCGCGTTACGTCGTCACCTCGCGGCTCACCGCGAACACCGCCGTCGCGGTCATCGTGCTGTGGGGCGCCTACCGCGTAGCGGCCGGGGATCTCGCGCTCGGCGTGCTGGCCGCCGCCGCGCTCTATCTGCGCAGGCTGTACGAGCCGATCGACCACCTCGGGATGTTCCTCAACTCCTACCAGTCGGCGGCGGCTTCGCTGGAGAAGATCGCGGGTCTCCTCGCCCAGCGCCCGTCCGTTCCGGAGCCGGGCTCGCCGCAGGCCCTTCCGCCGCGTGCCGACGGCCGTGCCGGCCGCGAAGTCGTCTTCGACTCCGTCTCGTTCGGCTACCGCACGGGCGGCGAGGTGCTGCCGCCCTTCGGGCTGACGCTCCACTCGGGGCGCACGGTGGCGCTGGTGGGTGCCACCGGGGCGGGCAAGTCCACGCTCGTGAAGCTGCTGGCCCGCTTCTACGACCCCACGCGCGGCCGGGTGCTGCTCGACGGCGTGGACCTGCGCGACGTGGAGGGCGCCGAACTGCGGCGCAGCGTCGTCACGGTCACGCAGGAGGCGTTTCTCTTCTCCGGCACGGTCGCGGAGAACATCGCCATCGGCCGGCCGGACGCGACCCATGCGGAGATCGAGAATGCCGCGAAGGCCCTGGGCGCGCACGACTTCATCAGCGAGCTCCCCGAGGGCTACGACACGGACGTACGCAAGCGGGGTGGCCGGATCTCGGCGGGGCAGCGGCAACTCGTGGCCTTCGCCCGGGCCCTGCTCGCTGATCCGGCCGTGCTGATCCTGGACGAGGCGACTTCATCTCTGGACATTCCGGGCGAACAGGCCGTGCAGCAGGCGATGATGACGGTGCTTCGGGGACGCACGGCGGTGGTCATCGCCCACCGGCTCTCGACGGTCGAGATCGCGGACCGGGTGCTCGTGATGGAGGACGGCCGGCTGGTGGAGGACGGCACTCCGGCCCAACTGATCGCCGGCGAGGGAAGATTCGCGGGTCTTCACAGCGCCTGGCGCGACAGTCTGGTCCAGGCACCCGTACCCCACCGTGACCAGCGGTGAAGCCCAACCACACCCGTATCAGCGTCCGTTATCCGGTGAATCGATGGTCAACAACGAACAAAGTCTGGTCAACCTGTGAACGCTGTCTGCCGGAAGCGGTGACATCTGCACGTACTCGACAGTAGTGTGACCGGCAGTCGTGTTTTCGCACAGTGCACGACTATTCGCATTCCAGTTCCAAGGTTCTGCCCGGGCAGCCGCAGATCGCAGCCGCCCGGCCCCCACGGCAGAAGGAGCCACCGAGTGAGAACCCTCAGCAAGAAACAGCGGATATCCGCTCTTGCAGCCAGCGCCGCGCTCATCGTGGCGGGCATCACCGCCGGCACGGCGACGGCCGGCCCCGCGGACGACGCGTCGGCCATGAAGATGGGCGCCAAGGCCGCCAGCCTGACGGCGGTCCAGAAGACCCAGCTCATCAAGAAGGCCGACTCCACCGCGGCCAAGGCCGCGGACGCCAAGGCCCTGGGCCTCGGCTCCGGCGAGAAGCTTCAGGTCAAGGACGTCATCAAGAACCGTGACGGCGCGACCCACGTCCGCTACGAGCGGACGCTGGACGGCATGCCCGTCCTCGGCGGCGACCTGGTCGTGCACAAGTCCAAGTCGGGCAAGCAGACCGGCGTCACCAAGGGCACGAAGGCCGACATCTCCGCCGTCTCGACGAAGGGGATCAGCGCCGCCGAGAAGCCCGCCACGCCGAAGGCCGAGGGCAGCAAGGCGCCGCGCAAGGTCGTCTACGCGATGCACGGCAAGCCGGTCGTGGCCTGGGAGACCGTCAAGGGCGGCACCCAGAAGTCCGGCGCGCCGAGCCAGCTGCACGTCATCACCGACGCCAAGAGCGGCAAGAAGCTCTCCGAGTACCAGGCCATCCAGGAAGCGGACGGCACCGGCGCCAGCATGTACAGCGGTGAGGTCAAGCTCACCACCGGCGGCTCCGACGGCAAGTTCACGCTGAGCGACGAGAGCCGTGGCGGCAGCAAGACCACGAACCTCGAGAACGGCGAGAGCGGTGACGGCAAGGACTTCACCGACGAGGACAACAAGTGGGGCACCGGCAAGCCCGAGGACGCCCAGACCGCTGCTGTCGACGCCCACTACGGCGCCATGCAGACCTGGGACTTCTACAAGGACGTCTTCAAGCGCGAAGGCATCGCCGGTGACGGCAAGGGTGCGCCCAGCCGCGTCCACTACGGCGACAACTACGTCAACGCCTTCTGGGACGACAGCTGCTTCTGCATGACCTACGGCGACGGTGAGGGCAACAAGGCCCCGCTCACCTCGCTCGACGTCGCGGCCCACGAGATGTCGCACGGCGTGACCTCCACGACCGCGGGTCTGGAGTACGCGGGTGAGTCCGGCGGTCTGAACGAGGCCACCTCGGACATCTTCGCCGCGGCCACCGAGTTCCACGCGCCGGAGAACAAGGAAGACGTCGCCGACTTCCTCGTCGGCGAGGAGATCGACATCAACGGCGACGGCACTCCGCTGCGTTACATGGACAAGCCGAGCAAGGACGGCAACTCCCTCGACGAGTGGAGCGACAAGGCCGGCGACGTCGACGTGCACTACTCGTCCGGCATCGCGAACCACTGGTTCTTCCTGATGTCCATGGGCAGCGGCAAGTCCGAGAAGAACGGTGTCGAGTACGACTCCCCGACCTCGGACGGCTCCAAGGTCGAGGGCATCGGCATCACCAAGGCCCAGGAGATCTGGTTCAAGGCCCTCACGGAGAACATGACCGCCAACACGGACTACAAGGCGGCCCGTGAGGCGACGGTCAAGGCCTCCAACGACCTCTTCGGTGCCGACAGCGCCGAGACCAAGGCGGTCGAGGCAGCCTGGACGGCCGTCGCGGTCAAGTGACCAAGAACGGCTAGCCCGCAGGGCCCGGCTGCAGAGCCGGGGCTGAGGGCCCCTGGCACACCCGCGGGGCGGGTGCGGTGCGCTGAACGGCGCACCGCACCCGCCCCGTCGTCGTGTTCAGACGCCGCCGTCCTGCGGTGCGGCCGCCAGGCCCAGTTCGGCTCCCGAGGCCAGCAGCGGGTGCGCGGGCAGCACACGCACCGTGTATCCGAAGGGGCCCGCGCTGCCGGGCGTGACGGTTCCCTCGTAGGTCCACCGCCCCTCCAGATCGGGGCCGCCGCTCGCCGAAGTGACGGGCTTGAGCGGCACGTTCACCGCGTCTCCGCCCGCGATGCTGTCCGCACCGTCCAGACGTCCGGCCACCGCCTGCACCTCGACGTCCTCGGGGGACAGCGAGCCGAGGGCGACCCGGGCGCGCAGCGTCAGGCAGGTGCCGAGGGCCAGGCCGTCGTCCGGTCCGTGCTCTCCTTCCGCGGGCTCGTGTCCCTCCTGCCACTCCCTGCGGCCGGCCCCCTCCTGCCCGTCGTGCCGCTCGTGCTCGACGGGGCCGACGGCGACGGACGGCCACTGCTCCCGCACCCGCGCCTTCCAGGCGGCCAGTTCGCGTGCGGGCTGCGGAGCCAGCTCGCGATGGGCGCGTGCGGCCGGTGCGTACAGCCGCTGGACGTACTCGCGCACCATCCGCTCCGCCTGCACCTTCGGTCCGAGCCGCGCGAGGGTCCTGCGCACCATCCCGACCCAGCGCGTCGGCACGGCCTCGCCCGCGACCCCGGAACCGCCGCTGCCGCCCCTGTCGTAGAAGCAGGGCGCGACGTGCTCCTCGATGAGTCCGTACAGCGCTGCGGCCTCGATTCCGTCCCGGCGGTCCTCGTCGGCGGCGGCCTCGCCGTCCGCGCTCGGCACCGCCCAGCCGAAGTCCGCGTCGAACCACTCCTCCCACCAGCCGTCCCGCACCGAGAGGTTGAGAGCACCGTTGAGTGCGGCCTTCATGCCGCTGGTGCCGCACGCCTCGAGGGGCTTCAGCGGGTTGTTCAGCCATACGTCGCAGCCGGGGTAGAGCGCCTGGGCCATGTCCATCCCGTAGTCGGGGAGGAAGACGATGCGGTGACGCACCCGCGGATCGTCGGCGAACCGCACCAGCTCCTGGATCAGCTCCTTGCCCCCGTCGTCCGCCGGGTGCGCCTTGCCCGCCACCACGATCTGCACGGGCCGTTCGGGGTGCAGCAGCAGACCGGTGAGCCGCTCGCGGTCGCGCAGCATGAGGGTGAGCCGCTTGTACGACGGCACTCGCCGCGCGAAGCCGATCGTCAGCACGTCCGGGTCGAACACCCCGTCCGTCCAGCCGAGTTCGGCGTCGGCGGCACCGCGCTCACGCCACGACGCACGCAACCGTGCCCGTACGTCGTGCACGAGCTGTTCGCGCAGCCGGCGGCGCAGCGCCCACAGCTCGCCGTCCGGCAGCGAGGCGGCGTCGGCGGGCACCTCGGGCGAACGCCAGGTGGGCGCGTGCACTCCGTTGGTGACCGAGGTGATGGGCACCTCGGCCGGGTCGAACCCGGGCCACAGTCCCGCGAACATCGCGCGGCTGACCTCGCCGTGCAGGGTGCTGACGCCGTTCGCGCGCTGGGCCAGACGCAGGCCCATCACCGCCATGTTGAACAGACCGGGGTCACCGCCGGGATAACTCTCCGCGCCGAGCCGCAGCACGTCGTCGGCGGCGACGCCGTCCAGTTCGCCGTCCTCGCCGAAGTGGGCCGCGACCAGACCGGTCTCGAAGCGGTCGATACCGGCGGGGACAGGAGTGTGCGTGGTGAAGAGATTGCCCGCCCGCACGGACTCCAGCGCCGCGTCGAACTCCAGCCCCTGCTCCCCCAGTTCGCGGATGCGCTCCAGGCCGAGGAAACCGGCGTGGCCCTCGTTGGTGTGGAAGACCTCCGGTGCCGGGTGGCCTGTGCGCCGGCAGTATGCGCGCACGGCACGCACGCCGCCGATGCCGAGCAGCATCTCCTGGAGCAGCCGGTGCTCGCCCCCGCCTCCGTAGAGGCGGTCGGTGACCTCGCGCTCGGACGGCGCGTTCGCCCCGACCATGGAGTCGAGCAGCAGCAGCGGCACGCGTCCCACCCGTGCCTGCCACACGTGTGCGCGCAGCGACCGGCCGCCGGGCAGCCGCAGCTCGATGCGTACGGGCAGGCCGTCCTCCTCGCGCAGCAGCCGCAGCGGCAGCTCCGCCGGGTCGAGTGCCGGATAGTGCTCCTGCTGACGGCCGTCGTGGGAGAGGCTCTGCCGGAAGTAGCCCTGGCGGTAGAGGAGTCCCACGCCGATCAGCGGCACCCCCAGGTCGCCCGCGGCCTTGAGATGGTCCCCGGCGAGGATGCCGAGGCCGCCGGAGTACTGCGGCAGACCTCCGGTGATTCCGAACTCCGGCGAGAAGTACGCGACGGCCCGCGGAAGATCACCGGAGGCGGCCTCCTGCTGGAACCAGCGCGGCTCGTTCAAGGCGTCGTGCAGATCGCCGGCGGCGACGGCGAGCCTCCGCAGAAAGGCTCCGTCGGAGGAGAGCCGCGCGAGCTTGGAGGGCGTCAGTGCGCAGAGCATGCGCAGCGGGTCGCCGCCCGCGAGCCGCCAGGCTTCCGGGTCCAGTTCGCTGAAGAAGCGGCGGGTCGGGGGATGCCAGGACCAGCGCAGGTTGTGCGCCAGTTCGCTGAGGGGGCGGAGGGGTTCGGGAAGTACGGGATGAACGGAGAAACGACGAATGGCCTTCACCCCTCGACCGTAACGGGGCATACACACCCATCACGGCAATGATCCATTTCACGCGGGATGTCCACCCTGACGCGGCGCGCCCACCGCGCCGGAGGCCCGCCGCACAGCCCGGATCCGCACCGGGTGAGGTGCCGTCAACGCACGTCCGGGGAGGCCGATTCGGCTCGGCCTCCGTCACATCCGTCACATCGTCCGGGCAATTCCGCTCGTCACAGGCCCGGGCCGGAATGCCCTGCTCCACCCTCTCGACCCAGCTCCGCCTCTCCTCCTAAGCTTCGTGGCCTCAGTACAGGGGGCACAACTTCTGCACGTCCCACCTGGGCCTCTCCACACAGGACGCGGACGTCACGGGCAGAGAGCACGGAGGTGAGCGGAGAGCAACGGTGCGGGCCGCGCGCAGCGGCCCAGGGCACGCTCGCTCCCCGTCGGGGTGAAGTGTGACGGCGCAGCACAGCGGTGGGTTCCTGACCAGCTCCCGGTACCGCCTGCGCCGCTGGATCCGTGTTCCTGTCCGGTCGCGCATTCCAGCCCCGTCCACGCAATCGGTCGCGATCCATCACACGGAAGGTTTTGCATCGTGACGGCGTATCAACACGCCCACCAGGGGGACTACGGATACGGGATGCCGACCCCGCCGCCCCAGTGCCCGGCGCACGCCTCGGACAAGGCGGTGCCGCTCAGCGGCCCCCGCTTCCACACGGACCCGTCCGGCCACTACCGCGAGATGCGGGCCGAGCACGGCCCCGTGGTGCCGGTGCTGCTGCCCGGCGACGTCCCGGCGTGGCTGGTGATCGGCTACCAGGAGATGTACCAGGTCACGTCTGACGCCAAGCTCTTCCCGCGCGACTCCGGGCTGTGGAACCAGTGGGAGAACCTGCCGGAGGACTGGCCCCTGCGACCCATGATCGGCCAGCGGCAGCCGTCCATCTACTACACGGTCGGCGCGGAGCACCAGCGCCACCTGGAGATGGTGCAGACGGCCATGCAGAACATCAGCGCGCTCGAACTCCGGAAGCACTGCGAGGAGTTGGCGGATCAGCTGCTCGACGGGTTCTCTGCGCGCGGCGAGGCGGACATCATCGCCGAGTACGCCAAGCCGCTGCCCATCCTCGTACTGGCCAGGCTGCTCGGTTTCCCCGACTCGGACGGCCCGGGCCTCATCAAGGCGATGAGTGCCCTGGCGGACGGCGGCGAGGACGCCCTCGAGGGATTCCAGTACTTCGGCGCCAAGATCCACGAGCTGGTGGCGGACAAGCAGGCGGCCGCGGGCGCCGACCTGACCTCGTGGATGCTCGCCTACCCCGAGTACTTCACGGACGAGGAGTACGCGCTGGACCTGATGGCCATCACGGCCGCCGGCCATCTGCCCACCGCCGACTGGATCGGCAACTCCATACGTCTGATGCTCACCGACGACCGCTTCGCCGCCTCCCTCACCGGGAACCGGCGCAGCATCCCCGAGGCGATGAACGAGGTGCTGTGGGAGGACACCCCCACGCAGATCCTCGCCGGACGGTGGGCGGCCTGGGACACCTGGCTCGGCGGTCAGCGAATACGCACCGGCGACATGCTGCTGCTCGGGCTCGCCGGCGCCAACGCGGACCCGAAGGTGCACGTCGACGCGGAGGGCGCCGACACGTCGCTGCGCGGAGGCAACAGCGCTCATTTCGCCTTCAGCCACGGCGAGTTCCAGTGCCCCTTCCAGGCGCAGGAGATCGCGGAGACGATCGCCCGCGTCGGGATCGAGGTGCTTCTCGACCGCCTGCCCGAGATCGACCTGGCCGTGCCGGCCGGCGCCCTGGCGCGGCGGCCCTCCGCGTTCCTGCGCGGGATGACGGCGCTGCCCGTCCGCTTCGCCCCCACGCCCCCCATCGAAGGCAAGCCATGACTGCTCCCGCGTCCCCCTCCTCCTCCGCCGGACAGGACGGGTGCCCCGTCGTCATCGACCCGATGGTGCGCGACCTGGACGGGGAGACCCGCCGTCTGCGCGACGCCGGCGCCCTCACCCGCATCGAGCTGCTCGGGGTGCCGGCCTGGTCCATCACCACTCACGCGGAGGCCAGGCGGCTTCTGACGGACCAGCGGCTGGTGAAGGACATCAACCGGTGGACGCTGTGGCGCACGGGAGTGGTCACCCACGAGTGGCCGCTGATCGGCATGATCGACGCCGGTCGCTCGATGTTCACCGTGGACGGCGCCGAGCACCGGCGGCTGCGTACGAAGACGGCGCAGGCCGTCACCCCGCGCCGCCTGGAGAACCTGCGCCCGGTGATCGAGCGCATCACCCACCGGCTGCTGGACGACCTGGAGGTGCAGGGCAAGGAGGGCGCGGTCGATCTGAAGTCGGTCTTCGCCCTTCCGCTGCCGATGTCGGTGATCAGCGAGCTCATGGGTGTGGACCCGGCGCTGCACCCCCGGCTGCACGTGCTCTACAAGGCGTTCTTCTCGATGCTGACGCCGCAGGACGAGCGGCTCGCGGTCATCGACGAACTCGACGTCATCTTCACCGACATGGTCAGGGCCCGTACCGCCGAACCGCGGGACGACCTGACCAGTGCGCTGATCCTCGCGGACGAGGGCGGAGAACCCCTCACCGAGGAAGAGGTCGTCGGCAACCTGAAGGCGATGGTCGCCGCGGGGCACGAGACGACCATCGGTCTCATCCTCAACGCCGTACGGGCACTGCTCACCCACCCCGAGCAGCTGCGCATGGTGCTCGACGGCGAGGTCGGCTGGGACGCCGTCGTCGAGGAGACGCTGCGCTGGGACACTCCGACCACGCACCTGCTGATGCGCTTCGCGACGGAGGACATCAAGGTCGGCGACGGTGTCATCCACGAGGGCGAGGGCGTCGTCATCTCCTACCGTGCGATCGGCCGGGACCCGGAGCAACACGGTCCCGACGCCGACCGGTTCGACGTCGCGAGGCCGTCGCCCAACCGTCATATGACCTTCGGTCACGGTCCGCACATCTGCCCGGGTGCGGCGCTGTCGCGGCTGGAGGCGGGGATCGCCCTGCCGGCGCTCTTCGACCGCTTCCCCGGGATCCGGTTCGCCGTGCCGGTCGAGGAGATCGTCAACCAGCCGGTGCTCACGCAGAACGACCTGCAGTCCTTCCCCGTCCATCTGCACGGGGATTGAAGGGGGCGGCCACGCCGCGTCGGGCGGACAGTCCGCCGCCCGACGCGGCCAACCCCCCTCGTGACGCGATCTCTTGGGAGCGGACGCGGGCCCGTCGGCGGGTCCGCTCACCCATCGCGCCCCGGGACGAGCCCCGGAGCGAGACCAGGGCGGCGGCCCGAGCCGGGCCCGAACGCGGCAGGGACCCGGAGCGGGATCGGTGCGGGATCGGTGCGGAGGGCCGGGCGGGTGAACGCGCGCTGCCGCCATGCACGGGGCACCGGGCCACCAGGTGAAGCAGATAGAACAGGCAGAAGATCACAAACCGTCCGCCTGTTCCATCCCGCACCAAGGTGAGCCAATGATCGGTCGCATTCCCGTCCTCGACGTCCGGCCCCTCGTCGACTGCGGGCGCCACCCCGCCAAGGCCGTACCGGGCGAGACGTTCCAGGTCTCGGCCACCATCTTCCGCGAAGGGCACGACGCGCTCGGCGCCAACGTCGTGCTCCGTGACGCCACCGGCCGCCGCGGGCCCTGGACCCCGATGCGCGAACTCGCCCCCGGAACCGACCGCTGGGCGGCCGACATCACCCCCGACAGCGAGGGGAGATGGACCTACGCCATCGAGGCCTGGGGCGACCCCATCACCACCTGGAGACACCAGGCGAGGCTGAAGATCCCCGCCGGCATCGACACCGAAGCCGTGCTGGAGGAAGGCGCGATCCTGCACGAGCGGGCCGCCGCCGACGTCCCCAGGAGTGAGGGCAGGGACTGCGTCGCGGCCGTGGCGGACGCCCTGCGCACGCGGAGCCGCGGCGTCGCCGCACGCCTGTCGGCAGCGCTGACGCCGCAGGTGACGGGCGTGCTGGAGCGGTATCCGCTGCGCGAACTCGTCACCTCGACGCGTCCGCTTCCCCTTCAAGTCGAGCGCGAGCGCGCCCAGTTCGGGTCGTGGTACGAGTTCTTCCCGCGCTCCGAGGGCGCGCGGCTCCCGCAGGAGGAAGGCGAACCGCCCGTCTCCGGCACGTTCCGCACCGCGGCGGAACGGCTCGACGCGGTGGCGGCCATGGGGTTCGACGTCATCTACCTGCCGCCGGTGCATCCCATCGGCGACAACTTCCGCAAGGGGCCCAACAACGCGCTCTCCGCCGGGCCCCACGACGTGGGCTCGCCCTGGGCCGTGGGTTCGGCGGCCGGCGGCCACGACGCGCTGCACCCCGACCTTGGAACCGTGGAGGACTTCGAGTACTTCGTGGAGCGTGCCCGGTCCCTGGGCCTGGAGGTCGCGCTGGACTTCGCCCTGCAGTGCTCGCCGGACCATCCCTGGATCAAGGAGCATCCCGAGTGGTTCCGACACCGCCCGGACGGCACGATCGCGCACGCGGAGAACCCGCCGAAGAAGTACCAGGACATCGTTCCGCTCGCGTTCGACACGGACCCGGACGCCTACGCGTCGCTCGTCCGCGAGACCGTGCGCCTGCTCCGGCTGTGGATGGGCCGCGGCGTGCGCATCTTCCGCGTCGACAATCCGCACACCAAACCCGTGGGCTTCTGGGAGAAGGTCATCGGGGAGATCAACCGCTGCGATCCCGATGTCGTCTTCCTCGCCGAGGCGTTCACGCGTCCCGCGATGATGCACGCCCTCGCCAGGGCGGGCTTCCAGCAGTCCTACACGTACTTCACCTGGCGCAACACCAAGCAGGAGCTGACGGAGTATCTGACGGAACTCTCCGGCGAGGCCGCCGCGTACATGCGTCCGAACTTCTTCGTGAACACCCCCGACATCCTGCACGCGAGCCTCCAGGAGGGTGGCCGTCCCGTCTTCGAGACGAGGGCCGTGCTCGCGGCGACGCTCTCCCCTTCATGGGGCATGTACGCGGGCTACGAGCTGTGCGAGTCGAAGGCGGTGCGCCCCGGCAGCGAGGAGTACCTGGACTCGGAGAAGTACCAGCTGCGTCCGCGCGACTGGGCCGCCGCCGAGGAGTCCGGGCAGACGATCACGCCCCTGATCGGGCAGCTCAACCGGCTGCGGCGCAGCCATCCCGCTCTGCGCGGGCTGCGCTCGCTGACCTTCCACCACTGCGACAACGAGCAGGTCATCGCCTTCTCCAAGCACTGGACGGGGCAGGGGCAGCAGGGACAGCAGGACACGGACGCCGTCATCGTCGTGGTCAGTCTCGACCCGGCACGCACGCAGGAGGCGACGGTGACGCTGGAGGGAGACGACCTGCGCCGTTTCGGGCTCACCGAGGCACAGGCCGACGGGAGGGAGACCTTCCCGGTGCGGGACGAGCTCACCGGGAGGACGTACGAGTGGAGCACGAACAACTACGTGCGCCTGGCGCCGGGGGTCGACTTCGACGGTCCCCCCGCGGCGGCGCACATTCTCACGCTGGGGCCCGACCCGGGGGGTGTCTGACAAATCCCTCCCCCAGCTGCCGCTGGGCGGTGCCCCCAGCACGCACCAGCCACCGCGGAGCCCGCCCTGACGGGCGGACGACGCTCTTCGTCAGACACCCGCACCGATCCGAAGGGCACTCACCCATGACGACCGTGAACCTACCCGTGCACGACACGTTCGAGGACACGCCCGCCCAGGACCGCGACCCGGAGTGGTTCAAGCGGGCCGTCTTCTACGAAGTGCTCGTCCGCTCCTTCCACGACAGCAACGGCGACGGCATCGGAGACCTCAAGGGGCTCACCGCGAAGCTCGACTATCTCCAGTGGCTAGGCGTCGACTGCCTGTGGCTGCCCCCGTTCTTCAAGTCGCCGCTGCGCGACGGGGGTTACGACGTCTCCGACTACACCTCCGTGCTGCCGGAGTTCGGGGACCTGGCGGACTTCGTGGAGTTCACCGACTCGGCGCACCAGCGCGGCATGCGCGTCATCATCGACATGGTCATGAACCACACCAGTGACCAGCACCCGTGGTTCCAGGAGTCCCGGCACCACCCCGACGGGCCCTACGGCGACTACTACGTCTGGGACGACGAGGACACCCGCTACGCCGACGCGCGGATCATCTTCGTCGACACCGAGGCGTCCAACTGGACGTTCGACCCGGTGCGCAAGCAGTACTTCTTCCACCGCTTCTTCTCCCACCAGCCGGATCTGAACTACGAGAACCCGGCCGTTCAGGAGGAGATGATCTCCGCACTGCGCTTCTGGCTGGACCTGGGCGTGGACGGCTTCCGGCTGGACGCCGTGCCCTACCTGTACGCGGAGGAGGGCACCAACTGCGAGAACCTGCCCCGCTCGCACGGCTTCCTCAAGCGGGTGCGCGCCGAGATCGACGCCCACTACCCCGACACCGTGCTGCTCGCCGAGGCCAACCAGTGGCCGGAGGACGTCGTCGACTACTTCGGCGACTACGAAAAGGGCGGCGACGAGTGCCACATGGCCTTCCACTTCCCAGTCATGCCGCGCATCTTCATGGCGGTGCGCCGCGAATCGCGCTACCCCGTCTCGGAGATCCTCGCCAAGACGCCGCAGATCCCCTCCGGCTGCCAGTGGGGGATCTTCCTGCGCAACCACGACGAGCTGACGCTGGAGATGGTCACCGACGAGGAGCGCGACTACATGTACGCGGAGTACGCCAAGGACCCGCGCATGCGCGCCAACATCGGCATCCGCCGCCGCCTCGCCACGCTGCTGGACAACGACCGCGACCAGATCGAGCTGTTCACCGCTCTGCTCCTGTCGCTCCCCGGTTCGCCGATCCTCTACTACGGCGACGAGATCGGCATGGGCGACAACATCTGGCTCGGTGACAGGGACGCCGTACGTACGCCCATGCAGTGGACGCCGGACCGCAACGCGGGCTTCTCCTCCTGCGACCCGGGGCGGCTCTTCCTCCCCACGATCATGGACCCGGTCCACGGCTACCAGGTCACCAATGTCGAGGCGGCGATGACTTCGCCGAGCTCCCTTCTGCACTGGACGCGGCGGATGGTGGAGATCCGCAAGCAGAATCCGGCCTTCGGGCTGGGCACGTACACCGAACTGTCCTCGTCCAACCCGGCCGTGCTGGCGTTCCTGCGCGAGGTGCGGCTGCCGGACGGCGGCGACGACCTGGTGATGTGCGTGAACAACTTCTCCCGCTTCCCCCAGCCGACCGAACTGGACCTGCAGTTCTTCAACGGCCGCGTACCGGAGGAACTCATCGGCGGTGTGCGCTTCCCGCCGATCGGCGAACTGCCGTATCTGCTGACGCTGGGCGGTCACGGCTTCTACTGGTTCCGCCTGCGCAGGCAGACCTGACGGAGCAGGCATCCACCGGAGCGGAACCGGAAGGCCTGGGGGGCGGCCCCGGGCCTTCCGCACGTTCCGGGGGCGGGTGGCGCACTCGGCCGGCGGGTGAAGATCTCCGACACGGCCTGCACAACCAGACACAGAACATGACATTAAGCCACAATCTGCGTGCTTTTCGTGTACCCGGGGAAAGGACGCCAGACGTCATGTCGGAAAGTTCCTTGTCCCGCACGGCCCTTCGGACGGACGCCGTCCCCTGCGCCGGCGAACTGCTCGGCTCCCTGGCCCGGCCGCTCGCCGAATGGCTGCCCCGGCAGCGCTGGTTCGCCGGCAAGGACCGCGCGATCGGCGGTTTCGGTCTTCTCACCGCGACCTGGCTGCTGCCCTGCGACGGCCCGGGAGAGGCGCCCGGCCTGCTCCATCTGCTGCTGCGGGCACGGCACCACGGCGGCGACGCGCGGTCCGCCGACTGCTACCAACTGCTGCTCGGGGTGCGGGACGCCGCCTCTCCCCCGCCGCCGGAACTCGCCGCAGCCCTCATCGGCCGCCCCGACGGCGGACCCCTGCACGGCCGCGTCGTCTACGAAGCGCTGCACGACCCTCTGCTCGCGGGGCATCTGCTGCAACGGCTCGGCGCCCCCGCGCGGGTCGGACCGCTGCGCTTCCGGCGCGAGCCGGGGACCGCCGTGCCGATGGGACTCACGCCTCGGCCGCTGGCGGCGGACCAGTCCAACTCCTCGGTGGTGTACGGCGATCGGTACATCCTCAAGCTGTTCCGCCGCGTCGAACCCGGGATCAATCCCGATCTGGAACTGCCCCTCGCGCTCGCCCGGTACGGCTCGGGGCGGGTTCCCGCGCCCACGGCCTGGTTCGAGGCGGAGGCCGCTTCGGAGATCACGGGGACGGCGACGGCGCAGCCCCCCGGCGGAGGTTCCAGCGAGGAGTCCGGCCGCACTGCTGCCCCGCTGACGCTCGGCGTGCTGCAGCCGTTCCTGACCGGTTGCCGCGACGGATGGCAGCTGGCCCTGGACGCCCTCGCCGAGCGGCGCGACTTCACCTCCGAGGCCCGCGGCCTCGGCCGCGCCACCGCCGAAGTGCACACCGGACTCGCCGAGGCGCTGCCCGTCTGCGTGCTCGGCCGTGACGCCCTGGAGCGCACGGCCGAGGCCATGACGCGGCGGCTGGAGGCCGCCGGGCGCGCGGTTCCCGAGCTGCGCCCCTACCGGCCGGGGCTTCGTGACGCGTTCCGCGCGCTCGCCGAACTGGGACGCGAGGGTCACACCTGCCCCGCTCAGCGCGTACACGGTGATCTGCACCTGGGTCAGGTGCTCTCGGGGCCCGGAGGCCGGTGGTCGCTCATCGACTTCGAGGGAGAGCCGGCCCGGCCGCTTCCGGAACGGCGCGTGCCGCAGCCGGTCGTGCGCGACATCGCGGGGATGCTGCGTTCCTTCGACTACGCGGCGTGCCAGCGGCAGCCCGCGGAGCCGCGCTCCGCGTCGGGCCCGGCCGGGCCCGGTGACGACGGCTTCGCCCGGCGGTGGGCCGCCGCCAACCGGGACGCCTTCTGCGCCGGTTACGCCGAGGCCGCCGGGACGGACCCGCGCGAGGAGGCCACGCTGCTGCGCGCGTACGAGACCGACAAGACGGTCTACGAAGTGCTTTACGAAGCCCGGCACCGGCCCACTTGGCTGCACGTACCGATGTCCGCGATCCGCCGCCTCGCGGCCGCGCCCGTGCACCGGTAGGCGGAAGCCCGGGCTCCCGCTGCCCGGCATGCCGGCCCCGACCACGCAATCAGGAGGTTCCGACCGTGACCGTCCCTCAGTTGCCGCCCGACCCCACGGGGAAGGTCCGGCCGCCCGTGCCTGCCACCTTCCTGCCCGGCCGGGCCGACGGTCCTGCCGGGGACGCACGTTCGGGCTGGTCGCTGGCCGCCCTGACGGGCCCGCTGGCCAACCCGCCCGCCGGGCTCACCCCACCGGGCCGGGCCCGGCGCGGCAGGGAACGGAGGAGGCCGGCGCCATCGCCTCGGACGGCGGCGCTCGAGGCCGCGGGGCTGCAGGCCGCAGGACTCCAGGCCACCGCCGTGCCGCGGAGATCGGTGATGCCGCCCGCCGAGAATGCACGCCCTCCGCGGCGGGACGGCTCCGGCTTGGGCGCCGCAGCGCACCGCGCCGCGGCGACCCCGGCCCTGACCGGCGAGGACCGGGCCCGGCTCCTGGCCGGCGCGCACCCCGATCCGCACGCCCACCTGGGCCCCCGCTCCGTTCCCGGCGGTGCGGTCCGCTTCCGCGCGCTTCGCCCGTACGCGCGCTCCGTGACCGTCGTCGTCCCGGACGGCGACGGCGAACGCCGGGCCGAACTGCTCGACGAGGGCGACGGGTTCTTCGCCGGCGAGATGGCGGTTCCAGGCGACTCCGACGGCCGCGGCGGTCCGGACGGCGGCCGTATCCCCGAGTACGAGCTGCTGGTGCGGTACGGGCAGCGGCCCGGCGAGGACGAGACCCGCGTCGTCGATCCGTACGGATTCCCGCCCGCCGTGGGCGAGTTGGACCTCCGGCTCTTCTCCGAAGGCAGACATGAGGCGCTGTGGAGGATGCTCGGCGCCCGCACCATGACGCACTGCGGCGTGACCGGGACGCGGTTCACCGTGTGGGCGCCGAACGCGCGTGGCGTCCGCGTCGCCGGGGACTTCAACCGCTGGGACCCCACGGCGTCGCCGATGCGTTCGCTCGGCCCCTCAGGCGTGTGGGAGCTGTTCCTTCCCCACGTCGGTGAAGGCGCCCTGTACAAGTTCGACGTCGTACGGGACGACGGCTCACGCGAGCTGCACGCCGATCCGATGGCCCGTGCCACCGAGGTTCCGCCCGCCACGGCCTCGGTCGTCCACACCTCCACGTTCAGATGGAGCGACGGGGACTGGCTCGACCGCCGCGCCGCGGGCCGTCCGCATGCGGCGCCCCTGTCCGTCTACGAGGTCCATCTGCCCTCCTGGCACCCGGGACTGACCTACCGCGAGCTCGCCGTGCTGCTCCCCGCGTACGTGAAGGATCTGGGCTTCACGCACGTCGAGTTGATGCCGTGCGCGGAGCATCCGTTCGGCGGCTCGTGGGGCTACCAGGTCACCGGCTTCTACGCGCCGACCTCGCGCCTCGGGAGCCCGGACGACTTCAAGTACCTGGTCGACTCGCTGCACCGCGCGGGGATCGGGGTGCTCATGGACTGGGTGCCCGCGCACTTCCCCAAGGACGAGTGGGGGCTCGCACGCTTCGACGGCTCCTCGCTGTACGAGCACCCGGATCCGTCGCGGGCCGAGCATCCCGACTGGGGGACGCTGGAGTTCGACTTCGGGCGGCGCGAGGTGCGCGACTTCCTCGTCGGCAGCGCGGTCCACTGGTGCGAGGAGTTCCACATCGACGGTCTCCGCGTGGACGCCGTCGCCTCGATGCTCTACCTGGACTACTCGCGCGGGCCGGGCGAGTGGACGCCCAACTCCCGCGGCGGGCGCGAGAATCCGGACGCGGTCGCCCTGTTGCAGGAGATGAACGCCGCGCTCCACCGACGCTGCCCGGGAGTCATCACGGCGGCCGAGGAGTCCACGACCTGGGACGGGGTGACGCGCCCCACGGACCAGGTGGGCGAGGCCGGCTTCGGCGGCCTCGGCTTCGACTTCAAGTGGAACATGGGCTGGATGCACGACTCCCTCGGGTACATGCGGCTGGAGCCCGGTGAACGCACGTACCGGGGCGGCCAGTTGGCACGCGCCATGAGTTACGCCTACTCCGAGAACTTCATCCTGCCCGTGTCGCACGACGAGGTCGTGCACGGCAAGGGTTCGCTGGTGAGGAAGATGCCCGGCGACGCCCGGCAGCAGCGGGCGGACCACCGGGCGTTCCTCGGCTTCATGTGGGCGCACCCGGGCAAGCAACTGCTCTTCATGGGGCAGGAGTTCGCACAGGACACGGAGTGGTCCGAGGAACACGGCCCCGACTGGCGGCTGCTCGACTTCCCTTCACCCGGGGAGGAAGGGCACCGCGGCGTCCGGGACCTGGTGCGCGACCTCAACGCCCGCTACACGAGCACACCCGCACTGTGGCAGCTCGACACCGACCCGGCGGGCTTCGCCTGGGTCGCGGACGGCACCAGCGGCGCGGCCGGCCTGGGCGGTGAGAGCGTCTTCGCCTTCCTGCGATTCGACGCGGGAAGGGATCCGCTCCTGGCGGTGAGCAACTTCTCCTCCGTACCGGTGGATTCGTACCGGCTCGGCGTGCCGGACACGGACGGTGACGGCTGGCGCGAGGTCCTGAACACGGACGACGCGCGCTACGGCGGCAGCGGCACGGACAACCCCGGGACGCTGAAGTCCGAGGCGCACCAGGCTCACGGGTACCCCGCGTCGATCACGCCGGTGCTGCCCGCGCTCTCGACGCTCTGGTTCCGTCCCGCCTGACGAGGCGCGTACGGTGCCTGCGTCACGACGAGGCCCGCCCGGTACGTGGGTACCGGGCGGGCCTCGCTCGTGTCAGACGGGCGGAGCGGACGGTGTCAGCTGTCGCTCTTCGTCGTGGAGACGGACTGCGAGGAGTCGCCGGAGCGGGCCCCGGGCACATCCGCGTCCCCGTCCGCGCCACCCCGGCCGTCCGTGGTGCCGGTGTCCAGGAGCGAGGACTCGTCGAACGGCAGCTCGCCCGAGAGGACCTTCTGCACCCGCGTCCTGTCGATCTCCTTGGTCCAGGTGCCGACCAGGACCGTGGCCACCGAGTTGCCCGCGAAGTTCGTCAGGGCGCGGGCCTCGCTCATGAAGCGGTCGATGCCGACGATCAGGCCGACGCCGTCGAGCAGTTCGGGCCTGTGGGACTGGAGTCCGCCCGCGAGCGTGGCCAGTCCGGCACCGGTGACTCCGGCGGCGCCCTTGGACGCGACGAACATGAAGATCAGCAGGGAGATCTGCTGGCCGATCGTGAGCGGGTCGCCCATGGCCTCGGCGACGAAGATCGAGGCCATCGTCAGGTAGATCATCGTGCCGTCGAGGTTGAAGGAGTAGCCGGTCGGCACCGTGATGCCGACGACCGGCCTGCTGACGCCCATGTGCTCCATCTTCGCGATGAGCCGCGGCAGCGCGGACTCGGAGGAGGAGGTGGAGAGGATCAGCAGGAACTCGCGGGCCAGGTACCTGAACAGCGCGAGGATGTTGATCCCCGTGACCGCCTTCAGCAGCAGCCCCAGCACTCCGAAGATGAAGACGACACACGTGGCGTAGAAGCCGAACATGATGATCGCCAGGGACTTCAGTGCGTCGAGGCCGGTCTCCCCGACCACCGCCGCCATGGCGCCGAAGGCGCCCACCGGGGCCGCCCACATGACCATCGCCAGCACGCGGAAGACCAGTCGCTGGATGTGTCCGATGCCGCGGAGGATCGGCTCGCCCGAGGGGCCCATCGCCTGCAGCGCGAAGCCCACGAACAGGGCGATGAGAAGCGTCTGCAGGACCTCGCCCTCGGTGAAGGCCGACACCATCGTGGTGGGGATGATGCCGATGAGGAATTCGGCCGTCCCCTCGCTCGCGCCCTTCGCCTCGGCGGCGCCGGCGCTGCGAGCCTCCTCGGTCAGATGCAGACCGCTGCCCGGGTCGAGGAGGTTCCCGACGACCAGGCCGATGGTGAGGGCGACCAGGGACATCGCCAGGAAGTAGCCGAGCGCGAGACCGCCCACGGCTCCGACCTTCGCGGCCTTACGGACCGAGCCGACGCCCAGCACGATGGTCACGAAGATGACCGGCGAGATCATCATGGTGATGAGGGCGACGAAGCCCTCACCGAGCGGCTTCAGCTCCTTGGCCGCGTCGGGCGCGATGAGGCCGAAGGTCACGCCGAGCACGACGGCGCCGATCACGGCCAGGTACAGGTAGTGCGTTCGGTCCCGCCTCGTCCGCTCCGGCGGCGCCGTCGGCGTGGGCGGCGGTGTCTGCTGGGACACGTCGGGCTCCTCGTTCTGCGTTGTCACTGCTGCGGCTCGGACCCGGGGGCCGGGATGCAGGCCATGTCCGGGTCCCGGTGACTATGCATCGCCGCGTGACGCCCGTCACGCTTGCGTGCATTACGTGCACCGAATTCCCACGAGGCAGACTGGCCGCATGCGCACTCCCCGTACACCCCGGCCTCCCCGCAGCCTGGCCGGCCAGCTCTTCGCGATGCAGGTCGTGCTGGTGGCGGTCGTCGTAGCGGGGTGCGCGGTCTTCGGATACGTCACGGACCGTATGCAGGCGGAGGAGTCGGCACGCCACCGCTCGTCGGCGACGGCCGGCGCGATCGCCCGCTCCCCGTCCGTACGGGAGGCGATCCGCACCCCCCGCCCGAGCGAGGAGCTGCAACCGTACGCGGAGAAGGTCCGCCGCGACACCGGTGTCACCTTCGTGACCATCATGAACACCGAGGGCATCCGCTGGACCCACCCGAATCCCGAGCGGATCGGGGGCCGCTTCGTCGGGCACATCGGCCAGGCGGTGAAGGGGCGCAGCTTCAGCGAGACCTACACCGGGACGCTCGGCCCGTCGGTGCGCGTGGTGACGCCGATCTGGGACGACGGCCGTGTGGTCGGGCTGGTCAGCGCGGGCATAGCCGTGGACACGATCACCGAGCAGCTGCGCCGTCAGGTCATACTGCTCCTCGGAGTGGCGGCGGGCGCGCTCGCACTCGGCGGGATCGGCACGTACGTGATCAACGCGCGGCTGAGGCGCCACACGCACGGCATGAACGCGGCGGAGCTGAGCCGCATGCACGACTACCACCAGGCGACGCTGCACGCGGTGCGCGAGGGACTGCTGATGCTGGACGGACAGAAGCGGGTCGCCCTCGTCAACGACGGTGCGCGGGAGCTGCTCGGGCTGCGGGGCGTGCGGAACGGCTCGGGTGACGGCGGGGCCGAGCGCGAAGACGGCGGCGACGAGCCCGAGGTGCTGGGCCGCAGCGTGGCGGAACTCGGTCTGCCCAGAGCGCTGACGGGCGCACTGCTCGCCTCGGAGCCCCGCGTGGACGAAGTGCACCTCACCGAGGACCGCGTGGTCGTCGTCAACACCTCACCGGTGGACGGCGGTGAGCAGCGGGGCACGGTCGTGACCCTGCGGGATCACACCGAACTGCAGTCGCTGACTGGCGAGTTGGACTCGGTGCGCGGCTTCGCGGAAGCCTTGAGGTCGCAGGCGCACGAGTCCGCGAACCGGCTGCACACCGTCATCTCCCTGATCGAGCTGGGCCGTACGGACGAGGCCGTGGAGTTCGCCACCGAGGAGCTGGAGCTGGCGCAGGCCCTCACGGACGAGGTGGTCGCGGCCGTCGCGGAACCGGTGCTGGCAGCGCTGCTGCTCGGCAAGGCGGCGCAGGCGAACGAACGCGGCGTCGAACTGTCGCTGAGCCCCGACAGCCACATCGACGACGGTCTGCTGCCGGCCAGCCTCCCGCACCGCGACGTGATCACCGTGCTGGGGAATCTGATCGACAACGCGGTCGACGCGGCCGCCGGTTCGCCCGCGGGGCAGGGCACGTCCCGCGTGGGCGTCAGCGTGCGCGGCGAGCGCGACGGGACGGGCAGCACGGCACTGCTGCTGAAGGTCACCGACAGCGGACCCGGCATCGCTCCGGACGACATCGAGTCGGTCTTCGAACGCGGCTGGTCCACCAAGGGCACGAAAGTGCCGCGGACGGACGGCGGTTCAGGGCCCTCCGCCGGGTACGGCGAACGGGAGAACGGCAACGGCGCGAGCGGCCGGGGCCCACGCGGCCTCGGTCTGGCCCTCGTGCGGCAGGCGGTGCGACGTCACGGCGGCACCGTGGATGTGGGGACGACCGCGCAGGGCGGCGCGGAGTTCGCGGTGCGGCTCCCTCTACCGCGGGACGAGCGGTGAGCGGGACGGGTGCGGCGGCACCGCCCGTCCAGGTCCTGGTCGTCGAGGACGATCCGGTGACCGCGGACGCCCACGCGCTCTACGTCTCCCGCGTCCCCGGCTTCGCCGTCGCCGGCGTCGCGCATTCGCGGGCCGAGGCGCTGCGCGTGCTGGAGCGCACTCCCGTCGACCTGATCCTGCTCGACCTGTACCTCCCGGACGGTCACGGCCTGGCGCTGCTGCGGTCTCTGCGCGCCGCCGGACGCACGACCGACGTCTTCGCGGTGACCTCGGCACGCGATCTGACCGTCATCAGGGAGGGCGTATCCCTCGGCGTCGTGCAGCACGTTCTGAAGCCCTTCACCTTTCCGACGCTGCGCGAACGGCTGCGCCGCTACGCGGAGTTCCGCAGCACGACGGCGACCTCGGACGGCGAGGCGGGCAGCCAGGCCGAGGTGGACAGAGCGCTGTCGGGGCTGCGCGCCGCACCCGGATCCGCCGCGCTGCCGAAGGGGTTGAGCGAAGCGACGCTGGAGGCGGTGACGCGGGCGCTGCGTGAGGCGGGCGACGCGGGGCTCTCGGCCGGCGCGGCGGCGGAAGCGCTGGGCGTCAACAGGATCACGGCACGGCGCTATCTGGAGCATCTGGTCGAGGACGGCCGCGCGGACCGCAAGCCGCAGTACGGGCACGTCGGACGCCCGGAGTTGTGCTACCGCTGGCGCGGCTGAAGCATCGCGGACCGAACGAGGAACCGTACGGGCGGCCACTGCCCGGAGATCGACTGGAACCTTTCCTTACTTTTCTATTGTCTGGACCAATGCCCTCGCGCTAGCGTGCGGGCGCAGCACGCCTCCGCGACGGCCCTCTGCCGTCCCGGGCGATTCACGCTTCCCAATCCCCCACCCCATGACGGGAGTTCGACGTGCGCCCCCACACCACGCGCAGACGTCTCGCGCTCGCGCTGGCCGCGGCCCTCACCGGCTCGGCCGCACTCGCGGTCAACGCATACGCCACCTCGGAGAAGAGCGGAGCCACCGACAGGGCCGCAGCCTCCGCCGCGGCCCCGAGCGGCCTCAACGGCCCGTACCTCTACCTCGGTTGGGGCAATCCGCCCAACGCCGCCGACCTCATCAAGGAGACCGGGCTGACCCAGCTCACCATGGCCTTCGTCCTCTCCGACGGCGGCTGTTCGCCCGCCTGGGACGGAAGCAGGCCCCTCGAGGGCGGAGTCGACGCACAGACCATCAAGGCCGTACAGGACGCGGGCGGCGACATCACCCCGTCCATCGGCGGCTGGAGCGGCAACAAGCTGGGCGAGGCGTGCTCCAGCGCGCAGGACCTGGCCGGTGCGTACCAGAAGGTCATCGACGCCTACGGGCTCAAGTCGATCGACGTGGACATCGAATCGACCGAGTTCGAGAACGCCGAGGTCCGCAAGCGCGTCATCGACGCACTGAAGATCGTCAAGGACGGCAACGCGGGCATCAAGGTCTATCTGACGTTCGGGACCACGCCCCAGGGCCCCAACGCCAACGGCAAGGACCTCATCCAGAAGGGCGCCGACGCCGGTCTCGACGTGGACGGCTGGACGGTCATGCCGTTCGACTTCGGCGACGGCACCACCGACATGGCCGCGGCCACCAAGTCCGCCGTGGACGGCCTGGCGAAGACGGTCGGCGAGGCGTACGGCATCTCCGCCGACGACGCGTACCGCAAGGCCGGCTTCTCCTCGATGAACGGCAAGACCGACGTGCAGGGCGAGTCCATATCCCCCGCCGACTTCAAGGCGATGGTCGACTACGCCAAGGAACACCACCTGGCTCGGGCCAGTTTCTGGTCCGTCAACCGCGACCGTCCGTGCGACGGCGGAGGCGCGGATTCGTGCAGCGGAGTCGACCAGCAGCCCTGGGAGTTCTCCAAGATCCTTGCGGGCTATACGGGTTGAGGACGACCCGTGGCAACGGTGACCGGCGCGCGGTGACCCGTCCCCGGCGGACGTTGATAACAACGTTGTCACGGTGATGAACTGCGCCTCTGCAGGGCCATTGACCTGGACACGGCGGACCGGGAGATTGTACGGACAAAGCCGTCCCACGCGGCCTGCGGCATCAGATGTAGCCCCGGCCGTGGCCCGAGGAGGTCATGCCCGTGATGCCCGTGCGCCGCACCAGTCCCCTGGTCCTCAGTATCGCCGCAGTCCTCGCCGCAGGCACGCTCACAGCCTGCGGCGGGGGCACCGGCAGTGACCCGAACACGATCAAGATCGCCTTCCCGAAGGACACGGACAACAAGGTCACCGTCCGCGACAACTACGTCAAAGACATGGCCAAGGAGTTCGAGAAGAAGAACAAGGGCAAGAAGGTCAAGATCATCCCGATCCAGGCCTCCGCGCAGGACTACGTCACCAAGCTCCAGCAGATGATGCGGTCCCCGAAGACGGCACCCGACCTGGTCTACGAGGACACCTTCCTCATCAACTCCGACATCAAGAGCGGCTATCTGCGCCCGCTGGACGACTACATCGGCAAGTGGGGCGACTGGAAGCAGTTCGACGCCACGGCCAAGACGGCCGCCAAGGCGCAGGACGGGAAGATATACGGCGTCCCCGACGGCACCGACACCCGAGCGCTGTGGTTCAACAAGAAGATCTTCAAGAAGGCCGGGCTGCCCGAGGACTGGAAGCCCAAGACCTGGGACGACGTGCTGAAGGCCGCCCGTACCGTCAAGAAGAAGGTCCCGGACAAGATCCCGCTGAACGTCTTCACGGGCAAGGCGGTCGCCGAAGCCGCGGCCATGCAGGGCTTCGAGATGCTGCTCTACGGCACGGGCAAGGACCCGCTCTACGACCCCGGTTCGAAGAAGTGGGTCAAGGGCAGTCAGGGATTCAAGGACAGCCTGAACTTCGTCGAGACCGTCTACGGCGAGGGCCTCGGCCCCGAGGTCGATCAGGCGCTGAGCCCGACCATGCAGACCAAGGTGGTCACCGATCTGCTGCCCAAGGAGAAGCTCGCCATAGCCCTCGACGGCTCCTGGCTCGGACAGCAGTGGATCAAGACGGGCGGCAGCCCCTGGCCCGAGTGGGACGAGACCATGGGCATGGCCCCGATGCCGACCCAGAACGGGGAGGCACCCGGCGAGGTGAGCATGTCCGGCGGCTGGACCTGGTCGATCCCCCAGAAGTCCAAGAACCCCGACCTGGCCTGGAAGATGATCCAGCACATGCAGAGCCAGAAGAACGCGGTCGAGTGGTGCGTGCGCGGTGCGCAGATCGCCGTACGCAAGGACGTCGCCGCCGACCCGAAGTACCTCAACTCGATGCCGGGCATCAAGTTCTTCACCAAGCGGGTCGAGCACACCGAGTACCGTCCCACGCTGCCGGTCTACCCCCAGGTCTCCACCGCCATCACCGAGGCCATGGAGGGCGTGACGACCGGCGACGCGTCGGTCGGCGAGGCCGCCAAGTCCTATGACGCGCAACTCGAGTCGATCACGAACGGAGCGGTCATCAAGAAGTGAGCGCCACCGACCTCGGCGTCGTCGGCAAGGAGGTCCCGGGGCGGGGCGAACCGCCTCGGGACCAGCGGCTCGTTCGGCGGCGGAACCCGTGGCGCTGGCTGCCCATCGCCCCGGCGACCGTCCTGCTGCTGCTCTTCCTCGCCGGACCCATCGCCTACTGCGCGTACATCGCCTTCACCGACATGCAGCTGACGGGGCAGGCCTCGGCATCCTTCGTCGGTTTCGACAACTTCACGAAGGCGTTCGGTGACGAGAACTTCCGCAACTCCGTCGTCCTCACGCTGGTCTTCACGCTCATCTCGTCCATCCTCGGCCAGAACACCCTCGGTCTGACGCTGGCCTCCCTGATGGCTCGCTCGACCAAGGCGATCCGGTCCATCACCGGGGCCGTCGTGATCTGCGCCTGGGTGCTTCCGGAGATCGTGGCCGGCTTCCTGCTCTACACCTTCTTCAGCAAGGAGGGCACGCTCAACGAGATCCTGGCATGGCTCCATCTGCCGTCCCAGAACTGGCTGTTCACGCTGCCCATCATGGCCGTCTCCTTCGCGAACGTATGGCGCGGTACGGCCTTCTCGATGCTGGTCTACTCGGCGGCGCTCTCGGAGATCCCCAAAGAGGTGACCGAATCGGCGGAGGTGGACGGCGCCGGCCCCTGGAAGCGGTTGTGGCACATCACCCTGCCGATGATCCGCCGGTCCATCGGCACCAACCTGATGCTCAACACCCTGCAGACACTCTCGGTCTTCGGACTGATCTGGGCCATGACGCGAGGCGGACCGGGCAACCGGAGCCAGACGCTGCCGATCTTCATGTACGACCAGGCGTTCAACAAGTCCCTCATCGGCTACGGCACCGCGGTGGCGCTGCTCCTGCTGGTGGTCGGCGCGCTGTTCTCGGTCGTCTATCTGCGCCTGATGCGCGAGGAGGTCTGAGACCGCATGGCAGCCATCTCCGGAACCCCCGGCACCACGAAGGCCGTCACCGGGGCGGGGCCGCGGCAGCGTCCCGCACGCACGGGGCCCACCCTCAGCCGCAGTTCGCGGCAGCGGCTGGCCGCGGACCTCGGACTCCTCGTCGTCCTCGGGGCGTTCATGCTCCCGCTGGTGTGGCTGGTCTTCGCCTCGGTCGACACCGACCCGTCGATGAAGGTCGCGCCCCCGTCGGGCCTGACAACGGAGAACTTCTCCCGCGTCCTGACCGACGAGATCACCTTCACGCCGATGCTCAACAGTCTGCTGCTGTGCGGCAGTGCGACGCTGATGACGGTCACCGCGGCGGCCCTTGCCGCCTATCCGCTCTCCCGCTACAAGGCACGCTTCTCCCGCCCGTACCTGCTGACCATCCTCTTCAGCACCTGCCTGCCGATCACGGCCGTGATGGTGCCGGTCTACGGCCTGTTCGTGCAGGTCAACCTGATCGACACGATGCACGGCACGTCGTTCTTCCTCGCCACCTCGCAACTGCCGTTCGCGGTCTGGCTGATGAAGAACTTCATGGACGGCGTGCCGATCGCGCTCGAGGAGGCGGCCTGGACTGACGGCGCGAGCTGGTTCCAGGCGCTGACGAAGGTGATCCTTCCGCTGATGGGTCCCGGCTTCTCCGTGGTGACGATCTACAGCTTCATCCATATGTGGGGGAACTTCTTCGTCCCCTTCATGCTGATCATCAGCCCCGAGCAACTCCCGGCGTCCGTCAGCATCTTCACCTTCTTCGGCAACCTCGGCTCCATCGCCTTCGGCGAACTCGCCGCGTTCTCGATCCTCTACTCCACGCCCGTACTGCTGCTGTACATCCTCATCGCGAAGCGCCTCGGCGGGGGCTTCACGCTGAGCGGCGCGGTCAAGGGCTGAACGACCCCGCCCCGGCGAGGCCCGGCACCGCCCCGGGCCGCCCCGCTCACCCGCCGCCGGCCAGGCCCGGCGGCGGGCAGCTCACGCGGCGGTGCCCTGGAGGCGGCACCGCAGCCAGGACGTCGCGACCTCGCCGTGGGCCCGCTGGACCCGGCGCAGCGTCGGCAGGCCGGGCGGCGCGGGCAGCCGGGACTGCTGGACGAAGTAGCCGGTGAGGGCGGCCAGTACGGTGGTGACGGCCTCCGCGTCCGCGTCGCGCGCCACCGGATGCGCGGTGAAGATCTGCTCGGGGTCGCCGCCTGACTGCATCGCCACGCTCGGCAACATCAGGAGCAGGTCGAACCAGCGCACGGCCAGACAGCCGCCGGCCAGTCGACGAAGAGCACCCCCCCCCCCGCCGGTGAGCAGGACGTTGTCCGCCCGCAGGTCCGAGTGCGCCAGCGTTGTGCCTTCCGCGGCGCGGGGCCAGTCGGCCTCCCGGGCGGCCAGTGCGTCCAGGTGCTCGATCAGCCACGGGTCGAGGCCGGTCAGATCGTCCTCCCCCTCGTCCCGCGCACGGACCAGCTTGCGCCACCCCTGGAAGTCGTCGGCGTTCGCCTCCGCGACGGTGGGGACCGTCACGGGGCTCGGCGTCACCGCTTCCGCGAGCTCCGCCAACGCGCCGAGCACACGCGTCAGTTCGTCCTGCCGCCAGGACTGGGCGGGCATCCGTCCCTCGACGTCCTCGTAGATCAGCGCGACCCAGGAGCCGTCGTCGAAGCTGCCGAGAAGGCGCGGTGCCGGCACCGTCGCCGGAAGTGCCGCCGCGATGCGCGCCTCGGCGCGGTGCATGCCCGGGGAGTCGGGGTTCTGCGCGTGGCCCACCGCCTTGACGAACGCACGCCGCCCGTCCGCCAGCCGCACCCTCGCGGCGACGCCCGGGGAGAAGCCGCCTGGCTGGGTCACCGCCTGCTCGACCGGGCCGCCGAGGACGGCTTCGATCTCCAGCCGCACGGACGCGGGCATCGCACCCCAGGGGAGCCGCACTCCCTCTGCGGCCGGCGGCGGCTCGCCCTCCACGGATTCCGCTGTTCTCCCGGAATCCGCCAGTACGTCCGGTTCGATGCTCATGGGCTCATCGTCGCGGAGCGCCTCGATGCCCGCCAACTCGATTACGGCCCGGCCCCGGTCGGTTCATCCGGGCACCGACCCCTGACACCTCTGCAGCAGTTCGTGGACACTGAAGCATGGACTTCGTCATCTTCATGACCCTGCCCGGCCTGGTCATCGTGCTCATCGCACTGGCCGCGGCCGATCGGTTGCTCCAGCGGCTGGGCCGGGCCGGAGGGCTCCCCTGGCAGCGGTCGGCAGGCCACGCCGGGATATCGGCGATCGCCTTCGAGGAGCTGGAGGCGGGCCTGGGCGCGGGAGGAAAGCAACACGAGCTGAAGGAACGGCAGTCGGCGCTGATGCTCCGGGACGAAGAGGACGACGGTGCCCCGCCGCACCGGACCACGGTTGATCTCGACGGCGGGATCGCGGTGGTACGCGTCCCGAAGCAGGCACCCTAGCGTCGTCAGCCCTCTCCCGGCCCGGCGCCGTCCGCGCCGTCCGGTCCGGGCCCGGCACGGCCGGGGCCGCTCAGTAGACCGATTCGGCCTCGTCCATGCGGTCCTGCGACACGCGCTTCAGCTCGCTCACCGCGTCGGCCAGCGGCGTCATGACGATTTCGGTGCCGCGCAGCGCCGTCATCCGGCCGAAGTCCCCGCGGTGTGCCGCCTCGACCGCGTGCCAGCCGAAGCGCGTGGCCAGAACCCGGTCGTACGCGGTGGGCGTTCCACCGCGCTGCACATGGCCGAGGATGACCGGCTTGGCCTCCTTGCCCAGGCGGTGTTCCAGCTCGCTCGCGAGCCGGTTGCCGATGCCGACGAAGCGCTCGTGCCCGTACCGGTCGATGACGCCCTTCTCGTACGGCATCGACCCCGCGGCGGGGTGTGCGCCCTCGGCGACGCAGATCAGGGCGAACTTCTTCTCGCGCGCGAAGCGCTCCTCGACCATCTTCACCAGGTCGTCGACCTCGAAGGGCCGCTCCGGGATGCAGATCCCGTGCGCGCCCGCGGCCATCCCGGCCTCCAGCGCGATCCAGCCGGCGTGCCGCCCCATGACCTCGACGACCATGACCCGCTGGTGCGACTCGGCCGTGGTCTTGAGGCGGTCCATGGCCTCCGTGGCGACACCGACGGCCGTGTCGAAGCCGAAGGTGCGGTCCGTGGCGGAGATGTCGTTGTCGATGGTCTTGGGGACGCCCACGACCGGAAGGCCCGCGTCCGCGAGCATCCGGGCCGCGGTCAGGGTGCCCTCGCCGCCGATGGGGATCAGCGCGTCGAGGCCGAGCCGGTCGATCAGCTCCTCGGAGTTGTCGCAGGCCTCGCGCAGACGGTCACGCTCGAGCCTCGCGGACCCCAGGATGGTTCCACCGCGGGCGAGGATCCCGGCGACGTCGTTGGTGGCGAGCGAGCGGTAGCGCCCGTCGAGCAGCCCCGTGAATCCGTCCTCGAAACCGATCACTTCGTCGTGCCGGTCGTGGACCGCCCTGTGGACGACGGAACGGATCACGGCGTTCAGACCGGGGCAGTCGCCGCCTGCCGTGAGGACTCCGATGCGCATGGGGGTTCTGTCTCCTGGTCGTCGGTCGGCCCGCGCCGGGCGGGCGATTCTTGCTGCTCGGTCCTTGCGGTGAGCCGTCTGAGCCGTACCGAGTGTTTCATGTGTTGAACGCACGCCGCACCGGCGTCCGCCCACCGGACCGCTCCTCCGGCTCTCCTGCCCGCTCGACGGGCCCACTCACCTGGCTCCGCAGGTACGGTCAAGGGCGTGGGGCGTCCGGGCTTGCGGAATTCAGGCAAATCCCCTCACGGGCCGACTGTTCCACGGTCGGCCGCCCGGTCCGCCCGATCGGCGACGAGAGGAAGAACACCTGTGACCCGCAGCGTCTACGTGACCGGAATCGGCCGCGGCGACGGCCGCCAGGTCGTCGAGCTGGGAGTCATGGAACTCCTGACCCGCCGGGTCGACCGCGTCGGGGTGTTCCGCCCGCTGGTGCACGACGGCCCCGACCGCCTTCACGAGCTGCTGCGCAGCCGCTACCGGCTCACGCAGTCCACCGAGAGCGCCTTCGGCATGAGTTACACGGAGGCGGCCGCGCTCCAGGCCGGGCGGGGCGAGGACGAGTTGGTCTCGCACCTCGTCGAGCGCTTCCACGAGGCGGCCGCCGGCTACGACGCGATGCTCGTCCTCGGCACCGACTACGCCGATACCCAGCTGCCCGCCGAGCTCACGCTCAACGCGCGCCTGGCCAACGAGTTCGGCGCCTCGGTGCTGCCCGTCGTCTCCGGCAAGGGCCAGAGCGCCGACTCCGTCGCGTCGGAGGTGAGCAACGCCCACCACGCGTTCACCTCGCTCGGGTGCGACGTCGTCGCCATGATCGCCAACCGGGTGCGGGGCACCGAGCGGGAGGAGACCGCGCGCCGGCTCGCCGGCCAGCTTCCCGAGCCCGTGTACGTCCTGCCCGAGGAGCCCGCGCTCTCCGCCCCGACGGTCGCGCAGGTACGGGACAAACTCGGCGCCGAGATGCTGCTGGGCGAACCGGCGGCGCTCGCCCGCGACGTGCGCGACTTCGTCTTCGGAGGGGCGCACCTCCCCGTCTTCCTGCCGGCCCTGACCGAGGGCTGCATGGTGATCACGCCCGGGGACCGCGCCGACCTCGTCGTGGGCGCACTGGCCTCGCACGCCGCCGGCTCCCCCGCCATCGCCGGCGTCGTCCTCACGCTCGGCGAGCGGCCCGGCGCGGAGACCATGGCGCTGGCCGCACGTCTCGCGCCCGGCACGCCCGTCCTGGGCGTCTCCGGCGGCTCGTTCCCGACGGCGGCGGAGCTGCTGGCGCTGGAAGGCAGGCTGACGGCCGCCACGCCGCGCAAGGCGGAGGTGGCACTCGGCCTGTTCGAACGCCACGTGGACACCGGGCAGTTGACCGACCGGCTCGCCGTCGCGAGGGGCGAGCGCGTCACGCCGATGATGTTCGAGCACCAGCTCGTCGACAGGGCCCGCGCTCACCGCCGCCACATCGTGCTGCCCGAGGGCGCCGAGGAGCGGGTGCTGCGCGCCGCGGAAGTACTGCTGCGCCGCAACATCTGCGATCTGACGCTGCTGGGCGAGCACTCGGCGGTACGCAAGCGGGCGGCGGAGCTCGGCATCGACCTCGCCCTGCTCGACGAGGACGAACTGCCCTCCGACGCGCAGGCGTCCGCGCGGATCGTGGACCCGCAGACCTCGCCGCTGCGGGATCGCTTCGCCGAGACGTACGCGAAGCTGCGCTCCCACAAGGGCGTCACCGTCGAGCTCGCTCACGACATCGTCGCGGACGTGTCCTACTTCGGAACGCTCATGGTGCACGAGGGCCTCGCGGACGGCATGGTCTCGGGCGCCGCGCACTCCACCGCCGCGACGGTCCGTCCGGCCTTCGAGGTGATCAGGACGAGCCCCGACGCCTCGATCGTCTCGTCCGTCTTCTTCATGTGCCTGGCCGACCGCGTCCTCGTCTACGGCGACTGCGCGGTCAATCCGGATCCGGACGCGCAGCAACTCGCGGACATCGCCGTCCAGTCGGCGACGACGGCCGCCCGCTTCGGGGTCGAGCCGCGCATCGCGATGCTGTCGTACTCGACGGGGACCTCGGGCTCCGGCGCGGACGTCGACAAGGTCCGCGAGGCGACGGAACTCCTGCGCGAGCGCAGGCCCGACCTGCTGGTCGAGGGCCCGATCCAGTACGACGCCGCTGTGGAGCCCTCGGTCGCGGCGACGAAGCTCCCCGAGTCGCAGGTCGCGGGCCGGGCGACGGTGCTGATCTTCCCGGACCTCAACACCGGCAACAACACCTACAAGGCGGTGCAGCGTTCGGCCGGTGCGGTCGCCGTCGGTCCCGTGCTCCAGGGGCTGCGCAAGCCGGTCAACGACCTCTCGCGCGGGGCGATGGTCTCCGACATCATCAACACGGTCGCGATCACCGCCATCCAGGCCCAGCGCAGCGGCGACAGGGCCGGCTGACGGGACGCGCCTCCACCCGGCCCCGCGCGTGCGGCGGCACTATCGTCGTGCGCGGGCCGCCGCAGGACCACGCACGCCGCCCGCCGCCCGCCACCCGCCGCAGGACCACGCAGAAAGCCGAGCCTCCCGTGACCGCGACCCGCGTCCTCGTACTCAACTCCGGTTCCTCCTCGGTCAAGTACCAGCTGCTGGAGATGACGGACGGCTCGCGGCTGGCCGCGGGACTCGTGGAACGCATCGGCGAGAGGCAGTCGCGCCTCCTCCATACCCCGCTGGCTTCAGGAGGTGAACGCCGGGAGCGCGTCGAGGAGTTCGCTGACCACGAGGCGGCGCTGCGCGCGGTCTCGGGGGAGCTGGACGCGGACGGGTTCGGTCTCGGCTCCCCCCAACTGGCCGCGATCGGGCACCGCGTGGTGCACGGCGGGCAGACCTTCACACGGCCCACGCTCGTCGACGACGCGGTGCTCGCGGAGATCGAGCGCCTGATCCCGGTGGCCCCGCTGCACAACCCGGCCAATCTGACGGGCATCACGACCGCCCGCACCCTCAACCCGCACCTGCCTCAGGTCGCCGTCTTCGACACCAGCTTCCACACGACGATCCCGGAGCACGCCGCCCGGTACGCCATCGACACGGCCACGGCCGACGAACACCGCGTGCGCCGCTACGGCTTCCACGGGACCTCACACGCGTACGTCTCGCGCAAGGCCGCCGAGCTGCTCGGCAAAGACCCCTCCGAGATCAACGCCATCGTGCTGCATCTGGGCAACGGCGCCTCCGCGTCCGCCGTACGGGGCGGCCGCTGCGTCGACACCTCGATGGGTATGACCCCGCTTGAGGGCCTGGTGATGGGTACCCGTTCCGGCGACGTGGATCCTGCCGTGGTCTTCCATCTGGTGCGGGTCGCGGGCGTGTCCGTCGACGGGGTCGACGAGCTGCTGAACAAGCGGAGCGGGCTCGTCGGGCTGTGCGGCGACAACGACATGCGTGAGATCACCCGCCGCGTCGGGGAAGGGGATGAGGCGGCCCGGCTCGCCTTCGACATCTACATCCACCGCCTCAAGAAGTACATCGGTGCCTACTGCGCGGTGCTGGGGCACGTCCACGCCGTGGTCTTCACCGCCGGAGTGGGCGAGAATTCCGCACCGGTACGGCGTGCCGCGCTGGCCGGCCTGGAGGAGCTGGGCCTGCTCGTGGACGAGGAGAGAAACGACGCGGAGCGGGAGGGGCCGGCCGCCCGGGAGGCCAGGATCATCTCGCCCGAGGGCGCCCGCGTCGCCGTGGCCGTCGTACCGACCGATGAGGAGCTGGAGATCGCAGAGCAGACCTATGCGCTGGTCAGCGACGCGGGTTCACCGGTTCGTCACTGACCCCGTGATCCACTTCACCCCCGATACGTTCCGCATTTGAACAAACCGTTAGGATCGTCCTCATGCGCCGTTCCAAAATCGTCTGCACCCTGGGCCCAGCCGTCGACTCCTACGACCAGCTGAAAACGCTGATCGAGGCCGGCATGAACGTGGCCCGTTTCAACATGAGCCACGGCAGTCAGCCGGAGCACCAGGAGCGGTACGACCGCGTCCGCAAGGCCGCGGAGGAGACCGGCCGGGCAGTGGGCGTGCTGGCCGACCTCCAGGGCCCCAAGATCCGCCTCGAGACCTTCGCGGAGGGGCCCGTCGAGCTGGTGCGCGGTGAGGAGTTCACCATCACCACCGAGGACGTCGAGGGCGACAGGACGATTTGCGGCACCACTTACAAGGGCCTGCCGGGCGACGTCACGAAGGGCGACTCGGTCCTGATCAACGACGGAAACGTCGCCCTTCAGGTCGTCGAGGTCAACGGGCCCCAGGTGCGCACCATCGTGATCGAGGGCGGCGTGATCTCCGATCACAAGGGCATCAACCTGCCGGGCGCGGCGGTGAACGTCCCGGCACTGTCCGAGAAGGACGTGGAGGACCTGCGCTTCGCCCTGCGTATGGGCTGCGACATGGTCGCGCTCTCCTTCGTCAGGGACGCCGCCGACGCGCGCGACGTGCACCGCATCATGGACGAGGTCGGCCGGCGCGTCCCGCTCATCGCCAAGGTCGAGAAGCCGCAGGCCGTCGCGAACATGGAAGACGTCGTCATGGCCTTCGACGGCGTGATGGTGGCCCGCGGCGACCTGGCCGTCGAGTACCCGCTGGAGCGGGTGCCGATGGTGCAGAAGCGGCTGATCGAGATGTGCCGCCGCAACGCCAAGCCGGTGATCGTCGCGACCCAGATGATGGAGTCGATGATCACCAACTCCCGTCCCACGCGCGCCGAGGCCTCCGACGTGGCCAACGCGATCCTCGACGGCGCCGACGCGGTGATGCTCTCCGCGGAGTCCTCCGTCGGCCAGTATCCGGTGGAGACCGTCAAGACGATGTCGAAGATCGTGGAGGCGGCCGAGGAGGAGCTGCTCAGCCGCGGCCTGCAGCCGCTGGTGCCGGGCAAGAAGCCCCGCACGCAGGGCGGTTCGGTGGCGCGCGCGGCAGCCGAGATGGCGGACTTCCTGGACGGCAAGGCGCTCGTGGCCTTCACCAAGTCCGGCGACACGGCACGCCGCCTCTCCCGCTACCGTGCCTGCCAGCCGATCCTCGCCTTCACCACCGAGCCCGAGACCCGCAACCAGCTCACCCTGAGCTGGGGCGTGGAGACGTACGTGGTGCCGCACGTCCAGCACACCGACGAGATGGTCGAACTGGTCGACGCGGAGCTGCTGAAGCTCCAGCGCTACGACGAGGGCGACACGATGCTCATCACGGCAGGCTCTCCGCCCGGCGTCCCGGGCACCACGAACATGGTCCGCGTGCACCACCTCGGCGGCACGCGCGGCTGACCGCCACGCAGGACCGCGCCGGGTCACACGGCGACGGCCAACGAGCAGGGCCCGCGGCCTCCTTGAGGTCGCGGGCCCTTGTGTTGCGGCTCCCGGTGAAGCTGTTTGGCGGCTCCCGTCGAACGGTTCGCGTCGACTCAGTCGACGAACTGGTGCAGTCCGGGGACCGTCAGGTTTCCTCCGAACTGACCGGCCTGCTTCACCTCGACGTTGGTGAAGTACGCCTCAGGGATGTTCAGCGGCGGCGGGTGCTCCGGGTCGAAGGTGATCGGGATCAGCCCGAACAGGTTGCCCTTGAGCTCCTCGGTGTACATCGTCACCTTGCCGCCGCGGATCGTGGAGGTGGAGCCCTTGGCCGCCTGGACGTGGTAGTTGGTGCCGTCCGGGCCCTTCACGATCTGGTGCAGGTCGCCGATGTCGAGGCTGTTGGCGGTGAACTTCAGGGCCTGCTTGGTCCGTCCGTCCTGGGTGTGGATGTTGACGACACCCTCGTAGTCCAGACCGTGCAGACCGAGCGAGCTGGCCTTCAGCTGCCACGACTCGTTGGGCAGGGTGTTCGGAGTCTGCTCGTCCTTCCCAGCAGACTTCTTCTCCTCGACGCAGGGGAAGTCCTTGCCGTCCTTGCGGGCGGTGGACTTCTCCTCGTCGGGCACCAGTTCGTCGGCGCCCTTGCCGACCCGCTCGGCCTTCTCGCCGAGCTTGTCGGTCGTGTCCTTGAGACCGTCGCCCACCTTGCCGAGGGCGCCGCCGGCCGACTCGTCCGCCTTGTTGGTGGGCTCGGCAGAGGGAGATGCCTTCTCCTCTTCCTCCTCCTCCTCCTGGGCAGCCTTCTCCTTGGGGGAGAGGATGTCGCCGATGGCGTCGCCCACACCTCCGAGGAGACCGCCGTCGTCCTCGTCCTCGTCCTCCTCCTCGTCGGGCTCGGACGGTGACGGGCTGGGCTCCGGGTCCTCGGAACCGCCGCTGCCGCCGGTGCCACCGCTGTCGCCGGACGGATCCGACGGGCTCGGCTCAGGCTTCGAGGAGCCGGAACCGGGCTTGGAGGAGTCGGAACCGCCCGTGGCGTCTTCCTCCTTCTCCTTCTCCGCCTTCTCCCTCTCGGCCTTCTCCTTGGCCTTCTCCTCCGCGTCCTGCTCCTTGTCGGGCTGGGACACGCAGGCGCCGCCCTTGAAGGGGTTCTTGGGCAACGGCTTCGCACTGGCCAGCTGAGGCGTCAGCCCCATGCCCATCAGGACCGCGGACGGCATGGCCGCGATGGCTATCGCTTTGCCCGCGGGGACATGCAGGCGGTTCAGCAGCGGCTTCCTCGGGGCCGCGTGACGGCCTCCGATTCTTCCGCGGCCGCCGTCGGACGCTTCTTGCGCCGACGGCACCGCCTCCTCCTGAACCTCGTCACCCGGCACGGTGCCTCCCGTTCCCGTGGTTCACATCGGCTCCGGTCGACGAAGCCGTTCCAAAGACTGAAAGGTCGTCCTGTGCCGTACCCCTCATGCGGCCGGTGTCCGAGTCCCTGGCCCCGTCGTCGCCGGACGAGGAGTAAGTGGGGCTCGAAGGTGCCTTGCGGGCCGACGAGTTGACGTCCTCGGGCTCGTCACCCTCAACCTCTCGTTTCGCCAGGGGCTTTCCGGGCCCCCAGGAGACGCCGAGCGCCCCGCCGAGCAGACCCAGAAGGAATCCGATCATGAAGGCGCCGACGTTCGAGACGACCAGGGATACAAGGGACAGCAGAATCGCCGCGATTCCGGCGAAGACCCGAGACTGTGGCTGGAACCACATCGTCAACCCGAGCACCACGAGCAGGACGCCGATGATCAGCGAGCCGGCGCCCGCGGTCGTCGACATCCGGATCGTGAGAGAACCCAAGGTCAGGTTCTGGTACGGGATGTACATGATGGGGATTCCGGCGAGCAGCGTCAGCATCCCGCCCCAGAACGGGCGCTGTCCGCGCCAGTCCCGGAACGAACTGCGCTTCTGGCCGAATCCGGTCGTCAGCCTTTGTCGCGTCTCGGCGCTCATGTCGTACAGCTCCTCGGGACTGGCACAAAGCTTGCGTTGGTGGAACAGACCGGACGGGTGCGGGGCGGCAAGGAGCAGCCACACCGCACCCATCCGGTCAGTGAGTGCCTGTCAGTAGCACTCGTTCTTGCCCTTCTTCACGGCCATGTGGAGACCGCTGAGCTTGAAAGTACCGGCGGTGGTCGCCCAGGCGCGCTGCTTGACATCCGTGAATGTCGCACTGTCGGCCTGCTGAGCGAACGATCCCGGCGAGTACTTGTCGCCCTTGTTCGGGCCGGGGCCCTTCGAGGTGCTGTCGGCCGCGACGCCGATGTCGATGTTGTTGAACGTGGCGTTGGCGCCTATGTCATCAGCATCGATGTAGAGCTTCTTGGCCTCGACCGGAGCCGCAGCATCCGCGCCGGCGCCGAGCTTCATCGTCACGTCGCCGAACGCCGGAACCGGCACGACGACGGACTGGCAAAGATTCCTGATCTTCGCCTCGTTGAAGCCGACCACCGCGACGGGCTTCTTGCCGGCCTTGGTCGAGTCGACGGCTCCGTACTGGACGAAGCCCTTACCGTCCAGCCGGTCGGCGCTGACCTTGAACTGCTGGCCGGAGACGCTGAACGACGCCGCCAGCGCACCCTGCGAAAGTGCCACACCGATCGCTGCAGTGGCAGCGACGCTCGGCACCATGACGACGGCGAACCGCTTCCATCTGGTCCCGCCACGAGCCAGGGACTCCATGACTTTCCTCCTTCTCGGACGTACATCTCCGGCCTGGACGAACCGCTCCTGAACGGCCCGCTCCCTGACCTGGGATGGGAGAAGTGCTACGTCCTCGGGAAGGAGAGCGCCGTCATCGACAGACGTACGGATACGTCACGTCCGAGCTGTCGGCGATCACCCCCGAGCGACAACCACTGGCCACGCTCACGCGCAACCTGCTTTGTTCGGACAGGCCCTGCCGGTTCGGCAGAGACCCCCCTGTCCGGAGGACCGGCGGTGTTTCTGGATGGGGCTCAAGCTTGCGTGCCGGTCCTGCTCGGTGGGGATCCAATGCCTGCGAAGCGCCGAATGGTTGCCGGGCTGCGGGCAATGGACCGAGCTTGGCCGATCGTGGTCTATCCGAAGGCTGCGCACAAGGGGGTGCGTTACCAGTGAGTAACGGCCAGATAACCGGTCGGTGGCCGATCAGCATAGGGCAGACACACAGGGTCGCCACCGCCGGGGGAGAGAACCGGGAACCAACCGGACATCCAAGAAGAAAGCGCGCGAGGCCATTTACTACGAGTAACAGCGGCTGCGATTACCAAGTTTTGGCAAAACACAGCCGCTGATGTCGCTAAAACCACGTGTCGTGACCGAGCGTGCGGCCCCGCGCACCCCCGTCAGAACAGCACGCGTGCAAGGGCACTACGCGCGGTGACTACCCGTGGATCCTCCGCGCCAATCACGTCGAAGAGCTCAAGTAGCCGCAGGCGCGCAGTCTCCCGATCCTCTCCCTCAGACTTTTTCACTGTCTCCACAAGACGGCCGAACGCGTCCTCCACGTGACCCCCCGCCATGTCCAGGTCGGCCGCGCGCAGTTGGGCCTCCACGTCGGACGGGCTGTCGGCGGCGTCCTTGCGCACCTGCTGGGCATCGAGACCCTGCACACGGCCGAGCAGCTCGGCCATCGCGAGGCCGACGCGGGCCTCTGTGTTGCCGGGGTCGCCCGACAGGACGTTCTTGTACGCCTGCACCGCACCGTTCAAGTCGCCCGTGTCCAGGGCCTCCTGGGCCGCCGCGAGTGCCGGGTCCTCCGGTTCCGCGGGCTGCTCCGGGGCCTCCTGGGCGCCTTCGTCCGCGAAGTCGCCCTGCAGGCCCGTGATGCCGAACCGGTCCTCGGAGACCTGGATCAACTGGTCGAGCGTCTGCCGGATCTGCGCCTCGGGAGCGGCGCCCTGGAAGAGAGGCAGCGCCTGACCGGCCACGACGGCGAACACCGCGGGAATCCCCTGGACGCCGAACTGCTGCATCAGCATCTGGTTCTTGTCGGCGTCGATCTTCGCGAGCAGCACACGCCCGGCGTACTCCCGCGTCAGGCGCTCGAGTACGGGCGACAGCTGCTTGCACGGCTCGCACCACTCGGCCCAGAAGTCGATGACAACGGGCACCTCGGCGGAACGCTGGAGGACCTGCGCCTCGAAGTCCGCCTCGTCGACGTCGATGACCAGGCTCGCCGGAAGGTTGGCGTCGCCCTGCTCGGCGGAGCGTGCCCTGGCCTGCTCCGCCTTCTGCTTGGCCTCACCGGCCGCTTTCACCGCGGAGAGGTCGACCACTCCGCTCATGGACATATTGCGTGGCTGCATGAGTCCAGTCTCCCCCCTTTCCCGCCGTGCTGTGTTCCCCCGCCGGGTCCCCGTCCGGCTGTGGTCGTGGTCGTCGCACCGGAGAACCCCCGTGTTCCGATACGACTCGTAGCGTAACTGGTACGGGGCCCCCTCGCGCAAGCCCCCCACCCGCTTCCGTTCCCGCCGGGCCCCGGCGCCGGTCACGGGCGGGATACCCCGTCGGGGGTGCGGCGTCCTGCGGGGCGGGGCGCCCTCTCCCCCGGTCCGTCCGAGTGTCCCGCAATTCCGGTTGCCTGCGGCCACGAACGCCCGGATCCGGTCGTTCCCTGCGGCAGACCGCCCGGTATGGTCTGACGCCATGCCCTCTTCCGAGCCCTCGCCCCGCCGCGCCGGCAGGCCGCGCAGCGCCGAGGCCGACGCCGCGATCATGGAAGCGACCCGTGAAGCACTGGTCGACCTGGGCTGGAGCAAGCTCACCGTGGGGCACGTCGCCGCACGCGCAGGTGTCGCGAAGACCACCCTCTACCGGCGCTGGTCGAACAAGGGCGAACTCGTCGTCCACGCGGTCGCGGCCCTCTTCGACGAGCTCGAACTGCCCGACTGCGGGAGCCTGCGGAGGGACATCGAGTGCGTGGTGCTCGCCTTCGCGGACCTCCTGCAGCGGCCCGGCACCAACGCCTCCCTGATGGCCGTCGTCGCGGAATCCACGCATGACACCGTCCTGCGGGAGCACATCCGCGAGGCGATCGTGGAACGGCAGAAGCGGCTCGTCCTCCAGGGCCGCGAACGGGCCCAGGCACGGGGGGAGTTGCCCGCGGACTCCTCGGATCCCGCCGAGGACGCCCGGCTGGTCGACATGATCTTCGACGTCATCGCGGGAGCGGTGGTGCACCGCACTCTGGTCAGCGCCGAACCCGTGGACGCCGAGTGGGCAAGCCGGTTCACCACGCTGATCCTCCACGGCCTGGTGGCGGCGTCCGCTCCCTGACCCCCGCGCCCTCAGCCTTCACCTCACCCGCTACCGCGCGCCCCGGCGGGGCAGCATGAACGCGGCCCCGCCCGCCGCCAGGACCAGCGCCCCGGCGAGAACCGAGGGACCGGGAAGGGCGAACGCCATGGCCAGGCAGCCGGCCAGGCCCGCCGCGGGGATCAGCCGGCGACGGCGTCCCCCGTCCCAAGTGAGCGTCCAGGCAGCCGCGTTGGCGATCGCGTAGTAGACGAGCACCCCGAAGGACGAGAAGCCGATCGCGCCGCGCACGTCGGCCGTGGCCGCGAGCACGGCCACGACGGCGCCCACCGCGAGCCCGGCCCGGTGCGGCACCCGGAAGCGGGGGTGCACCGCTGCCAGGGCGTGCGGAAGGCGACGGTCCCGTGCCATCGCCAGGACGGTCCTGGAGACCCCGAGGATCAGCGTCAGGAGCGCCCCCAGTGCGGCGACCACCGCTCCGGCCCGTACGGCCTGCTCCAGCCCAGGAGTCCCCGCCTCACGGGCCGCCTCGGTCAACGGGGCGCCCGCGTCTGCCAGTCCGGCGCCGCCCAGCACGGACAGCGAGGCGAGGGCGACCGCGGCGTAGACGCACAGCGTGACGCCCAGGGCGAGCGGTACCGCCCGCGGAATGACCCTGGCGGGATCGCGGACCTCCTCGCCGAGGGTGGCGATGCGCGCGTATCCGGCGAAGGCGAAGAAGAGCAGGCCGGCGGCTTGCAGCACCCCGAGGAACGTGACGTCCTGGCCCGGTCCGAGACGTGCGGCCTCCGCCTCGCCGGAGGTGAGGAGCGCGGCCACCAGGGCGGCCAGCACCGCCAGTACGAGGGCCACCACGGCACGGGTGACCCAGGCGGACTTGCGTACCCCGGCGTGGTCGACCGCCGTCATGGCCACCACCGCGGCGACGGCTACCGCGTGCGTCTGCTGCGGCCACGCGTAGGAGCCGACGGTCAGCGCCATCGCCGCGCACGAGGCGGTCTTGCCGGCCACGAACGCCCAGCCGGCGAGGTGTCCCCAGAACTCGCCCAGCCGCTCCCGGCCGTAGACGTACGTACCCCCGGACTCGGGGTAGCGGGCGGCCAGCCGGGCCGAGGACGTGGCGTTGAAGTACGCGACGGCCGCGGCCAGGGCGAGGCCGGGCAGCAGACCGGAACCGGCAGCCCGCGCCGCCGGTGCGAGCGCGGCGAAGACACCGGCGCCGAGCATCGAGCCGAGGCCGACCATGACCGCGTCGAAGAGCCCGAGTTGGCGTCGCAGTTCCGGCGGCCGTGGCCCTGCCGCGTCCGGAGGTGTGTTCACGTACGGCTCCCTTTGCGGGTCGGCCGTACATCGTACGGAGACTCCCCCGCCCCGGCCGCACGCCGGGGCGGACGGAGCGGCGGCGGACAGCCGCCGCGCCCGTCAGAAGACAGGAGGCTCGGTGTAGACGCCCCACTCCTCGCGCAGCGCGTCGCAGATCTCGCCGAGCGTGGCCTCCGCCCGTACCGCGTCCAGCATGGGCTCGATCATGTTCGCGTCGCCGCGTGCGGCCTCCATCATCGTGGCCAGTGCGGCGGAGACGGCGGCCTCGTCCCGCTCCTTGCGGCGGCGGCCCAGCTCCCGCACCTGCTCGTGCTCGACCTCGTGACTGACCCTCAGGATCTCCAGGTCGCCGGTGACGGAGGAGGTGTGGCAGTTGACGCCGACGACCTTCTTCTCGTCCTTCTCCAGCGCCCGCTGGTAGGTGAAGGCGGCCTCGGCGATCTCACTGGTGAACCAGCCGTCCTCGATCCCCCGCAGGATGCCCGAAGTGATCGGCCCGATGGGGTGGTTGCCCTCGGGGACGGTCCGGCGGCCGCGTTCCTTGATCTGCTCGAAGATCTTCTCCGCGTCGGCCTCGATGCGGTCGGTGAGCGCCTCGACGTACCACGAACCGCCCAGCGGATCCGCGACGTTGGTCACGCCGGTCTCCTCCATCAGCACCTGCTGGGTGCGCAGCGCGATCTCCGCGGCCTGCTCGCTGGGCAGGGCGAGCGTCTCGTCGAGGGCGTTGGTGTGGAGGGAGTTGGTGCCGCCGAGCACCGCCGCGAGAGCCTCGACCGCGGTGCGTACGACGTTGTTGTACGGCTGCTGGGCGGTGAGCGAGACGCCCGCCGTCTGCGTGTGGAAGCGCAGCCACTGCGCCTTCTCACTCGTCGCCCCGTACTCGTCGCGCATCCAGCGGGCCCAGATCCTGCGCGCGGCGCGGAACTTGGCGATCTCCTCGAAGAAGTCGACGTGCGCGTCGAAGAAGAAGGACAGGCCCGGCGCGAAGGTGTCGACGTCCAGGCCCCGGCTCAGGCCGAGTTCGACGTATCCGAAGCCGTCGGCGAGCGTGTACGCCAGCTCCTGCGCGGCCGTGGAGCCGGCCTCCCTGATGTGGTAGCCGGAGACCGACAGCGGCTTGTACGCGGGGATGCCGCGGCTGCAGTGCTCCATCAGGTCGCCGATGAGCCGCAGATGGGGCTCCGGCTGGAAGAGCCACTCCTTCTGGGCGATGTACTCCTTGAAGATGTCCGTCTGCAGGGTGCCGTTGAGGACTCCAGGGTCCACGCCCTGACGCTCGGCCGCGACCAGGTACATGCAGAAGACGGGCACCGCGGGGCCGGAGATCGTCATCGAGGTGGTGACGTCGCCGAGGGGGATCCCGGAGAAGAGCACCTCCATGTCGGCGGCCGAGTCGATGGCCACGCCGCAGTGCCCGACCTCGCCGAGCGAGCGGGGGTCGTCGGAGTCCCGGCCCATCAGGGTCGGCATGTCGAACGCCACGGACAGCCCGCCGCCGCCCGAGTCCAGGATCATCTTGTAGCGCTCGTTGGTCTGCTGTGCGTTGCCGAAGCCGGCGAACTGGCGGATCGTCCAGGTCCGGCCCCGGTACCCGGTCGGGTACAGGCCACGCGTGAACGGATACTCGCCGGGCCAGCCGATCCGCTCGAAGCCCTCCACCGTGTCGCCGGAGCGCGGCCCGTAGACGGGCGCCACCCGGTCACCGCTCAGAGTGGTGAAGTCGGCGTCCCTCTTGTTCGCGGCGTCGTACCGGGCCTGCCAACGGCGACGGCCCTCTTCAATCGCGTGTGCGTCCATACCATCGAATTTACTTGGACGTCCAAGTAATTGTCGACCGATCGTTCGGTGAAGCATGCGGGAGAAGAGGCTTACGGGCGTGCGAGGGGCGGCTGTTACGCCTCGGCGGCAGCGGTGCGACCGTCCTCGACCAGCGGCGCGACCTCGCGCACGACCTTGCGCTCGACGAAGAAGGCCGCGGTGGGAATCGTCCCGGAGACCAGGATCCACAGCAGCTTGCCGAACGGCCAGCGGGCCTTCTGACCCAGGTCGAAGGCGACGACCAGGTAGATCATGTAGAGGAGACCGTGAGCCTGGGAGACCACGAAGGTCAGATCCTCGCCCATGCCGAAGCCGTACTTGAACGTCATGCAGGTGCACAGCACCAGCAGCATCACGGCGGTGACGTAGGCCATCACCCGGTACCGGGTCAGTACGGACTTCTTCATGGCCACGAGCGTAACGGGCCGTTCCGCACGCTCTTCCGGCGCCCCCGGCACCTGCCCGCGCGCACCCGTCCGCCGTGCCTCGCGCCTGCGGAGGCGTCTACTCCTCCGAGAAGTCCTGGGCCGCCACCCGCAGCGGACGGAGCATCGCGAAGATCTCGCCGCACTCGTCCGCGTCGTAGGCGCCCATCCCGAACTCCGCCGCCATCAGCTCCCGGGTGGCGGCGTCGCAGACCTCGCGGCCCTTGTCGGTGATGGAGGCGAGGGTGCCGCGTCCGTCGTCCGGGTTGGGGCGCTTGGCGACGAGGCCGGCCTTCTGGAGCCGGTCGACGGTGTTGGTGACCGATGTCGGGTGCACCATCAGACGTTCGCCGATCTTCGACATCGGCAGTTCGCCGGCCCGCGAGAAGGTGAGCAGCACGAGCGCCTCGTACCGCGCGAAGGTGAGGCCGTAAGGCTTGACCACCGCGTCGACCTGGGCGAGCAGGATCTGGTGCGCTCTCATGATCGAGGTGATCGCGGCCATGGACGGCACCGACCCCCAGCGCTCCTTCCAGAGCTCGTCGGCGCGGGCGATCGGGTCGAACGTCAGACTGAGCGGCTTCGGCACGCCGTAAACCCTAGTGGGCGCTCACATGTCGGCCATAGGTGTCTCAGGGACCGGTCCTGCGGCGCCGTCCCCGCCGGCCTTCGCGCGCGGGCCCGGCGCCTCCCCCGCGTCCGCTGTCTTTCGTACCGCGCGCACCGCGACCACGGCGAGCAGCACGCACACGGTGCCGACGGCACCCGCCGCCACGATCACCAGGTGCGGCGGCATGAACTCCGCGGCGACCCCGCCGGCGGCCATGCCCATGCCCTGCACCGTCATCAGGCCCGCCGTCATCACCGTCATGGCACGCGCTCGCAGCTCCTCGGGGACGGCGTCGAAGAACCAGCGGTCGAGGCCCAGCGAGTACGCCATGCCCGTACCGGCGACGAGGAGCACGGCCAGTGCGAGCGGCAGCCCCGGCTGCCACGCGAAGATCAGGAAGGGCAGCAGCGTGGTGCCGGCGAGCGGCAGCACGAGCCGCTCCCGTACGGCGGGCTTCAGCAGCGCTCCCACGGCCAGCTCGGCGGCGACACCTCCAACCGGCATCGCCGCCAGCAGCAGGCCGACGCCCAGGGACCCCGCGCCGATCTCGGTGGAGTAGGGGGCGGCGAGCCCCTCCGGTACGACGATGAAGGCGGGCGGCAGCCAGCACAGGGCGAGCAGCGCCCGTATGCGTCTTTCGGCGAAGAGGGCGCGGGTGCCGCCGCGAGTGCGCTCCACCGCCGCCGGAGGACGCCGGGCGCTGCCGAAGCGCAGCAGCGCCGCGGACGCGAGGAACCCGGCGACCGTGAGCACCAGCGCCCCCCGGGGCGGCAGCACGAGGAGAAGCAGACCAGTGGCCGCGAAACCGGCGATCTGCGCGGCCTGCGCGGAGATCCTGATGAGCGAGCGTCCCAGCACGAAGGTGTCGCCCACGAGGATCTCGGCCAGCCCGGCCGCGCGTACGCCGCCGAAGAGCGGCTGCACGAACGCGGTCACCGCCCGGAGCGCGAGCAGCAGCGCCGACGGCGTCCCCGGCACCGTCATGGCCGCGACGCTCAGCGCGCAGACCAGATCGCAGCCGACCAGTACCGGGCGCCCCGGGTACCTCTCGGCGACCGGAGCCAGCAGGGCGCCGCCCAGAGCCTGCGGCATGAACCCCAGGCCGAAGGTGAGGGCGGACATCAGGGGCGAGGCGGTCTGCTCGTACACCAGCACCGGCAGCGCGACGTGCGAGACGACGCCGCCCAGCAACGAGAGCACGTGGGCGGCGAACACGAACCGGAATTCCCGCACCCGGAAGACGGCGCGGTAGCCCTGCTGAGAGGTCATGCCGGAAGCCTGTCGCCACCGGGCCGGGCTCTCTAGTCTTTCGGCACGGGGCGAATCACCGGCGGCCCGAGCACCATGGGCCGGGGGACGACGGGGCGGGCCCGGGCCGGCGGACGCGGGACCAGTGCCGGACCAGGACGGGACCAGGACCTGCGGCAAGCGCCAGCGACAAGTACGAGCACAAGGACCGGAGACGGGACCGGAAGCGGGGCCTCCATGCCACTGCATCTGCAGTTCGGCACCGACGATCTGCTGCGCTGCCGCTTCGCCCTGTCGCCGCTCTGCGAGACCCACGAGGCCGTACGCACGTTGCGCCGCACCGACCGGCACAGTTATCACCTGCCATGGCTGCGCAGGATCCACGACGCCGTCGCGGAGCTCGACCTGACCCCGCTGTGGCTGCTGATGCCACGGCAGGCGGGCTACACACCGGACTTTCTCGGGCCGCCGCCGACCGCGGCAGCCGGCGCCTCGGCCGTCTCCTTCGCCGACGAGCTGGCGCGCGTACGTGCCGTCGACCCCGGCCTGGCACGTGAGGAGATCGCCCGCTCACTGGAGTGCACACCGGGCGCCGCCGAATCACCGCGCGGACGGGCGATGCTCGCCGACCCGGCGCGGGCCGTGCGGGAACTGGCCGATCTCACCGAGCGGGCCTGGGAGGCTCTGCTCGCCCCGGACTGGCCGCGACTGCGGGACCTGCTCGAGGCCGACATCGCCTACCGCGCACGGCAGTTGGCCGAGGAAGGGCTGGAAGGGCTCTTCGCGGATCTGCGTCCCGGTCTGACGTGGCGCGACGGGACGCTGTCGGTGCGCACCAAGTCCCGCGAGCTGATGGTGCAGGAGCTGAGGGGCCGGGGCGTGATGCTGATGCCGAGCGCCTTCATCTGGCCGGACGTCGTCAGCGGCTTCGCCCCGCCCTGGCAGCCCACCGTGATCTATCCCGCACGCGGCGTCGGCGGGCTGTGGCAGCGGCCCACACCCGATGCGGTCAAGGCGCTCGCCCGTCTGATGGGCGCCAACAGGGCCGCCGTACTGGGCGAGTTGCAGGAGCCGGCATCGACGACGGCGCTCGCCTCCCGCCTCGGGCTCGCGCCCTCATCGGTCTCCGCACACCTCACGGCACTGCGCGACGCGGGGCTGCTCACCTCGCGCCGGGTGCATCACCAAGTGCTCTACGAACGCACGCCGTTGGGCATCGCACTGCTCGGCGGCAACGGCTCTCAGCCCTGACCGGGCTCCCGCTCCCCGCCGCTCAACTGCTGCTCCACGGACGCGACCTTGGCGTTGAGACCGTCCGTCACGCCCTGCCGGATGTCGGCCTTGAGCACGAGCGAGACCCGGCCGGCCCGCGCCTCGACGGCCGCGACCGCCCTGCGCACGACGTCCATGCACTCGTCCCAATCGCCTTCCAGCGACGTGAACATGGCGTCGGTGCGGTTCGGCAGTCCCGATTCACGGACGACGCGCACCGCGTCGGCGACATACTCCCCGACGTCCTCGCCCACGCCGATCGGCGTCACGGAGAACGCGACGATCACGGCTTCTCCGCATCCACGCGACGCGAGTCCTGCTCCTTGCGGGCGCGGGCGGCGATCACGCCGGCCTCCTCCTCGCGCCGCAGCACCTTGTCGGCGAAGAAACCGCCGGTGGGCAGCACGGCCAGGACGAAGATCAGAGCGGCACGGCCGAACGGCCAGCGCACGCGGTTCCAGGCGTCGGCCCAGAACAGCACGTACATGATGAAGAGCACTCCGTGCACCATGCCCATCACGGGCACGGCATCGAAGTCGGTGGTGCGCTTGAGCACGGAGCAGCCCAGCAGCAGCAGGAAGGAGATCGCCTCCGGCGTCGAGACCAGACGCAGGCGGCGCAGAGCGGAGACCGACTTCGGCGCCAGGCCGGTCGGGGTTTCCAGGATCGACACGGGAGAACCTCGCTCGTTTGTGAAGTGATGCACAAGCGCTGCCCATTGTGGCAGCCCTGCCCTGTGCCACCCAGCCCAGGGTAGGTTTTCAGTTGTGCCTCAGTTCCGACTTCACAGTCCGAAGGTGCTCGCCGTCTCGATGACCGGCGACGCCGTGAAAGCGAAGAACGGTTCCATGGTCGCCTACGACGGCGAGATGGCGTTCAAGAAGATGTCAGGCGGCGGCGAGGGCCTGCGCGGAATGGTGACCCGGCGGCTCACCGGCGAGCAGATGACGGTCATGGAGGTGAAGGGGCACGGCACGTGCTACTTCGCGGACCGCGCCAGCGACATCAACCTTGTCCAGCTCAACGGCGAGACCCTGCACGTCGAAGCGAGCAACCTGCTCTGCACCGACGCGGGTCTGCGCACGGGAACCAGCTTCACGGGGCTGCGCGGCGCCTCGCAGGGCAACGGGCTGTTCACGACCACCGTCGAGGGCAGCGGTCAGGCCGCGCTCATGTCCGACGGGCCGGCCGTCGTCCTGAGGGTCGCGCAGGGCATGCCGCTCCAGGTCGACCCGGGCGCCTACATCGCGCACCAGGGCAACCTCCAGCAGCATTTCCAGTCCGGGGTCAACTTCCGCACGTTCATGGGCGAAGGATCGGGCGAGTCGTTCCAGATCAGGTTCGAGGGGGACGGGCTCGTCTACGTGCAGCCCAGCGAGCGCAACACGGTCGGGGGCGAGGTGTGATGCCGTTCCGCGAGATCAACTCCAAGATGGTCGAGGCCCTTGTGCAGCCCGGGCAGCGGCTGTTCAGCCAGCGCGGCGCCATGATCGCCTACAAGGGCGACGTCCGCTTCACGCCCAACATGCAGGGCGGCCAGGGCGGCGTGATGTCCATGATCGGGCGCCGTGTGGCGAACGAGGCGACGCCGCTGATGACCGTCGAGGGGCAGGGCACCGTGATGTTCGGCCACGGTGGTCACCACGTCGAGGTGATCGAACTGGACGGCGACACCCTCTGCGTCGAGGCCGACCGGCTGCTCGCCTTCGACGGGACGCTTGAGCAGGGCACGCTCTTCCTCGGCTCCGACGGCGGCGTGATGGGCATGGTGCGCGGCCAGGTCACCGGCCAGGGCCTGTTCACCACGACCCTCAGGGGCAAGGGCTCGGTCGCGGTGATGGCGCACGGCGGCATCATCCAGCTGCCGGTCACCCCTGACCGCCCCGTGCACGTCGACCCGCAGGCCTACGTCGCGCACCACGGCGACGTGCGCAACAAGCTGTCCACGGCTCTCGGCTGGCGCGACATGGTGGGCCGCGGCTCGGGCGAGGGCTTCCAGCTCGAACTGTCAGGAAACGGCGCCGTGTTCGTTCAGGCAAGTGAGGAGAAGCTGTGACCGCCCCGCAGATCCTGGACGTCACGACCCTGCCGTCCGACGACAACGTGAACGCCTTCACCTTCTGCGTGGAGCTCAACGGCCAGTGGTTCCTGCAGAAGGGCAAGATGATCGCCTACTACGGGCAGATCGACTTCAGCGGCGTGGGCCACGGGCATCTCGACGGCCTCGTCGCGAGCAGCTTCCACTCGCCGCTGCACGCGGCCGACTGGGTCGTCGCCGAGGGCCGCGGCAAGATGCTGCTCGCCGACCGGGCCTTCGACGTCAACTCCTACGACCTGGAGGACGGCAACCTCACGGTGCGCTCCGGGAATCTCCTGGCCTTCGAGCCGACGCTGTCGCTGAAGCAGTCGATCGTCCCGGGCTTCCTCACCCTGATCGGGACGGGCAAGTTCGTCGCCGCGTCCAACGGCGCGGTGCACTTCGTCGAGCCGCCGGTGCGCGTCGACCCGCAGGCCCTGGTCGGCTGGGCGGACTGCCCCTCGCCCTGCCACCACTACGACCACGGCTACCTCAAGGGCCTGCTGGGCGGCATCAGGGCCATGACAGGCATGGGCGGTGCCTCCGGCGAGGAGCACCAGTTCGAGTTCGTGGGCGCGGGCACCGTCCTGATCCAGTCGAGCGAGACGCTCATGGCGGAACAGGCGACGGGCGCGGTGCCGAACGAGGCGGGCGTCCCGGGCGGCGGCCAGCACGGGGGCCGGCAGGGCGGCCAGCAGACTCCGCAGCTCCCCGGCCAGCTCGGAAGCCTGCAGCGCAGGTTCGGGATGTGAGTGCAGGACAGGAGCACATCTGTACGGCCGCTATGTAAAGTCTCGGACATGGACACCGACAACGGCCCCGACGGCACCCGTTGGCTCACCGCTGACGAGCAGAGAGCTTGGCGCATCCATCTGGACGTGAACCGGTTGCTCATGTACCAGCTGGAGCGCGACCTCCAGCCGTTCGGCCTGACCATGAACGACTACGAAATCCTTGTGAACCTCTCCGAGTCCGCGGAACACCGGATGCGGATGAGCGACCTGGCGGCCTCCACTCTCCAGTCCAAGAGCCGGCTGTCGCACCAGATCACGCGCATGGAGAAGGCGGGTCTGGTCCGCCGTGAGAACTGCGAGTCCGACAAGCGCGGCCTCTTCGCCGTACTGACCGAGGACGGCTGGGAGACGATGCGCAGCGTCGCGCCCCATCACGTCGATTCCGTGCGGCGCCACCTCATCGACCGCATGTCGCCGGAGGACCTCGAGCACCTGCACGAGACGCTCCTGCCGGTGGCCGAAAAACTCCGCGCCGAGCGCGGCCGCTTCTAGGCCCGCGAACGCCTTCACCTCCGGGCGCTGCCGCGGAGACATCCGGCGCGGGCGCGCACCTGGAGATCCCGCACACTTGAGCTCATGACGAGACGTGCACGCTTATTCGCCTGGGCCGGCGCCCTGCTCTTCCTCGGTGCCCTGACAGGGCTGGGCCTGCTCTTCGCACATCGTGGTCTGGAAGCGGCAGATCAGTTGTCGAGCGTCCTCGGCACCTTCGTCGGCGTGACAGGCCTGGCACTGTCGGTGTACGGGACGGTCTCGGCGCGCCGCGACCGGCAGTCATCCACCCCGCCCATGCCGTCTGCGCGAGCCGGCAAGGTCAGCAACACCGTCGTCGACACGCGTGTGCACGGGGACCTGACCCAGGCGCAGCGGTTCGGGCCCACGCACGGCCGCACGGAGACGGACTCGCACGACCACGGCGGGGACACCGAGAACAGGATCACCGGCGGAAGCGTGGGGGGCTCGGTGATCCAGGCACGGGACGTGCACGGGACGGTGCCGGCGGAGGACGACAACTAGGGCGCCCTGTGGCCGCGCCCGGTGGCCGTCCCTCGCCGTGCCGTGCACCGGCTCAGGTCACGCGCCGCAGGGGCCTCCCTGAGCGCCCCCGGTCACTGAGGCGCAGAGGGCCCGAACCGGGCGAGCGCCTCCTTGAGGTCGGGGGGCAGGGCGTCGTTGATGTGCGTGGGAAGAATCAGATGCCAGCCGTCGTGCTCCGGGAACACACGTGACTGCGGGCCCCGGGCGCCGGGCCGCAGTCGCACGTGAAGTCCGTAGTGCCGGGTGTCCCGTCCCCGGCGATAGATCTTGCGGGCCCTGACCTCATGCACGTCGGACCAGGCGTAGCTGCACCGGTGCCGTCCGATGGCCGAGCCGATACCGCCCTGGTTCAGCCGGAGTTCGAGTCTGGTGCGGGGCAGCATGAACGCCAGGAGATTGATGAGCAGGCCGAAGGCGGGGAAGAACGCGATCACCAGCCACGCCCCGGGCTCGTCCCACTGCCCGATGACCATCATCTGCACGATCCTCATGGCGGTGAAGGCCGCGAGCAGGGGCCAGTGTGCCAGCGGTATGCGGCGGCTGCGGCCCTCCATGACAAAGGCCTCGGGGGTGTCCTTCACCGACCAGCCCGGCCACCGGGACACCGGAGGCAGTTCCCGCCATACGTCGGACAGCGACGGCTCGGGGCGCGGTCGTGGCACCTGCGCGGCCGCTGCGGCAGCCGTCTCTGCCGTCGCGCCTGACGCGGCAGTCGCGGCCGTTGCGGCAGTCGGGGCAGTCGGCGCACCGGCCAGGTGCTGCTGCAGACGCAGGTTCCGGAAGCGGTACGTCCCGCCGGTGCTCTGCAACAGGCCTCCGCGGTGCGCATCCCGCAGGAACTCCATCAGCGACCAGGGCACCCGCCCGAATGCGGCGAGCGAGACCTTTGCCAGAAGCCAGCGCCCCCAGGGTGAGAGCACCACGAGCATCGCCGCCGCGCCGAACCAGGCGGGGACCGTCCACTCCCAGCCGCTGCGTGGGGTGGCGTCGTCCAGCCACAACGGCATGCCGTTCCCGGCTCCGATCAGGGGCGCCACGACGCACAGGGTCAGCAGCACCGCCACGCGTTCACTGCGCAGGAGGGCGTGAGGGGTCACGGCGTCGACCGTGTCGGACGGAGCGGCGAAGGTGACCATGAGGATCGCGGGCAGCACGAACCCCAGCCCCGTCAGTGCCAGATAGGCCGGTGGGTTGCTCGAACCGAGGGCGAACAGCGCCATGGGGAGACCCAGCGTCGCGATGACGGCCGAGGCCATGAGCGCGCGCCGGAACGAAGTGGCCCTGCCTGCGGAGCGCAGTGCGGCGCCGAGCTTGAGGGGGTTGCAGCGTCGGCGCGGCTCCCCGAGGCGGTCACCGAACCACACGACTGCCGTGAGCCGCACGCCGTTGGCCAGGAGCATCCCGCCCAGGAGCGGAAGTGAATAGCCCCAGACGGCACGGGAGTCGTACGGCCTGTCGTCGGTGACCAGGCCTACGACGGCATCGGCCAGGAAGGAGAGCGAGACGCTCACGGCGAACAGCGCGGGCAGCGCCAGCAGCCGTGGAAGCCAGGCACGGTGCAGTTGCCACCAGGCGATCTCCGTGATCCGCCACGCCTCCAGGTGCCGGGCGAGATGACCGAGCCAGCGCCGGGCCCGTAACGGATTCCACTGCCCCGGGGCGTGCAGCCGGTCCGGGGAGGCCGGCGGCCGTGTGAACGTCACATCCACGATGCGGTCCAGCAGATGACTCTCGATCGCGGCCGCCGTGGGAAAGCGCCCGACGTCGACCAGTTCGGCGGGATCGGATTGCGGATCGTCGTAGACCTTGCGTGCCAGCCACAGCATCAGCGGACTGGAAAGCGCCTCCGCAACCGGTTCGCGCGGTACTTCCAGCATCTCCTCGAACACCGGTTCCCAGCGCGGCGCGAGCTCAGGCGGAGCGGCCAGCGACAGATGGTCGACGGCGTCGGCCGCCGCAATCGGCTCGGCCTCGAAGACCGCGGCGCGAGGGACCACCCGTCCCTGCCCGAACAGCTCGCGATAGGCGTCGCTGCGGGATGTGAGGACGAGCGGCATGTCGTCCGTGAGTTCCGAGCGCAGGCGGTCGAGAACCCCGCGCCTGCGGTGTCCGGGCAGCTCATCCAGGCCGTCCAGGACCGGCAGCACCCTGCGCTCGGAGACCAGCCGGGCGGCCGGATGGCGGCCGTCGACGCCGGGCAGGCCTCGGTGGTCCTCGGTGATGCGCCGCATCAGCCAGGCGTCGAAGTGCTCGCGCTCGGTGTCCCAGGTCTCGAGGGACAGCACGACCGGCACCAGGCTGCGGTGCTCGGTGGTACCAGGCCCGGAGGAGCGAGGACGCCTCAGCAGTTCGAGAGCGAGCAGCACCGCCTCCGTCGTCTTCCCGGCACCCGGGCCGCCGAGCAGGACCATCCGGCGGTGCGGCAGACCGGCCAGCGCGTCGGCCATGCTGCTCGGCAGGACCTCGTACGAGCTGCGCGGGAGTCCCACGTTCCTAGCGTGGTCGGCGCAGTCCCACTTCAGCGTCCACCGGACGGAGATGCGCTCGGGAGCGGCCATGTCCCATGCGCTCGCCTCCGCACGCCACTGCCGGAAGAGCGCGCCCCTGAGGCTGTCGGCAGCCAGCTCGACGGGATCCTGTGAGGGCCCGGCCGGTAGATCGACATGGACGTGCAGGTCGAGTACGCCCGCCTGGATCAGCGTCCCCACGGTGCTGTTGACGACCGTGTTGTGTACGTCACGTACTCCCATCGGCTCCCCCCGGACGATGTGTGTGCGCACGCGCTGCGCGAGGGGCACCCTACGCTTCCCCGGGCACAGCGTGCGGGCGCCAACAGGCGGAGCACACCGGAGAGTTGACGCTGGACGCGCACCGGGGTCAGGCCGCCGCCGGCAGCCGCAGGACGAAGCGTGAGCCTTCCGTGACGGTCAGGGTCCCGCCGTGCCGCGATGCCACGTCGCGGGCGATGGCGAGGCCGAGCCCCGCACCGCCCTCGTCGCGGCTGCGGGCGTCGTCGAGCCGCACGAAGCGCTCGAAGATGCGCTCCCTCTCGGCCTCCGGCACGCCGGGGCCGTCGTCGCCGACCTCCAGCTCCACCCACCGGCCGGCCCCGTCCCGGGCCTCCCGTACGGACACCGAGACCCGCGAGGCCGCGTGCCGCTGCGCGTTCTGGAGCAGGTTGATCACCACTCGCGCCAGCTGCGCCCGCGAGCCCGTCACCTGACCGTCCGCCATCTCCCCCAGCTCCACGGGGTGCGGTCCCCACTCCTGCTGCGCCAGCTCCTCCCGTACGAGCGCGCCCAGCGCGACCGGGGCGTTCCCGGGCCGCTCACCGGCGTCCAGGCGGGCGAGGAGCAGGAGGTCCGTTGCCAGCTGCTGGAGTCGCACGGTGTCCTGGACGGCACCGTCCACATCCAGCAGATCGGGGTGCGCGGCGCCCACCTCGAGCTGTGTGCGCAGGGACGCGATGGGACTGCGCAGCTCGTGCGAGACGTCGGCCACGAACCTTCGCTGCCGCTCCACGGACGCCTCCAGGGCGGCGAGGGTGTCGTTCGTCGTGCGGGCAAGGCGCGCCACCTCGTCCCGTGCGTCCGGTTCGGGCACGCGGCGCGACAGGTCGGTGCTGGCCATGATCCCGGCCATCTCGCTGCGGATTCCCTCCACGGGCCGCAGCGCACGCCGCGTCACGAGCCAGGTGACACCGCCGACGACCACCAGCAGCAGTGGCAGTCCCATGAGCATCGCCTGCGTGACGGAGGAGACCGCTTCCTGCTGGTCCTTGAGCGAGGCGCCCGCGTAGACGGTGACGGGGGTTCCGTCGCGGGTCTTCCCCTGCACTCCGACCACGGTGAAGTCCGCCTTGGCCGAACCGTCCTCGTCCGTGGGGAGGGAGAGCGTCCGTTCCTCGCTGTCGCTGTCGACCTCGCCGTCCTCGTCCCGCTCCTCCGGGTCCTCGTCGCTCTCGGGCCGGTTGAAGTCCGCGACGGGGCCCCTCCCGCGCAGCGTCTCCCCAGCCCCGAGCACCCTTCCGCCGGGGCCGATGACCTGGACCGGCTCGTCCGAGTCGCCGTCGAGTCCGTCGACGTCCTCGCCGACGCTCGACGCGTCCACATCGGAGACCTGTGCAGCCACCTGCCGGGCGGTCGCCTCCGCCTGGAGCCGCGCGTTGCCGGCCAGCCCGTCCCGCAGCACTCCCACCACGGCGATCCCGGCGGCCACCAGCGCGATCGCCACCACGAGGGTCGCGCCGAGCGCGGCGCGCGTACGGACGGGCCAGCTACGCACCGGCGTCCACCAGCCGGTATCCGGCACCGCGCACGGTGGCGATCCAGCCCGCCCCGAGCTTGCGGCGCAGCGCGCTGACGTACACCTCGACGATGTTGACGTCGCCCTCGTACGCGAAGTCCCAGACGTGTTCGAGGATGTCCGACTTGGAGACGACGTCCCCTGCCCTGACCGCCAGATGCTCCAGCACCGCGAACTCCTTCGCCGTCACCTCCACGTCCCGCTCCCCCACGCACACCCGGCGCGTCCCGGGGTCGACGCAGAGGGCGCCCAGCTGGAGCACGGTGCGGGCTCCGCGCGTGCGGCGCCGCAGCAGCGCCCTGACCCTGGCGAGCAGCACGACGTACGAGAAGGGCTTGGTCAGATAGTCGTCGGCCCCGGTGTCCAGGCCCTCGGCCTCGTCGTACTCGCCGTCCTTCGCCGTCAGCATGAGCACGGGCGTCTCGTCACCGGCCGCGCGCAGGGCGGCGCAGACCCGGTAGCCGTTCATGCCCGGCAGCATGATGTCCAGGACGATCAGGTCGTAGGTGCCCTCGCCGGCCCGGTGCAGGCCTTCCTTGCCGTCGTGCACGACATCGACGGCGAAGCCCTCGGCGCTCAGCCCCCGGGCGAGGGAGAGGGCGAGCCGGCGTTCGTCCTCCACGATCAGCAGGCGCATGGCTCCACTCTCCCCCATCGCACCTGAAGTGATCTTCAGGTGGCTTCAGGCTCCCTTCAGCATCCTTCCGCCACGGTGAATCCCACACAGCAACGACTCGGGAGGAACCCATGAAGCGCAAGCTCGCCATCGCCACCGTCACCGCCCTGGCGCTGATCGGCGGGGGCTCGGTCGCGGCGTCCGCCAGCGACGACGCCAACCAGCCCGCTGCGTCCTCGGCTTCGTCCGCGTCCTCCGCCTCCGCCGCGTCCTCGGCCGGTGCCGACGACCGGGACGACGACCGGGTTGACGACAAGGACGACGGCAAGGACGACGGCAAGGACGACAAGGACGACGGCAGGAACGAAGGCCGTGCGGCCGCGGACGCCGGAACCACGGCTGCCGACGCGGCGGCAGCAGCCCTGAAGACCGCCCCCGGCACCGTCACGAGCATCGACCTGGAGGCAGGCAAGCAGGGCCCGGTCTGGGAGGTCGACGTCACCAAGGGCGGTACGTCGCACGAGGTCCGGCTCGACGGGAACACGAAGAAGGTCCTGAGCGAGCGGACGGAGCAGGAAGAGGACGCGGTCCCCGGCTCGAAGCTCACGGCCGAGGACGTGGCCCGCAAGGCGGCCGAGCGCGGCACCGTGACGGCTGTCGAGTTCGACGACGACGCGAAGTCCCCCACCTGGGAGGTGGAGACGACCGACAAGGGCAAGGAGACGGAACTGACCGTCGACGGCCGGTCGGGCAAGGTCACCCAGTCCGCCGCGGACCACGAGGACGACCTGGACCAGGGTGAGGACCGGGACGACGACGCCGACGACGCCGATCAGGGCGACGACGACTGACGAGGTCCGCCAGGACGACGACAACACGTACGAGGTGCCGGGGCCGCGGGTCCCGGCACCTCGTACGTGTGTGACAGCACGGCGGCCGGGACCGGGCGCGACGTCAGGCCTCGGTCACGCCCGCGACCAGTTCGTCCGCCGCCGCGTACGGATCGAGCGATCCGCCGACGACCTTCTCCGCCAGCGAGCCCAGCCGCTTCCTGCCACGGAGTTCACCCATCCGTTCCCTCAGCGCCGTCACCGCGATCGTCTCGATCTCGCGGGCCGCCCGCTTCGTGCGGCGCTCCGTGAGAACCCCGTGCTCCTCCATCCACGCGTGGTGCTTCTCCAGCGCCTCCATGAGCTCGCCGATGCCCTCGCTCCGCGCCGCGACGGTCTTGACGATCGGCGGACGCCAGTCGCCCGGCGAGCGTGCCTCGCCGAGCCCCAGCATGTGATTGAGCTCGCGGACGGTCGCGTCGGCCCCGTCGCGGTCGGCCTTGTTGACGACGTACACGTCGCCGATCTCCAGGATTCCGGCCTTCGCGGCCTGGATCCCGTCCCCCATCCCCGGTGCGAGCAGCACGACGCTCGTGTCGGCCTGTGCCGCGATCTCGACCTCGCTCTGGCCCACGCCGACCGTCTCGACGAGCACCACGTCGCACCCGGCCGCGTCCAGCACCCGGATCGCCTGAGGCGCGGCCCACGCCAGTCCGCCGAGGTGGCCGCGGGTCGCCATGGAACGGATGTAGACACCGGGGTCGGAGGCGTGCTCGCCCATCCGCACGCGGTCGCCCAGCAGCGCACCGCCGGAGAAGGGGGAGGACGGGTCGACGGCGAGGATGCCGACACGCTTGCCCGCGCGCCGGAACGCCGTGACCAGCGCCGATGTCGACGTGGACTTGCCGACGCCGGGCGAACCCGTCAGGCCCACCACGTAGGCGTTGCCGCAGCGCGGCGCGAGAGCCGCCATGACCTCGCGCAGCTGCGGGGAGGCCCCCTCCACCAGGGAGATGAGACGGGCGACGGCCCTCGGCCGGCCCTCTCTCGCCTGCTCGACCAGCTCGGAGACGTCCACCGCCATGCTTGCCGCTCTCCCCTGTCCTCTGTGCTCTCAGACCGCCGGCCCCCACGGCCGGCCCCTCTGTCCGCCGGCCTCCCAGGGCCGGCCCCTCTTCCTGCCGGCATCCGGTCGGCCAGGTCCTGCCCGCCGGCCCCGGACCACCGCCGGGGCCGGCTCATCCGGCTCGTACCGGAGGGACCTACCGGCCCGCGTTCCCCGGAACCCGCAGCAGCAGCGCGTCTCCCTGCCCGCCGCCGCCGCAGAGGGCGGCCGCGCCGGTGCCGCCGCCCCTGCGCCGCAGCTCCAGGGCGAGGTGCAGGACGATACGCGCACCGGACATGCCGATCGGGTGCCCGAGGGCGATGGCACCGCCGTTGACGTTCACCTTTTCGGGGCTGACGCCGAGATCCTTCGTTGACTGCACGGCGACGGCGGCGAACGCCTCGTTGATCTCGATGAGATCGAGGTCGGCGGCCTTGATACCGGTCCCGTCCTTCGCCAGCGCGTGCTCGATCGCCCGGGACGGCTGCGACTGCAGGGAGTTGTCCGGACCGGCGACGTTGCCGTGCGCACCGATCTCCGCGAGCCACTCGACGCCGAGCTCCTCGGCCTTGGCGCGGCTCATCACGACGACCGCCGCGGCGCCGTCGGAGATCTGGGAGGCCGAACCGGCCGTGATCGTCCCGTCCTTGGCGAAGGCGGGCTTCAGCTTGCCCAGCGACTCGGCGGTGGTCTCGCCGCGGATGCCCTCGTCCTGGCTGAAGACGACGGGGTCGCCCTTGCGCTGCGGGATCTCCACCGGCGTGATCTCGGCCTCGAACAGGCCGTTCTTCTGGGCCGTGGCGGCCCTCTGGTGGGACCGCGCCGCGACCTCGTCCTGTTCGGGACGCGCGATGCCGAGCCTGGTGTTGTGCTTCTCCGTCGACGCGCCCATCGCGATGTTCTCGAAGGAGTCGGTCAGCCCGTCATGGGCCATCGCGTCGAGCATCTCGACGGCGCCGTACTTGTAGCCCTCACGGGACTTGGGCAGCAGGTGCGGCGCGTTGGTCATCGACTCCTGCCCGCCCGCGACGACGATGTCGAACTCGCCGGCCCGCACGAGCTGGTCGGCCAGGGCGATCGCGTCGAGCCCGGAGAGGCAGACCTTGTTGACGGTCAGGGCCGGCACGTTCATCGGGATGCCCGCCTTGACGGCCGCCTGCCGTGCCGGGATCTGGCCCGCACCGGCCTGGAGCACCTGCCCCATGATCACGTACTCGACCTGGTCGCCGCCGATACCGGCCCGCTCCAGCGCCGCCTTGATCGCGAAGCCGCCGAGGTCGGCGCCCGAGAAGGACTTCAGCGAGCCGAGCAGCCGTCCCATGGGCGTACGGGCACCGGAGACGATCACCGAGGTGCTGCCGTCCGTACGAGCTGACGTACCAGTCATGAGGTTCAGATCCCTTCCTGAGGGTCCCCCCGGGCCGCGGGCTCACGGGGTGCGGTCCACCCGGCCGCGAGGCGCGGGAGGAAGTTAACGAGGGTTAAGGGGACTTCCGCCAATGTACTGAGCGGTACGGTCCCGGGTCACCGGTCGAAGGGTGTGACCGTGCGCACGTTGCGTAACCGGGCACGCAGACGCTGCACTGGGGCAATGCTGACGCGTATCGACCACATCGGGATCGCCTGTTTCGACCTGGACAAGACCACCGAGTTCTACCGTGCCACGTACGGCTTCGAGGTCTTCCATACCGAGGTCAACGAGGAGCAGGGGGTCCGCGAGGCCATGCTCCGCATCAACGGCACGGACGACGGCGGCGCCTCGTACATCCAGCTCCTGGAGCCGGTGCGCGAGGACTCCACCGTCGCGAAGTGGCTGGACAAGAACGGCGAGGGTGTACACCACATCGCCTTCGGCACCGCCGACGTGGACGCCGACTCGGAGGAGATCCGCGGCCGCGGCGTCCGTGTTCTCTACGACGAACCGCGCAGGGGTTCGATGGACTCACGAATCACGTTCCTGCACCCCAAGGACTGCCACGGAGTCCTCACCGAGTTGGTCACCGCCGCCACCCCGCACACCTCTGGGAACTCATCGGCAACAACGAGCCACTGACGGCTGCTTCTCGGCCCGGTAGAGTGGCCACTCGGCCGGGGCGGGCCTCTGCACCATCCCGAGGAGGGTCCGGGCTGGGGGTTCCGACCCCGGAGATCTGCCGATGATCTGTCACCCTCGCACGAGGGGGCAGTTCACCACCACGACCAGGGGACGGATGGGACCGCGCAGTGCGGGGCTACGACCGCTACGAGGCTGACGACCACCTCTCGCAATTCGAGGCCGAGATGGAGCGGCTGAAGAAAGAGCGGGAGAAGGCCGTCGACCATGCCGACGACCTCGGCTATCAGGTCGAAGTGCTGCGCGCCAAGCTCCACGAGGCGCGCCGCGCTCTTGCTACGCGCCCGGCCAGCTACGACAACCTGTCCCAGCAGGCCGAATCGCTGCTGCGCAACGCCCAGCTCCAGGCCGACCAGATGCGGGCCGACGCCGAGCGCGAGCTGCGCGACGCCCGCATGGAGACGCAGCGGCTGCTCCAGGAGCGGGCCGAGCAGCAGTCCCGCCTGGAGTCGGAGCTGCACGCCGAGGCGGTACGCCGCCGCCAGCAGCTCGACCAGGAGCTGGCCGAGCGCCGCTCCACCGTCGAGTCCCACGTCAACGAGAACGTCGCCTGGGCCGAGCAGCTTCGTGCCCGTACGGAACAGCAGGCGCAGCGGCTCATGGAGGAGACGCGCGCCGAGTCCGAGCGGTCGCTGCAGCAGGCACGTGAAGAGGCCGAGCGGCACGCGGACGACACCCGCAGCAGGATGACCTCGGAGGCCGAGAAGGCCCGCGAGGAGGCCGACGCGATCCTGCGCCGGGCGCGCGCCGAGGCCGAGCGGATGCTCAATTCCGCCTCGACCCAGGCCCAGGAGGCCAGCGAGCACGCGGAGCGGCTGCGCACCTCCTCCACGTCCGAGTCCGAGTCCTCCCGCCGCGAGGCCGCCGACCTGGTGCGCCGGGCCGGCGAGCGGATGCAGGAGGCCGAGGCGGCGCTGCGCGAGGCCCGCGCCGAGGCCGAGCAGAAGCTGACCAAGGCGTCCGAGGCCGCGGAGAAGCTGCTCGCCGACGCCGAGTCGGACAACGAGCAGCGCCTGCGCACCGCCAAGAACGAAGTGGCCCGCATGGTCGGCGAGGCCACCAAGGAGTCCGAGGCCATCAAGGCCGAGGCCCAGCAGCTGCGCGATGAGGCGAAGGCCCACGCCGAGCAGATGATCGAGGAGGCCAAGGCCGAGGCCCGCTCCCGGTCCGCCGAGGAGTCCGCGAACCAGCTCGCCGAGGCCGCCCGCACCGCCGAGGACGCGCTCGACAAGGCGTCCGAGGAGGCCAAGGCCACCACGCGCAAGGCTTCCGAGGAAGCCGAACGCATCCGCCACGAGGCGCAGGAGGAGGCGGACCGGCTCCGCGCCGAGGCCGAGCGGCTGGTCGAGGAGCTCGAGGGCGCCGCCAAGGACGACACCAAGGAGTACCGCGAGCGGACCGTCGAGTTCCAGGAGGAGGCCCGGCGGCTGCGCGGTGAGGCCGAGCAGCTGCGCGCGGAGGCGGTCGAGGAGGGCGAGCGGCTGCGCGCGGAGGCGCGTCGCGAGGCCGTCCAGCAGATCGAGGAGGCGGCGAACCACGCCGAGGAACTCCTGATCAAGGCGAAGGCGGACGCGGAGGACACCCGCAGCGAGGCCGCCGCCGAGAGCGAGCGCGTGCGCACGGAGGCCATCGAGCGGGCCACGTCGCTGCGCCGCCAGGCAGAGGAGACCCTGGAGCGCGCCAACGCCGAGGCGGAGGAGCTGCGTTCGACCGCCGAGCAGCAGGCGGGGCAGACGCGCACCGACGCCGACGAGGCCGGCAGGCGCATCCGCGAGGAGGCCGAGCAGGCCGCCAAGGACCGCAAGGCGGAAGCGGCCGCGGAGCTGGAACGGCTGCACACCGAGGCGGAGAAGAAGCTCTCGGAGGCCGAGCGCGAACTCCGCGAGGCGCACACCGAGTCGGAGCGGCTGAGGGACGAGGCCCGCTCCGAGACCGAGCGGCTGCGCGCCGAGACGGCGGAGCGGCTGCGCACCCTCCAGCAGCAGGCGGAGGAGGAGGCCGAGCGGCTGCGCAACGAGGCGCACTCGGACGCCTCCCAGGCCCGGGCCGAGGGCGAGGCGCTGGCGGTTCAGCTGCGCAGCGACGCCGTGTCGGAGGCCGAGCGCCTGCGCAACGAGGCCCAGGACACGGCAGACCGCATCAGGTCGGAGGCCGCCGCCGCCGCGGAGCGGACGAACACCGAGGCGGCCGAGGCCCTGGAGGCGGCCCGCGAGGAGGCCGACCGGCGGCGGCGCGAGGCCGAGGAGCTGCTCTCCGGCGCCCGCGAGGAAGCACACAGGGAGCGCACGGACGCGCGCCGGCAGAGCGACGAGCTCCTGGCCACCGCCCGTCAGCGGGTCGAGGACGCGCAGACCGAAGCGGCCCGGCTCGTGGAGGAGGCCGAGCGCCGCGCGGCGGACATGGTCGGGACCGCCGAGGAGACCGCCCAGCAGGTGCGCGACTCGGTCACGGGACTGCACGAGCAGGCCGAGGAAGAGATCGCCCGGCGGCGGGCGGCGGCGGAGAAGGCCGCGGCGGAGCTGCGCCGGGAGGCGAAGGAGGAGTCCGAGGCCGCCAAGTCGATGGCGGAGACGACGGTTGCCGAGGCCCTGGACGAGGCGGAGCGTACGCGGACCGAGTCCGAGCGGGTGCTCGACGAGGCGCGCGAGGAGGCCGCCCGCCGGCGCAACGACGCCGCGGAGCAGGCCGACAGGCTGCTCGCCGAGGCGCGCGAGGAGGCCCGCCGCACCCAGACCTCCGCGGAGGAGCAGGCCGACACCATGGTGGGCGCGGCCCGGCGGGAGTCGGACCGTCTGGTCAGCGAGGCCCGCGAGGACAGCCGTCAGGTCGTGGAGAAGGCCCGCAACGACTCCAACACCATGCTGGAGGAGGCCAGGAGCGACGCCGTCGCGATCAGGGAACGCACGCAGGAGCAGCGGGCCCGGGTCGAGCGCGAGATCGAGAAGCTGCACGAGCGGGCGCGCAGGGAGTCCTCGGAGGCGATGCAGGCCGCGGGCGAACGCTGCGACAAGCTCGTGAAGGCCGCGCAGGAACAGCTGCGCGAGGCCGAGGAGAAGGCCGCACGTCTCGTGCGCGAGGCCGACAACGAGGCGAGCAATGTGCGCGTCTCGGCGGTCAAGAAGGCCGAGGGCCTGCTCAAGGACGCCGAGCAGCGCAAGACCGAACTCGTCCGGGAGGCCGAGCAGATGCGCGACGAGGCCAGGACCGAGGCGGAGAGGACCGTCGAGGCCGGGCAGCGTGAGCTGGAGGTGCTGGAGCGCCGCCAGGAGGACATCAACGCTGAGATCTCCCGCGTGCAGGACGTACTGGAAGCACTGGAGTCCTTCGAAACTCCCGGATCCGGCGGTGGCCCGGAAGGCGGGGGCGGAAAGAAGGGCGGTGCCGACACGGGATCAACAAACGGTGTGAAGGCGGGAGTTGGCGCAGGTACAACTCGGTCCGCTGGCAAGGAGTCCGGAAGTTAGCCACTCGAACGAGCGCACATTCTCCAGATCAAACCCGCAATGGCTCGATGACACGCCGTCTTGGCCCCTAGGATTCCCCTACAACTCCCCGTCTGATAACCCGTCTGACTCGACAGGAAACCCATGAGCGACACTTCCTCCCCCTTCGGCTTCGAGCTCGTGCGACGTGGCTATGACCGCGGGCAGGTGGACGACCGCATCACGAAGCTCGTCGCCGACCGTGACAGTGCACTGTCCCGTATCACCTCGCTGGAAAAGCGCATCGAGGAGCTTCACCTCGAGACGCAGAACGCCCAGGCCCAGGTAAACGACGCCGAGCCGTCCTACGCGGGGCTCGGCGCGCGGGTCGAGAAGATCCTCCGCCTCGCCGAGGAGGAGGCCAAGGACCTGCGCGACGAAGCCCGTCGCGCCGCCGAGCAGCACCGCGAGCTCGCCGAGGGCGCCGCTCAGCAGGTTCGCAACGACGCGGAGGCGTTCGCCGCCGAGCGCAAGGCCAAGGCCGAGGACGAGGGCGCCAGCATCGTCGAGAAGGCCAAGGGCGAGGCCACCGCGCTGCGCACGGAGGCGGAGAAGGACGCCCAGTCCAAGCGCGAGGAGGCGGACTCCCTCTTCGAGGACACCCGCGCGAAGGCCGCCCAGGCCGCCGCGGACTTCGAGACGAACCTCGCCAAGCGCCGCGAGCAGTCCGAGCGTGACCTCGCCTCCCGCCAGGCGAAGGCGGAGAAGCGTCTCGCCGAGATCGAGCACCGCGCCGAGCAGCTGCGTCTGGAGGCCGAGAAGCTGCGCACGGACGCCGAGCGCCGCGCCCGCCAGACGGTGGAGACCGCTCAGCGCCAGGCCGAGGACATCGTGGCCGACGCCAACGCCAAGGCCGACCGCGTCCGCAGCGAGTCCGAGCGCGAGCTGGCGGCCCTGACCAACCGCCGGGACAGCATCAACGCGCAGCTCACCAACGTGCGCGAGATGCTGGCCACCCTCACCGGTGCGGCGGTCGCCGCCGCCGGCCAGGGCGGCGAAGAGGGCGAGGCCGTGGCCGACGAGGAGTCGGCGGCCCGCAGCGTCCCCGCGCAGCAGTCCCGTTGACGGTGCTGACGCACTGACGAGCCCAGTACGCACGGGCCCGGCACATCTCGTGCCGGGCCCGTCGTGTGTCCGGCGGGCCCGGGACGGCGGCCCAGGGGCGGTTCGCCGACGTGCCGCGGGGCGGTACTGCCGGCGATCCCTTCTCCCCGTTCCGGTGCCGCGCAGAGGCCCAGGTCGTCCGCAATGTGCGAAAGCACCGGGAACCTGGGGCGCAGCCTTTGCGCACGCATGTGAGTGAGGCCGCGCAGCCCCTGGCATCGGAGGCTTTACGCGCATAGCGTCGGCGCATGATTGAGCTGCGCGGCCTGACCAAAAGGTACGGGGACAAGACAGCCGTCGACCATCTGACGTTCAGCGTGCGTCCCGGAGTGGTCACCGGCTTCCTCGGCCCCAACGGTGCGGGCAAATCCACGACGATGCGAATGATGCTCGGCCTGGACAGCCCCACCAGCGGTGACGTTCACATCGACGGCAAGCGCTACGACCAGCTCCGCGACCCGCTCAACCACATCGGTGCCCTGCTGGAGGCCAAGGCCGTGCACGGCGGGCGCAGCGCCTACAACCACCTGCTGTGCATGGCGCAGGCCAACAACATCCCGAAGAAGCGGATCGGCACCGTGCTGGACCTGGTCGGGCTCAGCGATGTGTCGAAGAAGCGCCCGAAGGGCTTCTCGCTGGGCATGGGGCAGCGACTCGGCATCGCCGCGGCGCTGCTCGGCGACCCGAAGATCCTGATGTTCGACGAGCCGGTCAACGGTCTGGACCCCGAGGGCATCCAGTGGATCCGCAACCTCATGAAGCATCTGGCCTCGGAGGGCCGCACGGTCTTCGTCTCGTCCCATCTGATGAGCGAAATGGCGCTGACCGCCGAGCACTTGGTGGTCATCGGGCGCGGCAAGCTGCTGGCGGACACCTCGATGGCGGACTTCATCGCCAAGAACTCACGCTCTTTCGTACGCGTGCGCACGCCGCAGCCCGAGCGGATGCGGGACGTGCTGGGAAGCGTCGGCGTCATGCCGGTCTTCGAGCAGGACGGCGGCATGCAGGTCGAGGGCATCGAGCCCGCCCGGATCGGTGAACTCGCCGCCTGGTACCAGGTCGTGCTGCACGAGCTGAGTCCCCAGAAGGCCTCGCTGGAGGAGGCCTTCATGCAGCTGACGGCGGAGTCCGTCGAATACGTGGCACGTGATCAGGCCTCACAGCCGGGACGTCAGCCGGACCGGGGCGCCAAGCCCGTCAGGAGGAAGCGGTAATGCCACACACCACGCGCGTTCTCCGCTCCGAGTGGACCAAGATCCGCTCCGTGCGGTCCACCCTGTGGACGCTGGCGACGGCGCTCATCGTGACGGTCGGGGTCTCCGCCGCCATCTGCGCCGTCACCGCCTCGCAGTTCGACAAGCTGGGCAAGCAGCAGCAGGCCACCTTCGACGCCACGCAGACGAGCTTCTCGGGCTCCGGCCTCGGGCAGCTGGCGATGATCGCGTTCGGCGTGCTGGTCGTCTCCAGCGAGTACAGCACCGGCATGATCCGCACCTCGCTCGCCGCCGTGCCGCAGCGCACCGTCTTCCTCGCATCCAAGATCTTCGTCGCCACGATGCTGGTGCTGGTGGTCGGCATGGCCACGAGCTTCCTGGCCTTCTTCGTCGGGCAGGCCCTGCTGGGCGAGAACAGCGTCTCGATCGAGGACGAGGGCGTGCTGCGCGCCGTGCTGGGCGGCGGGGTCTACATGACGCTGATCGCTCTTTTCTCCATGGGACTGAGTTTCGTGTTGCGCAGTCCCATGCTGGCCTTCGCGATCTTGATGCCGTTCTTCTTCCTGATCTCCAACATCCTCGAGGCGGTCAGCGCGACGAAGAAGTACGCCCACTATCTCCCGGACCAGGCGGGCAAGACGATCACAGCAGTCGTGCCGGAGTCGCTCAACCGTCCGTACGGGCCCTACGAGGGGCTGGCGATCATGGCGGGCTGGGCGGTGGCGGCCCTGATCGCCGGCTGGATCGTCCTCAAGCGCCGCGACGCGTGACCCTCGCCGGGCGGGCACGCGCCGGCAAACACCCGCGTCCGCAGAGCAGTTGCGCGCCCCTGGACCGCACCGAGCCCGCGCCCGGCCCGAGGTCCGTCCCGGGACCGGGGCGGGCTTGACCGCACCGCCGTGCGGCGCGGGCGTCGGCGAAGAACTCGCCGTCTACGGGCGAGGGTTGGCCGTAGGGTCTCCGCATGGTGGACGAGAGCGAGCGAGCCGTGAGATCGGCCATCGACGGGGAACTGCGGCTTCTCGATCCTGAGGTGCGGGCTTCTCCGGCGCTTGTCCTGGAACTTCTGGATCCGGAGTTCGCCGAGATCGGGGCCTCCGGACGCCGGTGGGACGTGGAGTCCGTCCTCACGGTGACGAGTGGCGGCACCGTATCGCCGGATTCGCCGGTCGAGGTCAGTGAAATGGCCGGGATGGCGCTCGCTCCCGGCATCGTTCACCTGACGTACTTCGCCGACAACCAGGGGCGCCGGTCGTGGCGGAGCTCCCTGTGGCGCCTGACAGAAGCCGGTTGGCGACTCTACTTCCACCAGGGCACTCCGACCGACGGAACGGTCGAAAGCGCCTCCCGTTGAGAGGGCGCTGCCTCAGGTCGGGCCCCGGCCGCCGGCACAGCGCCCGGCCGCGCGGGACCGGGAGCGGAGACCGGAGCGGGGACCGGAAGCGCCGCGACGCCTGACGCTCGCCGGACCGTACGGAAGAAGCGCCGCCCGGACGTGGCGGAACAGGCGGTTGCAACGGCCACCGGATGGAACCGATCCGGTCCCTTGTAGCCTCCTAGGCCATGTCCGGGGGCGAGTCAGCCCCGAACTTCGTCCAGGGACAAACGGATGATCGAGGCGTACGGCCTGACAAAGCGCTACGGCGCCAAGACGGCCGTCTACAACCTTTCCTTCCAGGTACGGCCGGGAGCCGTCACCGGCTTTCTGGGGCCCAACGGCTCCGGCAAGTCGACGACGATGCGGATGATCCTGGGCCTGGACACCCCGACCGCGGGCCGGGTCACAGTCGGCGGCCACCCGTTCCGCAATGTGCCGAACGCTCCGCGCCACGTCGGTGCCCTGCTCGATGCCAAGGCCGTGCACGGAGGACGCTCCGCCCGCAGCCATCTGCTGTCGCTGGCCCAGTTGTCGGGCATCCCGGCCCGCCGCGTGGACGAGGTCCTCGGCGTCGTCGGGCTTCAGCAGGTGGCCAAGAAGCGCTCGCAGGGGTTCTCCCTCGGCATGGGCCAGCGGCTCGGCATCGCGGCCGCGCTGCTCGGCGATCCGCAGGTGCTGCTCTTCGACGAGCCGGTCAACGGCCTGGACCCCGAAGGCATCCTCTGGGTCCGCAATCTGATGAAGCAGCTGGCCGGCGAGGGCCGCACCGTCTTCGTCTCCTCGCATCTCATGAGCGAGATGGCGCTGACCGCCGAGCATCTGATCGTCATCGGTCGCGGGCAGTTGATGGCTGACACCTCGGTGAAGGAGTTCATCGCTCAGAACTCCGTGGGCTTCGCCCGAGTCCGTACGCCGGAGGGCGACCCGGGGCAGCAGGAGAAGCTGATGTCCGCGGTGCAGGAGGCCGGCGGCCACGTGCAGCCGGAGGACGACGGAGCTCTGCGCGTCAACGGCCTTCCGCTTCCGCAGATCTCCGAGCTGGCGCACAACGCAGACGTACGGCTGTGGGAACTCTCGCCGCACCAGGCGTCCCTGGAAGAGGCGTACATGCGGCTGACGCAGGGCGCGGTGGACTACCGCTCCACCGCCGACCAGCGCGCCGGCTTCCAGCAGCCGCCGCAGCAGGCGCAGTTGGCAGCGGCACAGCTCGGCGTGCCCATGGGCCCGGGAGGCCCCGGTGCGCCTGGCATGCCGGGAGCGATGCCGCCGCAGGGTCCGCCCATGGGTGCGGGTGCGCCCGGGGCCCCGGGCGGCTGGGGACCTCCGCCCGGAGGGGCGCCCGCGCAGCCGGGGGGCCCGTACGGAGCGGGACCCGGGTACGGGCCGCCGCCGGTGCCGGGCGGTCCCCCGGACCCGTACGCGCACGTGGCCGCCCAGCAGCCTCAGGGCGGGCCTCCGCCGGTGCCGCCGGTGCCAGGCGCTCCCGCGGCGCCGGCCGCGCCCGCCGCCCCCACCGACGCTTCCAGGCCCGACAGCGAGGACAACGCCCGATGACCACGCCGAACCACCCGCACCAGCAGCCGCACCCCGCGCAGCAGCCGCCTCAACAGCCCTACCAAGGCCGGGAGTTCCAGCCGCAGCCCGGCGCGGCACAGCCTTCGCCCGGAGGCGCGGCGGTCGCGGGCACAGCGACCGCACCTCCTCCGCAGGGCGTCCAGGGAGCGCCGTACGGACAGCCCCAGGGCGGCCCTCAGAGCGGGCCTCCGCCCGGCGGCGGCTACGTCTCCCCCATTCCTGTCACGCGCACCCACCTGGGCCACGCGATCGTCTCGGAGTGGACGAAGATCCGCTCGGTCCGCTCGACGGTGTGGACGCTCGGCGTCATGTTCGCCCTCGTCGTCGGCATCGGCCTGCTGACCGCGTCCCTGCTCAGCGGCAACGAGTTCGTGGGGTTGCCGCTGCTCGCTCCGGGCCTCTTCGGGCTGATGCTCGGTCAGATCTGCGTCATCACCCTGGGCGTGCTCGTGGTCACCTCCGAGTACGGCACCGGCATGATCCGCACCACCATGACCGCGTGCCCCAGGCGCGGCCGTGTGCTGATCGCCAAGTCGCTGATCTTCTTCGTGCTCGCGTTCGTCATGACGACGGCGGCCTGCTCGATCACCGCTCTCATCAACTCCACGATGCTCAGCGGCCAGAAGGTCCCCCCGTACGCGGCGAAGGCCGGACCGCTCAAGGACTCCGTCGAGAACGGCGAGTTGGTCGCGACCAGCAGCCACTGGCTCGGCGCCACGGTCGGCGCCGCCCTGTACGTGGCACTGCTGGGCCTGCTGGCCCTGGCGGTCGGTGCTCTGCTGCGGCACTCGGCCGGAGCGATCACGACGATGCTCGGGCTCGTGCTGCTGCCGCTGGTGCTCTCGCTGTTCATGTTCGCCGAGAAGCTGAAGGATGTCCGCGAGGTGCTCATGGAGTACTCGCCGCTCAACGGTCTGGCGTCCCTCTACCGCATCCCCATGTCGGAGGATCAGACCGCGACGGGCTGGCCGCTGCTGGGCATCCTCGCCATCGCGACGGCGGTCACACTGACACTTGCCTTCGTGCTGCTGAACCGCCGGGACGTGTGACGCGGAGCGCGCGTTCGCGCCGGTCGCGTACGCGCGCTCGCGCAACCCTTCGGCGCTTCCGCCATCTTCTGCCGGTCCCTCGCGCGTAAAGACGGACGAGGGGGGCACTGGTCCCGCGCGATTCGTGGACGCGCGCGGACGGAGGACGGCGATGGGTGTGCGCACGTGGCTCGAGAGCTGGCCCGTGTACCGGCAGCTCACCGGTGACGACCCGTTGGGGCGCGGCGCCGCCGCCTCATCTGCGTACACCCGCGGCCTGCGGTCCCGCACCGAGGACGCCGACGAGGTCGTGAAGTCGGTCTGCCCGTACTGCGCCGTGGGCTGCGGGCAGAACGTGTACGTCAAGGACGGCGATGTCGTCCAGATCGAGGGCGACCCGGACTCCCCGGTCAGCCGTGGCCGGCTCTGCCCCAAGGGTTCGGCGACGCTCCAGCTCACCACCGGCGACGCACGCCGCCACGAGGTCCTCTACCGGCGTCCTTACGGGAAGGACTGGGAGAGGCTCGATCTGGAGACCGCCATGGACATGGTGGCGGAACGGGTGATCCGCACGCGACGGGAGACCTGGGAGAGCACGCACGAGGGGATGCGCGTCAACCGCACCCTCGGGATCGCGACGCTCGGCGGCGCCGCCCTCGACAACGAAGAGAACTACCTGATCAAGAAGCTCTTCACGGCTCTGGGCGTCGTCCAGATCGAGAACCAGGCACGGGTGTGCCACAGCTCGACCGTCGCAGGACTCGGCACGTCCTTCGGACGCGGGGGCGCCACAACCTTCCTTCAGGACCTGCAGAATTCGGACTGCATCGTCATCGAGGGGTCGAACTTCGCCGAGGCGCACCCCGTGGGCTTCCAGTGGGTGATGGAGGCCAAGGCGCGCGGCGCCAAGGTCATCCACGTCGATCCGCGGTTCACACGTACGAGCGCGCTGGCCGATCTGCACGTGCCGATCCGGGCCGGCACCGACATCGCGTTCCTCGGCGGCATCGTCAACCACGTCCTCAGCACCGGCTCCGACTTCCGCGAGTACGTCCTCGAATACACCAACGCCGCCACCATCGTCAGCGACGAATTCCAGGACACCGAGGATCTCGACGGCGTCTTCTCCGGCTTCGATCCGGACAGCCGCCGCTATGCGATGCACTCCTGGCAGTACGAGGGCGGCGGCACAGTACAGGCGGCCTCCGGGGAGCGTGACGCGCTGTACGACGAGCGCCTCCAGGGCCCCCGGGCTGCGGCCGGGTCGGGAAAGGCCGAGTCGCACGGCTCGGGCGGGCCGCCTCTCCCGGACGAGTCCGAGTCGCGGCAGGACCGCACGCTTCAGGACCCGCGCTGCGTCTACCAGATCCTCAAGCGGCACTTCTCCCGCTACACCCCGGCGATGGTCGAGGAGACCTGCGGCATTCCGCAGAAGACGTTCCTCGAGGTGTGCCGCGCGCTCGTCGAGAACTCCGGGCCGGACCGCACGAGCGAGTTCTGCTACGCCGTCGGCTGGACGCAGCACACCGTGGGCGCCCAGTACATCCGCACGGCCTGCATCCTCCAGCTGCTGCTGGGCAACATCGGCCGGCCCGGCGGCGGGATCCAGGCATTGCGCGGCCACGCCAGCATCCAGGGCTCCAGCGACATCCCCACGCTCTTCAACCTGCTGCCCGGCTACATCCCCATGCCGCACGCCCACGAGAACGAGGACCTCGACAAGTTCATCGAGGCGGTACGGGCCGACAAGGGCTACTGGGGCAACATGCGCTCCTACTTCGTCAGCCTGATGAAGGCGTACTGGGGAGACGCGGCCACCGCCGAGAACGAGTACTGCTTCGGCTACCTGCCACGCCTCACGGGCTCGCACAGCACGTACGACACCGTCCTCAACCAGCTCGACGGCGAGTGCAAGGGCTACTTCCTGATGGGGGAGAACCCTGCCGTGGGCTCCGCCAACTCCCGTATGCAGCGCCTCGGCATGGCCAACCTGGAGTGGCAGGTCGTCCGGGACTTCTCACTCGTCGAATCGGCGACGTGGTGGAAGGACGGACCCGAGATCGAGACCGGGGAACTGCGCACCGAGGACATCGGCACGGAGGTCTTCTTCTTCCCCGCCGCCGCGCACACCGAGAAGGCGGGGTCCTTCACCAACACCAACCGGTACGTGCAGTGGCACCACGCGGCCAGGGAGCCCGACGGCGAGGCGCGCAGCGACCTGTGGTTCACGTACCACCTCGGCAGGCGGATCCGGGAGCGGCTGAAGGGCTCCCAGGACCCGGTGGACCGGCCGCTGCTCGATCTCACCTGGGACTACCCGACCGAGGGCCCGCTGGAGGAGCCGAGTGCGGAGGCGGTGCTCGCCGAGATCAACGGGTACGACGCCGAGGGCCGGCCCCTCACCCGCTATCAGCAGCTCAAGGACGACGGCTCCACCTCGTGCGGCTGCTGGATCTACTGCGGCGTCCGCGCCGACGGCGTCAACCAGGCCGCCCGCAAGAAGCCACACACGGAACAGGACTGGATCGCCGCCGAGTGGGCCTGGTCGTGGCCGCTCAACCGCCGCGTCCTCTACAACCGCGCCTCCGCCGACCCGGAGGGCAATCCGTGGAGCAGCCGGAAGTCACTGGTGTGGTGGGACGAGGCTCAGGGCCGCTGGACCGGGCACGACATCCCCGACTTCCCCGCCGACCGGCCGCCGTCCTTCCGCCCGGAACCGGACGCGAAGGGTCCCGACGCCATCAGCGGCGTCGATCCGTTCATCATGCAGGCAGACGGCAAGGGCTGGCTCTACGCACCGGCCGGGCTCCTCGACGGGCCGATGCCGACGCACTACGAGCCGCAGGACTCCCCTGTCACCAATCCGTTCTACGAGCAGCAGCGCAGCCCCGTGCGGCAGATCTTCGCGGGTGAGCACAACGACTACCACCCATCCCCCACCGAGCCCGGCGGCGATGTGTACCCGTACGTGGTCACGACGTACCGACTCACCGAGCACTTCACGAGCGGCGGCATGACCCGCTGGTCGCCGTATCTGGCGGAGCTGCAGCCGGAGTTCTTCTGCGAGGTCTCCCCGCAGCTGGCCGCCGAGCGCGGCCTGAAGCACGCGGGGTGGGCCACGATCGTCACGGCGCGCTCCGCCGTCGAGGCGCGGGTGCTGGTCACGGAGCGGATGTCCCCGGTACGGGCCGGCGGGCGCACCATCCATCAGATCGGGCTGCCCTACCACTGGGGACACAACGGCGCTTCGACGGGCGACTCGGCGAACGAACTGACGGCCATCGCCCTCGACCCGAACGTGCACATCCAGGAGACCAAGGCCCTCACCGCCGACATCCGTCCCGGGCGCAGGCCCCGCGGCCCGGATCTGCTGCGTCTGCTGGAGGAGTACCGGGAACGCGGCGGCGTCGGCGAACAGACGGGAATGGAGGTACGGGGATGACCGGCTCCGGCACGCGGCAGGCCCGCAGCGGTGAGAGCTCCCTCGCCGGACGCAACCTGCTCGCCGGCCCCGAGAGGGACCCGGCCGGGGACGCGGGACACGGCGCACCCGGCGAACACCCGCCCCGCATGGGCTTCTTCACGGACACCTCCGTCTGCATCGGCTGCAAGGCGTGCGAGGTGGCCTGCAAGGAGTGGAACGCCATCCCGGAGGACGGCCTCGACCTCACCGGGATGAGCTACGACAACTCCCAGGGCCTCGGCGCCTCGACGTGGCGGCACGTCGCGTTCATCGAGCAGAGCAAGCCCGTCGGACACGCACACGCGGACGTCGACCACAGCGACGTCGACGTCCTGGCGCTCGCGTCGCAGGGCTCGGGCACGGACCCCGTGGACGCGGCGATCACACCGACGACTCCGGCCGCGGACCCGGCCGCCGAGCCGGACGGCGGCGGCCGTGGCGAGCTGCGCTGGCTGATGTCGTCCGACGTCTGCAAGCACTGCACGCACGCCGCATGCCTCGACGTGTGTCCCACGGGGTCGCTCTTCCGCACCGAGTTCGGCACGGTCGTCGTGCAGGAGGACATCTGCAACGGCTGCGGCTACTGCGTACCGGCCTGCCCGTACGGCGTCATCGAGCAACGCCCGCACGACGGCAGGGCGTTCAAATGCACGATGTGCTACGACCGGCTCGGCGCCGGGCAGGAACCGGCCTGCGCGAAGGCGTGCCCCACGGAGTCCATCCAGTTCGGGCCGCTCGACGAGTTGCGGGTGCGTGCGCAGGAGCGTGTCGACCAGCTGCACGAGGCCGGTGTGCCCGACGCGCGCCTCTACGGACACGATCCCGAGGACGGTGTGGGCGGCGACGGCGCGTTCTTCCTCCTGCTGGACGAGCCGGAGGTGTACGGGCTGCCGCCGGACCCCGTCGTCACCACCCGCGATCTGCCCGCCATGTGGCGGCACGCGGGAGCGGCGGCGCTCACCCTGATCGGCGGGCTGGCGGCCGTGTTCGCGGCGCACGGGAGCAACCGTGGACGGATGAGGAGGACGTGGCGATGAGCGGCGGGACTCACGGCGGGGGCGGCCCGGGCGAGAACGGCCACGGAGACGGCCGCGGCAACGGCTACAAGCCCGGACAGATCTACGGCAATCCCGCCGAGGAGCGGGCGTCGGGCAGCGTCGCCGATGTGACGAAGGAGGGGCTGCGAGGCGTACGTCCCGGACGTGCCGCACTCGTGGGCGGCCAGGACCTCACCGGCGGAGACGGAGACGGCACGCCCGCCACCCGCAGCTCGGTGACGGACCAGGACCGGAACGCGGACCGGGCCGGGAGCGGGCACAGGGGCAAGGGCCGGCACCGCGGCGGCCGCAGGCGGGGCCGCAAGGGCGAGCGGACGATGGTGCCGGAAGCCGAGTTCACCTCGTACTACGGCAGGCCGGTGCTCAACCAGCCTGCTTGGCAGCCGCTGAACATCGCCGGCTACTTCTTCCTCGGTGGTCTGGCGGGTGCCGGATCGGTGCTGGCGACCGGAGCCGAGCTGACCGGACGCCCCGTCATGGCTCGTGCTCTGAAGACCAGCTCCGCGGTCGCGGTCGCCGGTTCGGCCGCCGCCCTCATCCACGACCTGGGCCGTCCCGGCCGTTTCGCCAACATGCTCCGGGTGTTCAAGCCGACCTCCCCCATGAGCGTCGGCTCGTGGCTCCTCTCGGTGTACGGACCGGCGTGCGGCGCGGCGGCCCTGTGCGACCTCTCGGGGCGGCTTCCGCGCCTGGGCCGGGCGGCTGGTGCGGGTGCGGCACTGCTCGGGCCGGCGGTCGCCGCGTACACGGCGGTCCTCGCGGCGGACACGGCCGTGCCCGGCTGGCACGAGGGCTACCGCGAGCTGCCCTTCGTGTTCGTCGGTTCGGCGGCAACAGCCGCCTCCGGCATGGCACTTGCGATGTCCCCGACGGCGGAGAACGGTCCGGCGCGCACCGCCGCGCTCGCCGGAACCGCCCTGGAGAACGCGGCGGTCAAGGCGATGGAGCGCCGGCTCGGCCTCGTCGCCGAGGTCTACCGCACGGGTACGGGCGGACGCTGGATGCGTGCCGCCGAGACACTGTCGGCGGCCGGTGCGGCCGGTGCCGCGCTGCTCGCCGGGCGCAGTCGCGTGGCCGCGGGCGCCAGCGGGCTGGCTCTCCTCGCGGCCTCCGCGTGCACGCGGCTGGGCGTCTTTCACGCGGGAATCGAGTCCTCCAAGGACCCGAAGTACACCGTCGTGCCCCAGCGGGAGCGGCTGCGCCGCCGCGAGCAGGAGGGCGGGCTCGCCGGGCGAAGCGGCGGGCGCCGGATCCCCGGCGATCGGTCGCCCCCGGCGTGAGCCCTCCCCGGTGTCCGGCGTGAGCCCTCCCCGGTGTCAGCCGGCGCGCCCCGTGTCAGTCGCTCCCGGTGTCAGTCGCCCCCGCATCCGCGAGCAGGTCGCGGACCTCGTCGATGCCCGTCTCCTGGAGTTCCTCCCCGACGAACAGCCAGCGGGTGATGCCCACCGATTCCAGGAACCCCAGGTCGTGCGCGGCGACGAGCAGCGCACCCTCGTACGAGGCGAGCGCGCTCGTCAACTGCCGCACGCCCGCCATGTCGAGGTTGTTGGTCGGCTCGTCCAGCATCAGCAGCTGAGGCGGTGGAGAGGCGAGCAGCATCGCCGCGAGGGCGGCGCGAAGGCGCTCCCCACCCGAGAGCGTGCCGGCGAGCTGTTCGGCCCGCGCGCCCTTGAACAGGAAGCGCGCGAGCTGCGAACGGATCTGGTTGTCCGTCACGCCCGGAGCCACACGGGCCACGTTCGCCGCGATGCTCAGCTCCTCGTCCAGCACGTCCAGGCGCTGCGGCAGGAACCGCAGCGGTACGGACACCTCGGCGTGGCCCGACAGCGGTTCGAGCTGACCGGCGAGGGTGCGCAGCAGTGTGGTCTTGCCCGCGCCGTTGCGCCCGACGAGCGCGACGCGTTCGGGTCCGCGGACCTGGAGCTCCGCCTCCCGCAGCCTCCCGTACCGGGGGCGCAGCTCGCGCAGCGTCAGCACCGTGCGGCCGGCCGGGACCGCGGTGCGGGGAAGGTCGACGCGGATCTCCTCGTCGTTCCGTACCGCTTCGGCGGCCTCCTCCCGCCGCTCGCGCGCCTGGTGGAGACGGTCCTCCTGCACGCCGCGCAGCCTGCCCGCCGACTCCTGCGCCGACCGCTTGCGTTCACCGGCGACGATTCTCGGGGCCCGCCGCTGGGCGTCCATCTTCCGGCTGTTGCGCCGTCGGCGTGCCACCTTGATCTGTGTCTCCTCCAGTTCGCGCTTCTGCCGGCGTACGTCCGACTCGGCGGCGCGCAGCGTCCGGCCGGCCGCCTCCTGCTGTGCGGCCAGCGCCTCCTGGTACGCGGACCAGCCGCCTCCGTACGAGGTCACCGAACCGGAGCGCAGCTCCGCGATGCGGTCCACCCGCTCCAGCAGTTCACGGTCGTGGCTGACGACGACCAGGACTCCGGAACGCCAGGAGTCGACGGCCTCGTGGAGTCGCCGGCGGGCGAACAGGTCGAGGTTGTTGGTCGGTTCGTCCAGCAGCAGCACATCGGGACGCTCCAGAAGCAGCGCGGCCAGGCGCAGCAGTACGGTCTCGCCGCCGGACAGCTCGCCGACCGTGCGGTCCAGGCCGGCCTCGGCGAGGCCGAGCGAGCCCAGCGTCGCCAGGGCCCGCTCCTCGACGTCCCAGTCGTCCCCGACGGTCTCGAAGTGCTCGTCGCTCACCTCCCCCGCCTCGATGGCCCGCAGCGCCCGGCGCCGTTCGGCGATGCCGAGGGCCTCCTCAACGCGGAGCGCCGTGTCGAGAGTGATGTCCTGCGGGAGGTGGGCGAGTCTGCCGCCCACGGTGACGGACCCCTGTGAGGGGCGCAGGCGCCCGGCCAGCAGCCCGAGCAGTGTCGACTTGCCGGAGCCGTTGGCGCCGACGAGGCCGGTGCGGCCCCGTCCGATGGTGAGCGAGAGCTGGTCGAAGACGGCGGTGCCGTCGGGCCACCGGAAGGACAGGCCGGAGCAAGTCACGGAGGAACCAGGGGCGTTGAAGCCGTTGTCGGCGTTGGGCATGGTGATTCTCGCAGTCGCGTGCGCGGCGGATAAGGGCGTCGTGTGCGAGCACCACGCGGCGGCGGAACCGTGAGAGGGGTGTGGCCCTGGCCCTGCGGAGGGGTGGGGACGGCCGATGCCGAGGTCGCATCCACGCGTCGTCACGGGCGGCTGGGAAGCCTGCCCGGAGTGACGGTCGCACGGCAGAGCCGTGGCGCGTGGTGATCGCGGACCTCAGATGCGCAACGTCCACCTCTATCGGAGACGACAGGACCCAGGAACTGTACCGCGGCTGCCCGTGCCGGCGCCGGTCCGGAAGGCCGGCGGACCGGCAGGGGGAAGTTCAGTGCCGGGGCGGCCGACGGACGGTTCGGTACCGGGATCCGGTGGCCGCGACAGCGAGGGATCCGGTGGCGGCGTTCAGTACCGGGGCGCGTTGCGCGAGCGCTGAACGCGCGTACCGCGCCGGTCGCGGGCGCCCCAGCAGGCCTTGTGCCAGTGGCGACGGTCGTCCACGTCGCCCATGCGGGGCCAGGCCACCACGTGGGGCACCCCGGGCGGGATCTCCTGGTCGCAGCCGGGGCAGCGGTACCGCTTGCCCGCCGAGCCCCCCACCTGCCGTACGGCCCACTCCTCGCCACGCCACTCCTCGGTGCGCTCGAGCCCGTACCGCGTGCCCGCACCTTCCTCGCGGCCGTCGGCGGGGGACTTGGCTGAACCGCCGCGGGGACGGTTGCGACGCGGAGACACGGACACCTCGGAGGCTCGGAGGGCGGGTGCTCCCCACAGTAGCCACAGATCCCCCGCATAGCCGCAGCCCCCGTGCAGGAACGGACCGATAGAGCGAACAGCCTGTTGCCGCCTGCCGTTCATCGGAACAATCGGTATCGAGGCCGTGCCCATGGCACGTGTCAGCCGTTAATGCCAGGAGGGGCCCGTACGCTCAAGAGGACGGAGCAGCATGCGAGTTGGAGCATTCGTGCTGGCCGCACAGTTCCCCGGGCAGGACCAGAGGGAGCCTCTGCACAGAGCGGTGCGCACGGCGGAGACCGCGGAGGAGCACGGACTCGATTCCGTCTGGCTCGCTGAGCACCACTTCGTTCCCTACGGCGTCTGCCCGTCCGCGGTGACGCTCGCCGCGATGCTGCTGGGACGCACGCGGCGCATCGGGGTCGGCACGGCCGTCTCCGTACTCCCCAACGCACATCCGGTCGCCCTCGGCGAGCAGTCCGCGCTGCTGCACCTCACGTCCGGGGGCCGCTTCACGCTCGGTGTGGGACGTGGCGGGCCCTGGGTGGATCTGGAGGTACTGGGCGGCGGTCTCGACGCCTTCGAGAACGGCTTCCCGGAGTCGCTGGATCTGCTGCTGCGCTGGCTGCGTGAGTCGCGGGTCGGCGCCGACGGCGAGCGCTACCGGTTCCGTGAGGTCGACGTCGTGCCCCGCTGCGAGGAGCCCTTCGCGGCCACGGGCGCCCCGGCCGCCGGACAGGACACCGCGGACGGACGGCAGTTGAGCCGTCCCACGGTCCTCGTCGCCTGCACCTCACCCGGGTCGGTACGCATCGCGGCACGACGCTGTCTGCCGATGCTTCTCGGCATGCACTGCGGCGACGAGGAGAAGGCGGAGGTCGTCACGATGTGGCGACGTGAGGCGCGCGACGCGGGCCACGGCCCCGACGAGATCGAGCAGGCGGCCTCGCTGCACGTGTCCGCCGGAGTGGCCCAGGTCGGCGACAACACCGCCGAAGCGGTGGAGGCGCTGACGAAGGCGATGCCCGGCTGGTTCAGCGCAGGGCTCGGCGCCCACCGCACCGTGGACGGGCGTGAGCGCAGGATGCGGGATCCGCTCGGCTACACCGAACTGCTCACCCGGCTGCACCCGGTCGGCACCCCGCAGCTGTGCGCCGACCGCCTCTCCGCGACGAGCGAGCGCACCGGCATCGGCCGTTTCGCGCTTCTCGTCGAGGGCTCCGGCGACCTCGCCTCGACCGAACGCAATGTCCAGCGGCTGGGCGAAGAGGTCCTGTCCCTGCTCCCCCCGGGGCGGTGAACTCCCCCGCGACCACCAACCGTTGAGACACCAGGCGGCTCACCCACAACACGCTGCCGCTGCCCACGGGAGCAGCGGCAGCGTGGCACAGGAAGCCGCTACGCGCGTCAGCAGTCGCGAAGTGTCGGCGACTGGTTGAGCAGCTGACCGCGGACGGAGGTGAAGCGCGCCAGCCTCTCGTCGACCGCGTCGTCCAGGGGGAAGACAGCGACGCGGTGACAGTTCTGGAAAGCGAGCCGTACTCCGAAGTGACGTTCCAGCGCGCCGCGTATCGCGTCGCTGGCGAGAGCTCGCAGCAGCTGGCCGCGGGCCTGCTCGTCCGGTGGCGGCGTCTGGTTGTCGGCGAACTCGCCGCCGTCCACCTTGAGCCGGGCCACCAGCGTGCTGATCATCTCCCATGCGTACGGGAGCGAGGTACGGACGCAGTCGACGAAGTCACGCTCGTCGACTTCGCCCCGTTCTGCCTGTTCCAGCAGAGCCGGTGAGACGTCGAGCGACATGGGTTCTCCTCTCGCGACCCCAGGGGATATATGGGGTCTTCATGATGGATTGGAAGGGACCCGCTCGGCGCCGGGTGTTCATACGACTCCGTACGGCGACACCCCCCATCGTTAACCGTAAGGGGCGGAGAGTGACCGCACCATGCGAATGGGCATACATCCGGCCACAGCCGAAGAGGCCCATCAGGGGGCGAATCGCATCGCCGGAGTACGTCCAGTAGCGTGACCGCTCATGCGTCTCGTCATCGCCCGGTGCTCCGTCGACTACGCCGGCAGGCTCACCGCTCATCTCCCCTCCGCTCCACGGCTGATCCTGGTCAAGGCCGACGGTTCGGTCTCCGTCCACGCGGACGACCGCGCCTACAAGCCCCTCAACTGGATGTCCCCGCCCTGCACGGTGAAGGAGTCCGAGGGGGACGCCTGCCCGGTCTGGACCGTGCAGAACAAGTCGGGCGAGAAATTGATCATCACCATGGAAGAGATCCTCCACGACTCCTCACACGAGCTGGGCGCCGATCCCGGACTGATCAAGGACGGGGTCGAGGCGCACCTTCAGGAGCTGCTCGCGGACCGCATGGAGACTCTGGGCGAGGGCTGGACGCTGATCCGCCGCGAGTACCCGACGGCCATCGGCCCCGTCGACATCCTCGGCCGTGACGAGACGGGCGCCACGGTGGCGGTCGAGATCAAGCGACGCGGCGAGATCGACGGCGTCGAGCAGCTGACTCGCTACCTCGATCTCCTCAACCGCGATCCCCATCTCGCCCCCGTCAAGGGCATCTTCGCCGCACAGGAGATCAAACCGCAGGCCCGGGTGCTCGCCTCCGACCGCGGCATCGGCTGCGTCACCCTCGACTACGACTCGCTGCGCGGCATCGAGGACGACAAGCTGCGGCTCTTCTGAGCACGCGTGTAGCGGCCACCGAAAATTGATCCGTTCTTCTGAAAAACACACAGCCGTCCGGGTCGTGTCCCTGTCACACGCCCTAGGGTGCACGAAACCGCTCGGTATGCCCGGTTAGCGTCGGGGGCTGCCGGCGCCGGGGAACCTCCCGGCCCCTAGGACCTGGGAGTTTTTCGGTGCGCATCCTGCTCGTGGCCAGCGCCTTCAACAGCCTCACCCAACGCGTGTACGCCGAACTGAGCGACCTCGGCCATCGGTTGGACACGGTGTGCGGTGGGGACGACGACGCGGTACGGGAGGCGGTGAGCCGGCACGACCCGGCACTGATCGTCGCGCCGATGCTCAAGACCGCCCTCCCCGAAGACGTCTTCTCGCGTCACGTCTGCCTCGTCGTCCACCCCGGTCCGCCCGGTGACCGCGGTCCCTCCGCCCTGGACTGGGCGATCGCGACCGGCGCCCGCCACTGGGCGGTGACGGTGCTGCAGGCGGACGCCGAGATGGACGCCGGGGACATCTGGGCAACGGTCCCGTTCGCGCTGCCGGAAGCCGGCAAGAGCGATCTGTACCGCAACGAGATGTCGGACGCCGCGGCGACCGCGGTGAAGCTCGCGGTCGCCCGCTTCGCCTCGGGCGCCTACAAGCCGCGGCGCCAGGAGGAACTCGGAGCCGAGGTGGTGTGGCGCCCGTACTTCCGTCAGGAGCGGCGGCGGATCGACTGGGCCGCGGACTCCACCGGAACGGTGCTGCGCAAGCTGCGAGCGGCCGACTCCCAGCCGGGGGTACTCGACGAACTGCTCGGCGCAGAATGGTTTCTGCACGGCGGGCATCCCGAGTCCGCGCTGCCCCTGCGCGGCGCGCCCGGCGAGATCGTGGCGACCCGCGCGGCCGCGGTGTGCCGCGCCACACGCGACGGTGCCGTGTGGATCCCCCAGTTGAGACCGAGGCGCACCCCGGGCGGACCCGCGACGTTCCGGATGCCGGCGGTCGACGCGCTGGGTCCGCGGCTGCCGGAGTCGGTGCCGGAGGTGCCGGCGCGGCTTGAGCAGGGCAGATGGGGAAGCCGCGGCTGGACGGACATCCGCTACGAGCAGCGGGGCCCGGTCGGCTTCATCTGGTTCTCCTTCCCCGGCGGCGCGATGAGCACGGACCAGTGCCGCCGGCTGCTGGCGGCCTACCGGCACGCGCTCTCCCGTCCGACGTCCGTGCTCGTCCTCGGCAGCCGCCGCGACTTCTTCTCCAACGGCATCCACCTCGGAGTCATCGAGGCGGCAGCGGACCCGGGCGGGGAATCGTGGGCCAACATCAACGCGATGGACGACCTGGTGGAGGCCGTACTGCTCACGACTGACCGGCTGGTGGTCGCCGCTCTCGGGGGCAACGCCGCGGCCGGCGGCGTGATGCTGGCACTCGCGGCGGACGAGGTGTGGTGCCGGGAGGGGGCGGTGCTCAACCCGCACTACCGGCTCATGGGTCTGTACGGGTCGGAGTACTGGACGTACACGCTCCCGCGCCGCGTGGGAGCCGTCGCGGCGGAGCGGATGACGCGTGAGGCGCTCCCGGTGAGCGCCGCGTCAGCAGCCGACGCCGGGCTGGTGGACCGTCTGGTGGCCACCTCGCCCGCGGACTTCGCCGGCGAGACATCGCGGATGGCGGCGGAACTGGCCCGCTCCCGGGCCTGGGCGGAACGCGTCGCCGGGAAGGCCGCCGCGCGGGCACGGGACGAGGCGGAGAAGCCGCTGGCGCAGTACCGCGAGGAGGAACTGGCCGTGATGCGCGGCCAGTTCTTCGGCGCGCACGAGCCCTATCACGCGCTGCGCAGAGCCTTCGTACGCAAGGAGGCCTTGCGCGGCGCGGAGGTGGCGGGCGCCGCCGGCGGCTGAGCAGCCGGCACGTGCCCCTGCGTCCGCGCTCCCTCCTTGCTATTGCTCTGCCTGTCCTGGCTCTGCCTGTCCTGGGTCGGCGTGCCTGCTCTCGGGTCCGTCCGGCCGTGGGTCAGACGACCAGGTACGAAGGGCCCGTCGAGGGTGCGAAGCCGAGGACGCCGAGGATGGTGCCGCCGGTGTCGGTGCCACCGTCGTCCGTACCGCCCCCGTCGGTCCCGCCGGTGTCGCCGCCGCCTGCGTCGGTCCCGCCCGTGTCGGTGCCACCGGTATCGGTCCCACCGGTGTCGGTCCCCCCGGTGTCGGTGCCGCCGTCGTCCGTACCACCGGTGTCGGTGCCACCGTCGTCCGTACCGCCGGTGTCGGTGCCACCGTCGTCCGTGCCACCGGTGTCGGTGCCACCGTCGTCCGTACCGCCGGTGTCGGTGCCACCGTCGTCGGTGCCACCGCTGTCGGTGCTGCCGCTGTCACCCGGGCTGCCGGTCGGCGAGCCGTCGCCGCCTCCCGGGTCGCCCGGCTCACTGCTGGAGGGGTCCTCGTCCGGCGCGGAACTGCTCTCGCTGGGCGACTCCTTGCTCGCGCTGTCGGAGGCGTCCGGGGACTTGCTGGACTCGCTCGGGCTCTCCGACTTGCTGCTCTGACTGGCGCCGGGGCTGCGGCTTCCGGGATCCTCCGCGTTCAGTTCGTTGTGGTCGTCCCGCTGCGAGGTCGATCCGGGCTTGCCGCGGTCCAGCGGGCCGCTGCCGTCGTCCGGCATCCGGCCGAGTCCCACGATCGTGGCGAGCACGGCGATCAGCACCGCACCCGCACCCGCCGCGGCCAGGTTCCTGCGGGCGCCGTAGGCGACCGAACCCCGTACGGGGTGGACGAGCGTCGGCGTCGCGTCACGGAAGGCGCCGACGGCGCCTGCGTTCGGGTTGGCGATCGACGCGGCGACCGTTCGCGCCGTCTCTGGCTCCCCTTCCCGGATGTCGCCGCGTCTGTGGCCCCTGAGGGTGGCGGCGAGCGAGTGCGTGGGTCTGTCGCCGATCTCGTACGCGACGGGTTCCGCCTGCTCCTCGTGGCCCGCCGCCGCGGCTGCGGCCGGGACGGGAGCAGCCGGAACGGGAGCTGCCGGAACGGGCTCTGCCGGGTCGGGCACGGCCCGCCGGTCCGCGCCGCCGGGCGCGACGGGGCCTCCCGGATGCTGTGCGACGAGAAGATCCGTTGTCAGGGCGAGCACCCGGCGTCCGGTGAACGTGCCCTGCTGGTCCGCGAGCGCACCGCGCATCGCGATCGAGGCCTCCAACTCGGCAGCGGCGCGCTGGAGCTGACCGGAGCAGAGTGCGAGCACTCCCAACTCATGGTGGAAATAGGCCTCTTGGGCGACTTCGCCCGATGTGCGCGCCGCCTCCAGCCCGCCGCGCAGCACCTTCTCCCAGGCGCTCCAGCGCAGCGAGGCGGCCAGCACCGGAGCGGCCGAGCGGGCCAGCAGGACCGCCGCGCTCGCGTGACCGCCGCGATGGGCGCCCTGGACGGCGGCGAGCACCGCGTCCGCCTCCGTGGCGACCCGTGCGGGCGTGACGGAGGGATGGTCGACCCACCAGCCGTAGTGATGGGCCGCCATCAGGGCGCGTCCGTCGGTGCCGTCGGCGAATCCGGCGGTGGTCAGGGCGTCGGCGACAGCGTCCGCCAGCCGGTAGTGCCCGCCCACGATGGTGACGAGTCCGGCGCGTGCCAGCTCGCCCTCCGCCTCGTCGGCCTGGCGGTCGCCCACGAGCGCGGGCAGCTGTGTGTGGTGCGGCAGTTCGCCGCCGAGGGCGAGCGCGAAGCGCAGCGCGTCACGTGCGGACGAGGAGAGCCGCTCGGCGACACGGGCGCTCATGGCGCTGGTGCGGCTGCCGCTCAGCTCGCCGGCCCGGCCGCCGTAGCGCAGCAGCGCGCCGGCCTGTACGAAGCGGAGCGGCAGACCTCCGGAGGACTCCTCCGAGGCGAGCCACATGTCCTGCGCCGCGTCGGCCTCCTCGTCCGTGAGCGGCCTTCGTACGGCGTGTTCGAGCAGTTCGAGGCATGCGGTTCGGCTGAGTCCGGTGAGCCGGAACTCCTCCACGTGGACGTCGCCGGAGGCAGGCGGGATGTCGGGAGTGGATGAGAAGAGGAAGGCGCATTCGGGGGTGGCGTCGAGGAGTTGGTCGAGGGCCTCACCGCCGAACGCGAGGTCGTCGACGATGACGACCGCGCCGATGCCCTGCAGTGCCTCGCGCATCTCCTCGTCACTGGGACGGTTGAGAGGCGCGTCGTGGACTGCGGCGAAAAGTTCCTGCAGAAGGTCGGTGGCCGTGCGGCGGTATCCGCTCAGCCACACCACCCCGTCGGGCGCGAGGTCCGCGACGTCCGCGGCGACGGCCTCCAGGAGGGTGGTGCGCCCGGAACCCGGGAGGCCCGTCAGACGTATGGAGCGCCCGCAGGCGAGCTGCCCCGCCAGCCGCTCGCGCTCCTCGTCGCGCTCGAGCATCGGTATGGCGCGAGCGCCCGGAGCGGCCGGCGACCCGGAGTGCGTGCCGCCCGGGTCCGCGGATCTGGCCGCTTCCGCCTCCGATTTACGCGCGTACAGCGAGCGTTCGCGCTGGGTGAGTCTTCGCGGTTCACCGGGAATCTCCGTGGGCGGGCAAGGTTCGACCTCGCTGCCGTCGACCGGGTTCAAGGTGAGCAGCTGTCTTCCGACGACGAGCTTCACGGGGCGTCTGCTGTACGGCTGCCCCTGTTCGGTGCCGCCGTTGCCTTCACCGCCGTGCTGTGTATTGCCGTGCTGAACCATGGTGGAATGCCCCCAGATACTCCGGTACGAGCACGCCCCGCCAGTTTCGGCTTCTCCCGTCGCAGGTCGACGCGAACGGCAGCACCGGGCGCTGCTTCCGGCACAGTATTACCGCGAGCGCTCAGGCTGAACCGCTGTGCACGTCAAGGCTTGGTGAGAATCTGGGCCTCAGAAACTGTCAAACCGCCCTCGATCGCAAGAATGCGGTGCAGCCGAGTGGCCACCAACAGCCGCTGCATCTGCGGCGGCACGTCGCGCAGCACGAGCCTTCGGCCGCAGCGGCCCGCCCTTCTGTGGGCGCCCATGATCACGCCGAGCCCGGTCGCGTCCCAGGAATCGAGTCCGGCCAGATCCAGCACCAGATCGCCGTCGCCGGAGTCGACGGCGGAGTGAAGGACCGTACGGGCGTCCGCCGCGCTCCGGACGTCGAGGCGACCCCCGACGGCCAGCTCGGCATGGTCGCCCCTGATCTGCATAACCGCTCCCCGGATGTGTTTCTGCTGCGCGTACCTTCACGTCTGAATGTCTCATCACAACTGACTGCGTTTGCAGCAACCTGGTTGCCGTCCGTGCTCGAACCGACACGGAAATCACCCTCGCGGGCGATGTTCTCTCGAACGCGCCCACGTGGAGCGGCAGTCGGTCCGCCGTATGTACGTGTGTGTCTCAGTGGTCGTAGTAACCCCGGCCGCTCTTGCGGCCGATGTCACCCGCGTCGACCATCCTGCGCATCGACTCGGGCGGCGCGAACTTCGGGTCCTGGGACTCGGTGTAGATGTTCTCGCTGGCGTGCAGCAGGATGTCGACGCCGGTGAGGTCCGCCGTGGCCAACGGACCCATGGCGTGGCCGAACCCCAGCTTGCAGGCAGTGTCGATGTCTTCGGCAGTGGCCACGCCGGACTCGTGGAGCTTCGCCGCCTCGACGACGAGCGCCGAGATGAGCCGCGTGGTGACGAAACCGGCGACGTCGCGGTTGACGACGACGCAGGTCTTGCCGACGGACTCCGCGAACTCGCGGGCCCCGGCGAGGGTTTCGTCGCTGGTGCGGTGACCGCGTACGAGCTCGCACAGCGCCATCATCGGAACGGGTGAGAAGAAGTGTGTGCCGACGACCCGTTCGGGGCGGGCCGTGGCCGCCGCGATCTTGGTGATCGGGATGGCGGAGGTGTTGGAGGCGAGGATCGCCTCGTCCTTCACCAGAGTGTCGAGCCTGCCGAAGATCTCCTGCTTCACCTCGATCTTCTCGAATACGGCTTCGACGACGACATCCGCCTCGGCGACCGCGTCCAGATCGGTGGTGGTCGTGATGCGCGCGAGAGCCGCCTCCGCGGCGGACTCCTCGAGCTTGCCCTTCTTCACGAACTTCTCGTAGGACGCCTTGATGCCGTCCGTCCCCCGGGTGAGAGCCTCACCGGTCACATCGCGGAGAGTCACGTCCCAGCCGGCCTGAGCCGACACCTGAGCGATGCCGGATCCCATGAGACCGGCACCGATGACGGCGAGCTTCTTCCCCACGACTGCCACCTGGCCCTACCTGCCCTTGCCTTTGCGTGAACGTCTGTTGGGCGGACATTAGCGCTTCGCGTAGACCTTGTGGCGCTGAAGAGACACGCGTCACGTCTCACATGGCGGACATCACACAGGGGTTGTCCGATGCGCGCCGCCTTGCGCGGATCCGGCGCCCGCGGGGTCCTTCGTCCGGCGGTCGCGCGCCGGGGCCGGAGCGGTCACGGGTCTCATCCCCCGGGCCACTGGGCGTAGTTGGGATCTCTCGCAGAACGAATGGGCCCACGGCGCCGGACAGGACAGGGGCACCTGGCCCTGGCGCCCCACTTACGGAGGACACCGGAAGCGTGCGCGCGCCGCGCCGGGCGCACGGGAAACGGTCCGGCACCGACGCGCGCGACGGCGCGGACGGCCCGGGTGGCCCGGGTGGCACCGCGGAGGTTCCCGATTCGCCATTCCTGGACGCCGCCGGGATCGGCGCCTTGTGCATTCGTGACGCCACTCCGTAGCGAACCCATGCCATCGGATTCACACTTCCGTCGCCCCGACGGCGCATTCCCCGCACAAATGCAGGTGTGCCGTTCGTCATGCCATCGACGGAATTCGACCGAAAATCCTGGCCTCGGTTCCTGGAATTTTTTGCGAAACCCGGCTCGTACTGGACAGATATGGGGTATCGCGCGCAGGCTTCTGTGGTTCCGCCGAGCCGTGCACCCGATCACGGCTTCGCAGGCAAGCACGACACAGTATTACGGAGGAGGCCGTTACATGGCCGTGGAAAGCCCTGAAGTTCCACTCCACGAGGGCGGGGACGACAAGAAACTCAAACGCGAATTCGGCACGATCGGCCTGCTGTTCACAGCGGTCGGCTCGATCATCGGTTCGGGGTGGCTCTTCGGAGCGCTCGACGCCGCCCAACTCGCCGGACCTGCGGCCATCATCTCCTGGGCCATAGGCTGCGTCATGTTCGTCATCATCGGGATGACCTATTCGGAACTCGGCACGATGTTCCCGCACTCCGGCGGCGTCGCCAGGTATCCGCACTATTCGTTCGGTTCCTTCACAAGCTTCTCCATCGGATGGGTCACATGGATCGCCGCCGCTGCGGTGGCTCCCGTGGAAGTCCTGGCAGTCGTCCAGTATTCCACCAACTACATTCCGTGGCTGCAGGAGATCAAGGACAAGGAAGCGGTCCTCACTCCCGCCGGTACCGCCGTTTCCGTCGTATTGATGGCTGTCTTCGTCATCGTCAACTTCTTCGGCGTGCGGTGGTTCGCCCGCATCAACAACATCCTGGTGTGGTGGAAGCTGGCCGTCATCGTGGTGGTCATCGCGATGTTCTTCGTGCTGAGCTTCAACCCGGACCACATCACCGCCCCCGAATACGGCGGCTTCGCCCCATACGGCTCACAAGGTGTCTTCTCGGCGGTCGCGACGGCGGGCATCGCGTTCTCATTCTTCGGGTTCCGCCAAGGCGTCGAACTCGCGGGCGAGACGGACAACCCCAAGCGGAACGTGCCGCTGACCCTCATCGGTTCCGTCGTCATCTGCGGGATCATCTACATCCTGCTGCAGATCGCCTTCCTCGGCGCCGTGCCGAGCAGCGCGATCAAGGCAGAGGGCTGGCAGGCCGTCGGGGCTCACTTCAGCTCCCACGGCGACGTGCTGGCGACGTTCGGCCCGCTCGCGGCCATCGCGGGGATCCTCGGTGCGGTGTGGCTCGCCGGCATCCTCTACGCCGACGCCATCATCTCGCCGGGAGACACCGGCCTGATCTACGCCGGCGTCACCGCCCGCATCTCCTACGCGATGGGCCGCAACGGCAACGCGCCGGCCGGCCTCTCGAAGGTGAACAAGACCGGCGTCCCGTGGGTCAGCCTCATCCTCGCGTTCATCGTCGGCTGCTTCTTCTTCCTGCCGTTCCCCGGCTGGAGCAAGCTCGTCGAGTTCGTCACCAACTCCACCGTCCTGTCGTTCGGTTGCGGACCGCTGGTCCTTCTGGCCATGCGCAAGCAGATGCCGGACCACCCGCGCCCCTTCCACCTGGGCGGCAAGTTCGGCTGGATCATCGGATTCCTCGCCCTGTGGTCGACGAACCTGATCATCTACTGGACGGGCTGGGACACCAACTGGAAGCTCTTCGTCGCGATCATCCTGGGCTACGTCCTGATGGCGGTGTACTACGCCGTCGCCAAGCAGGAGACGCCCCCGCTCGACTTCAAGCACGGATGGTGGCTCCTGGTGTGGTACGGCGGGCTCGCCGTCATCAGCTACCTCGGTGACTACCCAGTGCAGGCGGAGAAGGCCGGAAACCTCGGCTTGCTCGACTTCAACCTCGGCGCCGTCGCCTGTCTGGTCCTCACCGCCGTCGTGCTCTGGCTGGCTCTTCGCTGCGCACTCCCCACGGAGCGCGTGGAGGAGATCCTCAACAAGCTGGACGAGACCGAGGAGGCGCCGAAGGCGCACTGACCTGAGCGATCGGGAACCGGATCGCACCACCCGCGGGCCCACGGCGTACGGTGCCGTGGGCCCGCGGCCGTGCGCTGCCTGGCGGCCGTGCGGTGCCGTACGCACCACGCGGTGAGCGGAAGCGGCCCGTCCACCGCCCGCCGCGGACACGTAGTCTCGATGCATGGTCAATCTGACGCGCATCTACACCCGTACCGGCGACTCCGGCACCACCGCCCTCGGCGACATGAGCCGCACCGCGAAGACGGACACACGCATCGCGGCGTACGCCGACGCCAATGAGGCCAACGCTGCCATCGGAGTGGCCCTCGCCGTCGGCGAGCTGCCGAACGAGATCACGACGGTCCTCGTACGGGTACAGAACGACCTCTTCGACGTCGGCGCCGACCTGGCCACACCCGTCGTCGAGGAGCCGGAGTTCCCACCCCTGCGCGTCGAGCAGAGCTACATCGACAAACTCGAGGCGGACTGCGACGCGTTCCTACAGGACCTGGAGAAGCTGCGCAGCTTCATCCTGCCGGGAGGCACCGCGGGAGCCGCGCTGCTGCACCAGGCGTGCACCGTCGTGCGCCGGGCGGAGCGCTCCACGTGGGCCGCGCTGGACGAGCACGGCGACGTCATGAATCCGCTGACGGCGACCTACCTCAACCGCCTCTCCGACCTGCTCTTCATCCTGGCACGCTCCGCCAACAAGGAGCTGGGCGACGTCATGTGGGTGCCGGGCGAGAACCGCTGAGCCGGATCCGCCGCCCCGCGGCTACCCGCACCGCAGCAGGCCGGCGGCGGCCTTCGCCTTCACCACGCGCTCCGCGTCGGTCCCGACCCGGTCGCGGAACTGCTCGTCGGACCGGGCGCGTTGGAGCACGGCGTCGACCATGGCGGGCAGCTTGCCCGCGTCGACGCTGAGGGCGACCGTCCCGCCCGCGGAGAGGAACCGCAGCGCACGCTCGCCCGCGGGGACGTCCTCGACGGCCTTGGCCGCGCCGAGGTCGTCGGAGACGATGACGCCGTCGAAACCGAGGTCCCCGCGGAGCATGCCGGTGAGGATCGTCGAGGAGAACGCGGCCATGCTGCCGGCGTCGATCTTCGTGTAGCGGGCGCTGGAGATCATCACCAGCGGCTGCCGCTGTGCGGAGAGGGCCGCCCGGAAGGGTTCGAGGTAGGCGTCGTCCCGCGTGGTCACCTCGTCCTTCACATCCTTGGTGTCGTCGGTGTTCCCCAGCACCCGGCCCAGGCCCGGGAAGTGCTTCACGGCCGGTGTCACCCCGGCGTCCGTCATCCCCGCCTGGTAGGCGGTGCCGTGGGACGTGACGGCGGCGGGCGTCGTGCCGTAGTTGCGCTTCAGGAACCCGATGGGCTTGTTGTCGCTGCCGAGCTCCGCCGGGACGGTGTCGAGCACGGGCGCGAGATTGACGTTGACGCCCGCGGCGCTCAACTCCCCTCCCCAGCCCTTCGCGCGGGAGCGCAGCTCGTCGGGGCCGAGCTTGCCCTGCTCGACGGCGGTCGGCATCGCGTCGAAGCCCTCGCCCTTCAAGTGCTGGACCTTGCCGCCCTCCTGATCCGCCGACACCCAGAGCGGCACGCCGCCGGTGGTCGCCGCGGCCTGAACGCGCTCGCTCACCTGACGCGTCGCGCGGACCCCGTCGCCGGTGCCGCCGGTGAGGATGACTCCGCCGATGTGCAGGTCCCGTACGGCGGCGATCTCGGAGTTCTGAGGTGAGTCGGCGTCGACCCCGCTGATGAACAGCTGACCCACCTGCTGCTCCAGGCTCATGCCGGCCGCCTCGCGTTCGGCGCACGACGGCGCGGGGGCACGTCCGGCCGTCTCCGCTGGTGACGCGTCGTCCGCGGGCAACGCGTCCGCGGTGAGCGCCGCCGGAACGACGGCCGCAAGGGCGGCGGCACAGGCGGCGAGGGCGATTGCGCGGACGGTCGGTTTCCTCGGCATCTTCCGGGTGCCTCCAGGTCGGGCGGAGCAGGTCGGGCGGCTCGGCGGTCGTGTGCGGGCCGGACGCCGAGCGGGCCGGGCCCGGGCCGGCAGGTGTGACGGGTCCGGCACACACAGCACCGTAGGGCCCGGCGCTCGTACGCGCAGGATGCCGGGGCGACTCCCCCGCCGGTTGACCGAACCGTGCCCGCCCGGATCAGCGGTGCGCCCAATGAGCCTCCCGAACGCCCGATCACGGTATGCGTATGCCCGTTTCCGATCCGTTCCCATGTTTCGCGGGCAACCACGCGCATGAATGTGAAGACGAATGGGAAGGACCCTTTCCGATCCGTCTCACCGAGCCTTTCTTTTCACTCCGCCCGGGCTCACTCAATCTCTTAAGGAACTCTTAAGGTTGATTTGAGGCTCCCCTGAGCTTTCTCCGCGAATACTGCCGTCAGTTCGCTCAAAGAAATGTGAAGCCGCAGGTCAGGGCACATGCGGCTTCAACAACCCGCATTGCGGCGACACTTTCTGCAAAACAGCGGGAGCCAGGATGGAATGCCCCTAATCCGGACGCACAGGCATTTCCGTTCCACCGCACTGCCGGGCCGCCTGATGAGAGCTGTGCCACATTGGGGACGAGCGACCTCGTGGTTTTCGCGCGTAGATTCTGTGGGCCGGTGGGCATTTTTTGGATTCCCTTTCCATTCCGGTTTCTGTGAGTACCATCACTCGGACAAGGCCTGGACCAAGAAGCTGGTCGGAAAACGAGGGGTTGGAGTCACACATGGCCACCGATACCAAGAGGCGTACTCGCATCACCATCGCCGCCGTGGCACTGCTGGCAGGCGTGATCGCCGTGCCGGTGGCGAACGGCGCCGTCTCGGGGGACGAGGGCGTCAGCGAGGCGAAGGCTCAGGGGAAGCACTGCACGCTGAACGCCAAGTCCGGCAAGACCGAGTGCTTCGAGAGCATCGACGCCGCGACCGGCATACCGGGCAGCAAGCGTCTCCTCGACGCATCCGCCGGCAAGGCGAAGGCGGACGGCGAGACCCGTGCGGGCGATGAGCCGGTGGCGTCCTCCGGCGTCTCGACGAAGGACGAGGGCGGCGCGATCATCGGCGCGACCATCTTCAAGGACACCAAGTACGGCGGCGGGTCACTGACCATCACCAACGCCGAACTCTGCGACGGGGACGCCGACGACGTGGACTTCCAGATCGACCTCGACGACGAGTGGAAGAACAAGGTCTCGTCCATCCAGCCGTGGGGCAACTGCACGCTCAACCTGTTCTCGGAGCCCGGACTCAGCGGTGAGCGTGACGGTCCCTTCGACGAACTGACGCCGAACCTCGGCGAGGTGATGGACAACCGCACACAGTCCATCAGCTTCAGCTGAGACGCGGTGCGCGGAGAGATCCGTCCAAGAGACGTCAGCCTTACCCCCACCCTCGTCGGAGGCACCATGAACCGCCGCAACAAACTGTCCCTGCTGGTGGTCGCAGTCGCCACCCTGGGCGCCACAGCGATCGCACCGTCGTCAGCGCAGGCAGACGAAGAGCAGCCAACGACCAGAGAGCTGCTCGAGCAGTGCAACAACGGCACCGACAAGTGCATCTTCCACCCGTCCGGAGCACCGGTCGACTCCATGGGCGAGGCGCACCAGGTCGGTGACAGCGCCTTCAACTGCACCAAGGACCTTCAGCGTTCGGCCGTCTCCTGGTCCGACACCACCGGTGAGACCAACACCGTCGGTGTCTCCATGAGCGCCGAGTACGGCTTCACCGACCTGTTCAAGGTCACCATCCAGGCGAGCTACGAGCACTCCTGGCAGAGCTCGCACACCGAGGAGCAGCAGACCAACGTCGAGGTCAAGCCCGGCGAGGTCGGCTGGATCACCCGCGAGGCCGCCATGGAGGAGGTCCGGGGCACGTACGAGATGCACTTCGAGGACCGCTTCTACGGCCACCACATCTGGTACGTCCCCTTCACCGCCAAGGGCCCGAAGTCCGACGCGCCCAGCACGAAGACTCAGCACACCCGGAAGATGACCAAGAAGGAGAAGAAGCAGCACTGCGGCTGACGCACGGTCCACGTTCCTCGAAGCCGCGCACCCGGGCGGGTCACCTCGCCCGCGAGGTCCTTCGATGAGCTCGGCCCGGACATCGGCAATGTGATGAACAACCGGGCGCCGGCCCATCGGCTTCGGCCGATGGACAGCGCACGCAGAGACGCTCCCAGCAGCCACTGGGCCGCCACCCCCACCTCGCCGGAGACACCATGACCCGCCGCAAGAAGCTGTCGATGCTGGTGGTCGCCATCACGACCGCAGGCGCCACAGCCCTCTTCCCCGCAGCCGCGCAAGCCGAAGACGAAGAGCAGCCCACCACAAGGGAGTTGCTCGAGCAGTGCGACAACGGAACCGACAAGTGCGTCTTCCACCCCTCCGGTGCGCCCGTCGACTCCATGGGCGAGGCGCACCAGGTCGGTGACAGCGCCTTCAACTGCACCAAGGACCTTCAGCGTTCGGCCGTCTCCTGGTCCGACACCACCGGAGAGACCAACACCGTCGGCGTCTCCATGAAGGCCCAGTACGGCTTCACCAAGCTTTTCAGCGTGACCATCGAGGCCAGCTACAACCATTCGTGGGAGAGCTCGCACACCGAGCAGCAGCAGACCAACGTCGAGGTCAAGCCCGGCGAGGTCGGCTGGATCACCCGCGAGGCCGCCATGGAGGAGATCCAGGGCACGTACGAGATGCACTTCGAGGACCGCTTCTACGGCCACCACATCTGGTACGTCCCCTTCACCGCCAAGGGCCCCAAGGCCGACGCGCCCAGCACCAAGACCCAGCACACCCGGAAGATGACCAAGAAGGAGAAGAAGCAGCACTGCGGCTGACCCCTCCCGCGGCCTTCCGGCTCCCCGGATCGCCACCCCCCACACAATCGGCCCGGCCCCGCGCTCCCCTGCACGCGAGGCCGGGCCGTTCCCCGTGTGCGACCGTGCGGGCACCCGTTCTATGGTGAAAAGAGGAGTTCTGTACCTATTCGCACCCGTCTGGGGGCGGCATGAGCACCAAGGACAACAGCCCTGAGCAGGGGGAACTGGAAGAGTACGACGAGGAGTACTTCGAGCCGTACGACGCCGAGAGCGGCGACGAATATCCCGATGGGCACCCCGAGGGGAACGGCCGGAGCGAACTGTCCCCGGTGACACGTAGCGAGGAGCCGGACGTACTGCTCGACGTGCCGCAGCTCCACGTCGACGAGATCGGTCTGGAGGTCGACGACCTGCGTGCCCGGGTGTCCCTTCAGGCCGAGGTGCTGGACATGCTCAAGCTCAACGTGGGCGCGGACGTCGCCCTGGGCAGGGTCCAGCTGGACATCAAGGGTGTGGACGCACAGGCCCTGCTGAAGGTCCGCCTCGACAACGTCGCCCAGGTCATCGGCCGGGTGCTGTCGACGATCGACCGCAACCCCCAGATCCTGGAGCAGATCACCGCGGGCCTCGGCTCCGCGACCCGAGAGCTGGGCAGCGGGGCGGGCGAAGCCGTCGGCGAGCTCGGACGGGGAGCGAGTTCGGCGGTCGAGGACATCGGTGAAGGCGCCGGAGACACGGTCAAGGAAGTCGGCAAGGGCGCCGGAAAGGCCGTCGAGGACGTCGGCGAGGGTGCCGGTAAGGCCGTCGAGGACGTCGGCGAGGGCGCCGGAGAGACCACGAAGCAGATCGGCAAGGGCGCGGGAAAGGCCGTCGAGGACGTCGGCGAGGGAGCCGGAGAGACCACGAAGCAGATCGGCAAGGGCGCGGGCAAAGCCGTGGAGGACGTCGGCGAGGGAGCGGCGGAGACCGTGGAGGACGTCGGTGAAGGCGCCTCCGAGACGGTCCAGGACGTCGGCGAAGGCGCCGCGGAGACCACCAAGGAGGCGGGCCGCAGCGCCGGCCGGACGGTCGACGAGGCCGGACGGACGGTACGCGAGGCGGGTAGTACGGCCACACGCACCGCGAAGAGAGCAGGTGAGGGAGCCGGCCGCCGCTCGGCCCGGTCCGAGGAGCGCCCCAAGCGCCGCCCCGCGAGCAGGCGCGATCGCGACGAGCCGCCATGAAACGGCAAGGAGCACACGGACGGCCGGGACGGGAGCGCGAACAGGGACAGTCCACCTGCGCGCCCTGACATCGAACTGACGACGTCTACCGCCGCCGACCGGCTTCGCTTCGGCCGGGAACCCGAGACCGAGATCCGCTTTCACGGCTCGCCCGGCCACGAGTCCTTCTCGGGCAGCGACCGTACGAACCTGCCCGAGCATGTCGAGGCCGGCACCGACTACCACGACGTACGGGTGCACCACCGTCTTGCCGCCGCGCTGAGCCGCGTACGGCACCACCGGTCGCGGGAGGCCGGCGGCTACCAGCAGTAGGTGCTCCTGGCGGGCGGGTCACCGACCGGGGCGTGGAGGTGGAAGCGCCCGCCCGGAGACGGCAAGGCGAAGACGGACCCTGCCGGCCCCTGACGGCCCCGGGCCGATCGGACCGTCCTGCCTGACCGGTCAGCGACCTCCGCCGACCGCGCCGGACGCGTCGCGATCGCGTTCGGGGTGTGCGCGGCCCGTCCCCGGCTCCCGCTTCGGCCAGATCGTGTAGCTCAGCGCGATGACCAGGCTGATGCCCGCGACCACGCCCATCCGTCCCTGCCACATCCGCAGCGACTCGCTCTGCCCCGCGTCGCCCACGTACCAGGCGGCCAGTTGCAGCAGCGCCGCGGCGATCGCCGCCGCCCCGATGGCACGCGCGCTCATCTTCCACTCGTGGACGGCCCGCGCCATCCCGTACCGGGGCGGCCTCACGGGCGCCGGGCCGCCGCCGAAGCGGTGCAGGAAGTGGCCGTCGGCCCACTTGATCATGTAGTGACCGTGGGTCGCGGTGAAGCCGATGTAGACGGCGGCCAGGCCGTGCTTCCAGTCGGGCTGCGCTCCCCCTCGCAGGTCGATGGCCGTGACGACCAGCAGGACCAGCTCCAGCAGCGGTTCGCACAGCAGCACCGCAGCCCCCGTGCGCGGCATGCGTGCCAGATAGCGCAGCGCGAGCCCGCCCGCGAGCAGCACCCAGAACGCGACCTCGCAGATGATGATCAGCGTGACGATCACGCCTGTCCCCCTTGCCTCGACATCACCTCCACGATCCCGGCCGGGCAGGCTCGTACGCATCCTCACCAGCGATGATTCGCCGCGACCGCCCTGCATCCTTCGATGTACCGCGAGTCGCCGCAGGCTGGTCCCCGAGGCCGACGACCGCGTCCGGCCGTCGTGCTGAGATGGACCCATGCCACGCCGCCCGTCCCTGCTGCCGCCGCCGTGGGTGCGTCCGCACCGCGACGGCGTGCTCATCGCACTCGCCGGTCTTGTCGGCGGGTTGGTCCTTTGGCGGTTCGGCCTCTACAACAATCCGCGGGTGGGCGCGAGTTACGGCGCCTGGCTGCTGCTGCCCCTCACCGTCATGTGCCTCGCCGCCCTGTGGCGCAGATCGGCTCAGCCCTGGGCGCTGGTGGTGGCCGTCGCCGCGCTCGCGTCGGATTTCGCGATGGGGTCGCTGCTGGCCACCGTGATCGTCTTCACCGACGTCGTCTACGCCGCGGTGCTGTACGGGCCGCCACGTCTGTCCCGCACGCTGCTGCCCGCGAGCGTCGCGCTGACGGTCGCGGTGACCCTAGGGCTGGTGGCCGTCATCCGTACCCCCTCGACGCTGCTGCTCGGCGCGTTCTGCGCGGGCATCACGATCGCGCCCGCCTGGACGGGCGTCGTCATCCGCGACCACCGGAACGCCGCCGCGGCCGAGCGGCTGCGTGCCGAACAGACCGCGCTGCTCGCCGAGATGGACCGCGTCCAGGCCGTGACCGCCGAACGTGGCCGCATGGCACGGGAGTTGCACGACCTCGTCGCCAACCACCTGTCCGCCATCGCGATCCACTCCACGGCCGCCCTCTCCCTGGATCCTCCCGACGAAGCGGCGACCCGCGACTCGCTCCGCATCATCCGCGAGAACAGCGTGCAGGGCCTCGCAGAGATGCGGGGCCTCATCGGGCTGCTGCGTGACGCGTCCGGCGACGGGGCGGAGCCCGCGGCCTCCCCGACGCTCGCCGGGCTGGACTCACTCATCGAGCGGGCGCGCGCCGGCGCGGGCAACCCAGGGCTCAGCTTCGCGCTGCGCGACGAGCGCGGAGCGACGGGCTCGGCTCTGCCCGCCCCCGTCGAGCTTGCCGCGTACCGGGTCGTGCAGGAGTCGGTGACGAACGCGCTGAAGCACTCGGCTCCGGGCACCGTCACCGTGGAGCTGACGCGCGACGCCCGTACGCACGGCCCGCTCACGGTCCGCGTCACGAGCCCCCTCCGCGACCTGCTCGGTGCCGGGCGTGAAGGCCCGGACGGGACGCCGGTCCCGCGCGCCCCCGGCTCCGGCTCGGGCCTGATCGGCATGCGCGAGCGCGTGGAACTGCTGGGCGGGGCGCTGAGCGCCGGGCCTTCGAACGCCTCCCACGGACGCACGAAGGTCTGGGAGGTACGGGCCGAACTGCCCGTCGAGGAAGGGAGTTTGCCGTGACGGCGGACGACGGCACACGGCCCACGGTCCGCGTCCTCGTCGCCGAGGACCAGCTGTCGGTACGGGCAGGTCTCGTCCTCATCCTGCGCGGCGCCACCGGCATCGAGGTGACGGGCGAGGCAGGGGACGGCGAGGAAGCGGTCCGCCTCGCCCGTGAACTGCGCCCTGACATCGTGCTGATGGACGTCCAGATGCCGCGTCTGGACGGTGTCTCGGCCACCGCGCGCATCACGGGCGAACAGCTCGCGGACGTTCTGGTGCTGACCACCTTCGACCTCGACGAGTACGTCTTCGGGGCACTGCGCGCCGGGGCGTCGGGCTTCCTGCTGAAGGACAGCGAGGCCTCGCAGGTCGTCGACGCCGTACGCACGGTGGCGCGCGGCGAGGGCCTGATCGCTCCCGCGGTGACCAGGCGGCTGATCGCGGAGTTCGCCCGTCCCGGAGGGGCGGGACGGCCTCCCGTCCCGAGGACGGGAAGCGCCGCACCGGGCCTGGACGAGCTGACCCGACGCGAGCACGACGTGCTGCTCTGCCTCGGGGAGGGGCTGTCCAACGCGGAGGTGGCGCAGCGCCTGGGCATGGCAGAGGCGACGGTGAAGACCCATGTCAGCCGGCTGCTGGGCAAGCTCGGGCTGCGCAGCCGCACGCAGGCGGCGGTGCTGGCGCAGGAATCGGGCCTCACGAGGGGCTGAGGCCGGGCCGACGGGGGGCGCGGCGCCGAGGTCGCCCGGAGGCTGAACGACCGTGCTCCGCACGAGTGTCCGTACCCGCCCGCAAGCGGTTGCGGGCGCGGGCGGACAATCGGTCCGTGAACGATGTGACGACACCGGCGCGCGTGCCGCGGAACGGCCCACCGTGGGTGGAGTGATAGCAGGATTCGCGGTCATCACCTGCGTCATCGCGACCGGCTATCTCCTCGGCCGACGGGGGCTGCTCGGCACCAACGGGCCGGAGATCCTCACCAGGCTCGCCTTCCATGTGGCCACGCCCGCGCTGCTGTTCGAGACCATGGCCAGGGCGGATCTCCGCGTGCTGGTCTCGGGCCAGGTCCTGATAACGGCGCTCAGCACCTTCGCCGTCGCCGCGGTCTACTGCGCGGTGGCGGCGCTGCGGCGCTGGCCTGCGGGTGAGAGCACCGTCGGCGCCATGTGCGCGAGCTACGTCAACGCCGGCAACCTGGGCATCCCCATCTCCGCGTACGTCCTCGGCGACGCCTCGCTCGTCGCGCCCGTGATTCTCTTCCAGCAACTGGTGGTCTCCCCTGTGGCGTTGACCGCCCTCGATGTCTTCTCCGCACCGGACGAGCGCAGCGGACCCCTGCGGCTGCTGACGACCCCGTTCCGCAACCCGGTGGTCATCGGCTCGCTCAGCGGCGTCGCGGTGGCGGCCACCGGCCTGCCCCTTCCGGGCCCGGTGCTCGAACCGTTCCACCTGGTGGGGGCCATGTCCGTGCCCGCGGTGCTGCTCGCTTTCGGGATGTCCCTGCGGGGCAGCGCCGTCCTCTCACGTGAACACGACCGCTCCCCGGTCCTGCTGGCGGTCGGCTGCAAGGCGGCCGGTCAGCCGCTCGTGGCGTGGGCTCTCGGAACGGCCGTCTTCGATCTGCCGCGTCCTGCCCTCTTCGCGGTCGTGGTGACCTCCGCCCTGCCCTCGGCGCAGAACCTCTTCACGTACGCCTCGCGGTACGGGACGGGCACGCGCATCGCCCGCGAATCGATCCTCATCTCGACCCTGGCGGCGGCGCCGGTGCTCGTCCTCGTGGCAGCGCTGCTGGGCTGATCAGCCCGCGGCGGATTCGCGGAGCGCCGAGAGCCCGGCGGCGACGGCGGGATGCTCCGCGCTCCCCCGCCGCACACAGGCGACCACCTGCCGATGGGGCTCGCGATCTCGCTGCAGCTGCTCGGCCCCGTGTGCCTGGCCGCGATCACCTCACGAAGCGGGCGGGACCTGCTGACGGCGGGAGCGGCTGGAGCGGGTGTGTGGCTCTTCCATGTCCGCGACGGAGCTCACCACCCCGCGCAGGGCGTGCTGTGGGCTCTCGCAGCGGGCGTGGCGATGGCCGCGTATCTGCTGCTCAGCAGGCGCGTGGGCGAGAAGACGGCGGGTGGTGCGCCGCTCGCGTCCGCTCTCGTATGGGCGACGCTCGTGACCCTCCCGTTCGGGACGGCGGAGCGCCCGGCGACGCTGCTCGAACCAAAGGTGCTGGTGAGCGGTCTGGCCGTGGCGGTCGTGTCGGCGGTGCTGCCGTACTCCCTCGAACTGGCCGCGCTGCGACGCCTTCATCCCCGTACGGTCGGGGTGCTGCAGAGTCTCGAACCGGCGGCGGCCGGAGCGGCAGGGGTGGTCGTCCTCGGTGAGGGTCTGGGGCTCGTGCAGTGGCTGGCTCTGGGCTGTGTGGGAGCGGCGAGCGCAGGCGCCGTGCTCTCCCGCGGGCCCGGCCGGAAGGCCGGGCTTCTCAGGCCGCGTTCTCCTGCTCAGGCGACGTTGACGCGCTGGCCGGGCGGTGCCGCCTCCAGCCAGGCGAGGAACCCGGTGAGCGCGTCCTCGCTCATGGCCAGCTCGACGCGGGTGCCGTGCAGGGAACACGCGAGGATCACGGAATCGGAGAGCAGGGCCAGCTCCTCCTCGCCCTCGGGGTTCCGCCGCTGCAGCACCTCGATGAGGTTGCGCTCCAGAAAGCGGCGGGGGCGCGGCGCGTAGGAGAAGACCCGGAACCACTCGATCTGGTCACCGTTGTAGCGCGCGACGCCGTACGCCCAGCCCTTGCCGTCCACGAGCGGGGGAACGGCTTCCGCCGGTGCCTCATCGGTGTACGCGGCGGGCTGTGGTGCGTTCCAGCGCAGGTTGCAGTCGAACGTGCCCCCCGAGCGCTGAAGCAGGCGGCGCCGCAGCCCGAAGGCGAAAAGACCCAGTGCCAGCAGCAGGGCCACGCCGACCAGTGACAGAACGAGGACCATCATCACCGACCTCCTCGCACTCTCTCGTACCACGCGTGGCGCGGTGCTCCCGGAGCCGTGAGATCTTGTGGATCCCGCGTCCCCCTCTGTATTGGCTCAGCCGCGGGTAGCTCCGGGGTGACCCGGAACAGCCCGCGGCTGAACTTCGTACCTGTCGTGCCCGGCTCCGTGCAGGGCGTCGGCCGCCTCCTCAGCGGACCGCCACCGCTCGCTTGCGGACCTCGGCACGCCGTTCGGCGGCGGCGTCGTCCTCCGACTTCGCACGCTCCAGCGCCCGCTCGGCACGTTCGACGTCGATCTCGTCGGACAGCTCGACGACCTCCGCCAGCAGCGACATCTTGTCGTCCGCGAAGGAGATGAAGCCGCCGTGCACCGCGGCCACCACGGTGCCTTCGCCGGTCTCGCCGGCCGTGCGGATGATGACCGCGCCCGGCTCCAGCACGCCGAGCAGCGGCTGGTGGCCCGCCATGACGCCGATGTCGCCGGACGTGGTGCGCGCGACGACCAGGCTGGCCTCGCCGGACCAGACCTTGCGGTCCGCGGCGACCAACTCGACGTGCAGCTCAGCCACTGTGGCTCCTTCGTAGGTTAGGAAAAGGATAAGGGGTGCGGGGACGGGGACGGGCCGAAGGGCTGTGCCCCGCGGTCCGGCCCCGTCTCGCGCCGGACCCGGGCGTCAGGAGACGCCGAGGTCCTTGGCCTTGGCCTTCAGGTCGTCGAGGCCACCGCACATGAAGAACGCCTGCTCCGGGTAGTGGTCGAAGTCACCATCGGCGATCGCGTTGAACGCCGTGATCGACTCGTCCAGCGGAACGTCCGATCCGTCCATGCCCGTGAACTGCTTCGCCGCGTGGGTGTTCTGCGACAGGAAGCGCTCGATACGGCGGGCCCGGCTGACGGTGAGCTTGTCCTCCTCGGACAGCTCGTCGATGCCGAGAATCGAGATGATGTCCTGGAGGTCCTTGTACTTCTGCAGGATCCCGATCACGCGGTTCGCGCAGTCGTAGTGCTCCTGCGAGATGTAGCGCGGGTCCAGGATCCGGGACGTCGAGTCCAGCGGGTCCACCGCCGGGTAGATGCCCTTCTCCGAGATCGGCCGCGAGAGCACCGTCGTCGCGTCGAGGTGCGCGAACGTGGTGGCCGGAGCCGGGTCGGTGAGGTCGTCCGCGGGCACGTAGATCGCCTGCATGGAGGTGATGGAGTGACCACGCGTCGAGGTGATGCGCTCCTGGAGCACACCCATCTCGTCCGCCAGGTTCGGCTGGTAGCCCACCGCGGAGGGCATGCGGCCGAGCAGCGTGGAGACCTCGGAACCGGCCTGCGTGAAGCGGAAGATGTTGTCGATGAAGAACAGCACGTCCTGCTTCTGCACATCGCGGAAGTACTCCGCCATGGTCAGACCCGCGAGGGCGACCCGGAGGCGGGTGCCCGGCGGCTCGTCCATCTGACCGAAGACCAGCGCGGTCTGCGGGAGAACGCCGGACTCGGCCATCTCGTCGATGAGGTCGTTACCCTCACGCGTGCGCTCGCCGACACCGGCGAACACGGAAACGCCCTCGTGCAGCTTCGCCACACGCATGATCATTTCCTGGATGAGAACGGTCTTGCCGACGCCGGCGCCGCCGAACAGGCCGATCTTGCCGCCCTTGACGTACGGGGTCAGCAGGTCGACGACCTTCAGGCCCGTCTCGAACATCTCGGTCTTGGACTCGAGCTGGTCGAAGGCGGGGGCCTTGCGGTGGATGGACCACCGCTCCGTTACCTCGGACTCGGCCTCGGGGTCGTTGAGGATCTTGCCCAGGGTGTTGAACACCCGGCCCTTGGTGACGTCGCCGACGGGAACGGTGATGCCCGCGCCGGTGTCGGTCACCTCGGCCTGGCGGACCAGACCGTCGGTGGGCTCCATGGAAATGGCCTTCACGAGACCCTCGCCGAGGTGCTGTGCGACCTCGAGGGTGAGGGTCTTCTTCTTGCCCGCCTGGGCCGGGTCTGCGACCTCGACCGTCAGCGCGTTGTAGATGTCGGGCATCTGGTCGACGGGGAACTCCACGTCGACCACCGGGCCGATGACGCGTGCGACGCGGCCCGCCGCCGTGGCCTTCTCAAGAGTTTCGGTCATGGTTAGCGGTCACTCCCCGCAGAAGCGTCAGCCAGCGCGCTCGCGCCACCGACGATCTCGCTGATTTCCTGGGTGATGTCGGCCTGGCGGGCCGCGTTGGCAAGCCGCGTGAGCGACTTGATGAGGTCTTCGGCGTTGTCCGTCGCCGACTTCATCGCACGCCGGGTGGCGGCGTGCTTGGAGGCGGCGGCCTGCAGCAGCGCGTTGTAGACGCGGCTCTCGACGTACCGCGGCAGCAGTGCGTCGAGGACCTGCTCGGCCGACGGCTCGAAGTCGAAGAGCGGACGGACCTCCGGGCCTCGCTTGATGTTCTCCTGGATGACCCCGGCCGACTCCTCCGCGGTCTCCTTCAGGCTGAGCGGCAGCATCCGGTCGTCGACCGGCGTCTGCGTCATCATGGAGATGAACTCCGTGTACACGATGTGGAGTTCGTCCACGCCGTTCTCGGCGCCCGTGTCGCTCTGGATCGCCTCGATGAGCGGCGCGGCCACGGCCTTGGCGTCCGCGTACGTCGGGTTGTCGGTGAAGCCGCTCCAGGACTCCCTGATCGCACGCTCACGGAAGCGGTAGTACGTCACACCGCGGGTGCCCACGATGAAGTTGACGACTTCCTTGCCCTCGCCGATCAGCCGGTTGGTCAGCCGGTCGGCCGCCTTGATGGCGTTGGAGTTGTAGCCGCCCGCCAGACCGCGGTCGCTCACGATGAGCAGGACCGCGGCCCGAGTCGGGTGCTCGGCCTCCGTGGTGAGGGCGTGCTTCACGTTCGAGCCGGTGGCGACCGCACGCACGGCGTTGGTCAGCTCCTCGGCGTACGGCTCGGAAGCCGCCACCCGGCGCTGCGCCTTGATGATGCGCGACGCGGCGATCATCTCCATCGCCCTGGTGATCTTCTTGGTCGCCGTGACGGACTTGATCCGCCGCTTGTAGACCCTGGTCTGAGCGCCCATCGCTCAGTCCTCGCCCAGCAGCTTGCCGTCCGCGGTCTGGAACTGCTTCTTGAACTTGTCCACCGCTTCGCCGAGCTCCTGGATCGTGTCGTCGGTCATCTTGCCGCCCTCGACGATGCTGGTCAGGAGACCCTTGTTCTCGCGGTGCATGTACTCCAGCAGCTCGCGCTCGAAGCGGCGGATGTCCTCGACGGGGACGTCGTCCATCTTGCCGTTGGTGCCGGACCAGACGGAGACGACCTGGTCCTCGGTCGAGAACGGGTTGTACTGCGACTGCTTGAGCAGCTCGGTCATCCGCTTGCCGCGCTCCAGCGCGCCCTTGGAGGCGTCGTCCAGGTCGGAACCGAAGGCGGCGAACGCCTCGAGCTCGCGGTACTGGGCGAGGTCCACACGGAGCGAACCGGTGATCTGGCGGATCGCCTTGTGCTGCGCGGAACCACCGACACGGGAGACCGAGATACCGACGTTCAGCGCGGGACGCTGGCCGGCGTTGAAGAGGTCGGACTCCAGGAAGCACTGGCCGTCGGTGATGGAGATGACGTTGGTCGGAATGAACGCCGACACGTCGTTCGCCTTCGTCTCGACGATCGGCAGGCCCGTCATCGAGCCCTTGCCCATGTCGTCGGAAAGCTTGGCGCAGCGCTCCAGCAGACGGGAGTGCAGGTAGAAGACGTCGCCCGGGTAGGCCTCACGGCCCGGCGGGCGGCGCAGCAGCAGGGAAACGGCGCGGTAGGCGTCGGCCTGCTTGGTCAGGTCGTCGAAGACGACGAGGACGTGCTTGCCCTGGTACATCCAGTGCTGGCCGATGGCGCTGCCGGTGTACGGGGCGATGTACTTGAAGCCGGCCGGGTCGGACGCCGGGGCGGCGACGATCGTCGTGTACTCCAGCGCACCGGCCTCCTCCAGGGCGCCGCGTACGGACGCGATGGTGGAGCCCTTCTGGCCGACGGCGACGTAGATGCAGCGGACCTGCTTGTCCGGGTCGCCGGAGCGCCAGTTGTCGCGCTGGTTGATGATCGTGTCGACGCAGAGCGCGGTCTTGCCGGTCTGGCGGTCGCCGATGATCAGCTGACGCTGGCCGCGGCCGATCGGGGTCATGGTGTCGACGGCCTTGTAGCCCGTCTCCATCGCCTCGTGGACCGACTTGCGGTCCATGACCGAGGGGGCCTGCAGCTCGAGCGCGCGGCGGCCCTCGGACTCGATGTCACCGAGGCCGTCGATCGGGGCGCCCAGCGGGTCCACGACGCGGCCGAGGTAGCTGTCGCCGACCGGAACCGACAGGACCTCGCCGGTGCGGCGCACCTGCTGGCCCTCCTCGATGCCGCTGAACTCACCGAGGACGACCGCACCGACCTCTCGCTCCTCGAGGTTGAGGGCGAGGCCGAGGGTTCCGTCCTCGAACTTCAGCAGCTCGTTCGCCATGGCCGAGGGAAGACCCTCGACCTTCGCGATGCCGTCACCGGCAACGCTGACCGTCCCGACCTCTTCGCGCGAGGCCGCGTCCGGTTCGTACGACTGGACGAAATTCTCCAGCGCCTCCCGGATCTCATCCGGCCGGATCGTGAGCTCCGCCATCTGGGTTCCCTGCTCTCCTTGTTGGGACCGTATCGATCTTCTACGGCCCAACTCGGGCCGCTAAGTGATGCTGTTGAGTTGGTGTGGCGCGAACGCCTTCGCACCTTGTGTCCGGCGTCAGCCGGCCAGGCGCCGCTCCGCCTCGCTGAGACGGTCTGCGATGGAGCCGTTGATGACCTCGTCGCCGACCCGCACCCTGATCCCGCCGAGGATCTCCGGGTCCACGTCGAGATTCAGATGCATCTCGCGTCCGTAGAGCCTCGCCAGCGCCGAACCGAGACGCTGCCGCTGCTGGTCACTCAGCGGCACCGCCGAGGTGACGACAGCCACCGAGCGGCCGCGCCGCTCCGCCGCCAGCCGGGAGAGGGACTCCAGCCCGCCCTCCAGGCTACGTCCCCGCGGACGTACCACGAGACGCGTGACGAGACGCTCCGTCGTCGGCCTCGACCTGCCGTCGAGCAGCGTGTGCAGCAGCTGCACCTTCGATGACGCCGGGGCTTTCTCCCCTGTCAGCGCCGCACGCAGGTCGGGGGACGAGGCGACGGTACGGGCGAACCGGAACAGCTCGTCCTCGGTCTCGTCCAGCGCACCGTCACGCTCCGCGGCGATGAGGTCGGCGGTGTCCGCCAGCTCCTCGGTCGCGTCCACCAGGTCGCGCGGGGCGGACCAGCGGGACCGCACCATTCCGGAGACCAGGTCGACGGTCGACCCGCCCACCTGGTCGCCGAGCACGCTCGCGACCAGCTCGGCCCTGCGCTCACCGCTGTGCGACGGGTCGGCCAGCACACGGCGCAGCGAGACCTCGCGGTCCAGCAGCGCCGTGACTTCGGCCAGCTCGTCGGCGAGCTGCTTCGGGTCGACCGACGTGCTGTCGGTCAGCGCCGTCAGGCTCTCGCGGGCTGCGGCGAGTGCGTCACGGCTCGCGCCGATCATCGGGTGGCCTCGGCCTTCTCCTCGAGGTCCTCGAGGAAGCGGTCGATGACGCGGCTCTGGCGTGCGACGTCCTCGAGGGACTCACCGACGACGCGGCCGGCCAGGTCCGTGGCCATGCGGCCGACTTCCTGACGCAGTGCGACGGTCACCTGACGGCGGTCCGCCTCGGTCTGCGCGTGGCCTGCGGCGATGATCGTGTCGCGCTGGCGCTGCCCCTCCTCGCGCATCTCCGCGATGATCGCAGCACCCTGCTCACGTGCCTGCTCGGTGATCCGGGCCGCCTCGTGGCGGGCCTCGGCGAGCTGGGCCTTGTACTCCTCGAGAGTCTGGTTGGCCTCGGTCTGCGCCTCCTGCGCTCGCTCCAGGCCACCCTCGATCGCGTCCTGCCGCTCGTCCAGGGTCTTCTGGATGGTGGGCAGCAGCTTCTTACCGAGGACGCCGAAGACGATGAAGAAGGCGATCAGGCCGACGACCAGCTCCACGGGCTCGGGCAGCAGAGGGTTCTGCGCGTGCCCCTCCTGAGCCAAGAAAGTCAACATGTCCGAACCTTTCGTCGGGAATGGCTACCGGCGTCCCGCTTACGAGAAGATGAAGGGGACGACGAGGCCGAGGAGCGCGAGGACCTCACAGAGCGCGAAGCCGAGGAACATGTTGGTACGGATGATGCCCATGGCCTCGGGCTGACGGGCCATGGCCTCGATGGAGTGGCCGAAGACCACGCCGATACCGACACCGGGGCCGATTGCGGCGAGACCGTACGCGACGGCTCCGAGGTTGCCCTTGATGTCGACGGCAGCGAGGTTGACAAGCTCAGCAGTCATCTTCTTCTTCCTATGTGATGCGGTCCGCTGGGGGCCTTCCCAGCGAAGTTCCGTTGGTACGAGGGGAGTTCGGTCGGATCAGTGGGCCTCTTCGAGCGCTCCGCTGATGTAGATCGCGGCGAGCAGCGTGAAGATGTACGCCTGCAGGAACTGGATCAGGACCTCGAAGGCCGTCATGCCGACCGCCAGGAGGAAGGATCCACCCGCGACGGCGGCAAGGAACGAGGGGGTCACCAGATACCAGGCGGCGGCGCTGAACATCACGATCAGCATGTGGCCGGCGAACATGTTGGCCCACAGCCGCACCGCGAGGGTGAACGGACGGGTGATCACGTTCTGGATGAACTCCAGGAGCACGATCAGCGGTACGAGGGGCTTGGGAAGACCGTCGATCCACACCAGGTTCTTGACGCCGCCCTTGAGTCCGTGGGTCTTGAACGTCAGGAACATGTACGTCACGAACACCAGCAGCGCGAGTGCCACCGGGAACGCGAACCGTGACGTCGACGGGAACTGCGCCAGCGGGATGATGGCCATGATGTTCATGATCCACACGAAGAAGAAGATCGACATCAGGAAGGGGACGTACTTCTTCCCCTTCTTGCCGATCACATCGCCGGCGATGCTCTTCGCGATGAAGTTGTAGCCGATCTCTCCGACCAACTGCAGCTTCCCCGGGACCAGCTTCGGCTTGCTGAACGCGGACCAGAAGAAGCCGACGACGATCACCATGCAGATGATCGCGATCAGCATCGGCTTGGTGAACTCGAGGCCGCCGACGGTGAAGATCGGCTTGAACTGGAACGAGTGAAGGCCCGGCGCGGGAAAAGCGCAGCCTGCGTTGATGTGGCAATCGGTGTTAGCCAGCAGCGTTAGGGCGCTCACCCGTGACTCCTTCGTCGTGACGCATAAGTGACGGCAACCTTGTGTGTCAGCGCGGCTGGTGAGACCGCTTGTCGGCACGGGGGACAGAGTGTGGCGATGCCACGGCGGTCGACCCGGAGTGTGCACCGAGGACCGGGCACCCGGGATCCACGCTGCGGCCACAGCTCCGGATCCGAGTACACCGCAGGCCGCCGGGGCGCTGCGCTCCTCTGGCGAGCGGGCCCCACACGGCCGGATGCGTTTCCGGACGATAGCAGATCGGGATCAAGCCCCTGGCGCTCCCCCTCACGTCTCATCCCGAGGCTCCGACTTCCCCGTGTGCGCTGCCCCCTTGGCGGGCGCGGACGGTACGGGATCGACGTAGAGCATCTTGCTCGTGAGGCTGTGGCGGACCTGGCCGCCGACCCACGCCAGGGCGGTGACGAGCAACGTGAGGGCGAAGGCCCGGCTGTTGAAGAGCGTGGTCCCGCTGAAGACGATGATGAAGACGCCGATGAGGAGCATCTGCACCGTGTAGACCAACATCCCGGCCATCATCGTCACTTGCGGCTTGTCCTGGGTGATGCGCATGAGCGCTGCGAACCCGAGGCCGAAGAAGACGGCGACGACGGCGACCGCCACGAGCGCGCCGATGAGACCCTTTCCGCCTGCCGTCAGCGCACTGACGACGGTGGCGACGACTCCCACTGGGGCGGCGAAGACCGCCGAGCCGCGGAGAATCCGGGCATCGTTGGACTGCATGAGGGCAGCTCCGGCGAGGTCGGGGGCGGGCGATGCCTGCCTCGACGGACCACACTCCCCGAGGAGTTGTGCGCCAGCCGAAGGCAGTTCGCCGGTGACGACGTCCCCTTCTCCGGTCTGGATACGAGGACTCGAAAACCGCAGATCCGGCGCGGCGTCCTCCGCCCCGGTCCTCGGTTCATCCGGCTTTCGTGAACGCTATCACAAACTATTTGATGAGGTCTTTACCTACTTGGTGTGCTCGCTGTCACACGCAGGGCCCGAACTCCGAGCGCCCCGTTGACCGTTGCGGCCCATCGCCGTGGCGCCGTTGAGCCCCGCGAATGCGGGCTGAGGTGCGGTTTCCGCCTTTTCGGTTTTCTCCTTCTCGGCCACCTCGGCCGAATTCCCGTTGCCCACGGCGAATTGCGCATTCTTCTCGATATCCACCAAAGACGGTGAATCGGGCGAAGCATCGGAAACCGGATCGTCTTCATTCGCATTGTCCGCATCGGCGGCCTCACGCCTGTAGCGCGGCGGCACGAAAGCGTAGGCCCAGCGCGGCACTTGCGGCGTGAAGCGCGGCATCAGCAGAACCACGAGCCCCACGGCGCTCAGCAGGACGATCGCAAGCACGATGCCGAGGCTGGAGGACTGCACCGAGAACGCGACCGCTCCGAAGGCGATCAGTGCCGACCAGAAGTACATGATCAGGACCGCGCGGCTGTGCGAGTGCCCGATCTCCAGCAGCCGGTGGTGCAGGTGCCCCTTGTCCGCCGCGAACGGCGACTCACCGCGCCAGGTCCTGCGGACGATCGCCAGCACCAGGTCGGCGACGGGGATCGCGATGATCGTCAACGGCAGCAGCAGGGGCATGTACAGCGGCACCATCGTGTGGACCGCGGAGCGCACGGAGCCGGTGTGCTGCACCATGAGGTCCGGGTCGACCTGACCGGTGATCGAGACCGCGCCCGCGGCCAGTACAAGACCGATCAGCATCGACCCCGAGTCGCCCATGAAGATCCGCGCCGGATGCATGTTGTGCGGCAGGAAACCCAGGCACATGCCCATCAGGAGCACGGCGAACAGCGTTGCCGGCGCGGCCGCCTCGACGCCGTAGCCGTACCAGATCCGGTAGGCGTACATGAAGAACGCTGCGGCGGCGATGGTGACCATGCCGGAGGCCAGGCCGTCCAGGCCGTCGACGAAGTTCACGGCGTTGATGGTGATCACGACGAGCGCGACCGTCAGCAGCGTGCCCTGCAGCTGGGTCAGCGCGACATTTCCCACACCCGGGACCGGCAGCCAAAGGATCGTGAGCCCCTGAAGCACCATGACGCCCGCGGCGATCATCTGGCCGCCCAGCTTGACCAGCGCGTCGACGCCCCACTTGTCGTCCAGGACACCCAGCAGCCAGATCAGCCCGGCACCGGAGAGCAGTGCGCGCGGCTCGTCGGAAAGGATGAACAGCTCGCCGATGTTCGTGAGTTGGGAAGCGACCAGGAGCCCCGCGCACAGACCGCCGAACATCGCGATGCCGCCGAGGCGCGGAGTCGGTTCGCGGTGCACATCGCGCGCCCTGATCTGAGGCATGGCCTTCGCCGCGATGGCGAACTTCCGCACCGGCCCGGTCAGGAGATAGGTGACCGCTGCCGTGACACAGAGCGTCAGCAGATATTCACGCACGGGTTCCCCAGGGGTTTCGCTGTTCCTTGGCCCCACACCATAGGACACCTGCGCGGGGCCGGCGGTTTCACGTATGCGGACAACAGATCCCCTAACGGGCGGGAACGCCCGTCAGAGCCGTGACGACCGGGTCCAGGGCCTTGCTGATCTCGTCGCCCACCGAGCGGAAGTACGGGATGGGAGCACCGTACGGATCATGGATCTCGTCGGCCTCGGGGCTGGGCGCCAGCAGCCAGCCCCGCAGGGCCGCAGCGGCCTGCACCAGGGCATACGCACGCTCGACGACGCCCTCGGCGGAGCGGGGATCGGGCAGGGTCGCCGCGTCTATCGCCCGTACGAGACGTGTGAACTCCTTGAGCGTGAATGTACGCAGCCCGGCCGAATGCCCCATCGAAACGACCTGCGCCCGGTGGTCACGGGTGGCGGTGAGCACGAGGTCCGCCCGGATCACGTGCTCGTCCAGCAGCTCGCGGCCGCGGAAGCCCTCGGGGTCCGCCCCGTGCTCCAGCAGCACCTCGGCCGCGTGGTCCTCCATCGGTGCGCCCTCGTGCCCCCAGGTGCCGGCGCTCTCCACGAGGATGCCCCCGCTGCGGCCGTCTCCGAGCCGCTCCTCCAGGGCATGCCGGGTCAGCCGCTCGGTCAGGGGCGAGCGGCAGACGTTGCCGGTGGAGACGTGGAGGATGCGGAAGGCACCGGCGGTGCCCGTGCCGGAGGCCTGTACTGCGCCCCATGCCGAGCCTGTGCCGCTTATGCCGCCGGGTTCCGCGGTGCCACGCCCGTGCGGGGTGTTCACTGCAGATATCTCCCGGCCTGCCCGTCCGCGGGCCGCTTCCTCCGGCTCCTGCGCCCGGCCCGGCCGGGATCGGAAACCGGGGTGGGCCGGGGGCCGAACCCGTGCCCCGGCGGCAAGGACGCACCGGTCCGGATGAGGACCGCCGCGGCCCTCCTCCCGGTCACGGTGCCACCTCCAGGTCGGGAACGACCTTGCGCAGCTCCTCGGCGCTCAGCGCACCCGTGCGCAGCAGCACCGGCGTCGCGCCGGTGACGTCGACGATCGAGGACGGCACGGAGTCGGGCGTCGGGCCGCCGTCGAGGTAGACGGCCACGGAGTCGCCGAGCATCTCCTGCGCCGCGTCGCAGTCCTGCGGCGCGGGGTGACCCGTGAGGTTCGCCGAGGAGACGGCCATCGGCCCGAACTCCTTGAGCAGCTCGATGGCGACGGGGTGCAGGGGCATCCTCACGGCCACGGTGCCGCGGGCATCGCCCAGGTCCCACGTCAGCGACGGCTGGTGCTTGGCGACGAGCGTGAGCGCGCCCGGCCAGAAGGCGTCGACCAGCTCCCAGGCCGCCTCGGAGAAGTCGGTGACGAGACCGTGCAGCGTGTTCGGAGAGCCGACCAGCACCGGTGAAGGCATGTTCCTGCCACGCCCCTTGGCCTCCAGCAGATCGCCGACGGCGTCCGGACTGAATGCGTCGGCGCCGATCCCGTACACCGTGTCCGTGGGGAGCACGACGAGTTCACCGCGGCGCACCGCCGAGGCGGCCTCACGAAGGCCGGTCTTGCGGTCGGTCACGTCGGTGCAGTCATAACGCCGTGCCATTACGGCACCTCCCTGCGGGCTGTGGCGAATCGGGGCCTGTTGTTGAGGTCGGGGTGGTCCGCCGCGTCGGCCCAGCCGCGGTCCTCGGTGAAGATCCAGGGGACTTGGCCGCCCTGGGTGTCGGCATGCTCGATGACGACGAGACCGCCTGGGCGCAGCAGCCGGTGTGCCGTGCGCTCCAGACCGCGGATGGTGCTCAGCCCGTCCTCCCCGGAGAACAACGCCAGTTGCGGGTCGTGGTCGCGGGCTTCGGGTGCCACATACTCCCATTCGGTGAGCGGGATGTAGGGCGGGTTGGAGACCACCAGGTCGACCTGGCCGTCGAGTTCGGGGAGCGCGGTGAGCGCGTCGCCGTGGTGCAGCGTGACGCGGCTGCCCTCGACGTTCTTCACCGCCCAGCCGTAGGCGCCCTCGTCCAGCTCGACGGCGTGCACCCGCGAGCGCGGCACCTCCTGCGCGAGGGCGAGCGCGATGGCTCCGGAGCCGGTGCACAGGTCGACGATGAGCGGTTCGGCGACGTCCATGGCACGTACGGCCTCTATCGCCCAGCCGGCGACGGACTCGGTCTCGGGACGGGGCACGAACACCCCTGGCCCGACCTGAAGTTCGAGGTAGCGGAAGAAGGCACGGCCGGTGATGTGCTGCAGGGGCTCGCGGGCCTCGCGGCGTGAGACGGCCTCCCAGTAGCGCGCGTCGAAGTCGGAGTCCGGGACCAGGTGGAGCTCGCCGCGCTTGACGTCGTGCACATACGCGGCCAGCTCCTCGGCGTCGAACCGCGGCGAGGGCACCCCGGCGTCGGCGAGCCGCTGGGTCGCCTGTGCCACCTCGGCGATCAGCAGACCGCGTGGGTTCGGGGGCCGCCCCCCGGACGAATGCAGCATCTTCTCTTCCGTACCAACCGTCCGTACGCGCGCTTACTGGGCCGCGGCCAGCTTGGCCGCGGAGTCGGCGTCGACGCACGCCTGGATCACCGCGTCCAGGTCGCCGTCGAGAACCTGGTCGAGGTTGTAGGCCTTGAATCCGACGCGGTGGTCGGAGATCCGGTTCTCGGGGAAGTTGTACGTCCGTACCCGCTCCGACCGGTCCACCGTACGCACCTGGCTGCGGCGGGCGTCAGAAGCCTCCTGGTCGGCCTCCTCCTGCGCGGCGGCCAGCAGCCGGGCGCGCAGGATGCGCAGCGCCTGCTCCTTGTTCTGCAGCTGGCTCTTCTCGTTCTGGCAGGAGACGACGATGCCGGTCGGCTCGTGGGTGATGCGCACCGCGGAGTCGGTGGTGTTGACGGACTGGCCGCCGGGGCCCGAGGAACGGTAGACGTCGATCCGCAGATCGTTCGCGTTGATCTCGACATCGACGTCCTCGGCCTCGGGCAGCACGAGGACACCGGCGGCCGAGGTGTGGATGCGGCCCTGGGACTCGGTCGCGGGCACGCGCTGCACGCGGTGCACCCCTCCCTCGTACTTCAGACGGGCCCACACGCCCTGGCCGGGCTCCGTCGCGCCGCCGCCACCCTTGGTCTTCACAGCGACCTGAACGTCCTTGTAGCCGCCGAGGTCGGACTCGGTGGACTGGATCAACTCGGTCTTCCAGCCGACGCGTTCCGCGTAGCGCAGATACATGCGCAGCAGGTCGCCGGCGAAGAGCGCCGACTCGTCGCCGCCCTCCCCCGCCTTGATCTCGAGGATGACGTCCTTGTCGTCGCTGGGGTCGCGCGGCACGAGCAGCAGCCGCAGCTTCTCCGTCAACTCCTCGCGCTGGGCCTCGAGTTCCTTCACCTCGGCGGCGAAGTCCGGGTCGTCCGCGGCGAGTTCGCGAGCGGTGGTGATGTCGTCCCCGGTCTGCTTCCAGGAACGGTACGCAGCGATCACCGGCGAGAGTTCCGCGTACCGCTTGTTGAGCTTGCGGGCGCGCGCCTGGTCGGCGTGGATCGCGGGATCGGCGAGCTGGTTCTCCAGCTCGGCGTGCTCACCGATCAGTTCCTCGACCGCCTCGAACATCGTTTGTCCCTTTACGTGAAGAAGGAAGAGCCAGGCAGCGCGAAAGAGCGCCGGCCCCTCACGCCCGGGGGCGTGCCGAGGAGACCGGCGCTCGGGTGGTGCTACTTCTTGGCGGAACCGGCGCCCTTGCCGAAGCGGGCCTCGAACCGAGCCACGCGGCCACCGGTGTCGAGGATCTTCTGCTTGCCGGTGTAGAACGGGTGGCACGCGGAGCAGATGTCGGCGCGGATCTGGCCGCCGCTCACGGTGCTGCGAGTCGTGAAGGAGTTGCCGCAGGTGCAGCTCACCTGGGTCTCTACGTACTCGGGGTGGATGTCGCGCTTCAAGGTGTCTCCTATTTCCTGGAGGGCACCGGGTCGGAGGACGGGCTTGTCCGCCGTGAACCGGGGCCGACGGTCCAGTCTGCCATCACTGGCCGTACCTCCCAAAACCGGGGGCGGGCGCCCGATATTCCCGTACGCGCCCCCGGGAGGGCCTCAGCCGACCACGCTGCCGGCGTCGCCGGCCTCGCTCGCCGAGCCCTTCTCCGCGGACTTCGGTATGGCGGCGTCCCGCTTGATCGCGGCCCACATCCTGGCGGCCTTGGACTCCATCGGCACGACGCGGTTGGGGTCCTGCGGGTCGTAGGTCACCGGCAGCGTCGACATCTGGATGTCGTCGGACTTGATCCCCTTGAGCATGCCCGCCAGCCCGGCCAGGTCGCTGACCGAGTCCAGGTCGGAGTCGGTGGTGACGGCCGAGGTCGCGCTGTCGGCGAGGTCGTACAGCTTCTTCGGGCTGCTGAAGACACCGACGCTGTCGACCTGGTCCATGAGCGCCTTCAGGAACGCCTGCTGCAGCTGGATGCGCCCGAGATCGCTGCCGTCGCCGACCCCGTGACGCGTGCGGACCAGACCCAGGGACTCCTCCCCGCCGAGCTTGTGCGGCCCGGGCTCCAGGTCGAGGTGGCTGTCGGGGTCGTTGATCGGCTTCTTGGTGGTGACCTCGACGCCGCCGAGGTTGTCGATCAGCTTCTTGAAGCCGGCGAAGTCGACCTCCGCGTAGTGGTCCATGCGCACGCCGGACATCGACTCCACGGTCTTGACGGCGCACGCGGGGCCGCCGACCTCGTAGGCGGAGTTGAACATCGCCCGCTGCGGCGGCACCGTCCCGCGGCCGTCGTCCTTCACGCAGCCGGGGCGCTCGACGATGGTGTCGCGCGGTATCGAGACGATGCTCGCCTTGTCGTGCTTCTTGTTGATGTGGACGACCATCGCGGTGTCGGAGCGGGCGCCGGCCTGGCCCTTGCCGTACTTGGCGTTCGCACCGGACCGGCTGTCGGAGCCGAGGACGAGGATGTCCATCGAGCCGTTCGGGGTGTCACCAGGTCTGTGCTTGCCGAGCTTGGCGTCGATGTCCACGCCGGAGATGTTGCCGTTGAGCTTGAAGTAGGCGAAGCCGAGACCGGTGCCGCCGAGGACCACGGCTGCCGCGGCGGTCCAGGCCGCCGCCTTGAGGGCTTTCCGGCGGCGGGTGTGCGGCCTGCGACGGCGGCCGCTGGCGCGCAGCCCGCTCCGGGAGCGGCCCGTGGCCGCGTCCGGCCCGCCGGTGCTCTCCTCAGCCATCGTCACTTACCTCAGTCCTGCCGTGTGGCCTTGCCGTCTGTCTCGGTACGCCTGACATCACCCGTGGTTCACGCCTTCGGGCAGGGTTGCACACGGTGTGACGGTGATGCTCCGCCAGTGAGGGCCGACGTGCTTCGCAAACGTGGGCCCCGAGAGGGAACTTCACCCGTACGACCTGGACGGATGCCCTTTTGCGACGTGTGCCGCAGGGCCCACGGACCGGACTGCGGCTGTGGCCAAGCTCTCAGGTCCGGTCACACAGAGCGAGGACCGCCCCACCACAAGTGGCGGAGCGGTCCTCGCTCCCGAGCCCGCTGGGGCCCGGTACGAACTCCCCGGTCAGTCGCCGCCGTTGCCGGGGGTGGGGGTGGTCTTCTGGATCTGGAGCAGGAACTCGGTGTTGGACTTGGTCTGCTTCATCTTGTCCAGGAGCAGCTCGATGGCCTGCTGCTGGTCCAGGGCGTGCAGGACCCGGCGGAGCTTCCAGATGATCTGCAGCTCGTCGCCCGCCATGAGGATCTCCTCCTTGCGGGTGCCGGAGGCGTCCACGTCCACCGCGGGGAAGATCCGCTTCTCCGAGAGTTTCCGGTCCAGCTTCAGCTCCATGTTGCCGGTGCCCTTGAACTCCTCGAAGATCACCTCATCCATCCGCGATCCGGTCTCCACCAGCGCCGCGGCCAGAATCGTCAGCGACCCGCCGTCCTCGATGTTCCGCGCCGCACCGAAGAACTTCTTCGGCGGATACAGCGCCGTGGAATCCACACCACCGGACAGGATCCGCCCCGAAGCCGGGGCCGAGAGGTTGTAGGCACGGCCCAGACGCGTGATGTTGTCCAGCAGCACCACCACATCGTGACCCAGCTCCACCAGCCGCTTCGCACGCTCGATCGCCAGCTCCGCGATCGTGGTGTGATCCTCCGCGGGACGGTCGAAGGTCGAGGAGATCACCTCACCCTTCACCGACCGCTGCATGTCGGTGACCTCTTCCGGCCGCTCATCGACCAGCACCACCATCAAATGGCACTCCGGATTGTTCACCGTGATCGAGTTCGCGATCGACTGCAGCACCATCGTCTTGCCCGCCTTCGGCGGCGCCACGATCAACCCACGCTGCCCCTTACCGATCGGCGAGACCAGATCGATGATCCGCGAGGTCAGCTGGTTCGGCTCGGTCTCCAGCCGCAGCCGCTCCTGCGGATACAGCGGCGTGAGCTTGTTGAACTCCGCCCGCGACCTGCCGCCCTCCGGCGAGGCACCATTGACCGAGTCCAAACGCACCAGAGCGTTGAACTTCTCCCGCCGCTCACCCTCACGCGGCTGCCGCACCGCACCGGTGACGTGATCACCCTTACGCAGACCGTTCTTACGCACCTGCGCCAGCGACACATACACATCATTCGGACCCGGCAGATACCCCGACGTCCGCACGAACGCATAGTTGTCAAGAATGTCCAGGATCCCGGCGACCGGGATCAGCACATCATCCTCGGCGATCTGCGGCTCAGCATCCTCACGCCCACCACGACGTCCGCGGCGGTCCCTGTACCGGCCCCGGCGGCCACGCCGGCCGCCGTCGAAGTCGTCGTCGTCCCGGCGGTTGCCGCCGCCCTGGTTCTGGCTCTGGTTCTGGCCGCCGCCCTGGTTCTGGCCGCCACCGCCGTCGCCCTTGCCGCGGCCGCGCTGACGGTCGCGCTTGGAGGGGCGGTCCCCCTGCTGCTGACGGCCACCGCCGTCGCCGCGACCATCACGGTCGCCGCGGCCGCTGCCGTCGCCCTTGTTCTGCTGGCCGCCGTCGCCGCGGCCGTCCGCCTTCCCCTCGGCGGTGTCCACGGCGGCTTCCGCCTTGCCGCCCTCACGGCGGCCCCGGCGGTCGCCGGCGGGCTTCTCCTCGTTCGCGGGCTGTCCGGGAATGTCGATCTGGCCGGAGTCCTGCTGGCCCTCCGCGCCGGTCTCTCCCGTACGCGCCCGGGACGTGGCACGGCGCTTGGGCCTGGCGGCGGACTGGTCCTCGCCTTCCCCGGCGTCCCCGTCCCTGCCGTGGGCGGCGGGCGCGTCGGTGGCTGAACCTCCGCCTGTCTGCCGCTCCTTGATGGTTTCGATCAGCTGGCTCTTCCGCATCCGCGCGGTGCCCTTGATGCCGAGGCCGGAGGCAACTTGCTGAAGCTCCGCGAGCACCATGCCCTCGAGTCCGGTGCCTGAGCGCCGACGCTTGGGCGCGGCACCGGAGGCAGCGGCAGAAGCGTCCTTGGCAGGCACGTCGGCTTTCTCCGCGGGGGCACTCCCGGAGGAGCTGCCACCCGAGCCTTCGGACTCAGGAGGAGCGGCGTTCACGCCCATCAGATCGGTGGTGTCGCTCACAAAGGGTCCTTCCCTGGAGCGGACGTCGGCCTGTCTGGCTCGGCGACCGGTCGTGCTGTCCGGCGATGGTCCTGCGCGCGGACCTGGCCGAAACGGTGGTTCCCGCCTGGATGTGTGGCGGGGAGATCAATTCAGGTTCGACGTACAAGGTGAATGTGCGTCCTGCACGTCTGCTCCGGAGCGTGCTCGGGACTGCGACGCAGAGCGAAGCAGCGTGGGAGGCTCCTGGAGGAAGAGGTGATCCTGGGCCTTTGCCCTGGGAGATCACTCAAGCACTGCACTCTACGGACCACCACAGAGTTTCACGTGTGGATCACGAGATTGCGAGCACTGACTTGAGGTTAACACTACCGGACCCAACAAACATTCCCCCTCTCCCGGATCATCGGCCGCTCCAAGGCCTTCCTCCTGCTCCGCAGGGCGTACACCGTCACTGAGCTGCGCCGCGGTCGGCACCGTCCGCCTTCAGCGGCAGGACGCTGGCTCCCGCGGAATCAAGGCTCAGCCTGTTCGCCGTCCACTGCTCTCCAGCGAGCTGCGCCACCTTGTCGGCGGCACCGTGGCCCTCGGGCAGTGCGAGCACCGTGGGGCCCGCACCCGAGACAACAGCTGGGACGCCGTCCGACCGCAGCCGGTTCACCAATTCCACGCTCTCCCTCATCGCCGGTGCGCGGTACTCCTGATGCAGCCGGTCCTCGGTGGCCGGCAGCAGCAGATCGGGACGCCTGGTCAGCGCCTCCACGAGCAGTGCGGCGCGCCCCGTGTTGAACGCCGCGTCCACATGCGGGACATGACGGGGCAACAGCCCGCGCGCCGTCTCCGTCAGCACCGGATTCGCGGGTACGAAGACCACCGGCACGACGGACTCCGCGGGCTCCATCCGGATCGCCCGCGCGGCGCCGGCGTCCATCCAGGCGAGCGTGAAACCGCCCAGCAGACAGGCCGCGACGTTGTCCGGATGACCCTCGATCTCGGTTGCCAGCTCCAGCATCGCGGCGTCGTGGAGCCTGGCCTCGCCGCCCGTGGTGACCGCGCGTGCGGCGACGATGCCGGCGCAGATGGCCGCGGAGGACGAGCCGAGACCCCGTCCGTGCGGGATGCGGTTGGCGCAGACGACCTCCAGGCCGCGCGGCTGCCCGCCGAGCAGGTCGAACGCGGTGCGCAGGGACCGCACGAGCAGGTGGTCCTCGTCGCGCGGCAGCGTCTCGGCGCCCTCCCCCGCGATGTCGACGTGCAGGCCGGAGTCGGCGACGCGGACGACGACGTCGTCGTAGAGGCCCAGCGCGAGGCCCAGGGCGTCGTAACCGGGGCCGAGGTTGGCGCTGGTGGCGGGAACGCGCACGCGGACAGCTGCGGCGCGGAACGCGGGGCCGGCCATCTCCCGATGACTCTCCTTGGATTGTTGACGCGATTTCCCATGGACCGCGGCGGCGACGCCGGAGGGGTCACGGACCCTGGGACTCCAGGGCCCGGCGGACCGGGTGGGGCCTCCCTGGCAGGACGAGGGAAGACCCCCGGAGTACGTACGGGGGGTGGGATGAACGCAAGCTTATCGAAGGAAGGTTCAGTGGCGACACAGGGCGCACGGGAGGCGCACGATGCGTGTCGCAAGCTGCTGCGCGCTCCCTGGCCACCGGTCTTCGTACCGGAAACTTCCCCCGCTCCCGCTTCGTCCCTACCTGCTTCCGCCGTGCTCTTTCGCAGCTCTCTGCGCCGGCGGCGGCTCCGGCGTCACCGGAACACTTCCCGTCGCCGGCGCGGACGAACCGTCAAGCAAGGCCCAGGCGTTCCGCCGCAGCGTCCGCGTCGATCGGCACCGTCACGGGCGGGGGCGCGCCCGCGACCGCCCAGTCGGGGTCCTTGAGGCCGTTGCCCGTGACCGTGCACACCACGCGCTGCCCCGGTTCCAGCTTGCCCTGCTCGGCGGCCTGCAGCAGTCCGGCGACCGACGCGGAGGACGCCGGCTCGACGAAGACACCCTCGCGGGAGGACAACAGCTTGTAGGCGCGCAGGATCTGACGGTCCGTCACGGAGTCGATGAAGCCGCCCGACTCGTCCCGCGCGCGCTCCGCGAGCTCCCAGGACGCCGGGTTTCCGATCCGGATCGCGGTGGCGATGGTGCTCGGGTCCTTCACGGGCTCACCGCGCACGATGGGCGCGGCACCGGACGCCTGGAAGCCCCACATGCGCGGCGCACGCGTCGCGGGACCGTCCGTGCGGTACTCGTCGTAACCCCGCCAGTAGGCCGTGATGTTGCCCGCGTTGCCGACGGGGAGGACGTGGATGTCGGGGGCGTCCCCGAGCATGTCGACGATCTCGAAGGCGGCGGTCTTCTGCCCCTCGATGCGATCGGGATTGACCGAATTGACGAGAGCCACCGGGTACTTCTCCGACAGGCCGCGCGCGAGAGTGAGGCAGTCGTCGAAATTGCCGTCCACCTGGAGGATCTTGGCGCCGTGCACCAGCGCCTGGCCCATCTTGCCCAGCGCGATCTTCCCCTGCGGCACGAGGACGGCGCAGACCATCCCCGCACGCACGGCGTAGGCGGCCGCAGATGCCGAAGTGTTCCCCGTTGACGCGCAGATGACGGCCTGCGCCCCTTCCTCCTTGGCCCGCGTGATCGCCATCGTCATGCCGCGATCCTTGAAGGAACCGGTCGGGTTGGCCCCCTCGACCTTCAAGTGGACGTCGCAGCCCGTGAGTTCGGAGAGCAGCTGTGCCGGTACGAGCGGCGTGCCGCCCTCGCGGAGGCTGACGGGAGTGGTCTCCGGGCCCACAGGCAACCGGTCGCGGTACTCCTCGATGATGCCGCGCCACTGACGGGAGGTGGCAGGTGCTGCGGTTTCCATGGTGGTCACTGTCCTCGATTCCCCTGTGCACGGGTCCCGTTCATTCGCCCTCGACCCGCATGATGCTGGCGACGCCGCGCACGGTGTCGAGGCCGCGCAGCGCCTCGACGGTCGAGCTCAGCGCCGCGTCGGGCGCGCTGTGGGTGACGACGACGAGCCATGCGTCGCCGTCCTTGCCCTGCTGGCGGACGGTGTCGATGGAGACGCCGTGCTCCGCGAAAGTGGTGGCGACCTGCGCGAGGACGCCGGGTTTGTCGGCCACGTCGAGGCTGATGTGGTACCGCGTGACGACCTCGCCCATCGGCGAGACCGGCAGCTGCGCGTAAGCCGATTCGCCGGGCCCCCTCGATCCGTTGAGCTTGTTGCGGCAGGCGGCCACCAGGTCGCCCAGCACCGCGGAGGCCGTGGGGGCGCCGCCCGCGCCGGGCCCGTAGAACATCAGCTGGCCGGCCGCGTCCGACTCGACGAAGACGGCGTTGTACGCCTCGCGCACGTTGGCCAGCGGATGGCTGAGCGGGATCATCGCCGGGTGCACGCGTGCCGTGACGGACCGGCCGTCGGCGGCCCGTTCGCAGATGGCCAGCAGCTTGACCGTGCAGCCCATGCGCTTCGCGGAGGCGATGTCCGCGGCGGTGATCTCGGTCAGGCCCTCGCGGTGGACGTCGTCCAGGCGGACCCGGGTGTGGAAGGCGATGCCGGCGAGGATGGCGGCCTTGGCAGCGGCGTCGAAGCCCTCGACGTCGGCGGTCGGGTCGGCCTCGGCGTAGCCGAGCGCGGTGGCCTCGTCGAGGGCCTCCCCGTATCCGGCGCCGGTGGAGTCCATCCGGTCGAGGATGAAGTTCGTGGTGCCGTTGACGATGCCGAGGATGCGGTTGACCTTGTCGCCGGCGAGTGATTCCCGCAGCGGCCTGACCAGCGGGATCGCGGCCGCCACGGCCGCCTCGTAGTAGAGGTCGTTGCCGTGTTTCTCCGCGGCCTCGTGGAGCGTGGGGCCGTCCTCCGCGAGCAGCGCCTTGTTGGCTGTCACGACGCTCGCGCCGTGCTCGAACGCGGAGGTGATGAGCTTGCGCGCCGGCTCGATGCCGCCGATGACCTCGATGACGACGTCGATGTCCTCGCGGCGGGCCAGAGCCGCGGCGTCGGTGGTCACCAGCGCCGGATCGACGCCCTCCCGTACGCGGTCGGGGCGGCGGACGGCGACGCCGGCGAGCTCCACGGGGGCGCCGATACGGGCGGCGAGGTCGTCCGCGTGCGTCGTCATGATGCGTGCCACCTCTGAGCCGACCACTCCACAGCCCAGCAGCGCCACTTTCAGCGGACGCGTACGCATCATCCGACCTCGCCTCTCGTCATTTCCGGTGCTTTCAGTCTCACGTACAGGTACGGAGATTCCACGCTCGTTCCAATATGTGGGACGAATGTCTCGCTAACCGACATCCAGTCGCAGGAGATCCTCCTCCGTCTCCCGCCGGACGATCACACGCGCCTCCCCGTCCCGTACCGCGACCACCGGGGGCCGCAGCGCGTGGTTGTAGTTGCTCGCCATGGACCTGCAGTACGCGCCCGTCGCCGGGACGGCCAGCAGATCGCCCGGGGAGAGGTCGGCCGGCAGGAACGCGTCGCGCACGACGATGTCGCCGCTCTCGCAGTGCTTGCCGACGACCCTGGAGAGCATCGGTTCGGCGTCCGAGGACCGCGAGACGAGCGAGATGCTGTACTCGGCGTCGTACAGCGCCGTGCGGACGTTGTCGGACATGCCGCCGTCCACGCTCACGTACGTACGCAGGCCCGGCAGCTCCTTGACGGTGCCCGTCTCGTACACGGTGCAGGCCGAGGGTCCGACGACCGCCCGGCCCGGCTCGACCGACAGGCGCGGCACCGAGAGCCCCGCGCCGCGGCACTCGCGCTCGACGATCTTACGGAGCGAGACGGCGATCTCGTGCGGCTCGCTGGGGTCGTCCTCGGGCGTGTACGCGATGCCGAGGCCGCCCCCGAGATCGATCTCGGGAAGCTCCACGCCGTGCTCGTCGCGGATGTCGGCGAGCAGACCGACGACGCGGTGTGCGGCCACCTCGAATCCCGAGGTGTCGAAGATCTGCGAACCGATGTGGGAGTGGATGCCGACGAGTTCCAGGCTGTCCAGCTTCAGCACGCGCCGCACGGCCTCCGCGGCCTGCCCTCCCGGGGCCCCGGGCTGGGTGGGATTCCCGCCGGCCGAGCGCGGATAGGTGTCCCCGGCGAGGGCGAGCCCGAACTTCTGGTCCTCGTGGGCCGTCGCGATGAACTCGTGCGTGTGCGCCTCGACGCCGACCGTGACCCGGATCTGGACGGGCTGGCGCCGCCCCAGCCTGTCGGCGATGTGCGCGACGCGGGCGATCTCCTGGAAGGAGTCCAGCACGATCCGCCCGACGCCCGCCTGGACTGCCTGCTCGATCTCCGCCGACGACTTGTTGTTGCCGTGCAGCGCGATCCGCTCGGGCGGCATCCCCGCAGCGAGGGCGACGGAGAGTTCGCCGCCTGAGCACACGTCGAGGTTGAGCCCCTCCTCCGTCAGCCAGCGCACGACGGCGCGGGAGAGGAAGGCCTTGCCGGCGTAGAAGACGTCGGCGTCCTCGCCGAAGGCGTCCCGCCATGCACGGCAGCGGGACCGGAAGTCGGCCTCATCGAGCACGTAGAGCGGAGTGCCGAACTCCTCCGCCAGATCCTTCACATCGAGGCCGCCGACCGCGACCGAACCGGTCGGCGTGCGGGTGGCGGTCTTCGGCCAGACACGGGCGTCGAGCACGTTGAGGTCCGTCGGGGGCGCGACGTAGTGCCCGCCCTCCGGGAGCACATCGGCGTGCCGGGGCCCTGCGGGGTGCGCGGAGCGGCTCATTCGGGTGCCTCGCTCTCACCGGGGCGGTCTGTGTCCATGCTCGGGCGTACGGCCGCCTCGGCGCTCGCGCGCACGGCCGTGTTCACGCTGGTGTTCGTGTTCACGCTGATCGTGGGTCCTTTGCGGTGTTCGAAGTCTGGGCCGGCCGGAGGGCGTGGTGCATGGTGCGTGGTGCTCAAGGCTCGCTCCGGGCTCACAGATGCGCGGGTGCGCTGACGCCGAGCTGGGTCAGGCCGCCTGCCAGCACCGTCCCGGTGGCTTCGACGAGAGCCAGCCGGGCGCGGTGGGCGGCCCCGGGTTTCTCGTCGCCACGGGGCAGGGGCGGGTTCTGGTCGTGGAAGTCGAAGAAGGCCTCGCCCACGGCGACGAGATGACGGGCGTGCCGCGCGGGGTCCAGCTGCTCGCTGACGCGGCGGTGGTCCGCGAGCAGCGCCAGCAGCGCGTCGCCACTGGGCCCGTAGGCGGAGCCGGCCCCCGTGGCGGCATCCACAGCGGCTTCCGGGTCGCCTCGGAAGCCCAGCTCGCACGCGTTGCGCGAGAAGGCCCGGGCCCTCGCGTGTGCGTACTGCACGCGGAAGAGGGGACTGGCCTGTGCCGTGCGTACGGCGAGTGCGGCCGGGGCGTCGCCGGTCGCGGCGCTCCAGCGCGCGATGTCGGCGGCGGGGGTGTCGGTCACGGGGTGGCCATCGACCGGGGTGGGGGTGCGGGCCCCGAGCCCGGTCTTGGGCTGGGGCTCGGTGCGGGGCTCCGCGTCGCCTGCGGCAGTGGACCGACGGGACGGACGCGACAGCTCCGCCACCAGCCGTGCCCGTGCCCGCGCGTCGAGCGTGACGTTGAGGAACCCGCCTCCGGCGATCTCCACCGCGTGGATCCCGTCCTCACGAAGCAGCCCGGCGCGTAGCACCCGTGCCACGTCGTAAGGCGTCATGGCCGCCGGGCCGGCGAGCCCGAAGGCCACGCTGACCGCGTAGTCCCCGACTCCCCGCCGCGGCGGCGACTCCACCGTCACCCGCTGCGGCAGCTCGGTGCCTCCTCGTGCCGCACCCAGCTCGCCGTCGGCCACGGCACGATGCACTGCTCGCAGCACGGTGCGGGAGAGCTGGGCGGGTGTCACAGGGCAAGCGTATGGGAGAGGGGGCGGGCCGGCGCGAACGGGTTTCCCCTGGCGGCGGGCGCGGTGCGGCATCCGGGGGCGCGTGCGGTCGGGGCCGTCACCGCCTAGTCGCGGCGGGCGGAGCGGATGTTCGCGGGTGGACGGGGCGGGTGGCCGCGGTGGACGAGGCGGGTGGCTACGGTGCGCGGCATCACGTTCGTGGGCGGTGTCGCGTGCTTGCGCGGTGTCGCGTGCTTGCGCGGTGTCACGTGCTTGGGCCGTGTCACTTGCTGCCGGCGGGCTGTTGTTGCGGGGACGTTCAGCGGCGAGCCGGCCATCCGGCCGGCTCCTGTTCGTCCGGGTCGCCGGGCCGCCCTTCGTCGCTGTCAGGGCGCTGAGTCAACTGCCGCACCATCCGCACGAGTTCGGACGGCTCGAAGGGCTTCGCCAGCAAGGCGTCGACGGGAGGCTCGTGACCGTCCTCGGCATCGATGGGCGTGCGACCGCTGACGATCGCGACCGGGATGTGGCGCGTACGGGGATCGGAACGCAGACGCTCGGCGGTACGCAGGCCGTCGAGGCGGGGCATCGCGACGTCGAGCGTGACGAGATCCGGCCTCACACCGTGCACGACGTCCAGGCACTCGAGGCCGTCGGCAGCGGTCACCACCTCGAAGCCTTCCAGCTCGAGATTGACCCTGATCAGCTGCCGGATGACCCTGTCATCGTCCACGACAAGGACCCGGCCGGACATACCTGGCACACGACAAAGCCTAGGCACACCGCTGCTCCGGCGTCCGGCTTTTGCCCATTTCCACCCCTGCGGGACGGGACCCGCGGCTCCCCTTGCACGCGGCTTCCACCGGGCTCCGGGCTCCTCAATCCGGTTCCGGTGCACCATCACCAAGCTGGTACTGTTCTTCCTGTCGCCGCTGACAGCGCGACGAGCCCCCGTAGCTCAGGGGATAGAGCAACGGCCTCCGGAGCCGTGTGCGCAGGTTCGAATCCTGCCGGGGGTACTTCTCATCAAGTGCCGAAACGCCCTGTGACCAGGCTGAATGCTGGTTGCGGGGCGTTGTTGCGTGTGCAGGTGAATGCGGCTCGGAGCAGCCTCATGACAGTGATCACGTAATGACGACGTAATGATCTTGACGGTCTTCTTTGCTGGTCAGCGCGTGCACGCGGCCAGTCTCGCCAGGCACGACGAAGCCCCGGACAGCTCCGGGGCTTTCGTCAATCACGCCGACGACCGTTGCTCTTTCAGCGCCTCAGTCCTACTCGTTCTCGTCTTCTCCGAGGCCCTGCATGATTCGCTCGTTCATTTCCGCTTCCTGGCCGTCGATGCACTTGGCGTAGATCTTGAGCAAGACCTCCACCGAGTGACCTGCTCGCCGGGCGACCTCCGGCGCTGGCACACCTGAGTTGAGCCACTGGGACACGCAAGCGTGCCGCAGGTCGTAGGGCTTCGCCGCGAGCACCGTGCCGACCTGGTCCGGCTGGAGCCCCAGTTCTCGGGTCTGTCGCCAGACGCGGTAGTACGACGAGGACGCGACGACGTTGCCTCGCTCGCTCGCGAAAATCCGGCCGTCCTTAGCCGTACCGAACTCCTCCACGTGCTCACGCAACATGCGCACCAGGGGCGGCGGGATCGGCACGATACGGACCTCACCCGGGCTGCGCTGCTTGAGTCCGCGCCGATCGTGCGCCTCACCTGAATCAGTCCAGGACTTCCCGGCAGAAGGCCGGGTCTCCTCCACTGTGATGCGCCCCCACCCCGTTTCCGGCAGGTCACAGTCACTACGTCGGAGACCAAGGGCTTCACCGGGACGCGTGGCCGCGTAGTACAGGCACCCGAAGAACGCCCGCAGCCGACGACCGGAAGCGCGCTCCCAGCCACCGACGTACGTCGCCGCGGTGAGCAATTCCCGAGCCTGTCGGGGATTGACCACAACGCGGTTGTCGACCTCCTGCACGGGTTGCTGACCACGCTTCCGCCGAACCTTGTCGAGCGGGTTGGCCGCCAACAGCTCCAGCTCTACCGCGTATTCGAGCGCGTTGTATGTAGCCGCACGACGACGCCGGTACGTCTGGTTGGCCGCCGGCTTCCCGTCGAGCTTCCGACCCAGGACATCCACGAGCGCATGAACACGAGCTATGTCCGTCAGCTCAGCAACAGGCAAGGACGCCCGCTCCAGCCAGCGAACAGCCGCCTCGATCTCCTCCGGCCTCTCCCGTGTACGCCACGGGGTGGGCAGGAGGTAGGAGCGAAGCGCCCGGCGAAGCACCGCTGGCTCAGGTCGACCCCGAACTGCTTTGGTCAAGGCCGGAACGGCAACCGCCAGGGCATCGGTCATGCTGTCGCGCTGCTTCGCCGACGAGGTGGGCCACCGGTGATCCACATACTTCACCGCAAGCTCCAGCAGACTCAGCGCCGCCTTGCCGCTGCGCAGCGAATCGGGCAGGCCCGTCACCGTGTCGAAGGGTTCGCCCTTGTCGACGGCCCGAAGGAGCTTGGCGCGGAAGCGGTCCGCGAGCGCCTTCGTCTTGTACGTCTCGTGAAATGGCTGGCCGTCCACGGACCAACGGGCCAAGTACGTGGGCTTCTTCGCGGAACGGTTCGTGCTGAGCTTCCAGACGGAGACCTTGTACGACTTCATACGGCCCCCTCCGCCCTGTCCTGGAGCCAGTCCTCCAGCGCATCGCGCCGGACACGAAGTTCGCCGTTGGGCAGCCGTATGCATCGGGGAGCGATACGCAGTTCACGCCAGCGGTAGAAGGTGCGCCGTGATACTCCGCCCAGCTCGTCCAAGACCTCTCGGACCGTGAGAAGTTGGCTTCGGCTATGTGCCATGCCCGTCACTCCCCTCACGTAGCGAAGCGGCGATGAGGGCAGCCTCCGCGCTGTAGCCGCGCCCTGCGTAGCGCCAGTCGCCAACGAGAGCGGTCGAGCGATCGGTCAGGCCAAGCCTCTGCCGTTGTTCCTCCGCGCGATGCTCGGTGCGGGCATCGCGAAGCGCAGTCAACGTCGTCGAGTAGCGCCGGGACTTGGTCGAGAAGTGACCCCGGTAGCCGAGCATGTGCGCCCAGCGGCGCAGTCGCAGCGGCTCGAAGGGCTCCAGGCCACCGAGCCACCAACACGTACCGATCATGCGCAGCGTGTGGTCCCGCACGGGCAGCTCGGCTAGGTCGGCAGCCCGGTAGATACGTCGGTCTACGGCGCCGGCGCTCTCGGCCCCCTTCGTCGCGTACTTGGCGATGTAGGCAGCGACCGCAGCCGACGACAGGCCACCGATGTCAGCCGACGTCACGGGCCGTACGTCGACCTGCGGTCCGAAGCGCAGTAGTCGCGGGCCTACGACGTCCGGCCCGACCGCCAGAACTCTGACGCGATCGACAGCTTGATGAACTGCCGCCGACAGCAAGTCCGTTGTCGCCCACGCGGGCGGACTCACCTCCGGCCCCTCCGGATCGTCGAGCCGGATCACGGCATGGAAGTGGACAAGCCCGCGCCGTTGGTACTCCGCAACTTTGGCGTACGAGAGTCGAGCCGCGTTCACGAGTCCGTACGGGAGAGCCCGACCATGCGGGCGAGTTCCCGACGTAGCTCCAGCGTGAAGCGGTGCCACAATTCCCCCGCCTGCGCCTGCCAGAGCACTGCGCCCGCGTAGTCGTAGCAACGAGCGCAGAGCGGTTCGCCGAGCTGCGGATCATGCTCCGCATGCCGGAGGTGACAGCCGACGAGGGCCCCGTGTCGGCACCTCTCCCCCGCACGGCGAGGACGGCAGGCAAGACGCCGCCCGTCCCGCTCACGATGAGTGTGGACGGGGCCGAAGCCCGGAGCCGTCAGGGTGGCGAACACCCGGGGGTGCGCGTCTACTTCCGTCGGCACGTCCTTCCCACCCGTCAGCCCAGCACGGATCAGTTGATACGTGTCCGCGCGGTAGACGCGTGAGCAGGTGGGGCACACGGTGGCTCGACGGTTGCCGCAAGCCGTAATCAACCGGCCATCGGCGCCGTCCAGACCGACTTCGTGCAGCGCTTCCCCGGTTGCCGTGTCGACGAGTACCGACCGGCCGACGAGGTGCACAGGGTTCGTGCACCCGCCGAGCCGGACGATGTGTCGGCGCCATGCGTCGAAGTCGGGTCGGGTGGCACGGTCGAGGAGACTGGCGACCTGGTGAGCGGTCATCGGCCGCCCCCGAAGGCGTGCCGCATCGCTTCCGCGATGGCCTGCTGTCGGGACTTGGCGGAGAACCGCAGAGTCGGCTCGGTCAGCCACAGAGCGGCGGCGTGCTCGGGGCACGTCCAGCGCTCTTCGTCGTCGGTGCTGACGAGTACGACCTGTTCCCGTCCGGCGCAGGTGGGCCAGTCGTCGTCCCTCAGCTCGCACCAGGGGCGCGAGGATTTGCGCGATCGAGGCGCAGTGGACAAGGTGAGGCTGCTCCTTTCGCTGTTCATGAGGTGGATGGAGTAGGGCCCTGACGGGGTCGGGTTTGGCGACTTCGCGCCCCGTCGGGAGCCCGTTTTGCAAGTGAGCGGGTAGGTCATGACCGCCTCCGAAGGTCCGGTCAGAACTGGAGTTGGCCGAGGAATCCGCCGACGCCTTCGATCACGGTCTGTACGACCGGCGCCGCGGCGGTCTTCGCGAGCAGGAAGCCGAAGACAGAGCAGAGCAGGACTTCGAGCCACCGCAGGTAGCGGATGCGGATCAGAAGTGCGATCAGCAGGCCGAGCAGCAGCGCACCTGACATCGTTACGAGCACGCTCTTCCCCTCTCATTCGTCGCTGTCGAGTCGTTCGATGTGCAGGGACGGACCAACCGGGGCAGCGCCGATGGCTTCCGCCAACTCGGGTACGTACGGCGTCAGGTGAGCGCACTCGGCCGCGATGGCTTCTGCCTCCGTCTCCGACACCAGGTGGGATCGAGCGCGGTCCCATCCGTCCGCCGAGGCGAGGACTGCCGTTCCGGCCTGCTCCGGCGTTATGGACTGAGCCGCATGCAAGGCGTCCGGGTTGAGGTCGCCGAGGGCCATCTCCGCCGTGCCCGGGTCGGCCACGCGGTGACATATCCGGCCGCCGAGTTGGGCCCTGAGCGCTGTCACGCCGGGTCCGAGATCGGAGCCGACCCGTTGCCCCGCCACGACGAGGAACACCCCCAGTGCGGCGCCAAGTTGAGCGAGCCGGATGAGCGCTGTTGCCGCTGCCTGCGCTTCGTCCTTCTCGCCCCGACTGGCGACGAGGAACAGCTCCGCCAGCTCGTCGACGATGACGACGACCGGGACCGGACGCTCCTTCTCCGACAGCCCCCACACGTTCCGTACGCGTGCTTCGCGGCAGACCGTCATCCGGTCCAAGGTCAGGTCCACCAGTGCACGCAGCAGCTTCACTGCCTGCCCGCGGTTGGTCGCCAGTGCCGACAGCCGCGGGCCGTAGAGCGAAAGCTCCATCCCGCCCTTGCAGTCGATCCCGACCAGCGCCACGCGTTGTCGTGAAAGACCCGCAACCAGGGCATTGATAAGCGTCGACTTGCCAGAACGGGTCGCACCCACGATCAGCCAGTGCGGGACCTGCCGGAGATCCATGACCCACTGAGCACCGGTCTCCAGCACGCCCACGGTGACGCGGAGCAGACGACCAGGCGTCCGGTATCGCGGTGCGCGCGGCTCCTTCAATGGGTCCGTGGCCGAGGCGAGGACCCGCACAACGCCAGGCCTCCAAGTGCTCACCCGGACCGCATGAACCTCCCAGTCATGTGCCATCGCCGGAGCCGCCTTGACGAAGTCCTCCGGCACCTGACCGGGCAGCATTCGTATGAGGAGACGGAAGCCGTCGCGCGTGGGAAGCACCAACCCCCGTCGCGGTACGCGCGGTTGAGGCGGCGGAGCACCATTGCCGACGAGGCCGGAGACCACCGTCAGCGCGGCCCTACGGCTGACTGCCAGGCCGCATCCGGCCATCAGAGGGCGCCAGGTCCGTACGACGCGTATGCATGCGGCAGGGAAGCCGACGCACACCCACCAAACCACGGGGTAGTGCCGGCGCAGGGCCGGGCCTGCGATGAGCAGGCCCGACGCAAGCGCGGCGGCGACCACCAGCACCCCACTCGGCCAACCGGTACCGGCCGAGTGAGTCGAAGCGGTTGCCGAATGGATCACTGGCTCGCCCCCTTACCGCTGGGGGTAGCCGCGAGGGCCTTGATCTCGGCGGCGCGATAGGCGATGCCGTGCCGCCCCTCGTTCTCCCACGGCACCGCGACCAGATCCCGGACCTGAACCGGGACGCCGTTCTGCACCCCGGCGGGCTCACCGGGGACGCTCACGTTGACCACGTCGGCGGACGTGGCCGACATCAGACACAGACCGACCTGGTAGACGGTCTTACCTGTGTCGCGGTCCACCCGCACGCGCCCCGTCTCCCGGTCTGCGATGCGCGGAGCGGGCGGGACGGCGCAGATGATCCCTGTGTACTTCGCCGTATCGATCGGCAGGACTGCCACTACTTGACCTCCATGTCAGTTGCCTCCGAAGGCCGTTCCCTCGAAGTGCTTTACAACCCGTAGTACGGGTGCAGCGCGACCAGAGTGCCCACCCGTAGTACGGGTTGCCAACCGACATGAAGTGAGAGACGCTGTACCCGCTGACGAACCAGCCACCTCACGGAGCCGGGATGCCGACCAAGAAGCGCAGCGAGCAGGAGCAACAGCCCAAGTACCGCGCGATTGCGGACTACTTGCGCGAGGGCATCCTCAACGGCACGTTCCCGGAGGGCCGCCCTGTCCCCTCGGAGGACAAGCTCGCGGAGCTGTTCAAGGTCACGCGGCCGACCGTGCGGCAAGGCATCGCGGAGCTCCGAGCATCAGGCCTAGTCGAAGTCATGGCGGGACGAGGCGCATTCGTCAGGTCGCTGCACAGCCGGCCGAGCCTCACGCGTCCACGCGGAGTGCGCCGCACCGCCGAGGGACAGTACGTCGACGCCGACGGCATCAGCTGGACGGACGCCGAGCCGCCGACCGCGACCCGCACAGACGCCCCACTCGCACTCGCCGAACTGCTGCGCATCCCGCCGGGCGAGCCGATGTTCACGTATGACGTGTTGCAGACCGCCGACGCCGGCCGCCTGCGCCAACTCCACCGCACCTACGTGCCGTTCTCGGTACTGGCAGGAACCAAGTACGAGGAGACGGCACCGCCCCCAGCCCCTGCGCTCTACGCCGCCTTGGCCGGGCTGGGGCACGAACTCACCTTCGCTGAGCACGTACGAACGCGGATGCCCCTACCGGATCAGGCGAAGGCGCTCCACCTTGGCGAAGGAATGCCGGTCTTCCAGCTCCTCCGCGTCGCGACCGGCAACAACAGCCGACCTCTCGCCCTTGAAGAACTCCACTTGCCAGGCAGCGACTTGGACCTGGTCTACGACTTGCGGCCCTGACCTGGCTCAAACCTTCTCCACGTCTTCAAGGGCTCGCTCCGCTCGCCGCGCGGCCCGGCTTGCCGCCGGGCCGACGCTCATGTCTCCGCCCCGGCCGCCGTACCGCGCGCGGACGCGAGCCACAAGAAGAGGTCGCCATCGCGGCTGGGACGGCCGGCTCCGCGGCTTTACGGAGCCAGTTTGGAGCGAGCCTCTACGATCATGGCCCAGATCGGGCTATTGCGGGCAGGCGAGGAGCCAGCCCGATTCGCGGAATCGTAAGGGCCATGATCTCTCGCCCCAAACCAGCTCCACCCCGAAGCCGCTACGCCGACCTCAGTTTCGGAGTGCAGTGGCGCTGCAGTTGCGCTGCAACTTCGCCCACAGGCACGAACCCATGCCGCACGATGGCAATCAGCCGATAGCGCCCGCCTTGATCACTACTGCGTGGAAGGCACTTGACCAAGGCGGGCTGAACCTACAAGGAGGTCCAACCGTGAGTCTCACTCACGCGCATGCTGGCGTGTCAATTGCTCGGCCACGTCCATGGGCAATCACAGTGATCATTGTGATCATTACCGGGAGTGTGATCCAACAGGTCCAAGACGTGATCACCAGCGTCACAGTTCTGAGTGCTCTCATGACCGTCAACTCAGCTAAACTGAGCAACCATGGCGTGAGCGTGTCTGTCCGACGCTAACCGGCGTGGGCAGCAACTGACATGAGGGGGGAACGCTCGTGGGATTGGCAACCGCGTTACCAGCTTGGCTCACCGACTATGAGAGCTTCTCGGGACACCTGGATGAACAACTCGCCGACGAAAACCCCCATGCCCGTGGGCTTCGTTTCGTAAATTTTGCACTCGCCCTGCTTCCCCGAATCCCGCGCTGCGACGAGTTCTCAGATTTCCAACTCAATGACAAGCTCAGTCACGATAAGGGAATCGACATTTTCACGGCATCGAATGAAGCTGCCCAGCGCCTCTACGTGCAGTCAAAGTTTAGAGTGCGACGAGTAAGTGAGATAGATGAGATTCTGAGCCAATTCGAAGCCTATGAATTGGAAGCAGGCGGCCAAGATTCAGCCCAGGGAACTTTGTTCAGTTCCTTAGAATACACCGACGCACCACGCCCTGTATACGCCATCATTACGTCGTCGAAGCTGGATGGAATTCTTCAGCGTTACAAGACATCAAGACGTAGCTCCCGTGCCTTTTTCGACACCCTCGTAGAGGACGACCGGCTACTCATCCTTGACGGTCCCGCGATCCTCCTGGCACTGCAATCGGTGTACAGAAAAACCTTCGAAGTTCCGTCATTGCTCGAAATACAGGGCGCCACGGACTGGCTAAAAGCCGAATCCGTGCATGTCGGAATTCTATCTGGCATGGAACTCCTTGAGCTGTACGACGAGCACGGGGACGGTCTATTCTTTGAAAATATCCGCGCTTTCTTGGGTTTGGAAAAGAATCATGACCGCGAATCAGTAAACCGAAAGATCGCCAAGACAGTAGAAGAAACACCTGAGAAGATGCTTGAGCGAAATAACGGCATCACGATTCGGGCAAATAGTGTTCAACGCATCGGCCAAGGGTTGCTGCTAGAGAATGCATCGATCGTGAACGGTTGTCAAACTACGATGTGCATCGTGGCGCGGCGGGACTTCGTCAACGACAGTCTCCTAATTCCGGTAAAAATCGTTGAATCGAACGATCTTTGGGAAGTTGCACACTCGGCAAATTATCAGAATCGGGTTCGCCAGATTGACCTCGACTTGGCCAAGTATCTCCGTCCACAACTTGTCCAACGTGAAGCCGCCCGCTCAGGCCTTTCAGTAGCACCCGATGCCGCACACGGCGTCACGGATATGGTCGCTGCAATCAGTGATGTCCAGGTAACCTACGAGGAGACAAAGGCGCTTTACAAGGGCGTATTCAGTGAGCGGCCAACGAATATATTTGACAATAACTACAGCAAGCTATTGGCTCCGGTACTGGAGGATATCTACGAAGATCAGGGAACCTCGGAGAGGGTGTTTGCTTCACTATTCTCCATTAGCAACGCCGCACGCATCGGCAGAGCCGATGTCAGCGAAATCCACGCAGAGACCGAGACGCGCTATTTCCAGCGCTTCAGGAAGCCTGAATACAGTGCATATATCGCTCTGCTCGCTGCTGGCGTAGTTACAGACATCAACTTGGCGGATCGTGCGCAGGAGCCAACAGATGAGGCAACTAGGCTTATCTCGTTCCTGGACAAGGCCGCAGAAGCTGCGGAGAGCAATAGTGGGGAATTCTCCGAGGCATACGTCTATGCTTACGAGATTTTGTCGGAGACAGGACTCTCCTCAATTTCTCAACAATCAGGTGACGCCCTTGTCTCCCAAGACCTGCACAAGAAAATTGTGAATACGCCGTATGAGACCTATTTCGAGACTCTCAAGATGCGGATTCGTCGGGAAAAAGCACGGCGCGTGCGGAAACGCTAATGGGAACGGATCCCGTGCGACGCGGAGACAGGGTCTCGGAGCCCTTAGGGGGCCGCCTCGTTGACTCTGCCAAATGGAACATGCACACTCGGCACTTCAGATGTATTCTCCAGATGAGACTCTTGATCATCAAAGAATACGTGAGGTTTCAAAACGTTTGTAATTGTTCCCTTATTGATTCCGCCCAAGAAAAAGGCATCATTAACGGTTACTCCCCACGCCTTCAGACTCGCCACAGCCCGTTCATGTGCCGGCGAGTTGCGCGCCGTAATGATGGAGACGTGGACCCGGATCTTATATCCGGGGTCGGTTTGACGCTGCTCCTCTTCGCGGCGCTGAATCTTGTTGATCTTCGCGAGGAACTCACGGAGAGGTCCAGGGTCATGTGGGGTTGCGGCATTTACCAACTCATGACGCCGAAACTCTTCAATGCCGGAATCCTGGTAGATCTGCTCAGAAGAGTCCCCAGCCAATACGCCATCGAAGTCGAAGGCAATACGCAAGTCTCGGTCAGTTGGATCGTCGACGTAGGAGGAGTCGAGAACGCGACCCGCTGGCAATCCAGCAGCGACTGCCTCCCGCACGTCGGCATCATTCGCCGAAAGGAAAAGCGACATATTCAATGCTGGCATGAATTTATAGGGAGATCTCCCCTGCATGAAGATGGCACGACTAATAGGGAGGTCGTGCGACCGAATGGACCGCATCACTCGCAGCCCCGTATCCGGGTCATTGCGGGAAAGAATTATGACTTCAACCAGCGGGTCTGTAGGTTCGCTTAGGTCATTCAGGGACAATAACCGCCGAGTAAAAGGGAAAGCTACACCTGGTCGAAGTTCGGTGTCCAAGTGCTCCTGCTGATATTTTCGGTAGCTTTCCTCGCCTTCCTCTCTGAAAACGGTGTCCGACTCCGCCAAGTCGAATAGTGCGCTTGAGGCAATTCCAATGACGAGTCGGTGTTGGAGCTCATAGCTCACGGCCTTCTACTCCTATCGATCAGATGCGTCCTTGAACGTTTCCTCTTCACTATCGCCTAATCGGCTATAGGATATTGCGTATCAGACGCTTTGGGTAGGATCGTTCCCCGGTGAGGTCAGGATGATCCAGAGCCCGCCCGGTACGAGCGAAACTCCGTCGAACAGCGTGTCGTGCGTAGTGGAACCTGTCCCTTCGGATGTGCGGACGCCTTGAGGGTCATCCCGCTCGTTGGGACCACTCTGGGGCCAAACGGCATACACGCACCCGAACATGAGCAGTTCATGGGAACAGCTACGCGTGCACCACGTCAGCCCTGAGCTGCGGATACGGCTACCCCGATGTTCTGGGGGTCAAGGGGGCCGGCGGCGGTGCTCTCTGTGAGCTCCTGACGCCCATTCTGACGCCAACGGCCCCGGATGGTGATACGCCTGAGCAGCCATCAACAGCAGGTCGACGCTTAGCGAGACATAACCCTGAGGCCTGGCGCCGTCTGGGGGGGACAAGCGCGGTACAGCAGCGAAGTACAGCAACCCCGCTGACCGTTGGAGGCCGCAGGCCCCCGTGGATGTCACTCGTGAGACCGTCCGACCGTAGATGTCCGAGCTGTCCACACCTTGTAAACAGACGGTCGGGGTTCGGACCCACACCACGTCCGGCACGTCGAAGTGCTGGACGTGGTGTGGACACCCGATCGACCTGCACGTCTTCATTTCGCTCTCGCCGGGGAGCAGTCCTGACCTGGAGCGGTCTGGGGATCTTCGCGTCCCCCGCCTCCAGGAGCGGCTGAAGGCGGCTGTCTTCCCTGTGGGCTTCCGTCAACTGCCCCTGCGGTGCTACGAGTTCGGTCCTTTAGGTGTGCACGCTGGTGGTCGGTATCTCTACTCTTGTCTCTGTGTCGCTCCCCTCGCCTCGGTCCCCAGGGTCTGCTCCTCCTCAGCCGGGTGTGTGGCAACGGGTGGTCACATGGGCGTCGCGGCGACATGCTCTGGGGCGTCTGCCTCACTGGTTGTTGACACGCGCTGCTGTTGTATTGGCGATATGCGCGGGCGTCTTCGTCGCGAACGGTGCGCTGGTCGGCTGGGGCACCGCATACGAGCTGATGACCGGCATCACTTCTCCGGCCGAGGTGCAGCCTTCCTGGCTCGCTTGGGCGTTGTCCCTCTTGGGATGGGGGGCGATCCCCGCGGTAGTCGGTGGGACCGCCGGCTACGTCATCACGGTTCAGATCGAACGCCATCAATCTCGCGATTTTGAGGCCGTGATCGGCGAGCTTCGAGCGCTCATCCATACAGATGGGGACGCCGGAGACGAGCCGTGATCACTCTCCACGAGCTTCATCAGCGCGGTGGTGATGTAGCGAAGGCTGTCACCAGGTTCGGTGAGCTCCATAGTCCAAAGGGACTCCCAGGTCAGACAACCAATCCTGAACCAGATTGGAAGAATGCCGAAGAGCATTTCCGGCATCTTCAGGTGCGCCTGATGAAGGACCCAGAAGCCGCCGGCCATCGAGCCCGAGACCAGGAGCGGCGTGCCGAAAACGCCGCGCTGGGCCTTCTTCTCGTCATCGATCCCAGGGCCGACCACCGCTGTCCTATCTGCCGACTCCATGCCGACGGGCAAGAGCCGTACTCTGGAGGTCGTGGTGTCTGACTCTGAGTCGACTCAAGAGCAGGCCGCTGTTCTGCGCGGACTGCTCTACCTCGCATGCGGTGAAGCGCCTTCACGAACCCTTACCTCAGTGGCCGATGCCATTGCGCGCGACGCTGCAGGCAGAGTCTCCCCGACGCAGGCTGTTCCCGAAGCCGTAGGACTCGCTCTTCAGCGGTCGCTACACGACTCGCCTCGAGACCTCTCGGATGCGGAACTCGTCGACGCGGACCTCGTGAACGCGGACCTCAGGGGCGCGGACCTCAGGGGCACGGACCTCACGGGCACGGACCTCACGGGCGCGGACCTCACGGGCGCGGACCTCACAGAGGCGCGCATCAAAGACGCGGGCCTGGTCGGCGCGGACCTCACGGGCACACGACTTGTGGGCGCGGACCTCAGGGGCGCAGTTCTCGTGCACACAGTCCTCACGGAGGCAGACCTCACCAGCGCGGACCTCAGGGGCTCGCACCTCATTGGCGCGGTCCTCACGGGCACACGACTCGTGGGCGCCGACCTCAGGAGCACGGACCTCACAGGTGCACACCTCACGGGCACGATCCTCAGAGAGGCGATCCTCAGAGACACGGACCTCAGGGGCGAGGTCTTCACGGACGCGGACCTCAAAGATGCGGACCTCAGGGGCGCGCACCTCATAGGCACGGACCTCAGGAGCGCGATCCTCGCAGGCGCGGACCTCAGGGGCACGGACCTCAGCGGCGCGGACCTCAGGGGCACGGACCTAGCAGGCGCGAAGGTGTCCAATGTCCGAAGCATGACGCCGTGGATTGGCCTGGTGTGGAACAAAGAAACAAAGTGGCCTACGAAAGCCCTTGCCGGGGAAGTCGCCTCTCGGTCTTATGAAGTCAGTCCAGGAGTCTTTCACGTCCAGGATGGCAGCGCTTCAGACCGTGCTGACAGTAGTCTCCGTACGTAAGGGGCGCACCAGATGCGCACCAGAACGGGCGGCACATCCCGGTCAACAGCGGTCACATGGCAGTGGCGCGGATTATCGCCCAGAGGCCGGTTCACGCAGGTCAATAACTCAACTCAGCGGCAACGCACGGTGATTCCCAAGCTCAGAGCACGGGTTCGATTCCCGTCACCCGCTCCAACAGGAAAGGCCCAGGGCTTCGTGTTGTCTAAACCGATTCTGGTACCGCGCACCACCACAGCACCACCTGCCCTCTCTTCGGGCTAGCTGCGACCTCTCCTTCGTCGCGCGGGACGCCGGGCATGAGCAGCCCGGCGCCGTCTCTTCGGGGTACCAACCTAATGTGGGTTCTCCATCTCGTGATGCGATAGGATGCCATTGTTTCGTACGAAGTCTCCCCAATGGCCAGACTGACCTATCAAGAGATCTCCATCGAACTCAGCAGCTGTTCTCATTAGGCATTCTTTCAATTCCGACCTCTTGGCGCACACGTCTCCAAACAGATTTTGCAGCTGCCGCACCTCCACGTTGTGATTCAGCGGAGGAGTCCTGGTTAATTCACACATCTTGTTAACTTGAAAGGCCAAGTCAAAATACTGAGATGCCAGCGTCTTAAACTCGTCAAAGTGCTGTTCAAGATCTCGATTACCGACTCCAAGTGCGCGAACTACATCATACGCGTCCGACTGCCTCAACAGTAGGTACAGATCGCTGACTCTTAAACGGCTCTCTTTCTCAAGAAGATCACGCACTGTGGCATCAACACTCATCTTGACTAAACGCGACCACTCATTTACAACTCGAAGTTTATAAACTAGCCTTTCCTTGGCTTGCACTTCGTTACATTTCACTGCGTCCCGCGCCTTATTTATCTCGGCAAGATGATTTTTTAGGTATTCGACAGAATGCGTACCAGCAAAACCCACGAATGCCCCGGCTAGCGCAGCAACTATTGCGTCCATGGAGCCTTACCTTACACGACCTGACTTGTTCGAGACGACGATGGCTGGGTTACTCCACATGAGGTAGACAAGACAATGGCACCCCTCGCCAAGAGTGATTCGATGCGATGGATTTCAGCCGTCTCGATAGTGAATCAAGACCCTGGCTCCCACCACCGATAGCGGGGGTGATACGCATATCAGTAAAGCTGCAGTTCCGCACGAAAGTTGGGAGCGTCGACGGGGCCGTGCAAGGTAGCTCCACGACGAAGGGCGCCGGGCGTTTGGCTGGCCAGCGCAGTCGCCTGGCTGGCCGGACGATTGTCCTCCGATCAGTGAGCGTTCTGCTTGCCACTCGTCTCCCCGTCGTGCAACTCAGTGCATGTCGGGGTCTTGATCCCGCTCTCCATCGCGCCACGCCTTTCGTGCCGTGTGCCAGGCGTGAAAGAGCGCCTGTAACTGATCTAGGAGTCCCTTCGCCGCGTACAGCGATATCGAGAGCACACCGGCTCCGGCGAGAATAGTGAGAGTAAGGGTGTCGCCCACCGGTTGGATCCTTCCCTGACGGGTGGCCGAACCCGGGCAGCAGGTTCAGTTCGACCACCATGTTCGTGGACAGAACTGAGTTCCTGCCGACACCAAAAAACAGAAGCTGAGGAGATGACCCTCAGCGGGTCTCTTCTAAGGGATGCACAAAACGGGCATAGGCCAGCCCGGGCGGCTGAAGCCGATCCCCCGCCACCTGTGTCGGCGATGAACGAGCTCTCGGATTCCTTCCTGGCACCCCGACCGCATGTCGGGCCGCCCAGGGAGCGGACAGTCCAGGCAAACCTGCTCTGAGATTGCACTGAATCTAACACACAATCAGGTGACCTTTCTGTCCCCTTGGAACCTTCAGACAGTTCAACCTGCCCTGCTCCGTGCCGAGGTGGGCGAATGCCATCCTGCGATGCGGCCTCCGACAGCCCCTCTCCGTGTTGTGAGCGACCGTCCATCGGTCCAACCGCCGTCGAGGTCCCCGCTCCGTCACACCAGATGTGCACCAGAACGGACGGCAATCCCGGTTACCACGGTCGTGACACGGCGACGCGGACGACCGCCCAGGAACCGTTATGCCAGCTCAGCGGCCCCCGCTAGACGGATCTGCACGGGTGGTGATTCCCAAGCTCATAGCGCGGGTGCGAGTCTCATGGGCCGCTCCAGAGAAAGTCTTCAGGCCAGAGGACTGGGGACTCCTTCGTTTGCGGTCTTGTGCCAGCCCCTTGCTAGATGACCGGCGACGTCCTTCCTGTCAGCCTTCGTAGCTGCTCGTCCCACGTGGCCATGAGGACCAATCGTTGTGTCACCGGTGCCCTCTACAGTCAGACGCGGCAATGCATGATCACGGCCCGAAGGGGGGCGTTGTGCTCCAACAAGACAACGTGAATGAGCTCTGTGCAGCCGTCGAGGCGCTGCGAGTGGATCAGTCCACCGGGTTGCCAGCACTGCATCAGCCCATCACGCTGCTGTGGGGGCTCGGGCGTGCCGCGACCGGACAGCCGCGGTTGGTCCCATGGACCGATGCGCGCACCCAATTGCGCCACCTGCTGAGCAAATACGGGCGCCCAGGTTCGGATCCCTCGCCGGAGTATCCCTTCGTGGCCCTAAGTCGATCCCGATTGTGGGAGCTTGACGGTGTAGCCGGCGAAGTACCGCAGGCGCGTGGTTCGCGGCTACGGCCGTGGCTCACCGCGCAGAACCCACGTGCAGGCCTGCGCGACGATGTCTACACCCTCATGGCCACGGACCAGGCTGCACGGCAGCGAATGGTTGACGTGCTGCTGCGCCGCTTCTTCGAAGGCGAAGCTCCCGCCCGGCTACTACAGGACTGCCAACTGGCCGACCCAGTCTTTGACGGGTTTGGTGAGGTGCCCGGCATCGATGCGGGCCAAGCTTTTGAAGACCGCCGAGCGCTGGCAGCGGCAGGCGTTCATCGCCCCCGACAGGCGGGCATCTGTGGCACCGCGGAGCAGGGCGCAGAATCCATCGTGGTCTCGGGCGGCTACGAGGACGACGAAGACTACGGTGACTTGATCGTCTACACCGGCCAAGGCGGCCGCGACCCCGACACAGGCCGACAGGTACGCGACCAGGAACTCACACGAGGCAACGCCGCCTTGGTCACCAACCTGACCACCGGCACACCAGTACGCGTGGTGCGCGGAGCCGGCGGAGATCGGCAGTATTCGCCAGCGAATGGGCTGCGCTACGACGGACTATTCCACGTAGAGGACTACTGGTCCGAGCGCGGACGTTCCGGCTATCTAGTCTGGCGCTACCGGCTCACCCAGCAGCTTCCACAGACAGCAGCGACTCCGCAGCCCGCCATCCCAGACCCTCGGCAGCCAGAGGGACGGCAAGCTCCCGGACGCACAAGGGTCACCACCCAGCGCATCGTACGCAGCACTGTGGTCGCGGACTTCGTCAAGCGCTCCCACGACTACACGTGCCAAGTCTGCGACATCCGCTTGACCACCCCGACTGGCGCATACGCAGAAGCCGCCCACATCAAGCCCCTCGGCCGCCCGCACGCCGGACCCGACATCGCCGCCAACGTCTTGTGCCTGTGTCCCAACCATCACGTACTCTTTGACCTCGGCATGCTGACCATCGCCGACGACCTGACTATCACCAGCAGCGCAAGCGCCTCGCACCGAGAGCGACTCCGCGAGGTCGCCACCCACCAGATCGGCCGCGAATACCTCGCCCACCACCGCACCCACCACGGCCAACTTTCAGCTCCCTGACGCAGGAACGTGAAAAGAGCTACGGAGGCAGGGCTCCGCCCATAGACTTCCGAGCTGCCCACAGCTTGTAAAACAGAAGGTCGTCTCGCTCCCGTGTGGGTTCAGGAGCGGTCAGCGAGCTCCGCGATGTGCGCCTGGATGCGCTGGGCATCGGCGTTACGGTGCTGGGCTGAGTAGAGCTCAAGCGCCTGTTGCCAGATGTGGCGGGCTTCGCCTGGATCGTAGACGGCAAGAGCACTTCCGAGGTGGTCGAGTGCGTCTGCCTGGCCGGTGATGTCACCGATGTCGGAATACAGGGCGATGGCCCGACGGAAGTGCCCAGCCGCAGTGCGGGGCTCGCCTGTGTGGTGATCGATGTAACCCAGGCTGAGGAGAGTCCTTGCCTCGCCGCTGCGGTCGTTGCTGGAGCGGCACCTGTTCAGGGCCTGGGCACAGTGACTGCGGGCCTCGTCGACGTGGCCCAGTTTTGCCATGTACCAGCCGACTTCGTTGAGGGCATGGGAGCCGCTGAGCGGGACGCCGAGTGCATCGTAAAGCTCAAGCGCCTGCTCGGAATGCCGAAGTGCCTGCTGATTGTCGCCCTGCTCTTCATACGCTTTGGCGACGGCCCGGTGAGTGTGCGCCTGCCCTAGAAGGTCGCCATCCTCTTCTGCTCCGGCGAGCGCGACTTTGTGGTGGGACAGTGCTTCCTCGTGGCGACCCAGCTGTGCGCATGCACGCCCGAGATGGCGATGCGAGCGCGTACGGGTGGGGGGATCGTTGAGGTGTTTTGACGCGTCTGCGCCGGCCCGCCAAGCGATCAGGTTGTCATGGAGGTGCCCTTGTCGAAGCTGGAACGTGGTGAGAGTCCAGGCCAACTGCCAGACTCGGGCATGCCATTGTCTCTCGGCCGCCATGTGTTGGATCGCCATCAAGTTGGCGCGTTCGGCGCTGAACCACTCCCATGCGGCCCCGGCATCGGCGAGGGGTTGCGGCTGACACCCATCTGATTGTTCACCCAGTTCAATTGCTGCGTGATGCGGCGCGATGAGTACGTCTGCATCGTGCGCGGTGCGGGCGCAGAACTCGGTCAGACGTTGCAGGGCCCGAGTGCATTCCTCCTGCGGGTGATCTGCCCGCGCTCGCTGCGCCGCGTAGAGCCGAACGAGGTCATGCATGCGGTAGCGACCGGATGCATGTTGCTGCACCAGGGAGACGCGCACCAACTCCCGCAGAATCTTTCGTACTCCCGTAACCGACAAGCCAGTAAGGCTAGCGGCGGCATGGACACTGAGGTCAGAGCCAGGAGCCAGCCCCACCAACCGAAAAACGGCGGCTTGCTCTGCGCTGAGGGCCGCGTACGACCACGAGAGAACGGCCTCCAACTGCGTAGCCGATGAGCCTGCGTCCAGCGCTTCTAGCCGTGTGGCGGCATCACGGAGCTCCTCCGCGAATTCGGCGAGCGGGACGTGGGGCTGGAGGCGTGCATGGCTGGCGACGATGCTCAGTGCGAGTGGTAGCCCCGCGCAGTACTCGACCAACTCCGTTACGGCAGCGGGTTCAGCGGACAGCCGGTCCTGGCCCAGGTGGCGGCTCAACAGAGCCAGTGCATCGGACCCACCGAGTGCGTCGACGGGGAGCATGTGCGCGCCGTGTGTCGCTGACAGGCCCGCCATCTGATCGCGACTTGTCACCAGAACTGTGCACGTCGCGCTGCCCGGGAGAAGCTGGGCCACCTGGTCACTGTCCCGGGCGTTGTCCAGCACCATCAGTATCCGGCGCTGCGCTACAAGACTTCGGAACAGGGCAAGTTGGGCACTGGGATCTGCTGGGATCTCCTTCTGGTCCGCGACGAGGGCATCGAGGAAGCCGCGCACCGCATCGGGCGGAGCCACCGGTTTGTCGCTGGGGTCGAAGCCTCGCAGATTGACGAAGAGCTGCCCGTCCGGAAACCGATCGAGATGCCGGTGAGCCCAGTGCAGTGCTAGCCACGTCTTCCCTATGCCACCGCTCCCGCCGATAGCAGAGATCACCACAGGCGAGTTCTCTTGCACGCTCGTTTCCAGGGCTTTGTTGAGAGACGCTAGTTCAACCTCGCGCCCGATGAAAGCGCGGGGCGCTGGAGGCAGCTGTCGAGGAATCACTGAGCCCGGACTGGCCGTGTGGATGTGAACGCCGCCATGAAGCTCCCTGGCCTGCACCACGGGGCCGTTGACCGTGCCGCTGACAGAGTTGTGCAACTCGGCTGCATCTGTCGGGCTATCCGGCGCGTCTCGTGGTAGCTCCCTCATAACGACGAGTGTGCCACTCGGGGCGGAGGGCTTAGACCCGTGCAGTTGGGCACGAATCCGTCGGCACCAGATACGTACTCGATGGGGCAATAGGCCACGCTTGACGTTCGCTTGAATACGAGGTCCGCGGTCTGCCGCTCGTTCGAGCTGCGGCGCTGGGGCGCCGGTCTCGACCGGCGGCAGACCGCATGATTCATCAGCGCTCAGTTGCTGAGGACTGTGGCGTCTCTACAGAACCTTGCCGAGCGAGCGAATCGCCTCTCGCCCAGACCTGGGCTCTGTGGGCAACGGCCGTCCCAGTATCAGCTTGAGGCAGGCTCGCAGAAGCCCCGTACACCGTTGGCAAGGACGGGCCGAGCCGGTGTACGGGGCGTTTTCGGAGGTGGTCACCCTGGGGGAGCTTCCGGCGGCGTACCGCTGTGCGGATCAGTGGCGGTGCGAGCCATTTCGACGGAAAGGCCGGCCGTCAGGGCGCGTGTTAGCAATTCAGCTGCTTCCGGGCGTACTTCGCCGAGGCAGACGATCCCGTCACCCCGGACATTCACGTCCGCCCGTAGGCCCGGCAAATCGGTTTCCAGGCCCAGAACTCGAAGAGCTTCAGCCAACGCGTCAGCTCCACGTCGACCTTCCATCCAACCGCGTACGTAGGGGACGTCGGATTGAAGGTCCTCGGCGCTCGGGGCGCACACGTCTCGCCTGCCTGTCATTCCGTTCACCTCGTTCACCGCTCGCATCGTTCCTACGGCCCTCAGTGGTGCGCACGTCGCTTGGGCACTCCAGAGCCAGCCGAAGCAGCTCTGCGAGACTTTCTGCGGTCTGGGGCGCGATGCGGCCAAGCTCGATCATTCCGTGTCCGAAGGCGTTCAAGTCGGCGCGCAGGTAGGGGAAGTCGCGTTCCATCCCGGCCGCAATGAGGACGTCGCGCAGTGCCGCCATCGCATGACGCGCGGCGTACCACTCACTGCTGTCCAGCGGTGACCAGTTCGCGTCGTCCGGGAAGCTCTGCTCAGAGTTCATGAGCTGCCTCCGGCGACACGGCCTCCAGTTGACCTGGCGGTTCACCGAGCGTCGCTTCAAGGTCTACGCGCTCACGCTCATACTGCTCGGCGCGGTCGACCAGCGCGGACGTAGCCACGAGCATCGCCGCAAGAGCCGCGACTCGCGCAGGCGTGGCTTCCGGGCGCCGTGTCGGAGCACGTAGCCAGGCGTATCGGTCGGCGCTGAGCGGCATTGGTCCGGGCGCGACGATCACCGAGCCTTCGTCCAGGTAGCGGTAGGAGAGGGCGTCGGTCGTCTCGTTCAACACCATGCGGGCGAAGCGCTCCCGCTGGCCGGACGGCAGAAAGAAGCCCGTTCGCCGCGCTGAGCGGTCCATCATTACGGGACCCATTGGCATGTTGTGGCGCGTCAGCTGCTCGAAGGTCTCCAGTCCGACCCGCTGAGCGACCGAAACCACGTCGAAGTAGCGGCCGGCCGACAGCGGGTACGGTGCACGCGGATCAGCGGCCCAGTGCTCACGGCAAACCTCCGGGTCGTCCGCGGAAGCGGACAGCCACTGGATGCCGCGCTTGCTCATCATCTGCACGTCGTCTCACCCCAGTTGGCGACGACGACCGGGTGGCCGTCGTGGGACCACCTTCCGGGGTACGCCCGTGAGCTGGGGAGATGACGAGAGGTGACGTGGGGTGACGCGCCCTGCAACAGCACGTCCCCTCGAGTCACTTCCAGGCTGAGTGGCCGGTTAGGAACAAGGGGAAGACACCGAAGCGTGAGGTCCTTACCGTCAGACGGAGAGCCATTGTAGGTAGAGGAACGGGGGAGGCGGTCATGATGAGTCAGGACCAGGCTGCCCGCTCTGCCGTGAACGAACTGCGCACCGCCCGAAAGCAATTGGGCTGGGGACAAGGGCGCCTCATCGCGGAGATGCGGCGTGCCGCCTCGCGCAAAGGCGACCAGCTACCGGGCGACGAGAGTGTGAAGCGCCGAATCGCGAGCTGGGAGAACGGGCACAGCGTGCCCGACGACTTCTACGGGCCTTTGGAATGCGAGGCGTTGGGGAAGTCGTCAGTCGAGTTGGGGCTTGGACATCTCCTCGCCCAAGACGCCCAGTTGTTGGACGTTCGCTATCCCCCGACCCCGGAGGACGCCTTCCGCTCGGTTGACCAGCTTTGGCGTGCTGATCTGCACGGGTATGAGCCGCTGCTCCTCTCGGAAGCGTCGCAGCCGGCTTGGAGCGAGGCTTCTCTCCGTTGGCTTGTCGCACCCGAGCCGTCCTTCCCGGTGTCATCCCCGAAAGGGACTCTGCGGGTCGGCCTCGCGGATGTGGACGCGGTCAAGTCCACCAGCGACATGTTCTCGGAGATGGACGACCGGTTCGGCGGAGATCACGGGCGGCAGGCAGTCATCCAGTACCTCAGCCGCGATGTGGCCCCTTTGCTCACAGGGCAGTACACGGAAGCGGTTGGCCGCGCGTTGTTCTCCACCGTCGCTGAGTCGACGTTGTTGGCCGCCTGGATGTCGTACGACACCTGCCACCACGGATTGGCCCAGCGGTACTTCCTCCAGGCGCTCAGGCTCGCGCAGGACGGAGACGACCGTCGACTTGCCGGGAGCATCCTTTCGGCGATGAGTCACCAGGCCACATTCATTGGCAACTTCACCGAAGCCGCAACACTCGCGCGTGCAGCCCGCATGGGCATCGCCGGGGTGGCGACGCCGACGCTGATGGCCCAGTTCTACGCCATGGAAGCCCGCGCCCTCGCGCGCTCAGGCGATGCCCGCGGGTGTGAAACGGCACTGGCCGAAGCAGCGAGGCTGCTGGAAAGCGTGAACAACGACGACGAACCGGAGTGGATCACCTACTTCGACCAGGCGGAACTCGCGGCCGAAGCGGCCCACTGTTTCCGAGACATCGGTAAGGCGCAGAAAGCGGTCAGCCAAGCCGAGAACGCCATGAGCGGTAGCCACGTGCGAAGCGACTTCTTCGCCACGATGGTTCTAGCGGATGCTCACCTGGCAGCCGGCGACGCCGAAGAGGCGTGCAACATCGCGTTGGACGCCCTCGACATGGGGACTCAGCTCAAGTCCAAGCGTTGCGCGGGCTACCTTGCCGAATTTCGGGAAAATCTGGCGCAGTTGGGCAATGCGGCGCCCGTACGGGACTTCTCCGGCCAGGCCGCGGAACACCGTCTGTGGCAGGACGCCCGCGAAGTGAAGCTCCCGTACTGAGACGAGCTCTCAGAAGGGTTGCCAGTCTCGACGGCTTCCGCCCGTGCGAATGTCGTGGACGCGACGCGCAAACTCCTCTGCCGAGCGCTCACTTGTACCGACCTGCTGACCGAGCCAGAGCGTCATCATGAGTTCGCGGAGGTCAGCCAGCACCGGGTAGCCGGGCCAGTTCATGATGTCGAAGCCGTAGTGATGTACGAAGGATTCGTACTCGCTCCGAGTGTGCCAACCGAAGCGGTCGTAGTAGAGCGCTGTGAGGATCAGGTCCCATTCACGTTGCGCGAGGCAGGCACCGTCCAAGTCGATGAGTAGCGCGCGCCCGTCCTGGTCCCGTAGCGCGTTGCCGACGTTGGCGTCTCCGTGAATCATCCCGAAGGGAAGCACGAAGTCCAGCTCGTCGTAGTCCTTGCGCAGCTTCTCGGCCCGCTCCTCCAAGAAGGTCCGGTCATCGTCGCCTACGCCGTCCAGCAAGCCCAGGCCGTGCCAGACCTTGGCGAAGGGATCGAAGTACGGCAGGCGCAGATCCTCCGGCTCCTCCAGCCAGTGCAACCAGCGGAGCAGGTCCCCGAGTTCGTCCAGACTCGCGTACTCCAGCGTGTCCTGAGCGTTCTCCCAATAGGTCACCACACGGTCGTTGATGAGTGCCGGCTGCTCGACCCCGGAGACGACGCGTGTGGCCGGGAAGCCCTCTCCCTCAAGCCAGCGCGCGACCCGCACGGCGTGCGTCATGCTCTCCATGCTGGCCGGGTCTCGGGCGATGCGCACGACGACCGGTGAACGGGCAAGGCGATAGACCGCATTAGACCCGAGCCGAAGAAGTTCCGCGCCTGAAGGGTCAAGCCCGACAGCTCCACAGGCTTCGCTGAGGACTGCCCCCGCCGACTCTTCGGTGAAGTCTGCTGTCACGCTGTATGCCCTTCCTTCGCGCCTCCGGTCGGCGAGCTCTGGCGAACCAGGACACGGCTTAGTCTGTCGAAGGCAGCGCGCGAGCGGTCATCAGACACCGGCACACCGATCCGACGCTCAAGCTCGGCCTTCACCACGGGGAAGTTCTTGTGCCAGTACTCGACCTGCCACCCGATCACTTCGTCCAGAAACGCCACAGGGCGGTTACCGACCTTCATGCCAGCAGTCATGCTGCGCCGTCCGGCTTCGATCCGTTCGAAGCACCACAGGAGGGCGAAGTAGGAGGTTCGTACGCGGGCCAGGTCGTCATCACCGATGCGCTTCGAGTCGTGAACCAAAGTGCCAAGAGCTTCCCGAGCCTGGGCCACTTCCCCGCCCGTCAGGTCGGCGTGCAGTTGGCACGCCAACGCGAAGTCGTCTCGCTGCCGTTGTGCCAGGTACACCCCTACAGCGGCGGAGAGCGCCAACACCGCAGCCACCGCGGAGACCGCAGCCCAATCCGTTCCATCCATACGCCACCCCCGGCCGACAGCTCGCGTACCGACCTTACGGGCGACCGATGGGCCTCGACAGGGCGCCCACGTCATAGGAGCGTAATGATCTTGCCTACGGGCGAGCTCAGGCGCGGCTACACCGCAGGTCAACCGCCATGCGCCCCTCACGGCTTCCCCGGCCTCCGGAGCCGTGTGCGCAGGTTCGAATCCTGCCGGGGGTACTTCCAGGACACGTACCCAAAAAGGCCCTCTGATCAGGCGTGACGTCGGATCAGGGGGTCTGCTGCTGTGTGCGGCCATGTGCCACTCAAAGCACCTCCAGGACCCTCGCTGTGGGCTGTTTGTGAGTTGGTGCATTTCGAGCGAAACAGACAAGGCGCTACACAACAGTGGCCCCGAGGTCGCAACCTCGAGGTCACGAGCGTGACGAGCCTCGCCCGTATTCGCGTAGAAGATTCTCAATTCGCTGGTTGGCCACTGTATGTCGACCGTGAAGACATCTGGCATCCCGGGCCAGGAGCACCTCAACGCTGTTGCCGGCGCGCGCCGCCACCTCGGTTAGGTCCGGACCAGCGTTCAGCCAGGTGGAGAGCGCCGGTGGGCGGAGGTCGTAGGGCTGATCGGCCAGCGGACTCTGGACAAGGTCGGGCGGGAGGCCGGACTCTCGCGCTTCCGACCACACATGTGAGTGGATCGACGATCCGACCACTCCGCCGCGTTCGTTGAAGAACAGCCGTCCGAGCTCGGACCGACTGGCTCGCCCGAGTCCTGCCCACAAACCCCGCGCCATGACTCCGTCTCCGCCAGACCAAGGTAATGAAGTGAGCCGAGCATCGATCTGTTCATCTCCCGTCGACACCCGAATCCCGTTTCGGGGGCTCCTCTTGGTACTCACCGGTGTCGAGGTGCCGGTGTCGCTCTCCTGGACCGCTCCGCCCCAGTCCGCATTCGACACCCGCACCCCGCACGTCATCGCCAACCAGGCGACCACCCCACCGAGATGCCGGCGCTGTTCGGACCGCAGGCCGAGGTCATGGAGGTCCCTCAGAGATGAGAGACCCACCTGTCAACAACATCCGTCAGGTTCCAGCCCTAGGGTTGGGTCATGAATCGTCTGCGCTGGACCGACTGGGTGCTCGCGGCGGGCATGTTCACCCTGCTCTCGGTGCAGATCCTGATCGTCGGCCCGGACACCGGCCAGACGTCTATGTGGCCGTGGGGCTGGACGCTGACCGCCGTCGCGTCCTGGGCGCTGCTGTTCCGCAGGCTCATGCCGCGGACGGTGCTGGCGGTCACCGCTGTGGCCGGGCTGCTGTACTACCCGCTGGGCTATCCGGACACCTTCCTGGGCTTCACTTTCATGATCGCGATGTACTCGGTCGCGCTCGAGGTCGGGCGGCTGACCGCCTTGTTGTCGGCGTTCGCGGTGGTGTTCGGGTTTGGGCTCGTGGGGCGGCTTCGGCACGCGGACCTGTCCGTCGACGGCAGCGAGATCGCGGGCACCTCGGGGGCGCTGCTGCTCGCGATCATCTTGGCCGAGGTGCGGCGCAATCATCGGGCCGCGGTCCAGCGGGCCGAGGCGGCGGAGCGGTCGCGTGAGGAGGAGGCCAGGCTGCGGGCCACCGAAGAGCGGCTGCGGATCGCCCGCGAGCTGCACGACGTGCTCGCCCATCAGATCTCGCTGATCAACGTGCAGGCCGGGGCCGCGCTCCACCGCCGGGATCCGGACCAAGCGTTCACCGCACTCGGCGACATCAAGCAGGCCAGCAAGGAGACGCTGCGGGAGCTGCGCGGCGTGCTGGGTGTGTTGCGGCAGGCCGACGAGGACGCGCCGGTGGGGCCCGTGCCGTCTCTCGAGGCCCTCCCCGACCTGATCGCGCAGACCAAGGCGGCGGGCATGGACGTGCGGCTGGAGGGCGCCTCCGATCAGCCGGTCGCGCCGCCGGTCGATTTGACCGCCTACCGGATCGTCCAGGAGGCGTTGACCAACGTGGTGCGGCATGCCGGGGCGTCCGAGGCGGTGGTGTCGCTCGGGCACGAGAGCGGACAGCTGATCGTTGAGATCGCCGACAACGGCTGTGCGGAGCCGGATCCGGAACGGATGCGTCTCGGGAACGGGTTGCGCGGCATGCGGGAGCGGGCCGCGACCGTCGGCGGCACCGTCGTCGCGGAACCGGGGCCTTCGGGATTCCGGGTGCGTGCCGAATTGCCTGTGGGAGGTTTGGGCTCGTGATCAGGGTGGTGCTGGCAGACGACCAGACGCTGGTGCGGGCCGGGTTCCGCTCGATGCTGGACGGCGAGGAGGACATCGAGGTCGTCGCCGAGGCCAAGGACGGCGCCGAGGCCGTGCGCCTGGCCGGCTCGACTCGTCCCGACGTGGTGCTGATGGACGTGCGCATGCCGGTGATGGACGGGCTGGACGCCACCCGGCAGATCATTGCCGACCCCCGGCTGAAGGACGTGAAGGTCGTGATCCTCACGACGTTCGACCTGGACGAGTACGTCTACGGGGCGATCAAGGGCGGGGCCAGCGGGTTCCTGGTGAAGGACACCGAGCCGGCCGAGCTGATCCACGCGGTGCGGGTGGCGGCGCGCGGCGACGCGCTGCTGGCGCCGACCGTCACCCGTCGGCTGATCGCCGAGTTCGCGTCACGGATCACCGCGCCGCCGCCCGCGCTGGAGCTGAACGCGCTCACCGAGCGGGAGCGGGAGGTCCTCGAACTGGTCGCGGCCGGGTTGTCCAACGACGACATCGCCGACCGCCTCGTGATCAGTCATGCCACCGCGAAGACCCATGTGAGCCGGGTGCTGACCAAGCTCGGCGCCCGCGACCGGGCCCAACTCGTCGTTCTCGCCTACGAGACCGGGCTGGTCAGACCGGGCTGGCTCGGCTGACGTACATCTCCGGATGTACGCCCTGATCTTCATGTACGCCAAAGTCGTATTCGGGGTGACAGCTTCCGCCTGATCCGGCCGGATGCACCCGGGGCCGAGCATGAGCGCATGGATGACCCCGTGTTCACCGCCCGGCTGCAGTTCGCGCTCACGGCCGGAGCCCATTTCCTCTTCGTGGCCCTGACCCTCGGCCTGGTCACCCTGGTCGTGCTGATGCAGCTGCGCGCCACCGTGACCGGCAGCGAAGTGCACGGGCGCATGGTGGCCTTCTGGGGTCGGCTCTATGTGATCAACTACGCGGTCGGCATCGTCACGGGCCTGGTGCTGGAGTTCCAGTTCGGGATGGTCTGGACGGGCCTCACGCGCGTCACCGGAGATGTCTTCGGAGTGCCGCTGGCCCTGGAGACGATCGGCGCGTTCTTCATCGAGTCGACCTTCCTCGGGCTCTGGATCTTCGGCTGGGACCGGTTCAACAAGTGGGTCCACCTGGCGATGATCACGGTGGTCGCGGCCACCGCCTACGCCTCGGCCTACTTCATCCTCGTGACCAACGGCTGGCTGAAGAAGCCGGTCGGGTTCGCGATGGTCGACGGGAAGGCGGTGCTCACCGACTTCGGCGCCATGCTCACCAACCCGGCGGCGGTTCTCGCGTTCTGGCACGTGTTCTTCGGGGCGCTGCTGACAGCCGGGTTCTTCGTGGCGGGAGTCAGCGCCTACCACCTGATGCGCCGGCACCCGGACGTCGAGTTCTTCCGCCGGTCGATCCGGATCGGGATGCTGACCGTGATCGTCTCGCTGATGCCGTCGGTGGTGTTCGGCGGGGTGCAGATGCCGTTCATGGAGCCGTCCGGTGTGGAGACCGATCCGCCGGCGCTCGCTCAGGTGGCGTTCGGCTTCATGGCGTTCGACTGGTTCGTGATGGCGTGGTTCGCCCTCGGGTTCATGGTGATCTTCTTCGTCAAGCCCTTGTTGCTGCGCGCCCGGGTGGTGCACTGGCTGATCATCGCGGCGGTCCCGCTGCCGTACTTCGCGATGATCCTGGGCTGGCTCACCCGGGAGCTCAACCGCCAGCCGTGGGCGGTGCTGGGGATCCTGCGGACCGAGGACGCCGTCGCGCCACTGACTCCCGGGGCCGCCCAGCTGTCCTTCGTCTGCTTCGTCTCGCTGTTCGCCGTGCTGACCGGTGTGAACTTCTGGCTGCTCGCCCGCCATGCCAGACGGGGACCCGAGGTCGTCCGGCTCGGCGCGGCGGGCGAGGCCGCCGCTCCCCTGCCCACCCCGACGTTCTGAGGTCCGCCGTCATGGAAATTGTCGCGACCGCGCTGCTGGCGGTCTTCACGACCGGATACCTGGTGCTGGCCGGGGCCGACATCGGGGTCGGCATGCTGCTGCCGTGGCTGGGCCGGAGCGCCCCTGAACGCAGGACGGTGATAGCCGCTTTCGCGCCGTTCTTCCTGGGGAACGAGGTCTGGCTCGTCGCGGTCGCCGGGATTTTGGCGGGGGCGTTCCCCGGTATGGAGCACGAGTTGCTCTACGCGCACCGGCAACTGTTCTTGCTGCTGTTGCTCGGCTGGGTCGTCCGCGACGCCGGATTGTGGTGGCGGGGGCGCTTCGACGCGGCGTGGTGGCGTGCCGGCTGCGACACGATGGTCGTCGCGGGAAGCTGGGCGCTCGCGCTCGCGCTGGGCGGGGTGCTGGGCAGCCTGCTCGCCGGATCGGCGCCGTACGGGCTGCCGATCGTGGCGGTGTTCGCGTTGCACGGATCGGGGTTCGCGCGGCTGCGGCTCCCCAGCTCGCTGCGGCACCGTGCCGTCGGCAGCTATCCGTTGACGGCCGTCGCGCTGGCCGGGCTGGCGCTGGCCGCGGGGGCGCGGCTGGACCTCGGGCATGCGGTGGCCGGGCCGTCCTCGCTCAAGATCGTGACCGTGTTCGTGCTGGTCATGTTGCCGCTGATGCTCGGTGCGCAGGCCCTGAGCTGGTGGACGTTCCGGGCTCGGGTGAAGGGGCCGGGGTATCTGTGAAGGCGACCGAGCGGCGGCTTCTCACGCTCGTCCCGCGGTCCCGGCTGGGGGCGCTGGTCGGACTCGCCGCGGCCCAGGCCGGGCTGATCCTGGTGCAAGCCGAGCTGCTGTCCCGGGCGATCGCGCACCTGGACGCCGGGCCGTTGCCCTGGCTGGCGGCTGTGGCCTTGTTGCGCGGCGCGACGGCCTATGGAGTCCAGGCTCTCGGGGCGCGGACGGCGACCTCGGTGAAGACGGGGCTGCGGCTCGCGCTGCTCCGCCGCGGAAATGAGCAGATCACGCTGGTGACGCGCGGGCTGGAGGCGCTGGACGCGTTCTTCACCGGCTGTCTGCCGCAGTTGTTCGCGGCCGCGGTCGTCCCGCTGCTGGTGCTTGCTCGACTCGCGGTCGCGGACTGGCGCTCCGCCCTGGCCGTCGCGCTGACGCTTCCGCTGATCCCGGTGTTCGGTGCGCTTGTGGGCATGCGCACCGCCGAGCTGACCGAACGGCAGTGGGCCGTGCTGAACAAGCTCGGCGGGCATTTCCACGACGTGATCGTGGGCCTGCCGACGCTGCGCGCTCATGCCCGGACCGAGCACCAGAGCTCGGTGATCGCCGAGCTGGCGGGCGAGCACCGGAAGGCGGCCGTGCGGGCGCTGCGAATCGCATTCCTGTCGTCGCTGGTCCTCGAGCTGGTCGCCGCTCTCTCGGTGGCGCTGGTGGCGGTTCCGGTGGGCTTGCTGCTGCTCGACGGTTCGCTCCTGCTCTCCACCGGCCTGCTCATCCTCCTGCTCACTCCCGAGGCGTTCCTCCCGCTGCGTGCGCTGGGCACGAGATTCCACGCCAGCGCCGAGGGGATCGCCGCCGCCGATCAGGCTTTCGCGGCGCTGGACGCGCCCGTGCCCGGTCACACGTCCGGTTCGACCGTTCTGCCGGTGCCGGCCCACGGGCCACACGTCGTCTTCGACCAGGTGTCGTTCCGCTACCCCGGCGCCACCGCGCCCGCCGTCCGTGACTTCACCCTGGAGATCCTCCCCAGCGAACGGGTGGCGCTCACCGGCCCGAGCGGTGCGGGCAAGTCCACCCTCCTCCGCCTGCTCCTCGGATTCCTCACCCCGACCGAAGGACGGATCCTCCTCGACGGCACAGACCTGCGTGACCTGGACCTCGCCGAGTGGCGACGGTCCGTCGCGTGGGTCCCGCAAGACCCCCACCTGTTCGCCACGTCGATCGCCGACAACATCAGGCTCGGCTCCCCGGATGCGACCGACGACCAGATCCACTCCGCCGCCCGCGCGGCCGAGGCCCACACCTTCATCTCAGCGCTGCCAGACGGTTACTCGACCGCCCTCACCGACCGCGGCCAGGGCCTCTCCGCAGGACAACGCCAACGCATAGCGCTTGCCCGCGCCCATCTCAAGGACGTCCCCGTCCTGCTCCTGGACGAGCCCACCGCGCGCCTGGACCTCGCCGGAGAGGCAGCCCTCCTCACAGCGACAGACAGCCTCATCACCGGCCGAACCGCCCTGGTGATCGCCCACCGCCCGGCCCTCCTGGCCTTCGCCGACCGCGTCATCACCCTGTCCCCCACCTCGGAGCTCATGGAGTCCACCCGATGACCAGGCCGGTGATGCGAGTGCTGCGCCCGCACATGGGCCGCCTCCTTGTGGCCGGGCTGGCCGGAGAGGCGGCGGAGGTGTGCGGGATCGGACTGGCCGCGGCGGCGGCCTGGATGATCGCCCGAGCGGCGGAGCAGCCGCCGCTCGCCGCGATCGGGCTGGCGGTCGTCGCCGTGCGCGCGTGCGCGATCTTCAAGGGAGTCTTCCGTTACGGGGAGCGGCTCGCCGGTCATGACGCCGCGTTGAGAGTCCTGGCCGATCTGCGGACAAAGGTGTTCGACGCCGTCGCTGAGCGAAGGGAAACGATCCGGGACGGGGACGTGCTGACCCGCATGGTCTCCGACGTCGACGGGGTGCAGGATCTGCTCCTGCGCTGTGCACTGCCCGCGCTCGCCGCGCCCGCAACCGGCGCGGCGGCCCTCGGCCTGGTGACCGCGGTGCATCCACCGGCGGGCGCCGTGCTGGCGACGGGCCTGACCGTCGCCGGCCTGCTGGTGCCCGGCGCCGTGTACCTCACGAGCAGAAGGACCGGGGCACTCATCGCCGAGGCACGCACGAAGCTCACACTCGCCGGCCTGGACGTGCTCGAGGGTGCCGAGGACCTGGCCGCGTTCGGCGCCACCGCTCGAGCCATGGGCACGGCCGCCGAAGCAGCGGAGCGCCTGGCCCGCCTCGAACGCCGCGCCGCAGCGATCACCGGCACAGCCACGGCGGTCGGCATCATCGTCCAAGCGGCAACCGCTCTCGCCATGCTCCTCGCCGCCCGCGCCGAGGGCACTGTGACCACAGCGATGCTGAGCCTGACAGCCCTGGTCGCCGTAGAGACCGCGCTGCCACTGACCGCTGCGGCACACCATCTCTCCGCAGCGTCCCCCGCCGCACGCCGAGTCGCGGCGCTTCTCGCCCCTCCACCCCCACGCCGCCCTGCCGAGACCCCGCAGGACGACGCGTTCCCCGGCCGGGCGGACGGTCGGCTGGCGATGCCGTCGGGGCCGCTCGGCATCGCGCTCCTCGGGGTGCGTGCCGACTACGGGGGCCGGCCGGCGCTGTGCGGTGTCGACCTGCACATCGAACGCGGGCGTCGGGTGGCTGTGGTGGGTGCCAGCGGAGCGGGAAAAAGCTCGTTGCTGGCGGCGCTCTGCGGTGAGCTGCCGATCTCGGGTGCGCTCACCCTCGCCGGAGCCGACTGGGGGCGCTATGACCCGGTGGATGTGCGCCGTGCCGTCCGGGGTCTCACCCAGGACGCGCACATCTTCACCGCAACGATCCGCGCCAACCTGCTGCTGGCCCGCCCCGACGCCACGGACGCGGACCTGGAGGCCGCCGCACGCCGCGCCCACCTCCTTGCCTTCGTCGACTCCCTCCCGTCCCGTTGGGATACCGAGATCAGCCCGACCACGCTCTCCGGCGGCCAGCGTCAGCGCATCCTGCTGGCCCGTGCGTTCCTGGCAGACCCGCAGATCCTGCTCCTCGACGAACCCACCGAGGGACTCGACGCCCAGACGGCAGACGCCATCACCAGCGACCTCCTGACCTCCCCGACAGGGGGAACCCTCGTCCTTGTCACCCACCGCCTCACCGTCCTCGACGATGCCGACGAGATCCTCGTCATGGACTCCGGCCGCATCGTCCAACGCGGCCCCCACACCCACCTGTCCGCAGCCCCCGGCCCGTACCGCGACCTCCTCGAAGCCGAACAGCTCACGACCCGTCACCTGGAACTCGCGCCCTCGACGTCACCGGCGACAGCCTCCAACTCCCGCGCTCCTCGCCGCCGGTGTCCATGACCCCGGCGGGACGAGGCAGGGCCGATTGCCTACCGACGGAAGCCCCCGTCTCCAGAGCGGAGTGATCGCTGCCCAGGAAGCGGTAGCTGACCAGTCGCCAGGAACCGCACCCCCGACATGGTCTCCAGGTCTGCCCCGACCAGCTGATGCAACTCCTGCTCGTGCATCGCAAGTCGGGACGAGACCTCCGCCACGCCGCCATTCACCGTGAACAGCTTCAAGTTCGACACCCTCTCCCGGCATCGCCGCGAACGGGCGTATTCGCCACACTCGAACCAGGTCGGCGCACTGTCGCTGACCTGCGACGGTGCTTCAGAACGCCCATGTGCCCCCTGAGCGTTGAAGGGGTGACGCCTCATGTACCGGCAACTCCAGCGCCAAGGCTTGAAGGCCCCCCGCTGCGGACCTGCCGCGTGTTGCCGGTCCAGACGGCGGTGACGTGGACGCAAGCAGTCAACCCGTCAGGCCATGAGCAGAAGACCCCGGCCAGACCGCGGGCCGTGCTCCGTTGGACCATGCCCTCCGAACCGTGTGCGCAGGTTCGAATCCTGCCGGGGGTACTCCTTCTGAAGTGCCGAAACGCCCTGTGACCAGCCTGGATGCTGGAAGCAGGGCGTTGTTGCGTGTGGGCCGTCCCTTGAACAGGCGAGGTCCCGTACCCGCTCGTTGTGAGCGGGTACGGGACCTGGGTGTTCACAGCCGGTGGGCTACTGCAGGTCAGTCCCGAGCAGCGTTCCTCCGGCGCAGCCACCACACCTGGGCGCTACCGGCAGCCACGATTGCCGCGGCGATCCCGACGATCAGGCCGATCGGGGTGTTGGAGCCGGTACCGGCGAGGTCACTGTCCTGCTCCTTCGCCAGCTGGGTCGACTCGTCCGATTCCTCGACCGGGTTGTCCCGATTCACGGCCTCCGGGGTGGAGTTACCCAACGCCTTGTCCGACGACTTGGAGTCGTCCGACTTCGAGTCCGACGCGGAGGACTGCTTGTCCTGGTTCGCATCCGACGACGTGGAGTCGTCCGACTTCGAACCAGAGTCCGCCTTGGAGCCCGAGTCCGAATTCGAAGCCGAGCCGGAGTCCGCATTCGAGCCGGAGTCGGGCTTCGAGTCGGACGGGGTCGAGTCATCCGGCTCGGAGCCAGAGTCAGGCTTCGACTCGTCCGGCTTCGAGCCCGAGTCACCGTTCGAGTCGGACGGCTTCGAGTCCGGCTTGTCCTTGTCCGAGTCCGACGGCTTGGAGTCGTCCGGCTTCGAGCCCGAGTCCGGCTTCGAGTCTGTTCCCTCGTCGCCGCCCGTGTCCTCGGACTCGCCCGGGCACTCCTTGTTCTCGTTGATGCAGTCCACGGCCTCTTCCATCAGCTTCTTGGGCATGACGTTGATGAAGTCGCTGTGGTCCGTGATGGCCTTGTGCAGCTGCTCCGGGAAGGAGTCCACCGCGAACGGCGTGTCCGTGTTGAGCAGGTTCTGCTGCGGGATGTCGTACTTGATCGTCTGCTGCACCTGCGGGATGTTCTGGAATCCCTCGGGGCAGTTGCCCTGGTCGTCCGAGAACTTCATGTGGTCGCGGTGGTTGCCGCTGTCCGTGTTCTGACCGTCCCAGCAGTTCTGGAACTTGAACGTACGGATCATCTTCTTGCCCTCGGGGCAGAGCGGGTACTTGTCCTTCAGCTGACGGTCCTCGAAGCCCTCGCAGCTCCACGATGCGTTGGCGTTCTCGTCGCCGTTGGTGAAGGACTTGGCGTCACCGGTGATGATGCGCAGGAAACGAGGCATCTCGATGACCTGGTCGGCACCGCCGGAGGTCAGCTTGATCGTGGGATCGGGAGTAAGGATGGTGCCGACGTTGAGGTCGTTGGCACCGCCGTCACCGGGCTGGGCCTCGGCACCTTGGCCGCCGCCGACCTGGTCTTCCTCGCCTTCACCCTGACCCTGGTCCTGGCCCTGGTCCTGACCCTCAGCCGGGGGCTCCTCCTCGGCCGGAGGCTGCTCCTGGCCCTGGTCCTCCTCCTCGGCGGGAGGCTGCTCCTGACCCTCGTCCTGGCCCTGACCCTGATCTTCAGCCGGGGGCTGCTCCTCGGCCGGAGGCTGCTCCTGACCCTGGTCCTCCTCCTCGGCCGGAGGCTGCTCCTGACCCTGGTCCTGGCCCTGGTCCTGGCCGGCGTCATCTCCGGTGCGCTGGCCCTGGGGCTGTGCCTGCCCCTGGTTGCTTTGCTCCTTCGAGATGTCGCCTTCCTGGACGGCGCCCCGCTGGTCCTCGTTGCCGTCCAGTGAACGGATCACGGGCCAGTAGTGGGTCGACTGGTCACCCTTGGCGCACGTGGTGTTGGCAGCGGCGAGGGACTCGTCGCTGGACGCCTGGTTGGTGTCCTCGTTGCCCACGTAGTCGTGCACGTGGTGGGCACCGTTCAGAACGCCTGGAGCGGCGATGACGTTGTCCGAGTTGAAGTGCTCGTTCTCGTTGTTGCCGCACTTCGTCTCGAAGCTGCCGCCCGGGTCCTCTTCCTTGGAGGCGTTGGGCTGGACGTCTTCGATGTTGACGAAGTCGGAGGCGACCGGGCCCTGGACCTGCTGGCCGTCTTCGGCCCCGCCCTCCTGGCCCTCCTGGGTGGCCTGATCCTGCATCATCTGGCACTGAGCCATGGACTCCACGTCACCGGGGGCCTGACCGCCGGCGTTCTGGATGTCCTCACCCATGCTGCGGATGGTCTCCGCGCGCTGCTGCTTCAACTGGCCGAGGGCCTCTTGGGAGCTCTGCTCCTGGGAGTTCCACTGGCCGTACGCCTGCGCAACCTGCTGGTCCAGAGTGGCAAGCTTCTGACCCACGGGCTCCTTGGCGCCCTTGGGTATCTGGCCCAGTGCAAGGCTCACATCAGGACAGTCGATCGTGCTCGCGGCGGGACCGGAGTTCTCCGACCCCGCGAAGGCGCTCACACCGATCGCCGCTGCGCCGCCACCCCCAACCACCAGCGCTGCGACGACAGCTATCGTTCTGTTCGCCTTGCGCGAGCGTCTGTGGCCTTTTCTTCCCATATTGACTTCACTCCACTCATTTCGCGTCATTCAGCGCCTCGAATTTCACGAGCCCGGTCTCCTCCAGGGCTGTGAGATGATCAAGGGAAATGGTGTTGGCCCTGGTCGTTGCGAATGACAACACCATTGAATTGCGGGTCTGATCGCGTACAAGGCCTAGACCTACGAGGCCTAAAGACGGCGCTGAGCCTAGCGCAGGCGGTCCGCGAGGATGGCGTTCTCGTGCTTATGAAACAAGTTTGTCGTGGGTGCGGATGCTCCCGTCCGGCCGTCATCCATTCTTCTGAGTGCACCACCGAGTGGATTGAATGGCGTCGCAGTGGATTTGCGCCGAATTGCTGAGAGATTCCCACGACGTGACGTTCTGGCCCTCCCCGGTGGCGGCGTTGTCCCAGGTCAGCACGCGGGAGCAGGAAAAGCCCCCGAGATTGATCTCGGTAGGCTCCTCATGCCGCGGCAACCTTGCGGATCGGCAACTGGGTTCGCAGGCTTTGCCCGGGGCGTACCTGGCGCGCGTGCGCGGCCTTGGGCGCAGGGCGACTGCAAGTCACCAGGAGTGCCGATCATGATCCTTCCGAAGGTCCGGGACCCTCGCTTCGTGACGATCCGCCGCGGTGGGACCCTCACCGATCCGGATCACCACCTCCTCGCTCTCTGGGCGGCATCCTGCGCGGAGCACGTCCTCGACCTCTTCGAGTCGGCTCGGCCGGAGGACCCTCGGCCGCGTCGAGCGATCGAGCATGCCCACGCCTGGGTGCGCGGCGAGGTCAAGATGATGGAGGCTCGTGCGGCGGGCGGCCATGCGATGGGTGCGGCCAGAGACCTGCGCGGGGCGGCACGGCATGCCGCATACGCCGCCGGCCAGGCCGCGGTGGTCGCGCACGTCGCCGCGCACGAGCTCGGTGCGGCCGCCTATGCGATCAAGGCCGCGCGTGCTGCCGCACCGGAAGGCGAGGAGGAGGCCGCAGGGAGACGCGAGTGCCAGTGGCAGCGCGACCAGCTCCCCGAGGCCATCCGCGAACTCGTCCTTGACGACCAGCGGTTGCGGAACGACATCTGCTGGTCGGTGTTCGACTGCTGAGCGCGCGTCGCGACGCCGGCCTCCGGGCGGGCGGCGAGGAACAGCAACCTGCCTTGAACTGGGCGGAGTTGACGAACCCGTCGGTGTACTCTCTCCGGCCATGACGTCTCCAGTACGCAGCGCCGGGTCTGTCGCCTGCATCGTTCTCGCAACGCTCAGCATGCTCGCGGCGCTGATCACGGCCATTGTCGCTCTGACCGCGACCTCCCATGTGTCGGACAAGCTGGAGCCCACCGTCGCGCAGGGCTACTACAAGAGCGTCACCGAATACGAGCCCTTCGAGGACTCCGCCTGCCCTTACCAGTCCGGGGAGGAACCGCCCGACCAGGACTTCTGGAACTGCATCCAGAAGGACTCCGTGGCGTGGTCCGCTCAGGTCGCGGCGCGGCAGGCGGACGTCCAGGCGAAGGGCAACTTGGCCATCATCTTCGGCTTGTTCGGGCTGACCTTCGCGGTCTGCGCCGTGGCACTGAACCCGCGCTGGAGGTCCGCGGCACAAACGGCTGCCCCGTCGAAGGACGTGCCCCATCCCGGCGCCGGTGAGGCCGGGGTGCCGGCCCAGTCACGGCCCTCGGCCGGTGAGCAGCGGCCCGGGACGCCTGGTGACCAGCGGCCCGAGCCGCCCGCGCCGCCCCTCTGACCGGTCAACGACGCGCCGCAACTCCGTTGCAACCACGCCTGCTTCACTGCACGCCTAGGACAGGATCTCGACGTACCCGCTTGTTCCGTTCACGCGGATCCGCTGCCCGTCACGGATCAGGCGGGTGGCGTTCTCCACCCCCACCACGGCCGGCAGGCCGTACTCCCGGGCGATCACCGCGCCATGCGTCATCTGGCCACCCACCTCCGTCACCAGGCCTTTGATCGCGACGAACAGGGGTGACCAGCTGGGGTCCGTGTAGGCGGTGACCAGGATGTCGTCCGCCTGGAGATCGGCCTCGGCCATGTCCAGGATGACGCGGGCCCGCCCCTCGACGCTCCCGCTGGAGACCGGCAGGCCGGCGAGCGCGCCGGGCGGCACGTCTTCCCGTCGGTACGTCCCGGCGATGGCCTCGCCGTCCGACGTGAGCACACGGGGCGGCGTGAGGGCCCGGTACGCCCTGAACGCCTCCTTGCGTTCCCGGATGAGTTCGTCGTCCACCTGTCCCGTGCGTACGACGTCGTGGAGTTCCTGGAACCTGAGGAAGTAGATGTCCTCCCGCTCACGGAGCAGTCCGGCCCGCACGAGACGCCCGGCCTCTTCCAGCAGAGCCTGCTTGTAGACGAAGTAGCGGCTGACCATGCCGTACTTCGGGTACTCCCGGTACCCGGCGAAGGTGCGGAGGCGGTCGATCATCCGCTTGGTTTCTTCGGCCTTCTGCTCTCCGTCCGGCAGGGACCGCAGGCGCTCCAGCAGCTCCCGTTCCTTCTGCTCGGCCTCCTGGTGTCCTTGTTCGAAGCGTCGCTCGCCGGCCCCCGGTTCGAAGTTCTCGATGTTGCTCAGAATCATCGGCACGAGTGTGGTGGGGAGTTCACTCCAACGCGGCCTCGTGATGTCGATCTCGCCGACGCAGCGCATGCCGTACTTGTCGAGGTAGTCCCGAATCGCGCCTGCCGCCTCCCTGCCGCCCGCAAGGCCGGCCAGGCGGTCGAGGAAGCCCTCGTCCTCGACGTCCTGCAGAAAGGCGACCACTTCCGGATGCGGGCGGATCACATCTGCGACGTCCAGGAGTGCGAGCCCCATCTCCGAGGTGACGTTGTGGGGAGCGGACTGCGTGAGCGTGTCGGCGGCGTTCTCTTCGCCCAGCCACGTGTTCAGCTGTTCGTTGAGCCACCAGGCCGCGTCCATCCCCGCCATGATCACCGGAAGGCTCTCCGGATCGAACAGGAGCCGCCTCAGCTCCTGAAGGTCCTCCAGGATGAAGTCGAACAGCTCCGGTCCGGACTTCGTCCGGATGTCACGCCTGACGGCGGCAACGGACTCCTGGGTGCGCGCGATCAGCCCGGCGACGATGGCGGGGTCGGTCTCGATCGAGGCCGGCGCGCCGCCGGAAAACGCGTGGCCGGCACTCTTTTCCGGGAGCGACGGTACGAAGTCGCCGCGGTCGAGGACGGTTTGGAGCGCGTCCCTGACCAGGGGGTCGGACTTCCCGGACATCTCGAGGAGTTGGTCGCGGCTCGCCGGCGATCCCAGGCCCTGGGTGACGTCGACGAACAGCCTCCCGCCCGCCTCCGCCATGGGCCGCGGGGTTGTCAACTGCCAGAAGGAGAGGCCCAGGGGCTTCATCGGGTCGGTCATCATCTGCTGATGACCGACTGAGATGTAGACGTGGTTGTCCCGGTCCTCCGTCACCGGGATGGGGAACAGCGTCGTGATCGGCCGGCTCTGGACGATATGGAAGTCGCCGTCGACCAGGCACCATTCGATGTCCTGGGGGCGGCCGAAGTGGGCCTCGATCCGTCGGCCCAGCTCCGCGAGCCGCACGACCTGCACATCGGTCAGCGCCGGCTGCTGCTGCAACTCGGGCTCGATCGCCCGTTGTTGCGTCCCGCCTTGTGGCAACCCGTGAATGGCCAGTTGCTTCTTGGCGACCGCCTTCTCGACGACCTCGCCTTCCCGGACCTTGTAGACATCCGCGTTCACCAGACCGGAGACGAGGGCCTCGCCGAGGCCGAAGCCGGCTTCGACGGTGGCGACCTTCCGGTTCGACGTGACGGGGTCCGCCGTGAACAGGATGCCGGCAGCTTCCGAGGAGACCATCTGCTGCACCACCACGGCCATGTGGACCTTGCGATGGTCGAAGCCGTTGCGCAGGCGGTAGGTCACGGCTCGCTCGGTGAAGAGCGAGGCCCAGCACCGGTTGACGTGCTCGAGGATCGCCGCCCGCCCGACGACGTTCAGGTACGTGTCCTGCTGGCCCGCGAAGGAGGCCGTCGGCAAGTCCTCAGCTGTCGCGCTGGATCGGACGGCGTAGGCGGCCTCCTCGTCGAGCCCGGCGAGCGGGCATGTGATCGCTGCCGCCAGATCGTCAGGGATGACGATCCCTTCGATGCTGCTGCGGATCTCCGCACTCAGCGCGCGGATCGCGTCCCTGTCTTCCGGGTTCACCCGGGAGAGATGGACGAGTTGACCATCGATCGACGGCGCCTCTGCCATGACCCGCCGGAACGCGTCGGTCGTCACGCAGTAGCCGGCCGGGACGTGGATCCCCTCGACCCGTGAGAGCTCCCCCAGGTGCGCGCCCTTGCCTCCGGCCAACGCGACCTGCGTCCGGTCGATCTCCTGGAGACCGAGCACGTAGCAGTCGGTCGCGAAAGACCCAGCCGCATTGCTGTCGGTATCAAGCATTCGCCGATTCCCCCATGTGTCTGTTTTGGCTGCGACCGGAGGATTCTGCAGTACGACCCGGGTCTTGCCGCAATCCCCCCTGTCTGTTATAAATTGAGCATGGCAGGGAGTGAACGATTCCTTGCCATTGTTGTTTTCTCGCCCCTGGACGGGCGATTCCCCGCGGAGCGGCACGAGCGCTGGTCTCGACCGAGGAGTGAGCGCGCGAATTACCCGCACCGTGGCCATGAGCGCGCCGGAACGCGGACAGGAGGGCCGGGGATCCGGCCCTCCTGCTCGAACTGCGTGGGGACGTGGGTGAGTTATCGAAACTGCTCACTCACGCCATTGTCAGAACCCGCCGGCGAAGTCACCCCCGCCACCGGCGAAATCGCCACCGCCGCCACCGAAGTCACCGCCGCCGGAGCCGAAGTCGCCGCCACCGCCGAAGTCACCGCCACCGGAACCAAGGTCAGCACCGCCGCCGCCACCGAAGTCAGCGGGTGCCTCGGGCGCGGGAGCCTCAGGGGCCGGAGCTTCAGGCGCGGGGGCCTCGGGCGCAGGAGCTTCAGGCGCGGGGGCCTCGGGCGCAGGAGCCTCAGGCGCAGGAGCCTCAGGCGCAGGAGCCTCAGGCGCGGGAGCCTCAGGCGCGGGTGCCTCAGGGGCGGGTGCCTCAGGGGCCGGAGCTTCAGGCGCCGGTGCCTCAGGCGCAGGTGCCTCAGGCGCGGGAGCCTCAGGCGCGGGTGCCTCAGGCGTGGGGGTCTCAACTCCGCCAGGGGCCGGGGCAGTCGGCGTACCGGTGCCGTTGTCCGGAGGGACAGGACCGTCGGTCAGACCGGGGGCCTGAGCGCCTGGGGTAGTACCTCGGGTGTTCTGGGAGTCGTCCAACGGAACGTTGGCCGTGGCATCGGCCTCGATCCGCCCCTCCACCTTGAATGCCCTGTCGTCGGCCGGCCCGCCCGTGAGGCCGAAACGGAATGAGGACGGGGACTGGCTTCCGTCACTGGAAGGTTGCGAGGCATCGACGCTGAGCTTGCGCCCACCGAGATCGACTGCCCCGCCGCTGGTGTCGGTGAACTTCACTTCGCCGTCGGGCTTGACGTCCAGGGACACCTTTCTCGAAACCGCGTCTCCACCTGGGGTGTTCACCTGAATCTCTCCGGAACCACCGCCGGAGAATTCTCGGGTCACGGGATTGAAATTGACCCTTGCCTCGCCCTTCAGGTTGGCGGCCGGAGACACGAGCGAGACATCGCCACGGAGGTTGACGCCGGTCGGGGGTGCGGGGAACGAACCGACGAACGACCTGTTGCCGCCGGCACCGACGCCGCCCCCACCAGTGATCGAGAGGATCTTCGAGTTGGCTCCGCCCTGAATGAAGACGAAGGAATTCGTTCCGGTGGGGATCTCGATCCTGCCGCCGACGATGGGCTCGGCCTGCTGTGGTGCCGCTCCCTTCGGCGCCGCGGACGGGGCAGCCGGTGCCGGTGCCGCGACAGGTGCCGAGACCGGGGCGGGTAGCGGCGCCGGTGCTGGAGCCTGTGCGGGGGCCGGTGCTGGTGCTGGGGCCGCCTCCGGGGCCGGAGCCTGGGCCGGGAGCACGTCCGCCTGGCTCGGGCTGGAGGAATCAGCCACACCGAACTGGTCAGCGCCCGGAACCTCGGGCAGACCGAACTGGTCCTGGGCCGGAGCCTTGGGCACGCCGAACTGGTCAGCGCCCGGAGCCCCGTTCACGGGAAGCTGGGAACCCCCCGGGTCGGACTGATCGCCCGAGTTGCCGTCGACCAGCAACTGGGGGTTGAAGTGCAGGTCCTGGGTTTGCGGGTCGAAGATCTGGAACCCGCGGTCCTGGAGCCCCAGGAAGGCAGCCGTGCGGGCGTCCTGGCTGACTCCACGTTCCGGGTTCAGCCGGTCGATCAAGTCCTGCGTGGACATCTCACGTGCTTCGCTGAGCCGCCACTCGGAAGCCACGGCCATGGGCTGGAAGTACAGCCTGTTCGTCGTCGGATCGGAGACGAACGTCCCGCGGTTCCCGAGTTCCTGGGCCGCCGCCCTGCGCTCAGCCGTGCTGTTCCGGCACTCGGGACCCAGCTCCTTGATCAGTTGCTGCGTGGACTTCGCACGTGCGTCGCAGTTCTCCCCGGTCGGTTGTGCCGCAGTCCGCTGTGCCGCAGTCGGTTGTGCCGCTGCCCGTTGCTCTGCAGGCTGCTCCGCCGCACGTTGCGCCGCTGTCTGTGGCGATCCACCCGCCTGCAGGGCCTGAGCAGGCACTCCATGCGGCGCGATGTCCGAAGTCCTGTAGTCCGACGGCTCGCTGTCCTCCGCATACGCGAGGTCGGCACGGGAGTGCTGAGGGCCGGACGCCTGGCTCTTGCCGGCCCCGTCCGTGAGGGCGGCGCTCGCAGCGCCGGCCACGGCCACGCTGGAAACGAGCCCGACAACGGCCTTGCGCACGGCCGTGGGCCCCGTCGCCCCCGGCGACTTGACGCGTCTGTGCTTTCCCTTGGCCATATGCTTTTGTCCTCATCTGCCCGGCCCTCACGCGGAGGGGAACGATGGTCCGCGAAGCCGCCGCACGGCAGGACGCCCGGCTCTCTCACGCCTGGGCCGTCTGAACCCATCCCACCCGCAACAAGCAAAATGTTGGCATGGACGGTTCAAGGGTTCGCGGATTTCTCACCAACCCGCCAAGAAATGCTCGATCCGGAGAGGTGGATCTTTCCTGGCCATCGGCCCGCGCCCGGGCGAACTCCCGAAGGACGGATGCCGGTTCGCGTCGCGGGATCAGGTGCCTCTGCGGGTGAAGGATGGCCGCACCGATGTCCCGAGCCGGGACCGTTCGTGGGCGCCACACATGTCCGGGACGCCCGGGGACGAGGGGTGAAGAGGGTGTGCCCGCAGGGGACACCTGCTGGCGTGTATCGGGACGAAGCAGGGGTAACCGGGGGCCCATGGAGGCCACTTGACTCAGAAGGACTCGGAGCCGAAGAACTCGGACCGTAAGACGCGAATCACCGTCCTCGTGGCGCTCGCGGCCAATCTGGTCATCGTCGTCGCCAAGGCTGTGGGAGGCCTTCTCGCCGGATCCCCCGCCCTGTTGTCGGAGGCCGCGCACTCGGTGGCCGACAGCCTCAACGAAGTGTTCCTGCTGGCTGCCCTGAAGCGCAGCAAGAAACCCGCCGACAAGCAGCACCCGTTCGGCTACGGCAAGGAGCGCTTCTTCTGGTCGCTGCTCGCCGCGGTCGGCATCTTCGTCATGGGCGGCTGCTTCTCCTTCTTCCAGGGATACGAGGCACTGACCAGCACCTCCGAGGAGTCCCACAGCGGTTACGCCGTGGGACTCGTGGTGCTCGCCGTCGCCCTCCTCGCCGAGGCGAGCTCCCTGATCAGGGCGGTCCACCAGGTGCGCAAGGACCCCGGTTCGCAGGGGGTGAAGGACCCGGCGCTGCGTACGGTCGTCGCCGAGGACGGCACGGCTGTCGTCGGTGTCAGCTTCGCCATCGTCGGGATGGCGATGCACATGGCCACCGGGTCGGCGCTGTGGGAAGCGGGCGCCTCCTTCGCCATCGGGGCGCTGCTGATGGTGATCGCGTTCCGCCTCGGGGCGGACACCCGCGCCCAGCTCATCGGCGAGGCCGCCGACCCGAGGACGCGGGAACGGGTGGAGGCCGTGCTGGAGAAGCAGTCCGAGATCCACAACGTGGACATGCTGCTGACGATGCAACTCGGCATGGACTCCACGCTGGTGGCCGCCCGGGTCGACCTGGTTCCCGGCCTGGAGAGCGAACAGCTCGAACTCGTCTCGGAACGCATCAAGGCGTCCATCAAGGAGGCCGTACCGGAGGCGGACCAGATCTTCCTCGACATCACCGAGGCCCCCGTCCCCAAGGGCGCGACCGAGGCCCCGGCGACCAAGACCGCGGCAGGGCAGTAGCCGGCGCCATCGCAAAGCGCCGAGAGATCCCTGAGCGCCCGGGAGGACGCTGAGGAGAGGGCGGGATTCAGCTCAACTGACTCCCGCCCTGTGGCACTTCGCGTTCGTCGCCACGCAACCGCGCGGGAACACCGCCGGGCTCCCGGGTCAGCCGACCGGCTCCAGGCGGACACAGCAGCGACCGTCGCCGGGCCACCAGGCATTCCTGATCCTGCGCACCGGGTTCACGGTGGCGCCGATCCTGTTCGGGCTGGACAAGTTCGCCAACCTGCTCGTGGACTGGCCCGGCTACCTCGCACCGTGGATCAACGGCCTCGTCCCGGGCAGCGCCCAGGCGGCCGTGTACGCGGTGGGCGTCATCGAGATCGTCGCGGGCATCGTCGTCGCCCTCGCCCCGCGCTTCGGGGGCTGGCTGGTGGCGGGCTGGCTCGCGGGCATCATCCTCAATCTGCTGACCCTCCCCGGCTTTTACGACGTCGCGCTGCGCGACTTCGGACTGCTCCTGGGCGCGGTCGCGCTCGCCCGCCTCGCCGAGCGGTACCACGGGGAGCGGCAAGGGGCGTGAGACGTCACAGCGCGCCCTGAACGCCCCGGTCAGCAGGCGCTGTTCGGGAGCTGTGGGAGGACGCCGAACGAGCGAAGAGCCGGACCCCGTTCCGCCGGGTCCGGCTCTTCGCCGTTGCTCGGCACGGATTGCGGGTGAACGGAGGGTGAGTTGAGGGACCGGAGCGGACCATCCGGGAGAAAAGCACTTGCACCGGGACGGCCCGGTCCGGAAGGTGACCGCATGTCCTTCGACGTCCGTCCCGCCGCCCCCGACGACGCGCCTGCCATATGCGCGCTGCTCAACGCAGTCGACGTCGCCGAGGTCGGACGGCCGGAGTCGGACCTCGGCATGGTCGAGTCAGATCTGCTCCATCCCGAGGCCGACCTCGTCCGCAACTCCTGGCTGGCCTTCCGCGACGGCGAGTTGGTCGCCTACGGCCTGCTGTGGGACGAGTCCGGTGCCGAGCGCATCGACGTGGACCACTACGTTCTGCCCGGCCACCAGGACGACGGGGCAAGGCTCATCGAGCTGATGGAGGCGCGGGCCGCCCAACGCGCAGGGGAGAACGGTGCCGAGCGCGCCGTCGTCCATCTCGCACTCAACGTCCGGCCCGCATTCGACACCGCGCTCCTGCGGCGCCGGGGATGGCGGTCCGTACGCCGGTACAACGTCCTGACCCGCCCGCTGTCCACGGCCGCGGACCCCGTGCCGGCGCCGCCGGCCGGGCTGACCCTCCGCGACTGCGTGGACGAGGCCGACCGGCGGCGCGCACACGAACTGGTCGAGGAGACGTTCGCCGAACACTACGACCACCACCCGCGCGGCTACCGGAGCTGGCTGGACGACCTCGGCGCCGGCATGGACTGGTCGCTCGTGTGGATCGCCTCGCAGGAGGGCTCGGGCGACGTGGCGGTGATCGTGAGCCGTGACGACCGCACCGCCATGGGCTGGATCCGCAACCTCGGCGTGCTGGAGAAGGCCCGCGGCCGGGGAATCGCCGGGTATCTGCTGCACCACGCGTTCGGCGTCTACGCGGCACGTGGCCGCGACACGATGGGCCTCGGCGTGGACACCACGAACGCGACGGGGGCCCTGCGGCTCTACCTCGCGCACGGCATGGCGCTCCATTTCGCCGTGGACACCTGGGAGTTGACGCTTCCTGCCGTCGCGCCGGAGCCTCCGGCCGCGAGTGCGCCGAAGCCATGAACACCCGGCGTCCTCGGCCGGGCACAGCACGCACCCCCTCACGACGGGCCCCGAGCCGGCTGCAGTCACCTCCACCTGCGGACGGCGGGGCGCTGTCCACGGAGCGTGTGCACGGATGGCCCGTGGGTGCCTGCCGCGCCGCCTGAAGGCCCCGTGGCCAGTGCGGATGCTCGGCCATGGTCGGTGCCGTGCGGGCAGCCGGACGCGGCGGGGAGCGGGCTGGGACGGCCGTGATCACCCTGTGGCGAGGTGATGATCTTTGACGTTTTCCCCATGAGCCTCATCGGTCACGAAAACAGCTGCGGTCTCACACGGGATCTCGCGGTACCTCTTCGTCGGACCGGGGCATGGGCGCCGTACTCTCGGAAGCATGGTTGATCCTCAGAAGTCCGAGCCCGACGCCCTGTACGAGGACGCGAACCAGGGTGTGGAGGATGCACGCCAGCACGTTCGCGACGCCTCGGCCGGAACGGACACCGCCCGGCTCGAGACAGCACTCGACGAACTGGAAGCCGCGCTCGCCCACCGAGAAGCCGCCCGCCTCCGGCCGCAGGACGACGACTGGCTGCTCACAGCCCTCGGTGCGGCGAACGCGATCGACCCGGAATTCCACGGCGAGACCGCGGTCCGCCCCACCGACACCCCGTCCCTTCCCAACGAGGAGGAACCCGACTGAACGGCACCCTCAGCAGGAGCCACCCGTAGACCCCCATCGCGTTCGGCAGCATTCCCGGGACAGGGAGTGAAGGCACTCCTGACCCGGCTGCTTCCGCCTTTCGCACGCCCTGTGACCAGCGCTGATGCTGGCGGCGGGGCGTTCTTGTGCGTGCGGTGGGATGCGGCCGGACTCCGAGCGGGCGCCGCCGGGCGCGAGCACCGTCGCGGATGTGCAAGGTCGCTGGAGGGCCGTGGCCTCATCGGCTTCAACTCCTGACCGCGGCACGGGCTCGTCGGCCCCTGGGCGGACGGGAGCCGCGGCACCACGCGGCCGGCCTCTGCCGCCGCCCCCTCGACCGGGCATTCGGACGCCTCTCCCGCGAACAGAGGGACCCGAAACCTGAGGGGGCGGACGCGCGGGCAGATTTGTCCAAGTTGAATGACGTACTCCACGTCACTTACGCCGGACGGTGTTCGAGCGCTAGCTTGCCGTCATGACAGCGCGGGCCCCCGCTCCCGTGGCCTTGAACGGCCGGCACGTCGTACTGGAGCCGCTCAGGATCGACCATGTCCCGGACCTCTACTCCGCTCAGCGCGGCGTCGAAACGGACTGGGGCTGGCTACCCGTGCTCGCTCCCCGCTCACAGGCGGAGATGCGATTCATCGTGGAGCAGCGTCTCGCCCAGCAGGCCGCCGGCGGCGCCTTCATCTTCGTGGTCCTGGACGCCCGTACCCGCCGCGCCGCGGGCTGGATCGCGTACCTCAACATCAACGTCATCGATCAGCGGGTGGACATCGGCTGGCACTGGCTCGGGGAATCGCTCTCGGGCACGTACGCCACCGTGGAGATCCATCTGCTGCTGGTGCAGCACGCGTTCCACCTGGGGTTCACCAGGGTCCAGTGGCAGCTCGACGACCTCGACCGTGCGGGCCACGACACGATGCTGCAGATCGGGGCGCTCCGCGAGGGGCTCATGCGCCGGCACCAGAAGAGGCCGGACGGCACATGGCGGGACACCGCCCTGTACGCGCTGCTCTCGCCGAGCCGCGCCGCGCCCATCGGCCAGGCGCAGTTGCCCGCGCCCGCGGCACCCGCTCCCCCGGCTCCGGCGGCGATCTCCTGGCCGACACCGGTGCCTCCCCAGGGCATCCGGCCCCGCGTCGGCACTCCCAACGCGGGCAACCGGTACGGGCCGTGAGGGGAGCGGCGCTGACCGCCCGGTTCGTTCCTCGACGCCTCTGACGCCGCCGCGACTCCCTGCCGCCCCGTCGCCCGGCGCCCCGGCGCGACGGTCCCCCCTGACGTTCCCTGCCCGCCAGGCAGGCCGCCCGGAGCCGTGCGCACTCACATGTCTCTCCCGGCGTGACCTTCCCGGACCGGTCATCGGCCACGAAACCGGGCCGCCGCCGGGCTCCCGAGCGGCATGACCATCAGGAACCGGCCCGCGGATAGACGTGGGCTATCGACTGATCGGCAACGACTCTTTGACAGACCGGAGCAGTCGAACAAGGCTGGTACTGCCGCGGACAGGACCATACGCAGACAAAGCGGCGATACCCGGCCCGTCTCCGCTACGTCTCTTGAAGACGCGGCTGCTCCGGCCGCGCCGGATCGCCTCCCGCAACGCAACGTCAGCGGCGCGGAGTTCGCGGTACGTGCCAGAAGGGGACCGAGCAGACCATGCGCAGCAACGAGGATCCGGACGACGAGCTGTCCGTCACCCCGCCCAAGACCTGGGCGACGGGCGTGCCCGGCGTCACCCACGCCCTTCAGTACTCGCTGGGCCAGACCTCCGTGCGGCGTACGGCGCTGACGCTGCTGAACGTCAACCAGGACAAGGGCATCGACTGCCCGGGGTGTGCCTGGCCGGAGCCCGCGCCGGGGAAGAGGCACCGGAACGAGTACTGCGAGAACGGTGCGAAGCACATCAACGACGAGGCCACCTCGCGTCGCGTCACCGCCGACTTCTTCCGTGAGCACTCCGTCTCCGAGCTGGACGAGAAGTCCGACTACTGGCTCAACCAGCAGGGCCGTCTGACCGAGCCGATGGTCAAGCGCCCCGGGTCGGACCACTACGAGCCCATCGGCTGGGACGAGGCGATCGGCCTGCTCGCCGCCGAGCTGCGTGGCCTCGGCTCCCCGGACGAGGCTCTCTTCTACACCTCCGGACGCGTCAGCAACGAGGCCGCGTTCCTGCTCCAGCTCTTCGCCCGCGCGTACGGGACGAACAACCTGCCGGACTGCTCCAACATGTGCCACGAGTCGAGCGGTTCGGCACTCATGGAGACCCTGGGCACCGGCAAGGGCAGCGTGAGCCTGCAGGACATCCACGACGCCGACCTCGTCTTCGTCGTCGGACAGAATCCGGGCACCAACCACCCGCGGATGCTCTCGGCGCTGGAGGAGACCAAGCGCAACGGCGGCCAGGTCGTCGCCGTGAACCCGCTGCCCGAGGCGGGGCTGATGCGGTTCAAGCACCCGCAGAAGGTGCGCGGCGTCATCGGACGCGGCACGGACATCGCCGATCAGTTCCTCCAGATCCGTCCCGGCGGCGACCTGGCCCTCTTCCAGGCGCTCAACCGGCTGCTGCTGGAGGCGGAGGACGAGGCGCCCGGCGAGGTGCTCGACCACGGATTCATCGACGCCCACAGCACCGGCTTCGGCGAGTACGCGTCGCACGCACGTCAGGTCTGCTGGGACGACGTGCTGAACGCCACCGGCCTCACCCGCGAGGAGATCGAGGCCGTGCACGCACGCGTCCTGGACTCGCGGAAGGTCATCGTGTGCTGGGCGATGGGACTGACGCAGCACAAGCACGGCGTGCCCACGATCCGCGAGATCGTCAACTTCCTGATGCTGCGCGGCAACGTCGGGAAGCCGGGAGCCGGGGTCTGCCCGGTGCGCGGCCACAGCAACGTGCAGGGCGACCGCACCATGGGGATCTGGGAGCGGATGCCGCAGCCCTTCCTGGACGCCCTGGAGCGGGAGTTCGGCTTCACGCCGCCCACGAAGCACGGACTGGACTCGGTCAACGCGATCAGGGCGATGCGGGACGGCCGGGCGCGGCTCTTCGTCGGAGTGGCGGGCAACTTCGTACGGGCGAGTCCGGACAGCGAGGCCACCGAAGAGGCCCTGCGCAGTTGCCGGTTGACGGCGCACATCTCGACGAAGCTGAACCGTTCGCACACGGTGTGCGGGGAGACGGCGCTCATCCTCCCGACGCTGGGCCGCAGCGACAAGGACTTCCAGGCCGGCGGCGAGCAGTTCGTCACGGTCGAGGACTCGATGAGCGAAGTGCACGTCTCCCGCGGCAAGTTGCCGCCGGCCTCGCCGCAACTGCTCAGCGAGGTGTCGATCATCAGCAGGCTGGCGCGCGCCACGCTCGGCGAGGCAACGCCCGTTCCCTGGGAGGAGTTCGAGGCGGACTACAGCACGATCAGGGACCGCATCTCCCGCGTCGTCCCCGGGTTCGAGGACTTCAACGCGAGGGTTGCCGTGCCGGGCGGCTTCGGGCTGCGCAACCCGGTCAACGAGCGCAGGTTCAACACCCCTTGCGGCAAGGCGGTGTTCACCCGCAACGAGTTCACCATGCTCCAGGCCCCGAAGGGGCACCTGCTGCTGCAGACGCTGCGCTCCCATGACCAGTGGAACACCGTCCCGTACGCGATGAACGACCGCTACCGCGGGATTCACAACGCCCGCCGCGTCGTGCTGGTCAACCCGGACGACCTGGAGGAGCTGAACATCGCCGACCGCGCCGAGGTCGACCTGGTCGGCGTCTGGCACGACGGCGTGGAGCGGCGGGCGAAGGGCTTCCGCGTCGTCGCGTATCCCGCGGCACGCGGCTCCGCCGCCTCGTACTACCCGGAGACGAACGTCCTGGTGCCCCTGGACAGCGTCGCGGACATCAGCAACACGCCCACGTCCAAGGGCATCGTGTGCCGCCTGGAGCCTGCCGGGCGGCCTGTGTGAGGAGCGACGCGGGCAGACGCGGCGGGCCGTCCACCTGCCGCCTGCCCGCGGTGGCGGCAGCTCGCGACCGGAGCGGACTCAGCCGTCGAGGTCGACGCGCACGGACAGCAGATTCGTGCCGAAGGCCCGCACCGCGGCGCTGTTGAGTCGCGGCAGGATCCTCAGACGGGCCAGGGCGTCGTCCTCCGGGACGAGGTGTGCGGTGCCCGTGTGCCACCGCCCGTGGATGCGGACGCGGACCCGCGGATCGGCCTTGATGTTGCGGATGTACTGGGACTTCTCGCCGTACTCGGAGACGAGCCAGAACTCGTTCCCCTTGCGGCGCCCGCCGACGGGAGTGCGGCGCGGCAGGCCGGAGCTGCGTCCGGTGGTCTCCAGGAGGACCTGGCCCGGCAGACGGGTCGTGACCGGGTTCCCGACCCTCCGCTGGAAGGCCGTGACCGCCTGGAACTTGAGTTCGTGGTAGCGGGACATCTGGCTGCTGACACTCCTCTCCTCCGGCTCGCCGGCCGTCTCTCCGGCGAGCTGGATCTCCGGCTCGCCGGCCGGGGTGGATTCTCCTCTCCCCTGACGCCGTAGGCCGTACCGGGGCCCGGACTTGGCGGTATCACGGCCGCCAAGTCAGAGCTCTGGTGCATTAGTACGACTACGTGTTACATAGCGGGCACCGGCCATCGGTGGCATGTGCGTCGCTCGCAGGCGGCCCGGTACGGCGAGGAGTTCGTGACGACTGGGCGAGGGAGCGGCCTCTCGTGTGCGAGCAAGCGTGGGAGCGGCAGTTGACGTGCGCGCCGGCCGGCGATCAGGCGCGGCCGGCGCTGGTGCTGGTCGAGGGCTCGGCCGGCACGGGCAAGAGCGAACTGGTGCGGCGGCTGCTGGAGTCGCCGGGCGCGAGGGCGGTGCCGCGGCTGGCCGTCACGTTCGGGCCGTCCGGTGCCGCGGACATCGTCGATCCCGCCGCCTGCGTCTCCCATCCGTCCCTCGAGTCATCGCTCGCCTCGGTGCGGCCCGTGCTGCTGGTCGCGGAGGATCTGCACCACGCGGGCGAGGAGGCTCTCGTGCTGCTGCGCGGCCTGCTGCGTGATCCGCCCGCGCGCCTCATGGCGGTGCTGACCTACCGGCCGGAACAACTGGCGCGGACCGGCCTGCCGTTGGGCCGTGCCGTGGACTACCCCGCCCGGCTCTCCGTGACCCGGTACGTGCCGCCTCCCCTGGAAGAGCAGCAAGTACGCACCCTCGCCGGGGAGTTACTGGGAGCGCAGCGCTGCACCGAGGGCTTCGTCACGCGGCTGCACCAGCGCTCGGCGGGCGTGCCGCAGGTCGTCGTCGATCTCCTGAGCATGCTGCGCGACGCATGCGGCGCCGGCGAGCGGCAGCACTTCACGGCCGGGGACGTGGACGAGGCGGGGGTGCCGGTCCGCCTGAGGGAGCTGGTGCTGGAGCGCCTGGACTCCCTCCCGGAGGCGTGCCGTCCGGTGGTCCGGGCCGCCGCGGTGCTCGGCGAACCGGCGGGCGCAGGGGATCTGGCGACCGTCGCGGGGCTGTGGGGCGACGCCGGGCACGAGGCGCTGGTCGCGGCCCTGGAGACCTCGGTGCTGCGCGAGACGGAGCAGGGACGGTACGGGTTCGCCGTGCCGATGGAGGCCTCGGCCGTTTACGAGGAGCTGCACGGGCCCGTGCGGGAGCGGCTGCACGAGCGCGCGGCGGCGATGCTCGTGGGACGCACGCCGGTCCCCTGGACGGAGGTCGCACACCACTGGCGGGGCGGCGGACGTACGCAGGACTGGCTGCGCGCGGCGGAACAGGTCGCCGCGGCCGGCTCAGAGGGCGACCACGACGGCGCGGTCACCGAGGACGAGGCGCGCTTCGCGCTGCTGGAGCAGGTGCTGGGGGCCCGTGATCTGCCGCCGGACAGAAGGGGCCGGCTGGCCCTGACGCTGGCGCGCGGCGCCATGCTGGGGCCGCGCTCGGAGGGCACGGCGCGAGCGCTGCGCAGGATCGTCGAGGACCCGGCGCTTCCGGCGGCCGCCCGTGGCGAGATACGGCTCGAACTCGGTCTGCTGCTGCACAGCCAGAAGCGCCGTTTCGGCGAGGGGCGGGCGGAACTGCGGCTCGCGGCAGAGGAGTTGAGGGGGCGCCCCGCTCTTGCGGCTCGCGCGTCGGCCGCGCTGGCCAACCCGTTCTTCCCCGGCCCGGCCCTCGATGAGGGCCTCGACTGGCTGCGTCGCGCGGAGGCGGCGGCGGCCGCGTCCGGGGACCGCGCCGCGCGCACGGCTGTCGCGGCCTGCCGGGCGACGGTGCTGATGAACTCCGGTGACCCGGAGGCCTGGCGACTGGTGCAGGAGCTGCCTCGCAACAGCCCGGAGCGCACGGGCCGCCAGCAGGTGGCGCGCGGGCTGTGCAACACGGCCAACGGCGCGGTGTACCTGGGGCATTACCGGCGCGCCGGTGAACTCCTCGCGGAGGGCGTGGAGTTGGCGGTGCGCAGCGGCGCTCCCTTCCTGGAGCGGGTGGGGCGCGGCACGGCGCTCTTCCGCGACTGGCTGACGGGCCGATGGGACGGACTCGCGGAGCGGTGCACCGTGCTCGTCGCCGAGGACGGTGTCGCGAACGACGCCCGCGTGGTGCTGGCCCTGCTGGCACTGGCGAAGGGCGAGTGGGCCGCGGCACAGGACTGGCTGCCGCGCCCCGGTTCGTCCTCCTCGCCCCACCGCGAACACGGCGAGCCGTGGAACCCCTGCGAGCCGGAGCAGGCGTGGGAGTCGTGCGAGGCCCCCGTGGCGGCCACGGCGGCAGGCGCGTGCATACGGCTCCACCTGGCACGGCAGGACGTCGACGCGGCGCAGCGCGCGGCCGGTTCGGCGTGGACCTGGCTGCGGACGAAGGGCGTGTGGGTCTGGGGTGCAGGGCTCGCGCCCTGGGTGGTCGAGGCCCACACCCGTGCGGGCGCGCCGGCCGCCGCCCGGGCGGCGGCCGAGGAGTTCGCGGAGGGCCTGGCCGGACGGGACGCCCCGGCGGCGTCGGCGGCGCTGCTGTGGTGCCGGGCTCTGCTCGCGGAGGCCGCGGGCGAAGCAGAGGAGGCCTTCGGGCGGTTCGAGGAGGCCGCCGCTGCCTACGCCCGGCTGCCGAACCCTTACGCGTCCGCCTTGATGACCGAGAGCGCCGGGCGCTGCGCGTTCGTGCTGGGCAGCGATCCGGAGGCCGCCGCCCGTCGCCTCTCGGCGTGCGTGGAGCGGCTGACGGCTCTCGGCGCCGTGTGGGACGCGGCCCGGGTACGGGCCACGCTGCGCGCGCACGACCCGGCCGCGGCTCGGCGCCGCTCCCCGGGCCGCCCTTCGTACGCGGAGCGGATGTCCCCTCGTGAGGGGGAGGTCGCCGAACTCGCCGCGACCGGCCTGACGAACAGGGAGATCGCCGCGACGCTCCATCTGTCTCCGCGGACCGTGGAGCAGCATGTCGCGCGGGCGATGCGCAAGCTCGGCATCAGTTCACGTCAGGCCCTCGCCGAGCGGGCGGCGTCCGCGGGACGCACCTGAACGCCGTCGCCACGGCCGCCCCGTGCCCGCCGTGGCGACGGACGAGCGGTTGCGGGCAGGTGCGCGTGCATCACGCACCTGCCCGCAACCTTGTCGCGTCACTCACCTGCTCCCGCACGGGCACGGGAGCCGGCGGGTGACGCAGGCACCGGTCAGCACATCGTCGGACGCATCACGTCGTACGGGCTCGCCCAGCTCGCGCATCCAGGGTCGGAGTGCCCGTACCAGTTGTGCCCGAACTCGTGCGCGGCCAGCAGCGCGAAGTCGCTGACGAGGGTGGAGAGCATGATCCTGTCGCCCTGGCCCCAGTTGCAGCCGACGACGTTGCCGCCGCCGCAGCCCTGCACATAGCCGCCGGTGCACTCGACCGGGGTGCCGCTGGAAGACGTCTCCTGGGCGTCGCCCCAGTAGTTGGCGCCCTGGCGTATCGGGCCTTCGAGGCCGCTGCACGACGAGGTGATGTGGTAGCTCCAGGCGGTGAAGCCGGAACGCTCGTCGCGGGGCGCGTCGGGAAGGGCGCTGATGCCCGGGGCCTCGCCGGTCGGGAAGCGGTCGGACAGCGCGGCTTCGCCGGCCGCCTGGGCGGAGACGGACTGTGCGGCGTCCGAACGTGCCGCGTCGCCGATCTCGGCAGCGGTCGCGGAGGTGGGGAACGCGAAGACGAGAGCGAAGACCAGAGCGGCGGCGCCGGTCAGTCTTCGTAGCAGCGTACGCATGGACAATCTCCTCTGTGGGGGGCGGCGTGCACCGCGCCGGCACGGTCCCGTCCGGGGCCGCCGCGAATCCTCGGGCCCGAACCGCGGCCCATACCGATCGCCAGGAACGTACTCACGTATCCGTGAGGCGCCTATACGGGTCCTGCGATATACGGATACGCAAGAAATCCCGGCCGTGGGACCGCGCCTTCCCCCGCCTGCCCGCATACGCGATAAGGCCCCAAGTCCCCGTCGTACAAGGGGACTTGGGGCTCTCGGGGCACACGCAGGGGCGTACGAGGACGCCGGAGGTGCGGGCTACTTCGCCAGGGCTGCCGCCTGGCTGGTGGTGAGCGCCCGCCCGAAGGCCCTCACGTCGTCGACGCTGCCCACCACGCCGCGGAAGCCCTCACCGAACGAGAGCCCCCGGCCGGCGGCGAAATCGCCCTCGGCGGCGAAGTCGCCGTCCTCGTGGTCGGCGACGTCTTCGAGCCTGCCGTCGACGTAGAGCCGGATCTCGCCGTCGTCATCGTCGTAGACGCCCGTCAGATGGGTCCATTCACCGGGCTCGGGCCCGAAGTCGGCGGCTGCCTCGTCGGATTCGGCCTCCTCGGCGTCCTCCTCGTCCTCCTCGGGGATCCGCATCTCCCAGCGGTCCTCGTCCGCGTCGTACTGGAGCATGAAGCCGCTGGCCTCGTCGGAGTCCTGGCTCACCACGACCTGACGGTCCTCGGTGTCGTCCAGTCGCACGCGCGCCGAGACGGAGAAGCTGCTCTCGGTGTCGACGACGGGGCCGTCCGAGACGACGGCCTGCTCACCGCCGAGCTGAGCCGCGCTCCCGACGACCCTCGCCGTGGGTGAGCCCGTGAGGCGCCCGTCGCGCCCGTTCCCCGAAGTGTCGGCCGCCACCCCGCCGTTGACGTCTTCGAAGACCCACTCGAGCAGAGCACCGGCGACGGGCTGCTTGGAGGCGGGCGGCGGTCGCTTGCCGCCCTTGGAGGGCGGCTCGGAGCTGCGGGTCGCCGTCACGGTGGAGGTGGCCGTGGCCGTGGCGGTCGTACGGGCCGGACCGGGCTTCCCCGGTGCCGGCTGCGCGCTCTGGGCGGGATTGGACTCGCTGCTCTGCGGCGCACCGGGACGCAGGTTGCCGGAGAAGGCGAACGCCGCCGCGAGGGAGGCCAGTCCGATGAGGGCGAGGCTCTGCACGACCCGGTTGGCGCGCCGGTTGGCGGCCATCGGGCGGGCCGGGCCCCAGCGTCCGAAGAGGCGCCGCCGCATCCTGCCGGGCGGGTGCGCCAAGTGGACGCCCGACGGGAGGAGTTCGAGAGCGGTGCCGACGGGGGCGTCCTCCTCCGCCCTGATGGCGCCGTACTCCTCGCCTCCCCAGGGCAGAACGGCCTCCGCCAGGAATCCCCCGCAGTCGACACGCATGCGCCCCAGGTCGGCGACGGCCCGGGAACAGGCGGCGCAGCCCTCGAGGTGCGGCGCGAGATCCGCCGCCATGTCGAGGGACTTCTCCTCGGCGTAGGCGAGGACCATCCGGTGGAAGGGACGGCACTCGTCGTCCAGTCCGGCCTGGTGCGTCTGCACGTAGACGTTGTACAGCTCGTTCCGCGCTCGCCTCTCCAGCAGGGAGACGACCTCGGTGTCGGGGCCGAGTATCTCCTCGATGCGCTCGATCTCGTCGTGCTCGACCGTCTTGTGCCACAGAACCGTCTGGCTGTGCTCGGCGATGCCCTCGAAGGCCCGCGCCGCGACGGAGGGAGGCAGGAGGTCCGCCACCTCTCCGGTCTCGGAACCGGCCGGCGGCAGGGGAATGTGCGTCTGGACCCAGGTGGTCAAGTCCGGGTTGAGGATGCTCCGTTGCTCGGTACCGGCCCACGACGCGGCCGTGCGCAGGACGACCGAGAGCGCCATGGGACGGACCGCGCCCGCGGCACCGCCGTCCTCCGGCCGCAGCGCCTGCTTCCACGCCTGGCCGGCGAGGGCGTCGGCCGCCGAGGAGGTGACGACGCACGCCGACGCGAACACCCGGACCGCCTGGAAGTGCCGCTGCTCCAGCTCCCGGAGCGCAGCGGTCGAAGGCTCCCCTCCCGCTCGTACGAGGCGGAGCAGTTCCGCGTCAGACAGGCGCGCGCATTCCATCCGTTCGTTCAATCTCCCCGGCAGTCCCTGGGCCCCGTACGAGTCAACTGCTTCACGCTCGGGTCGACGACGCCCTGACCGTGTCGGTGGCAATGGTCAACATCCAGCTCAGCGGAAGGACACTGAAAAGGCCATAGGCAATATGTACCTAGCCTGGGACCGCTCTTGATGTCGCTGTTCAATCACCCTGCGGGGCGGTCCCGAGTGATGTCCCATAGCCGGATCGGGTGGTTACCGGCGGGTCCGCGTGGACAGGGGTTTGAGTTCCGGCGTGAGGAGCAATGCCCAGTCCGGACCCGGCAGCCGGAGCGGCCGGGCAGCCGGATCCCGGCCCGGCCGCCCGGCCGCCCGCTGTCCGGGCGCCGCGTTCACAGCCGCGGGTCGACGGGCTCCGACTCCAGCGCGAGAACGGCGAACACCGCCTCGTGGACCCGCCACAGGGGCTCGCCCGCCGCCAGCCGCTCCAGCGACTCCAGGCCCAGGGCGTACTCCCGCAGCGCCAGCGACCGCTTGTGCCCCAGCGAACGCGAGCGCAGCCGCGAGAGGTTCTCCGGCCTGCTGTATTCGGGCCCGTAGACGATCCTCAGGTACTCCTGGCCACGGCACTTCACGCCGGGCTGCACCAGGCCCTTCGCGCCACGGACGAACACCTCCAGCGGCTTGACCACCATGCCCTCGCCCCCGGCGGCCGTCGCCTCCAGCCACCACTCGACCGCGGCTGCCTCGCTGGCGGCGTCGCCGGTGTCCACGGTGATGCGCGCGGTGCTCCGCATCAGCTCAGGCCGTCCGGCAGCGGCGGCCGCCGTGCGGTCCGCCTCCACCAGCCGGTCCAGCCAGGCCAGTTGCTCGTCGTGCGGAACCGCAGCGAGCGACCGGCCCTCGGCGGCGAGGATCTGGAAGGGGGCCAGCCGCACACCGTCGAGGCCGTCGACACTCCAGCAGTAGCGGCGGTAGGCGTCCGTGAACGCGGTCGCGCACGCGGCCCGTTGCAGCTGCCGCTCCAGCAGCGCGCCGACGTCCACGCCGCGGTCCGCGGCGCTCCGCAGCGCCGAGAGAACCGGAGGGAAGACCGCGCCCGCCGCGGCCCCGACCGCCGCGTACTGCTTGCGCAGCAGGCCCGACGCCTTCAGCGACCACGGCAGCAGCTCCGCGTCGAACACCAGCCAGTCCGTGGCGAGTTCGTCCCACAGACCGGCACCGCCGACCGCTTCCCGCAGCCTGCCGAGGATCTCCTCGGTGACCGCGGGGTCGTCGAAGAAGGGCCGCCCGGTCCTGGTGTGGACAGCGCCCGTCGTCCCGTCCCCGGCCCCGAAGCGCCGCCGTGCCGCCGCCTCGTCGCGGCACACCACGGCCACGGCGCGGGAGCCCATGTGCTTCTCCTCGCACACCAACCGGGCGACGCCGTCCGCTCGGTAGGCCGCGAACGCCTCGCGCGGATGCTCCAGGAATCCCTCCTCGGACGAGGTGGCGCACGGCGACATCGTCGGCGGCAGATACACGAGCCAGCGCGGATCGACGGCGAACCTGCTCATCACCTCCAGTGCGGCCGCCGAGTTCTCCTCACGAACCGATATCCGGCCGTGGTGCGCCGTCTCGACGATCCGCCGTCCCGCCACGTCGTTCAGGTCAAGCGGCCGCTCCTGCCGGCCGGAGGGCCCAGAAGGCGTCAGTGGACGGACCGGCTCGTACCAGACCCGCTCGGCCGGGACGTCGAGGAGTTCGCGCTCGGGCCAGCGCAGCGCCGTCAGCTTCCCGCCGAAGACGCAACCGGTGTCCAAGCAGAGGGTGTTGTTGACCCACGAGGCGGACGGCACCGGCGTGTGCCCGTAGACGACCGCCGCGCGGCCCCGGTACTCCTCGGCCCACGGGTAGCGCACGGGCAGGCCGTACTCGTCGGTCTCTCCCGTGGTGTCCCCGTACATCGCGAAGGACCGGACCCTGCCCGAGGTGCGGCCGTGGTATTTCTCGATCAGGCCGGCGTGGCACACGACGAGCCCACCGCCGTCGAGCACGTAGTGGCTGACCAGGGAGTCGATGAACGCGGCCACGCGGGCCCCGAACTCCTCGCCCTCGCCCTCCATCTGCTCGACGGTCTCGGCCAGGCCGTGTGTCATCTGCACCTTGCGGCCCTTGAGGAAGCGCCCGAACTTGTTCTCGTGGTTGCCGGGCACGCACAGCGCGTCCCCCGCCTCGACCATGCCCATCACCAGCCGCAGCACGCCGGGGCTGTCGGGGCCCCGGTCCACGAGGTCGCCGACGAACACGGCGGTGCGGCCCTCCGGGTGGCGTGCGCCGGCCGGCCGGCCCTCCTCGTCACGCACGAGTTCGTAGCCGAGCGCCGTCAGCAGCGACTCCAGTTCGGCGCGGCAGCCGTGGACGTCGCCGATGATGTCGAACGGCCCGGTCAGATGACGCAGATCGTTGTACCGCTTCTCGAGCGCGATGCCCGCGGCGTCGGCCTCCTCGGGGCTTCGCAGCACATGGACCCTGCGGAAGCCTTCACGCTGCAACGCCTTCATGGAGCGGCGCAGTTCGCGGCGCTGCCGCGGCAGGACGTGCCGTCCCATGCCGGCGCGGTCGGGACGCCGGGCGTTCCGCTCCGCACACACCTTCTCCGGCATGTCGAGGACGATCGCGACCGGCAGCACGTCGTGCTCGCGTGCCAGCTTCACCAGCTGCTTGCGCGGCTCCGGCTGCACGTTCGTCGCGTCGACGACGGTCAGCCTGCCCGCCGCCAGCCGCTTGCCCGCGATGTGGTGCAGCACGTCGAACGCGTCGGCGGAGGCGCTCTGGTCGTTCTCGTCGTCGGCGACGAGGCCACGGCAGAAGTCGGAGGAGAGCACCTGTGTCGGCAGGAAGTGCCTGCGGGCGAACGTGGACTTGCCCGACCCGGTGACTCCCACGAGGACGACGAGGCAGAGGTCGGGCACGCCGAGGAGGGAGCCGGCACCGGCGGCTCCCTCCTCGGGGGAGCCGGCACCGGGGGCACCGGTGACCGTTCCGGCCGCGGTGTCCACGGCCTTCTCCGTGGTGGCGTCGGTGGTGTCGGTGGCGTCGGTGGCGTCGCTCATCTGCGGCTCTCCTGTGCACGGTCTGCTGTCCCGGTGCCTGTCGCTGCCTCGGTGCCCGTTGCGGCCCCGGTGCTGCGGAACACCGCCATCTGCGTCGGCGGACCCACCTCGGGGTCGTTCTCGCCGACGGGCCGGTACTCGACCCCGTAGCCGAACCGTCCGGCCACCCCGTCCGCCCAGGCGCGGAACTGCTTCCTGTCCCACTCGAACCGGTGGTCCGGGTGGCGTACCTGCCCCGCGGGCAGCGACTCCCAGCGGACGTTGTACTCGACGTTCGGCGTGGTCACGATGACGCAGCCCGGCCTGGCCGTGCCGAACACGGCGTGCTCCAGCGCCGGGAGCCTCGGCGGATCAACGTGCTCCACGACCTCGCTCAGCACCGCCGCGTCGTACCCCTTCAGCCGTGCGTCGCTGTAGGCGAGCGAGCCCTGCATCAGCTTCACGCGGGCCGCCTCCCGCTCCGGCATCCGCTCCAGGCGCAGCCGCCTCGCGGCCTCGTTCAGCGCGCGCACCGAGACGTCCACGCCCACCACCTCGCTGAAGCGGCTCTCCTTCAGCAGCGCCCCGACGAGCTGGCCCTGGCCGCAGCCCAGGTCGAGCACGCGCCGCGCCCCCGTCTCATCCAGGACCGCCAGGATCGCCTCGCGGCGGCGCACCGCGAGCGGCACGGGCCGGTCGTCCGTGTCCGCATCCTCGTCGACCGCGTTGTCCAGCTCCTCGGCCTCGCTGTCGTCCGCCTCGGCGAGCCTGGCCAGTTCGAGCCGTTCCATGGCCTCACGGGTCAGCGCCCGCCGCCGCTTGAGGTAGCGGTTCGCGATCAGCGTCTGCTCGGGGTGCCCCGCCAGCCAGCCCTCGCCCGCGCGCAGCAGCTTGTCGACCTCGTCGGGCGCGATCCAGTAGTGCTTCGCGTCGTCCAGGACGGGCAGCAGCACGTAGAGATGGCGCAGCGCGTCCGAGAGCCGCAGCCGTCCCTCGATCGCGAGGCGCACGTACCGCGATTCGCCCCATTCCGGGAAGTGCGCGTCCAGTTGCAGCGGGTCCGCCTCGACGCTCCACCCCAGCGGTGCCAGCAGCCGCCGCACCAGGTCCGGGCCGCCGTGGGCCGGGAGCACGGGTACCTCCACGCGCAGCGGCAGCTCACGCGCGGGGAGCTCCGGCCTCGCGTCACAGCGGCCCCTCAGAGCGCTGGAGAAGACCGTCCGCAGGGCGACCGCGAGCATCGAGGACGCGGCGTAGGGGCGGTCGTTGACGTACTGCGCCAGCGCCGGGCCGGCGGTGCCGCCGCGGCCCTTGCCCCCGCCGCGCCGCACCAGCGACACAGGGTCCACGTCGAGGAGCAGCGCCGCGGTGCAGCGCTGCTCGGACGCCTCCGGGTAGCAGACGTGGGCGTCGCCGCAGGACGTGGAGAACCGCTGCGCCCGCTCCGGGTGCTTGTGCAGCAGGAACCCCAGGTCGGTGGCCGGGCTCCGGGCATCTCCGGTGATGCTTATCGTCAGGAACACCCGGCCGAGTATCACCGCTCACGGCGCACTCCCCCACTGCTTTTCCCGCTCCGCGCACGCCGAGTGGGTCCGGACGCGGACTTGATGCGTCACAGCTGTGACCGCGCCCGCAGCACTCAACATGTGCCAAATCCCGCACATACGGGGTTCCTCCGGCGAGAGGGTCCCTACTCTGCACCGATCCGACTCCTGCAAGGGGGCGACATCGTGGAAGCTCCTACAGCGTGGCCGTTCGTCGGGCATGAGCGGGAGCTCGACGATTTCGACGAGGCGCTGAGCAGCGAGCAGTGCCACGCGTTCATCGTTCACGGCCCTCAGGGCATCGGGAAGTCGCACTTCGCACAGGTCTGCCGGGCGCGGGCGGAGAGCCTCGGGCATCCGACCGGCAGGGCGATCGCGGTCTCCGAACCGGACTTTCCCCTGGCCTCGCTGGCGCATCTGCTGCCGCCCGGGGCGGGCGTCAGCGACGCGGTGTCCCTGTTCGCGAGCGCCCGCGAAGCGCTCACGGGAGGAGCCACGGGGGCCGCAGCCGTTGGCACGCGCACCGGCACCCGCGCCGGGCGGAGGTTCATGCTCGTCGTCGACGATCTCGACGGGCTGGACGAGGCCTCGGCGTCGCTCACGGCCCAGCTCCTGGAGGCCGGGGCCGTCTTCCTCCTCGGCACGGTGGGCTCCCTGCAGAACCTGGGCCCCGTCGCGTACTGCCTGCAGGCGGGCGGCCAGGCGCGCAGGGCGGACCTGCACGCCTTGAGCGAGCCGCAGACAGGCGAGGTCATGGTCCGGGTGCTCGGCGGACCGGTGGAGCCGCGCACCGTGTCCCTGCTGCACAGGGTGAGCGGCGGAAACCCCTGCTACCTGCGGGAGTTCGTCCTGAACTCGCTGGCGGAGGAGAGCCTCATCGACGACGGGGAGTCGTGGACGCTGATCTCTGACGTCGGCCCGACTCCCCTTCTGTCGGAGATGATCGAGCGCCGCCTGGCGGGCGTGTCCCCCGAGACCCGCAGGACGCTGAACCGGATCGCTCTGTGCCAGCCCGTGGAGGCCGCAAGCCTTCCCGACGGCGCGATGGACGAGCTCGAAGTCCTGGGATTCATAAGGTCGTTGAGGGAGGGCCGCCGCGAATCGGTCTCCTTGCGGCACCCGGCGCACGAGAAGGTGCTGCGCGGCGCGATCCCGTCGCCCGAACGCCGGCGCATCCTCGGCGAGGAGGCCGAACTGGTGCGGGCCAGGGGTGCGAAGAGGTTCACGGACAAGATCCGCATCGCGTCCTGGCAGCTCGCCGCCACGGGTTCGGCGGACCCCGACACACTCCTGCGGGCGGCGACCCTGGCACGCCGCACACAGAACTTCCGCACCGTGCGCGAACTCTCGCGTGCCGCATGCCGTGAGGGCGAGGACTTCCTCTCCCGGCTGCTGCTCGCCGAGTCGCTCTACGAGCTGGGCGATCTGGCCGGCGCCTGGGAGGTCTTCGAGGAGGCGGAGGAGCGGACGGACGGAGAGTTCGACCGGCTGCTCCTCGCCCTCGGCAGGTCCAGGCTGCTGGCGTGGGGATTCATCGACGCCCGCAAGGCGCTGGACGTCAACGCGGAGGCGGCACAGGAGGTCTCCGAACAGAAGCACCGGGACGCTCTGACGGCGGCTCGCGGCGCGATCCTCGTGGCGTTCGGAAGGCCCGAGGAGGCGCTGCGCGTCGTGGACGAGACGGACTGCCCGGGCTCCGGGGGCCCCGAGGGCCCGGTGCGCTCACGGTGCTTCGAGGGCAACTGCCTCGCGGGCGTACTCGGAAACGGCTCACGGGCGACGGCGCTCGTGGCCACGGGCAGGGTGCGGGCCGGGCTGGAGTCGGCACGCGAGGCGTACGAGGAGCGGGTCCGCCTGGACGAGACCCCCGCGATCCCGCACCCGGTGGAGTACCTCAGCATCGTCATGTTCGCGCTGGAGGAGGAAGGCAGGCTCGACGAGGCGTACAAGACCGGTGAGCGGGGCTGGCAGGAAGCGCTGGCCGACGACGTCGCCGGCGCGGAGGCACTGATCGCCGCGGCGCTCGCGCGCTGCTCACTGCTGCTGGGGCGCCCGGCCGAGGCGCGGCGATGGGCCGCGCAGTCCGCCGGGGTCGCCTCCCGGAACTCCTTCCCCGGCACGCTGCACATCGCGCTGGCCCGCAAGGCCGAGGCCGCGGCCCTGATGCAGGACGTACCGGCCGCGGCGAAGGCCGTCGAGGCGTGCGCCGGTCTGCCGCGCTGGGGAGCCTTCCGCTCCGAACTGCCGCTGGGCCAGGCGTGGTTGCTCGCCGCCCAGGGCAAGCAGCAGGGGGCGCGCAGCGTCCTGTGGGAGGCGGCCGAGGACGCGCGGTCCGCGGGCCACCTGGCCAGCGAGGCCAGGATCCTCACCGACATCGCCCGGCTGGGCGACGCCAGGGGCGCCGAGGCGAGGCTGCTGCACATCGCACGGGCCTCTGACGGCGCGCTGACCGCCGCCCGCGCCTCGTACGTCTCCGCTCTCGCGGCAGGAGACCCGGAAAGGCTCATGGAGAGCGCGCATGTGCTCGCGGGGTCCGGGGCGTCCCTGGTCGCCGCGGAGGCCGCCGCCTCGGCCTGTACGCAGTGGAGTCACCGTGGCGAGCAGCGGCCTGCCACGGCGGCCGAGAACCTCTCCATCTCACTTCAGCGGAACTGCGAGCAGGCCCGCACGCCGGGGCTGACGGTGCTGGGAGCGGCCAAGCATCTGACCGCGAGGGAGGCGGAGATCGCGGGGCTCGTGTGCTCGGGCCTCACGAACGTCGAGGTGGCGGAGTCCGTCACGATCTCCAAGCGCACGGTCGACAACCATCTCCAGAACATCTACCGGAAGCTGGGAGTTCGCAGCCGGCGGGAGCTGCGGGCGGAGTATCTGAAGGAGGACTTCTCCTGACGCGCGCGGGCCGGGGTCTGCGGGCTGCCGTCGATCCGCAGCTCGCGCCTCCCGTCCCACCGCCGGTCACTCACCGCCCGCTCACCGGCCTGCGAGGGCAGCCACCTCGCCCGCGGTGAGCGCCCGCTTGAAGGCCCGCACGTCGTCGATGGTTCCGTCGAAGCCCCGTACGAACTCCTCGCCCGCGAGCCCGCGACCGACGGCGAAGTCGCCCTCCGCGTCGACGACTTCGTAGAAGCGGCCGGTCGCCCTCCTGAAGATCTCGTCGGCCAACTCGCCGCCCGCCAGGTCGGCGGCACTCCCTCCGGCTTCCTGCGAGGCCCCTCCGAAGTACCCGCCCCCGGCACCGCCGTACCCGCCGCTGCCGCCGAAGCCGCCCCCACCGCCGCTGAACTCGTCGCCGTTGCCGGCCCCGTTGCTGTTGCCGCTGCCGTCGAAGCCGAAGCCTCCGCCGGAGGTCGTCGTCGACGTGGTGGTGGTCGTCGTGCTGTAGTCGCCCGCGGCGTCCGCGCCTCCGCCGACCGCCGCGCTGTCCTCGAGGTGACCGTCGACGTACAGCCGGATCTCACGCGCGCCCGCGTCGTACACACCGGCCAGATACGTCCACCGGTCCGGCTCCGGACCCGGCCCCGAGCCCGCCTGGACCAGGTCGGAGTCCTCTTCGTCCTCCTCGGGCACAATCATCTCCCAGCGGTCCGAGTCCGGGTCGTACTGGACGGAGAACCCGCTGATGTTCGTGGCGTCCTGGCTGATCACCGTCTGGAAGTCCTCGGTGTCGTTCATCTTGGCCCGGGCCGACACGGTGAAGCTCTTCGACGTGTCGACGACGGGGCCGTCCGCCACGACGGACTGCTGCCCGGCGAACTCGATGCCGCCCTTCACCGCTTCAGGCAACGGGTCGCCGTCGAAGGTTCCCTCGATGCCGTTGCCCGAGGTGTCCGCAACGACCCCGTCGTCAACAGAGTCGAACAGCCACTCAAGTGCCGCTCCGCGCACGGGCGATGAGGGCTGGTAGCCGTTCCCGCGATTCCCGGGCGGCTTCGTCGCCGTCACGGTCGACGTGGCGGTGGCTGTCGGCTCCGAACCCCCGGGCGGCGCAGGCGCCCTGGAGGTGTTCCCCGGACGCGGCTGCGCGCCGTTCTCCGCTCCCTGCCGCAGCCCGCCCGTGTAGGCGACCGCCACGACCAGCGAGCACAGTCCGACGAGCGCGGCGGTCAGCGCGAACCGGCGGGCACGCGAGCTGCGTTCCTTGCCCTTCAGGGCCGCGATGCCCGGCAGCACGGAGACCCGGGCACGGAGAATGTCGAGGAAACGCCGCCCGGGCCCCGCCGCGCTCGCCCAGGCCCTGGCCCCGGCACCCGTGCGCCGGTCCGGCGCGGACGCCCCCGGGACGACGTCGAGAGTCGCCGACGAGACCGTGTGCGCGGCCAGGGCGTAGTCGGCGCCTCCCCACGGCAGCAGCGCCTCGGCCAGGACGCTCCCGAACTCGAAGCGCATGCGCTCCAGATCGTCCACCGCTCGCGCGCAGTGCTCGCACCGGTCGAGGTGTGCGACGAGGTCTCCGGGAGTGTTCATGGACGTCTGCTCCGCGTAGGCGAGCAGCATGCGGTGCAGCCGGCGGCACGCGTCGTCCACCGTCTCGTTCTGGTGCAGGGTGACGTAGGTGGTGTAAAGCTCCCTCCGCGCACGCCTGTTGAGGAGAAAGACGTCCTCCGCCCCGGTGGCGAGGAGCTGGTGGACGGCGGCGGCGTCGTCGTGCTCGACCTCGTGATGCCACAGCACGGTCTGGCTGCGGGCGGGAAGCCGCTCGAAGGCCTGTGCCGTGAGGGAGGAGGCGCGCAGGTCCGCGAGCCTCGCGGCGGCCGCGGCGCCGTCCGCCTCCACGTCGGCCTCGCCGTCACCGACGGGATCCTCGAACCAGTTCACCAACTCCGGTGCCAGCGCGTCACGTCGTCCGGCACCCAGCCAGTCCGCGCCCGTGCGCAGCACCGACGCGAGCGCGCGCGGGCGCATGGCACCCGTGATGTCCTCGTCCAGCGGCCGCAGGGCCTGCTCCCACGCCTCGCCCGCCAGCTCGTCACCCGCCGAGGGGCTGACGACGAACGCGAAGGCCCGTACGGCCTGATAATGGCGCTTCTCCAGCTCGTCGCGGGCGCCGGGCGTCCTCTCCCCCTCGTCCTGGGCCAGCCGGCGCAACTCGTCGTCAGACAGGCGCGTGAATACCATCCGCTCGTTCATTCCCCGGGCAGTTGACGGCGTCTCAACCAAGAGACCGAGCCGAACCGGCGGTCGCGGACGCAGCACCGCGGCCGCACCGTGTCCTCACCCAGGATCACAGAACGGTGACAGCAGGGCATGAGCAATATGTACCTAGACGCGCCCGGGATCCGCCGCGCTCGCCAGGTCGCCGAGATTCGGAAAGCCGTCCCGCGCAAGGGAGTTCAGCGGGAGGGCTGCCTCGCTCCGCGCTTCACGTCCTCGATGAAAGCGGACCACGCGGCGGCGGGAAAGCGGAGGGCCGCGCCTGCGTGACGCTTGCTGTCCCGCACCGGCACGGTTCCGGGAACGCCGTCCCCGACCTCGACGCAGTCGCCGCCCCCGCCGTCGCTGTAGGAACTCCTGCGCCACGCCGCTGAACTCAGGTCGGATTCTGTGCTGCGCATCTTCCGAACTCCTCCATCGCCTTGCAGATCAAGACCGTTGACGCTTCCGGCGGCAGTGCTCGGGCTTGCACAAGATCGTATCGATAGTTGTGCAGGGCCACCATCGCTCTGTCCTCGACCAGTTCGCCGGAGTGCCCGGCTTCCAGGTAGGCGACGTCGGAGGCATTCTCGAACGAGAGCAGGGTGAGCGAACCGCCCATGGCGGAGTGACCACCTGCGGCGAACTCCAACACCTGTACCTCGATACGCGGTTGAACGGCCGCCTCGAGTACGCGGCCCAATTGCTCACGCATGCACGCCGCTCCGCCCACGGGACGGCGGATGACCGCCTCGTCGAGTACGACCCAGAGCAACGGGGGCGCGGGGCGGCGAAGAAGCTTCTGCCGGCCCATGCGGGCCTCGACCTTCTCCTCGATCTCGCCCTGCGTGCACCAGGGTTGGCCGAGTCGAAGCACCTCTCGGGCGTACGCCTCGGTCTGCAGCAGCCCAGGCACGCTGTGCGCCATGTACTTGTGCATGGCATTCGCCCTGCCCTCGTACTCCCATGAACTTCCGTACCCAGTCCGGGAACGGGGTCCGGCGGACGTGGCCCCACAGCTGGGTGAGGTCGCCGTCCGCGCCGAGGAGCTCGTCCAGCTTGGAGTCGACGTCCTCGGGAGGCGTCTCGTTGCCCAACTCGAACTGAGCGATGCGGCTGTGGGCGATGGGGATCCTGTCGCCGAGCTCCCGCTGGGTCCAACCGGACCGCAGCCGCAGCTTGCGCAACTTCACGCCGTACAGCGCGGCGAGGGACGTGGACGGGTCGAGTTCCTTCGGTGCGGGCACTGTTGACCCCCGTTTTTGCTCCGGCGCTCCGAAAATTGTCACCCCTGGTGATCGTATCGCTACGCCTCCAAGCTCGTACTCGGAAGCGGCACGCGGCCGGAACCCCAGGAGCGGAGCACGGAGATGGCAAGGGCAGAACACGGTGGCGCGGTCGACGCGATCGAGGACGCGGAAGCGGCACGGGACGAGCTGCGTGAGGCACTGGCGGAGGCCGACGTTCTCCTGCCCTCGCTGGGCCTGGACACCGTGACGTTCGGCTGCGAATACCTGCCTCCGCTGGTGGACCTGGGCCGCTGCACCCCGAGCGTGGCGCGGAAGCTCGCCGCCGCGCTGCGCGAGGGCGCCGCGCATGAACGGTGAGCCTCCCGGAGAACCGGCGGCGGGGCCGGAACCCGGGGAGGCGGCGGAGGACGAACACGCCCTGCGCCGCAAGCAGTTGCTCGCCAAGGTCCGCGAGGCCAACAGGCGGAGCGTCAGCGGCCCCGACAGCCCCGCCCTCGGCCGGCCACGATGACCACGGCGATGCGACGCGGACGGTCATGACACATGGCGCACCGACCGCTCCGGGACCCAAGTGTGATCAGACGCTTCCAACGCTTACGCACAATCGTCACGGGAGGCGCATTGCCCGGCAGGACAGGGCGCGGAAGTGTGTGCGCAAGCCGGATCACGGGGCCGCCGTCCCGGCAGCCGTCCTGTTGCGAAGGAGCCCGCCATGGCCGGAGCGGATGGGGACGCCGGTACGGCCGGCGCGCACGCCACGCACAGCACGTCCGGCGAGGCGGATCCGGGCGAGGGCGGCCCACGGGAGCACGGCAGGCGCAGGTTCCTGACGTACCTGGTCGCCGCTCCGACGCTCGCCGTCGCCACCAGCATCGGCTCGGAGACGGCCGCGCCCAGCGAGGCTCAGGCAGCCGTCCCCTCACCCCCGGCACCGGCCGACATCCTCGACCTCGGTGACGCGCTGATCCTCGCCGGCAAGCCCACCTCCGGGCTGCTCGTGCTGAAGGTCGACGAAGAGGGCACCGTGCACTTCCGGCTGCCGAGGGAAGAGGTCGGCCAGGGTCTGACGACCGCCGTCGCGATGCTCGTCGCGGAGGAGATGGACACGCCTCTGGAGAACGTACGGGTCCAACTCGACGACGCACGGCCCGAGTTGCTGTTCAACCAGCTCACCGGCGGCTCCAACTCGATCAGGTCGCTCTACGGCCCCATCCGGCACACCGCTGCCGCCGCCCGCGGCCGCATGGTCGCCACCGCGGCACGCAGGTGGGACATGAAGCCGGAAGCCCTGTCCGTGCGCGACGGCCAGGTCGTGGGTCCGGGCGGCCGGAGCGCCTCGTACGCGTCCCTCGCCACGGCCGCGGCCGGAGAGCGGACCGAGGAGCTGAGCGACGCCCTCACCGCGACGAAACCGGAGTCGGACCACAAGCTCGTCGGCGTGCCCACCTCCCGCATCGACGCCCGCGCGATCGTGACCGGTCAGCAGGAGTACACCCTCGACCTGGACGTCCCCGGTGCGAAGCCCACCATGGTGCGACGGCCGCCAACGCTCAACGGCACGGTGAAGTCGGTACGCAACGAGGCGGCCGTGCGCGGCATGCCGGGCGTGCTGGACGTCGTCGTCGTCGAGACGGGTGTCGCCGTCGTCGCGGAGACGTTCGGGCAGGCGCTCGACGGCAAGGAGGCCCTGGAGGTCTCCTGGGGCAGGGGCAGCGTCGACGATCTCTCCGACGACGGCATCCGCAAGAAGCTCCGCGCAGCCGCGCCGCCCGTCGCCGTGCCTCCCGTACTGACGGGGCACACCGACGCGGAGTTCGACTTCGCCTTCGTCAGCCACGCACCGCTGGAGTCCAACTCGGCGGTGGCGGACGTACGGAAGGACTCGGCCACCGTCTGGTCGGGGCTGAAGTCGCCGGTCGTGGCCCAGCAGACCATCGCCGCCGACCTGGGGCTGCCGCAGGACAAGGTCACCGTCCATGTCATCCAGGGCGGCGGCTCGTTCGGGCGGCGGCTCTTCTTCGACGCGGCGCTGGAGGCGGCCCGCATCTCGAAGAAGAGCCGGCGGCCGATCCGGCTGATGTGGTCCCGCATCGACGACATGCGGCACGGCCGGATGCGGCCCGCGACCCATCACAAGATCCGCGCGACGCACACCCTGGGCAATGTGATCAGCTTCGAGCACAGTGTCGCCGCAGTGGAGACCGACTTCCGGCACGGGCTGGGCGAGATCCTCTCGGCCACCGCCGCGAAGCTGCCCGTCGGGGGGAACGCGAGCCTCGCGCAGTCGATCTTCCTGACGACGGTGAAGACCCCGTACAACTTCGGCGCCACGACCCACCTGCTCAACGAGGTGCAGCTGCGGATGCCCACGGCATCGTGGCGGTCGGTCTACTCGGCGAACACGCGGGGCGCGGAGGAGATCATCGTCGACGAGATCGCCAAGAAGATGGGCAAGGACCCGGTCGCCTTCCGGCGCGAGTTCCTCAAGTCCGCGCGCCAGCGCGCGGTGCTGGACAAGGTCGCCGAGGACGGCGAGTGGGGCCGGAAGATGCCGGAGGGCTTCGCGCAGGGCGTCGCCTTCCACGAGGAGTACAAGTCCCGCACGGCATGCCTCGTCGAGATCGACGCCCGCGACCCGAAGGCACCCCGGGTGACGAAGGCCGTCATCGCGGTCGACGTCGGACGGCCCGTGAACCCGCGCGGACTCGAGGCACAGATGCTCGGCGGGCTGACCGACGCGATCTCCACGACGCTGCGGGCGGGGCTGCACATCGACAAGGGGCTCCCGCTGGAGGGCAGCTACTCGCAGTTCCACTACGCGCGGCAGAAGAACAGTCCACCGGACGTACGGATCCATGTGATGCCCGCCGAGGAGGGCGGGGAGCCCGGAGGCGCCGGAGAGCTGGGCGTGCCCGCGGCGGTCGGCGCCATCGCCAACGCGTATGCCCGTGCGACCGGCACCAAGCCGCGCTCCTTCCCCGTGAACTTCGACGTCGACTTCGACCCCTTCCCGCGTTGAGGAGCCCCCGTTGCCTTCCCACACCTTCTCCGTCAACGGCAAGAGCGTCACGGTCGACGCCCCCGACGACATGCCCCTGCTGTGGGTGCTGCGCGACCTGCTCGGCGTGCGGGGCCCCAAGTACGGGTGCGGTATCGACGTCTGCAAGGCCTGCACCAGCCACCTCGACGGCCGGGCGATGAACCCCTGCGTCGTGCCGGTCTCCGATGCCGACGGCCGGAACGTCACGACGATCGAGGGCCTCGCCGACGGCGACAAGCTGCACCCGGTGCAGGAGGCGTGGCTGGACCAGGACGTCGCCCAGTGCGGCTACTGCCAGCCCGGCCAGATCATGGCCGCGGTCGCCCTGCTGCGCAGGACGAAGAACCCCTCGGACGAGGACATCGACGCGATCGCGAACGTGTGCCGCTGCGGCACCTACTTCCGCATCCGTGAGGCCATCAAGAAGGCGGCGTCGATGATGCAGTAGTCGGTCGCAGGGCGGGTAGGCACCGCAGTAGGCGGTCGCAGCGCGTGGACGTGCGCGGACGCCGGTGTGTGGGTGCCGTGACGGCAGTAACACGGTCGCGACGTCGCGGCGCTGAGGGAATGCGGGCACCGGATTTCCGACGGCTCCCTCTGGACATCCGCTCCTGCGGCCGTGACTGTTCTTCTCCTTGGACGAGAATCCTGCGACAAGACGCTGTATGCGCGTCGGATTGGGACCGATCCCGTGAGTGACACCGCACCCATGCCCAGGCAGCCGTACCAGGGCGGGCCGGGCGGGCCCCCTCCGGGCCCGGCCTACCGTCAGGGCGGCCCGCCCCCGGGCCCTGACTACGGCCCGCCCCAGGGCCCCGGCTACCAAGGCGGCCCGCCTCCGGGTCCGGGCTACCAGGGCGGTGGCCCGCCGCCTCCCGACTACGGATACAACGCGCCCCCGCCCCCGGCACCCCGCCGGGAACGGGAACGCCGTCCGCGGGGCGAAGGGGCACAGCGCGCCGCCCTGATCATCCACACGATCGCGGACATCGCCGCCGTGATCCTGGGCCTGTGGATCCTGCTCTACCTCCTGGAGGCGAACCAGTCGAACCCCTTCGTGGAGTTCGTGAAGGGCTCGGCCGACTGGCTGGCCGCCTGGGCCCAGGACATCTTCACGATGGAGAGCGAGGGCCTGCGGGTCTTCTTCAACTACGGCCTGCCCGCGCTGATCTACCTGCTCATCGGGCACGGCATCTCCGCACGGGTCCGCCGGCTCTGACGGGAGTCGCCGTCCCCGCGGAACTCCTCCACGGAGAAGAAGTGGCCGCGTAACGCGGACACCGGAACGGAACAGCCCGCGTCCTGAGGACGGCGGGCCGAGGTCCGCGGACCGCGCGATGCGAGTCCGCGGCCGACCACGGCGCGCGCCCCCTGCGCGGCGTCCCTCAGGGATGCCGGGCAGGGGGCGCTGCCGTGTGCGGCGGGTTGCACGGGCTGTGGATGCCCGAGCAGTGCGATGCCGCGTGCCGGGCGCGGTTCGGGCAGCGCCGGGCCATCGCGTACCCGGGGACGCCGACCGGCGGCGTCGTGTCCGCTGATCGCCCGGCCTTTCCGTGGCTGCCTGCCCCTCCAGGCCCGCGGGCCGCTGGGCGCCCCTCTCGCGCGACCCTCGCGGTCCCCGCCGGCAGCCCTTCCGAGCCGTGCTGCAGCGCTCCGGGCGGGAATGACACGGCGGTGGCGAGGGCACCCACACGGGGGCGGTCCTGCCCATCGGGCCAGGGTCGAGCGAGCCGCCCCATCCGGCCCCGCGACGACCAATGGACGGTAATGAACGGCCCAATTGCCGTTAAGGCAGCGGGAATTCAGAGTCCTCGGCATTCTTTTGTTACCGACTCATTACAGTCGCACTGCGTGACATTACCGCTTCGTAGAATTCGTTTATGCGCCTCTTACGCCGGAACGCGGATCCCATCGGCCCCCTCCTGGTCAGGACGCGACTTCCCATGCCCGTTGCCTTGTGCACGGATTACCCGACCCGTGAAGGAGATCCAGCCTGTTGCGGGTGGGCCGACGATGCACGCACAAGACGGAGACCTTCCTCCGGGGGCAGGATTCGGCAGTTCATACGCGTGCCCAATGGGCACGAAAATCCCTGCTGAGCCGCCGAAAAGACACGCACCGTCCACCACTGATTACAGGGCTCACCCGAACTCCATCGGCGCTGCACATCCGGAAGTGGAAGGGGCGCCCTGTCGGTGACGGTTAGCACCAAACCGGTATCAACCACCCGATGAAACGGGCATATCGGCGCACATCCTCGCCATCAAATTCCCCGCGTGAGCAGATGGAGATCACTCAGAGGCGAACAGCGGGCGGCCAGCACACAAAAGCGTCACAGCACTATTTGAACAATGGCGTGCACAGGTGACACTGTGAGTCGAAAGCCGTCTCGAGAGGTACCCCTATGGTGTCAGCCAAACGAGCCGTCGCCCGTGCCGTATACGGATCGCGTTACGACAGCATCCCGTGGGCGCAGCGTGTCTATGTCAGGCCGGGCGAGCGAGCATTGAGGGAGATGCAGTACCGCAGGCTGCTGCGTACTTCGCCAGTGATATCCCTCGATGAATATCGCTCACGCGTCAAGCTCGGCGCGATCGAGGAGTTCATCTCCTGCCACATGTGTGGCGAGTCGAAGCAGCAGCCGCTTTACGAACCGTCCAAGCTCAAGAAGAACGGCAAGACCGCGTGGTCTTACCACGTCGTGCGCTGCCCGTCCTGCGGCTTCCTGTACCGCAACCCCAACATCCTTCCGGAACGCCTCGGCGACCTGTACTCCAAGAACTACAGCACCTTCCTGACCGGCAACTACGCGTCGAACAGGCAGCGCCGCTACCGGCAGGCCATGGACGCCTTCAAGCCCGTCTTCGAGGAGGGCGACAAGCGCCGGCTGCTGGACTTCGGCTGCGGCGCCGGGTACTTCCTGGAGCTGGCCGAGGAGCGCGGATTCGACGCACACGGCGTCGACCTCTCGCCCGACTCGGTCAAGGAGGCCAACGAGCGCCTGACGTCGGCCACGGCGCACTTCGGCGCCCCCGAGGACGTGCCGGAGATCGCCGCCGGCGGCTTCGACGTCGTCACCCTCTGGTCGGTGCTGGCCCATCTTCCCCGTCCCGTCGACGACTTCACCAGCTTCCGTAACCTGCTGGCTCCCGGCGGCGTGCTGATGATCCTCACCGTCAACGCGCAGTCACTGCTGCTGAAGGCGTACGGCTCCCAGTGGAACGGGTTCACCCGCAACCACCTGATGTTCTACTCCCGCGAGACCATGCCCAGCCTGCTGCGGCAGGCAGGCTTCGCGGGCGTGGCCTTCGAACCGTTCTACGGAGACACCATCGAGGCCGGCACGACGAAGCTCAGCGCCGCCCACAGCGCGCGCCTGCGCAAGTCCGTGCAGGCCAGCGACGGCGGCAACATGCTGAGGGCGCTGGCATTCGCCGACGACGAAGCGATCAAACGCTGGGGCGACGGCCGCCCGGTGCACCGGCTGACCTGACTCCAGGAGCAGCAGCCGGCCACCTCGGCCCGCCATCCGCGACGACGAAGGCCGGTGCGGCCACCGGGGCGGTTCGTCCGTCCCCTGGGCCCGCATCGGCCTTCGTCGTGCGCCGACCCGGTCCGGGCGGCAGATCCTTCCTGCCTTCACGCCCGCGACGGCCGGTCCCCGGCAGCGGGCGCCGGGTCACTGGCCTGGCCCCGGGTCACTTGCGCCTGCGCCGGCTCTCCGGAATCGAGTCGCCCTCCGGTGCGGAAGCCTCCGGCATCCCCTCGCCCGCCGCCTCGGTCGGTTCCTCGGGCACGTCGTCCGGAGAGATCGCCCCGGGAGCCGGACCTTCCGGTACGGCCGCCTCCGGCGGAAGGGGGGCGTCCGGCGGGATGGCCACGCCGGTGACCGGGTCCTCCGAAGTGGCCGCCTCCGGCAGGGACTTCTTCTGCTCCCCCTTGACCTTGCCGGCCTTGCCGTTCTTGCCGGCCTTGGCGCCCTTCTTGCCCTTGCCGCCGTTCGGCACCGTGCCCTCGCGCGGCCCTTCCAGGAAGCGCAGCAGCTCGACGGGGAAGGGCAGCACCAGCGTGGAGTTCTTCTCCGTGGCCACGGACGCGACGGTCTGCAGCAGCCGCAGCTGCAGCGCGGCCGGGGTCTCGGACATCTGCTCGGCGGCCTGGGCGAGCTTCTTCGACGCCTCGAGCTCCGCGTCCGCGTTGATGACGCGGGCCCGCCTGTCGCGCTGTGCCTCCGCCTGGCGCGCCATCGAGCGCTTCATCGTCTCCGGCAGCGACACGTCCTTGATCTCTACGCGGTCGACCGTGACGCCCCACTCCACGGCAGGGCTGTCGATCATCAACTCCAGGCCCTGGTTGAGCTTCTCGCGGTCGGAGAGCAGATCGTCGAGCTCGCTCTTTCCGATGATCGAGCGGAGCGACGTCTGCGCCATCTGCGAGACCGCGAAGCGGTAGTCCTCGACGCGGATGATCGCGTCTGCCGGCTGGACCACCTTGAAGTAGACGACGGCGTCGACGCGGACCGTCACGTTGTCACGCGTGATGCCCTCCTGGGCAGGCACAGGCAGCGTGATGATCTGCATGTTGACCTTCTGCATCCGGTCGACGCCGGGCACGATCATCGTGAACCCCGGCTCCTTGATCCCGGACTGCAGCCGCCCCAGCCGGAAGACCAGACCACGTTCGTACTGCCGGACCACCCGTGCCGCTGCCATCGCGTACAGGGCGCACGCGATCACGAGTCCGACGACCACCTCGACGACCATCAGGGCCTCCTGCACTGCCGTACAAGCCCGGCATTCAGGGAGAGAACCACCTTCAACGGTAGCGCCGCGCGGACACCTGGTCGAGAGATGTGCCGGGACCCGGGAGCGGGTGCGGCCGGAGTTCGCCACCGAGGGCTTCGGCACAGAAGGTGACAGCCTGCTCACTGGTCACAGCCGCCCCACAGATCCACGCAGATCTTTGGAAACAACCCTGTACAACGTTGAGGTAAACGTTGTAATAAGGTCCCTCGACGCCCGCTTCCACGGTCCGTCGCCCCCTCCACTCGTCTCTTTCAGCCAGGTACGAACACCGGGAGGACCCATGCGGAACCACATCCCCGACGGCCTGTTCCGGCGCGCCGTTCCCCGGCGGCCGCTCCGCCGCACCGGCATCGTCCTCGTGACCGGCCTGGCCCTCTCGCTGAGCGCCTGCACGGGTCAGGGAGCCAGCGGCAGCGGTTCGGAGGAGGCGGACTCGTCCAACGGCAAGGCCACGCTGACGTTCTGGAACGGCCTCACCGGCGGCGACCGCAAGACGGTCGACAAGCTGATAGGCGAGTTCAACGGCTCGCAGAAGAAGGTGAAGGTCAAGTCCGTCCCGATGCCGTGGGACGTCTTCTACCAGAAGCTGCTGACCAGCGTCAGCTCCGGCAGCGGCCCCGACATCGTCGCCATGGACGCCGGCCAGATGCCCAAGTACGCCGACAAGGGCGTTCTCCAGCCCCTCGACGACTTCTACAGCTCGAAGAAGCACATGGACACCTCGAAGCTGGTGCCCGCGGCCGTCAGCAGCTCGAAGTTCGACGGCAAGAACTACGGCGTGCCGCTCAACATGGCCACGCTCATGCTGTTCTGGAACAAGACCATGTTCAAGGAAGCGAAGCTCGACCCCGAGAAGCCGCCGAAGACGTGGGGCGAGCTGGCCGAGATGACGCCGAAGCTGAGCAAGGACACCGACGGCGACGGCAAGATCGACCAGTACGCCCTCGCTCTCGCCGACAGCGCGACGGTCCCCATGTATCCGATCCTGATCTGGCAGGGCGGCAGCGACCTGGTGAGCAAGGACGGCAAGAAGGCGACGCTGGACGACCCCAAGACGCTCAAGACCCTCAAGTACTGGGTGAAGCAGGTGCGTTCGGAGCACGTCTCCCCCGTCGGCCTGAACGGCGCCAAGGCCGACAAGCTGTTCCAGACCGAGAAGGCCGCCATGGAGATCGTCGGCCCGTGGGCCACCACGCCGTTCACCGAAGCCGGAGTGAAGTACGGCGTCACCCGCCCGTTCAAGGGCCCTGAGGGACAGCAGACGTTCAGCAGCGTCACCTCCTTCGGGGTGAGCGCCAAGGCGAGCTCGCAGAAGAAGGCCGCCGCCTACGAGTTCTTCTCCTTCTGGAACAGCAAGAAGTCGCAGGTGACCTTCTCCGAGGGCACCGGATTCCCGCCGGATCGTACGGACATCTCGGCCGCGGAGCTCAAGGCCAATCCCTACGCGGGCAAGTTCGGCGCCCCAGAGGTCCTCGACAGCGCGCGCCCGCATCTGCCGGGGCTGGTGAGCGGGCCGACCATCACCGACCAGATCTTCTACCCCGCACTGCAGCGGGCGCTCGACGGCAAGGACGACGTCGAGTCGGTCTTCAAGAAGGCCGACAAGCAGGTGCAGGCGCAACTCGACAAGCAGAAGTGACGGACACACACGGCCCGTCGGGCGACGGACCGGGCACCGGGCGGGAGTTGACCATGCCGACGCGCACACGATCGGCTCCCGCGGTGCCGGGCGCCCGCGCGACCCGGCGGTCCGCACCGTACCGGCGGACGGGTCCGCCCCGCCGCGGTGCGCGCCGTTCGCAGCGTGCACGCCAGACCCGCGCGGCGTGGCTCTTCCTCGCCCCCAGCCTCACCGCGCTGGCCGTCTTCGTCGTCTGGCCGATGATCCAGGCCGCCTACCTCTCGTTCACCGACTACAACCTGATGCAGGCGGCGCACTGGGTCGGGCTCGGCAACTACCGGCAGCTGCTGGACGATCCGGAGGCGTGGAACGCCCTGGAGAACACCCTCGTCTACGCGGTCGTCAGCACGCCGGTGAGCGTCGTGCTCGCGTTCTCACTCGCGCTGTTCCTGAACCGGTCGATGGCGCTGCGCGGATTCCTGCGCTCCGCCGTCTTCCTTCCGTTCGTCGTCTCGCTGGGCGTCGTCTCGATCGCCTGGGCGTTCCTGCTCGATCCCAACATCGGCCTGCTGAGCAAGTGGCTGTCGGGGCTGGGCGTTTCGCCCGAGCAGGGCTGGCTGGAGGATCCGGCGTACGCGATGCCGGCCGTGATCGCCGTCGGCGTGTGGAAGAACCTCGGCTTCTACATGGTGATGTACCTCGCCGGCCTGCAGGGCATCCCGCCCGAACTCCACGACGCCGCACGCGTGGACGGGGCGAGCGCCTGGCAGCGGCTGCGCCGCATCACCTGGCCGCTGCTGACCAACCAGACGATGCTCATCTCGATCATGGCGGCGATCGGGACGCTCCAGGCGTTCGACCAGATCTACGTCATGACGCACGGAGGCCCCTTCTTCCAGACGGAGACGCTGGTCGTCTTCACCTACCGGGTGGGCTTCGAGCGCAACGAGTTCGGCTATGCGGCAGCCATCTCGTGGGTGCTGCTGGTCCTGGTCTTCGTGCTCTCGATGCTCCAGTTCGGCTACTTCCGCAAGCGGGCGGTGACCCTGTGACGACGACACCGCAGAACTCGCGGCGCCCGCGGGCCTCGTGGACCTCGGGCAACCGGACGGGCCCGCAGAAGTCCCGGCAGCCCGGGACGCCCCCGGCCCGGCGCCGCGGCATCGACCTCGCTCTGGTCTGGCGGATCAGCACGATCGTGGCCGCTGCGGTGATCGCGCTGGCCGTCCTGCTGCCGCTGATCTGGATGGTGCTGGCGTCGCTGCGGCCCGAGCAGGACATCGTCACCAGCCCGCCGACGCTGTGGCCCCGCTCCTTCACCCTCGAGCACTATGTCGACATCTGGAAGGAGCTGCCGTTCGCGACGCTGTACCGCAACACGATCGTCTTCGCCGGCCTGGTCACCGTCGTCTCGCTGCTCTTCGACTCGATGGCCGCCTACGCACTGGCCAGGCTCGAATTCCGCGGCCGCGAGGCCGTGTTCGTGATCATCTTGATCATGCTGATGCTGCCGTTCCAGATCACCCTCGTCCCGCTGTACGACCTGCTGAACAACCTCGGCCTGGTCAACAGCTTCACGGGAATGATCGTCCCTCGGGCGACCAACGCCTTCGGCATCTTCTTCCTCCGCCAGTTCTTCCTCTCCCTGCCCAGGGACCTGGAGGAGGCGGCACGCGTCGACGGGGCGTCGGAGTGGCGCATCTACTGGCGCGTGGTGCTGCCGCTGGCCCGTCCCGCGCTGCTGACGCTGGGCCTGTTCCACTTCCAGTTCAACTGGAACGACCTGCTCTGGCCGCTGATCATGACCTCGGACACCAGCCGGGCCACGCTGCCCGCCGGACTGTCGCTGTTCATGGGGCAGCACGTCACGCAGTACGGGCTGCTCATGGCCGGAGCCGTGCTCTCCCTCCTGCCGGTGATCGTGCTCTTCCTGCTGATCCAGCGCAGCTTCGTACAGGGCATCGCGACGACGGGCCTCAAGTGAGCGCCGGGAGGGACGAGCCTGTGAACCGGTGGTTCGAGGACGGGCGGCTGCGCTTCGCCGTCGGCATCGAGGACACCTTCGTGCCGCAGGAGTCGGCCGGCCACCGCAAGCTCGACGAGTACGAACTCACCCAGCACTACGCGCTGTGGCGCGAGGACCTCGACCTCGCCGCCGACGCCGGTGCCGAGCTGATCCGCTGGGGTATCCCCTGGTACCTGGTGGAGCCTGCGCCCGGAGACTTCCGCTGGGAGTGGCTCGACGAGGTCGTGGCGCACATGGACAGGCTGGGCCTGCGCTGCGTCGTCGACCTGATGCACTACGGGACGCCGCTGTGGCTGGACAACCAGTTCCTCAACGCGGCCTATCCGGAGCGCGTCGCCGCCTACGCGGGTGCCGTCGCCGAGCGCTACCGCGGCAGCCTCACGGACTGGACGCCGCTGAACGAGCCCGTCATCAACGCGATCTACTGCGGCGAGAAGGGCCTGTGGCCGCCCTGCCTGCGCGGCGACGACGGCTTCGTGAAGCTGATCGTCCAGCTCGCGCGCGGCATGGTGCTCACCCAGCGGCGGATCGCCGAGGTGCAGCCCGAGGCCGTGTTCGTCCACGTCGACGCCGGATTCCGGTGGGCGGGCGACACCCACCCCGCCCCCCTGGAACACCTTCTGGAGCGGCGCTTCATCGGTCTGGATCTGGTGCTGGGACGCGTGGACGAGGACCACCCCATGCACGGTTACCTCACCCGGCACGGCACGACGGACCAGGAGTTGAGGTGGTTCCGGGACAACGCCGTGACGCCCGACATCCTCGGAGTGAACTACTACCCGGCCTTCACCACCTCGCGCCACGACCCGGACACCGGCACACCGCACCCCGTCGAGGCCGGCACCGAGGGTCTGACCGATCTGCTGCACACCTACGCCGCCCGCTACGACCAGCCGCTGCTCGTGACCGAGACCAGCCGGGGCGGCCCGGCCGCGGAACGGCTGGCGTGGCTGGAGGAGAGCGTGAGCACCGTCCGTGAACTGCGCGCGGAGGGCATGGATCTCGTCGGCTACACCTGGTTCCCGTTCTTCGCCCTCGTCGACTGGCTCTACCGCGAATCCGACGACCCCGCGGACAACTGGCTGGTCCAGATGGGCCTCTACGACCTCGAACGCGACGCGGGCAACACGCTGCGCCGCAAGGCCACCCCGGCGGTTGCGCGCTTCCGCGAACTGGCGCGCGAGGCGCGCGCGGAAGGGGACAGCGGCGGCCGGTAACTGCCGTCGAGGGCACCTGAGTTCACCCCGCCGTTTGCCCCGGTTGCCCCGAGGGGTTCAGGCTCGCGCCCGTCCCGCGGGCGGGTGCGGTCAGCCGAAGTCGCCGGCCACGGAGGTGGCGGTACCGCGGGTGCACACGGTCGCCACGTCGACGACGAGACGGCCCTGCTCGGTGTCGGCGGTGAGCGAGGCCGTGTAGCCCTGGGCGCTGACGGAGTCGCCGGGACCGGTGAAGACGGCATGCCCTTCGGCCACGGCGTCCTCCGTGAAGCCGTTCCCGATCAGGTGGGCGCGGGCGGCGGCGAGCATCTCCCGCAGCGTCGCCGGCGCCAACTGGACCATCTCCCAGTGGTGAAGGACCCTACAGCCGGAGGTCAGTCCCTTGGTACGGCACGGCGGGCAGGTGACGGAGGTGAGGTCGTCGGACTCCTCCCGGACGGGGCCGCGCATTCCGACGGCGTCCAGGATGAGGCTGGAACGGTGACGGATGGCGTCGGCCAACTCCTGGCCGACCGCGTCGGGTTCGGACTGCGACGCCTGCTCGTGCGGTTCGGGCCGGGCGGGTGTCCCCGCTATTCGCTCCAGCTCCCGCTGTTCGGCCAGTTCCTCGTCGGTCGCCCAGTCGAGGGTGCCGAGGATGGCGGAGAACATCTCCCTGTACATGTCCCAGGCGCCCGGGGACGGGGAGTTCAGTTCGAAGACCATCGTCTCGCCCTGCCCGGGCAGCGGCACGTACGTCTGGATGACGCCCTGCAGGAGGGTCTGCGGGTGCCCGTCGGGGGACAGTTCCGCCGGGACGGTCACCTCAAGGCTGCCGAGACGGGTCACGGCGGGAGTGCTGTGCAGCGCAAGCGCACTCGTGCGGACGTCGTCGTGCGCGTATCGCCGCTTCAGCAGGGACTCCGTGGCCTGCGCCGCCTCCTCCACGGTCTCCGCGAGTGACGGGACGCGGTTGACCAGGACCGTGGCCATGGTCGGCTCGTCCTCGTGCTCCACGAAGCAGATGCCTGCGTACTCCGCCTCGGCCTCGATGAGCCGCGCGGTCTGCCGCAGCATCATCTGCGCGAAGAAGTGCTGCTCGTCGGTGCTGCGATCTGCCAGCACCTTCCTCGCCAAGTCGACAATGCTGTCGGCCAGTTCATCGGGCTCGGTGGCATCCACGGGAAGCGGGTGGAAGAACGCCGGCATGAGCCACCCGACGTGCAGCTCCGACCTGCTACCCGTCGCAGGTTGCGTCATCTCATGGGCTCCGGCTCGGGGTAGTTCGCGTTGGGCGGGATCGGGTCTTCCTTGGTGAGTGTGTGCGGGAAGACTTCGGCGAAGTGGATCTGCCCCGCCAGTGAATGCGTCGGGAAAGTGACCCAGCTTCCGTCGGTGAACCCGTACTGCATGCCCTGGTTACCGTGGCTCCAGGCTGTGCTTCGAGTCCATGCCAAGTCTCTGCGGTCGGCGCGCCAACCGGTTTCCACCGCGTTGGCGTAGTACTTCAAGCGCTTCGTACGCGGGACGTGGAGCAGCTTGATCTCTCTCTCGGTGACACAGAGCAGGTGCTGAACGTTGGCCTTCGACCGGGGGAGCGAAGCGACCAGGAGCTTTCCGGCGTGGCTCTCAGCCGCTCCGAAGAACAGACACGCGACCTGGTCGAGGGAGGAAGTACCCGTGGAGCGGCGCCGCCTGTCGGCACGGACCTCCGGATCGGAGTTGAAGTGGATGGACTTCTTGGGCCCGAGGAGGTCCAGAATGAGCGTGCGCCCCAACAGGTCACCCAGCTTGCGAAGCGGTGCTCGCTTCACTCCCTGCTGTTCCAGAACTCTGGGCCGCTGGCGGTACGGGGTCTGCAGCGAGTCGGGCATCTCCCCGCGGCTGATGATGAAGACGCCTTCCAAGTTCTCGTTCGGGCATGCCCGTTGAGCAGCTTGGAGCGCCTTTTGCACTCGGGCCTCTGCTGTGGCCAACGGTGGGTCTCCTTACCGTGTGCGGGTGAACGGGTCTCCCCTGTCCTCCCCTACCGGGTGGCTTGGTTCCAGGCGCCATAGCCGAAGGAAGCAGATTTGACCGTCAGTTGGGAAGCGTGGTTCAGCGCTTCCGGGTTCGTGACCGTCTTGCCGAAAGCGCCCGCCACGGCCTTCTCCGCGGGCCCCAGCAGGTATTTCTGGCTGAGTGGCTCGCGCAGCCCGCTGTTGACCGCGTCCTTTGCAGCACCCATACGCGTTGTGGCTTGAGCCGCCTTGGCGGCCCCGGCTGCCGCTTCAGCTCCTTGCTCGGCCTGCTTGGCTCCCTTGACCAACGCCACGGCACCCTTCCCCGCGGGAATCACCGACAGCGCATCCAGCCCCATCTTCGCCCAGCCGCCCTTCTGCCCGCGCATGCCCTGGACCGCGTGGCCCGCCATCGCGCCGAGGGCGAAGGCGCCCGCAGCGGCACCCAGCACGGCGCCTACGGCGGTGCCGACGCCGGGGATGATCTGGCAGGCGAGGGCCGCCGCTCCGAGGCCCGAGGAGATGGTGGAGAGCAAGTCGGCGTTCTCGGCGAGCCAGTCGCCGGCGTCGCGTGCGACCTCCTTGAGGCCGTCACTGATCCGTTCCCACAGCCCGAAGTCCGGCGGGTGGTTCTCGGACGCCTTGATGATGGCCGCCTCGGCCTCCTGCGCCCGGTCGTTCCAGCGGCCGTAGATCTCCTCGGCCTCACGGATCAGCTTCTCCAGCTTGTTCTGCGCCTGATCCACCTCGGCCCGCTGCCGGTCCAGCTTCTTGTTGAGCCGGTCGGCCTCGTCGGCGGGCATGGGGCCGAGCGCCCTGAGACGGTCGTTCTCCGTGTTGTAGGCGTGCGTGAGACGGTCGGCCTCGCGCCGGGCCGTGACGGCCTCGGACTCCAGGTTCTGCGCCGACCGCTGGAACGCGGAGAGCTGTCCGTGCCAGGAGCGCAGCGCCTTCGCGCAGTCCCCCATGGAATCGGTGCCCTGCTTCAGGTACTTGGGCAGTTCGCCGAGCTTCTTCGAGAACCGGTCCGCCGCCTCGCCCTTCCAGGCACCGTCCTTCTTCCCGATGGATGTCAGCAGTTCGTCGAGCTCGTCCAGTTCGGTACTGACGGCCTTCACGTCGGAGGCCAGGTCGTCGATGGCTTCGAGGTTGCCCTTGGCAGGGTTGAATCCCAGACCGGGCCAGGCGTCGTCGCCCAGGATGAAGATGCTGCGATAGGACATGCGGAGTACCCCCTCGTTGCTTCCGCCTCGTTACTTCGCGCCGAATCCCTTGGCGGTGGACTCCTCGCCTGCCTTGTAGGTGTCGATGGTGGTCCGGAGGCGGTCCTTGATGTCCTTTGCCGCGTCCTCGATCCGCTTGATGCCGTCGTCCCATTCCGACTGGAAGGTGTCACAGGCGTTGTCCAGCCCGTTCGTTCCCAGCGTCTTCGGGCCGACGTTCTTGAGGCGCTCCCTGGCCTGCTGCATGCGCTCGTCGCACTCTTCGAGTCGGTGCAGTGCGCGCTCGGCCGCGGTGATGTCTATCTCAAAGCCCGTGCTCAATGTCTCTCCCCGTTGTACCGGCTTCGGGCCCACTACACCTGTGACGCAGTGGCACCGTCAACTCGCCGTGGATGTCGCATGGTTGAGGATTCCGTGACGATTTCCCGCGCGACTCCCGTTCGTCGGCCGGGGCACACGAAACGCCCGCCGGCCGCCTCGTCGTGAGGCGTACCGGCGGGCGGTCCGCGGCGGTTACTCGGCGATCAGCACGGCCATGGAGCGGCCACCCAGCTCGTACTTGGTGCCCTTGCCGCCGACCGGCTTCTCCGAGCCCGGCTCGGCCACCTGGTCGGCGCCCTCGGACGCGGCGCCGGTGTCGGTCACGCGGTGCCACTCCTTACCTTCGCCGGGCGAGGGAAGCGTGAACTCGGACGCCTCCGACCACCCGTTGTAGGCGACGTACAGTCCGTCGGCCGGGTCATCGAACTCGGTGCCGTCGATGCGCCAGGCGAGCGCGTGGTTGGACGCGTCGTTCCAGTACGCGTCGTCCGGCGCGGAACCTGCCGGCGTGAACCAGTCGAGCTGGCCGGTGCCGTTGCCGTTGGTGTCCTTCGACGTGTAGAAGTCCGCGGGCCGCAGCGCCGGGTGGGCCTTGCGGAACTCGAGCAGCCGTTGCGTGTACGTACGGAAGGTGCGCTGGTCCGAATCGGGGTCGTGGCCCAGCCAGTTGGCCTCGTTGTCGAGGTTGTAGGGGTTGTTGTTGCAGCGCGTGCTGCGCAGGACCTCGTCGCCGCCGGTCATCATCGGCGTGCCCGCCGAGAGCATGAGGAAGGCGAATCCGTTGCGGGCGGCCTGCCGTTGGGCCGCGGCCCCGCCGCCCTGGTCCCAGGAGATGTTGTCGTCCGACCCGCCGTCGGAGGGGCCGTACGGCCAGGCCTGGTCGTTCTTCTTCTCGTTGCAGGAGTAGAGGTCCCGCTGCGTGAACCCGTCGTGCGCGACCATGAAGTTGACCGAGCTGGAGGGCCGCCGCCCGTCGTCGCCGTAGAGGTCGGAGGAGCCGGCGAACCGCGTGGCGAGCTGCCCCGGGGTCACCTTCTCTCCGGGCTTGTTCTGGTCGGCGCGCAGAGTGTCGCGGTACTTGCCGTTCCACTCCGCCCAGCCCTCCGGGAAGTTGCCGATCTGGTACGTGCCGTCGCCGAGCGCCCAGGGCTCGGCGATCCAGTCGGTGCCCTCGCCGCCTCTCGCGCCGCGCGCGGGCATCTCCTCGGTGATGCGGTGCAGCGCGGTCTTCGGGTCGGTGGCGCTGTACTTGAAGCACCCGTGCTCGCAGGTGTTGCCGAGTACGGGTGCGAGGTCGTGCCGGAAGCCGTCGACGCCGAGGGTGTCCTTCCAGTACCGCAGGGAGTCGACGACGAGGCTCTGCGCGACCGGATTGTAGGTGTTGAAGTTGCCGCCGACGCCCGTGTTGTCCATGGGTCCTTGGCGGTCGTCGGTCAGCGAGTAGTACGTGGGGTTGTCCAGGCCGCGGTAGGAGTGGATGCCGTAGGTGTTCTTGTCCCCCTCCTTCCAGGGGCCGCCTTCTCCGGTGTGGTTGTAGACCACGTCGGCGATGACCTTGATGCCGGCGTCGTGGTACGCCTTGACCATCGCGCGGAACTCGCGGGTGGGGCCGCCGGGTGAGTCGTCCGCGGCGTAACGGCGGTCCGGGGCGAAGAAGTTGTCGGTGACGTATCCCCAGTAGTTGTCGTCCGCGCTGCTGTCCGGATCGGCGTCGTTGGCGTCGTTCTGCGATTCCTGCATGGGCAGGAACTCCACGGCGGTGACGCCGAGTCGGGCCAGCTCCTCCGCCTTCGCCGCAGCGCCCTTGTAGGTGCCGCGTTCAGCGGCCGGGACGGCGGGGTCGTTCTTGGTCAGTCCGCGCAGATGCACCTCGTAGACGATGTCGTCCTTGAGCGCGCGCCGTGGCTTCTCGCCCGTGCCTCCCCCAGAGCCTTCGGCCTGGGAGGTGCCCCCATCGCCGGATCCCGTTCCGGGCAGCACGATGCCCTTCGGGGCCTGCGCGCCGCTGTCCTCATCGCGGTGCTCGGGGCCCGAGCCGTAGACGCCTTTGTCGGTCATCCCCTCACGCAGCGGGTCGTGGCTGACTTCGAGTGCGTACGGGTCGAGGAGCAGCTTGTTCGGGTTGAACCTGTTGCCCTTGCCGTCCACGTCGGAGACGAAGCCGGCCTCGGAGCCCTTCTTCCAGTCCTTGTCGTAGGGCCAGTTGGGGCCCCATGCGCGGTAGCCGTAGTAGACGGTGCCCTCGATGCCGTACTTCTCGCGGAGTTCCGCGACGGTCACTGTCGCCGTCCAGGTGCCGTCGGAACCGGACTCCCTCTCCAGCGGCAGGCTCGCCTTCTCGTCGGCGCCGGCGGCCTTGTCGTAGAGCTCGACGAGCATCCGCGTCGCGGCGGAGGAGTGCACCCGGAAGGTGATGCTCTCGCCGCTGCCGTCGTAGTGGGCTCCGAGGGCCGGAGCATCCGCGGCGGCGGCCCGTGCCGGCTGGCCGGCGGCCGGCATGAGGCCGATGACGGCGGAGAGGGTGACGGCCGCTGCCGCCAGTCGGAGAAAGCGCAGGCGTCCCAAGGGGGTTCAGCTCCTCGAGGTGGGGGGTGGACAGGTGAGCCCGAGGAGTGCGTCGAGACGGGCCCGCGGCCCGTGCAGGCGTGCACGCACGCACCACGGCTCCTTCGCATCGCTCGGGAGGCCGCACGCGCCGGCAGCCGGACGTCGATTCCCGTGCATCGGCGGGAACTTGAAGGGAACGTAACGGGGTCACACACCCCTGTAAAGGCTTCCCGCAAGATTCAGGAAGGACTTGCGAAGGGGTCCGGTTCGCCCAACAGAGCCCGATCATGGGGACATTGAGCGAGTGAAGTGCGGACAGCCCAGGGTGACGACGCACCAGGCTTCACGACTTCTTCACAGCACAGTTTCATATACGTCCCGCATCGTTGTTCGAGGCAATGGAAGGCTCTTCCACGGCCGACCACCCATCGGCCGGTGCCGTGCTGTGACCCCCACATTGCGCACACGGCGCCACATCCTCGGGGAGAGGACGCCAACGTGGACTTCATACGTTCCGCAGCGCGCCGCAGAACGCTCGGCGCACTCGCCGGCACCGCGCTCATAGCCGCCGTCATACAGATCCCCGCCTCCGCGGGCACGGCCACCGCACCGGACAAGAGCACCCCACGGGCCTCCGGCGCACAGCCGGCCTTCAGCGCCGCCGAAGACGACGAGTACTACAAGGACGCCGAAGGCAAGACCGGCGAAGAGCTCAAGAAGGCGCTGCACGGCATCATCAGCAAGGGCGTGACCACGCTCTCGTACGACGAGGTCTGGGACGCGCTGAAGGAGACCGACAAGGACCCGGACAACGCGGGCAACGTCATCCTGCTCTACAGCGGCAAGTCCGATTCCGCGGACAACAACGGCGGCGGAGAGGACCAGTGGAACCGTGAGCACGTCTGGGCCAAGTCCCACGGCGACTTCGGCACCGGCAACGGCCCCGGTACGGACGTGCACCACCTGCGCCCGACCAACACCAAGGTCAACAGCATCCGCGGCAGCAAGGACTTCGACAAGGGCGGCGAGGAAGTCGAGGGCGCGCCGGGCAGCCGCACGGACGAGGACTCCTTCGAGCCGCGCGACGAGGTCAAGGGCGATGTCGCCCGCATGATCCTCTACATGGACGTCCGCTACGAGGGCGACGACGAGTTCCCGGACCTGGAAGCCAACGACGACGTCAACAACGGCTCCAAGCCCAACATCGGGCGGATCTCGGTCCTGAAGCAGTGGAGCGACGAGGACCCGCCGGACAAGTTCGAGGAGAACCGCAACCAGGTCATCTTCGACAAGTTCCAGAAGAACCGGAACCCGTTCATCGACCACCCGGAGTGGGTCAAGGAGATCTACAAGTAAGGGAACGGACCGCGGCCCCGCGTGAGCAGGGCCGCGCACCTCCCGACCCGCGGACAGCACTGTGCCCTCGTCCCTGTTCCGGGACGAGGGCACAGTCGCGGGGTCGCTGACTCCGGCCGTCTGCCTCAGTACTTCTTCGGGCGGTAGGCGTCGTACTCGTCGCTCCCGATGCCGTAGCTGCGGGTGCTGTGGTCGGTGCCGTAGCTGCCACGCTGCTCGTAGGCCCGGTAGGACTTGTGGGCGGAGCTGGTCCACTTCTCGAAGATGACGACGTGACGGGTCGTGGAGCTGCCGTTCGCGTCGATGATCAGGTCGCCCTTCTTCAGCTGCGACATCTTGATCTTGTTCGTGAACTGCGAGGAGGCCAGACCCACGGTGTTCGTGCCCGGCTTCCCGTACTTGAGCGCCATGCTCACGTAGCCGGAGCAGTCCGTGCGGTAGCCCTGGAACGTCTTGCTCTGGCTGTAGGGAACCTGGTGACCGTTGACGGCGGTCAGCCAGGTCTTGGCCCGCTTGATGACGGTGTCGCGGCTGATGGTGGCCTCGGCGCCGGCGTCCGCCTTCGCCGCACGCGCCTGGGTGCCTGCGGTGGGCTCCGCCGGAGCGTCACCGGCCATGGCCATGGGGGTGAGGGATGCCAGGACGGCAGCGCCCGCGACCATGGGGAGAACTATTCGTGTCCTGCGGTTCATGTGGTCCCCGTGTTTCGTCCGATTTCCCGTGACGGGCTGACAGCCGGGCACAGCGACGGACGAATCCGCGGCGGTTGTCCCAACTCGCGGATTTCATCGGCCTGTTGCCCGACGACGGGGAACGCTAGGCGTATTGAGGTGAACGCGTCAATGCACTCCGGGCCCTCAGCCGATACCGATGACGAATGTCAGGCGGTGAAATTCACACCCGCCCTCGAAGTGCCTCACGGGAAATGCGCACACGTCTGCCCCGGCAGCGGCAGCCGTCCCGGATCAGGCCTGTGACGTGCGGCTTCGCAGCCACCGCAGCAACAGCCCGAGCACCGTGGCATTGATGAGTGCCGCCGCGGCGAGCAGGATCAGGAAAAGCGGGAGGGTCACCGCCGTCGGCAGCAGAAAACCGATTCCGCCGGCGAGCAGCACCACGAGGAAACTCGTCGGCAGCGTGGCGAAAATCGGCCAGACTCCCGCGAACGAAGGACCTTCGTCGTTCGCGAGAACGGCATCGAAGGCCGTCCAGACCAGCAATGCCGCACACACTGTCAAATACACGCGGGACAGCCAGTTGTCCGTCGCCGCCGAGAGAATTCGCTTCCAGCCACTGCGGTCCCGCATGGTCACTCTTCCCGGTCGAGGAGAGATCTCGGTGAGAGATGCCGGTCGCGCGTGTTCCGGCAGATCCTCCACTGCTCCGCTGCCGGGCGCATGAGTACTTGTACTCAGATCCGCGGCTTTCCGGAAGGCCCGAGGGCCGGTTGAGCCCGCGTCAGGTCCGCTGCGCGGCCGCCCGCACAGCGTCGTCCAGCGTGTCGCGCACATTGAGGACGCCCGTGATGCCAGTGACCTCGAACAGCCGCCCGACGAAGGGCTGGAGGGGCCCGGCCACATGGAGAGACGTGCGGGTGCGCGTGCGCAGGAGCAGATTGAGCGCCGAGGAGTCCGCGAAGCTGACCTGCGAGAGATCCACCACCAGCCTGTCGGCGCCCGAGTCGAGAACGTCGTCCAGGACGGGGACGACGTCCTGGACCGTGGTGATGTCCAGTTCGCCGGAGAGGGTCAGCACCTCCACGCCCTCTTCGCGCCGCCGCGAGACCACAGGGGAGATGCCGTCGGCATCCGCGCCCCCGGTCTCCTCGTCCCGTCCGCGCTGCGGGGGCTCACCCGTCGTCTCGTCACCGGTCGTCACAGCGTCTTACCTTGTCACACGCCGCACCGTCCGCCGCTCAACCGACCCGGCCCACACCCTGCGGCAACCGGAACGCGGCTTCGCGCGCGGCTCGGTGAGTCAGGACGCGGGTGGGATCAGTTGAGTGACGCGCCGGCCCGGTCAGGGTGCAGCCACTGCGCGCGCATGGTCTTGCCGTGGGCCGACGCCAGCACTTCCAGCGTGTCGGCGCACTGCTCGACGATGCGCAGACCCCAGCCGCCGCTGCCGTCGAGCTTCCCCTGCCGCCAGCGCGGCGGGAGCGGCACGGGGTCCGTGACCTCGATCCGCACGCGATGCGGTTCGGCCTGTACCCGCAGTTGCCACGTCCCCCGAGCGTGACGCTGAGCGTTGGTCACGAGTTCGGAGACGACGAGGAGTACTCCGCTCAGGTCCACCCAGGCGCATTCGCTCGCCAGGTGCTCCTCCACGGCCTTGCGTGCCTGCCCGATGTCGGTGAACACCGAATCCACCAGCAGGGCCTCCTGCTGTTGTTCCCCTCCGCCTGTCGCCGCAGGGCTGTGACCCGTAGGCACAGGCATCACCTCCCGTCCTCTGCCGAGGACGCGCTCTCCTCGACGGACTCCGTTCGTCCGTACGACGCGCGTACGGAGATCCGGGTTCTCGCCGAGGTCTGTCTGTCGGTCGGTCCCAGGTCCGCTTGCCCAACGACGCAAGCCTCATGCCAACTAGATGTCGACGGACGCCTCAAGATGCCGCAAAACTGCCCATAGGCGACAACACTTCGTTCCCGGAGGCTTGTTCGGCCAGAAGCCGGGTAGGCGATACAGCCCGGCGCCCAAGTGACTCGAAGTGAAGGGCAGGTCCACGCGATGACTTCCGCAACGCCGACCGTCACGACAACGGAGGAAGCACCCTCAGGGTCGCCATCCGTATTCGAAGGGCGGGGAGCCGGAGGGGAATCGCACGAGCTGCCCGTCATCGATGAGCCCGAGAAGCTTGCTCCCGAGGACGCGCGTCAGCTCTCCAAGACGCTCTTCGACAGGCTGGCAGTCCTCGAGGAGGGCACGCACGAGTACCAGTACGTGCGCAACACCCTCATCGAGATCAACCTGACGCTCGTACGGTATTCGGCGCGCCGCTTCCGCTCCCGCGGCGACGACATGGACGACATCGTGCAGGTCGGCACCATCGGCCTGATCAAGGCGATCGACCGGTTCGACCTCTCGCGCGAGGTGGAGTTCACCACCTTCGCGATCCCGTACGTCGTCGGCGAGATCAAGCGCTTCTTCCGCGACACCACGTGGGACGTGCGCGTTCCGCGTCGCCTGCAGGAGATGCGCATGGACCTGGCGCGGGCCAACGACAAGCTCACCTCGAAGCTGGGCCGTTCGCCTCGCGTGAGCGAGCTCGCCGAGCATCTCGGTGTGAGCGAGGAGGAGATCGTCGAGGGCCAGGTCGCGGCCAACGGCTACAACTCCTCGTCCCTCGACGCCACGGTCAACGACGAGGAGGGCGAGGCCTCCCTCGCGGACGTTCTGGGCGAACGTGACGAGGCCATGGAACTGGTCGAGGACTTCCACGCCCTCAAGCCCCTCCTCGCCGAACTCTCCGAGCGCGACCGGAAGATCATCGAGCTGCGCTTCGGCGACGAGCTGACGCAGGCGCAGATCGGTGAACACCTCGGTCTCTCGCAGATGCACGTCTCCCGCCTGCTCAGCCGCGCTCTCTCCGGCCTCCGCGCCGGGATGCTCGCGCAGAACTGACTGCGCACCGGGTCGCTGCCTGGACGGCTGGGCGCCTCGGGCGGGTGCCCCGGCCGTCCATGGCGTCGGTGAGGAAGCGGCGGCCATCGGCACGCGATTCGGTACGGAAACCATCGGCACGGGATCCGGCACGGAAAAGGGCCTGTGACGACAGATCGTCACAGGCCCTTCGGATGTTCCGTCGTCGCGCTCACGGCAGCCGCGGCGCGCACGCGGTCAGCGCCGGAAGGCGTCCTTGGCCTTCTCGGCCGCCTGCCGGGCGTCGCCCTTCGACTGCTCGCGGCGGCCTTCCGCCGCGAGCCGCTCGTTGCCGAGCGCGCGGCCGACGGTCTCCTTGAACTTGCCCCTGAGCTGGTCGCTCTTGGCCTGCTGCTTCTTCTCAGCACCCACGGTGAGTCCTCCTCCCCACGAGATTTCTGCTGATGTACCGCAACGGGTGCCCGCGCAAGAAGGGTGGAAACGACCCGGCCGAAGCCGTCCTGTGCCGAGCCGTTGAGGACGTTCGGCCCCAACTCGGCGCCCCGGGTCACCTCTTGAGGGGGCAGCTCCTCGTCAGCTCCGCCTGCGAGGCGCCGTCCGGCCTGGGCACGTCGCGGCTGCGCGGCGGCTCCGTGCCGTCGTCGAGCCAGTGCTCCAGTGCCGTGAACGCGGAGCGGTGGCACGGCGTGAGAGGCCGCAGCTTGTCGGGGAAGGTGTCCGCGAGCGAGTCGACGTGGTTGCCGTCCTCGACGCGGTAGTAGCGGAAGAGCCCGCCGCGTCCGGAGTCGCGCACCATGCGGGCGTAGACGTCAGAGTCCTCGCCGATCGGCAGCAGGGTGTCGAGGGTGCCGTGCAGCGTGATCAGCGGTTTGCCGATCCGCCCGGTGAGCCCGGCCCGTGCGACGGCCCGGCGGACGTCGTCGGGACGGTCGCCGTATTCGTAGTCCGCGTCGCACGGCGGACCGTCCGGGTCCCCGGGCGCGCAGAACGGGGTACCGGCCTCGGTGTCCCCGTCGAAGCCTGGATCCATCTCCTCGCGGTACACCCGCTGGGTGAGGTCCCAGTAGTTCTTGTGGAAGTAGGGCCACAGGAATTCGGAGCCGCGCGGGAATCCGGCGCGGTGCAGGGCCTTCCTGGCCTTCGCCGCGCCGGGGCCGCCGGCGGCGTACGCCGGGTAGTGGCGCAGCGCCTGCGGCAGGAAGGTCAGCAGGTTCGGCCGCTCGCCGCCTGCCCGCCACAGCGTGCCCTCCCAGTCGACGCCGCCGTCGTAGAGCTCGGGACGGTTCTCCAGCTGCCAGCGCACGAGGTAGCCGCCGTTGGACATGCCCGTTGCCAGGGTGCGCTCGGGCGGACGCCGGTAGTGATCGGCGACCGTCGCGCGGGCGGCGCGCGTGAGCTGCGTGACGCGCTGGTTCCACTCGGCGATCGCGTCCCCGGGTGTCCGTCCGTCGCGGTAGAAGGACGCGCCGGTGTTGCCCTTGTCGGTGGCGGCGAACGCGTAGCCGCGCTCGAGCGCCCAGTCGCCGATGGCCCGGTCGTTGGCGTACTGCTCACGGTTGCCGGGCGAGCCGCTGACGACGAGGCCGCCGTTCCAGCGGGCGGGCAGCCGCAGCACGAACTGGGAGTCGTGCTGCCAGCCGTTGTTGGTGTTCGTCGCCGAGGTGTCCGGGAAGTAGCCGTCGATCTGGAGGCCCGGCACACCCTTCGGCGTGGGCAGCCCCGCAGGGGTCAGACCTGCCCAGTCGGCGGGATCGGTGTGTCCCGACTCCACGGTGCCCGCCGTCGTCAACTCGTCGAGACAGGCCGACCTTTGATGTTCGGCTCCGGGTACGCGCGGTATGTCCGTCCGGGCACAGCCGCGGTCCGCGTCCTGCTGCGCGGCCACACCGCCGGATGCGGGGAAGGAGAGCATTGCGGCGGTGAGCGCGGCGACGGTCGCGAGGCGGTACGGGCGTACGGCGGCGCTGCTGGCCCGTTTCATCGCAGTGGCCTCCATGGGGGCTGTGTCCGGCGGGCGGCCGGGCCGGGGTCCGGCGTGGTGAGTGCCCGCAGGCTATGAGCCCCCTCCGCACACGGCACACGTGACGGACCGCCACCTTCCGCGCCCGCGCGGTGGTGCCCGGCCACACGCCCGGGCATGCGAATCGCGACCGTCCACAGATGGTGGACAGCAGCCAGCGCCCTGCCGCACGCGAACCCGCCTGCGCGGCAGGTCGGTTGAGGGCCGGCGCAGGTGTCGCACGTGTCCCGGGCAGCGCAGGGCGCGCCGCAGCCGTCAGTGGTAGAGCACCGACTGGATCTTCGGGTCGTCGATGTTGTGCCGGTCGTACCAGTAGTAGCCGGCGGTCCGGCCGGACCTTCATAGGGTCTCCATACGACAGGCCCGTCGATTTCGCCGCAGCGGCGGGCCGAAATCGACTCCGTAGGGCGCCTGACCAGGCATGCGTACGCGTCCAGTCCGTACGCCCGCGCACGGACGGCGAAACGGCCCGCCCGCATCCCTGGCGACCTGGACGCGGAACGGGCCGGGCTCCCCCGGGCCGGCCGAGGCTAGACCGTCATCGGGGTCCGCTCCGAGGAGGAGTCGTGAGCCCGGGCTGCCACCTCGGTCTCGACCTCCCGGTGGAGGCGCTCGCAGGTACGGCTGATGAGCCGCGAGACGTGCATCTGGGAGATTCCGAGCTGCTCGGCGATGCTGCTCTGCGTCATGTCGCAGAAGAAGCGCAGGTAGAGGATGTAGCGCTCGCGCTCCGGCAGGTTGCGCAGCTGCGGCTTGACCGCCTCGCGGTAGGTCACGCGGTCGAAGCCGGGCTCGGTGGCTCCGAGGGTGTCGAGCAGGGAGTAGCCGTCCTCGTTCTTGGACAGCTCGGCGTCGAGCGACAGCGCGCTGTAGCTCTCCAGCGCCTCCATGCCGATGACGACGTCCTCCTGGCTGAGTCCGCTGTGCTCGGCGATCTGCGCCACGGTGGGCGAGCGGTCATCGAGGGTGACGCCCAGTTCGCGGCTGCTGGCACGTACGCGGTTGCGCAGCTCCTGCACGCGGCGCGGCACGTGCAGATCCCACATGTAGTCGCGGAAGTGCCGCTTGATCTCCCCGACGATGGTCGGCACCGCGAAGCTCTCGAAGGCGCACCCACGGGCCGGGTCGTAGCGCGCGACGGCCTTGACCAGCCCCAGCGCGGCGACCTGCTGCAGGTCCTCGAGATTCTCGCCGCGGTTGCGGAAGCGCTGGGCGAGGCGGTCGGCCATGGGCATCCAGGCCCGTACGACCTCCTGGCGCAGCTCCTCCTTCTCCGCCCCGTCCGGCAGTGACGTGATGCGCTCGAAGTGTGCGGCGGTGTCGGGTGCATCGTCATGCGGGTGGCGTGCGTGCTTCGCACGGAATCGAACTGCTGACATGACCTGATGCCTCCCGGTGCGCGGTAACTACGGGTAGCGCGTCACCACGGGAACCGACACAGCGATCAAGCGCGGCGGCGCCGACCGCCCTCCCGCAGCTGTGCCTACTGGCCGAAGCACATTGGGTGCTCAAAGCACCCGAAGAGTAATGACACCGGTCATTACTCCCGATCCCCTTCAAACTACGTCGCTGGCGTCCCTTGTGCCACACGTACGCCGTGTTTCGCCCGAGGCTTTCCGGTGACGCACGAAGGCCCCGGGTGCGCAGCAGCGCACCCGGGGCCCCAAAGCCCTGCCGTCAGCGTCAGCGCCCGGAGTCGGCCTCCGCTTCCTCGCGCTCACCCTCGGCGATCGCGTCGGCGACCTCGGTGGTCCTTTCCGCTTCCTCCGCGGCGAACCGTTCCGCATCCAGCTTCTCGGCGATCTCTTCATCCTGGGCCATGAGCAGGTCCAGGTTCTGGTTCCCCATCTCGAAGACGCCCATGTCGACGTAGGCGCGCTGCAGCCGCTCGCCCCACAGCCCGATGTCGCGCACGCACGGCACGATGCGGCTGAAGAGCAGCTGCCGGAAGAGCTTCAGGAAGTCCGACTGCTCGCTGAAGGCCTCGGCCTCCTCCTTCGGGACGCCGAAGTTCTCCAGCACCTCGACGCCCTTGAGGCGGTCCCGCATGAGGTAGCAGCCCTCGATGACGAAGTCCTCGCGCTCCCGCAGCTCCGCGTCGGTGAGCTGCTTGTAGTAGTCACGCAGCGCCATGCGTCCGAAGGCGACGTGCCGGGCCTCGTCCTGCATGACGTAAGCCAGGATCTGCTTGGGCAGCGGCTTGTTCGTCGTGTCGCGGATCATGCCGAAGGCGGCGAGCGCCAGCCCCTCGATGAGCACCTGCATCCCCAGGTACGGCATGTCCCAGCGGGAGTCGCGGAGGGTGTCGCCGAGCAGCGACTGGAGGTTGTCGTTGATCGGGTAGACCATCCCGATCTTCTCGTGCAGGAAGCGCCCGTAGATCTCGGCGTGCCGGGCCTCGTCCATGGTCTGCGTCGCGGAGTAGAACTTCGCGTCCAGGTCGGGGACGGACTCCACGATCCGCGCCGCGCAGACCATCGCGCCCTGTTCGCCGTGGAGGAACTGGCTGAACTGCCAGGACGCGTAGTGCTGCCGAAGATCGGCCCGCTCGGAGTCGTTCATCTTGTCCCAGTAGGACGTGCCGTAGAGCGACATGGCCTCGTCCGGGGTGCCGAGCGGGTCCTTCGGGTCCACCTCGAGGTCCCAGTCGATGCGGAGCTGCCCGTCCCACTGCTTGTCCTTGCCCTTCTGGTAGAGGGCGAGGAGACGGTCGCGTCCGTCGTCGTAGTCCCAGCTGAAGCGGGCCGCCCCCGAGGCCGGCACCTCCCACTCCGCGGCTCCCGGACCGTGGACGTAGAGGTCGTGCGTGGACATGGACGCCTCCTGACACCGGGCTGCTGGGGCCCTGCCCGGGGCAACCAGGGCCCGTGAGCAGGTAGTTGGCAGGCTCACACGCCTGTTACCACCTGGTCAACAAGAGCTGCGCAATGTGTGTCGCAGGGATTGACTCGCTTACTGACAGGCAGTCTCATAAGACCTGACGGCCTTGGGGTCTCCCCGGGCCGGAGACCGAGGGGAAGTAACTTCGGTAACTCACGAAGAGGTGCCCAGCATGACGATCACCCCTGACACGGCCACCGACGAGAAGACCGGTATCCAGCCGCTCCGGGACGCCCTCGGCCTGCTCAAGGACCGGGAGCAGGTCGCCGAGCGCCTGCTGGACTCCTCCAAGAAGCACTCGTTCGACCCGGACGAGGAGCTGGACTGGGACGCGCCCTTCGAGGAGGGCAAGTGGTTCTGGCCGCCGGAGCTCGTCTCGCTCTACGACACCCCCATGTGGAAGCGGATGTCCGAGGAGCAGCGCCTCGACCTCGCCCGCCACGAAGCCGGCTCGCTCGCCTCCCTCGGCATCTGGTTCGAGGTCATCCTGATGCAGCTGCTGGTGCGCCACATCTACGACAAGCCGCTCACCAGCAGCCACGTGCGCTACGCCCTCACGGAGATAGAGGACGAGTGCCGGCACTCCAAGATGTTCGCCCGGCTGATCACCAAGAGCGGAGTCCCCCCGTACCCCGTCTCGCGCCTGCACCACAACCTCGCGCGGCTGCTCAAGTCCGTCTCCACGACCCCCGGGTCCTTCACCGCCACGCTCCTCGGCGAGGAGATCCTCGACTGGATGCAGCGCCTGACGTTCCCCGACGAGCGCATCCAGCCGCTCGTGCGAGGCGTCACGCGCATCCACGTCGTCGAGGAGGCGCGGCACGTGCGGTACGCGCGTGAGGAGCTGCGCCGCCAGATGGTCAGCTGCCCCCGCTGGGAGGCGGAGTTCACCCGCATCAGCTCGGGCGAGGCGGCCCGCGTCTTCTCGATCTCCTTCATCAACCCGGAGGTCTATACGAACGTGGGCCTGGACAAGCGCGAGGCGATGGCGCAGGTCAAGGCCAGCGGACACCGCCGCGAGGTGATGCAGACCGGTGCCCGGCGGCTCACCGACTTCCTGGACGAGATCGGCGTCATGCGCGGCATCGGCCGCAAGCTGTGGGTCAGCTCCGGTCTCCTGGCCCGGTAGGGACCCGCCGGGAGGTGTCCCGGTTACGCTCGTGGAATGAGCAGCAGCGGCACGGCACCGGCGTATCGCAGGCTGAGCGTGGACGAACGGCGTACGCAGCTGATCGGCACCGCGCTCGGCCTCTTCGCCCACAATCCGCCAGAGGACGTCTCGCTCGACGACGTGGCGGCCACCGCCGGTGTCTCGCGCCCGCTGGTCTACCGCTACTTCCCGGGAGGCAAGCAGCAGTTGTACGAGGCGGCCCTGCGCAGCGCGGCCGACGAACTGGAGCAGTGCTTCGCCGAGGCCCAGACCGGGCCGCTCACGCGGCGGCTCGTGCGGGCCCTGGAGCGCTACCTCGCGTTCGTCGACCAGCACGACGCGGGCTTCATGGCTCTGCTGCAGGGCGGCAGCGTCGTACAGACCTCGCGTACGCACGCGATCGTCGACGAGGTGCGGCGGGCCGCCGCCGACCAGATCCTCTTCCACCTCGGCTACCAGCCGGGTGGCCAGGTGGCGGGTCCCCGGCTGCGCATGACGGTCAGCACGTGGATAACGGTGGTCGAGGCCGCGTCCCTGATGTGGCTGGACCAGGACAAGCAGCCGCCCGTCAACGAGCTGCGCGACTGGCTTCTGGACCACTTCGTCGCCCTGCTGATGGCGTCCGCCACGAGGGACGCCGAGACGGCCCGGATCGTCCGGCACGCCCTTGACCTGGAGGAGGGCGACGGCCCGGTCGGCGAGCTGGCCCGGCGGATGCTGCCCGTCGTCGGCGACAAGGGACACCTCCTGGACGTCCCGGGCAAGGCCTGACCGCAGGGGATGGCCGGAAGAAGGAACTTAAAGAAAGCTTGAAGAACTCCTATCCTGGCTCCATGTCCACCCAACTGTCCTGGCAAGCCAAGGAGGCCACGGTCGGCGAGCTCGCCGAACGCGCCGGAGTGGCCACCTCCGCGCTGCGCTACTACGAGCGCGAGGGTCTGATCCACAGCCGCCGGACCCCCGGCAACCAGCGCCGCTACAGCCGCGACACCCTGCGCAGGGTCGCCTTCATCCGCGCCTCCCAGCGCCTGGGAATGCCGCTGGCCGCCATCCGTGAGGCGCTCGCGCTGCTGCCGGAGAACCGCACGCCCACGCGCGAGGACTGGGCGAGGGTCTCGGAGTGCTGGCGTGAGGACCTCAACCAGCGCATCAAGCTGATGACGCAGCTGCGCGACCATCTGACCGAGTGCATCGGCTGCGGCTGTCTCTCCCTGGAGCACTGCGCGCTGGCCAATCCCTACGACAAGCTCGGCGAGGACGGACCCGGCCCGCGTTCTCTCGCGGGCTGCGCCTCGGACGAGTGCGGCTGACCCGGAAAGCGGAGGCTGGAGCAGCAAATGCGCAGCGAGGACAGCGTTTTCGTCGGCGGACCGCTGGACGGCCGCATCTTGCCGGTGCTGACCGGGATCGACGGACGTCCACCGAAAAGTTACGAGGTGCCCGTACCGTCCGCGGACGACGGGCCCGCCGTGGTCCACGTCTACCGGCTGGAACCTGCCGCCTTCACACCCCGGCTGGGCATCCCCCGCGGCTGGCGCTACGTGCACGAACCTGACGGACGCCCCCGCGGGAAGCTCCGTTGGCCGTGGAGCCGGGACTAGCACGGGCCGCCCGCGATCCGTCCGCCCCCGGGCCTGGCGGGGCCAGCGGCCGCAGTCGCCTCTGGCACATCCGTGACGATTTCTGAGGCTGACGTGAAGTTTGCGAAGAACTGCGACGGTTCTGTTCCTGCCGTCCCCTTGTACACGCTGTGCGCCTAGGCTGCCGAGCGTGATCCAAGGGATGGCTGGCCTAGGTAGCACAGACCCCCAACAGGTGGGCCCGTACCGCCTCCACGGCGTACTCGGCGACGGCCGTATGGGAACCGTCTACCTCGGGCGGGGGGCACCGCAGCGCGGCGCGCGCAAGCAACTCGTCGCAGTGCGGGCCCTGCGACCCGAGTTGCTCCGCGACCGGCCGCTGCGCGCACGCCTGCGCCAGGAGATGCAGGCGGCCGCGAGCGGCGTGCGCAGTGACTACGTGGCGGACGCGGCCGGCTGCGAACTCGACAGCGCACAGCCGTGGATAGCCAACGCCTTCGTGCCCGGTGTCTCCCTGGAAGCCCTGGTCTCGAAGTACGGCCCGATGCCGGAGTCGTCGGTACGCGCCCTGGGCGGCGCGCTGGCACGGTCCCTGATGGCCCTTCATGCGGCACGGATAACGCACCGCGACCTGGGCCCCCACAACGTGATGCTCGCACTGGACACGCCACGGGTCGTCGACTACGGCCTGGCACTGGGCAACATGAGCGGCCCGGCCACCGACGAAATGGCCGACGACGTCTTCGACCTGGGCGCGACCCTGGTCTACGCATGCAGCGCCCACCAGCCCTTCGCCGGGAACATGCTGCCGATGGCGCGCGAGGATCCCGACCTGACGGGCGTTCCGGACGGGCTGTGCCCCGCGCTCTTCGCGTGCCTGCACAAGACCCCGGAGTCCCGTCCGCCCCCCAGCGTCCTCACGCACGCACTCGACCTCGCCGACACGGCGGAACTGCCCGCCTCCGAGTGGCTGCCCGAGCCGTACGTGCACGAGATCGGGCAAGTGAACGAAGCCGCCCGCCGTGTGATGGGACGTCGCCTCTTCGGCAGGTGACCCGGCCGTCCGTGCGCCGCCGCACGGGCGACGCCCGCGCACCCTTCGGGTGACGGACCGGGAAGAGGGCCGGGCAACCCCGCCGGTAACAAGCACCGCCGTGCACCATCGCTCCGGTAGCGAGTCTGATCGGAGGCGAGTCGGTGTCGTATCTACGTGCCCCACATTCCGTCGCGGCCGGCGCATTGGCCACGGTGGTGGCGGCAGCACTCGCCTTCCAGTCGCTGCCCGTGGCGGCGGACCCCATCGGAAAGCCCGTCAGCGAGCTGCTGCGCGACCTGCGGGTGATGTACGAGAGGACCGAGGCGGCCTCGGACGCGTACAACAGGACCACCGTCAAGCTGACCCGGCAGCGCAAGCGCACGAACGACGCCGAGAGGGCACTCACTTCGGTGCGCGCCGCGCTCGCCGAAGGCCGCACCGAGGCCGGACGCCTCGCCCGCCAGCAGTACCGCCGCGGCGACATCGGCCTCCCGCCCGTGGTGCAGCTCCTGCTCGCCCGCGACGCGCGGAACCCGATGGACGGCCTGCACCTCCTCACACGCGCCGCGGGCCGGCAGGCCCTGACCGTGCAGCGGCTCGTGGCAGGCGAGGCGAGGCAGCGTCAGCTGACGACGCGAGCACGCAAGGCGCTGGCGGGTCAGCAACGGCTCGCGGACCGCAAGAAGAAGCAGCGGGAGACCGTACGCTCACGGCTGCACCGGGTCGAGCGCACCCTGGCCTCGCTCTCCGACGAGCAGCTGACGCGTCTGCGCGGGCTGGAGACGGCCCAACAGGCGGGCGTCCAGCGCTCATTGATGTCCGCGCACGGACTGCACAAGGTACGGCGCACGCCCTCACGCCCGGGGGCGAAGGCGGTGCGGTTCGCGCTGCGCCAGATCGGCAAGCCCTACCGCTTCGGGGCCGAAGGCCCCAGGGCCTTCGACTGCTCGGGGCTCACCTCGAAGGCGTGGCGGAAGGCCGGGCGTTCCATTCCCCGCACCAGCCAGGGCCAGTGGAAGAAGCTGCGGCACGTGCCGATGAACAAGCTGCGCCCCGGCGACCTCGTCGTCTACTACAAGAGCGCCTCGCACGTCGCCATCTACGCCGGACGCGGCAAGGTCGTGCACGCGCCCCGGCCGGGTTCCGACGTCAAGCTCTCGCCCGTCGGCGCCATCCCGTCCGTACGCGGCGCGGTGCGGCCCGACCCGGGGAAGCGGCCGCTGCTCCACTACCGGCTGCCGAAGCCGCTGCGCTGAGGGCACATGAGGCCGGGATCGCACCGGCACCCACGGACCGCGGGCGGGTTCCCCTTCCCCGCCCGTGACGGGCCGCCGCGCCGTGACGACCGGGCGCGGCGGCCGTACCACAGTCCGGACCGGCACGGGGCCGGTGTCAGCCTCCGGCGACGTTGCCCAGGTAGGCCTCGGCCTTCGCCGGGTCGTAGAAGTACTCCTCGAAGTCCGCCGGGTTGTTGAAGCCGTTGGCGATCCGGTCGGCGACGGGCTGGAGCTGACCGGCCGCGCCGATCAGGTTGAGGATGTGCTCGGGCGGCGGGGCCAGCATCGCGTTCGTCCACTTGGTGGTGTGCTGCACGTCCGCCCAGAAGCGGTCGAACGTCTGCTGCATCCACTCCTCGTCGAAGGGCTTGTCGCCGCGCTCCAGGATGGAGGCGAGGTAGGCGGCCGCGCACTTGGACGCGGAGTTCGAACCCTGGCCCGTGATCGGGTCGTTGGCGACGACGACGTCCGCCACACCGAGCACTGCGCCGCCGTCGGGCAGCCGCCCGATGGGCTTGCGCACGGTCGGCGCGTACCGCCCCGACAGCGTGCCGTTGGCGTCCGTCAGCTCGACCTTGGTGGCCCGTGCGTACTCCCAGGGCGTGAACTGCTCCATGAGCTCCAGGGTCTTGGCGAGCTGCTCGTTCGGGTCCTTGATGCCCTGGAAGACATCGAGGGGCCCGCCGGGAATGCCCTCCCAGAAGAGGATGTCGCAGCGGCCGGACGTCGTCAGGCAGGGCATGACGAACAGTTCGCCGACGCCCGGCACGAGGTTGCAGCGCACGGCTTCGGTGTCCGGGTGCTCGGGACGCGGGCCGAGCCCGTTGACGTAGCTGACGGCGAGCGCGCGCTGAGGCTCGTCGTACGGGGAACGCTCCGGGTCCCGCTCGAACATCGAGACCAGCTCGCCCTTGCCGGCCGCGACGAGCACCAGGTCGTACTTCTTGGCGAAGAAGTTGAGGTCGGAGACGGCCGCCCCGTGGATGACGAGCTGGCCCCCGCGCTGCGCGAAGGTCTCCATCCAGCCGGACATCTTCACGCGCTGGTCGACGGACTGGGCGTAACCGTCCAGCATTCCGAGCCAGTTGATCGCGCGCTGGGTCTCACCGGGGCCCTGCACGGACTCCGGGTCCGCCACGGAGACACCCAGGCCCTCGACCTTCGGGGCCTGGCTCTCCCAGAAGTTGACCTCGATGTCGCGCTCGTTCTGCAGCGCGGTGTGGAACTGCATCTGCGTCGACATGACGCGTCCACCGCGTATCTCGTCCGCGGTGCGGTTCGACATGACGGTGACCTCGTAGCCCTGCGACTGCAGGCCCAGCGCCAGCTGTAGGCCCGCCTGGCCGGCTCCGACAATGAGTATCTTCCGCATGGCGGTCTCTCTTCTCCGTACGTGTGCAGTTCCGCGCCGCACCCGTTCAGGCGGGTGTGACGTCCAGGGCGTGACTCACCAGCGCGAGCAGGGACTTCAGTACCGTCGGGCGCTCGCGCGCGTCCATGATCACAACAGGGACGCGCTTGGGAACGGACAGGGCCTCCCGCACGTCCTCGGCCTCGTACGCGGTGGTCCCCTCGAAGTGGTTCACCGCGACGACGTACGGATACCCGCAGCTCTCGAAATAGTCCAGAGCGGGGAAGCAGTCCTCCAGACGCCGCGTGTCCGCCATCACGACGGCACCGATGGCGCCACGCACGAGGTCGTCCCACATGAACCAGAAGCGCTGCTGGCCCGGCGTGCCGAACAGATAGAGCACCAGGTCCGATTCGAGGGTGATGCGCCCGAAGTCCATGGCCACGGTGGTCGTGGTCTTCTCCGGCGTCGGCGCGATGTCGTCCTCGCCCTCGCTCGCCTGTGTCATCAATGCCTCGGTCGTCAGCGGCTCGATCTCGGAGACCGAACCGACGAACGTCGTCTTGCCGACACCGAAGCCGCCCGCCACCACGATCTTGGTGGATATGGGGGCCTGCGAGAGATCCTCCTGCCAGTCCTTCACTCCGGGCGCGGTACCTTCCGCGTTCCTCACTTCTTCCACGACCGGCTCAGAGCCTGCGAAGTCCACCCAGCACCCTTTCCAACAGCGCACGGTCGGGCCGGTCGCTGCCGTGCCCGGTGCCGTGAACGCGCACCCGTCCCTGATCGGCGAGGTCGCTCAGCAGAACCCGTACCACGCCCAGAGGCATCTTCAACAGTGCTGCGATCTCCGCCACCGAACGCATGCGGCGGCAGAGTTCGACAATCGCACGCATCTCGGGCATCACCCGGTCACGCAGACCGCCGGAGGTCAACTCCGGGCGCTCCTCAGGGGCTTCGATCGCCGCGACGATCGTCTCGACCAGCAGCACATGGCCGAAACGGGTGCGGCCGCCGGTGAGGGTGTACGGGCGGACTCTCTTGGACTTGCCGCTCTCACGTCGAACGGGCAAGGGGGGCGGAGAAGCAGCAGGATTCACTGGTCCAGCTCCATCGACGAGCGCAGTTCGGTTCGGAGTTCGGGGGTGAGGACATGGCCGGCGCGGCCCACGAAGAGCGCCATGTGGTAAGCGATGACGCTCATGTCACAGTCCGGCGTGGCGTGCACGCCGAGCAGGGAGCCGTCGCTGATCGACATCACGAAGAGCGAGCCCTCGTCCATGGCGACCACTGTCTGCTTGATCTCCCCGCCGTCCATCAGCTTCGCGGCCCCGAGGGTCAAGGACCCGAGGCCGGAGACGATAGTGGCCAGGTCAGCGCTCGTACCCTTCGGGCTGCGCCTGGGTCCCCTGCGGATGGACGGGACGTCTCTGGCTTCTGTCCCCTCCGCCCGGCGGCCGGAGTCCTCGGGCCCATCGGTCCTGCCGGCGCTTCCGGCATCCGCGTTGTGGTCGGAGGACAGCAGAAGCAGTCCGTCGGACGAGACGACGGCGACGGACAGGATGCCCGGCACCTCTTCGACAAGGTTCTCCAACAGCCAGCGCAGATTGCGCGCTTGGGCGCTGCCGGACGTGCGCGTGGTGGGCGCGTTCACCTGCGAGCCTCCTCGGCGGTACCACCATCGGACTGCGCCCCCGGTTGATCACTCTCGTTCTCTTCAGCGCCGGTCTCCGCAGCCGCGTCACGTCGTCCGTGCTCGGCTCCGCGCTGGAACCCTCCGAGGCGGCGGCGCATCTCCTCGGCGTTCGGGCTCTGCTTGCGCGGCTGCACCGGGTCCGACTGCGCCTCCACGTGATGCGGAGTCCGCTTGGGGAGGCCCTTGTCGGTGATCCTCGGCTGTTCCGGGATCCCGGCGTCCGGTCCGGTTCCGGTCCCGGACCGGGGAGCGGTCTCGTCCCCGGATCCGGGCCGCTGGTCGGTATCCGGTCCGGGATCGGCGTCGGGGCCGGGGTCGTGCCCGGCGCGGGTGCCGGCGTCTCCAGGGGCCCAGCCATGCTCCTCGGAAGGGGTCCTCGGCTCGGGCGGAGCCTCCTGCGCCGGTACGGTGCCCGACTCCCGGAGCGTCCGCTCGGCGGCGGTCACCAGGGGGTCGCCGGCCCGACGGCCGGGCAGGGCATTGGAGTTGGCCTCCGCGACCGAGCCCGGGAAACCCGACGCCGGAGCGGTGGGGACGCGTCCCGACCCGGCCTCGCCCGACGCCGCTGCGACGGGGACGGGCCGTGCGGGCAGCAGCGCACTCGGCACCGCGACGACGGCCGCGATGCCGCCGCCCTGCCTGCGCTCGCGCAGCTGCACACGCAGCCCGTGCCGGGCCGCGAGCCTGGCGACGACGTACAGGCCCATCCCGAGGCCGGCCTCGGAGCTGCGGTGCCCGGTCTGCGTGGCGGCCTCTTCCATCTCCGGGGGCTGCTGCCCTTCGGGCACGCTGAGCCGCGCGTTGAGCGCGGCGAGTCTTCTGCCGGTCACCCCTATGCCCTCGTCCTCGACGGAGAGCATCACCTCGCCGCTCTCCAGCAGCCAGCCTGACAACTCCACTTGTGCGTCCGGCGGGGAGAAAGTGGCAGCGTTGTCGAGGAGTTCGGAGATGAGGTGGCTGAGGTCGTCGGCCGCGTATCCGGAGACCTGCACGTGCGGCGGGAGCGTGCCGAGCTCGACGCGCTCGTACCGCTCGATCTCACTGATCGCGGCGCGCAGTACGTCCAGCAGCGGTACGGGACCCGAGTGGTTCGCGGTGACGTGTTCGGCACCGGCGAGCAGCAGCAGGTTCTCGCTGTAGCGCCGCATCCGCGTGGCCAGGTGGTCGAGCTTGAAGAGCGTGCTGAGCCGGCCGGGGTCGCTCTCCTGGTCCTCCAGGTCCTCGATGACGCCGAGTTGGCGCTCCACGAGACCGAGCGTGCGCAGGGCGAGATTGACGAAGGTGCTGTGCACGGCGCCCGACAGCGCGTCGAGGCGCTCCTTCAGTTCGGCGTACTCGCCGCGTGCACGGTCCCGTTCGGCGGTGAGCGCGTCCTTGTGGCGGACCAGGTAGTTGTTGTCGGCCTCGGCCTCCGCGGCGCGCTCGTGCACGCCGATGACCGTCTGGTGGAGCGTGTTGAGCGAACGTACGACTTCGGCGAACTCGTCGTTCCTGCCGTTGAAGACGACGGGCTCCTCACCCGCCGGGTTCCCCGCCAGCCTCCGCGAACCGCGCTTGAGCACGGAGAGCGGACGTGCCATGGAGCGTGCCGTCTGCACGCTGATGCCGGCCGCGAGGAGCAGGCAGGCGCCGACAAGGGCGATGCGCCACTCCAGGACGGCGACGTCGTCGTCCCGCAGCTGCTCCAGGTGCTTCAACTCTTCGGCGGCGAAGGACGACTGGACGCCGCGCATGCTGTCGATGCGTGCCGAGAGCGTGGCGTCGATGCGGTCGTGGTTCATGGCCTGGTCTTCGGGACTCAGGTACGGCTCATCGGTCAGCCGCGCCAGATAGCGCTCCGCGACGGCGACGTCGGCCCCGGTGACGGTCTTGGCGAAGGAGTCACGGGCCCGGCCGCCGGCGCCGTCGCCGAAGTCGGCGAGCGCCGCCTGCTCCCGCACGCCGGCGCGCTGCGCCTCGGTGGTCAGGGAGCGCTGGGACCCTCCTGCGGCGAGCGCACCGCGCAGGAGCCCGCGCACGGCAGATGCCTGCTCGACGGCCCGGCCGAGGTCGGGCAGCGCGTGCGCCGCCCCGGACCCGATGGAGGATCCGGACGACTCGATCGCGCGCGCGGGCAGGGACCGGGCGACGCCGATACCGACGTCCTGAAGGGTCTTGATGGTGCCCGTGTACGCCTCGTGGATCTCGATGGCGCCCGTGTCCCCCGCCTGCGCCTCCTGGCGGATGCGGGACAGCTTGCCGAGGGCCTCGCGCACGGACGCCGGGGCGGTCTCCCGGATCTCGCTGATCTGACGGTCGACGCGCTGGCGCTGCTCCTCGGTCACTCCGGCACCGTCGCGGCTGGTGCGGCCCGCGGCGACGTACTCGACCATGCCGTCGCGTTCGTCCGCGAGGGCGTGACCGAGCGCGATGGCGTGCTTGTCGAGCTCGGCACGTTCGACCAGTTGCTGGGACTCGTCGAGATCGCTGGACGCAGTGAGCACCGCGGGCGTGCCGGCTCCGAGCACGGCGAGGGAGCAGAGGGCGACGGAAGCCAGCAGCCGGTTCCGGACCCGCGCGCGGCGGGGGCCGGGCGCCTGCGAGGGGCCGCCCTGTGCCGTCGTCCGGTCTCCGGGCCTGATCCGCAGTCGGCCCGTTCCGCCCGGCTTCCGCAGTAGCTTCGTCCGCACCCGTGCTCGCAATCTCGTCGGGGCCTGCACCAGGGCCGACCCGGCGCAGTCCAACCTTGTGTCGCAGGAGCGGACTTGGTCCTGTCGTCCCTTGCATCCCCTTGGACGCCATCCGACCCTTCCAGCACGGATGACAGGCGATGTGACGATCTCCTGCTGGGCCACCCGAAGGAGTGAACCGTAACCGGGAGTCGACGAACAACTCCGCCTGCGCACCCCAACCACCCTCTAACGGGCACCGGTTGGAAATCCCACCCGGGCCCTGGCAGGATGCGCGCTCGCATACTTGCGGACGCACTTATTCCGGTCAACTCCAGCCCTGCCGCGAGGTCTGACCTGGTCGTCCTTCCTGATCCCAGGCTCTTGACACGCGTTGTGCGGACCGCCCTGCCGTACCGTCCGAGTGCAGACTGAACGGCATGCGCATCGACATGACCGGCGAGGCCGGAGATCCCGGTCGCCCCAACGAGGACTACGCGTCGGCCGCTCTGCCCTCCTCCGGACAGGGGGGCGCACTGGTGGTGCTGGACGGTGTGACACCGCCACAGGACGAGGCCGGATGCACGCACGGAGTGCCCTGGTTCACGGCCCGTCTGGGTGGCGCGCTGCTCGAACTCGCCACCGCACGAAGGGATCTGACGCTCCGTGCATGTCTCTCCGAGGCCATTTCGCGTACCGCTGCCGGCCATGTTTCAACCTGTGACCTTTCTCACAGACGTACCCCTCAGGCGACCGTCGTCGCGGCCCGGTGGGACGAAGAGAGTGTCGAGCACCTGGTCCTGTCGGATTCCGCGCTGCTCGTGGAGCATCCTCACGGCTCGGTGACACCCGTGCTCGACTCCCGGCTGGGCGAACTGCCCCCGCACATCAGCTCGTTGCGCAGCCGCGTGCGCGCCCTGCCGGAGGGAAGCGCCGAAAGGGGCGCGGCACGCGCCGAGTACGTAAGCGCGGTCGAGGCGCTGCGCAACGCTCCCGGAGGCGAGGGCTTCTACACCGCCGCCGCCGACCCCGCCGTCGCCTCGCTCGCGGTCACCGGCACGGCGCCGCGGGCGGGCGTACGGGCTCTGCTGGCGCTCACCGACGGCGCCGCGCGCTGGAGCCAGACGTTCCGGCTCGGCGACTGGTCCGCGCTTCTCGGGCTCGTACGGAAGGAAGGCAGCGCGGCGCTCGTTGCCCGGGTGCGGGAGGCGGAGCGGGCCGACCCGCACGGATCGGCGTACCCACGGGGCAAGACGCACGACGACGCCTCGGTGGTCTTCGCTGAGCTGGGGCCGGCCGCACGGGCAGCCGGTCCGCCGGCCCTCCGCCCGCTCAGGTCTCCACGTCCGACAGGGAGTTGAGCTGGTGCATCAGCCGTGCCAGCTCGGCGATCTCGGCGGGGTCCCAGGTGGCGAGCTTGCGCACGTACTCGGCCCGTCTCGCCTCCCGCACCGTCCTGAAGCGGTCGCGGCCCTGCGTGGTCAGATGCACCAGGGAGGCCCGGCCGTCGTCCGGGTCGGGGGCCCGGGTGATCAGTCCCAGGTTCTCCAGCACCCTCAGCTGCCGGCTGATGGTCGCCTTGCCGACGCCGAAGTAGGCGGCGAGGTCGGTGGCCCGCTGCGCTCCTCCCTCGTCGAGACGTACGAAGAGCCCGTACGCGGCGGGCTCCAGTTCGGGGTGCACCTCGCGGGCCAGTTCGCCCGAGAAGGCGCGCGCACGGCGCAAGAACACCGTCAATTCCCGCTCCAGATCGAGCAATTCGGGTGTGTGCTGCCGCATGGACTCATCCACCTGTGCGCCCTCTTCCGTCATCCTCGCGGAAAGTTCCCGTTGCGGACCGCCGATCGTCGCAGCTCCGGCTCGATTTCGCAGGTGTGGACCACCGGCGGAGAGCTGTCCGTCTTCCCCGGCTATGTCTACGCGCGTACCGTTAAAGACGTGACATGCCCACACCAGAACGGGCATGGAATGACAACACCCGCACCGCACCCCCCACTTGATCCCCCCCACCCGTCCCCCACGGTCTCGGAGGCAGCGATGCCAGGTCATGGTCCAGGCAAGTCCCGCCGCAGGCGCGGAATCCTCTACGCGGCGGCGCTGTTCACATCCGCACTCGCTCTGCTCCTCACCGCACCGGGCGCTGCCAGCGCGGCGCCTCAGGACAACCACCCCGTCAAGCCCGGCGAGGCGTCGATGGGCGTGGGCGTCCGCATGCACGAAGGCGGCGACCCCACCGACGGCACACCCCCGAAGACGCTGGACGCGACAGTCCACGGCGTCGACGTGAGCGGCCATCAGGGCAACGTCAGCTGGTCGACCCTGTGGAACAGCGGCGTGAGGTTCGCCTACGTGAAGGCGACCGAGGGCACGTCGTACGAGAACCCGTACTTCGCCCAGCAGTACAACGGCTCCTACAACGTCGGGATGATCCGCGGGGCCTACCACTTCGCCCTGCCGGACAACTCCAGCGGCGCCTCACAGGCCAACTTCTTCGCGTCCAACGGCGGCGGCTGGAGCAAGGACGGCAAGACGCTGCCCGGCGTGCTCGACATCGAGTACAACCCGTACGGCGCCACCTGCTACGGCAAGAGCCAGAGCGCGATGGTGAGCTGGATCCGGGACTTCACCAGCACCTACAAGGCACGCACCGGCCGCGACGCCGTCATCTACACCACGACGGACTGGTGGACGCAGTGCACGGGCAACAACGGCGGCTTCGGCAGCACCAACCCTCTGTGGATCGCCCGCTACGCCTCCGCGCCCGGCACGCTCCCGAACGGCTGGGGCTTCCACACGTTCTGGCAGTACACCTCGACCGGGCCGACCGTCGGCGACCACAACCTGTTCAACGGCGCGATGGACCGTCTGGTGGCCCTGGCCAACGGATGACGTGACGCCGCGGCACGCGGCACCAGGGTGAACCGGGCGGGCGGACCGACGCCCGCCGTGCGACGCCGCGCCGGCGAGGGTGCCGGCGCGGCGGTCCCAGCCGGGAGGGGGTGCCCGGTGGCGGTGTCACACCGCCACCGGGAGCTCCCGCCTGCCCCACATACGGCCTCGGGCCTTCGACGTCCTCAACTCCTGCCCGGCTTCGTGGTGTTCTTCCCCGGAGCGGAGCCCACCGCGTCGCAGCGCGGGACGCTGCCCGGCGGCGCGCAGTCGGTGGGCGTGTTCTTGAAGACGGCACTCCTGACGAGGTTCACCTCGAACCCCGTCTGCGCGGCCGTGCTCTGCTTCCGCTTGCCAGTGGTCCCCGCGTCGATGTGGAGATCGAGGGAGACCCCGGGGTTCGCGATGCCCCCGCCCTTGCCGGGGCCGCCGTTCGCGACGTTGCGGCTGACGCTGCTCCGGAACAGCGTCGTCGGCTCGTCCGCACCGAGGTACATGCCGCCGCCGTCGATCTGAGCGATGTTGCCCCTGACCCTCGTGAAGTTCATCCGCAGCGGGCCGGACTCGTCATTGACGGCCATGGTGGCGATGCCGCCCCCGAGTTGGCCGGTGACGTTGTCGTCGACCGACACGTGGTCCAGCTGGGTCCCGCCTCCGTTCGCGAGACCGCCGCCCCAGTTCGACACCTCGTTGTCGCTCAAGGCGCCGCCCCGCATGGTCATCGTCCCGCTCGTGCCGACCCCGCCGCCCCACGAGGCGCTGTTGTCGCGGACCGTGGTGTCCTTCAGCAGGAGCCTTCCTCGCAGGCTCGCGATCCCGCCGCCGAGGCCGCTGGAGGTGTTGCTTCTTACCGTCACGTCCGTCAGGCGGACGGTGCCGCGCTCGCTGTAGATTCCGCCGCCGTCACTCGCGCTCACGGGGGCGGACTCGCCACCCCGTACGGTGAGCGACTCCAGGCTGAGGCCGCCGCCCTGCTTCACATGGAAGATGCGGAAGGCCGAGGTGCCGGGAGCACGCCGGATGGTGGTCCCCTCTCCTCCGGAGACACGCACGTTGCCGGTGATCTCGGGCAGGCCGTCGTCCGCGTTGTCGGCCGCCGTGAGGAAGTAGGTGCAGCGCGGGGCGAGGACGATGCCGCGTCCGTTCGTGTTCGCGCTGGTGATGGCGGTCTTCAGCGCGGCGACGTCGTTGCAGGGCACGCGGGTGGGCGCCTGCGGCGCGTGCGCCTGTGCCTGTCCGGCGGGGAGAAAGGTGAGGCACAGGCCGAGACCCGTCGCGGCAGTGGCGGTTGCGCGTCTGAACTTGGCAGTCATTCGGCATCCCTCGCTCTGGGGACTGGCAGTCCCTTCAGACATGTAGCCGAGGTCCGCATGCGCCGCATGTCCGGCTCTGCCGTCCGGCCGCCACGGCAGCACCCGTCGCCCGGGACGCCGCACGGCTTGCAGGGGAGCCGCACGACGCACGACGCCGCGCCGGCGACGAGCGCCGGCGCGGCGGGTGGGGCCGGGGACCCGGTGGCAGGGTCAGGCCGCCACCGGAAACTCCCGTCCGGCGTCGAGGCAACCGGACTCGGCCGGTGTCAGGGCCAGTTCGAGCACCTGGCGGATGTCGGAGAGCGGACGCACGTCCAGTCCCTCCAGCACCTCTTCCGGCACGTCGTCCAGGTCGGGCTCGTTCCGCTTGGGGATCACGACGGTCGTGACGCCGGCACGGTGCGCCGCGAGCAGCTTCTGCTTGACGCCGCCGATGGGCAGCACCCGTCCCGTCAGTGAGACCTCGCCGGTCATCGCCACGTCCGTGCGCACCTGGCGGCCGCTCAGCAGCGACGCCAGTGCGGTGGTCATGGTGATGCCCGCGCTGGGGCCGTCCTTCGGCACGGCACCGGCCGGCACGTGCAGGTGGATCCCCCGGTCCTTCAGATCGGCCACCGGCAGCTCCAGCTCGGCGCCGCGCGAGCGCAGATACGACAGGGCGATGTGCGCGGACTCCTTCATCACGTCACCGAGCTGGCCGGTGAGGGTCAGTCCGGAGCCGCCCGTCTCGGGGTCGGCGAGCGACGCCTCGACGAAGAGCACGTCGCCGCCCGCGCCCGTCACCGCGAGCCCGGTCGCCACGCCCGGCACGGACGTACGCCGCTCCGCCGGGTCCTGAGCGGACTCGGGGGTGTGGTGCGGACGGCCGATCAGCGAGCGCAGCTCGTCCGCGCCGACGGTGAAGGGCAGCTCGCGCTCCCCCAGCTCGTGCTGGGCCGCGACCTTGCGCAGCACCCGGGCGACCGAACGCTCCAGGTTCCGCACGCCCGCCTCACGCGTGTACTCGCCGGCGAGCCTGCGCAGCGCGCCGTCCTCCAGCAGGACCTCGTCGGCCGCGAGGCCGGTCCGCTCCAGCTGGCGGGGCAGCAGGTGGTCACGGGCGATGGTGACCTTCTCGTCCTCGGTGTAGCCGTCGAGCTGCACGAGCTCCATGCGGTCCAGCAGCGCCTCCGGGATCGCCTCCATCACGTTGGCGGTGGCGAGGAAGACCACGTCCGACAGGTCGAGTTCGACCTCCAGGTAGTGGTCCCGGAAGGTGTGGTTCTGCGCCGGGTCGAGGACCTCCAGCAGCGCCGAGGACGGGTCGCCCCGGAAGTCGGCGCCGAGCTTGTCCACCTCGTCCAGGAGGACGACCGGGTTCATCGAGCCGGCCTCCTTCACGGCGCGCACGATGCGGCCCGGCAGCGCACCGACGTACGTGCGCCGGTGACCGCGGATCTCCGCCTCGTCGCGGACACCGCCGAGCGCGACGCGGACGAACTTGCGTCCCATGGCACGCGCGACGGATTCGCCGAGGGAGGTCTTGCCGACCCCGGGCGGCCCGACCAGCGCCAGCACCGCGCCGCCGCGGCGGCCGCCGACGACCCCGAGGCCGCGCTCCTCGCGCCGCTTGCGCACCGCGAGGTACTCGGTGATGCGCTCCTTCACGTCCTGCAGACCGGCGTGGTCGGCGTCCAGTACGGCCTGGGCGCCGCCGATGTCGTAGGCGTCCTCGGTGCGCTCGTTCCAGGGCAGTTCGAGGACGGTGTCGAGCCATGTGCGGATCCAGCCGCCCTCCGGCGACTGGTCGGAGGCGCGCTCCAGCTTCTCCAGCTCCTTGAGCGCGGCCTTGTGCACGTGCTCGGGCAGGGCCGCGGCCTCGACACGGGCGCGGTAGTCCTCGCCCTCGTCCTCGGGGTCGCCGTTCAGCTCGGCGAGCTCCTTGCGCACGGCGTCGAGCTGGCGCCGCAGCAGGAACTCACGCTGCTGCTTGTCGACGCCTTCCTGGACGTCCTTCGCGATCGACTCCGCCACGTCCTGCTCGGCGGCCTGGTCACGCAGCGTCTTCACGGCCAAGCGCAGCCGCTCCAGCGGGTCGAGGGTCTCCAGGAGCGTGATCTTCTGCTCGGTGGACAGGAACGGTGAGTATCCGGCGTTGTCCGCGAGGCGGCCGGGGTCGTCGATCTGCTGGAGCCGGTCCACGACCTGCCATGCCCCGCGCTTGCGGAGCCAGTCCGCGGCGAGCGCCTTGTACTCGGTCATCAGCTCGCCGACGCCCGGTCCGGCATCGCCGCTCTCCCCGGCGTCCCCGGCGTCATCGGCCGTCTCGGGCTCCTCGATGAGGACACCCTCCACCCACAGGGCCGCGCCGGGGCCGCTCGTGCCGGCGCCGACGCGCACCCGCTGCCGGCCGCGGATGAGGGCTCCGGGATCGCCGTCGGCCAGGCGCCCGACCTGTTCGACACGGCCGAGCACGCCGATCTCCCCGTACGTGCCCTCGACCCGGGGCACCAGCAGCACCTCGGGCTTGTCCTTTCCGGTGGCGGCGGCCTGGGCAGCCTCCACCGCACCCCGGACCTCGCTGTCTGACAGGTCCAGCGGCACCACCATTCCCGGGAGCACGACCTCGTCATCAAGGGGCAGCACGGGCAGGGTGAGCGGTGTGGACGTCGAAGCCATGATCTCTCCCTCGGCAGGCAAGTTGAGCTATGCCCACTCAATGCTTGCGGGGGCCGGGATGTTCCATGGCGCCCGCCATGTTCGCCAGGAGCGATCACCGGCGCGGCACGGCGCCCGCACGACGCGGCAGGATGGGCGCATGCCCCAGCAGCACAGCCACACCACCCCTCACAACAGCGCCACCCCCGGCGGTCATGCCCCGATCGACGACGGCGCCGGGGGACCCGTCGTCCTCGACCGCCGCGACGGGCCCCACGGCGAGGTCGTGCTGCGGCAGCACGGGCAGCTGCTCCAGATCATCGCCAACGGCACCTTCCTCATGGACACCTCCGACGGGCGTTCCGAGCGCCTCCTCGTACGGGCCGCCCTGGAGGAGCTGCGCCGCGGAGCGCACCGTCGGCCTCCCCGGCTGCTCATCGGCGGCCTCGGCGTCGGTTTCTCGCTCGCGGCGGCCGCGGACGAGCCGGCGTGGGGCCGCATCACCGTCGTCGAGCGCGAAGAGGCGGTCATCGACTGGCACCGGGAGGGCGGGCCCCTCTCACGGCTGTCGGCGCGGGCCCTTCGCGACCCGCGCACCGAAATCGTGCACGCCGACCTATTGGGCCACCTCGGCGGGGGCGAGCGGTTCGACGCGCTGTGCCTGGACATCGACAACGGCCCGGACTGGACCGTCACGGAGGACAACGGCTCCCTCTACTCCCCCGCAGGGCTCGCTGCCTGCAGTGCCAGCCTGGCGCCCGGCGGCGTACTGGCCGTGTGGTCCGCACAGGCCTCCCCGACATTCGAGGATGCATTGCGGAATGCCGGATTCCGACGAATTCGCACAGAAGAGATCCCCGTTATCCGAGGCGTCCCCGACGTGGTCCACTTCGCAACCAAACCGGCATAGCCGCAGCCGACACGATCCCCTTACGCTGCTGCAAGCACGCACACAAACAAGCCACGGGGCCATTGCAGGGGCGGGGTCGAATGGACCAGAAGAACATCACACAGACACAAAGCAACAACGCGTCCTCGACGACAACCCCTGGCGCGCAGCGCCGAATCCTGGTCGTCGAGGATGATCCCACCATCGTGGACGCCATCGCGATGCGGCTGCGCGCCGAGGGATTCCAGGTCCAGACGGCGGGCGACGGTCCTGCCGCCGTCGACACTGCCGAAGCCTGGCAGCCGGATCTCATCGTGCTCGATGTGATGCTGCCGGGCTTCGACGGTCTGGAGGTCTGCCGGAGGGTGCAGTCCCAGCGTCCGGTCCCCGTGCTGATGCTCACGGCGCGGGACGACGAGACCGACATGCTCGTCGGCCTCGGAGTCGGCGCGGACGACTACATGACGAAGCCGTTCTCCATGCGCGAGGTCGCCGCCCGGGTGCACGTACTGCTGCGCCGCGTCGAGCGCGCCACCCTCGCCGCGCACACACCGCGCAGCGGCATACTCCGCCTCGGCGAGCTGGAGATCGATCACTCGCAGCGCCGGGTCCGGGTCACCGGTGAGGACGTGCACCTCACGCCCACCGAGTTCGACCTGCTGGTGTGTCTCGCGCATTCCCCGCGGGCCGTCCTCTCGCGCGAGCAGCTGCTGGCCGAGGTCTGGGACTGGGCGGACGCCTCCGGCACGCGCACCGTCGACAGCCACATCAAGGCCCTGCGCCGGAAGATCGGCGCGGAGCGCATCCGTACGGTGCACGGCGTGGGCTACGCGCTCGAGACGCCGTCGTCGGGCTCCAACTCGGCGAACGCGGCGTCCGGCGCGGAGGGCGGCGGCTACCCGGCGTCGGCCACGGACGGCTCCTGACGGGCGGCGTCGCGACGTGACAGATGTGCCTGACACGCCGTCCGCCCGCCGGCCGATCCGCGCATCGCGCACGGTCCGCGTCACCGGGAAGTTCCTGGGGCGCGGGCTGCGCGCCCTGGCGCGCCTGAACCAGCGCCTGCGCCGGCGCTGGGAGCCCGTCTGGGTGGGCTGGCTGGACCGGATCTGGGAGGGGCTGCGCCCCCTCGACCCGTACCGCTCGGTGAAGGCGGCACTGGGCGCGCTGGTGATCGTCTCCGTGGTGATCACCACGCTGCTCGCGCTGTTCGCGGTCAACTCGGCGACCGAGCTGCTCGTGATCACCATCATCTCGATCATCGCCTCGCTGCTGATCACCCAGTTCGTGGCGCAGTCGCTCACGGCCCCGCTGGACGAGATGACGGACGCGGCCAGAGCCATGGCCGACGGCGACTACTCGCGCCGCGTGCGCGGTGACCGCAGGGACGAGTTCGGCGAGCTGGCCGAGACCTTCAACCAGATGGCCGCCGACCTGGAGGCCGTCGACCAGCACCGCAAGGAACTGGTCGCCAACGTCTCGCACGAGCTGCGCACGCCCATCGCGGCCCTGCGGGCGGTGCTCGAGAACGTCGTGGACGGGGTCTCCGACTCCGATCCCGAGACGATGCGCATCGCCCTGCAGCAGACGGACCGCCTGGGCAGGTTGGTGGAGCACCTGCTCGACCTCTCCCGGCTGGACAACGGCGTCGTCCCGCTGCACTCGCGGCGGTTCGAGGTGTGGCCGTATCTGGCGGGCGTGCTCAAGGAAGCCAACATGAGCAAGGGGCAAGGGCATTCGCGTACGGACGTCCATCTGCACCTCGATGTCTCCCCGCCCGAACTGACGGCCTATGCCGACGCCGAGCGGCTGCACCAGGTCGTCGCCAACCTCATCGACAACGCGGTCAAGCACAGCCCGCCGCACGGACGCGTCACGGTCCGCGCACGCCCGGGTGTGACGCCGGAGAGCCTCGAAGTGGAGGTACTCGACGAGGGGCCCGGCATCCCCGAGTCGGAGCGCGCACACGTCTTCGAGCGCTTCAACCGTACGAAGGCCGCGGAGGCGTCCTCGCAGCGGGGCGCCGGCGACGGCGGCACGGGGCTGGGCCTGGCGATCGCACGCTGGGCCGTCGACCTGCACGGCGGCTGGATCAGGGTCGCGGAGTCGCCTCGCGGCTGCCGCATCCAGGTCACTCTTCCGGGCGTGGAGGAGATGCAGGGCTGACGTAGCCTCGATGGCGGGGGCAACCCGGGAGAACGGGGCGGACAAGGGCCACCCGAGGAGTGGGACGCGGAAGGGGGGCCATCAGTTCCACCCCGTCGCGAACCTTGGTTGTTTCCCGCCACGTCATGCGCCGAAACCGGTCTCCTGATGTGACTTCCGTGACGACAACCGGGGCTGGACTGCAAGTCATGCGGGTAGAGGCGTAGCCTTTGTTCCCGCTGTCCACCATCTAAGGAACGCGGAAGAGGGCGGTTGCCGCCGTGTCGTCACAGTCCCCCAACAGCTCGAGCGTCTCGACCCAGCAGGACGGTCAGGGAAGCGATCCCGCCGCCGTGTTCGGGCCAAACGAGTGGCTCGTCGACGAGATCTACCAGCAGTACCTCCAGGACCCGAACTCGGTAGACCGAGCCTGGTGGGACTTCTTCGCCGATTACAAGCCCGGTGCCGAGGCCACGGGAGCCGTGGGAGAACCCGCGGCGGCCCCGACCACACCGCCGAGCGCCGCAGCAGGCACTTCGGGAGTGGCCGCGGGTCCGGCGCACGCAGCGCCGGCGAAGCCCGCCGAGGCCCCTGCACCCGCGAAGCCCGCACAGGCCAAGCCCGCGCAAGCCAAGCCCGCGCAGAGCAAGCCGGCCGCGAAGGCCGCGCCGGCCAAGCAGGCACAGGCCAAGCCCGCACAGGCCAAGAAGCCCGCACAGCCCGCGCAGGGCGGCGAGGCCGGCGCCGAGGCGGAGCAGCCCTCCGGTCCGGAGTACGTGCAGATGCGCGGCCCCTCCGCGGCCGTCGCGAAGAACATGAACGCCTCGCTGGAGCTGCCGACCGCCACGTCGGTCCGCGCCGTCCCGGTGAAGCTGCTCTTCGACAACCGCATCGTCATCAACAACCACCTCAAGCGCGCCCGCGGCGGCAAGGTGTCCTTCACGCACCTGATCGGCTACGCCATGGTGCAGGCGCTGAAGGCGATGCCGTCGATGAACTACTCCTACACGGAGAAGGACGGCAAGCCCACGCTGGTCAAGCCCGACCACATCAACCTGGGCCTGGCCATCGACCTGGTGAAGCCGAACGGCGACCGCCAGCTCGTCGTCGCCGCGATCAAGAAGGCCGAGACGCTCACCTTCTTCGAGTTCTGGCAGGCGTACGAGGACATCGTCCGCAGGGCCCGGCAGAACAAGCTGACGATGGAGGACTTCTCCGGCGTCACCTGCTCGCTGACCAACCCGGGCGGCATCGGCACCGTTCACTCCGTGCCGCGGCTGATGCCCGGCCAGGGTCTGATCCTTGGCGTCGGCGCGATGGAGTACCCGGCCGAGTTCCAGGGCACCTCGCAGGACACCCTCAACCGGCTCGGCGTCTCCAAGGTGATGACGCTGACCAGCACCTACGACCACAGGGTCATCCAGGGCGCCGCCTCCGGCGACTTCCTGCGGATCGTCAGCAAGCTGCTGCTCGGCGAGGAGCGCTTCTACGACGAGATCTTCAAGGCGCTGCGCATCCCGTACGAGCCGGTGCGCTGGAACCAGGACATCGACGCCTCCCACGACGACGACGTCACCAAGGCCGCCCGCGTCTTCGACCTGATCCACTCCTACCGGGTGCGCGGCCACATCATGGCCGACACCGACCCGCTGGAGTACAAGCAGCGCAAGCACCCCGACCTGGACATCACCGAACACGGGCTCACGCTGTGGGACCTGGAGCGGGAGTTCGCGGTCGGCGGCTTCGCCAACAAGTCGATGATGAAGCTGCGCGACATCCTCGGCGTCCTGCGCGACTCCTACTGCCGCACCACCGGCATCGAGTACATGCACATCCAGGACCCGAAGGAGCGCAAGTGGATCCAGGACCGGGTCGAGCGTTCGCACTCCAAGCCGGAACGTGACGAACAGCTGCGCATCCTGCGCCGGCTGAACGCCGCCGAGGCGTTCGAGACGTTCCTGCAGACCAAGTACGTCGGCCAGAAGCGCTTCTCGCTGGAGGGCGGCGAGTCCGTCATCCCGATGCTGGACGCCGTACTGGACGCCGCCGCGGAGTCCCGCCTGGACGAGTGCGTGATCGGCATGGCCCACCGCGGCCGGCTGAACGTGCTGGCCAACATCGTCGGCAAGTCCTACGCGCAGATCTTCCGGGAGTTCGAGGGCAACCTCGACCCGAAGTCGATGCACGGCTCCGGCGACGTGAAGTACCACCTGGGCGCCGAGGGCACCTTCACCGGTCTGGACGGCGAGCAGATCAAGGTCTCGCTGACCGCCAACCCCTCCCACCTGGAGGCCGTCGACCCGATCGTCGAGGGTGTCTCGCGCGCCAAGCAGGACATCATCGGCAAGGGCGGTACGGACTTCACGGTCCTGCCCGTGCAGCTGCACGGAGACGCCGCCTTCGCGGGCCAGGGCGTCGTGGCCGAGACGCTGAACATGTCGCAGCTGCGCGGCTACCGCACCGGCGGCACGGTGCACATCATCGTCAACAACCAGGTCGGCTTCACCGCGGCGCCCGAGTCGGCGCGCTCGTCGATGTACTCCACCGACGTGGCCCGGATGATCGAGGCACCGATCTTCCACGTCAACGGCGACGACCCGGAGGCCGTCGTCCGCGTGGCGCGGCTGGCCTTCGAGTACCGGCAGGCGTTCAACAAGGACGTCGTCATCGACCTGATCTGCTACCGGCGCCGCGGGCACAACGAGACCGACAACCCGCAGTTCACGCAGCCGCTGATGTACAACCTGGTCGACAAGAAGCGCTCGGTGCGCAAGCTCTACACCGAGTCCCTCATCGGCCGCGGCGACATCACGCTGGAGGAGGCCGAGCAGGCGCTGCAGGACTTCCAGGGCCAGCTGGAGAAGGTCTTCACCGAGGTGCGGGACGCCGCGAACGCGCCCGCCCCGGCCGAAGTCCCGCAGCCCGAGGCCGAGTTCCCTGTGCATGTCGAGACCGGCGTCGGCCAGGAGGTCGTCAAGCGGATCGCCGAGTCGCAGGTCAACATCCCCGACCACGTCACCGTCCACCCGCGGCTGCTCCCGCAGCTCCAGCGGCGTGCGGCGATGATCGAGGACGACACGATCGACTGGGGCATGGGCGAGACCCTGGCCATCGGCTCGCTGCTGATGGAGGGCACGCCGGTGCGGCTGTCCGGTCAGGACTCCCGCCGCGGCACGTTCGGCCAGCGGCACGCGGTGCTGCTCGACCAGAGCACCGGCAACGACTACACGCCGCTGCTGTACCTCTCCGAGGACCAGGCCCGCTTCAACGTCTACGACTCGCTGCTGAGCGAGTACGCGGCGATGGGCTTCGAGTACGGCTACTCGCTGGCCCGTCCCGAGGCGCTGGTGATGTGGGAGGCGCAGTTCGGCGACTTCGCCAACGGCGCGCAGACGGTCATCGACGAGTTCATCAGTTCCGCCGAGCAGAAGTGGAACCAGACCTCCGGTGTGACGCTGCTGCTGCCGCACGGTTACGAGGGCCAGGGCCCGGACCACTCCTCGGCCCGCATCGAGCGGTTCCTCCAGCTGTGCGCGCAGAACAGCATGACCGTCGCGATGCCGTCGCTGCCGTCGAACTACTTCCATCTGCTGCGCTGGCAGGTCCACAACCCGCACCACAAGCCGCTGGTCGTCTTCACCCCGAAGTCGATGCTCCGGCTGAAGGCGGCCGCGTCGAAGACCTCCGAGTTCACCGAAGGCGGCTTCCGTCCGGTCATCGGCGACGGCTCGGTCGACCCCTCCGACGTCCGCAAGGTCGTCTTCTGCTCCGGCAAGGTCTACTACGACCTCGACGCCGAGCGGCAGAAGCGGGGTCTGACGGACACCGCGATCATCCGGCTCGAGCGGCTCTACCCGCTGCCCGGCGCGGAGATCCAGGCCGAGATGGCCCGCTACAGCGGTGCGGAGAAGTTCGTCTGGGCACAGGAGGAGCCGGCCAACCAGGGTGCGTGGCCGTTCATCGCGCTCAACCTGGTGGACCACCTGGACCTGATCATCGGCTCCGAGCCGGTCCCCAACGCGGACCGTCTGCGCCGGGTCTCGCGCCCGTCGTCCTCCTCCCCCGCCGTCGGCTCCGGCAAGCGGCACCAGGAGGAGCAGCAGCAGCTGATCCGGGAGGTCTTCGACCTCTGAGGCTCGGCTGTTCGCGCCGAGAGCACGACGGAGGGCCCGCCGGTTGCCGGCGGGCCCTCCGTCGTGTGTGCCGTCTGTTCGGCGCGGGGCGCTCAGCTCAGGTTCGGCTCGAAGTCCCAGTAGGGACGCACCCGTTGGCGGGCGGACAGCGTGTGCGGATGCTGGGCGCCCAGGGTGCGGGTCAGGCGCTGAAGGGCGTCCTCCTCCTGCTTGCCCGCCTCCGTGTGCTCCCGCACCGCACGCAGATCCGCGGCAAGCGCAACCTGACACGAGAGCGTCAGCGGATGGTCCTCGCCCAGCACGTGCACCGAGCGGCGCAGCGTTTCACGGCTGAGCTCCACGGCCTCGTCCAGCCGTCCGACGAAATTCCGGCCGCACGCGGCGTTCAGGGCGCAGCCCAGCGTCGTCGGATGGTCGTCGCCGAGCAGGACTCGTGTGCCGACGAGCGCCTGCTCGAACATGTTCAGTGCGCCGTCCCTGTCGCCCTCCGCTTGAAGAACGAGTCCTGCATTGGTCTGCATGGCCGTGGGCACCGGGTGCGCCTGGCCCAGCAGCCGCCGCCAGCCGTTCTCGGCCTCGTCGATCAGCTCGCGCGCCTGTGCGAGGTCGCCGGAGCGGCGCAGCTGGTTGCCGTAGTCCGTGATCAGGGCGTAGGTGGTGAAGTGGCTCCGCCCGGCGGCCTGTTCCTGCTGTTCCAGCAGACTCGCCAGCACCGCGCCGCTGTCCCGCTCGGACGTGCCCGCGCGGCGCTCGCACAACAGCAGGTTGTGCCGCGCCCACAACGTCTTCGGATGCTGGGGGCCGAGCACCTGGATGTGGCGCCGGACGCACATCTCCTGCCGGGACAGCGCCTCCTGGTAGCGGCCCATGAGCCGAAGATCGCGGGCGCACGCGTTGGCCGAACTGAGCGTGTCGGGATGGCGGTTGCGCAGCAGTGCCTCACGCCTGCGGAGGGTGCCGAGGTCGACCTCGTACGCCTCGGCGTAGCGCCCGAGCAGGCGGAGTCCGACGCCGAGGTTGTGGTGCGCGAGAAGCGTCGTCCACTCATCGGGACCGAGCAACCGGAGCGAGGTGGAGACGACCTCGCGTTGCATCTGGAGCGCCTCCCCCCACTGGCCGAGGAAGCGCTGATCGGCCGCGAGGCAACTGGTGGCCGTCATCAGCTCCTCCTCGTCGGTCGTGGTGGCGCCCCGCAGCAACTCCAGCCGGGCGCTGTCCAGTTCGTGTGCCTCGTGGAACCGGCCTCCTGCCCGCAAGATGTTGCCCTGCAGCGTGGTGAGGGCCAGCATCGGCGACGCGTCGGGTGCGAGGAGTTCGGACCACCGTTCGCGGATCCGCTCAGCAAGCTCGGCCCCGACGCGGAATTCGCCGCCGTTGAAGCAGTAGCGCAGACAGTTCAACAGCAGGGTCTGCGTGCGGGGTGCCCTGCTGCTCAGCGAGCCGGACGAGCCGAGGTGCGGCAGCAGTTCCGCGTACCGGGGCCAGCTCCTGCTGTCCTGCGGGTTGCCCGGGTCCGCCTCGGCGAGCAGGCCGCGCACCACCTCCCGGTAGACCTCGCGGTCTGCGGAGGCGGTCAGTTCGCCGACGATGCCGTGCACGACGCGGTGCATGTGTACGGACTCCTGCTGCGGCCCGAGTACATCGCCGGAGGCGCCGCGCGAGTCACCACGTGAATCCCGGGCGAGCACCGAGTAGTTGACCAGCGAGTCCAGAGCGCGCGCCCAGGCGGGCAGGTCGGAGGTGATCCAGCGCAGGTTCTCGGGGAGGTCCTCCGCGGGCAGTCCCCGCACGAGGCCCAGTGGGATGCGTCCGGGGGCGAAGGCGGAGCAGAGCGTGAGGAGTTCGACCGTACGGGGCTCGGTCTGCCGGAGCTTGTTGATCAGTATCGACCAGGAGGTGAAGGAGGACTCCGGGTAGTCGGTGAGGACCGAACGGTCCGCGGTCTCGGAGAAGCCGCCCTGCCGCACCATCCGCAGGTACTCTCCGGCCTCCATGCCCGACTCGCCCAGCCACGCCGCGGCCTGAGCCATCTGCAGAGGCACGTCGTTGAACTCCGCCGCGACCTGGTCCGCCTCGTCCCCGGTCACGTGGGGCGCACGGCGCATCAGATAGCCGACGGATTCGGAACGCACGAAGCCGGAGACGTCGACGATGTCAGTGAGGCTGCTCCAGGAGCGGTTGCGGGAGGTGATCAGCACGTGGCCCGTGCCGCCCTGGGGAATGTACTGGGCGGCCTCCTCGGGCTCCTCCCAGCCGTCGAAGATGAGCAGCCAGCGGCTGTAGGGCTCACCACGGCGCAGCGTCTCCCGCACGGCGCGGATGCGCTCACCCGGCTCCGAGCTCTCGGTCACGCCGAGTTCGACGGCCAGCTCACCGAACCGGTCGCGCTGGGTGTTGCGCTGGTCGGAGTTGACCCACCACACGACGTCGTAGTCAGGGCTGAAGCGGTGCGCGTACTCGGCGGCGATCTGGGTCTTGCCGATGCCGGACATGCCGACGAGGGTGCACACGGACGCGCCCTGGCCGGCATCGGTCAGCCGTTGCTGGAGCTGGTTGAGCAGCTCGTCGCGGCCGGTGAACTGCCTGTTCCGGCGGGGCACTTCGCCCCACACCTCGACCGGGTCGCTCGGATAGCGGGACCCGGGGGCGTAGGGCAGTTCGCGCGGTGGCGACGCCGGGGTGAGTGCGAGCCTGGACAACAGCCGCCGCTCGGCCTCCGGTTCGTTCACCCCCCACAGGTCGACGGGTTCCAGCACGGCGGTGGCCGGCAGCAGAGGACGGTTGGTCAGATTGACAGCGGCGAAACGCTCCGCGTTCTCGGCCACGAAGCCGCGCAGCACAGCGTTCCACTCGCCCTCGCGGCGCGGCCCGATCTGGAAGAACCAGTCACTGAGCACCAGAAGCACCTGCCCCCTGGCGAGCAGCAGATCACCGAGCGCCTCGTCCAGCGGCTGATCACGGGACGGATCCCAGCGCTGAAGTGTCACCCGGTGGCCATGACTCTCCAGCCGGCGTTCGATCCAGGTGGCAAACGCCCGGTGATAGCCGGGGTAGGTCACAACAATGTGCTGTGGGCCCTGCCCGGTGTCCCCGGAGCCGTCGCTCTTCTCCGGGTGCCGCTCGTCGGCCATCGGCACGTTCTCCCTCATCGTCGTGGTGGGGCCGGGTCACCGAACGGGCGGTGAGCCGCGGCGAGATTACCGTATGTCACCTACCGGTGACAGGCTCTTGGCTCCGTGGGCGGTACCGTGCTGACCGTTCCGTGAGGCTCGCGAGGTGCCACGCCATGCCGTCGGTGAACCGGCCGCCCTCCGGGGTCAGTTCACCGGAGCCACGGAGCACGACGAGGGCTTCGGCGACCTGGCCGCGATAGGCCTCGCGGCGGGCGCGGGCAGCTGTGCGGGCGTCGGGAGTCGCTCCTCTTCGCGCGGCGAGATGGTGCCACAGGTCGGCGAGGGCCAGGTGGGCGTACGTACCGTGCAGCACCGCGCCGACGGGCCGCGGGTCCGGACGCCATGCGACGTGGTGGACGGCGCGGCCCCCCTCCAGCCGCAGCGGTGTCAGGTCTTCGAGCACGGTGAGCTTGCTGTGGTGGGTCTCGTGGACGAGCACGGCGACAAGTCCCCAAGCGGTTTCCGGCAGTTCGGTGATCACGGCGCCCGGCGCGGAACCCAGCGTGGCGCTGAAGCCGCCCTGCGCGAGCCTCGTGATCGGCACCACGGAACGCACCAGCGCGGCGATCTCCCAGAGCCGGCCCGGGTCGGCTCCCGCGAGCAGGGCGAGCGCCGCCTGCCATCGCGCCGTCCAGTCCCGCGCGCGCCCGCTGTCCGCCGCGGCGCCACCGGTTATGGGCGGTCCGGAACGGTGAGCGGGGAGAGTGCCGGCGCGCCACGGATCCAGGTCGTCGAGCAACGTGCTGCTGCCCGGCAGCGGACGCAGTCCCCGCCAGCCAGGACCCGTCGCGCGGTTGTAGGGGGGCAGCAGCGTGATCCCGCTGCGGCGGTGTGCGGGGGCCAGCCGGAGGCTGCGCGGCCCGGCGACGACGCGGACGAGTTCGGCATGGGCCGAGTACACACCGATGCCGGGGAGGGTCAGCAGTCCGCCGGGGGCGGACAGCGTCATGCGGAAGCCGGTGCGGGTACTCAGCGCCACTGCGGCTGCGAGAGCGCCGAGTACGTCCCCGTCTCCCGGTGGCATGCTCAGGGCGTGCATGATCCATGTGCCCACGGACGGGTAGGCGAGCGCTTCACGGAAGGCGGGCGGGTCGTCCCCCTCGGCCTGCTCGAGCAACCGCCAGTGCCGATTCAGCCGTTGCCGCACCGACGGGGGCACGGCGTGACGCTCCGCGTGCGTGAGCAGGGACTTGAGGAGGACCAGCCGCCTGCTGTGCATCCCGGCCCGTAACAACCGGAGGTCTTCGGGGTGTGGCCTGGTGCGGGCCAGCGACGCGAGACCGCCCGCGGGGACGGCGGAGGGGGCCGTGACAGGCTGCACCTTCACCCTCCCCGCTGACGAGAATTGGCCCGATCACGCCCCTGAGCTTCCCGGCCGGCGGCCTGGGGGCACCGGGTGCCACACGCCACCCTGCTCCCCGCCACCACCGGCCCACATCTCGTCGAACAGCTCGGGACCGCGCAGCACTTCGTCGACCGCAGCAAGCAGAGCGGGGTCCTCCATGACCCGCAGTTCGTGCAGGTCGACGCCCGCAAGATCGGGTAGGGACAGCGTTCTCCCGTCCCGTGACCAGGCCCGGCCGGACGTGCCACTCCCCTGCTTCGGCACCCGCTTCTCCTCCCTGCCGCCTCTCCGGGGAGGCTGCCGCCGCCGGTGCAGGGTTCTTCCCAACACCCTTGCAAGGAAAACCCGTTGGGGCCGAGGGCCCCACTCATCCGGCCTCCAGAGCAGCGATCCGCTCCCTCGTCTCGCGGATCTCGTCCCAGGGCAGTTCTTCGGACAGCTCGCCCGCGAGACGCTGCCACTCGTCGGACGCGGCCCGGTAGTCGGCGAGGGCGGCCTGGGAGCGGTCGGCCCGCCGGTGGAGGTCGGCCCGTCCCATCAGGGCACGGGCCACGGCTACCGATGCCCGAGCTGCGCCGCGTGCCTCCAGAGCCTCGTTGAGCGACCGGGTCAGCGCCTCGCGGGCACGGCCCGGCTGGACGTGGCCGGCGGGGTAGAGCTGCCGGGCCTTCCCGAGCGACAGCCAGGCCTCGGCGCGCAATTGGCCCTCGGGGGACTTGCGGGCGGCCAGTTCGAGCAGATGACAGCCCTCGTAGAGGTCAGGGAGGAACTGCTCACGCTGGTAGCGGGCCACGAGTGCGCCGCCGAGCAGGAGCTGGACGCGGGACGCGAGCGCCCCCTCGGCGGGCGCGGTGGTGAGCGCTTCGCGCAGCAGCCCCTCGGCATGCCCGGACGCCTCCTCCGCCCCGCCGTCGTCCAGCAGCATCGACCCCCACTCCGTGAGGAGTTCCGCACGGTCCAGGCTGTCGCGTTCCGTGAGGGCCTCCGCGGCGGCGAATGCGGAGTCAGCTGCGGAGAGGTCGCCTCCGTCCCTGTGCACACGCGCGCGCCCCCGTGCACAGCGCAGCCGCAGCGCGCCGTCCTCGCCCGCTGCGACCTCGGCCCGGTCCAGATTCGCGAGCCGTTCACTGATCTCGGCTCCGGAGCGGCGCAGAGCGGAGCTGCGGTCGAGCAGCGCTCCGCAGAGCCGGTCGTCCGGCCGTCCGGTCGTGATGAGTAGATCGGCGGCAGCACCCAGTTCGACGGCAGCCTCCGCGGCGACGGAGCGCTGCTCGGCGTGGCCCCCGTCCTCCGTCCTGCACAGTTCCAGCAGCACCCGGCCCAGCCACAGCCGCCGCTCGGCCTCGACGCGCTTGCGCAAGGTCCCGTCCGCGCGCCGCGTACCGCCCGCCGCTCCGCGCAGTGTGCGCACCGCGGCGAGCAGAGGTGCGAGGTCGCCGTCGTTCTTCCACAACTCGTACTGCACACGGGCCAGTTCGAGCCGGATCTCGATCCCGTCGCCGGTCAGCAGGCTCTCCGCCTCGCGCAGCAGCTCCTGTGCCCGTCCCGGACGCCGGCGTACGGCCCCGGTCCTGGTCATGGCGCGCAGCACCTGCCCGAGCACGAGCCGGGCGTTCTCCTCCTCCGCCGCCACGCCGGCCTCGGCGTGGCGGCGTGCCTCGTCGAGCAGCCACGGATCGCCCTGCTCCCTCCAGCGGCGCAGCAGCAGTTCCGCCTGGGCGGCACCGCCGGACGCGTCTGCCGCCGGATCGGGTATGTACTGGCGCACCACGCGTGCCGGGATCTGGGCGAAGAGCTCGTCAGGCACGTCACGGATGTCGGACCGCGCGTCCTCGGCGGGCTCCTCTCCCACTGACCGCCTGCTCAGCCGTGCCACCGCCAGCGCCGGGAAGTTGCGCGTCCCCTTGCCGAAGCGCCGGGTGACGTACTCGGAGAGGTGCTTGAGCACCAACTCGGCCGCACCCTGGTCGAGGGACTGCAACAGCAGTTCCTGCACGCCGTATACGAAGTCGTACCGCGGCCCCGGCGAGTCCTCGACGTCGGGAAGCCGCTCCAGCAGCCCGCTGAGCAGCACCTCCGCCAGCTCCATGGGCCCGGTGTCGGGGAGCATCGCCTCCTGGACGAGCTGGATGACGGGCAGCACCAGCGGTACGGCAGCCAGATGAACGGCGAGATCGAGCGCCCCGGGAGAGGCGGAGGCGCGGAAGGCGCCGAGCAGTTCGCGGGGGTCGGCCCGGCGCGAACCCTGCGGAGCGGGCATCGCGTGGTGCCGCGGCCGCACCCAGGCGGCGGCACCACGCACAGTCTGCCGTCCCTCGCCCCCCAGCAGACGCGCCCAGCTGCCGAGTGCGGCGGGCGTGGGCAGGAGCACGGGAACGGGCAGCGCGTCGGGCGCGGGCGGCGGCCCGTAGCCGTCGGGTTCGAAGGTGACCGGGCCGCCTTGTCCCGTGTCGCGTACGAGCAGCCCGGGTTCGCCCGGCAGGGCCGTGCGCGGCCACAGCCGAGGGGGCAGCGGCTGCACCACCGCCGTCGGCGATCCGCCGGACCAGCGGTGCAGCAACCGCTGAGCGCCGCCGTCCTGCCAGAGCGGCCCCACGCAGTCGCTGACGATGAGCGTCAGACGCCGCCCCGTGGTGTCGCGGTACTGGTCGGCGGGGCGCAGCCGGGTGGTGGAAGGGTCGGGTCCGGTGCCGATGAGCGGCGTACCGCCCTTGCCGCGGTGCAGGCAGAGGGCCTGCACGTCGCGGAAGGCACCGAGGCGTTCGCAGGTCTGGCGGAGCTTGTCGAAGGTCAGCTGCCAGACCGAGGTGGTGGCCGACGCGTCCATCAGCAGCAGCAGTTCGGCTTCGGGCCGGGCTGCCGGCCCGAAGACAGGACGCACGGCACCGCTGCGGGCGCTCAGTTCGGCGCTTGCCGCCTCGTCCAGTACGGAATGCGCGGAAGGCAGGGACGGCAGCCGGGGCCGGTAGCCCAGTAATGGGCGCAGGGCGCGCTGCATCCCGAGCAGGCCCGGCAAGGTGCTGGCGGCGGGGGCACGCACGGGGAAGGCGCTGCCAGGGGCTCCGCCGTGCCGGTCCGGCGCGTACAGGGACACCGTGGACCGGGAGGGGGTCGCTGCCCGCCTCCCCGGGGCCGGGGACCTCGATTCGGGCTCGTCCGTCTCCGGAGCCGGCATCTGGCGGCGGTGCCCGTACAGGTCCCCCGCGGCTTCCGCTGCCTCCTCACCGTCCTGAACCGGAGCCGGTTGCGTCACCTCGCGCGCGCCCGGGTCCGCCCAGCGGGCGAGCCACAGCGCATCTGCCACCTCTTCCGCCGTCGGCTCCCAACCCGCCTCGCGCATGCGTGAGACGAGCGCGGCCAGCCGTGACCCGGCTCGGTGGGGCAGCCCGCTCGGGAGCCCGCTGCGGTCCATCCTCGATCACCTCGGGCGGTCGAGCGGCCGCAGCAGCATCTCGGCGAGACGGTTGCGCGTCACCCGCTCCGCGCCTGCTGCCCGCTGTGTCAGGTACAGAGCGTTGAGCAGTTGGTCCGTGGCGACGACTTGTCCGGCGTCGCGCTCCAGGAAGCGCCTGATGTACTCCTCGCCCTCCACGAGAGCTTCTTCGCCGAGATGGGCCGTGACCATGGCGGCGAGTTGCTTTTCGGTGGGCGGTTTCAGCTCCAGCTGGATGCACCGGCGCAGCAGCGCGGCAGGGAAGTCGCGCTCGCCGTTGGACGTCAGGACGATGAACGGGAAGGTCGTGCAGCGGACCAGGCCCCCGGTCACGGCCACCTTGTCGCCGTCGTCCGTGAGCACGTCGCTGACCGGCTCCCGGTCGGCGCTGCGCTCCAGCTCCCGGATCGTGAACTCGCCCTCCTCCAGCACGTTCAGAAGGTCGTTCGGAAGGTCGATATCGCTCTTGTCCAGCTCGTCGACGAGCAGCACGCGGGGCAGCGCATCCTGGCCCTCGCGTTGCGGCAGCAGCGCCGTGCCCAGCGGACCCAGCCTGATGTACGAGCCGATGGGGGGCCGTTCGGCCCGTTCCCCGCCGACGGCCCTGTCCAGCTGTACGTCCTGGAGGCGGCCGATGGCGTCGTAGTGATAGAGCCCGTCCTGGAGAGCGGTTCGGCTGACGATGGGCCAGCGCAGCACCCGTCCGAGACCCAGCTCGTAGGCGACGGCATGTGCGAGCGTCGACTTGCCGGTGCCGGGATTGCCGGTGACCAGCAGCGGCCGGCGCAGATACAGCGCCGCGTTGATCGCCTCGACCTCTTCGGGACGCGGGTGCAGGTTCTCGACCAACTGCCGCTGCACGCCCAGCCGTCGGGCAGCCCCGCGTTCGTCCTCGGCGTCGCCGCTTCCGGAGCCGCTCGAGAGGGTGAAATCCCTCCAGGGCGGCGGGTCCGGTAAGTGCCGGGCGCCGTCGTGCGGGAGGCCCGCTCCCCGGTAGATCCGCCAATCGCTCACTGTGAGCTCCTCGCTGTTCCGGTCCGGTTCGGGGGTCGTCGTGACGTCGGTGTATGCGGGTGGGTGCCCGAAGCTACGGGCGGAGCGGGGGTGCTCGGAGCGGTTCGTCGGCAAGTTGCGGTCCTTGCGGCGGATCGTAAAGGAGAACCAGCTCTCCGGCCCGGGAAGTTGCGATCTTAGAGTCGTCAGGACCGGCATTCCGGTTGCGCAGATCGCGTACGAGTTCGCGCAGGCTCTTCGGTGCTCCGGCGGAGACCGCGGAACGGAGCAGCTTCGCGGCGCGTTCCTGGAACTCTCCGCAATCCGCGTGCTCTTCGTCGCATCGCCGCCACATGACCACCGGGTACCCAGCCCCCAGCGCAACACCCAGAGCCACGGCGCCCTGACCGCTGCCGGCCCGCGCGCAGTGCACGGGCACGGCATGCGGTTCGGCGCTGCGCAGCCTTCCGTATGCGGCCAGCTCGCTCTCGCGCTGGGTGTGGTGAAGCCCCTCCTCCCCGCCACCCGGAGCGCCCAGGCACAGCGGGACCGCTGCCATGTGTCCCTTCTTGATGACTCGCCAGCGCTGGTGCCACTCCGGGATGGGTTCCGCCTTCATCCACCGGTGCCGGTCGCGCAGCGCGACCGTCCGCCGGTGCCCCAGCGGCAGGGTGTGGGGACTGAACGGCTCGTCCGGGCCCGCCACCTTGGCCCGCCACATTTCCACCGGCTCGTCGAACAGCGCGCGCGGCAGCATGAAATCCACCGCTGCCAGATGTTCGCCGATGTCTCCCTTGTCGAGGGCGTCGGCGAGGGCGGCGCGGATGTCACGCTCCAGCTCGCCGCGGGGCACGCCCGTCTCGTTCTGCCGGACGGGAGCGACCTGACCGTCCTCCTGGACGAGCTTGATCCGCCAGGGATGCGTGCCGTAGAGGTCGGGGTCGATCTCGACGAGCACGTCGGCGTAGGAGGAGCGGGGACGGGACACAGCCGTCGCGGAAACCAGGATGTCCCGCACGAGCTCCCTGTCGAGGCTGTTCGGCAGGGTCACCGCGGCGTTGCCGACCCAGGCCTCCAACTCCGCGAGAGGGCTGGGCCGATGACCGGTGTGCTCCTCGTGAGGCACGGCACGGGGCCGCGGCACCGTGCTGCGGCCGGGCCCGGACAGGGCCCGGCACACCCGCGCGGCGTACAGCACCACGGCTGCCCGTTCGCGGTCGCGGCTGCCCTCGCCGCCGCGGGCGCCGCCGTCGTGCATGTCGTAGAGCAGCCCGACGCCCTCGCGCCAGCTGCGCGGTGCGTGGACATGGAGCCGGAACGTCTCCCGCCTGACGTCGCGGCACGCCCCCTCCACCATCTCGAGCACCTCGCCGGCACTGACCGGCGACGGCAACTCGGCGAAACGGCCGAAGAGTTCCGCGCGATCGTAGGCGGTGAACCCGCTCGCGTACCCGCCCGGGTCGCGTTGCTGCTCCCGCACGTACTGCTCTCGCGGCCAGCTCCAGTCGAGGGCGAGATAGCGCTCCAGATGGTGCCGGTCGTGAGCGCGCAACGCCTCCCGCCACACCGCCGCCTCGCGCGCTCCCGCCTCGCAGAAGCGACCCAACGCGGTGATCGGTGTGGCCCGCGCGATCTGGCCGTCCCGGGCGCGCCCCTTGCTGACACCGATGACGCTGCCCCGGTCACGGTCCACGACGGGGCCGCCGGAGCAACCCGGCGGCAGATATGCGTCCTCCAGCATCATCGGCCCACCGGTGCCGGCACTGGCCCGCCCCGTCACCTGGATGAAGTCCACCGAGCCACGGCTCAGCGCGGACGAGTAGCCGGACAGCTGCACGTTGGAAGAATTCAGTGCCGAACGATCGCTCAGCCAGAGGCCGTTGGGATGGGGAGCGCCGGCCGTCTCCGGGACACGGACCAGGGCCAGGTCGGGATCGTCCCAGGGTGAAGACCCGTCCTCGGCACCCGAGGGACGTGGAAGTCCGCACGCCAGCTCGCCGGTGATCATCTCACCGGACTCCAGCGTGATGCCGATGACGCGCTCACCGCTCCACACGGCACCCCTCCCCTTGGCCACCACGTGCGCGCTCGTCAGGACCCAGCCCGGCGCGATGAAGAAGCCGCTTCCCCAGAACTCCGCACGCGGGCCGTCGTCTTCGCGGTCATACCCCTCGCCGGGTACACCAATCCGTACGACGGCTGAGCGCACGGCGCTCTCGACGGCGCTCACGAGACACGCATGGCGCACGACAGCAGACTGGTTCGTGCCCCCCTGTCCGGCAGTGCGTCAGCCCGTGTCCCGGGCCCCCCGTTGAAGACGACGCCGACCATCGCCACCCCCGTTCCCCGATTCCTCCTGGCTGAGGCATGTGAGCCACAAGATTACGCGTCGGACGCCGCGTTTCCGCCCAAGTTTCCGGCCTCAGGGCCGCCCTCGCCGCAGGTGGGTTCCGGCCGTTTCCACGTGAGCGTCACTGAGATCGCACCCTTCACCTCGCCGTCGGCCAGCACGGCAACGGCCTTGCCCGGTTTGGCCATGACCTCGATGCCGAACGTGGCGCTCACCTCGTCGGGGCGCGCGGACCTCGCGGCCTCCAGCACGGTCGAACCGACCCCGCTGACAAGCTCGTTGAGCCGTTCGACGCGCGTGCCCAGCCGGTCCGGCGCCGCTGTGTCCTCGAACTCGGACTCCTCCTCGTACACACCCGACGTGCCGGGTAGCCGCCCCGGCTGCAGCACACGGACGGATGCGAGCACTCTCTCGCCGCCCGGCAGTTCGATCTCCTGGATACCCCGTTCCACAGGTCCCCTCCACGCTTCTCGCGGCCGTCCCGCAGCGGACAGTCTGCCGCCGATAATCTTGGGACGGCACAGTCCACCGTTTCCAGGAGCGCTCCTTGTACTTCACCGACCGCGGCATCGAAGAGCTCAGCAGCCGGCGCGGGGAGGAGGAGTTCACCTTCGAGTGGCTGGCGGAGCAGCTGCGGACCTTCGTGGACCTCAATCCGGACTTCGAGGTCCCCGTCGAGCGTCTGGCCACATGGCTGGCCCGGCTCGACGACGAGGACGAGGAGGACTGACCGGAGAGGTTGCGGCTCAGGGCTCCGGACCGGAGCTCCTCCCTACCTCTCCCCGCTCTCCCGCGCCCGCAGCGCGAGCGCCAGGAGCGCCGCGTCCTCAGGGCGGCGGATGTCGCGCCCCGTCAACTCGTGCAAGCGTGTGAACCGCTGCTGCACGGTGTTGCGGTGGCAGTAGAGCGCCTTCGCGGTCTCCGCGATGGAGCCGCTTCCGGCCAGGTGCACCCGGACGGTGTGCAGCAGCCGGTCCGTCTCGCCGGGCGGCGTGCCGTCGCCCGTCAGGCCGCCGAGCACGTCGTCCGCCAGGTGCGCGGTGAAGTGGCCGGCCCTGTTGACCAGTACGTCCAGCCACGCGTCGGCCAACCGCAGGGGCCCGGGCGCCGATTCGGGCAGCGCCCGCACGGTGGCGGTGGCCAGCTCGACCGCGCGGGGCACCGCGGCGAGCCCGTCGGCGACGGGTGAGACCCCGCACCGCACGCCTTCCAGTCCCGCGAGCACGGTCTCCTCGGTGACGCGGGATCCCAGCTGGACGATCAGCAGCGCAGCCGAGGAGACGGTCTGCCGCTGAAGCGTGGCACCGGCGGAGCGCAGCGCGGCTGCCGCGCCGTGCAGTCCCTCCCCCGGCCCGGGCCCGGGGAGGGCGGCGACGCACAGGAAGCACGCGGCGGGCGCGAAGCCGAGTGCCAGGCCCGCGTCGCGCACCACGGTCGGGTTGCGGCCCGCGCTCTCCAGTAGCCGGTCGAACCAGAGCCGCCGCTCGTCCTCGCGCTGCCGGCCCATCTCGAGCACGGTGCGCTGGTATGCGGTCATGATGCCGGTGACGTGCGCCTCCACCGCCTCCCACACGTGGTACGCGGAGGCCACGAGCAGCACCTTGTCCTCGTCGTCGGCCCGGGCGACGAGCGCGGCCCACACGACCCGGAAGTCCAGCCGGGCCGCGGCGAGCAGCGAGTCGAGGGGCACGCCCTGCCGGGCGCGGCGTTCGCCGATGCGCTCCGAGATCCCGGCGAGCTCGGCGGGCACGGGCAGTTCGGCGACGGTGCGCAGCAGCAGCTCGAATGCCTGGAGCGCGGTCTCGCGGAAGTCGTCGTCGGGGACGGAGTCCGCGTAGTGCTCGCGGAGCGGCCGGACGGTCTCCAGCCAGTCGCCCAGGAGGCCGTCGATGCCCTTGAGGCATTCAACGGCCAGTTCGGCCGCGCGGGGATGCGGGGCCGCGGCCGTGGGATCCGCCTGACTGTGCACATGCACAATTGTGACGCTCAGGTCCGCGATACTTCAACGTTGGTCTTCCGCGCACCGCGAGCAATCCTGGGTCGATCGCTCGCGTCCCCCCGACCGGCCGGTCGACCACGGAGGCTTCGACAGTGCATCTGACTCCTCGCGAGAAGGAACGGCTTCAGCTGTTCACCGCCGCTGAACTGGCGCGCAAGCGCCGCGCCCGCGGCCGCCGCCTCAACGCCCCCGAGGCCATCGCCCTCATCTGCGACGAGGTCCTGGAGGCCGCCTGGGACGGGCTGACCATGGACGAGGTGATCGCGGTGGGCCGCGCGGTCCTCACCGAGGACGACGTGATGGAGGGGGTCGCCGCGATGGTGCCCACCGTCCAGGTGGAGGCGCTCTTCCCGAGCGGGACGTCGCTGGTGGCCGTCGACAACCCGATCGGGCCGGGCGGCAGCACGAAGAGGGAGCGGATGGAGGCGCCGGGTGCCGTCCGCACGGCACCCGAGCCCGTACGCATCAACGAGGGTCGGCGGACGCTCCGGCTGACCGTGCGGAACACGGGCGACCGCGCCGTCTACGTCTCCTCGCACTATCCGCTCGACGAGACCAACGAGGCACTGCACTTCGACCGTGACGCGGCCGCCGGCATGCGGCTCGACATCCCCGCGGGCACGGCGCTCGTCTTCGAACCCGGCGGCGAGCGGGAAGTCGAACTGGTGGAGGCACATCCATGAGCACCCACGTCGACAGGCGCACCTACAACGCGCTCTACGGCCCGACGACCGGCGACCGCATCCGGCTCGGCGACACGGGACTGTGGGTGGAGGTCGAGACGGACGACGGCACCCCGGGCGACGAACTGCTCGGCGGCTGCGGCAAGACCGTTCGCGACGGGCTGCTCGCCTCGCCACGCTCGGACCGCGACTCGGCACTCGACATGATCATCACCAACGTCGTGCTGCTGGATCCCCGGCTGGGCGTGCGCAAGACGGACATCGGCGTGAAGGACGGGCGGGTCGTGTCGGTCGGCGGCGCGGGAGGTCATCACGCCACCGGCGCCAACGGCACCGGCGCGAACGCGGCGGGCTCCCCGGGCTCCGCAGGTTCCACGGGCTCCACGGGTTCCGCGGGCTCCGCCTCCGACGGCTTCGCCGTGGACTCCCACACCTCGATGGTCCCCGGTGAAGGGCTGCTGGCCACCCCCGGCATCGTCGACAGCCACGTGCATCTCTCCTCGCCCGAGATCGCGCCCGCGGCGCTCTCGGCGGGCGTGACGACCGTCGTCGGCATGGGCCTGGGCGGGATGTGGGAGATCGGCTGCAACCCGGCCCGCAACCTGCACACCCTGATGAGCGCATGGCGTGGCACACCGCTCAACGTGGCGTTCCTGGCGCGGGGTTCGTCGAGTTCGCGCACGCTCCTGGACGAGATCGTGCTGGCGGGCGCCGGAGGCTTCAAGATCCATGAGGACTTCGGGGCCACTCCGCGCATCGTCGACACCTGCCTGGGCGCGGCGGAGCACGCCGACCTGCCGGTGGCGCTGCACACCGACTCGATGAACGAGTCCGGCTACTTGCGCGACACCGTCGGGGCGACGCGCGGCCGCACCGTGCACGCGTACCACGTGGAGGGCGGAGGGGGGCATCCGGACCTGCTGGAGATCCTCTCCGAGGCGAACATCCTGCCCTCGTCGACGACTCCGACCGTTCCCTACACGGTCAACACCGTCGAGGAGCTCTTCCCGATGACGATGACCGTCCACCGGCAGAACCACCACATCGAGAGCGACGTGGAGATCTCCAAGGGCCGCATCCGGGCGCACGCCATCGCCGCCGAGAACTCCCTGCACGACCTCGGTGCGATCAGTATGGTCAACTCCGACTCGATGGGCATGGGCCGTATCGCCGAGACCGTGCGGCGCACTTGGCAGCTCGCTCACCTCCAGGCCGCACGCTGCGGGGAGACCGGCGTCGAACACAGCGCGAACGCACGGGTGTTGCGCTATCTGGCGAAGATCACGCTCAACCCGGCCGTCGCGCACGGCATTTCGCACGAGGTCGGCAGCGTGGCGCCCGGACAGCTCGCGGACATCGTGCTGTGGCATCCGGCCTGGTTCGGCACCAAGCCCGAACTCGTCATCAAGAGCGGCTTCGTGGCGTGGGGCAACACCGGCTCGGGTTCCGGGTCGACGCGCCTCACGCAGCCCCGCACGTACCGGCCGTACTACGGCGCGCTCGGCGACGCGGCCTCACAGCTCGCCCGCGTCTTCGTCGGCGCGGAGGCACTGGCGGACACGAGTTCCCGCAACTCCCTTCCGGACGGGCTGCGTTACGCGGCCGTGCGGGACAGCCGCGGCCTCTCGCGCGCCGACATGCTGCACAACACGGCGACGCCGCGCGTCGAAGTGCCCCGCTCCCCCGGGCCCGTCCTCGTCGACGGCGAACCCACCGCGACGGAAGCCGCCACCGGGGTCCCCCTGGCCCAACTCCACCATCTGGCCTGACGTACCGCGTCCCTGACCTGAGGCGGACGCAGACCCGGGGGCGCGGACGGGGAACGGCGACGAGGAGTACGGAGTACCACGCATGCGACTTGATCTGATCGTCCGGGACGCGAACGTCGTCACCCTGGACGAGGACCGCCCCTCCGCGCGGAGCATGGGCGTGCTGCACGGCCGCGTCGTCGGCATGGACGAGGAGATCGAAGGGCTGCGCGCCCACCGCGTCCTGGAGGCGGGCGGGGCCACCGTGGTGCCGGGGTTCAACGACGCCCACTGCCACACCGCCTGGTACGGGCTCACGCTCTCCCAGCTCGACCTGTCCACCGCCCGCTCCCTGGACGAGGTCTACGCGGCTGTCGGCCGGCACGCGGGAACCCTCCCCGAGGGCGCGTGGGTCGTCGGCGCGGGGCTCGACCACCACAGGACCGGAGGCCGCCCCCACCGCGAAGCGCTGGACCGCGCTGCCGGAGGCCGTCCCGTATGGCTCAAGCACAACTCGGGGCACCTGTGTTACGTCAGCAGCGAGGTGCTGCGGCGCGCCGGAGCGCTGGACCCCGGCTTCGAGGCGCCCGTCGGCGGAGTCATATCCCGCGACGCGGACGGCAGCCCCGACGGCCTGCTGGAGGAGACCGCGCAGCAGCTCGCGCAGGACCAGGTGCTTCCGTACCCGGTCGAGACGGTCGCCGACGCGGTCCAGGCCGCGACGCGCCGCTACCTCGCCGAGGGCATCACCAGCTTCACCGAGGCGGGCATCGGCGGCGGCTGGATCGGTCAGACGCCCGTCGAACTCGCCGCGTACCAACTCGCCCTGGAAACCGGGAGATTGAACGCGCGAGCCCAGCTGATGATCGCCTCGGACGCGCTGCACCCGCTGGTCGGCGCACACCCGGGTGACGGCATCACCACGGGACTCGATCTCGGGCTGCGCACGGGCCTCGGTGACGACCGGCTGTCGGTCGGCCCGGTGAAGATCTTCCTGGACGGCTCGCTCCTGGGCCGTACGGCAGCCGTCACCGAACCCTTCTGCGGCTGCGGCCACGCCCCCGGCGCCGGCAACGACCAGCAGACGGGGTACTTCCAGGACGACCCCGACGCGATGACCGGTCTCGTACTGGCAGCGCACCGCGCCGGCTGGAGCGTCGCCGCGCATGCGATCGGCGACCGGGCCGTCGACCTGGCCCTCGACACGTACGAGCGCGCACAGCGCGAACATCCAGGCCCGGACGTGATCCACCGCATCGAGCACGCCGGGATCGTGCGCCCCGAGCAGCTGCGGCGCTTCGCCGAACTGGGCGTCGTGCCCGTGCCGCAGCACAACTTCCTCGCGGCATTCGGCGACGCCATGGCGGCCAACCTCGGCCCGGAGCGCACCGGTTGGACCTACCGGCTCCGCTCGTTCCTCGACCTCGGGCTGAGCGTTCCGGGTTCTTCGGACCGGCCCGTCGCCCCCGGTGCACCGCTGCCCGCCATCGAGGCGATGGTGCGCCGGCTGACCGATTCGGGCGCGCCCTTCGGCCCGGACGAACGCGTCACCGCCGAGAGCGCGCTGCGTGCCTGGACGGTCGGCTCGGCGCGCGCGACGGGCGCCGAGCCGGCCAAGGGCCGTCTGCGCCCGGGCATGCTCGCCGACTTCGCCGTACTCGACGCCGACCCCCTCCGCACGGACGCCGACCGCATCGGCGCCATCAATGTCCTCGCCACCGCCGTCGGCGGTGACGCCGCCCACGATCCGCACCGTCTGGTCACCGTCCCCGAGGAGACCGAATGAGCACCCCTCCCCCTCCCCCGTCCCCCTCCACACCCGCATCCGATGTGACCGCGACCGCCGGGAAGACCACGAGCACCGCCGACATCAAACGCCTGCTGTCCGCGGCCTTCATCGGCACGGCACTCGAGTGGTACGACTACTTCCTCTACGGCACCGCCGCGGCCCTCGTCTTCAACAAGCTCTTCTTTCCGAGCCTGGATCCGGCCGTCGGCACCATCGCCTCGTTCATCACCTTCGCGGTCGGCTTCGTGGCCCGCCCGGTCGGCGCCGCCATCTTCGGGCACATCGGCGACCGGTACGGGCGGCGAACGGCGCTGATCATGACCGTCGTGCTGATGGGCGTCACGACCGGCTGCATCGGGCTGCTGCCCGGCTACGGAAGCATCGGCATCTGGGCACCGGCGCTGCTGGCCACGCTCCGCTTCCTGCAGGGCATCTCCGTGGGCGGCGAGTGGAGCGGTGCGATGCTGCTGACGCTGGAGCACACTCCCCGTGAGAAGCACGGCAGTTACTCGGCCGTCCCCCAACTCGGCTCCCCCGTCGGCACGTTGCTCTCCAGCGGCGCCTTCGCACTGGTGGGGATGCTGCCCGACGCGGCGTTCTACTCCTGGGGCTGGCGCATACCGTTCCTGTTCGCCTTCGTGCTGCTCTTCGTCGCCCTCTACATGAGGCTGCGGATCGAGGAATCCCCCGTGTTCAAGGCGATGATGGCCGAGAGCGAGAAGAACGGGCCGCCGCCCGCGCCGCTGCTGGAGGCCTTCCGCCGCACCTGGGGACGGATCCTCATCGGGATCGCCGCCGCGTTCCTCGGCATCGGGGGCTTCTTCCTGCTGACGACGTTCATCATCTCCTACGGCACCGAGCAGCTCGGCGTGGACAAGTCCGTGATGCTCAACGCGACGCTCGTCGGTGCGGTCGTCGAGATCGGGGTGCTCGTGGTGGGCGGCCGGATCGCCAACCGGGCCGGCCCGTGGAAGGTGTGCGTGGTGGGCGGCATCGTCTCCGTGCTCGCGGCCTTCCCGACCTTCTGGCTCGTCGACACGAAGAGCACCCCACTCGTCGTCCTCGGCGTCGCGCTGGGCATCGGTGCGATCTCCATCCCGTACGCGCCGATCGGTGCCGTCGTCTCCGGGATGTTCCCCGAGAACTTCCGCTACAGCGCCGTCGCCATGTCGTACAACCTGGCGGGCGTGCTGTCCGGGTTCGTTCCGCTGGTGGCCGCCTCGCTGCTGGGCCTCTCCGGTGGTGCCTCGTGGACCGCCGCCTTGCTGCTGATCCTCATCGCGGGGTGCACGGCCGTCGGCTCGTACCTCGCCGGTCCGCAACTGGGCAGGCGTCTGGGCCACGACCCCAGCAAGCAGCACGAGACGTCGAAGGCGATCGCGTGACACAGGGACAACAGCAGCAGGAGCAGCCGCAGTCGCAGTCACGGCCGGAACGGCAACTCCCGCGCACCGGCGGGCAGATACTCGTCGACCAGCTGGCGGCGCACGGCGTCGGCACGGTATTCGGGGTGCCGGGCGAGAGCTATCTCGAGGTCCTGGACGCGCTGCACGACTCCTCCGTGAGGATGGTCGTCTGCCGCCAGGAAGGCGGCGCCGCCTACATGGCCGAGGCCGCGGGCAAGCTCACCGGCAGCCCCGGCGTCTGCTTCACGACCCGCGGCCCCGGCGCGGCGAACGCGCTGGTGGCGCTGCACACCGCTCACCAGGACGCGACGCCCCTGATCCTCTTCGTCGGTCTGGTGCCGCGTGGCCACACCGGCCGTGCGGGGTTCCAGGAGTTCGATCTGCGCGGCACGTTCGGCGCGAACGCCAAGCTGGTCGAGACGGCCGACGAGGCGGCGCGCCTGCCGGAGATCACGGCCCGCGCGTTCGCCGTCGCGACCGGCGGCAGGCCGGGGCCGGTGGTCGTCGGGCTGCCCGAGGACATGCTCACCGACACGGCGCGCGTACCCGACGCGCTGCCGCTGCCGGTGCCCGAGGGCGCCGTGTCCGCGGAGCAACTCCGGGAGCTGGAAGCCCTGTTGGTGCAGGCGGCACGCCCGCTGGTCGTGCTGGGCGGCAGCCGCTGGACCCAGGCCGCGCGCAAGGACGTGCGGGCCTGGGCCGAGGCATGGTCGCTCCCGGTGGCCGTCGATTTCCGCTGCCAGGACCTGATACCCGGGGACAGCGACATCTTCGCCGGGAATCTGGGCTACGGACGCTCCGGCGCGCTCGCCGAACGGCTCGCCTCGGCGGACCTGCTGATCTGCGTCGGCGCAGCGCCCGGCGATGTCAGCACGGACGGCTACACGCTGCTGGAGCAGCCTCAAGGACCGGATGCCTCACGGCGGATCGTCCATGTGCTGCCGGAGTGGCCGCCGCCCGGCGCCTGGCACCGCAGCGACCTCATGCTGCTCGCCGCACCGGCCGCGTTCGCCAGGGCCGTCGCGGATCTCCGGCCCACCGCGCCCGTCCCGTGGGCCGACATCACACGTGCGGACCGCGCCGCCCATCTGGAGTTCAGCCGTACGCTGCACGACCCCGAACCCCTCGATCTCGGCGCCGTGTTCGCCACGCTCGACGCGCGGCTCGACGCCGACGCCGTCGTCACGTTCGGCGCCGGCAACTACGCGCTGTGGGCGCAGCGCTTCCTCACCTACCGGGAGGGCATGCGCCAACTCGCGCCCCGAAACGGCTCGATGGGCTACGGCGTCCCCGCGGGCGTGGCCGCCGCCGTCACCATGCCGGGGCGGCAGGTCGTCACCTTCGCGGGCGACGGCTGCTTCCTGATGAACGGCCAGGAACTCTCGACCGCCGTCGCCGAGGACGCGGCGCCGCTGATCCTCGTCGTCGACAACGGCACCTACGGCACGATCCGCAAGCACCAGGAACTCGCCCACCCCGGGCGGGTCAGCGGCACCGACCTGGTCAACCCGGACTTCGCCGCCTACGCCCGCGCGTTCGGCGCCCACGGCGAAACGGTCAGCGTCACCGAGGAGTTCGGCCCCGCCCTGGAGCGCTCGCTCGCCAACTGCCGTTCCGGCAGGGCCGCGTTGATAGCGCTGCGTCCCGCCGAGGGCCGCCTCGCCCCGGGCATGACGGTCGCCTCCCTGCGGGAACAGGCCACCCGGGAGTCCGCCGGACCCCGGTGAACCCGTCCGGGAGGCGACCGGGCACCCTGACGGCACGGCCACGCGAGGGCCGGCACGTACTCCTGCTTGCCTCCCGGCCCACACACGACATATCGTGTTCCTGAGCGAACGCGATATGTCGCTGTGCGCCGTGGCTTCCGGCGACGGCGCGCGGCGGTGTTCGGGCTCGCCGCCGCCGTACGCCTACCCGGGAGGCCGCCGTGCCCGCCGAACGCTCCTCGTGGTCGATCTCCGAGCCACAGACCCTCCAGATCGACGACCCCGTCGAATCGCTCCAGGTACGCATCGTGGGCGGCAGCGTCAATGTCGTCGGCACCGGCGAGCCCGGCGCCCGTGTCGAGGTCGGCGAGGTGGAGGGGCCGCCCCTCACGGTGACGCGCGAGGGCGACTCACTGGTCGTCGCCTACGAGGACGTCCCCTGGAAGGGCTTCCTCAAGTGGCTGGACCGCAAGGGCTGGAACCGCCACGTGGTCGTCTCGGTCTCGGTGCCCGCACATGTGCGGCTCTCCGTCGGCGTCGTCGGGGCCAGCGCCTTCGTCTCCGGCGTCACGGGACGTACGGATCTGCGCGGGGTCAGCGGCGACACCACCCTCGTCGGGATCGACGGCCCGGTCCGCGCCGAGACCGTGTCCGGCAACGTCGAGACGCAGGGCCTCACCGGCAGGATCGGATTCAACTCCGTCTCCGGCGACCTGACGGTCATCGACGGCCGGCCCGCCGTCAAGGCCGACTCGGTCAGCGGCTCCATGATCCTCGACCTGCACACCGGCGGCAGCGACGGCGAGACGGACGTCGCCGTCGGCACCGTCTCCGGCGAGGTCGCCCTGCGCATGTCGAACCCCGTGGACGCCACCGTGGAGGTGAGCACCGCGAGCGGCGGCGTCTCCAGCGCGTTCGACGAGCTCAAGGTCGAGGGGCAGTGGGGCGCGAAGAAGGTCAAGGGCACCCTCGGCTCCGGCAGGGGCCGCCTGCAGGCCAGCAGCGTCTCGGGCTCCATCGCGCTCCTGCGGCGTGCCGAGCCGCTCCACGACGACGACCTCCTCCTCAGCAAGGACGCCTGACATGTCTCCCGTCTTCGCTCACGGCCGGCTCCGCCTCTATCTGCTCAAGCTCCTCGACGAGGCGCCACGGCACGGCTACGAAGTGATCCGGCTGCTGGAGGAGCGCTTCCAGGGCCTGTACGCGCCGTCGGCGGGCACCGTCTACCCGCGCCTGGCCAAGCTGGAGGCCGAGGACCTGGTCAGTCACACGACCGAGGGCGGCGGCCGCAAGGTCTACTCGATCACCGACGCCGGCCGCGCCGAACTGGCCGAGCGCGAGGACGAGTTGGCGGAGCTCGAGGTCGAGATCAGCGAATCCCTGACGTCCCTGGCCGCCGACATCCGCGAGGACGTCAGCGGCTCCGCCCGCGATCTGCGGCGCGAGATGCGCGAGCAGGCCCGCCGTACCCGCGCGGAAGGAACGGGCGGGCTTTCCGGCGGCTGGCCCGGCATGGCCGAGAAGGAGGCATGGCAGCAGGCCAATGAGGAGATGAAGCGGGCCAAGGAGGAGTGGAAGGAACAGGCCCGCCGCGCCAAGAAGGAGACCCAGCAGGCCAAGCGCCAGGCGAAGGAGGCCCAGGCTCGCGCGGCCGCCGTCGAGGAGGTGCAGCGCATCGCCCGGCAGGTGCAGGAGCAGGTCCAGTCACGGGCGAAGTCGGGCGACTGGCCGGGGGCGGTCCGCGACGGCATGTCCGAACTGGCCCGCGAGATGGGCAACTTGGGCCGCATCACGGAGCACGCCACGTCCTGGTTCCCGTATCTGCGGCAGGAGTCCTCCGAAGGCGGCGGCGAGGCGGCGGGCCCCCAGGCCCCCGACTGGGCGAAGGAGCAGGACACCCCGAGCGACGATCCCGGACGGGACCTGGAGCGCCTCCTCGACCACTTCCGCGATGACGTACGCGACGCGGCACGCGATCACGGTGTGACCGAACAGCAGCTGCGCGAGGCTCGCCGTCAGCTCTCGGCCGGGGCCGCCCACCTGGTCGCTCTCCTCAGCGATCCCGGACGCAACGGGGAGCGCGACCTCAGCGATTGAGCCGTCGCAGGACCGGTACCGTCCTCAGAACTGCCCGGTGTCCAGCTCGAACCCCAGCGGCTCGGGCAGCTCGATCGTCTTGGACAGCTTCGCCTCGGCCCTGCGGGTGTACGAGTCACCGGCAGGTTCGGAGAACACGACGACCTCGCCGGCCTCACGGTCGATCAGCAGATAGCAGGGAACGCCGGCGCGCGCATATCCCCGCAGCTTCGGCCCGCGGTCCTGCTGAGCGGTCGAGCGGGAAGTCACCTCGCCGACGAGCATGACGGGAGCGGGGTCGTGGTATTCGGCCTCGTCACCGAAGCTGCCCTTGGGGGCGATGACCAGGTCCGGGACCACCTTGCCGGTCGACGAGGCATCGGGGACGAACAGTCCGAGGCCGGTGTATGTGCGCAACTCCCTGTCCCTGCGACGTTCCGTCACCTGGTCCGACACCTCGGACACGATCTCTTCGTGCTCGCCGTTGGCCGGTGGCACCACGTGGATCTCCCCCTCGATCAACTCCACGCGCCACCCCTCGGGGGATGCCGCGCTCAACGCGTCGAAGGCGTGCTCCACCGATGACTCCGTACCGTCGCCGGCCGCCACGTCGGATTCACGCTCTGGGGCTGCCATCGTCACGTGGTCCTCCTTCGTCACCGGCCGACGATTCCAGGTTGGCTGCGTCGGCGCCGCCCGCGGCAGCGGACACTCAGTCGAAAGCGGCACAGGTGACGCTTTCGCGATGCACGCCCCCACCCGCCGTGCTGGTGCCAGGGCTGGTCACCCTGCCCGTGCAGGATTCCATTCTCCCCGCTCACAACCCCGCTCGCACCATCCCCGGAGACGATCTCCGCAGCGCCCGTCCGCTTGCCTGGAGCCCGGACGGGAGTCGGAGACCGAGCGAGAGGGAGCGGGACCCGATGGACGCGACGCTCACCGCACGGCACGGCGACCTCAGGTGCTGACCACCGCGGCAGCCGCACGCCGTGGAACTCGGTTTCCCCCACGACTTCCTGGCCGATCCGCTGACGCGCGCCATGATGTTCGGCGACGCGAGGATGGAGAAGGTCATGGCCTGAGCGCCGGCTCCGGCGGCGTCATGGGGCGCGACTCCGCCGCCCCTGCGCACCGGCCCTCGTGTCGCCCTGCTCCCGGATGATCTCCGCACGCTCCCGCCCGCCTACCCTAGAGCCCGGACGGGAGATGCGGAGAACGAGCGAGAGGGAGCGGGACCCGATGGACGCGACGCACATCGCACTGGCCGACGAGCTGAAGCGCATGGCGGCGGCCGACCACGAGGCGTCCGCCGGAGCTCTCAGTGAGGACTTCGCCGAACAGCTCCTCTGGCGCCGGCTCACCGCGCGGCACGGCGACCGCCTCAACGCGATCATGGCGGAGCACGGCTGGCCGACGGAGTCGCTGGTCGGCGAGGAGGCGGCGCGTGCGGCGTGGCTGATCGCGCAGCACGCGGACCGTCAACTGGACGTGCAGCGGCGGGCGTTGGCGCTGATGGAACGCGCGGTGGAGGCGGGCGAGTCGAGCGCTGCTCAACTCGCCTTCCTCCGCGACCGCACGTACGTCAACGAGGGACGCGAGCAGCCCTGCGGCACGCAGATCGCGACCGTGCGGGACGGCGAGCCCGTGCCGTGGCCCTGCGAGGAGCCGGACCGGCTGGACGAGCGCCGAGCGGAAGCCGGCATCGAGCCCTTCGCCGCCTACACCGCGCGGCACGCACCGCCCGCGTCCCCCGCCCTCTGACGGGACCGCTGACGGGGCCGACCTGCAGGTCCCTCAGACCGTCAGACCGTCAGCGTCAGACCGTCAGCACGACCTTGCCGAACAGCTCACCGTCCGCCATCTTCGCGAAGCCCTCACGGGCACGGTCCAGGGGCAGCGTCGAGTCGATGACGGGACGCACGCCCTTGGCGGCGCAGAAGTCCAGCAGCGACGCCAGTTCCTCCTTGCTGCCCATCGTCGAGCCGACGACCTTCAGTTCGAGGAAGAAGATCCGGTTGAGCTCCGTGGCGTCCGGGTTGGGGCCGCTCGTGGCACCCGAGATGACGACGGTTCCACCGGGCTTGAGGGACTTCAGCGAGTGCGACCAGGTGGCCGCGCCCACGGTCTCCAGCACCGCGTCGACGCGCTGAGGCAGCCGCGTACCGGTCTCCACGGCGGCCTCCGCGCCGAGTTCGACGGCACGCTTGCGCTTGTCCTCGTGCCGGCTGGTGGCGAAGACCCGCAGCCCGGCAGCGGCACCGAGCACGATGGCGGCCGTCGCGACGCCGCCGCCCGCGCCCTGGACGAGCACGCTGTCGCCGGGCCGTACGCCCGCGTTCGTGAAGAGCATCCGGTACGCGGTGAGCCACGCCGTCGGCAGACAGGCGGCCTCCGCGAAGGAGAGCTCCTTCGGCTTGGGCAGCACGTTCCACTTGGGCACGGCGACGCGTTCGGCGAACGTGCCCTGGTACTTCTCCGTCAGCAAGGTGCGCTTCTCGTTCGGGCCGACGCCGTGACCGGTGGCACCGATGACCGAGTGGAGGACGACTTCGTTGCCGTCGGCGTCGACGCCCGCGCCGTCGCACCCCAGGGTCATCGGCAGCAGCTCTTCGCCGAGGCCGACGCCACGCAGGGACCACAGGTCGTGGTGGTTGAGCGACGCCGCCTTGACGTCGACGGTCGTCCAACCGTCCGGAACCGTCGGTTCCGGACGGTCACCCAGCTCCAGCCCGTCCAGCGGCTGGTCCTTGTCGATTCGTGCGGCGTATGCAGCAAACATGATCCGGACGCTACTCGCGCGGGGGGCTGACCAGCCACCCCCCGCCCCGGCGAAGCGACAGATGTCACGGACGCGTGGAATGCGCTCGGCCTCACAGCACCTTCGAGAGGAAGGACTTCGTCCGCTCGTGCTGCGGGTCGTTGAGGACGTCCCGGGGGTTGCCCGACTCCACGACCACACCGTCGTCCATGAAGACCAGCGAGTCGCCGACCTCGCGCGCGAAGCCCATCTCGTGCGTGACGACGATCATCGTCATGCCGTCCCGGGCGAGGTCGCGCATGACGTCCAGCACCTCGCCGACCAGCTCCGGGTCGAGCGCGGAGGTCGGCTCGTCGAAGAGCATCAGCTTGGGCTCCATCGCCAGCGCGCGGGCGATGGCGACGCGCTGCTGCTGCCCGCCGGAGAGCTGCGCCGGGTAGCTGTCCGTCTTCTCGGCGAGGCCCACGCGGTCCAGGAGCGCGGCAGCGCGTTCCCGCGCCTTCGCCTTGCTCTCGCCCTTCACGAGCACCGGCGCCTCCATCACGTTCTCCACCGCGGTCATGTGCGGGAAGAGATTGAAGCGCTGGAAGACCATGCCGATGTCGCGGCGCTGCGCGGCGACTTCGCGGTCCCGCAGCTCGTAGAGCTTGTTGCCGTGCTCGCGGTAGCCGACGAGCGTGCCGTCGACGTACAGCCGTCCCGCGTTGATCTTCTCCAGATGGTTGATGCAGCGCAGGAATGTCGACTTGCCCGACCCCGAGGGCCCCACGATGCAGAACACCTCGCGCGGCGCGACCTCCAGGTCGATGCCCTTGAGCACCTCGACCGGGCCGAAGGACTTGTGTACGGCCTCCGCCTTGACCATCGCGCTCATGCGGCGCCTCCCGCTCCCGAGCCTGAGCCCGATCCCGTACCACGGCTGAAGGTGAACACCAGCTGCCGCGCCCGCTGCCACGGGGTTGCGGGCAGCTGCCGCGACGAGCCCCGCGCGTAGTGCCGCTCCAGGTAGAACTGCCCGATGCTGAAGACCGTCGTGATCACGAGGAACCAGATGGTGGCGACGAACAGCATCTCCACCACGGCGCCCGAATTGTTGCCGATGTTCTGCGACTTGCGCAGCACCTCCTCGTACTGCACGACGGCGCACAGGGCGGAGGTCTTGAGCAGGTTGATGAACTCGTTGCCGGTCGGCGGCACGATGACGCGCATCGCCTGCGGCAGCACGATCCGGCGCATGTTCTGCCCGTTGGTCATGCCGAGAGCCTGCGAGGCCTCGGTCTGCCCCTCGTCCACGGACTGGATGCCGGCGCGGCAGATCTCTGCCATGTATGCCGCCTCGTTCAGGCCGAGTCCCAGCAGGGCTGCCATGAACGGCGTCATGACGTCCGTCATCTCGTCCTTGTAGATCGGGCCGAGATTGAGGACGGGGAAGATCAGCGCGAGGTTGAACCACAGCAGCAACTGCACGTAGACGGGCGTGCCGCGGAAGAACCAGATGTAGCCCCACGCCACCGAGTTGGTGACCGGATTCTTCGACATCCGCATCACTGCCAGGACGATGCCGAGTACCAGGCCCATCAGCATGGACAGCACGCTGACGACGAGGGTGTTCTTGACGCCCTCCATGATCTGGTCGTTGAAGAAGAAGCTGCCGACCGAGCCCCAGGTGAGGTCCGCCTCCGCGAACGCCTTGACGACGAGGAGGAGGAGCACGATGACGACGGCGGCGGAGACGTAGCGGCCGTAGTGCCGCACGGGTATCGCCTTGATCGCCTCGGGTGCCGTGCCGGCGGATGGGGGCGCGCTGGGCGCCTTGTCGAGGGGTGCGGTCATGGAGGTTGCTGCCTGTCGATCGGTGGGCTGGGGGCACTCCCCCGGCGGGCCGGGCCCCGCCCAGCACTGGCTGGGGGACCCGGCGGGGCGCCTTGCGGGAGTGGCGGTCGCGGACTCGCGGACATCGCTGCCGGCGAGCGTCGGTGCGACGCCGGTTCGCGGTGGCCGTGGCACGGCCGGCCGGTCCGTGACGACTGGACCGGCCGGCCGGTGGGCCGCGACGCGGCTCAGGTACCGCTGTTGATCTTCGCCTCGGAGACTCCGCCGTCCTCGACGCCCCACTTCTTGAGCGCCTTCTTGTAGGAGCCGTCCTCGATGATCTTCGTCAGGGCTTCCTTGAGGGCGCCGCTGAGCTCGTCGTTGCCCTTGGAGACGGCCATGCCGTACGGCGCGGACTCCATCTGCTCGCCGACGACCTCGAAGTCGTCGCCGCTCTTCGCGGCGTTGGCCGCGACGGGGAAGTCGGAGATGTCGGCGACGACGCCGCCGGCCTTCAGCCGCACGCGCGCCTCGTCGTCGGTGTCGAACGGCTCGATCGTCAGCGGCCGCTCACGGTTCTTCTTGCACTTGTCGATCTGCTTCTTGAGGATCTCGTGCGAGGTGGTTCCGCGCTGCGTGGCGACCTTCTTCCCGCACAGCTGGTCGACCGACTCGATCTTCTCCGGGTTGCCCTTCTTGACGAGGATCGAGGAGCCGGCGGTGAGGTAGTCGACGAAGTCGACGCCCTTGCCGACCTTCTTGCCCTTGTCGTCCAGGCCCTCCTGCCGGTCCTTGGTGTCCGTCATCGACGACATGATCATGTCGAAGCGGCCGGTCTGCATGGAGGTGATCAGCCCGTCGAAGGTGCCGTTGGTGAACTGGAACCGCACACCGAGCTGCTCGCCCATCGCGTTGGCGAGGTCGGGGTCGAGTCCGACGATCTTCTGCCCTTCCTTGTACTCCATCGGCTTGTACGCGGCATCCGTACCGACCTTGATGACGCCCGCCTTCTGGATCTTCTTCGGCAGCTTGTCGAAGAGCGGGGCCTTGCTGCCCTGCTTGTCGGCGCCGCCGCCCGCGGAACCGGTCTGGTCGCCGCAGCCTGTCAGCATCAGGGCGCCGGTGACCAGCACGGCTATGGGCGCGGCCATACGAGCGCTGCGGCGGCGCACGTCCGCCGGGCGCCGGGAGTTGCGTGCGGTCATTGCGGGGTCCTCCTGCGGATGAGGGAGCGTCCGGTCGGGCACACACCTTCGGGTGTCGCGACCGCGTAAGGATGCTGCCGATGGATGGTGGAAATCCTGCCATCCGTTCGAGCGGTTACAGAGGACTCGCGAGTCAAAATCGGATAACGGAGGCCCGGTTCCGCATACAGGGCACTAACGCGTCGCATACACCGCGTCGCGTTCCGTTGGACCGGAGACCCGCAGGAGACCTTGAGCACATCCGCGGGTTACGCCGAAGACCCTTCACCGACAGGTGTGTTGTGGTCGAGAGATAGTCGACCCCCGCACACGTTCGGACCGTTCTGTCGGTTAATGTCCGGTTGCCTGCTCTCGGTCATGGGGAAAGCGGGTCGTAACCGACGGGCTTCGTCCGGTACAAAGGTCGATTACACCCCTCACCCGGGGACCAGGGCGCGTGTGCGGCGCGCCCGGCGTTCGCTCCTCCCCCTCGGCCAGCGGGCCGGGGGACCCGCCCCCTCGGCCCAGGGCCTGAGGGGATCCACAACCGGGCCTCGCCCGGGGCTCCCACCAGGGCCATGGACCGCGCGGCCGGCGTACGTGGTGCCCGCCCGTTCCTCAACCAGGGAGCGGCCTCTCTCACAAAGGTTTTTCGACAAAGGGGTTCGACAAGTGGCAGCGGAGATCGTCAATTCGAAGGACGGACTGGACGAGGACGTGATCGATCCGGCCTTCGCTCTGCACCGTGGCGGGAAGATGGCCGTGCAGGCCACCGTCCCGGTCCGCAACGCGGACGAACTGTCCCTCGCGTACACGCCGGGCGTGGCCAAGGTCTGCAGCGCCATCGCGCGCCAGCCCGAGCTCGTCGCGGACTACACGTGGAAGTCCCAGGTGGTGGCCGTCGTCACGGACGGCAGCGCGGTGCTGGGGCTCGGCGACATCGGCCCGGAGGCATCCCTCCCGGTGATGGAGGGCAAGTCCATTCTCTTCAAGCAGTTCGGCGGCGTGGACGCGTTCCCGGTCGCGCTGGACTGCCGCGAGACCGACGAGATCGTCGAGACCGTCGCGCGCCTCGCACCGTCCTTCGGAGGCGTCAACCTGGAGGACATCGCGGCACCCCGGTGCTTCGAGATCGAGGCAAAGCTCAAGGAACGCCTCGATGTGCCGGTCTTCCACGACGACCAGCACGGCACGGCGATCGTCACGCTCGCGGCGCTCCGCAACGCCGCACGCCTGACGAACCGCGTGCTCGGCGACCTGCGCACCGTCATCTCGGGTGCGGGCGCGGCGGGTTTCGCGATCGCCAAGATCCTCGTGGAGGCGGGCATCGGCGACGTCGTGGTGTGCGACCGCAAGGGCGTCGTCTCCGCGGACCGAGACGATCTCACCGACGTCAAGCGGGAGTTGGCGGGCTTCACCAACAAGGAAGGGCGCACCGGTTCCCTGGAGTCGGTGATGGACGGCGCCGACGTCTTCATCGGCGTCAGCGGCGGCACGGTGCCGGAGTCGGCGGTGGCCACACTCGCCGAGGACTCCTTCGTCTTCGCCATGGCCAACCCGAACCCGGAGATCCACCCGGACGTCGCCTCCAAGTACGCGGCGGTCGTGGCCACGGGCCGCAGCGACTACCCGAACCAGATCAACAACGTGCTGGCCTTCCCGGGGGTCTTCGCCGGCGCCCTGCAGGTGCGGGCGACCGACATCACCGAGGGAATGAAGCTCGCCGCGGCCGAGGCCCTGGCGGCCGTCGTCTCCGACGAGTTGAGCGCCGACTGCGTCATCCCGTCGCCGTTCGACGAGCGGGTCGCTCCCGCCGTGACGTCCGCGGTCGCCGCGGCGGCACGCGCGGAAGGCGTCGCCCGCCGCTGACCTCGCCGTCACCCGGCTCCGGCGCGGGATGCGCGGGAGCCGGAACGGCCGGACAAGCGCGTGAGGGCGGTACGGGCAGCCTCTGCCCGTACCGCCCTCACGCGCATACGGCTTCGCGGCGCGCGGAGACTACTTCAGGCCCAGCACGAGCGCGTCGAGGGGCGAACTCCACACCGGCCGTGCCTCCGCGAAGCCCGCCGCGCGCAGCAGTTCGGCATGGCGGGCCGGGGACTGCACCTCGCCGTCGGAGTGGTCGCCGGCGAGCGGGTTGCCGATGGTGCGGAAGCGCACGGCGACGGCGTCGGCCACCGCGGGCTCCCGGGACAGCCCGTCCCACCAGGCGGCCCAGTCCTGCTTGCCCAGCTCCTCGGCCTGCTCACGACGCGCCTTGTCGAAGGTGTGCGCGGCCTCGTTGATGCGGGGCGTGGTCTCGTCCGGCATGTGGTCGGCGTTCATGAACACACCGCCGTCGCGCAGCACGCCCGCGATCTGCCCGTAGAGCACGCCGAGTTCGTCGGTGCGCAGCCAGTGCAGGGCGGTGGCGGTGAGCACGGCGTCGTACGAGCGGTGCGGGAGCTTGTCCGTCCACTCCGGGTCGGTCAGATCCGCGCTCACGAACTCCACGCGCTCGTCCCCCGCGAAGTAGCCGCGCGCGATCATCAGCAGCGCCGGGTCGAGATCGACTCCCGTGCACTGCGCCCCGGGAAAGCGGCGCAGCAGCCGCCGCGAGATGCTGCCCGTGCCGCAGGCCAGGTCGAGCACCACGGGCCCGGGGGCGCCGGAGCCGTCCTCCTCTGCGGGGGCAGAGGGAGCGGCCAGGGCCTCGGTCATGTCGAGCATGACCCGGAACCGCTCCTCGCGGTCCGGGAGGTAGAACTCCTGCTGCCGGTCCCAACTCTCCTGCCATGCTCGCCAGTCCGCACCGGCTCCTGCGATGTCCGCGTCGTCCGTGTAGGCAGCCACGCCATCCTCCTGGATGTAATACTCTCTGACCGAACTCGCTCATTACCTGCACGGCCGACGATAGCCCCGCTGCTGTAAGGACCACAAGTGGAACTCAGCTATTACTCCGACTTCGCGGTGCGCCTGGTCAACACCGAGGAGCCCGAGCGCGGCGTGGACACCCTCACGTCGGTCGAGTCCGTGCGGGAGCTGTGCGGCGCCAACCGGCAGACGGCCCGCCGGGCGACGGAGGCCGACGTGGCCCGGCTGCGGGCCGTACGGACGCGGCTGCGCGCCGTCTTCGGCGCCGCCTCCGAGGGCGACGAGACGCGCGCCGTGGACCTTCTCAACGCGCTGCTCATGGAATTCCCCGCCAGCCCTCAGATCAGCGGTCACGGCGACCTGGCGGCCGACGGACGCCCGCGCTGGCACATGCACCTCGCGGAGCACCCCGTCACGGCGGCGGCCGGTTACACGGCCACGGCCTGCATGGGCCTCGCCTTCCACCTGACCGACCTGGGCGTGGAACGGCTCGGGATCTGCCAGGCGGCGCCGTGCAGCAAGGCGTACCTGGACACCTCCACCAACCGCTCCCGCCGCTACTGCTCCGACCGCTGCGCAACGCGCGCCAACGTCGCCGCCTACCGCGCCCGCAAGCGCCTGGAGAGCCGGGACAGCAAGGACGTCAGGGAAGACGACGACGCGGAGGCCGTACCGGAGCGCCCCGCCGGCAGCACCACCAGCGGCCGCACCGCCGAGAAGACCCACGGCAGTACGGGCCGCAGCGAGCGCTGAGGGCCCCGCGGAGGCCGCAGCCGCACCCAGGCACGCGCCACCATCAGGTCGTCCGGGACGGCGCCGAACTCCCGGCTGTCATTGCGCACCTGCGAATTGTCACCGACCACCCACCAGCCACCCGAACGGCGCTCCACGGCCCGTTTGACGATGAGCAGGTCGTGCTGGAGCGGGTGCCGCAGCAGAACCACGGCTCCGGGGCGCACGCGGGAGCCGTACTTCACGACCAGACGGTCACCGGGGCGCAGCGTGGGCAGCATCGACGGGTTGTAGACCTCGGCGAGCCCGATCCGCTTCAGCAACCCGCTCAAAGCCCCGCTCCTCTGCTGTCCGTACCCTCGCGATTCCCGCACCCGCTCCGGCATCTGTGCGCCTCACCTCGGTCCCGTCCTCACGTTCGCCCAACACTGGACTTTTGTCCTAAGCCCTCGGGGGCACACGCGAAAAGGCCTCCCCTACGGAGTAATCTCACAGGTGAGAAGACGATCACGAGGAAGGACGGCTCTATGCTTTCCCGTCTGTTCGCGCCCACGGTCAAGGTCAGCGCCCACTGTGACCTGCCCTGCGGTGTCTACGACCCGGCGCAGGCCCGCATCGAGGCGGAGTCGGTCAAGGCCATCCAGGAGAAGTACCAGGCCAACGACGACCCGCACTACCGCGCCCGCGCCACCACGATCAAGGAAGAGCGGGCCGAACTGGCCAAGCACCACGTCTCGGTGCTGTGGAGCGACTACTTCAAGCCCCCGCACTTCGAGAAGTACCCGGACCTGCACCAGCTGGTCAACGAGACCCTCAAGGCCCTCTCCACGGCCAAGGGCTCGACCGACCCGGCCACTGGCCAGAAGGCCCTCGACTACATCGCCCAGATCGACAAGATCTTCTGGGAGACCAAGAAGGGCTGACGCCCTTCGTCCTCCCGGGCTTCGACCGCACCCGGTTCGTCACGGCGCCTCACGAAGGTGTCCACGTCGAACCGGGTGCAGTCTTCTTCGCCCGGCCACATACGCGCGCACCGCGCCGACCGGCGCCTTGCGCGCTCAGGCCCATTCGGTCCTTCAGCGGCGGCAGTTGAGGAGCCGCGGGGTCGGGAGCGTCCCCGGGCCGTTCAGAGCTGTTTGACGGTGTCCGCGGCAACCTTCAACGGGAGCTTCGGGTGCCGGCGGCGCAGGGCGCGGACCGCCTCCGCCAACCCCTTCTCGTCGCGGATGCGGCGCAGGTCGGCCTGGTCGAGGGAGCTGACGAACTCCTCCTGCGTCCCGAACTCGCGTCGGTACCAGTCGCTGCGCCGCCTGCGCTGCGCGTACGCCTCGGCCAGGCCGGGGCAGAGGATGACGAGGACGAACCCCACGACGGCCAGGGGGCGCTGGTGCGCGGACAGGGAGACAAAGGCCAGGAAGAGGCCACCGATTGCCAGGCACCACAGCAGCACGCGCGGACCGTACAGGGGATTCACCTCTCCGCTTTCTCGGGGGACGGAAGGGAAGGTACAGGGACGGGAGCGGACCGTCGGGCCCCGGGTCCGGAGCACCGCCGGGCGTCTCCCGAGACTTGCGGAACGCCTTCCGTGCCGGTGTGGGGGCCGTGAACGGCGGCTCCCCGCCGGCCACTTCGTGAGTCTGGGTCGCCCGCCCGGGTTCGCCGGAGCCCCCGGTCAGCCCCCGGCGCGCCTCAGCCGCCACAGCGACGTGATCTCCACGGCGCGGGCGAAGTGCAGCGGATCGGAGGCGTCGGACGAACGCGCGTGGCGGGGACGGGTGTCCTCCCGGCCGGCGACGGCGAGGCCCGCCTCGGCGATCCAGGCCAGCAACTCCTCGCGCGTACGCAGCTGCAGATGCTCGGCGAGGTCGGAGAGGATCAGCCAGCCCTCGCCCTCAGCGGTCAGGTGCTCCGCCAGCCCCGAGAGGAAACCGCGGAGCATGCGGCTGCCGGGGTCGTACACGGCGTGTTCCAGCGGCGAGGCCGGTTTCGCGGGCAGCCAGGGCGGGTTGCACACGACGAGCGAGGCCTGCTCGGTGCCCGGCGGGAAGAGGTCCGCGGCGACGACGCTCACCTGCCCTGACACGCCCAGCCGTTCGACGTTCTCACGGGCACAGGCCAGGGCCCGCTCGTCCTGGTCGGTCGCGACGACACTGGTGACCCCGCGCCGGGCGAGCACCGCGGCGAGCACCCCGGTACCCGTGCCGATGTCGAACGCGAGCCCGCCCGGGGGCAGTTCGGTGCCGGCCACCAGGTCCACGTACTCGCCGCGCACGGGCGAGAAGACCCCGTACGCCGGGTGCACGCGTTCACCGCCCAGCGCCGGCACCGGTACTCCCCTGTGCCGCCACTCGTGAGCGCCGACGACGCCGAGCAGTTCGCGCAGCGCCACGAGGGAGTGCCGCACCCCGGTGCCCTCCGGCGGTCCGTACGCCTCGCGGCACGCCTCCCGTACGTCGGGCGCGCGGCGGAGCGGTACCGAGTAGCCGTCCCCGGCCCTGCCGTCCCCGCCCCCGGCGTCGAGTGGCACCAGCAGCATCCCCAGGATCCGCGCCCGCCGGGACTGCGCCTGGCGCTGGAGGTGGAAGGTCTCCCGCGGACTACCGCCGGCCTTCGGCGGCTTGCGGTCGACCCGGCGCGCCAGCGCGGACAGCATCTGCCGCGCCTGGTGATAGTCGCCGCGCCACAGCAGCGCCGTGCCCTCACAGGCCAGCTTGTAGGCGGAGTCGGCGGTCATGCGGTCGTCCGCGACGCGCACGTGCCGCGGGGGCTTCGCGCCGCTCTCCGAACGCCACAGTGCGGTGCGTTCGACGCCGTCCTCGGTCCAGACGGCCACCGGCCGCTCGCGCTCGCTCACCGGCCCAGCCTATGGCGCACGGCGGACCTCACGGCACGGGCGGCCCGGCACCCCTGGTGCGGGCGGCGGGAGGTGTACGTACCGCGCCCATGCTGGCGACGATGACCAGGGCGATGGCGACGAGCTCCGGCAACTCGAGGCGCTGGCCGAGCACCAGGAACCCCGCCGACGCCGCCGCCACCGGCATGAGGCTCATCAGCAGCGCGAAGGTCGCCGCGGGCAGCCTTCGCAGGGCGAACAGTTCGAGCGTGTACGGCACCCCCGAGGAGAGCACCGCCACCGCCGCGCCCAGCCCGAGCGTCACAGGGTCCAGCAGCGCGCGGCCGGCGCTCGCCACACCCAGCGGCGCGCTGAGCAGGGCGGCCAGTGCCATGGCGAGGGCAAGCCCGTCGGCCTTCGGAAATCGGGCGCCCGTACGGGAGTTGAAGAGGATGTACGCCACCCACATGGCACCGGCGGCCAGCGCGAACGCGGCCCCGGCGAAGTCGATGCTGCCGAAACCGCTGCTGCCCAGCAGATACACGCCCGCCAGCGCGAGCCCTGCCCACAGCAGGCTCAGCAGGCGCCGCGAACCCACGACGGACAGCACGAGCGGGCCGAGCAGTTCGAGGGTGACGGCGGCACCGAGCGGGATGCGGTCGATGGCCTGGTAGAAGAGCGTGTTCATGGTGCCGAGCGCGACGCCGAGCCCGGTGACGGCCGCCCAGTCCGTGCGGGAGTGGCCCCGCAGCCGCGGCCTGCACACGGCGAGCATGAGCAGCGCGGAGAAGACCAGCCTGAGCGCCACCACACCGAGCGCGCCGGCCCGCGGGAAGAGCGTGGCGGCCACCGCCGACCCGAACTGCAGTGACATGGCACTGCCGATGACCATCCCGACCGCGCCGAGCCGCCCGTGGCCCTGCCGTGCGTACGGGCCGTGGGCGCCGGAGCCGGGCCCGGTCCGGGGCGGGTTCCGCGCGGCAGTGCTGTCACCAGAGCTCATGAGCACACGTTATGACCGCCGCGTCGCCCTGTGAAATGCGTCTCGGCCTGCGGCTATGCTCCGTGCGCATGACCGCTGAACTGCGTCATCTGCGCGCCTTCCTCGCCATCGCCGACGCGGGCAGCGTGACGTCCGCCGCGGCGGTGCTGCGGATGAGCCAGCCCGCCCTCTCCCGGACCCTGCGTCAGCTCGAGGCGCACCTGGGAGTGCGGCTGGTGGACCGCACGACCCACCACCTGGAACTGACCACGGACGGACGGCGCTTCCTGGACAAGGCGACCACCGCGGTCGCCGCCGTCGACGAGGCGCTCGACCCCGCACGGCTGCGCCCGTGGCCGCTTCGCCTGGGCCACGCGTGGTCGGCGTTCGGACGGCACACCACTCCGCTGCTGCGGCGCTGGAAGGAGCTGTACCCGCAGACGCCGCTGGAGCTGCTGCGCGTGGACGAGCGGTCGGCAGGCCTGCTGAGCGGCAAGGTCGACGTCGCGTTGATGCGGGCACCGCTGATCCCCCGGGAGGCCGACGGCCTGCTCGGCGAGTGGCTGTGCAACGAGACGCGTGTGGCGGCTGTGCCCGCGGACAGCGAACTGGCCACGCACGCGGGCCCGTTGAACCTCGCCTCGCTGGCGCACCACCCCATCGCCCTCAACACCGTCTCCGGTCTGACCACGCTCGAACTATGGCCGGAGGAGATCCGCCCGGACCCGGACTCTGCGGTGCTCGTCGCCAACACGGACGACTGGCTGGGCGCCATCGCGGCGGGCAACGCCGTCGGCGTCTCCACGTCCGCCACGGCGGAGATGCACCCGCACCCGGACGTCGTGTACCGGCCGCTGGCCGGCACGGGCGACGTACCGCTGATGCTCATCTGGCGTGAGAGCCCCGTCGGTTCGGGCAGGCCCGGTCATCCCGCCGTGCCGCAGCTCGTACGGGTGGCCCTCGACGTACTGGCCGAGGATGAGCAGGGAACCAGCTGATCACGGCATACGTTTGGACGGGCAAGGACAGGGGAGTTTTCCGGGCAATTCCCCCCGGCGACGCAGGCACAGGAGGCAGGAACGATGGCGGGTTTCCTCGACAGGGCCAAGGAGCAGGCGCAGCGCGGCCTGACGCAGGGCAAGGAGAAGATGGAGGAGGTACAGGCACAGCGGCAGGGCAGCGACCTGCTGAAGCGCCTGGGCGCCGCCTACTACGCCGAGCAGCGTGGCAGCGGCACCTCCGCCGAGGTGCAGCAGGCGCTCTCCGCGCTGGAGCAGCACATCGCACAGCACGGGGACGGCTTCCTGCGCGGCAAGTGAGAAAGGCGTGAGGGGGCGCATGACAGGCGCTCCTTCCGCCGGAAGCGCGCGAGACGCGCACGAGAGGACCTTCCGGCCCCCGGCCCGCCGCACTCGGCGGACCGGGGGCCGGTCCGGCTCTCCGGCTCTGTCGTCCGGCCCGGTCCAGATCGCCGCGGCCCCGGTCCGACCCGGCCGGTCCGACCCGGCCGGTCCGGTTAGCCCTCCGGTCAGCCGAAGCGCAGCCGGTACAGCATCAGCAGTGCCGCCGCCGTGTTCGCGGCGGGGACCTCGCCTGCGGCGATGAGGTCCGGCGTCTCCTTCAGCGGCACCCACTCACGCTTGTCCGACTCGAAGTCGTCCTCGGGGTGGCCCGCGTAGGCGGCGCTGTCCGACCAGTAGATGTGATGCCGTGCGTCGGTGAGCCCGTTGGAGGGCTCCACAGTCATCAGATGACGCAGCGGCCCGGGCCGCCAGCCCGTCTCCTCCAGCATCTCGCGCGCCGCCGCGGCGGCGAGGTCCTCGCCGTCCTCGACGACTCCGGCCGCGAGCTCCCATCCCCAGCTGTCGGTGATGAAGCGGTGCCGCCAGAGCATCAGCACCTCGTTGCGTTCGTTGACCGCGGTGGCCATGGCCACCGGCCGCAGCCGGATCAGATAGTGATCCAGGTGACGGCCGTCCGGCAGCAGCACGTCCGCGAGATTGACCCGTAGCCACTGGTTCTCGTACACAGTGTGTTCACCCAGGTTCTTCCATCGCACGTATGTGCCCCCTTCCTGACGGAGGTTGGGCACATCCCAGCACGCCGCGGCGCTTCCCTGACAGAGGCGCCGTCCGGCCGTCCTCCCTTCAGAGAGGCACCCGCAACGTTTCCTCGATCAGCTCCGCCGCCTGTGCGGCCGGGGTGCCGGGGTGCCGTAGGAGACGCTCCCGGACCTGCCGCATGCGCTGCCGCAGCAGCTGTGATTCGATGCCCTGCGCCTGATCGGCCATCCGCACCGCCGTCTCCGCAGCGCGTTCCGGTGAGCCGGTGCGCAACTCGACGCCCGTGAGCGTGACCAGCCGGTTGACCCGGCCGCGCACATGGGCGGGTGCCCTCGCGGCCTCCTCGGCATACCGGCGGGCCGGTTCCAGCTCACCGAGTACCAGCAACGCCTCCGCCAATCGGACCTGTACCAGGCCCGGTTGGACGTAGCCGGTCTCCTCGGGCTCCTCCTCGGGACGTATGCGTGTGGAGCAGGTCTCGGCACTGCGCATGCAGCTGTGCGCACCCCTGCGATCGCCGATGCGCGCGTACGCCTTCGCCTGCATCGCGTACAGGTCGGTCGCCAGGGCCGGGGTCGAGTGCGGCCCCGGCGTGCGTAACACCGCCTCGGCACAGGCGATGGCGCGCCGGTTGTCGCCGAGATGGAGCGCCTGGTTGACGAGGAGCGAGACGACGTAGCCGCCGAAGAGGCGGTCGCCGGAGGCCTTGCCGAGGCGCAGAGCCTGGTGGAAGTACCGCTGGGCGAGGCCCTGTTCGTCGGCGTCGTAGGCGCAGATGCCGCTCACCGCGGCCAACGCGCCCGCCGCACGGCACAGTTCGCGGCCGGTCCCGTCGTCGTAGTCCCCGCGCAGCAGCGGCGCCACCTCACCGGTCAGGAAGCCGACGACGCGGGGGCGCGTGGCGACTCCGCCCGCGTTGCGGTAGAGGTGTTCGTAGTGGCCGCGAGCGGCGTGCAGCAGCGCGACGTCCGCCTCCGAGACCCCGCGTTTCCCCTGGTGGGAGACGTCCAGGTCGTCGGGAGGGTTCTCCCACTCCCACACCGGCGCCACCGCCGCCGCTCCCGTCAGCAGGGCCGGTCCGGGGGTGTCGGCGTGCATCTGGTCGGAGCGCCAGGAGACTGCCGCCCGCTCCACGAAGCGGCCCAGCGTGGCCCCTTCGTCGTCCTCGCCCGCGCCTCCGGATGAGAGGGGGTGCGGCGCCGGGAGCGCGCCGGGAGGTCCGGCCATGCCTATGTCCGCGAGGGTCAGCGTGCGTTCCAGCCGCGCGCCCAGTACCTCGCATATCAACTCCGGTACACGGCCCCGCGGACGCTGCCCCTTGAGCCAGCGCGCGACAGCCGTGTGATCGTAACGCAGAGTCACATCGTGCTCCGCGCCGAGACGATTGATCCGTGAAGCGAGACCTGCCCGGGAGATTCCCGACTGGTCAAGCAGTACGTCCAGTTGACTGTTGGGCTCCATCTCGCCCTCCGGTCGTCCAACCCTTGTTTCAGAGAGTAACGGAGAACCGTTCACACGGGGTGTGAAAGTCGCACCTCTGCGTGCGCACCTCACATGCTCCCCAAGAAGCGGAAGACGCGGTTCGCTTGGGAGCACTCCGTACGCAACTTCGCGTCGGAGCACACAAGGAGGGAATTCCCGTGAACGACCCGATCCGATTCCGCTTCGGCATCTCTCAGGTGGCCCCGCATGCGGCCCGGTGAGCGCCACCGCCGGGACCCGACCCCGAACGCCGCGCTGCGCTCCTTACTTGAGGAGAGCGAATGGACGCAGGAGGCCTTCGCCCGTGCCATCGGAAGGCTGGGCCACGAGGCCGGCGTCCGGCTGGGCTACGACCGCACCTCGATCGCCCACTGGCTGCGCGGCAGCCGTCCCTCGCCCCGGGTGCAGGGCTTCATCGCGGAGGCGCTCTCCCGGCGGCTGGGCCGTCCTGTCAGCGTGACCCAACTGGGCATGGGCGACGGCCGGTCCGGCGGGCCCGGCCCCCGGTCCAGGAACGCCGCGGGCGGAGAGGCCGCCGAACTGTTCGCGAACGAAGGGGAGTTCGACGCGAACCTGGCCGCCCTCCAGGACGGCGCGCCCCCGGCCGACCGGCTGGCGGCCCTCACGGCCGCCGTGGTCGGCCCGCCACGGGCGGACGCACCGCCGCCCGCGCCGTACCGCCTCACGCTGGGCGCGGCCGTCGCGCAACCGGGCACGGCGAGCACATCGGGAGCCACGAGTACGACAGCACCGCGCGAGCGCGGCATCGGCGACGAGCCCAGCGAAACCGCCGAACCCCTCCGCCCCCGTCCGCCCCGGGCACACTTCCCCTCCCTCCCCCGGGGCGGACGGCCCTCCCGGCGCACCACGCCGGACGAGGTGGCCTCCGTACGCGAGCACGCGCGCTTCTTCGCCCAGCAGGCGGACCGCCACGGCGGCGGCCACATCCGCACGCCGCTCGCGGCCTGCCTGGCGGGGCTGGTGCGCCGGCTGCATTCCGGCGGGGAGGGCCCGTACCACCCCCGACTCGTCGCGGGCGCGGCCCGGTTGAGCTATCTGCTGGGCCGCGTCTACTCGGACGAACAGCGCCACGGTCTCGCCCAGCGCGCCTTCGACACCGCCGCGCAGCTCGCCGCCGAGGGGGATGACCCCGAATGCGTGGCGCTCGTGCAGCGGGCGCTCAGTTCGCAGGCGCACCAGCTGGGTCACCGTCGCGTGAGCCTCGCTCTCGCCGAATCCGCCTGCGAGACGGCGCCCCCGGACTCGGCACCGTCGACGCGCTCGTTCCTGTACGCGGGGCTCGCGGTCGCACAGGCCGCGGAGGGCGCACGCACACCGGCTCTGGCCGCCCTGGGCCGCGCCGAGCACGAACTCGCCCGCGCGCCGGCCGACTTGACGACCGGGCCGGAGTCCCCTGACGGTGGCGAGCCCGTCGGCGCCTACCAGGACGCGGCGCTGCACTACCAGGCGAGCCAGGTACGGGCCGCGCTGGGAGACCGCGACGGGGCCGTCCGCGAGTTGCGGGCCTCGCTGCGCTCGCGCCCGGCCGGCGAACGCCGCTCCCGCGCCCTCAGCGAGGCGGAACTGGCGGAACTGCTGCTCTCCAGGGGGCGCGTGGAGGAGGCGTGCTCGGCGTGGCAGAGCTTCCTGGAGGACTCTGCGCTCGTACGGTCGGGCCGTGCACGCCGTGCCCGCGACCGGATGCCGCACCTGCTGCGTCCTTTCGCGCACGAGGCGTGTGTCCAGGGCCTGTTGACGCGTGCGGGCTTGCCCTGAAACGCCTGGGAACGGAGTAAGCGCACGGCCTGATGGGCATCACCCTCGAACACACGAGAGCGCAAAGGGAAGGTACGGGGCAGAGATGGCCACACCCATCACAGCAAGCGCCTTCATCACAGCCCTGAAGAAGGAGGGCGTGACGGTCGAGGAGGTCCGCGACTGGCGCAATCACAACCGCAACCACAAGGGCCCCTGGGGCCCGGTTCACGGAATCATGATCCACCACACCGTGACGAGCGGCGCCAAGGAGACGGTCGACCTCATCTACGACGGACGTTCCGATCTGCCCGGACCTCTGGCGCACGGCGTCATCACCAAGGACGGCACCGTGCATCTCGTCGGCCACGGGCGCGCCAACCACGCGGGACTCGGCGACGACGACGTGCTACGCGCGGTGACAGCGGAGGACGATCTGCCCGAACCCAACCAAATGAACACAGACGGCAACCGGTACTTCTACGGCTTCGAATGCGAGAACCTCGGCGACGGCGACGACCCGTGGCCCGACGAGCAACTCGACGCCATCGAACGCGCCGCCGCCGCACTGTGCAGGCATCACGGCTGGACCGAGGGCTCGGTCATAGGTCATCTGGAGTGGACGAACCAGAAGTCGGACCCGCGCGGCTTCACCATGGACGCGATGCGTAAGCGCATCGCCGCCCGCCTGAAGTGAGGGGATTCTGAGGCGACGGGAGGGGCGGACGGCGCGACAATGCACGTGTGAACAGCAGCGCCCCCGCCCCTCCCCCGCACCCCGGCCCCCCGGGGCCCGGAGGCGCCGGCGCGCTCTCGGCCGACGGCCTGCTCGCCGCTCTCGACCCTCCGCCGCTGCTCCCCTCGCCGCTCCAGGAGATCCACGACGAGCGCTTCGCCGGACGCGGCATACGGCTGCTGCTCAAGCGCGACGATCTGATACACCCGCGCGTTCCGGGCAACAAATGGCGAAAACTCGTCCCTAACCTGCGTGCCGCGGTCGAGGGCGGCCACACGGCACTGCTGACGTTCGGCGGCGCCTACTCCAACCATCTCCGGGCGACCGCCGCCGCCGGCCGGATGCTCGGACTCGCCACCGTCGGCGTCGTGCGCGGTGACGAACTGGCCCGACGGCCGCTCAACCCCTCGCTCGCGCGGTGTGCCGCCGACGGCATGGCGCTGCGCTTCGTCTCCCGCTCCGACTACCGGCGCCGCCGCGACCCGGACTTCGCCGAGCGGGTGCTCGGCGGCAGCGCTGCGACGAGGACGGCCCGGGAGGCTTTCCGCATACCCGAGGGCGGCAGCAACTCCCTTGCCGTGCACGGGTGCACGGCCCTCGGCGAGGAGCTGCGCGGCCGCACCGACGTCGCCGCCGTGGCGTGCGGGACCGGTGGCACCCTGGCCGGACTCGCGGCCGGACTCGGGCCGGGGCAGCGCGCCCTCGGCGTGCCCGTCCTGCGCGGCGGTTTCCTCGCCGGCGACATCCGTGAACTGCAACGTCGTACGTTCGGCGGCCCCCGCGGCACATGGCGCCTGGACGAGCGCTTCCACTTCGGCGGCTACGCCCGAAGCGACCCCCAACTGGAGGAATTCGCCCGGGACTTCGAGCGCCGGCACTCCCTGCCGCCGCTGGAACGGATCTACGTCGCCAAGCTGCTCTTCGCACTCACCACGCTCGCGGACGAGGGTGCCTTCGCGCCGGGCAGCACCGTGACGGCCGTCGTCACCGGCCCGCGTTAGCGTGGAGGAATGATCAGAGTCGCGGCCCCGTCCGACGTACCGGCCATCCACGCGATGATCCGCGAACTCGCCGAGTACGAGCGGGCACTGGAGCACGCGAAGGCAACGGAGCGGCAGTTGCACGACGCCCTGTTCTCCGAACACCCCGCGGTCTTCGCTCTGATCGCCGAGGGGACCACGGAGAGTGACCCCGTCGGTTTCGCTCTGTGGTTCCTCAATTTCTCCACATGGACCGGTACTCACGGTGTGTATCTGGAGGACCTGTACGTGCGCCCGTCCGCGCGCGGCGCCGGGCACGGGAAGCAACTGCTTTCAGCCCTTGCCGGAATCTGTGTCGAACGGGGTTATGAACGCTTCGAGTGGTGGGTATTGGACTGGAACGACCCCTCAATCGGTTTTTACAGATCACTTGGCGCCGAACCGATGGAGGAGTGGACGGTCTTCCGGATGTCAGGGGAACCACTGAGGAAGCTGGCCGACGGCAACACAGCGTAACGATTCGGGATTCACGACCTCCGACCCCTAGCCACAGACAGTACCCATATGTTTACTATGGGTGACGCTCATGTGATGGGACGCCGCAGCTCGTCGTAGATCCGTGCGGGCGACATCAGCTCGCGGATCGCGATAGCGTCGCAGGCGAACCATCGACGGCGTCAGTCCGTTGGTTCTCCGTGGGAGAGATCCACGGGCCAGGGCGGCGGACCGACGCACTCGTACAGCGAACGAGCCGAACCGGCTTGTGCCACTTTGGAGGTGAGGGTGTCCCAGATCGCAGGTGAGCCCGTGGGGCAGGACGGACAGGACTTCGTCGAGGTCCGGCTGCCCGCGGCGGGTGCCTATCTGTCGGTGTTGCGCACGGCCACGGCCGGGCTCGCAGCCCGCTTGGACTTCACCCTTGACGAGATCGAGGATCTGCGGATCGCCGTCGACGAGGCGTGCGCCATCCTCCTCCAGCAAGCGCTGCCGGGCTCCGTGCTCAGCTGCGTCTTCAGGCTCGTCGGCGATTCCCTCAGGGTCACCGTCTCGGCACCCACGACCGACGGCAGGGCGCCGGAGCGCGACACCTTCGCCTGGACAGTGCTCTCCGCCCTGGCCGGCGAGGTGGATTCGGCGGTGTCCGACGACCGTACGGTCAGCATCAGCCTGCACAAGAAGCGCGGTGCCGGCCCCGGAGCGCCGTGACCGGCCACGAGGCACGGGAGCATCGGGCGGGCCGCATCGGTGCGTCGGCCGACCAGGTCGTGCCTGAGCAGGCCAGGCCGCACCCCGCCGACCCCAGCAGTCAGCTACCGGAGCAGGCAGAGCGGGCGGACGCGATGGACATGCAGCAGCAGCAGGAGACGCACGGACACGAGACCGCACGCGGTCACGAGCAGCTCGGCGCCGGCCAGCACGGTGCCCGTACGGCACGGGCCGCGCAGTTCGCGCACTTCGATCCGCACGACCGCAGCGGAGCCCGGGGCATGTTCATCGCGCTGCGCGGTCTTCCCGACGGCTCCCCCGAGCGCGCCGAACTGCGCAACCACCTGGTGCGGATGCACCTTCCGCTGGTCGAGCACCTGGCCCGCCGCTTCCGCAACAGGGGCGAGCCCCTGGACGACCTCACACAGGTCGCGACGATCGGTCTGATCAAGTCGGTCGACCGTTTCGACCCGGAGCGCGGCGTGGAGTTCTCCACCTACGCCACCCCCACCGTCGTCGGCGAGATCAAGCGCCACTTCCGGGACAAGGGCTGGGCCGTGCGCGTCCCGCGCCGTCTCCAGGAACTGCGCCTGTCGCTCACCTCCGCGACGGCGGAGCTGTCCCAACTCCACGGCAGGGCCCCCACGGTTCACGAGCTGGCCCAGCGTCTGTCGATCTCCGAGGAGGAGGTGCTGGAGGGCCTGGAGTCCGCCAACGCCTACAGCACCCTCTCCCTCGACGTTCCCGACACGGACGACGAGTCGCCGGCCGTCGCGGACACCCTGGGCGCGGAGGACGACGCCCTCGAGGGTGTGGAGTACCGCGAATCGCTCAAGCCGCTCCTGGAGGAACTGCCGCCGCGCGAGAAGAAGATCCTGCTGCTGCGCTTCTTCGGCAACATGACGCAGTCGCAGATCGCGCAGGAGGTCGGCATCTCGCAGATGCACGTATCGCGCCTGCTGGCACGGACGTTGGCGCAGCTGCGCGACAGGCTGCTGATCGAGGAGTGACCACCGCAGAGAGCCCGGCCGGGAATCGGCCGGGCTCTCTGCGGATTCGGGCGTGTCCTACGCGTCGCGCGGGCCGATGCCCAGCGCCTCCGTCGCGGTGGGATTGATGAGACAGCCGAGCACCGCGACGCCCGTCAGCGCGATGACGATGCCCGCGGCCGTCCACACGCCGCCGTTCTGGGCCATCTGGTAGCCCGTCGGCAGCGCGATCAGCTGCACGATCATCGACGGGCCCCGGCTCCACCGCCTGCGCAGCCACAGCCCGCGCGCGGCGGCGAGCGGAAGCGCGGACAGCGCCAGCACGGTCACTGCCATCGTGACCGCCTGCACCATCCCGTCCGGTTCGTCCGTCAGGAGCTTCACGAGCGAGACGACACCGAAGGCGGCGACGACCACCCCCTCGATCGCGGTCAGCGCGGCGGCGGCCGTGAGGCGTCGCGGGCGGCGGCCCTCGGGCAGGTCCCGGGAGGAAGAGGTCTCATTCGGTGTCGGCACAGTGAAGAGCGTAGTCCCACGCGTGCAGACGTCTCCAAGGCCGGGGGCGGCACTCCACCGGATATGTACGCTGCCCTCCATGCGCGCACTCCTCGTCGTCAATCCGGTAGCCACCACCACCAGCCTGCGCACTCGTGAGGTGATCACCCATGCACTCGCGAGTGACCTCGAGCTGGACGTGGTGACGACGGAGTCCCGCGGGCACGCCCGCGAACTCGCACGGCTGGCGGCGCAGAACGGCGAGACGAAGCTGGTGATCGCGCTCGGCGGCGACGGCACCGTCAACGAGGTCGTGAACGGTCTGCTGCACCAGGGGCCGGACCCCGAAGGACTCCCCCGTCTCGCGGTGGTGCCCGGCGGCTCCACCAACGTCTTCGCCCGCGCGCTGGGCCTGCCGAACCACGCCGTCGAGGCGACCGGCCAGCTGCTCGACGCCATCGAATCGGGCCGTGAGCGCACCATCGGCCTCGGTCTTGCTTCGGGAGTACCGGACACCGAGGACGCGTGTCTGCGTCCGCGCTGGTTCACCTTCTGCGCCGGCCTCGGCTTCGACGCGGGAGTGGTGGGCCGCGTCGAACAGAAAAGGGAACTCGGCAAGCGTTCGACTCATGCTCTGTACGTGCGGCAGGTGTTGAAGCAGTTCGCGAAGGAACAGCACCGCAGCCGCGGCACGATCAGGCTGGAGCGGGAAGGCCACGAGCCGCTCGAGGATCTCGTGGCGTCGATAGTCTGCAACACCGCGCCGTGGACCTACCTGGGCAACCGTCCCGTCTACGCCGCCCCTCAGGCCTCCTTCGACACCGCCCTCGACGTGCTCGGACTCTCGCGGCTGACGCCCTTGGCCATGAGCCGGTACGGCACTCAATTGCTCACGTCGAGCCCCGAGCGCGGGCCCCGCGGTAAACACGCGGTAACCCTCCATGACGTGGTGGACTTCACCTTGCATTCGCAGGTTCCACTGCCGTTTCAGATGGACGGTGACCACCTGGGAGTGCGGAACAGCGTGAACTTCACAGGCGTACGCCGTGCACTGCGTGTGATTGCTTAAGTCCAAGGGCCAAAAGTCCTTCCACTCGAACGTTTAGGCCAGGGTCCACCCCCTGGAAGTACGCCTGTGAGTGATGCGACACCAAGGAATCAAAAAAAACTTGGCGGAGGGGGTTGTATCCGCCGCTGAGGTTTGCGAGTCTCTTCATGGCGATCGGGCGGCCCCTCACGGCGGCCCCCAGGTGCCCGAATCCTTTCTCTCACTCCGCTGGGACCCGTATCACAGTCGATCGGCGCCCCTTCCCTTGCGAGAGGATTCGTGAAAGCGTTCACATTCACAAGCCCAGCACACTCACGAGGAGAGGTAGCAGCCATGGACTGGCGTCACCACGCCGTTTGCCGCGAGGAAGACCCCGAGCTGTTCTTCCCCATCGGCAACACTGGTCCTGCGCTGCTGCAGATCGAGGAAGCGAAGGCCGTCTGCCGTCGCTGCCCCGTCATGGAGCAGTGCCTGCAGTGGGCCCTGGAGTCCGGCCAGGACTCCGGTGTCTGGGGGGGCCTCAGCGAGGATGAGCGCCGCGCGATGAAGCGCCGTGCCGCCCGCAACCGGGCGCGGAACAACGCCGCGACCGCCTGAGACTGACGCCCACACCCTGCCACTCGCTGCATCCCGAGCCGCAGCGCGCAGTGCCACAAAGCGCACCGCGTTCATACAGAGTCAGAGCCCCGGCCCTACAGGGCCGGGGCTCTGACTCGTTCTCGCACCGGGACTCGTTCTCGCGCCGGCCGTCCCCGGGTCAGCGTTCGCGCTTCTCCACCGAGACCGGGAGGTCGAGGACGACGCGCGTGCCGCGTTCCGGTGCGGGGAGCATGTCGAACTCTCCGCCCAACTCGCCCTCGACCAGGGTCCGTACGATCTGCAGCCCGAGGTTGCCCGTCTGCTTGGGATCGAAGCCCTCGGGCAGGCCGCGCCCGTCGTCCTGGACGGTGACCAGCAGCCGCCCCGGCTCCTTGCCCTTGCCCTTGCCTCCCGAGCGCACCGCACCGACCTCGATCGTGCCCTGTTCGCCCGGCCCAAAGCCGTGTTCCAGTGCGTTCTGCAGGACCTCCGTCAGCACCATCGAAAGGGGTGTGGCGACCTCCGCCTCCAACACCCCGAAGTGGCCCGTGCGATGGCCGGTCACCCGGCCGGGAGAGATCTCGGCGACCATCGCCAGCACTCGGTCGGCGATCTCGTCGAACTCGACCCTCTCGTCCAGGGTCTGGGAGAGCGTCTCGTGGACGATGGCGATCGAACCGACCCGCCGCACGGCCTCGTTGAGCGCGTCCCGCCCACGGTCCGAGTCCATCCTGCGGGCCTGAAGACGCAGCAGCGCGGCAACCGTCTGCAGGTTGTTCTTCACCCGATGGTGGATCTCGCGGATCGTGGCGTCCTTGGTCATCAACTCCCGCTCGCGCCGCCGCACTTCGGTGATGTCGCGCAGCAGGATGAGCGAACCGATGCGCGTGCCCTTGGGTTCGAGCGGGATGGCGCGCAGCTGTACGACGCAGTCGTTGGCCTCGACCTCCGCGCCGCGCGGGGCCCAGCCGCTGGCCAGCTTCACCAGAGCCTCGTCGACGGGGGCACGGGAGGGCGCGAGTTCGGCGGTGACCCGGCCGAGGTGCAGCCCCACGATCTCGGTGGCCAGACCGAGCCGGTGATACGCGGAGAGGGCGTTCGGGCTGGCGTACTGGACGATGCCGTCCGAGTCGAGCCGGATCAACCCGTCGCCCACGCGCGGCAGATGATCGATGTCTAGCTGCTCGCCGGGGAAGGGGAAGGAGCCCGCGGCGATCATCTGGGCGAGGTCGGACGCGCTCTGCAGATAGGTGAGTTCGAGCCGGCTGGGCGTGCGCACGGTCAGCAGATTGGTGTTGCGCGCGATGACGCCGAGGACGCGGTTCTCCCTGCACACCGGGATGGACTCGACCCGTACGGGCACCTCTTCGCGCCACTCCGGGTCTCCCTCGCGCACGATGCGGCCCTCGTCGAGTGCCGCGTCCAGCAGCGGCCGCCGGCCGCGCGGCACGAGGTGGCCCACCATGTCGTCCTGGTGGGAGGTCGGCCCGGTGTTGGGGCGCATCTGGGCGACGGAGACGTAGCGCGTACCGTCCCGCGTGGGCACCCACAGCACGAGGTCCGCGAAGGAGAGGTCCGAGAGCAGCTGCCACTCGGAGATCAGCAGATGCAGCCACTCCAGGTCGGTGTCCGAGAGGGCCGTGTGCTGCCGTACGAGGTCGTTCATGGAGGGCACACCGGCGACCTTACCTGCGGCCCGTACCGGGCGGCGTGGCCGTCTTCTCCCGGCTCCTGCCGCATCCGCCCGGAATTCATACGTTCCTGATGAACTTTGCCGATGGCATGGACAGGCAAGAGTGGTCTAGTCCACAATTTCAGGTAGACAAGCCGTACTGACTTCTGCCCTCCCCGCACAGGAGGGCGGAGAGAGACCTGGGCGTCGTCTGCCCTGATTGCGCCGTGGTCTCCGGCATCGGGCTGCGGTGCCGGACGGGTTGAGGGTCCCGTCCCGGCGCCGTGGCCCGAGGTGTGTCCGGCTCCCGTCACATCTGCGGCGCCGCTCCCCCGGCTTCCCGGGACTGACGGCGCCCCAGGTTCAGCGCGTCTCCGTCACCTTGGCCAGCGCGCGGGGTGCGTCCGGGTCCTGGCCGCGGGCGATGGTGACCTCGTACGCGAGCATCTGCAGCGGGATGATCTCGAGAATGGGCTGAAGCTCCTCCGGAAGCCCCTCCGTCGGCAGAGCGAAGCCCGCGGACGCACGGTCCACCTCCTCGCGGCTGCCGATGACGACGAGGTCGGCCCCGCGGTCACGGAGGCGGTCGAGTACGGGTTGCAGCGCCTCTCCGCCCTTGCCGTCGGTGACGACGGCGATGACCGGCGAGATGTTGTCGACCATGGCCAGCGGGCCGTGCAGCAGATCGGCGCCCGAGTAGGACAGCGCGGGAATGTAGCTGGTCTCCATCAGTTTCAGTGCCGCCTCCTTCGCCGTCGGGTAGCCGTAGCCGCGGGAGGTGAGCACCATCCGCTCGGCGAACCGGTAGCGCCCGGCGAGCGCCTTGACCTCCCCCCGCCGGTCGAGCACCGACTGCGCCAGGTCCGGCAGCAGCTCCGCCTTGCCGGCGCCCTGGCCGCCGCGCATACCGTCCACGAAGAGGTACAGCGCGAGGAGTTCGGCCGTGTAGGTCTTCGTCGCCGGAAGGGCCTTCTCCTCGCCGGCCAGGACGTCGATATGGAACTCGCTGACCTCCGCCAGCGGCGAGGCGGAGTTGTTCGTCACCGCGAGGGTGAGCGCACCCGCCTCACGCGCCGCCCGCGTGGAGGCGACGAGATCCGGCGAGCCGCCCGACTGGCTGACAGTGATGACGAGGCAGTCCGTCAGGTCCGGCCTGGCACCGTAGGCAGTGGTCGTCGACATCGACGTCAGGCCGCAGGGCTTGCCCAGAAGGATCTCCAGCAGGTACTTCGCGTAGAGCGCGGCGTTGTCGGACGTGCCGCGGGCGGTCAGGAGCACGAAGCGGGGACTGCGGGCCGCGACCTCCTCGGCGATCTCGCGGATCCTCGGCGCCCCCTCGTCGAGGATGCGGCGCAGCACGGCCGGCTGTTCGGCCATCTCACCGGACATCACCCTGCCCGGCGCGCTGCGGGAACGGCCCGGCGATGAGGCCTGCTCGGGTGTCGATGCCGACGTGGCGGACATGCTTGCTGCCTCCAGTTGAGTTGTCAGGTCTGTGTGACGCACGAGCGGGCGGAGGGACGGAGGCGAGTGGGGCACCCCGGGTGTCAGTCACCCCGCGTGTCAGTGCCAGCAGCCTGTCCGGCGATGACCTCGGCAGCTGCCAGTCCGCACACCCGGGCGGCTCCGTGGGTGGCGATGTGCAGCGCTCCGGCGGGCGGCGCCTGCGGCACTCCCATCTCGACCACGACGGTATCCGGACGTGAGGCGAGCAGGGCGTCCAGCGCGTCGGCCATCCACGGATGACGGTGCACGTCGCGTACCACGGCGACGATCCTACGGTCCGCCGCATCGGCGAGCACGCTTGCGACCGGCCCGGACGACCCGGCGCGGGCCGCGTCCGCCGCGTACGTCGCGGTGGCAGTGCCCGGCAGCAGCCGTGTCAGTTCGGCGGCGACACCCCACGGGGTCTCCCCGCCGACGGCGATGTTCGCGGCCGGTGAGAACGAGGCGACGAACGCGGGCCCGGTGAGCGGCTCGAACGGCAGCGTCCCGGAGGCGGCGGCGCCGGCGCCGGGCACGGTGACGCTCAAGGCGCGGCGGGCCGCTTCGAGGCCGACACCGGTGGCGGTGCCGGCCCGTGCCCCGCCGGACTCCGGGACCTCCGGGGCTTCCGCCCGTGCCCCGCCCCGGGCGGCGGCGCCGGCGCCGTTCGTCCAGCGCGCGAGCGTACGCACGCGGGCCGCGGCATCGGCGAGGCGCTGCTCCGTCAACTCGCCGTCGTGAACGGCCCGTACGAGTGCGTCGCGCAGCCGCAGCACGGTCTCCTCGTCGGCCAGCCCCCCGCCGACGCACAGCGCGTCCGCTCCCGCGGCGACTGCCAGGACGCTGCCACGCTCCAGGCCGTAGGTGCCGGAGATGGCCTGCATCTCCATGCCGTCAGTGACGATCAGGCCGGTGTGTCCGAGGCCGCCGTCTTCACGTGACGCGCGTAGCAGACCCATGAGAGCGGCGGGACTGAGCGTGCCAGGCAGGGACTCGTCGAGGGCGGGCAGCAGGATGTGGGCGCTCATCACGCCCTTGGCGCCCGAGTCGATCGCCGCCTGGAACGGGACGAGTTCACGCTCGCGCAGGGTGCCCATGTCGGCGTCGATGCGGGGCAGGGCGTGGTGGGAGTCGACGGCCGTGTCACCGTGTCCGGGGAAGTGCTTCACGCAGGCGGCCACGCCGGCGGACTGAAGCCCCTCGACGTACGCGACGGTGTGTCTGGCGACCAGCAGCGGGTCGTCGCCGAAGGAGCGGACGCCGATGACGGGGTTGTCGGGGTTGGAGTTGACGTCCGCGGAGGGCGCCCAGTTGAGGTTGACCCCGCACGCGGCGAGACGGCGGCCGAGCTCGTGCGCGACCGCGCGCGTGAGAGCGGTGTCGTCGACGTGGCCCAGGGCGAGGTTTCCGGGGAAGGACGATCCCGTCCGGGCCTCCAGGCGGGTCACGTCGCCGCCCTCCTCGTCGATCGCGACCAGTACCTCGGGCCTCACCTCGCGCAGCTGGGCGGTGAGCGCGGCGAGCTGCTCCGGCGATTCGATGTTGCGTCCGAACAGGCCGACGGAGGCGAGCCCCTCACCGAGCTGCCGCAGCAGCCACTCTGGCGCGCTGGTGCCGGTGAAGCCGGGCTGGAGCACGGTCAGAGCGTCCCGGGTGAGGCTCTCGGTGCCGGTTGCGAGCGTGGTCATGTGGCGCATTGTCCCTTCACTGGTGGCCCCTCGCCGGGAGATCGGTCGCGGGCTCGTCGTGCGGATCGTCCTGCCGTTCCTGTTCGTCCTTCCGTCGTCGTCCGTGCGGCGCTACGGCGCTCACGGTCTGCGCTCGGCTATCCCTTCACCGCGCCGGAGGTGAGCCCGCTGACCGCCTTCCGCTGGAGGTACAGGAAGAGCAGCAGGATCGGCACGGCGAAGAGCGAGGCGGCCGCCATGGTGGCACCCCAGTCGTCCCCGAACGCCGTCTGAAACCCGGACAGCCACAGCGGCAGGGTCTGGGACTGTGCGTCCTTGTTGAGGATGAGCACCATCGGGAACTCGTTCCATGCCGTGATGAACCCGAAGAGCGAGGTGGCCATCACGCCGGGGGCCAGCAGCGGGAAGATCACCCTGCGGAACGCCTGGGTGCGGCCGCAGCCGTCCACCATCGCCGACTCCTCCAGTTCCTTCGGCACGGCTGCCACGTAGCCGCGCAGCGTCAGCACTGTCAGCGGCAGCACCATGACGGTGTAGAACAGCGTCAGCGGTACGAGGCTGTTGAGCATGTCGGCGTCCCGCACGGTCATGTAGATCGCGATGACCATGACCTCCCACGGGGCCATCTGCGCGACCATGAACGTCAGGATGATGCTCTTGCGTCCCGCGAAGCGCATGCGCGCCAGGGCGAACGCTGCGAACAGCGCGATGAGCAGGGCGAGTACGACCGCGAGAAGCGTCACGGTGACGGAATTCCGCACCAGCGTCAGGAAGTTCTCGGCCCGTACGGCGGTGGCGAAGTGGTCGAGCGTGGGGCGCGAGGGGAACCAGACCGGGGTGTCGGTGACGATGTCGCTGTTCGGTTTGAACGCCGTGTTGAACATCCAGTAGACGGGAAAGACGAAGCCCGCGAAGAGCACGAGGGCCGTCGCGTTGGGCCACACGCGAGCCCACACACGAGCGCGTCCGCGACGGGGCCGCCGGCTCACCGCCCGTACCGGGCGCGGCCGGCCCACCGGCGTTGCTGTCGCTGTCACTTCTCGTCCTCCTCTTGGCGCATGGCGGCGCGCAGGTAGTACGACATCAGCCCGAGCAGGATCACGATGGTGAGGACGGAGATGGCCGCGCCCGTGCCGTAGTGCTGGTTGCCGACGCCTTCGACGAATGCGTAGACGGGCAGGGTCTCGGTGAGGCGGTCCGGCCCGCCCTCGTTGATCGCGAAGATGTGCGGGAACGCCTTGAATATCCAGATGACTTCGAGAAACGTCATCACCAGGAGGAACGGCCGCAGGAACGGAAGGGTGACCGTCGCGAAGCTCTGCCGCGCGCTCGCACCGTCCAGCGCGGCGGCCTCGTACAGCTCCTTGGGGATGGTCGTCGTCGCCGCGTAGAGGTTGATCGCGACGAACGGCACCGACGTCCAGACGATGAGCAGGGAGATGACGAAGAACGTCGGGATCTGCCCGCCGGTCCAGTTGAAGCCGGCCATGGAGTGGATGCCCACTGCATCCAGCACCCAGTTGACGACGCCGAAGCGCTGCGCGAACAGCCACTGGTAGACGGTCGTAGCGGCGATGACCGGCATCGCCCAGGCGAGCACGAGGCCGGACGAGAGCAGCAGCCGCATGCGCGGGCCGAGCCGGGCGAGCAGCAGCCCCGTCAGCGTGCCGAACAGCATGATCACGGCGACGTTGACGGCGGTGAAGAGCACCGACCGCAACGTGACCCGCCAGAAGTCCTCACTGCCAAGCGTGGCGCGGTAGTTGTCAGTGCCTGCCCAATCGGTGACGTGCTGGATCAGCTGCGTCATGTTGAGGTTCTGGAAGGAGAGCAGGCCGTTCATCACCAGCGGCCAGCCGAGGAGCACGGCGGTTGCCGCCAGCGCCGGGAGCAGCAGCAGGTACGGCAGCCTGCCGGTGGTCTGCTTCGGCCCGCCGGGCCGGTCGTCGGCGTAAGGGCGCGTCCCGGGCGGTGTTGTGCGAGGTGTGCTGCGCACCGGTGGCGGCGCGTCGTCGGTCTGCACTGACATCTGTGCTCCAGCTCCCGTGGTCGAAGAGCCCGGGCTGCCGGTGTGCCGGCAGTCGTGCCACCCCCTCCGGCAACACGACTGCCTGCACCCCGGCAGCCCGGGGGCGTCACTGCTTCTGCGAGAGCCTCTTGTTGATCTCGTCCTCGACCGACTTGGCAGCCGCGGCGTGCGACTTCCCCTTCAGCACGGCGGTCATATAGCTCTTCACGGGGTTCGGCGGGTTCTCCACGGCGGCCCACTGGGGGATCAGCGGCGTCAGTCCGCCGTCCGCGACGGCGGGCGCCGCCGCCTCGGCGGCCGGGTTGCCCTCGAGCCTCTTCTGCAGGGAGGTCTTGTTCGGTATCACGCCGCCCTCTTTCGCGAGGGCGCCCTCGAACCTGTCGGAGAGCGCGATCTTGAGGAATTCCTTGGCGAGTTCCTGCTTCTCGCTTCCCGCTGCGACGGCCAGGTTGGAGCCGCCGAGGAAGACGCCTTCGGGCTTGTCCGCACTCTCCCCGGGGATGGTGAAGTACCCGATGTCCTTCTTGATCTCAGGGTTGGCCTCGACGGCGGTCGCTGCCTCCCATCCCAGGCCGATGAACGCGCCCGTCCTTCCCTTGGCGAATATCTCCGCCTGCTGCGGCGTGGCCTCGTCCTTGTCCTTGGGGGCCTTGGAGTACGACGCGTACTTCTCGTAGAGCTCCATGGCAGCGCCGACCTCGGGGTCGTCGAGGTTCGAGACCCACTTGCCGCCCTGCTTCTTGATCAGCTCGGCCTTCTTGCCGATGAGCAGGCCGTCGAAGAAGTACCAGTTCTGGCCGGGGAGGTAGAGCGGCTCGGCATCGGTCTTCTTCTCGATGGCGTCGAGCGCGTCGAAGAACTCCGCACGTGTCTCGGGGGTCTTGTCCACGCCGGCGTCCGCCCAGATCCGCTTGTTGTAGATGACGGTGCGGTTGACCGCGAACCAGGGTGCCGCGTACTGCTTACCGCCGTACACCGCGGACCTGTTGACGGACTCCGTCCAGTCCTTGCCGATGCTCTTCTTCAGGTCACCGAGGTCGGCGAGGCCGCCCGTCTTCGCGTACGCGGGGGTCTGGGTGTTGCCGACCTCGATGACGTCCGGCGGGTCGGACTCCGAGAGCGCGGTGGTCAACTTCTGCTGGATCCCGTTCCACTGCTGGACCTCGAGCTTCAGCTTCGCTCCGGTCTTCTTCTCGAAGGCCGCCCTGACGTCCTTCTCCCACTTCTTGGGAGTGGATCCGTCCATGGCCCACAGGGTCAGCGTCTGGCCCTTGAAACCGTCGGCACCGGACTCCGACTCACCACCCGGGCCGCAGGCCGCAACGCCCGCCATCAGAGCCGCGATTCCTGTCGCGGCGATGAGTCCTCGTCTCACGGCATCCTCCCCAACGCCTGGATCTGGTCTAATGGTTTAGACCAGTCCGCAGCTTGGCCTAGACCTATAGCCCTGTCAACGGTGCAGAATCCGAGCCGCCGGTTCCGTTATCGGAACGACATCTGGGCGGGAGAGTCCCGCAGGGCCGAGCACGTGCCACGATGTGAGCCGCGAAGTACAGCCGGAACGGAGGGCGGAGGCCGGAACACCACCGGAAACGCCGCCGCGCCGGTGCCGTAACCGGAGCCGGAGGGGCGGGCAGTCGGCACGGCCCGCGCACACGGAGGCATCCGGTGACGGGGCACGACACGAACGGGAAGGCGAGCGATGAGCACGGACGCGGGCGCGGTCACAGCCGCGGCAGAGCCGGAGTCGGGAAGCGGCAACGGCGGCGCGCGGACCACTCGCGTGCCCAAGTACTACCGGCTCAAGCGGCACTTGCTGGAGATGACCGAGACCATGCCGCCCGGCACTCCGGTGCCTCCCGAGCGCACCCTCGCCAGCGAGTTCGACACCTCGCGTACGACCGTGCGCCAGGCCCTGCAGGAACTCGTCGTCGAGGGGCGGCTGGAGCGGATCCAGGGCAAGGGAACCTTCGTCGCCAAGCCCAAGGTCTCCCAGGCGCTGCAACTCACCTCGTACACGGAGGACATGCGCGCCCAGGGGCTCGAACCGACCTCGCAGTTGCTGGACATCGGCTACGTCACCGCCGACGACCGCCTCGCTGACGCCCTCGACATCCCCACCGGCGGACGCGTGCTGCGCATCGAGCGCCTTCGCCTGGCCAGCGGCGAACCGATGGCGATAGAGACGACCCACCTCTCACAGCGCCGATTCCCCGCGCTGCGCCGAAGCCTGGTGAAGTACACGTCGCTCTACACGGCTCTGGCCGAGGTCTACGGCATCCATCTCGCCGAGGCCGAGGAGACGATCGAGACCTCGCTGGCCACACCCCGCGAGGCCGGCCTGCTCGGCACCGACGTCGGCCTGCCCATGCTGATGCTCTCGCGGCACTCGCTCGACACGGAGGGGGAACCGGTGGAGTGGGTGCGCTCCGTGTACCGGGGCGACCGCTACAAGTTCGTCGCCAACCTCCAGCGCCCGCACCCCGATCAGAACGGCTGATACCGCTCATACGGGACAAAGATCTCGAACTCCCTTGAGGCGGACCGGGCTTGCACGAGGCGCGTAGGGCGCATCTCGTCTCCCGCGAAACAAAAGGTGCCGTTCCGTTATCCGTGCAGGTAGTGACGGGGGCCGAACCGCTCGTTTAGATTTCCTGCGCGTCTCGACAGGAATACCCGACGGACGGAGCCGAGGCATGTCAGCGCCCCCCGAAACACCCGAGACCGCGCCGGAGTCGCAGCCACCCGCCATCACGCCGATACGGGTCGTCATCGGACTGTGCCTTTTCGTCCCGTTCGTCGCGCTTCTGTGGGTCAGCTCCTACGCCCGCACCGAACCCACCTTCATCGGGATGCCGTTCTTCTACTGGTACCAGATGCTGTGGGTGCTTGTTTCCGCGGTGCTGACGTCGGTCGCGTACAAGCTCGTCAAGCGTGACAAGGCGCAGCGGCGCGCCCGCGGAGAGGACGGTGCCCGATGAACGGGGTCAACGGAGTCGCACTGGCCGTATTCATCTTCTTCTTCGTCCTCGTCACCGCGATGGGCTTCCTGGCCGCGCGCTGGCGGAAGGCGGAGAACGCCGACAGCCTCGACGAATGGGGCCTGGGCGGGCGCAGCTTCGGCACCTGGATCACATGGTTCCTGCTCGGCGGTGACCTCTACACGGCGTACACCTTCGTGGCGGTGCCGGCGGCCATCTACGCGGCGGGCGCCGCGGGCTTCTTCGCCGTCCCGTACACGATCCTCGTCTACCCGCTCATCTTCACCTTCCTGCCGCGGCTGTGGTCGGTCTCGCACCGCCACGGATACGTGACGACCTCTGACTTCGTGCGCGGCCGCTTCGGTTCCAAGTCGCTGGCGCTCGCCGTCGCCGTGACCGGCATCCTGGCAACGATGCCGTACATCGCGCTGCAGCTGGTCGGCATCCAGTCGGTGCTGGACGTCATGGGCATCGGCGGCGGCGAGTCGACGCACTGGTTCGTGAAGGACCTGCCACTGCTGATCGCGTTCGCGGTGCTGGCGGCCTACACCTACTCGTCGGGACTGCGGGCGCCGGCGCTGATCGCGTTCGTCAAGGACACGCTGATCTACATCGTCATCGCGGTGGCGATCATCTACATCCCGATCAGGCTGGGCGGCTTCGACGACATCTTCGCCAAGGCCGGAGACGCTCTCTCGCAGACCAACCCGACCACCGGGAAGCCGAAGGGCGAGCTGACGCCCAGCTCGGCCAACCAGTGGGCGTTCGCGACGCTGGCGCTCGGATCCGCACTCGCGCTGTTCATGTATCCGCACTCGGTCACCGCGACGCTCTCCAGCCGCAGCCGCAACGTGATCCGCCGGAACACCACGATCCTGCCCCTGTACTCGCTGATGCTGGGCTTGCTCGCGCTGCTGGGCTTCATGGCGATCGCGGCGGGCATCAAGGTCAAGAACGGGCAGCTGGCGATCCCGCAGCTCTTCGAGAACATGTTCCCGTCCTGGTTCGCGGGCGTCGCCTTCGCCGCGATCGGCATCGGCGCGCTCGTACCGGCAGCCATCATGTCCATCGCGGCCGCGAACCTGTTCACGAGGAACATCTACAAGGACTTCCTCCGGCCGAACGCCACACCCGCGGAGGAGACCAAGGTCTCCAAGATCACCTCGCTGCTGGTGAAGGTCGGCGCGCTGATCTTCGTGCTCGGCATGGACAAGACGGTGGCGATCAACTTCCAGCTGCTGGGCGGCATCTGGATCCTCCAGACGTTCCCGGCACTCGTCGGCGGCCTCTTCACCCGCTGGTTCCACCGGTGGGCGCTGCTGGCGGGCTGGGCCGTGGGCATGCTCTACGGCACGCTCACGGCGTACGGCGTCCCGTCGCCGACGCTGCCGTCGCAGAAGCACTTCGGCGGGCCCAACGACATCATCCCGGGCATCGGGGAGATGGGGTACATCGGCCTGACGGCCTTCGTGCTCAACGTGGTCGTCGCCGTGGCGCTCACCTTCGTGCTGCGGGCCGTGAAGGCCCCGGACGGCGTCGACGAGACGCGGCCTTCGGACTACACGGCGGACGCCGGCGACCCGGGCGTCAAGGAGGAACTGCCCGCGCCGACAGCCGCAGGCTGATCGCACTCACCACCACGGATACCGCCCGCGCCCCACTGACAGCTCGATTGTCAGTGGGGCGCGGCATGCTCGTTCCATGGACATCACCATCAGACCCGCGCGGGACGACGAGCTGGAGGATGTGGGCGAGCTCACCGCGCGTGCGTACCTCGGGGACGGGCTGCTGACGTTCGGCGCGGAGGACCCGTATCTGGCCGAACTGCGTGCGGCGCGGCGCCGCGCGCGGCACACGGAACTGCTCGTCGCCGTCGACACCGCCACGGACTCGATGCTCGGCGCTGTCGCCTTCGTCGGGGACGGCGGGGAGTACGCGGACCTGGCAGGCCCCGGCGAGGGCGAGTTCAGGATGCTGGCCGTGAAACCCGAGGGGCGCGGGCGCGGGGCGGGCGAGGCCCTGGTGCGGGCGTGTGTGGACCGGGCGCGTGCACGGGAATTGATACGGCTCGTGCTGTGCAGCACCGAGGAGATGTCGGCGGCGCACCGGCTGTACGGACGACTGGGGTTCGTCCGCACACCGGAGCGGGACTGGGAGCCATATCCGGGCCTGTTTCTGCGCGCGTTCGCCCTGGAACTGTGATCTTCCACTCCCCCGACACAACATGTGGGGGCGAGTGGCGCATCCCGCTACTAGATGTATGCTCGTGCTCGCTGCCGCGCAGGGGAATCCGGTGCGAATCCGGAACTGTCCCGCAACGGTGTGCGATGTGCTGCTCTGCTCTGCCCGGAACCCTTCCGGCATGAGCTGCGATGAGCCGTCGTCGCGAGTCCGAGTGCCTGCCGGCCGTGTCGACTGACGTCCGGGTCCCGAGGGTTGGGCCGGTGGACGCCGCGAGGACCGCCGCGTTGCCGACGCGGCATGCCCTTTGTGCGCCCGCCTGTGCGCTCCCCCGGTGCCCCGGTAGCTGATCTGAGCGAGGGAGAGCACATCCCGTGACCATCGCACCCGCACCAGAAGCCGCGGCGGGAGCCGCACGCGCCTCCGCTGCCGCGCCGGCGCCCCCGGCCGACGACGGCGCTCTGCTGCGCACCCTCACCGAGCTGACCGCCGACCTGCCGGGCACCGGGGCCGAGCGCGTCGCCGCCGCGGTGCTGCGCGGCCGCCGAAAGGGCGCCGGCGAAGCCGAGTTGCGGGCGCTCGCCGCAGAGGAGGCCGCCGGGCTCATCGGCGAGGAGCCCGCGTACTCGCAGCTCGCGGCGCGGCTGCTCACGCTCGCGATCCGCGACGAGGCCCGTGGGCAGGGCGCGGAGTTCTTCTCGTCCTCCGTCGCGACGGGGCACCGCGAGGGCCTCATCGCCGACCGCACGGCCGAGTTCGTGCGGGCGCACGCGGAGCGTCTGGACGCGCTGGTCGAGGACGCGGTCGCGGGCGGGGCGGACGACCGCTTCGGCTACTTCGGTCTGCGCACGGTCCATTCGCGGTATCTGCTGCGCCATCCCACGAGCCGGCAGGTGATCGAGACGCCGCAGCACTTCCTTCTGCGTGTCGCCTGCGGGCTGGCCGCGGACGAGACAGAGCAGTCGGCCGTGGAGGTGGCGGAGCTCTACGCCCTGACGAGTTCGCTCGCGTATCTGCCCTCCTCCCCCACGCTCTTCAACTCCGGTACGCGGCACGCCCAGATGTCGTCCTGCTATCTGCTGGACTCGCCGAAGGACGAGCTGGACTCGATCTACGAGCGCTACCAGCAGGTGGCGCGGCTCTCGAAGCACGCGGGCGGCATCGGTCTGTCCTACTCCCGTATCCGTGCCCGCGGTTCGCTGATCCGCGGCACCAACGGGCACTCCGGCGGCATCGTGCCGTTCCTGCGCACCCTGGACTCCTCCGTCGCCGCCGTGAACCAGGGCGGCCGGCGCAAGGGAGCCGCGTGCGTCTATCTGGAGACGTGGCACGCGGACATCGAAGAGTTCCTGGAGCTTCGGGACAACACGGGTGAGGAGGCCCGGCGCACGCACAACCTCAACGTCGCGCACTGGATTCCGGACGAGTTCATGCGCCGCGTGGAGGCCGACGCCGGCTGGTCGCTCTTCTCACCCGCCGACGTACCGCGGCTCACCGATGTGTGGGGCGAGGAGTTCGACGCCGCCTACCGCGAGGCCGAGGCCGCCGGACTCGCGGTGCGGCAGGTGCCCGCCCGCCAGCTGTACGCGCGCATGATGCGCACCCTCGCGCAGACGGGGAACGGCTGGATGACGTTCAAGGACACCTCCAACCGCACCGCCAACCAGACCGCAGGGCCGGGCCGCATCGTGCACTCCTCGAACCTGTGCACCGAGATCCTGGAGGTCACCGACGACGGCGAGACGGCGGTCTGCAACCTGGGATCCGTCAACCTCGCGGCCCACGTGGGCGAGTCGGGCGAGATGGACTGGGAGCGGCTGGACTCCACCGTCCGCACCGCCGTGACGTTCCTCGACCGCGTCGTGGACATCAACTTCTACCCGACGCAGCAGGCCGAGCGCTCCAACTCCCGCTGGCGGCCGGTCGGTCTGGGTCTGATGGGGCTCCAGGACGTCCTCTTCCGCATGCGGCTTCCCTTCGACTCCGGGGCTGCACGTGAGCTGTCCACGCGGATCTCCGAACGGATCATGCTCGCCGCGTACGAGACCAGCGCCGACCTCGCGGAGCGGCACGGCCCGCTGCCGGCCTGGGAGGAGACCCGTACGGCGCGCGGAGTGCTGCACCCCGACCACTTTCCGCAGGCCGAACAGGCCTGGCCGGAGCGCTGGTCGGCGCTGCGCGCCCGCATCTCCCGCACCGGGATGCGCAACGCCCTGCTCCTCGCCGTGGCACCGACCGCGACCATCGCCGCCATCGCCGGTGTGTACGAGTGCATCGAGCCGCAGGTCTCCAACCTCTTCAAGCGGGAGACGCTCAGCGGCGAGTTCCTGCAGGTGAACGCCTATCTGGTCGCGGAGTTGAAGCGGCTGGGGCTGTGGGACGAGCGCACCCGGGAGGAACTGCGCGAGAGCAGCGGCTCGGTGCAGGACATCCAGCGGATCCCCGAGGAGGTCCGCCGGCTCTTCCGCACCGCGTGGGAGCTGCCGCAACGCTCGCTGATCGACATGGCTGCCGCCCGTACGCCGTACCTCGACCAGAGCCAGTCGCTCAACCTCTTCATGGCGGCACCGACGATCGGCAAGCTCAGCTCGATGTACGCCCACGCCTGGAAGAGCGGCATCAAGACCACGTACTACCTGCGTTCGCGCCCGGCGACGCGGATCGCCCGCGCCGCGGGCGGCACAGGCACGAACCCGGCGGCAGCCCCTGCCGTCCCCGATCAGCGGGATGCGAGTCCGGCGGACGAAGCCGCCGTCTGCTCCCTGGAGAACCCCGAGTCCTGCGAGGCGTGCCAGTGACAACCAACCCTCAGAACAACCACGGCCGCCCCGCGGGGAATCTGCTCGACCCGGGCTTCGAGCTGACGCTGCGCCCGATGCGCTACCCCGGCTTCTACGACCGCTATCGCGACGCCATCAAGAACACCTGGACCGTGGAGGAGGTCGACCTCCACTCCGACGTCTCCGACCTCGCCAAGCTCACGCCCGGCGAGCAGCACATGATCAGCCGCCTCGTCGCGTTCTTCGCCACGGGTGACTCGATCGTGGCGAACAATCTCGTGCTCTCCCTCTACAAGCACATCAACTCCCCCGAGGCACGCCTGTATCTCTCGCGTCAGCTCTTCGAGGAGGCAGTGCACGTCCAGTTCTATCTGACGCTGCTGGACACATATCTGCCGGACGTCGACGAGCGCGCGGAGGCCTTCGCGGCCGTCGAGAACATCCCGTCCATCCGGGAGAAGGCTCAGTTCTGCTTCCGCTGGATGGCGGCGCTCGAGGAGGGCGAGGGCGCGGAGCGGATCGATCGGCTGGAGAGCCGTGCGGACAGGCGGCGCTTCCTGCTGAACCTGATCTGCTTCGCGGCCTGCATCGAGGGGCTCTTCTTCTACGGGGCGTTCGCCTACGTCTACTGGTTCCGCTCGCGTGGACTGCTGCACGGGCTGGCGACGGGCACCAACTGGGTCTTCCGTGACGAGTCGATGCACATGTCCTTCGCCTTCGACGTCGTGGACACCGTGCGCGAGGAGGAGCCCGAACTCTTCGACGCCGAGCTGGAGAAGGAGGTGACGGAGATGCTGGAGGAGGCGGTGGAGGCGGAGCTGCAGTTCGCCCGCGACCTGTGCGGCGAGGGCCTGCCGGGGATGAACACCGAGTCGATGGAGCAGTATCTGCGGGCCGTCGCCGACCAGCGGCTCGTGCGGCTGGGCTTCCCGGCGCGCTACGGGGCCCGCAACCCCTTCTCCTTCATGGAGCTGCAGAACGTGCAGGAGCTGACCAACTTCTTCGAGCGGCGAGCCTCGGCCTACCAGGTGGCCGTCGAGGGGTCGGTCGCCTTCGACGACGACTTCTGACGGGCGGCCACCTCTGAGTCAGTCGCGGCACGACCTCCGAGCCAGTCGCGGCATGGGCAAGGGGGCCGCGCTTCCGGCGCGGCCCCCTCATTCGCAATTCCTGTTCCCGCCGAGCCAGTTCGCTCAGCCCTTGCCACCCTTCAGGCAGCCCCCGCAGTTGTGGAACGTGACGTCCCAGTGGTTGGTCTCGTCGAAGTAGATGTTCCCCGACCCGGACTCCCACTTGTTTCCACCGATGGAGGTGAAGGTGTTCTTGACGTAGTTGGTCAGGCAGCTCGTCATGTGGAAGTCGAGCTTGTAGCCGTTCCAGTGGCTGTACGTGCCGTCCGCGTGGCCGGTCTCGGTGCCGCCCGTGACGGTCAGGTCGCACTTGCTGGCGTTCTTGAGGGTGATGGCCCCGTCGATCGTCGCCGAGTTGACCTGCTCCAGCGAGGTGCAGTTCGGCCGGTTGCGGTCCGAGCAGCCGCCGCTCGACGTGATGCTGATGCCGGCCCCGTTGAGCTTGCTCGCCGCGGCGGAGTGGCTCATCTTCGCGAGCGGGCTCGCTTCCTTGGGCTCGGCGGTCGTTGCCTCCGCCACGTACGCGGTGGAGAAGATCGCGAGTGCCATCGCCGAAGCGCCGACGGCTGCCCGCAGGGCGATCTTTCTGTTCATGGGGGGTTGGTTTCCTTCCTGGAATGGATCAGGGCTGGCGTTGGGAGAGCGAGTCGTGCGAGTGAGATCCGTGTACGTGGGGTTCGTGCACGTCAGGAGCTGACCCCGCAGTTGGGGGCGTCCCAGTACTTGCTGGAGCGGTGGTCCACGTGAGTGTGGTCGTCATGCCCCGGGTAGCCCGGCCCGAGGATGCCGTGGAAGCCGCGGTTGCGTGCCTCCTTGGCGAGCGTGCAGAGCGAGTGAGGTCCGGAGCCGAGGTCTGCCGCGTCACCGAAGAGGTGACGGCTCGAAGGGGCCCCGCCCACCTGGTCGTTGCAGGCCTTGGACCGGAATCCGCTGGTGACCCTGATCGACTCGTCACCGAGCGCGTGCCGCATGGCCTCCAGCTTCCACATGGTTCGCAGCGCGTTGGACTTGGCCTCGGCGGCGCTGACGGCACCGCCGCTCCAGTCGGAGTTGCAGTTGTTCAGCTCGCCGAAGGCGAAGTGGACGGGCGAGCAGTCGTCGTCCTGCAGCTCGTAGATCTTGTTGTACGTGGCCGCGTCGGCCTTGCCGCTTGCGCTCAGCCCGTAGGCCTGCTGGAAGCGGGTCACGGCGGCCTTCGTGGCGGGACCGAACTGGCCGTCGACAGCGATGACTTCACCGCTCGCCGGATAGCCGGACACCCGGACCTGCAGTTGCTTGACGTCGTCCCCGGAAGCGCCTTCTGCGAGATCGCGGTTCCAGGTGAAACAGCCGTCCGCGGCGCGCGCCGGTCCCGCGGTCGCGACGGCGGACGTGCCCACCAGAACAGCTGCCGCGACCATGACAAGTGTCAGCACGGCTCTGACCATACGTCGGGGCATGGTGCCTCCATGGATGTGGGGAGTGACCACAGAGCTTGTCGTGACAAAGGGAACGCGTCAACAACTGCCAGGAAATGCCAATGGACAAGGCCACTGAATGACGGTCACCCCGGCGACCCCGCTGCGAACCGCCGGTGCCACGAGCCCGCCGCGCAGCACGACCGCCGCCCGGCACCATCGGCACCGGGCGGCGGTCGTACGGCGAGGAGCGGGAGATCCCGCTCCGCGTCAGTCGTTGGGCACGGTCTCGTACCGCGGCGTGCCCTCGGCCATCTGCCGCAGGGCGTCCTTGCGTTCACGCTTCGAGAGCCGGTCGATGTAGAGGTACCCGTAAAGGTGATCCGTCTCGTGCTGAAGGCAGCGGGCGAAGTAGCCGGTGCCCTCCACCGCAATGGGCTTGCCCTCGGCGTCCTGGCCGCGCACGACCGCGTAGTCGGGGCGCGCGAGGGCCTCGTAGGCGCCGGGAACCGACAGGCAGCCCTCGTTGGAGTCGTCCAGATTGCGGCTGCCGGCGGGGAGTTCGTCCAGCACCGGGTTGCAGACGGCACCGACGTGCCGCACACCCTCGTCGTCCACGCAGTCGTAGACGAAGACCTTCAGGTCGACGCCGATCTGGTTCGCCGCGAGGCCGACGCCCTCGGCCGCCCGCTGGCTCGCGAACATGTCGTCGATGAGGGAGGCCAGTTCGTCGTCGAAGGAGGTGACGTCCTTGCACTCCTTGTGCAGCACCGGGTTCCCGACGACGGTGATCGGGCGCGCCGTTCCGCGCTCACGATGGGCGTTCTCGCGGGCCTCGCAGTCCCTGGTGTCGTCCACGAAGCCGGAACCTGCCGTGGCAGCTGCCCCCACCACAGACTCCCCGCTGATCTCCTGCTGCTGTCGCGCCATCCCGCCGCTTGCCTTCCTCGCCACGTGAACCGTCGCCTCACAGCGTAGCCGGATGCACGGCGCGGCCGTTCCGGGAGCGGGGTATGCCCGGACCTCACCGGAAAAGGCCGGTCAGCAGACCTCTTCGAGATCGCGCCACTCGCGGCTGTCAGGACTGTCCGAGACCCAGCTGTCCAGGAGTCCCCGTACGAGGCCCTCCGGCGCGGCCAGCCCGCACTCGCGCTCGGGGACCCACAGGTCGCCCGGCCCCCCGGGCGTCATGTGACCGAGCGGGCCCGGATGCCCCGGCGAGCTGTGGTCGTGCGGGTCGACGTGCGTGGAACCGTCACCCTCGTCGGCGGGCATGCTGCTCTCCGAGCACGTGCGGCACAGCAGCCGCACCGAGGACGACCAGTCCTCCGCCGCGAAGCCGGCGTCCGCGGCCAGCCGCTCCAGCGCGTCACGGTCGGCCTCGGTGGCCGCCTGCAGCAGAACCACCCATGTGGGTACGGGCGAGGGCGCCCAGAGCTCGATCTCGTCGAAGACCGGGAAGGAAGGCCCGCTCCTCGTGGTGCGTTCGCCGTGCGGCACGCCGTCGTGGAGCACCACCTCGCCCCAGCGCCGCCCGGAGGACGGCAGTGGAATGCTCTGGATCTCGACGCGCGCCGGGTCGATCCGGCGTCCCCACACGACCTCGGCCTCGCCCTCCGGCGAGAGCCGGACGGCCGCGCTGCCCAGCTGCATGCCGGACGGTTCGGCGACCGACGCGGTCTGGGACTGCCCGGGCACGCGCAGCCCGTACGCCTGCCAGGCCCGGCGGGCCAGCGGCCAGTCCTGCAGCGCCGTGGCGGCGATGCCCACGTTCCACCAGTCGGGAGCGCCCGTCTGGCGCTCCAGGAGCGCGACGGCGCGCAGCCCCGCGGTGCGGGCCTGCTCCCAGTCATGCCGGAACTTGTGCAGCAACGCGAGATTGAACCAGGACTCGGACAGCCACGGCTCGAGGTCGGCGGCCTGTGTGAGCAGCGCGTCCGCGTCCTCGTAGCGACCGTCGCCGATGAGCGTGAAAGCACGGTCCGTCGCCTGCCGCCACGAGGCGGAGGGACGATGCCTCACCCTGCCGAAGATCCTCACGATGTTCCCGCCTGATTCCCGCCTGTCGACCGGCTGCTGCTCGCACTCGCTCCTGCTCACGGCGCTGTTCGTCCGACTGCCCCGTGCCCGCTGTGAGCACGGCCTGCGCCCTCCCCGGAGTTCCCCTCTCGCATCCAACCATGCCCGTGCGGAGGCCTGCTCACTACCCGGGCGTCAACTCATGGCCCCGCGCGACACCACGCGTGACAGGGCATCCACGACGCGTGGTTCGTAGTCGTGTGCGCACCCGAGCCTGAGCTTCTCGATCGCCCGCAACGACCTCTCGATGGAAGCCTTCCCGGCGACCATGTCCTCATAAGCGTTGACGGCACGGACGATACGCGCTGTGAGCGGTTGCTCACGGAAAGGACTGGCCTGCCGTTCGACCACCACGGCGACATCCGACGCCACGCCCGTCTGACGCACCACAGCGCCGCCCAGCAGCGCGATGCGGCGCTGAAGCTCGGGTTCGAGCCCTTCCGTGGCGCCCGAAGCGACCGGATCGACGAGGGAGAGCTGGCCGATGTCGTGCATGAGCGCCGCGTACTCCAGCACGGTGAGGTCGGGCTCGCTCAGCCCCAGCTCGCGCCCGACCGCGCAGCTGAGCTCGGCGACCCTGCGCGCATGGCCGGGCGGCGTGTAGCCCGCCACTTCGGTGGAGCGCGCGAGGGAAGCGATGGTCTGCCGGTACGTGGAGCGTACGGAGGCGTACCTGCCGAAGGAGAACTGTGTGAGCAGCAGCGGTACGCAGAAGACGGGCAGGGCCCAGAGCCCGGCGGCGGCAACGGCGAGCGCGATCACTGCTCCGGTCGCCCCGATGGCCGGGGCTATGCCGACGCGGGCGCGCAGCTGGTCGCGCAGCAGCGGACCGACGGGCCTGCGGGTGCTGACCGCGGCGAACACGGCCGCAAGGACGGCGTCGCAGAGCCCCGTCAGCAACGTGACGGCGAGCAGCAAGAGCGCGTAGTACGGGCCGCGCCCCACCGAGTGCGTCAACGCGCCGGAGTTGTACAGGGGTTGGAAACAGGTGGCGGCGAAGCCGACGGCGAGCACTCCGCGCAAGGCATGGTCCACTTCGAGTGAGGGACCTCTCATCGCGCGGGGCGCGTGGCCTGCCAGGGCGGCGACGATCACCACGGCGACGACCTGAAAGACACCGTGCGAGGTGGCCTGGCCGCCGACCTCGCCGAGCAGGGCGTAGCCCAGAGCGCCGGCCGCGCCCAGCGGCGCGCTGGTGGGAGCGCGGCCGTCGTGGTCGCGGCCGGGCAGTCGCACCCGTGCGGATTCGCCGACCGCGACGACAGCGGCGAACGCAAGCGCCACCCAAGGCTGTTCGAGCCCTCGCCACAGCGTGATGCCGAGCGCGGCACAGCAGAGGGCGACGGCCGCGGTGCGGCACAGTACGACGACGGACCTCATGCCGGCGGCCGCCCGGCATTGGCCTCCTCGGCCTTGAGGGTGGCGTCCGCGGGAGCGCCGTCGGCCTCCGAGCGGCGGCTCTCGCTGCCGTCCGCCACCCACCGGGCGGGCTCGGCCCGTTCGGCGTTGGCCCGCGCCATCGGCACGTTTCCGCCCGTACGGTCCGCCGTGACGGCCGGCGACCACTCCCGCCGGTCCAGGGCCCGCGACAGCGCGGTCACCATCCGGGGGTCGAACTGCGTACCCGCGCAGCGCTTCAGCTCGGCCACCGCGCTCCCGACCGGCCGCGCGCGGCGGTAGCTGCGTGTGGAGGTCATCGCGTCGAAGGCGTCGGCCACGGCCACGACCCGCGCGAACTCGGGGATCTCGGCGCCCACGAGCCCGTACGGATAGCCGCTGCCGTCCAGCCGCTCGTGGTGGTGCAGGATCGCCGCGCGTGCCTCCTCCAGGAAGCCGATGCCGCGGACCACCTCGTGCCCGTACTCGGGGTGCAGCTCGATGACGCGGCGCTCCTCGGGCGTGAGCGGGCCCTCCTTGCGCAACAGCCGCGTGGGGACGCCGAGTTTGCCGACGTCGTGGAGGATGCCGGCGAAGCGAAGCGCCTCGGTCCGCTCGTCGTCCATGCCGAGTTCGCGCGCGATCAGGGCGGACGCACGGCCGACCCGTTCACTGTGTCCGCGGGTGTAGCGGTCCTTGATGTCGACGGCCTGCACCAGCGCCCGGATCGTCGACTGATGGGCGCCGCGCTCGCGGTGGTACTGGGCGAACACCCAGCAGCAGATGTACATCGGCAGCAGCACGAAGAACGCCGCGGCCGGTCCGTACGGGCTGCGCCACAGCACGGCCATCATCAACCCGACCAGGCCGTGCAGCAGTTGAGGCGCCGCCGACCGCTGGAACTGTCCGCGCCAGGCTGCCCGCAGCGCGCACCGCTCGGCGGCGACGAGTACGGCGCCGTCGAGCGTGGTGACCACCGCGCAGAAGGTGAGCGCCGCGGCGGCGGCAGCCACCAGCAGGGCCGGAAACCCGGGCACGAACGCTGCGGACCCCGGGCCCGGGCCGGTCCCCTGCGCCGGGAGGGACAGGCTGCCGTCGATCAGCGCACAGACCTGCGCCGACGCCCAGGCGGCGAGGGCGAGTTGAGCCGCATGCCATGCGCGGCGCGCGGCGGCGTGCCGCGGTTCGACGCGGCCGATCAGCGCTCCCGGCAGCGGAACGAGCGCGGCGGCCGCGGGCGGCAGCAGGAAGACGCCGGTCAGGAGGACGGGGAAGAAGGCACCCATGTTTCCCGGCACCTTGTGGCCCATCAGCGGGCAGCGCGGGGCGAATTCACAGATCGCGTAGAGGGCGGCGAGCGGCACCAGGACGCCCCACTCGACGCCGGGTGGGTCCAGCAGGGCGGGGGCCGCACACCACAAGGCGCCCGACGCCGCGCACACGATGAGCCCGCGTGCCGCCCACGGCAGACGGGCTCGCCCTGCACGCATCGGAAACTCCTCCCCGTACCACGGTGGAAGGGGAGAATAGGACGACTGCGGCGGCAGTGGGGGTCATCCCGCTCAATCCCCCGCAGGGGACGCCAAGTTCTCACACCATTGAGTGAGAACGAGCGGATCCACCGGGCAAGACGCTCCCCGCCGCCCTATGGATGCGCTGCATCCGGGGACGCGACGCCACGGCTGTCTCCGCGCGGAGAGCGATGCGTCGCGTCAGGCGTACTTCTTGCGCCCCTGGACGCTCTGCGACTGCGCCGCACCGGTGTCTTCGGTCTCCGACTCGGCCGTCCCGTCCGGGACTTCGGCTCCCGCCGCCTCGGCCGCGCGAATGAGCTCGATCCGGCCCATCACCTTCGAGCGCAGGTCCGAGGGCACGTCGTCGTGACCGCAGCAGCGCTTGACGAGCTTCTTGACCTCCTGCTCGAGGCCGTACTTCTCCAGGCAGGGAGAGCACTCGTCGAAGTGCTCCTTGAACTTCTCGCAGTCACTGTCCGGCATTTCCCGGTCCAGGTACTCGTAGAGGTGGTCCAGCACCTCGGAGCAGTCCGTCTCGTGCGGCTCTCCGCAACTCATGAGCGCGAACCTTTCCCGTCGTGCGACTGCCCGGTGCCCGCGGAGGCAAGACCCCGGTCACGTGCGTAGTCCTCCAGCATGCCGCGCAGCTGCCGCCGGCCGCGGTGCAGCCGGGACATGACGGTCCCGATCGGCGTCCCCATGATGTCGGCGATCTCCTTGTAGGCGAACCCCTCGACGTCCGCCAGATACACCGCGATGCGGAACTCCTCCGGGATGGCCTGCAGGGCCTCCTTCACATCGGAATCCGGCAGGTGGTCGAGCGCCTGCGCCTCGGCGGAGCGCAGCCCCGTCGACATGTGCGACTCGGCACGCGCGAGCTGCCAGTCCTCGATGTCCTCCGCCGCACTGCGCTGGGGCTCGCGCTGCTTCTTGCGGTAGGAGTTGATGAAGGTGTTGGTGAGGATCCGGTACAGCCACGCCTTGAGGTTGGTGCCCTCACGGAACTGGTGGAAGGAGGCGTACGCCTTCGCATACATCTCCTGCACGAGGTCCTCGGCGTCGGCCGGATTCCGCGTCATGCGCAGCGCGGCCGAGTACATCTGGTCGAGGTAGTTCAGCGCGTCCCGCTCGAAGCGGGCGCTGCGCTCCGCCTCGGTCTCCTGTCCGGCATTCTCGCCGTCTTCGGTCCCGGTGACCGGACCCACCTCCTCCGGTGCTACGGCAAGCCCGATGCCGGACCCGCCCGAATCGGAGAATAGACGACCTTCCGCTCCGCGCGCCGCCCCGGTCGCCGTCCCGCCGGCGAGCGCGACCGTGGCCCAGTCCAGGTCGGCGGCCTGCGGACGCTGCGGGCAAGCGACAGAACCCATGCTGACGGCTCCCTTGGTCTCGAAAGTTTGACTCTGCCTTGAACACATCCGCCACGGGTGTTCATTCCCGCGTCCGGTAGTCATCCGCGGCCGCCTCCTGACGGGAGCGACAGCCCGGAAAGCCAGCCGGTGACGGCGTCCGTGAGCAGGCTCATGGCCTCCTCCTGACCGATGCCGGCGCTCTTGGGAACGGCGAAGCCGTGGTCGCCGTGCGGCACCTCCGCGATCCGCGTGCCCTCGGGGAACTCCGCGGGCCGGCCGAAGGGGTCGCGCCCGCCCTGCACCACGAGCACCGGCACCCCCGCACCGGTCAGCTCCTCGACGCGGGACTTCTCCGGCTTTCCCGGTGGGTGCAGCGGGAAGGACAGCGCGAGCACCGCCGCGGCCCCCAGTTCGCTGCCCGTGCGGCACGCCACACGTGCGCCGGCGCTGCGCCCGCCCGCGACGACGGGAAGGCCCGGCGAGCACAGGGCAGGCCACAGTTCCCGCCAAGCGGCGTCGAGGGTCTTCGGCGCGGGCGCGACCTTCTTACCGGCCACGCGCCACGGCTGTTCGACGAGCGCGACGGTGATCCCCGCCGGAGGAAGGGCCGCGGCGAGCGCCCGCAGGTCCCGCGCCTCGATCCCGCCGCCCGCGCCGTGGCCGAGGGCGAGCACGGCACGGGCATCGAGGGCCGTGTGCCAGGTGATGCGAGCGTCTCCGGCGGGGGTGGGGACGGTCCGGGCGCTCTGGGTGGGCTTCCCCTTGGCCCCGGTGTGGTCGGCGTGCGCGCCGTGTCCGGCGCCTCCGGCTTTCTTGGTCATGGAAAGCCATCCTGCCCCGTCTCGTCCCCGTCCCCGTCCCCGTACCGCCCCCGTCCGGCGCGTCAGGGGATCCAGTCCCCCTGGTCAGTGGTCAGTGGTCGCGTGGCCGGCGGCGGACACGTCAGAACAGCGTGCCGACCTCGGGCCCGGTCAGCTCCTTGACGAGCTCCGCGCTGTTGTTGCGCACGTTGCTGACGCCTGTGGAGACCGGGTACGCGCGCATCATCCCCGGGGGCGGCGGCTCGAGCAGCGCCCGCAGCTCCTCCTGCGGCCGACGGGCCGGGTCCAGCCAGGCGTTCCAGCGGTCGGGGAGCAGCATCAGCGGCATCCGCGGGTGGATGTCCGCGAGCGACTTAGGACCGTCCTCGCCGGACGGCCCCGCCAGCGGCGCTGTCTCCGCCTCCGTGGTGACCACGGTGCAGGTGGTCCACCAGGCCCTCGGGTGGTCGTCGGGCAGCGTGCTGTCGCGCCAGAACTCGTACAGCCCGGCCATCGCCATCACGGATCCGTCCACGGGCGTCACGAAGTACGGCTGCTTCCGCGGCCGCTTCCTCTTGCCCTCCTGCTCCAGCTGGAGCTCGCCCTTGGCTGTTACCCATTCGAAGTAGCCGTCGGCCGGGAGGAGGCACCTGCGGGCGGCGAACGGACGCCGGTACGCCGGCTTCTCGTGCACCGTCTCGGCCCTGGCGTTGATCATCTTCGCGCCCATCTCCGGCGACTGTGCCCACGCGGGTACGAGCCCCCACGTCAGGGTCCTCAACTGCCGTACGGGGCGCTGGTCCTGCGTTCCCTTCAGGGGTCGGTCGAGGATCGCGTGCACCTGCTTCGTCGGGGCGACGTTCCAGTCGGGCGCCAGGGTCTCGCTGGGCTCCCACATCTCCACACCGAAGAGCGCTACGAGATCCTCTGGTCTCCGGCTTGCTGCATAGCGTCCGCACATGAGTGCCACACTGCCACGGCACTGATGTGGAACGCCCCGCGTTCACGGAGAAGCACGTTCCGCTCAAGAAGAAGGGGTGCGGGGCAGTTCATGCCGCGCCGGGAGGACAAAGGACAGAATGGACACGACGAGCATCGCCGGCCTGTGGGACCGGGTTTTCGGTACACAACCCGATCCCGACCAGTGGCTGGTCCTCACCACCGCCGTCATAGCCCTCGCCGTCGTCGTACCGCACGGCGTGTGGCGATTGTCACGGAACGCGGTCACCATCGCGCACGAGGGCGGCCACGGTCTGATCGCCCTGCTGTCCGGACGGCAGCTCGAGGGAATCCGCCTGCACTCCGACACCTCGGGACTCACGCTCTCCCGCGGCAAGCCCACCGGCATCGGCATGGTGCTCACCGCGGCGGCGGGCTACGCGGCGCCCTCGCTGCTCGGTCTCGGCGGTGCGTGGCTGCTGGCCGCGAACCACATAACCCTTCTCCTGTGGAGCGCCACCGCCCTGCTCCTGGCCATGCTCACCATGATCCGCAACGCCTATGGCGTCCTGACCGTCCTCCTCACCGGCGGCGCCTTCGTCCTCGTTTCCTGGCTGACGGAGCCGCAGGTGCAGGCGGGGTTCGCCTACGTCGTCGTCTGGTTCCTGCTGCTCGGCGGCGTACGGCCGGTCTTCGAGCTCCAGGGGAAGCGGCGCCGCGGAGGTGCCCCGGACTCGGACGCGGACCAGCTCTCCCGCCTGAGCCACCTTCCGGCCGCGGTCTGGCTGCTCCTCTTCCACCTGGTGTCGATGTGCTCGCTGATCGGCGGCGGGCGGTGGCTGCTCGGCCTGTGAGCCATGGGGCGGGCCTCGGCGGAGGCCTGCGGGAACGTGGTCCGGCGCGGGATTCCGCCGAGATCGGCGAACCGGCCGAACGACTAAGGTGAATGTCATGACCGAGCAGACCGTCTCCGCCCCTCTGTGGCCCGCGCCGTTCGCACAAGCACCCGTCGACGCGACCGTCGCCGTCCCCGGTTCGAAGTCGGTCACCAACCGCGGTCTCGTGCTCGCCGCCCTGGCCGCGGACACCGGTGTGCTGCGCCGCCCGCTGCGCTCGCGGGACACGCTGCTGATGGCCGACGCCTTGCGCGCGCTCGGCGTGCACGTCGAGGAGGGCGTGGGCTCGGACGGCACCGGCGAGTTCTGGCGCGTGATCCCGGCCGCGCTGCGCGGTCCCGCCACCGCCGACGTCGGCAACGCGGGCACCGTGATGCGGTTCCTGCCGCCCCTCGCCGCGCTCGCGGACGGCCCGGTGCGTCTCGACGGCGACCCGCGCTCGTACGAACGTCCGCTGCACGGAGTCATCGACGCGCTCCGGGTGCTGGGCGCCCGCATCGACGACGGCTGCCGGGGAGCCCTGCCGATGACGGTGCACGGCACCGGTTCCCTCGCCGGCGGTGCCGTGGAGATCGATGCGTCGGCCTCCAGTCAGTTCGTGAGCGCCCTGCTGCTGTCCGGGCCGCGCTTCAACCAGGGCGTCGAGGTGCGCCACGTCGGCGCCTCTCTTCCCTCCATGCCTCACATCCGCATGACGATCGACATGCTCCGCAAGGCCGGGGCGCAGGTCGACGCGCCCGAGGACGGCGGCGAGCCCGACGTCTGGCGGGTCACGCCCGGAGCCCTCCTCGGCCGGGACCTGGTCGTGGAGCCCGACCTGTCCAACGCACAGCCCTTCCTCGCCGCCGCCCTGATCACGGGCGGCCGGGTCACCGTCCCGGACTGGCCGGAACACACCACTCAGCCCGGGGACGCGCTGCGCCGCATCTTCACCGAGATGGGGGGCTCGTGCGTGCTGGACGAGCACGGGCTGACCTTCACCGGAAGCGGCCGTATCCACGGCATCGACGTCGACCTGAGCGACGTCGGTGAGCTCACGCCCGGCATCGCCGCCGTGGCCGCCCTGGCCGATTCGGAGTCGGTGCTGCGCGGCGTCGGCCATCTGCGCCTGCACGAGACGGACCGGCTCGCGGCGCTCACGAAGGAGATCAACGGTCTCGGCGGTCAGGTCACCGAGACCGAGGACGGCCTGCGCATCCGCCCGCGTCCCCTGCACGGCGGCGTCTTCCACACCTACGACGACCACCGCCTGGCCACCGCCGCCGCGCTGCTGGGGCTGGTGACCGAGGGCGTGAAGGTCGAGGACATCGCCACCACGGGCAAGACCCTCCCCGGCTTCGACGGCATGTGGGCCGGGATGCTCGGCACGGACGGCGTGAACGGTACGAGCGGCGGCTCACGCATCGAAGAGAGCGCCTGAGGACGGGCCCGGCGATGCGCCGCTACGGCAAGCACACCGACGAGGACGACGTCCGCGTACGTCCCAACCGCAAGGGCAGCCGTCCGCGCACGCACACCCGCCCCAAGCACGAGGACGCGTCGCAGGGGATGGTGCTCACCGTCGACAGGGGCCGGTTCACCTGCCTCGTCGAAGGCCGCACGATCACCGCGATGAAGGCGCGCGAACTCGGCCGCAAGGGCGTGGTCGTCGGGGACGAAGTGGCCGTCGTCGGCGATCTGTCCGGCGCCAAGGACACCCTCGCGCGCATCGTCCGCGTCGAGAAGCGCACGTCCGTGCTGCGGCGCACCGCCGACGACAACGACCCGTACGAACGTGTCGTCGTCGCCAACGCGGACCAGCTGGCCATCGTCACCGCGCTCGCCGATCCGGAACCACGCCCCCGGCTGATCGACCGCTGTCTGGTCGCCGCCTTCGACGCCGGGCTGGATCCGCTGCTCGTACTGACCAAGTCCGATCTCGCCCCGGCCGAACCGCTGTTGGAGAAGTACACGCCGCTCGGCGTGCCGCACGTCGTCACGAACCGCGCCGAACTGGCCGACGGCGAGGCGGCGGAACGCGTGCGGGAGTCGCTCTACGGGCGGGTCACCGTGTTCGTCGGGCACAGCGGCGTCGGCAAGACCACCCTGGTGAACGCCCTCGTTCCCGAGGAACGGCGGCGCACCACCGGACACGTCAACGCGGTGACGGGGCGCGGCCGCCACACCACGACATCCGCGCTTGCCCTGCCGCTCCGGGAAGAGGGGAGCTGGGTGATCGACACCCCGGGCGTGCGCTCCTTCGGGCTGCACCACGTCGACGCGTCGCGCGTCATCGGCGCCTTCCCCGACCTCGAACCGGGCACCGCCGAGTGCCCGCGCGCGTGCAGCCACGACGAGCCGGACTGCGCCCTCGACCAGTGGGTCTCGGACGGCCACGCCGACCCGCAGCGGCTTCACTCCCTGCGCAGGCTGCTGGCGACGCGTGAACTGCGCGAAGACGACTGATCAGCGCACAACGGCCATACACGGGCATAATCGCCCGGAAGTACGCCGCCCACGCCCGGACCACGCCAGGCACGCAGACACGCACGCACGGAGGCATTCCACATGGCAGCGTGGCTGCTGGTCATCGTCGCCGGGTTCCTGGAGACCGGGTTCGCGGTCTGCCTCAAGCTCTCCCACGGCTTCACCCGGCTGTGGCCCACCGTCGCCTTCTGCGTCTTCGCGCTCGGCAGCTTCGGACTGCTGACGCTCTCGCTGAAGCGCCTCGAGGTCGGCCCCGCCTACGCGGTCTGGACGGGCATCGGAGCCGCCGGCACGGCCGTGTACGGGATGCTCTTCCTCGGCGACGTCGTCTCCGCGCTGAAGCTGGTCTCGATCTCGCTGGTCGTCATCGGGCTGGTGGGCCTTCAGCTCTCGGGAGCGGCGCACTGAGCCGGACCCTTTCGAGGCCGCGGCGTCGCTGATTCAACGCGGCTGCGCGAGCAGTGCCCGTACCACCTCGCGGATCTGGCCCACCGCGTCCTCGTCGCGCCGCTCCGAGGAAGGCGCGACCACGAACGACAGCGCGATCCGGATTCCCGCCTCACATGCCAGGCCCAGCCGTCCGGAGGAACCGTTCGGGGAGAATCCCTCCATCATGCGCTTGCACAACGTGGCGGCCAGCGCCCCCGGTTCGCCGGGGTGTACGGCGGGCGCGCCCGCGGCGTCGACGGTCGCGGCGTCGGCGGCGGGCAGCGGCATCGGCGTGCCCCAACATCCCGTGAGCGCCGCACGGACGATGGGTTCGTCACGGGCGGTCCGCAGCATCCAGGCGGCAGCCGCAGCGAAGGAGGCCACCGGGTCGGCGCCGCCGCGGCTCCCTTCGGCCGCCGCGCGCACCGCTCCCTCGACGAAGCCGTCGACCAGCCGGTTCACCAGGGCGGCCCCAAGGCCCTCCTTCGTCCCGAACTCGTTGTAGAGCGTCTGCCGGGACACGCCTGCTGCGGTGGCGACGTCCACCATCCGCACTCCTGTCCATGGCTGTGTGCCGACGGCCGTGTGTGCGGCTTCCAGCAAGGTCTCGCGTGCAGTAGGCATCGTGCCTCCGAACCCGGCGGCTGGGGTGCGGGACAGAATTGACGCGTCGCCAACTCCTGTCAAGACAGCGGGCGCACTCCCCGCACACGACGCAGGCACACCGGGTGCCATCCGTCCTCCCATGGTGCCTCCGGCACCACCCCCCGGCGCGAACGGACACACTCGCATGGCTTCCCGCCGCCACTGCCCTGTGGCTGGCTATCCGGCTGGTCGATACTGTTCACACATGCCGGACTACCACGATGATCTGCGTCTCGCCCACGTCCTGGCCGACGCCGCGGACGCCACGACGATGGAGCGGTTCAAGGCTCTCGATCTCAAGGTCGAGACCAAACCGGACCTGACGCCGGTCAGCGAGGCCGACAAGGCTGCCGAGGAGCTGATCCGTACCTCGCTCAAGCGGACGCGCCCGCGGGACGCCGTGCTCGGCGAGGAGTTCGGCACGGAGGGGCACGGCTCCCGGCGCTGGGTCATCGATCCCATCGACGGAACGAAGAACTACGTCCGCGGAGTCCCCGTCTGGGCGACCTTGATCGCCCTGACCGAGCTGGGCGAGGGCGGCGATCAGCCGGTGGTGGGTCTGGTCTCGGCCCCCGCTCTCAACCGGCGATGGTGGGCGGCGAAGGGCGGCGGCGCCTACACCGGACGCAGCCTGTCGCAGGCCTCGCGCCTCCAGGTCTCCCGGGTGGAGTCCGTACGGGACGCCTCCTTCGCGTACTCCTCGCTGCACGGCTGGGAGGAGCGCGGCATGTTCCCGGGCTTCCTCGAGCTGACCCGCGACTGCTGGCGCACGCGGGGGTACGGGGACTTCTGGCCGTACATGATGGTGGCCGAGGGTTCGGTGGACGCGTGCGCCGAGCCGGAGCTGTCGCTGTGGGACATGGCGGCACCCGCGATCATCGTGCAGGAGGCGGGCGGCACGTTCACGGGCCTCGACGGCAGGGACGGCCCGCACAGCGGGAACGCCCTCGCCTCCAACGGCCTGCTGCACGAGGAAGTGCTCACCTATCTGACCGCGTAGACGTACGCGGGACACGCGAGGCGCGATGGGGGAAACACGCGCCCTGTCTGTCCGGGTACGTGCCCTTGTTGTGGTCCCGGAGCCATGTGAACATGAAACTCCGTAAGCTTGTGACCTTGTGAATCTCTTCTCGAAGTGGAGAGGTTTCGCCAAGGAGGTGGACCACGCACATGCCCACCCTCGTCCGAGAAGCAATGACCACGGTCGTTCTCACCATCGGTCCCGCCCACACACTCCGCCAGGCCGCCACGCTGATGTCGGCCCGTCGGGTCGGCGCAGCCGTGGTCTTCGACCCCGACACCAGCGGGCTCGGAATCCTCACCGAGCGCGACATCCTCAACTCCCTCGGCGCGGGCCAGGATCCCGACCAGGAGACGGCGCAGTCCCACACCACGACCGACGTCGTCTTCGCCACGGAGGAGTGGACGCTGGAGCAGGCGTCGGAAGCCATGACCCACGGCGGGTTCCGCCATCTGATCGTGATGCACGAACAGGAGGCCGTCGGCATCGTGTCCGTGCGGGACATCGTGCGCTGCTGGACCGGAAGAGCCGAGACCGTGGGAGCAGTGGGCGTGTGAGCAGGACGCCCGCGCGGCAGCGAACGCGGCGGCGCGGGCCTCACCCATCTGAGCAACACCGGAGGGACCGTGCGACGGCACGGTCCCTCCGGGTTCTTACGGCGAGCTGCCGGATCAGCCGCGCAGGGCCTGAACCGCGGCCTCCAGCCGCTTGCCGTAGCCCTCGTCCGCCTTGCGGAAGTTCTCGATGGCGCGCTGGACGACGTCCTCACCCGAGACCTGCGTCGAGCTTGAACAGATCCTACATTGGACATTGTCCAAGTCAAGAACTTGACGAAGTCCATACGGGTTCTTTTCCCGGACCCCAGCGCTGCTAGGGTTGACGTATGAGCGACCTGCTGGAACGACTCCGTGACCGGGGCTGGCGGCTGACCGCGCAGCGGCGAGTCGTGGCCGAGGTCCTGGACGGCGACCACGTGCACTACACGGCCGACGAGGTGCACGCACGCGCTGCCGTACGCCTGCCGGAGATCGCGCGTGCCACCGTCTACAACACGCTGAGCGAGCTCGTCTCCATCGGCGAGGTGATCGAGGTCAGCACCGACGGCCGCGCGAAGCGGTACGACCCCAACGCCCGCCATTCACATCAGCACTTGGTCTGCTCGAAGTGCGGCACGATCCGCGACGTGCACCCGTCCGGCGACCCGCTGGCCGGCCTTCCCGAGACGGAGCGCTACGGGTTCACGATCTCGGACGCCACGATCACCTACCGGGGCACCTGCCCCCAGTGCGCCGCCGGCTGACACGTCGCTCCGTCACGGTCCCATCGGGCCGTGAACCGGCCACTCGGCCATAGCGCGAGACATGCGAAGGGCCCGGATCCTTGAGGATCCGGGCCCTTCGACTTCAGTAGCGGGGACAGGATTTGAACCTGCGACCTCTGGGTTATGAGCCCAGCGAGCTACCGAGCTGCTCCACCCCGCGCCGTTGTGCCGCAACTCTAACCCTGCGCCGACGACCAGCGCAAATCGCCTCTGTACAGCCCGGCCGGGCCCGCGCGTGAACGCGATGCGGCCCGGCCGGACCGTACGGACCACCCGCCCCGGACGGGGCCGGCCGGACGTCAGGCCGTGAGCTCCGAGTGCAGGGCGTCGTGCAGTTTGGCCGCGCGCGCGGCCACCTCGGACGGGCCCAGCTCGACCGCGCGTGCGCACCAGTGCTGCCCCGTCTCGAGCTCGCCCCGGCGTGCGCTCAGCAGTGCGAGACGCAGCGCCGCGCGCCCGTGCCCCGCCTCGGCGGCACGGGTCCACCACAGCGCCGCCTCCGGCTCGCTGCCCTCGCGGGCCAGCAACAGCCCCAGGTTGAACGCCCCGTTGGGGCTGCCCGCCTCCGCCGCGGACCGGTACCAGCGCGCGGCGTCGACGATCTCGCCCCGCGCCGCCAGGCACATGCCGAAGCGCACCTGTGCACGCCGGTGACCCTGCTCGGCCGCGCGCTCGTACCACTCCTCGTGCTCGTCGCGGCTGCTCACGGACGCGGTCGCACCCGTCGAGTCCGCCTCCTGCGGGCCACGGCGCTCCAGGAGCACGGCGAGCCGGAAAGCGCCCTCCACGCTGCCGGCACCGGCGGCGCAGCGCAGCCGGCGCTCCGCCCCCTGCTCGTCGCCCTCCCTCAGCAGAGCGATGCCGACCTGCAGCGCGGCCTCCGCGTGCCCCGCCGACGCGGCCCGCGCGTACCAGACACGCGCCGTACGGTGATCGCCACGGCCGACGTGCAGGATGCCCAGGTTGAACGCGGCGTCGACGCTGCCGGCCTCCGCCGCCTTGGAGAACCAGGGCTCGGCGCCGTCCGCGTCACCGCGCTGCAGCAGCAGCACCGCGAGCGCGTTGGCGGCCTCACGGTGACCGGCGTACGCGGCACGGCGGTACCACTGCTCGGCCTGCGCCGTGCGGCCCTGCGCCGCGCAGAGCAGCCCGAGGTTGAACGCGCCGTTGTCACAGCCCGCATCGAGCGCCACGCGGTACCAGCGCTCCGCGGCCTGACGCTCACCGCGGTCGGCGTGGAGGGCACCCAGCGCGTTCGCGGCGTTGCCGTCCCCGTCCTCGGCGGCACGGCGCCACCAGACCGCCGCGCTCTCCTCGTCCCCCGCGTCCCGCAGCAGGAAGCCCAGCGCACACGCGGCGCGCGGCTCGCCTTCCTTCGCGGACGTGAGGTACCAGCGGCCCGCCTCCTTCAGTTCGCCGCGGCGCTCCAGGATCGCGCCGAGCCGGAGCGCGGCGCGGCGGTGACCGCGGGCGGCGGCCTGCCGGTACCACTGCTCGGCCTCGCGCTCGACGGCCTCCACGGCCTCGTCGTCGTCCTCACCTTCACCGGTGACGTCGGCCCCGCGGGTGCTGATGATCTGCGCGAGCCGGTACGCGGCCTCACGGTGGCCCTGTTCGGCGGCGGCACGGAACCAGGCCTCCGCGCCTTCCTCACCACGGTGGTCGAGCAGATCCGCCAGGGCGTACGCACCCAGCGCGTGCCCGCACTCGGCGGCGTGCAGGAGCCAGTAGTGCGCTGCGGCCTCGCCCCCACGCTCACGGTGATGCCTGCCGAGGGCGTGAGCCGCCGCGGCCGATCCGGCGACGGCGGCGACGCGCCACCAGCCCGCGGCCTCGTCGGTGCGGCCCCGCTGGTGGAGCAGAACGCCCAGGTTGTTTGCCGCCGCACGGTCACCCGCAGCGGTGGCCGCCCGCAGCGGTGCCTCCGCACCGTCGAGATCGCCGCGGCGGAGCAACCGAGCGCCGAGCACGCTCAGTTCGCCGACGTTGTCGACATCTCCCGCCCCGCTGTCAACGTCCGCCGGCGCCGTACCGGTACCCGGCGGAGCCTCCAGTCTCACTTTGTCCCCCATGAAGCCCATGTTCGCACCACCCGCAACGCACGTACACCTGGAATACCACCACCGGGTGAGGTCAATTCAGAGGTTTGTCGACTTCCCGACAGAGAGACACCTCAAACCGTCTGCCACGAAAGGGGATTGAGGTGTGATGCGTTGACACATGCGAAGGGCCCGGATCCTTGAGGATCCGGGCCCTTCGACTTCAGTAGCGGGGACAGGATTTGAACCTGCGACCTCTGGGTTATGAGCCCAGCGAGCTACCGAGCTGCTCCACCCCGCGCCGTTGTGTGACAACTCTACACCACGGTACGGAGTGCTCCGCACCCGGGCGGTGGGGCCGCCCGGGTGCGCTCAACTACTCCTTCTTGGCGCCCTCTTCGGCGTCCTTCTCGGCGTCCTGCGCCTCCTTGATGGCGTCCCTGAGGTCGTCCTGCGCCTTGCCGTACGCCTTCCAGTCGCCCTTCTCCAGCGCGTCCTGGCCGGCGTCGTACGCGTCCTGAACGTTCCTCAGGGCCTCGCGCACCGATGCGTCACCGGACGCCGGCGGCTCCTCCGGCTGCTCGCCAGGATCGGACGCCCCGGGGTCGCCCTTGGCGTCGAAGACCTTGTCGAGGGCCTGGTCCAAGGTGTTCTCGAAGGCGATGCGTTCGCCGTAGGTGACCAGAACCTTCCGCATGCGCGGGTAGTTGGTGCCGGCACCGCGCACATACACCGGCTCGACGTAGAGCAGACCGCCCTCGAGAGGCACCGTCAGGAGGTTGCCGTACTCGACCTCCGAGTCACCCCGCTTCAGGAGGTTGAGGGACTCGGCGATGCTGGGATCGGAGTTGAACTTGCTCTGCACCTGCGAGGGGCCGGACACGGTCGTGTTGGACGGCAGCCTCAGCATCTTGATCTTGCCGTATCCCGGACTGCGCGGATCCGCCTCGATGGACATGAACGCGCCCAGCGTCTCCCGCTTGTTGGGATTGAACGTCGTGGTGAGCGAGAACGCCTGCTTCTTCTCGTCCGGCATCTGAAGACTCAGGTAGTACGGCGGTACCGCGTTGCCCTTGTGCGTCGGGTCGTCGGGGATCTGCCAGCGCTCACTGCCGCTGTAGAACTGCGACGGCGACGTGACGTGGTACCGGGTCAGCAGCTCGCGCTGGACCTTGAACAGGTCCTGCGGATACCGCAGATGGTCCATCAGCTGGCTGCCGATCGCGCTCTTCGGCTTGACCGTGCCGGGGAAGGCCTTCATCCAGGTCTTCAGGACCGGGTCCTTCTTGTCCCACTGGTACATCTTCACGTCGCCGCTGTAGGCGTCGACCGTCGCCTTGACCGAGTTGCGGATGTAGTTGACGCGGTTCTGCCGGGCGACCACCGCGCGCTGACCGTCCGTCAGCGAGTCCTCCGTGGTGTCGCCGAGGGTCGTACGTGAGGAGTACGGGTAGTTGTCCGACGTCGTGTAGGCGTCGATGATCCACTTGATCCGGCCGTTGACGACGGCCGGGTAGGGGTCGCCGTCGATCGTCAGCCACGGCGCGACGGCCTCGACGCGCTCCTTCGGCGTCCGGTTGTAGAGGATCCGGGAGCCCTCGCCGATCGCTCCGGAGTAGAGGATCTGCGGCTCGTTGAAGTTCACGGCGTACGCGGCACGGTTGACCGGGTTGGCGAGGTTGACCCCGCTCTTGCCCTTGTACGTGTACGTCTTCTCGCCCTTGTCGTCCGCGTAGTCCAGCTCCTTCTGCGGACCGCCGACGATCGAGTACTGGTTGGTCTTCTCGCCGTAGTAGACGCGACCCTCGTACTTGCCCTTGTCGCCCTTGGGCGGAAGGTCCTGCTCGGTGAAGGACGGTGCGCCGTCCTTGTCGACCGTGGTGCCCTTGGCCGCGACCATGCCGTAGCCGTGGGTGTACTTGAAGTGCTCGTTGATCCAGTTCTGCTCGGGGATGCCGTCCGTGTTGATCTCGCGCAGACCGACGACGGTGTCCTGCTCCTTGCCGTCCTTGTTCTTGTAGCGGTCCACGTCGAGCACGGCGGGGAACTGGTAGTAGCCCCTGACCTGCTGCTTCTGCTGGAACGTCGGGGAGACGACGTTCGGGTCGAGAAGACGCGTGCTCGCCGTGGTCGCTGCGGCGTCGCGCAGCTGCTGCTTGCCCGCCTTGCTCGTGCCCGAGTAGTCCTTCACCTGTGAGTCGTCGATGCCGTAGGCCTCACGCGTGGCCTTGATGTTCTTCTTGATGTACGGCGTCTCCTTGGCCTGCTCGTTCGGCTGGACCTGGAACTTCTGGACTATCGCCGGGTACAGGCCGCCGATCAGGATCGCCGAGAGGACCATGAGGCCGAAGCCGATCACGGGAAGCTGCCAGGTGCGGCGCCAGATGGTCGCGAAGAAGAGCAGGGCGCAGATGATCGCGATGCAGAAGAGGATGGTCTTGGCCGGGAGGTAGGCGTTCGCGTCGACGAACTTCAGACCCGTCCAGTTGTCCGTCGCCTTGAAGTCACCGGACTTCACGGCCAGTCCGTACCTGTCCAGCCAGTAGGCCACGGCCTTGAGGGCGACGAAGAAGCCCAGCAGCACGGACAGATGGCCCGTGGCCTGCGCCGTCGCGCGAGCACCCGGAGTGGTCACGCGCAGGCCGCCGTAGAGGTAGTGCACCAGCGCGGATGCGATCAGCGACAGGACCACCGCGGCGAAGCCGAAGGCGAGCAGGAAGCGGTACCAGGGCAGGTCGAAGGCGTAGAACGAGATGTCCTTGCCGAACTGCGGGTCCGTCTTGCCGAACGGCACGGAGTTGATCCACAGCAGCCACGTGCGCCACTGCCCGGCCGCCGAGGCGCCGGCGATCAGCCCGACCAGAGCCGTCACGCCGAGCAGCACCCACTTCTTGTACGGGGCGATGCTCATCCGGTAGCGGTCGAGGCTCTGCTGCTCCAGCGACATGGCGCTGAGCGGCGGCCGCATGCGGTGCGCGATCCAGACGTTGAGCCCGACGGCCGCGGACATCAGCAGACCGAAGACGGCGAACATGCCGACCTTTGTCCACAGCGTCTTGGTGAAGACCGCGCTGTACTTGACCGAGCGATACCAGAGCCAGTCGGTCCAGAACCCCGCGAACATGACGAAGAGCATGGCGAGCACCGCCAGCACGCCAACGGTCATCAGCAGCGTACGGGCGCGCCTGGACGGCCGCCCCACTCTGATCCGTGGCCCGGAGGGACCGCCTGAACCGCGGTCCGGCATCTGGAAAGCCAAGGTGCGCACCTCGAAGATCGCTGTGACAAGAAGGGCCCAGCATCGTAAGCCCACTCATGCAACTTAACGAAGCTTTACCCAGTTCCCGATCCCGGGGTGGAAGCGGGCACGATATACCCATGGACAACCTCCCCACCGACGGCACGCCCCTGGCCTCCGACCCGCTCACCCGAGCGGTGCTGGAACTCGACGAGTACGCGGCAGGTCTTGGCTGGGACCAGCCGAGCCGGCTGTTCGCCCTGGTCGACACCGCCCGGCTGCGCGCGGAAGAGCCCGAACTCGCAGGTCAGCTCGGTTTCGACGACTCCGGCCAGGTGGCCTCCGCGCTCACGCCCGTCGAGCAGGACGAGCTGCCCACGGGCGCTCCCCTCGATGAGTTCCTGGCGACGATCGCCTGGCCCGAGGCCGTCACGGGCTGCGCGATGACCGTCGAGCGCCTGATGCTGCCGCAGTCCGCGGAGGAAGCGGTGCCCGAAAGTCTCCAGCGGGAGGGGGCCGAGGACGAGCTCGCGGAGTGGGTGGCCGAGCACCCCGAACGTCAGGAGGTGCGGCTCACGGTCGCCGTGCTGCGGGACGGCACGCGTGAATCGGCTCTGCGCCTGCGCTCGAAGGACGACTCGACGGAGGTGCTGACGGGGGCGGGCCTGGTGCCGGGGCTGGCCGACGCGCTGGCGGCGACGTTCGAGGAGTGATCGACGAGGGCCGCTCCGCAGTGCTGTGACCTGGGGAAGCGGCCCTGCCGGGGACGAGAACCGAGGCCGTCAGCTCGCCTTGCAGCGCGGGAGGGCGGCCGTGTCGTCGTCGCGGATCTTCTTCAGCGCGTTCATGGCGTCGTGCATGGTGCCCGTCTTCACGAGGGTGAGGCCGGCAGGCTTGTCCTTGGCAGCTGCCGGGCAGTTGGCAGACGGCGTCAGGAAGTACTTGGCACCCTTGGCGCGTGCGGCGACGGTCTTCATCTGGATGCCGCCGATGGCTCCGACCTTGCCCTTGTCGTCGATGGTGCCGGTGCCCGCGATGAATGAGCCGCCGGTGAGGTCCTCGCGGGTCAGCTTGTCGACTATCCCGAGCGAGAACATCAGCCCCGCGCTGGGACCGCCGACGTCGGCGAGCTTGATGTCGATGTCGAACGGGAAGGTGTGACCGGCCGCGGGCTGGATGCCGACTATCGCTCGCCCGTCATCCCCTGCCTTTTTGGTGCCGACGACCACCTGACGCGCGTCCCGCGTCGAGGGCTTCTTCCCCGCCTTCTGGGCCGCCTTGACGTCCGCGGCCGGGATGATCGTGAAGCGCACCTTCTCCCCCGGCTTGTGCTTGGTGACGATGTCCGCGACGCCCTTGGGGTCCTTGACCGCCTTGCCGTCGACGGTGCGGATGAGATCGCCGGCGTGGAGCTTGCCCTCCGAGGCCCCGCCCTTCACGACGGACCCGACGATGATGTGGGTGGGCACCCGGATCCCCAGCTCCCTCAGCGCCGAGACCTTCGCGCTCTCCTGCGAGGCGCTGAACTCCTCCGCGTTCTGCTGGTCGACCTCCTTGGCGGACTTGTTCTCCGGGTAGAGCGTCGAATGCGGAACCACCGCGCTGTCGTGCTGCAGCCAGCCGCCGACGGCCTCCAGAAGATTCATCCGGTAGTCGGCGCCGGTGACGCGGACCGTCGTCATGTTCAGATGGCCCGACGTCTCGTACGTCCTGTGCTCCTTGATGTTGAGCACCGGGTCCCCGTCGTGCTCACCGAGCGTGTTGACGGTGGGCCCGGGCGACATCTCTGCGTAAGGCACCTTGATCAGCAGCCCGGCACAGAGCATCGCTATGAGAAGCAGCGTGGACGCGAGCATCGTCGCGGTGCGTCGTGGCATGGCACGACAGTACGGGAAGGGACCCTCAGTCCGCCGTGCGGGCGGAACGATCCGTGGCCTGCGCGGCAGCAGTCACAACGGGCTCCGCGGGAGCTTCCGTACGGAATCCCCCGGCGGTCTCATCCACGCGCGAGCGTTCCATCGCCGCGCGGAATCGTTCGTAGCCGGCGACGCCCGCGGAATCCGGGATGCCCGTCCGACGCCGACTGGCCCAGCTGCCCCAGACACCGGCAGCGACCGCAGCCATGATCGGAATCAGCAACCAGGAGAGTGCCGCCATGATGACCTCCCGACCCCTTGTTTTGACGCTGTCCGACCGAGTCCTGCCGGGCAGAACGGCCGATGAGCAGATTAACTCCCGGCATGACAACGCTCTTTCCCGGGATCCGGTTCCGCAACCGGAATGTGCACCGTACGGGTGCGCCGGTCGCCTCCCCCGGTGACGCCGCTACGCCGACCCGCCCATCGGCCGGACGGTCACCGCGCCGCGCGAACCGCCCTGTCGTCAGAGGTGTCGACCGACGGCGCTATGCGCCCACCCACTCTTCTGTCCCGTCCGCGAAGATCTGGTGCTTCCAGATGGGGACCTCGCGCTTCAGGTCGTCGACGAGGCGGTGGCAGGCGGCGAACGCCTCCGCACGGTGAGGGCAGGAGACTGCCACGATCACTGCCAGGTCGCCGATGGTCAGCTCGCCGACCCGGTGGACGGCCGCGAGTGCCCGGACCGGGAAGTCGGCGGCGGTCTTCTCCGCCACCCGTCGCAACTCGGCCTCTGCCGTGGGATGCGACGAGTACCCCAGACGAGTGACGTCCGCGCCGCCGTCGTGATCACGCACCGTGCCCACGAAGAGCGCGGTGCCGCCCGAGGAGTCGTCACCGACGGCCCTGAACACCTCGTCGACGGAGAGGGGCGCGTCGCGGATGCCGAGCAGCCTGATGGGATCGGCGGCCGCCCGCTCGCCGGGGTGTTCGTGTTTCTGTGCCATGGCCACATGCTGCCCCACGCCCGGCACCGAGGGAACTGCCTCTGCCTCGCCCGCCGCTACAGGCCGCGGCGCTTGCGTGCCCTGCGCACCAGTGCCGCCGTGCCCAGGAGTGCCACCGTCGCACCCGCGCCCGCGGCGGTCGCGGCCTCCGTACGACCGAGCCTGCGGCCTGCCAGCGTGTGACGGCCGGCGACCTCCTCCAGCAACTCCGCGAGCACCTCTTCGTTCGTCCAGCGGGGCCGCCAGCCCGCGTCGTGCAGGCGGGCGCCGGAGACGACCCACGGGTGCATCGTGTAGGCGAGGTCGCCCGCCGGCGAGGGCGTCAGGCCCAGCCGGTGCAGCCGTGAGGCCGCCCCGAGTGCTACGGCTGACGGCAGCTCCATGCGGCGGATGCCGGTGAGCTCCTCGACCTCCTCCTGCTCGAGCCAGCCGTCGCAACCGACGGCCATCTCGCCATCCGCCTTCTCCAGTACGGCGAACTCCAGCGCGCTCACCAGGTCCTCGACGTGGCAGAACTGCCAGCAGGGGCGGGAATCGGCAACGACCAGCAGCCGGGGCGACTCGAAGTAGCGGGTCAGCGCGGTGTCCATGCCCGCGCCCACGAGCACCGAGGGGCGCACGACCGTCACGTTGAGCCCCGGATGGGCCCGGGGCGCCCGGCGTGCGAGCCGTTCGATCTCCAGGAGGTCACCGACGGCGGTGGCCTCGGCGGTCGCCCGCAGCTCGGCGTCCTCGGAGAGCGGGACGTCGTTGTCCGGCAGAGCCCCGTAGACCATCGTCGAGGTGCACAGGATGACGCGGGGGACGCCCGCTGCCGCCGCCGCTGTCAGCACGGTCTGCGTCCCGCGGACGTTGAGCGCGGTACGGGCCGTGGGGTCCGTCTCCAGGTCCAGGTCGAGGGCCAGATGCACGACGACGTCCACGGGATCGCCCTCGTTGCGCAGACGGTCGGCGATCGCCGGATCACGCACGTCGAGGGTGTGCCACTGGGCCTCGCTCACCTCGCCGCGGCGCTCGTCCAGCGCGATGACGCTCTTGATCTCCTCCGATGCCGCGAGCCGCTCCGTCAGCAGCGCGCCCACTCCTGACGCGGCACCCGTGACGGCGACGGTCGGGGTTCGCGCTGCGCGAACGTTGCTGTCGGAGGAACTCACCAGTCGTCTCCAGCGGTTGTTTCTGGTAGGAGGTGCGCAAGCTCCATCCTGCCTGACACGTGTCTAGGCTGGAGGTGGAGCCTGTGACACCTGAGCAGGCTCGCCCGTGTCCCGATTGGTCCACTTCGACCAGTCGAGACAGTCCAACGTAGTCCACGCACCGGTCCCTGCGAGCAGGCCGCCGACGCACCGGCGCACCCTCCCGCGAGACCCGCACGACCGTACGAAGACCCACGAGACCCATACGACAGAGCCGAGGAAACCCGTGAGTGACACCCCATTCGGATTCGGCGTACCTCCCGAGGAGCCCGAAGACGGGGACGAGGGCAAGAAGAAGGGCGACGGCGCGGGCCAGGGCGGCCAGGGCGACCGGAGCGGCCAGGGAAACACTCCGAACCCCTTCGGCTTCGGCGGGGGCGCCGGCGGGTCCGCGGCTGACAATCCGCTGGCGGCGATGTTCGGTTCGCTCGGCGGCGGTCAGGGAGGCATGGACCCGAACGACCTGGGTGCGGCCTTCCAGAAGCTGGGCCAGATGCTCTCGTTCGAGGGCGGCCCCGTGAACTGGGACATGGCCAAGGACATCGCCCGGCAGACGGTCGCCGCCGGGGTCCCCGGAAGCGGCTCCGGTGCCGAAGGCCAGGGCGGCCAGGGAACAGGCACCAAGGACGCCAGCATCGGCCCCAAGGACCGGGCGGCCGTCGAGGAGGCCGTGCGCCTGGCGGACCTTTGGCTGGACGGTGTGACGTCGCTGCCCTCCGGGTCGACCACGGCTGAGGCGTGGAGCCGTGCGGAGTGGGTGGAGAACACGCTGCCCGTGTGGAAGGACCTGGTCGACCCCGTCGCGGAGCGCGTCGGCGCGGCGATGGGCGAGGTCCTGCCCGAGGAGATGCAAGCCATGGCGGGCCCGCTCCTCGGAATGATGCGTTCCATGGGCGGCGCCATGTTCGGTACGCAGATCGGGCAGGCGCTGGGCGTCCTGGCCGGCGAGGTGGTCGGTTCGTCCGACATCGGCCTGCCGCTCGGGCCGGACGGAAAGGCCGCGCTCCTGCCGACGAACATGTCCGCGCTCGGCGAGGGCCTCGGCGTGCCGCAGGAAGAGGTACGCCTGTATCTGGCGCTGCGGGAGGCCGCTCACCAGCGCCTCTTCATGCACGTCCCGTGGCTGCGCTCGCATCTGTTCGGCGCGGTGGACGGATACGCACGCGGGATCAAGGTCGACACCTCCAAGCTCGAGGACGTCGTCGGACAGTTCGACCCGCAGAACCCGGAGGAACTTCAGCAGGCCCTTCAGCAGGGCATGTTCCAGCCGGAGGACACCCCGGAGCAGCGCGCCGCCAAGGCGCGGCTGGAGACGGCTCTGGCACTGGTCGAGGGCTGGGTCGACGCGGTCGTGCATGCCGCGGCCGAGCCGCACCTGCCCTCCGCCTCCGCGCTGCGCGAGACGCTGCGCCGCCGCCGTGCGTCCGGCGGCCCCGCGGAACAGACCTTCGCCACGCTGATCGGGCTCGAGCTGCGTCCGCGCAGGCTCCGTGACGCCTCGCGGCTGTGGGCGTCGCTGACGGACGCTCGCGGCACCGACGGCCGTGACGGACTGTGGGCCCACCCCGACATGCTGCCGACGGCTGACGATCTGGACGACCCGGACGGCTTCGTCCACCGCGAGAACGCCGACTTCTCGGAGCTCGAGTCGCTGCTGGGCGACGCCGCGGCGGAGGACTCGGGCACCGGCCGCGCCGGCGGCGAGGACCAGTCCCGCGCCGGCGGCGAGGGCGAGACCCGCGGTGACGGCGACGAGGACGGTGGCAGCGAGGGCGACGACGGCGGAAAGAAGCTGTGAGCCTGCACGAGAGTGCGACGCGAACGCTGACGGAGTGGTCCCCCGGCACCGACGACGGGCAGGAGGAACTGCGGCGCGACTATCTCGCGTACCTCCGGGCCCATGAGGACGCCATGTGGAAGGCGTGCTCCGACGGTCACCTCACGGCGAGCGCCCTCGTGGTCGACCCGGCCGGCGGCCGCGTGCTGCTCACGCTGCACCGGAAGCTGAAGATGTGGCTGCAGATGGGCGGCCATTGCGAACCGGAGGACACCACTCTGGCCGAGGCCGCGCTGCGCGAGGCACAGGAGGAGTCGGGGATCGACGGGCTGACCCTGCTGCCGGGCGGACCGCTGCGTCTCGACCGCCATCTCACGCCGTGCACCTGGCACTTGGACGTGCAGTACGCGGCGCTCGCCCCCGAGGGCGCACTGGAGCGGGTGAGCGAGGAGTCGCTGGATCTGCGCTGGTACGGCTACGACGAAGTGGCGGCGGCCGCCGACGAGTCCGTGGTGAGGCTCACCGAGTCCGCCCGTGCACTCGTCGGGGACTGAGGGCTCGCAGGCGGAGGGCGCTGAGAGCGCCGGCGCCCTTTGTCCTACTCCTCGTCCTCGTCGCGAGCGGCGGGGAGATGAGGCAGGCGGTCGGCGGCGACGACGCCTTCGAGGAAGCCGCGGGCCCGCTCGGTGCGGGGGTAGGCGTCCAGAAGCTCCCAGAAGCGTGCACCGTGCCCCGGCACCAGCAGGTGGGCCAGTTCGTGCAGGAGCACATAGTCGATCACGTACTCGGGCATGCCGCGCAGCCGGTGCGAGAGGCGGATGCTGCCTTCGGCCGGGGTGCAGGAGCCCCACCGGGTGTTCTGGTTCGTCACCCAGCGGACGGTGTGCGGCCTGGCCCGGCCGCCGAAGTACTGCTCGGACAGCCTCGCGGCGCGCTCGGCGAGCTCCGCGTCGCCGAGCATGCGCTTGCTCTCCTGTGCCGCCAGCTTGTCGAGCATGACGTCGACCCAGCGTCGCTCCTCGTCCGTCGACATGCGGGCGGGGATCATCACGACGGTGCGGTCGCCCTCGCGGTAGGCGGAGACGGTGCGCCTCCGGCGCGCGCTGCGGCGCACTTCGACCGCCGGCTGGCTGGTGCTGTTCAGCGGGTCGACGGACACGCATCGAACCGTACCCGCTGATGGGAGCGGAAGTCCCACCTCCGGACGGCTTCGAGGCAATCACCCCATACCCGTTCCCTTCATATGACTGTCTCCCAAGGCTGTGGATAAGTTTCGGCGCCGCCCGCTCTCCAATCGCATGCTGTCCGAGGCAGTGACGACTCACGAGGGACCGGGGGCAGCATGCATCCGATGATCAAGCCGGCGCTTCGGCGGGCATGGCGGGACAGGCAGACGGTGCAGTACGGCGTCGCGCCCGCGCATGCGGTGCTGCTCGGGCCGGTGGACAACACGACGGCGGCGTTCATGGAGTCGATGGACGGCACACGCTCGCTGGTGCAGCTGCGGGAGGAAGCAACCCGGCTGGGGCTGCCCGAGGGCGCCACGGAACAACTCCTCGACAGGCTCGCCTCGGCCGGGGTGCTCGACGACGCGACGGCGGACCGGGAGGCGTCGGCGAGCGTGCACGACCGGCTCCGGCCGGATCTGGCCTCGCTGTCCGTCGTGCACCGGCGGCCGGGCGACGGTCTGCGCAGGCTGGTGGCCCGCGGTGAGGCGAGTGTTCAGGTGCGGGGCGCCGGCAGGGTCGGCGCGCTCGTCGCGTCGGTCCTTTCCGCGGCGGGCGTGGGGGAGGTCGCGGTGGTGGACGGCGGCCAGGTCGAGCCCTGGGACACGGCGCCGGGTGCCATCGCCCCGGACGACTGCGGAGAGCGGCGCGACGTGGCCGCGCGCCGGGCCGTCTCACGTGCGCGGCCGTGGAACTCCAGGCCACGATCGCGCTCACGGCCGGTTCCTCGGCTCGTGGTGTTCGCGCCGCGGGACGGCCTCGACGCCTACGCGCCGGATCCCGGCGCCGCGGAGGGATTCATCGGGGCTGGTACGCCACATCTCTACGGCGGCGTCGTGGAGAGCACGGGCTTCGTCGGGCCTTTGGTCACGCCCGGGGTGTCTCCGTGCGCCGGCTGCATGCTGCGAGCACGGGCGGAGCGGGAGCCGAGCTGGCCGCTCGTGGTGGGACAGTGGCGCATGTCGGCGAGACGGCGGTCGGGAGTCCCCGCGTGCGACTCGGCGCTGGCGACGGTGGTCGCGGGTGCCATCGCCTCCTACGCCCTCAGCTTCCTCGACGGTGACGGGGCCTGCGCATCGGGATACCGGACGCGGTTCTCGCTGCCGCATCTCGTGGGCAGCACCGAGCAGTTCTCCGCTCATCCCGAGTGTCCGTGCGGTGCCTCTTCCGTGACAGCGGATCACCCGCTCTCGGCGGATGCCGTCGAAGAGGTCACAATGGCCTGATGGCCGCCGTTCTCGGTGCGCTCCGGCAGTGCCGTCTGGAAGTTGGAGGGGCCCATGTCTGATCTTCCCCGCAAGGCAGTCACGCGTACAGCCAAACTGGCCGCACTGCCGCTGGGGTTCGCCGGACGCTCCGCATGGGGTCTCGGCAAGCGGATCGGGGGTCTCTCCGCCGAACTCGTCGGGCACGACCTTCAGAAGCGCACCGCCGAGCAGCTCTTCAAGGTGCTCGGCGAGCTGAAGGGCGGCGCCATGAAGTTCGGGCAGGCGCTCTCGGTCTTCGAGTCGGCGCTCCCGGAGGAGATAGCGGGGCCCTACAGAGCGACGCTCACCAAGCTCCAGGAAGCCGCACCCCCGATGCCGACCAGCACCGTCCACGAGGTGCTGGCCGAACAGATGGGTGAGGACTGGCTCGAGCTCTTCGAGGAGTTCGACGACATGCCGTCGGCGGCCGCGTCGATCGGGCAGGTCCACCACGCGGTCTGGCACGACGGGCGCGAGGTCGCGGTGAAGGTGCAGTATCCGGGGGCAGGCGAGGCGCTGATCTCGGACCTCACTCAGCTCGGCCGGTTCGTACGCATGCTGGGGCCACTCATCCCCGGTATGGACATCAAGCCGCTCGTCTCCGAACTGAGGGACAGGGTCACCGAGGAGCTGGACTACGGCCTGGAGTCCCAGGCGCAGAAGCTCTACGCGGAGGAGTTCGCCGAGGACCCGGACGTCGTGATCCCGGACGTGGTGCATCAGTGCGAGCGAGTGCTGGTGACGGAGTGGATGGACGGGGTGCCGCTCGCCGAGGTCATATCGGATGGAACCCAGGAGGAACGGGACCGCGCGGGGCAGCTGCTTGCTCGTTTCCTGTGTTCCGGCACCGCCCGCACGGGGCTGCTGCACGCGGACCCGCACCCGGGGAACTTCCGTCTGCTGCCCGCCGAGGAGGCCGAGGTCGGGGAAGGCGAATGGCGGCTCGGCGTCATGGACTTCGGCACCGTGGACCGGCTCCCCGGAGGGCTGCCGCCCGTGATCGGTACGGCGTTGCGCATGGTCATCGACGGGGAGGCCGACGCCGTCTATGAACTGCTCTGCTCGGAGGGCTTCGTCAAGGACTCCATAGAGCTGGAGCCGGCAGCAGTGCTGGATTATCTGGTGCCCGTCATCGAGCCGGCCCGCGCTGAGAGCTTCCACTTCCACCGCGGGTGGATGCGTGAGCAGGCGGCCCGGATCGCCGACCCCCGCTCTCCGGCGCACCAGTTGGGCAAGCAGCTCAACCTGCCCCCGGCCTACCTCCTCATACACCGGGTGACGCTGAGCACCATCGGCGTGCTGTGCCAGCTGGGGGCGACAGTGCGGATGCGCGAAGAAATGGAAGCCTGGGTGCCGGGCTTCACGCAGGAGGACCTTCTGCAGGGCGACGGCACCCAGGACGAGGAAGACGGCGGGGAGGACTCGCCGACCGCCGCCGAGGCCTCCGCCTGACGAGACGGACGGCAAGGCCAGGCGACGGGCCAACGCCAGCGAGGCGCCCCTTCCATCGAGGTCCGGTGCACAGGGCCTCGATCGGGGCCCTGTGCGGTGCCCAGGGGGCCCGGTGCCATGGGAACCCGGTGCCATAGGCCCAGTGCACACAGGCCCAGTGCACACAGGCCCAGTGCACACAGGCCCGGTGCACAAAGACCAGGTGCCTAGCGACCGGTACCGCAGCGCTCAAGCCGGGGCATCGGGCGTGCCCCGGCCGCAAACGGCGGGAGCCGGGGCGTATGCCCCGGCTCCCCGGTTGTTCACTGCATGACCGCCATGGCCAGCGCTCTGCGGGCGCGCAGTGAAGCGCGTTCCGCGCGGCGCTGGAGGCGGCGGGCCGAGGTGACACGCAGTGCTCTGCGTTCTGACTCGGCCTCGTGGAGACGGTCGTTCATATGGGCTCGGGCCAGGGATTCTGGCATGAGTTGCATTTGTCGGGTCCTGTTCTGGCGCGAGGAGTTCGCGTCGATTCCGGAGTGGTTCGGGGTCTCGGAGTCGGATGTCATCGTCGGATCCTGCTTCGGAAGGGGACGCTGCTGGGGATCGCGCGTCATCGGGCGGTCGATGGTGCCTGCGGTGTTCATGCTGTGACCGGGTTCTTGCGCGGACGGCCACGGGGACGCTTCCGGGGCACAACCACGCCCTGGACGAACAGCTCGCCTCCCCAGACGCCCCAGGGCTCACGACGGTCCTTGGCGCCGGCGAGGCAGGCCTCACGCAGCGGGCAGGTCTGGCAGAGCGTCTTGGCGTACTCCACGTCGGCCGGGGCCTCGGCGAAGAACACCTCCGGGTCGTAGGAGCGGCAGGGCACGGTCACACCCAGCCGCTCGATGGCTTCGTCGAGCTCAGTGAGCGTGATCAGCGGGGCAGTCACGAGTTCCTCCGTGGTGGCATCGGGCGGCATCAGGTCGGTCGTGGATGACGGGGTGTGCGTATCGGGGTGCACTGCCGGGTTCCTCGTCTGTTGATGTCTGTCGTGTTGTCGGCCGGCTCGTGGCCGGTCGGGGCAAACAGAAGGGCCGCGGATCCCTGTGTGGGTTCCGCGGCCCTGGAAGGTGCCGACCTGATCTCGCCGATCAGGCTGGATCTCTCCAGGGTTCGAGCCCACGGAAGGCCCACATCGGGTTGTGCTTCGTCTTCTGGCTGCTGTTGCCGGCACCGGCGGCCGCGAGCGCAAAGGCATAGGCCGCTGCCTGCGCCACTGCTGCCGCTACCTCGAGTGCCGTCGCCGGTCGCTCGCCGGCGCCGGGGACGACACGGGACAGACGCGTGCCATCGATCCGGGAGGCGAGCAGGCAAGAGGCGACGACCGAGCGGTCGGTCATCTTGGTGGTGTTAATGAAGTCGATCACTGGGCTCGCCTCCTCTCGGCGACTCGGGGGATCAGCCGGAGCCGATCCGCAAACGTGCAAGAGTCAGTACAGCATGGATGGGTTGGAGCGGAAAGCCCCCGCCCTGTCCACGTCCGGAAGGCTATGGGGCTCCGGACGGCGCGCGCAAACTATTTTTCCGCCGTCTCGGAAAAACCTTCCGGGTCGGCTTCCGACGAGGGCGCCGGAGGCACTTCTTCCGCCTCATCAGCTGCCTGTCGGGAAGTCCCGCCGTCCACGGGTTCGGCGGTGGACCCCAACTCCTCACCCGCGCACAGCGCGAGGACGTCCGCCCCGAAACGCTCCAGTTTCCGGGCGCCCACACCGGAGATGCAGGCGAGCGCGCCGTCGTCACCCGGCACCGTCTCGGCGATCGCCATCAGCGTCTTGTCGGTGAAGACGCAGTACGCCGGCTGCCCCAGCTGCTTCGCCCGCTCGGAGCGCCAGTCGCGCAGCCGCTCGTAGAGCTGCTCATCGAGATCCGACGGGCAGCCCTCGCAGCGCATCAGCTTCATCTCGCCCGGGTCCGTCAGCGAACGCCCGCACACCCTGCAGCGCACGGGGCCGCGCCGCTTACGCCCACGGCTTCCGGCAGCACCACCCCGCTCGATACCCCCGCGGCCACCGGCCGTCCCCGTTCCGGACGCGGTCGACCCGGGCCGAAGCCCGTTGAGGAACCGGCTCGGGCGGCGCCCGCCGCGCCCGCCGGGTGAACGCGACAGCGCCCAGGAGAGGTTGAGATGGAAGCGGGCCCGTGTGACGCCGACGTAGAGCAGCCGGCGCTCCTCCTCGATCTGGGCGTCGCTCTTGGCGTGGGTGATCGGCATCATGCCGTCGGTGAGTCCCACCAGGAACACCGCATCCCACTCGAGGCCCTTGGCCGAGTGGAGCGATGCGAGGGTGACGCCCTCGACGGTGGGCGCGTGCTGGGCATTGGCCCGCTCGTCCAGCTCCGCGACGAAGTCCGAGAGCGTCGGCTCGTCGCCGCCCGCCGCGGAGCGCCCTGCCGAGAGGGACTCGGCGAGCCGCACCAGGGCCATCAACGACTCCCAGCGGTCCCGGACGGCACCCGAGCCCGCCGGTGGTTCGTCCGTCCAGCCCTTGCCGCTGAGGACGGCCCGCACCTGTGAGGGAAGACCGACGGCCCCGTCCAGCAGGCTGTCGTTGCCCCCGAACCGTGCGGCGCTGCGCAGCGCCACGCCTGCCTCGCGCACCTCGGGGCGCTCGAAGAACCGCTCGGCGCCGCGGAGTTGATAGGGCACTCCGGCGTCGACGAGGGCCTGTTCGTAGATCTCTGACTGGGCGTTGATGCGGTAGAGCACCGCGATCCCGCTGGCAGGAACGCCCGAGTCGATCAGCGCGCGGATGCGTTTGGCCGTGCCCTCCGCCTCGGACGGCTCGTCCGCGTACTCCGTGTACGCCGGTTCGGGCCCGGCCTCGCGCTGCGAGATCAGCTCCAGGCGGTGTTCGGCGGCGCGGCCCGCCGCCTGCGAGAGCAGTCCGTTCGCGAGATGCACGACCTGCGGTGTCGAGCGGTAGTCGCGCACGAGCTTGACGAGCGTGGCGTCCGGGTGGCGGGCACGGAAGTCGAGAAGGTGGTCGGGGGTGGCGCCTGTGAAGGAGTAGATCGTCTGGCTCGCGTCACCGACGACGCAGAGGCTGTCCCGGTCGCCGACCCACAGCTCGAGAAGCCGCTGCTGGAGCGGGCTGACGTCCTGGTACTCGTCGACGACGAAGTGCTGGTACTGGGCGCGGACCGTCTCCGCGATGTCCGGACGGTCCTGCAGGACGCCGACCGTCAGCAGCAGCACGTCCTCGAAGTCGATCGCCGAACGCTCGCGCTTCAGCTGCTCGTAGAGCCCGAAGACCCGGGCGGTCTCCGCCGGGTCGCGCGGGGGGATCCGGCCGGCCTTGGCCACCACCGCCGGATAGTCCTCGGGCACCGTCTGCGTCACCTTGGACCACTCGATCTCACCGGTGAGGTCCCGCAGTTCGCTGCGGTCCAGCCTGAGCCGGCAGCGGGCCGCGGCCTCCGCGACGAGCTGCACCTTGCGCTCCAGCAGCCCTGGCAGCTCGCCGCCGACCGCGCGTGGCCAGAAGAACTGGAGCTGCCGCAGCGCGGCCGAGTGGAACGTACGGGCCTGGACGCCCCCCGCCCCCAACTGCCGCAGCCGCCCGCGCATCTCACCCGCGGCCCTGCTGGTGAACGTGACGGCGAGCACACTGGCGGGCGGCAGGATCCCCGCCCGTACCCCGTACGCGATCCGGTGCGTGATGGCGCGGGTCTTGCCCGTGCCCGCGCCGGCCAGCACGCACACGGGGCCGCGCAGCGCCGTCGCCACCTCACGCTGCTCCGGGTCGAGCCCTTCCAGCACCGCGTCCGCGTCGCGCGGCGGACCCGCGAACGCGTCCTGATCGACGTGGGAGAAGAGAGTGGAGTCAGTTGCTGCTGTCACCCCGCCATGCTGCCAGGTCGTACGAGGCGGGCGTGACGGTTGTCCACAGCCGGAGCCGGATCGTCATACGACACTCACGACTCTCCCGCGTCCGGGAATGGTCCGGCCCGTCCACACGTTCCCCTGTCACCAACGGACACGAAGGAGCGCAGGACCGATGACGGGAAACGTGACGATGTACAGCACCACGTGGTGTGGCTACTGCCGTCGGCTGAAGGGCCAGATGGACCGCGCGGGCATCCCGTACACCGAGATCAACATCGAACACGACCCGGAGTCCGCCGACTTCGTGGAGAAGGCCAACAACGGCAATCAGACCGTGCCGACGGTGCTCTTCCCCGACGGGTCCACCCTGACCAACCCCTCGCTGGCTCAGGTCCAGCAGAAGGTCGGCGCCTGACCGGCCGGGGCGTCCGCCCCTGCCCGGAGCTTCACCGCCCGGGCCGGGGCAGCGGCTCCCCGTACCAGCGCTCCACGAGGCGTGACGCGATGGAGATGCCGGACGGCGGCAGCACCTCGCCCGTGGCGAACGCTTCCTTGAGGTCCTCGCGGGAGAACCAGCGGGCCTCCTCGATCTCGTCCCCGTCCACGCGGATCTCCGGTGAGGTGGCGCGGGCCATGAAGCCCAGCATCAGGCTCGCGGGGAACGGCCAGGGCTGGCTGGCCACGTAGTCGACCCGGCCCACCGTCACGCCCGCCTCCTCGGCGACCTCCCTGATGACGGCGGCCTCCAGGGACTCTCCCGGCTCGACGAACCCGGCGAGCGTCGAGAAGCGGCCCTCGGGCCAGTGGACCTGACGGCCCAGCAGCGCCCGGTCCTTCTCGTCCGTCACCAGCATGATCACGGCGGGGTCGGTGCGGGGGTAGTGCTCGGCGCCGCAGGCCGGGCAGCGGCGCACGTGTCCGGCAGCGGCGATGACGGTGCGTTCGCCGCAGCGGGAGCAGAAGCGGTGCGTGCGCTGCCAGTTCTCCAGGCCGACGGCGTGCGCCATCAGTTCCGCGTCGCGGGCGGAGAGCAGCACGCCCGCCTCGCGCAGCCCGGCAGGCCGCGCGATGTCGTCCATGCGTCCCGGCAGCGAGTCCTTCTGAAGGGCGAAGTAGCGGACGCCTTCGTCGTCGACGCCGAGGAAGTACCGGTGGGCCTCGGTGAAGGGCGCGTCGAACGACGGCATCATCACCAGCTCGGTGTTGCCCTCGCCGTCGTCCTCGATGAGCGTCTGGCCGCCGGAGACGACGAAGCACCGCGTCGTCGGATGGCTCCAGGCGGCCGCCAGCCACGCCTCGTCCAGCCGGTGGTGGGCGGCGCGGTCGATGCCGCCGGTGGGGGTCAGGGTGATCGGGCGGTCCGTGCCGGTGTCCGTGTCCGTCCCCGCGGCGCTGCCTGCGGTCGCGGCGGCCGCGGTGCTGTCGCGGGTGCCGGCGCCGGAACCCGCGGTCGAGTCGGTACCAGTGGTCACTTCAGCTTCCCTGCTCCTCTTCATGGTCCGCCGTCCGGATGCTCCGCTGCCCGACCTACCCAGGCGTCCTGCGAGCGCACCCCGGACGCACGTTCCTCGGTGCTCCAGTGCTCCGCGAGATCGCCCCAGAGGTATGCGGCGGTCTCGACGCCCTTCATCAGCAGGTCCAGTTCGACCTTCTCGTCCGGGGAGTGCCAGCCGTCCGACGGCACCGAGATGCCCAGGAAGAGCACCGGCACCCGGAGCACGTCCTGCAGATCGGCCGCCGGCCCGGACCCTCCCTCGCGCGTGAAGAGGACCCGCTGCCCGAAGGCACGTTCCATCGACCGTACGACCGACTGCAGCGCCGGATGCCCGAGCGGCGTCAGGCAGGGACGGGTCGCTCCCCAGAAAGTGATCTCGTGACGGACGCCGTCCGGCAGGCCGCGCGCCACCCACTCGCGGACGGACTGCTGGATCTTCTCCGCGTCCTGCCCCTCGACGAGCCGGAAGGACAGCTTCAGTTGCGCCTCGGAGGGGATGACGGTCTTGCCGCCGGGCCCCTGGTAGCCCCCGGCGATGCCGTTCACCTCGGCGGTGGGACGTGCCCAGATCCGCTCCAGCGTGGAGTGACCGGCCTCGCCGAGGGCGGCGTGCGAGTGGGCCGAGCGGAGCCAGGTGTCCTCGTCGAAGGGGAGCTGCGCGAACAGCTCGCGCTCGCGGGACGTCAGCTCGACGACGCCGTCGTAGAAGCCGGGAAGGGTGACGCGCCGCTCCTCGTCGTGGAGGCCCGCCGCCAGCCGCGCCGCCTCGGTGGCCGGGTTGGGGACGGCGCCGCCGAAGGAGCCTGAGTGGATGTCCTGGTCCGGTCCGTACAGGTCGATCTGGCAGTCGGTGAGCCCGCGCATGCCGGTGCACACCGTCGGGGTCTCCCGCGACCACATGCCGGTGTCGGAGACGATCACGGCGTCGCAGCCCAGCCGCCCGGCCTTCTCCTCCAGCAGCGCCCGGAAGTGCGGTGACCCGGACTCCTCCTCGCCCTCGACGATCAGCTTGAGGTTCACGGCCGGTGACGTACGCCCCGTCGCGATGAGATGCGCCCGCACGCCGAGGGTGTGGAAGAAGACCTGGCCCTTGTCGTCGGCGGCGCCGCGCGCGTACAGACGGCCGTCCCGCTGCTCCGGAATGAACGGCTCCGAGTGCCAGCCGTCGGAGCGGTCCGCGGGCTGGACGTCGTGGTGCCCGTAGACGAGCACGGTCGGTGCGTCCGGATCGCCGGACGGCCACTCCGCGAAGACCGCCGGAGCACCCGGGGTCTCCCAGACCTCGGCGACGGGGAAGCCCGTCGCCGCCAGCTTCCCGGCGAGCCATTCGGCGCTCCGCCGCACATCACCGGCGTGGTCCGGGTCGGCGGAGACGGACGGGATGCGCAGCCACTCCACGAGGTCGTCGAGGAAGGCGGCGCGCCTGTCTTCGATGCAGGCCCGGACCGCGTCGTCCGGAGCTGCCGGGATGCTGCTCATGCCGGGCAGCCTATCCGGCATCCGGGGGACGGCCCCCATCCGTACCCGCGCCGTCGGGGCCGAGGAGCAGCTCCTCGAGGCCGGTGCGGCCGAGCAGGCCCTCGGGGCGTACGACCTCGCCGCCGCGCACGTAGAGGAACGCCGCGCCGACGGATTCGAGCGGCACGCGCTGCTTCTCGGCCCAGGCCAGGCGGTAGACGGACAGCTGGAGCGGGTCGGCGTCGCGTGCGCGGCCCGTCTTCCAGTCGACGATGTCGTACGTCGCCGTCCCGTCCGGTGCGACATCGCGGTACACGGCGTCGATGCGGCCGCGCACGACCCGCCCGGCCAGTTCGAGCTGGAAGGGCTCCTCGACGCGGTACGGCGTGCGGTGCGCGTACGGCGAGCGCTGGAAGGCCTCCTTCAGCGCTGCCAGGTCGCGCTCGTCCGCGATCCCGTCCGGTTCGTCGTCGCTTCCGCCGGGACCGGAGGATCCGACGGCTTCCTCCCCGGCTCCGGGAAGTTCGTCGGGGCCGAGCATCGGAAGCGTCAATTCCTCGAACCGGGACTCCACCCATGCGTGGAAGCGTGTGCCCCTGCGGGCCGCGGCCGGCTGCGGCGGTCGGGGCATCGGACGGGCCAGTTCACGTGCGAAGCCGTCCGGGTCGGCGGCCATCCTGAGCATCTGCGACGCGGACAGCGCGGTCGGCAGCGGGACGTCGCGCACGGGCACGCGGGAGCGCCGCAGCTCGCCGGTGAGCGCGTCCAGGTCACGGTCCCAGGACGCGACGAGCCGTGACTCCTCCGGGCTCAGGCCGTCCGTCGCCTCACCGGGCCCGACGGCTGCGGCCTGCGGGCCGGCGTCGGTCGCGTCGTCCGCGTCCGCGGCGGGGGCGCGAGCACCGGCGGCGTCCTCCGGCGCCGGCTCCTCCTCGGCGAGGCGTTCCAGCACCGCGTCGGCAGCCGCGCGTCGCCTGGCCAGCGCGGTCTCGTCCAGCGGCAGCGGCCAGGCACGCACCTCGGCGGCAGCGGCGGAGAGCGCCGGGTTCTCCTCGTCCTCTGCGGGTGCGTCCGCCCAGCGCTCGACCTCGCCGTGCGCCGGGTCCGCCTCGCAGTGGGAGCGCAGGGCGTCGAGGAACGCCGAGGGGCCGCGGGGCCTCTTCTGGTGCGGACCCCACCAGTGGCCCGAGCCGAGCAGGAGCGATCGGGGACGGGTGAACGTGACGTAGCCGAGGCGGAGTTCCTCGGTGGCCTGGTGGTCCCGCATCGCGGTGTCGTAGTCCTTCACGCCCTTCGCCGTCCACTCCGCCACATCGGGAAGCGTCGCGGCGTCCCCGCGCAGCGCGTGCGGCAGGACCTTCGGCCTGCTGAGCCACGACTCGCGCGCCTGCTCGCTGGGGAACTGCTTCGACACCAGCCCGGGCACGGCCACGACGTCCCACTCCAGGCCCTTGGCCTTGTGCGCCGTGAGCACCTTCACCGCGTTCTCACCCCCGGGCAGCGAGCTGTCGAGCCCTTTCTCGTACTGGGCCGCCGTACGCAGGAAGCCGAGGAAGGCGAGCAGCGTGGCCTCGCCGTCGACGGCGGCGAATCCGGCGGCGACGTCGAGGAAGCTGCTCAGCGTCTCGCGGCGGCGGGCGGCGAGCGCGTGCGGCGACGCGGAGAGTTCGACCTCCAGGCCGCTGACCGCGAGCACCCTGTGCAGCACGTCCATCAGCGGATCGGCCAGCGAGCGCCGCAGATCCCGTATCTCGGCTGCGAGCCTGGTGAAGCGCACCCGCGCCTCCGCGGAGAACGGCAACCCGTCCTCGTGCGGGCCGCCGGCGTCGAGGAAGGTCTCCAGGGCGTCGGCGAGCGAGACGACCTCTGCCGGGTCGACGCCCTCGACCGCCGCGGCCAGGCGCCGGTCCGGATCGCCGCCGTGGTCCTCGCCGTGTTCGACGAGCAGCCGCGCCCGCCGGCCCAGCAGTGCCAGGTCGCGGGGGCCGATCCGCCAGCGCGGGCCCGTCAGCAGACGGACGAGGGAGGCGTTCGCCGTCGGGTCGGAGAGGACCTCGCACATGGCGACGAGGTCGGCGACCTCCGGCAGGTGCAGCAGGCCCGTCAGACCGACGACCTCGACGGGGAGTTCGCGGGCGACGAGGGCGCCCTGGATCTCGGCGAAGTCGCCCGCGCCGCGGCAAAGTACGGCGATCTCACCGGGCGGTGTGCCCGTACGCACGAGGTGGGCGAGGGAGTCGGCGAGCCACTCCACCTCCTCCTCGTGCGTGGGCAGCAGCGCGCACCGCACCAGGCCGTCGCTCTCGGCGCCCGGTGCGGGCCGCAGCGCCTCCACGCCCTCGTGGCGCCTGCGCAGCGGGGCCGCGAGGGTGTTGGCGAGGGTGAGCAGACGCCCGCCGCTGCGGCGGTTCTGGCTGAGGGAGTAGCGACGGGCGGGGCGGCCGTCGGCGTGGGGGAAGTGCAGTGGGAAGTCGTCGAGGTTGGCCACGGAGGCACCGCGCCAGCCGTAGATGGCCTGGCACGGGTCGCCGACGGCGGTGACGGCGTGGCCCGCGCCCTCGCCGCGACCCGCGCTCTGCCCATTGCCGTCCTGACCCGAACCGTCCTGCCCCGAACCGTCCTGACCCGAACCGTCCTGCCCGGCGCCGAACAGCCCGGAGAGCAGCACGCGTTGAGCCACCGAGGTGTCCTGGTACTCGTCGAGGAGGACGGCGGAGTACTGGGCGCGCAGGGCCCTGCCGACCTCCGGGACCTCGCGCGCCAGGGTCGCGGCGAGGGCGATCTGGTCGCCGAAGTCCAGCAGGTCCCGCTCACGCTTCCTCGCGCGGTACTTCTCGACCAGGCCGAGGAGTTCACTGCGGCCGAGAGCGGCCTGCGGCACCTTGCGCAGCGCGGCGTTGCCGAGAGGGACGCTGTCCAGTGCGGCGAGCAACTCCTCGTCGTACGCGCGGAGTCCGCCCGGCGGGACCAGGTGTTCGCTGAGTTCGCCGTCGAGGGCCAGCAGATCCTCGACGAGCGCGGCGACGGACTTGGTCAGCGCCTCGAAGGGGCCCGGGTCCGCGCGCAGCACGCTCGCCGCGAGCTGGAAGCGCGTGGCGTCGGCGAGGAGCCTGGAGCCGGGCTCGATGCCGAGGCGCAGCCCGTGCTCCGTCAGCAGCCGCCCCGCGAAGGCGTGGTAGGTGGAGATCTGCGGTTCGCCGCGGGCGTTCTCCGGGTCGTCGGGGTCGGGGTCGGTGAACCCGGCCCGTACGAGCGCCTTGCGTACCCGCTCGGAGAGTTCGCCCGCGGCCTTGTTGGTGAACGTCAGGCCGAGCACCTGCTCCGGCTGCACCCGGCCGGTGCCCACCAGCCACACCACGCGCGCCGCCATCACCGTCGTCTTGCCCGAACCCGCACCGGCCACGATCACTTGTGGAGCGGGAGGCGCGGTGATGCAGTCGAGCTGCTCCGGAGTGAACGGGATACCGAGGAGCTCTTCGAGCTGTCCGGTACTGGTGAGTCGTGCGGGCACGGGAGAGACGCTAACGGCTCCCGCCGACAACTGCCGTGGAAAGGCCGTCGCGGTACGGCAACACCCGTTGGGCCGCCCGGCCGACGTCTCGTCAACCGCCGCTGTGCGCACGGCAGTCGGTCACTCGACGATCTGACGCCCCTCACTGCGGGCGGAGCAGGCACCGCGGAAGGAGCAGTGCGTGCACTGCGAGCCGGGCGAGGGCGTGAAGCGTTCGTCGAGAACGCGTCCGGCCGCCGTCGCGAGCAACTCGCCCACCCACTCGCCCCCTTCGCCCTCACTGCCCTCCGCACCGTCGCCGTCGCCCGCCTGGGGGCCTTCGCTCAGCGCCTCCTGACGCTGCACCACGGGCAGCGAGTCGCCGCCGTCCCGTTCGGACGCCCCGAGCCGCAGGTGCACCAATTCGGCGCCGCCCGGTTCCGGGCGCTTCCCCCCGAAGAGGTGGTCGGCAGCGCCCTCGCGGACGGCCAACTGGTAGACGGCGAGCTGTGGATGGCGCGCGACCTCCTTGCCGGTCGGCTTGGAGCGCCCCGTCTTGAAGTCGACCACGTACGCGCGCCCCTGGCCGTCGCTCTCCACGCGGTCGACGCTGCCGCGGATCCGCACCGCGTACTGACCCGCTTCCAGCGTGACGTCGAAGCCGAGTTCGCTGCCCGCGACGGTGGGCTTGTCGTCGTCGGCGTCGCCGTCCGGCGCGTGCGCCGCGTCCGCCGTCCCTTCCGGTCCCTGCGCACCGCTCCGCATCACGTGCCAGCGCAGGAACCTCTCCAGCGCCGCGCGGGCGTTCTGCTTCTCCTGACGGGACTTCCACGGCGCCTCGAACGCGAGCCCGTCCCAGACCGTCTCCAGCCGCTCCATCAGGACGGCGAGGTCCGCGGGCGTGCCACCGGAGGCAACCTCGTCGGCGAGCACATGCAGCACGTTCCCGAAGCCCTGCGCGGCGGTGGCGGGGGCGTCGGCCTTCACCTCGCGGGCCAGGAACCACTGCAGCGCACAGGAGTTGGCCAGCTGGTCGAGCGCGCTGCCCGACAGCGTGACGGGCTGGTTCCGGTCGCGCAGCGGTGTGGCGGAACGCGTCGGCTCGTGCAGCCCCCACCAGCGGTGCGGGTGCGCCGCCGGTACGAGCGCGTGGCCCTCCTCGTCGCTCAGCCCGGCCAGCCGGGCGAGCCGTTCGGCTGCGGCTGCCCGCAACGCCGGAGAGGCCGCCGGGTCGACGGTCGTGGCACGCAGCTCCGCGACGAGCGCGGAGACCGAAAGCGGGCGCCGCGGGCGGGAGTTGACCGTCCTCGGCTCGACGCCGAGTTCGCTCAGGAACCTCGACGGCTGGTCGCCGTCGTCCGCGGGAGCCCGCACGGCGGTGACGACCAGCCGTTCCTTCGCGCGCGTCGCCGCCACGTAGAACAGCCTGCGCTCCTCCGTCAGCAGCGCTCCGGGGGACAGCGGCTCGGCGAGTCCGTCACGGCCGATGCGGTCGGGCTCCAGCAGCGAGCCGCGGCGCCGCAGATCGGGCCAGAGGCCCTCCTGCACGCCCGCCACGACGACGAGAGACCACTCCAGGCCCTTCGAGCGGTGCGCCGTCATCAGCCGCACCGCATCGGGACGTACACCCCGGCGGGTGAGCGTGTCGGCGACGATGTCCTGGGCGTCGATCTCCTCCAGGAAGTTCAAGGCGCCCCGGCCGCCGGTGCGTTCCTCGGCGCGGGCCGCCGCGTCGAACAGCGCGCACACGGCGTCCAGATCGCGGTCGGCGTTGCGCCCGGCGGCTCCGCCACGGAAGGCGGCGCGCTCAAGACGCTGCGGCCAGGGCGTGCCGTCCCACAGCTGCCACAGCGCCTCCTCCGCCGTGCCGCCGCCCGCCAGCAGCTCCCGCGCCTTGCGCAGCAGCAGACCGAGGCGCTGCGCTCCGCGCGCGTACGCCGGGTCGTGCGCCACCAGTCGCTCCGGCTCGGCGAGTGCTTCGGTGAGCAGTACGTCGGAGGGGCGCGGCACGCTCTCCCCCGCCGCGCGCTCCTCCTCGCGCAGGGCGCGCCCGAGCCGCCGCAGGTCGGCGGCGTCCATGCCGCCGAGCGGCGAGCCGAGCAGCGTGAGGGCGGTCGCGGTGTCGAGCCACCCGGCCGCGGGGCTGCCGCCCTCGCCCCCGTCCGGGGTGGTGCCCGTGGAGCCGCCGTCGCCCGGAGCCGGGTCCACGTGGGCGGCCGCGTGCGCCACCGACCTCAGCGCCGTCAACAACGGTGCGACAGCGGGTTCATGGCGCAGCGGCACGTCGGCCCCGTCCACGTCCAGCGGGACGCCCGCCGACGTCAGTGCCCGCCGCGCGGCCGGGATCGTACGGCCGCCCGCGCGGACCAGCACCGCCATCTCGCACCAGGGAACGCCCTCTTCGAGGTGCGCGCGCCGCAACAGGTCGGCGATGTTGTCGAGTTCGGCGCCCGCCGTCGGGCACGTGAACGTCTCCACCCTTCCGCCGGGACGCTGCGCCACGAGGCCGCGGTGCGCCCGTACGGCCTCCGCCGGCAGCCGCGTCAGCGGGATGCGACGGGTGATCTCACGCGTGGCCTCCATCAGCCGGCCCCCGCTGCGGCGTCCGGCACGCAGCACTCGGACCGGGGCCGGAGCGCCCGAGCGCTGCCGGAACACCTCGGGGAAGTCGAGGATGCCGTTCACGTCGGCACCGCGGAAGGTGTAGATCGACTGGTCCGGGTCGCCGAAGACGACGAGGGTGCGGCCGCCTCCGGCCAGTGCCCTCAGCAGCCGCACCTGGGACGGATCGGTGTCCTGGTACTCGTCGACGTAGACGGCGTCGTAGCGCCGGCGCAGCTCGTCCGCGACATCTGCGCTCTCCGCCAGCAGCACGGCACGGTGCACCAGTTCCGCGTAGTCGAGCACGCCCTGCGCGTCGAGCACGTCGAGGTACTCGGCGAGGAAGCCCGCCGCGGCGGACCAGTCGGGCCGCCCGGTGCGCCGTGCGAAGTCGCCGAGTTCGTCCGGGCCGAGGCCGAGTTCCCTGCTGCGCGCGAGCACGGCCCGTACCTCGTCGGCGAAGCCGCGCGTCGTGAGGCAGGCGCGCAGCTCGTCGGGCCAGGCGATGCGGCCGCGGCCCTCGGACTCCAGGGCCAGCTGCCCCTCCAGCAGTTCGCGGATGTACAGGTCCTGCTCGGGGCCGGACAGCAGCCGCAGCGGCTCGGCGAAGAGTTCGGCGTCCTGGTGCGCGCGGACGAGCGCGTAGCAGTACGAGTGGAAGGTGGTCGCCTGCGGGGCGGAGGTGTGTTCCGGGAGCCCCGACAGGCGCGCGGCCATCCGGTCGCGCAGCTCCACGGCGGCCTTGCGGCTGAAGGTGAGTACGAGGATGCGGTCGGGATCGCCTCCCGCCCGTACCCTCTGCGCTACGGCTTCGGTGAGCGTCGTGGTCTTCCCTGTGCCGGGCCCCGCGAGCACGAGCAGCGGACCGCCGGAATGGTCAACCACTTCGCGTTGCTGTGCGTCCAAGGCAGGAGGGTCCTCGGGCTCCGGCCGCGTGCGCACCAGCCGGTACGTACCGGCGACCGGACCGTGGCCCGGGGCCGGACCGATGCCGGAGCCCGGCCGGTGCGCGTCGGACGGGATGGAGGAGCTCACGTGGATCGCCTCGGGGAGGGTCTGTGCTGACTGGTGCAGACGCTACGCCAGCGGGCACACGGGCCGCAGCGCGGTACTCGTGTACTCCGTACGGGTGGCCAGGTACGAGCCGGGAGCGGAGATGGCGGAAGGTGGTAGCTGTGAGCAGCCGCAGTACGTGGTCACGTCTCGCCGTTCCACCTGGCCCGCCGCATGTCGATGCGCGGAAGGTGTCCGTCAGTGGCACGGCCCGCCTCTCGCAGCGGCGTGCCCTCCGCCCTGTAGCGCTCCAGCGCGCGCAGCTCGTTGCCGGGCAGCAGCGCGCCGTCGGCCCGTACGACACGCCACCACGGCACGGCACCTCCGTACAGCGCCATGACACGGCCCACTTGGCGGGGGCCGCCTTCTTCGAGCCATTCGGCGATGTCGCCGTAGGTCATGACGCGGCCCGGCGGGATGTGTTCGGCGGTTTCCAGAACCCGCTCCGCGTACTCGGGCAGTTCGGGCGGTCCGGGTGGTTCCGGCGGCCCCGGCTCGCTCGCATGCATGCCGGCAATGGTGCCGTACGCCACCGACAGCCGCTCCGAGGCAGGGCTCTCCCGGCGTACGAGGCCACCCTGGGCGGCCGACTCCGTGCCGCGTCGTGCCACCATCGTGCGGGCGGTGACGAGTGATACGGGATCAGGACGGGCCGGCAGCCGGCGAGCGGAAGGGTGAGCGACCCGCCGCGGGTGCGGGTGGCGCCTCTCGCGGTGCTGCCCGCGGACGGACCGGCGGGCGCGCCGGAAGCACCGGCAGCGCCGGAAGCGCGGGGACGCACGAGCCGCACACCGCCAGGCAGTGGCACGGCCCGAACGGATCGGGCGAGGGGGAAGGGCCCATCGAATCTGGACGACCCGAGGACGCCGGGCATCCCGGGGAGTCCCAGCAGTCCGAAGAGTCCGGGCGGTCCCGGGCCGCCGGTGAGGCCGACGGGAGACCTGCGGCCGCCGGGCGGGCGGACGCGGAGGGGACCTCCGCGGGTGCGGAGGCCGGCACGGAGGCCCGCGGCGAAGGCGACGGTGCTGCCGGCACCAGAGGCTCCGAGGGGGCCGGGGGCGCCGGGACATCCGAGCCGTCCGGCGCCGTCGACAGCGACGAACCGCTGCTCTCGGCACGCGTGCACCGCCCGTCCGACCTGCTCCGCCTGGGGCTCGGCCTGCTGGGCATCACGATCGTCCTGATCATCGCCAACTTCGCCCACGGCACCACGGCCGGCCTCGAACAGGACATCGACAAGGGCACGCAGCAGGCACCGCCGCTGCTCATCAGCATCACCGGCCTCGCGTCGAGCATCGCGATCCTGCTCGTCCCCGTGGCGTTCGCGATCGAGCGGCTCATCAAGCGCGACGGGCTGCGCATCGCCGACGGCGTCCTCGCGGCGGTGCTGGCTCACGGCGCCTCGCTGGCCGTCGACCTGTGGGTGGCGCAGGCGGCGCCGGACTCGGTGCGCGACGCCCTCACCAAGCAGATCACCGACAACGACCTCACCACCCCCGTGCACAGCTATCTCGCCCCGGTCATCGCCTATATGACGGCCGTGGGTATGGCGCGCAGGCCGCGCTGGCGGGTGCTGCTGTGGGCGGTGCTGCTGCTGAACGCGTTCGCCATCCTCTTCCCCGGCTACTCGACGCTGTTCTCGATCCTCGTCACCGTCCTGATCGGCTGGACGGTCGCGTACGGCACCCTGTACGCCGTCGGCACCCCGAACGTGCGCCCGACCGGGCACACCCTGCTCGCCGGGCTGCGGCGCGTCGGCTTCAACCCGGTCAGCGCCAAGCGCGTCGAGGACACGGAGTCGTTCGACGGCACCGAGTCGGGCGACCACGGCCGCCGGTACCTCGTCACGCTGGAGAACGGACCACCGATCGACGTGACCGTCGTCGACCGCGAACAGCAGGCGCACGGCTTCTTCTACCGGGTGTGGCGGCGCCTGACACTGCGGGGCATCATCCAGAACCGCAGCCTCCAGTCCCTGCGCCAGGCGCTCGAACAAGAGGCGCTCCTCGCGTACGCCGTCATCGCCGCGGGAGCCAACGCCCCGCGCCTCGTCGCCACCTCCGAGCTGGGGCCGGACGCGGTGATGCTCGTGTACGAGCACATCGACGCCCGCACCCTCGACTCCCTCCAGGACAGGGAGATCACCGACAACCTCATGCGGGCGGCCTGGCGGCAGGTCGAGGCACTCCAGTCGCGGCGCATCACGCACCGGCGTCTGGTCGGGGACGCGCTGCTTGTGGACAGCTCCGGGACGGTCTATCTGAAGGACGTGCGGGGCGGGGAGATCGCGGCCGGCGACGTCGTGCTGCGCATGGACATCGCCCAGATGATGACGACGTTCGGGCTGCGTGTCGGAGCGGAGCGCGCGGTCGCCGCCGCGGTCGACGTCCTGGGGCCCGACTCCGTCGCCGACAGCCTGCCCATGCTCCAGCCGATCGCGCTCAGCCGCCGCACGCGCACCACGCTGCGCAGGCTCGCCAAGGAGCGTGCGCAGCGCGAACGCGAGGCCGTCATCAGCGCCTCACGTGGTGGCAAGGAGACCAGGGGCGAGGCCGGGGAGAGCACGTCGCACGCCGCCGCACAGAAGTCGGACCGCAAATCGCTGCGTGCCGAGAAGAACGCGGAGAAGCGGGCCATCGACGACGCGCTCGAGGAAGCGCGCGAGGAGGACCTGCTGGCGCAGATCCGCAAGCAGGTCCTGCTGGTCAGGCCGCAGGCACCCATAGAGCCGGCGCGTCTGGAGAGGGTCCGGCCCCGCACCCTGGTCACCTTCATCGCTGGTGCGCTGGCCGCGTACTTCCTGCTCTCGCAGCTCACGCAGGTGCAGTTCGGAGAGGTCGTCGGCGAGGCGAACTGGGCCTGGGTGGGCGGCGCCGCGCTCTTCTCCGCGCTCACCTACTTCGCGGCGGCCATGGCGCTGCTGGGCTTCGTACCGGAGAAGGTGTCCTTCCTGCGCACCGTCGTCGCCCAGGTCGCGGGATCCTTCGTGAAGCTGGTCGCACCGCCGGCCGTCGGCGGCGTCGCGCTGAACGCACGCTTCCTGCAGAGGTCCGGGGTACGGCCGGGGCTCGCGGTGGCGAGTGTCGGCGCCTCGCAGCTCTTCGGACTGGGCAGCCACATCACGCTGCTGCTGTTCTTCGGCTATGTCACCGGGACCGAGCACACACCGACACTCTCGCCGTCGAGGACCGTCATCGCCGGGCTCCTGGCGGCCGCCGTGCTGGTGCTGATCGTCACGGCCATCCCGGCGCTGCGCAGGTTCGTCTCCACCAGGCTTCGTTCACTCTTCGCCGGCGTCGTGCCGCGCATGCTGGACGTGGTGCAGCGCCCGCGGAAGCTCGTGACGGGCATCGGCGGGATGCTGCTGATGACGCTGCTGTTCGTGATGTGCCTGGCCGCCTGCGTGCGGGCCTTCGGCCACGAGGCGAGTTACGCGAGCATCGCGGTCGTCTTCCTCGCCGGCAACGCACTGGGATCGGCGGCACCGACGCCGGGCGGTCTCGGCGCGGTCGAGGCGGCGCTCATCGCCGGTCTGATCACGTTCGGCGTGCCGAAGGAGATCGCGACGCCCGCGGTGCTGCTCTTCCGGCTGCTGACGCTGTGGCTGCCGGTGGGACCGGGCTGGCTGTCGTTCTCGTATCTCACGCGGAAGGGCGCCATCTGAGGCACCCGGGCTGGTGGCCACCGGGGGACGCGCGCACGGCCGGGGCCCGGACGCGCACATTGCGTCCGGCCCCCGGCCGTGGATCCGCGGTACCGCTGTTCGTACGGTGCGAGCGGCTCAGTACACCGGCTTGTCGGGCTCGATCTGGTTGACCCAGCCGATGACGCCACCGCCGACGTGCACGGCGTCGGAGAAGCCCGCGTCCTTGAGCACGGCGAGGACTTCCGCGGACCGGACACCCGTCTTGCAATGCAGGACGATCTTCTTGTCCTGCGGAAGGTCCTGCAGCGCGGTCCCCATCAGGAAGTCGTCCTTCGGGACGAGCCTCGCGCCGGGGATCGAGACGATCTCGTACTCGTTCGGCTCGCGCACGTCGATGACGTCGATGGACTCGCCGTCGTCCATCCACTCCTTGAGCTGCTTGGGCGTGATCGTCGCCCCGGCGGCGGCCTCCTGCGCCTCGTCGGAGACGACGCCGCAGAACGCCTCGTAGTCGATGAGCTCCGTGACGGTCGCGTTCTCACCGCAGACGGCGCAGTCCGGGTCCTTGCGGACCTTGACCTGCCGGTAGCTCATCTCCAGGGCGTCGTAGATCATCAGGCGCCCGAGCAGCGGCTCGCCGATGCCGGCGATCACCTTGATCGCCTCGTTCACCTGGATCGAGCCGATCGAGGCGCACAGCACGCCCAGCACGCCGCCCTCGGCGCAGCTCGGCACCATGCCGGGCGGCGGGGGCTCGGGGTACAGGCAGCGGTAGCAGGGGCCGTGCTCGCTCCAGAAGACGGACGCCTGACCGTCGAAGCGGTAGATGGAACCCCACACGTACGGCTTGCCGAGAAGCACGCAGGCGTCGTTGACCAGGTAGCGGGTGGCGAAGTTGTCCGTCCCGTCGAGGATCAGGTCGTACGGGGCGAAGATGTCCATCACGTTCGAGGAGTCGAGACGCTCCTCGTGGATCTGGACGGTGGTGTGCGGGTTGATCCCCAGCACCGTGTCCTTTGCGGACTCGGCCTTGGAACGCCCGATGTCCGACTGACTGTGGATGATCTGGCGCTGCAGGTTCGATTCGTCGACCTCGTCGAACTCCACGATGCCGAGGGTGCCCACGCCGGCTGCGGCCAGGTACATCAGGGCGGGCGACCCGAGGCCGCCCGCACCGACGCAGAGCACCTTGGCGTTCTTCAGCCGCTTCTGCCCGTCCATCCCGACGTCGGGGATGATCAGGTGACGCGAGTACCTGCGGACCTCGTCAACGGTGAGCTCGGCAGCCGGCTCGACCAGGGGTGGCAGCGACACGGGGACTCCGTTGGTCGGTGGAACGTACGGTTGTTCTCCCGTAACACTGCCACGCACGGTCTCATTCCGAGACACCCGGTCCGAGACGCGAGACGAGCTCGTCCCAGTAGCCGGGCAGCGCCTCCCAGGGGTTCTGGCCGCGCCGGTCCGTCCTGTCGGTGAACCACACGGTGCCCGCCCCCTGCCATCGTGCGACGCGCAGCGCCTCGTCGATGTGCATGCGCGGAACGCCGTGCACGAGGTGGCAGAAGCGCTCCGGCGGATGGTCCGCGGTCCACTCGGGGGTCTGCGACCACCGGTAGTCGGGCCAGCAGCCGGAGAAGGTCACCAACTGGTCGGCCAGGTCCGCGTATCCGGGATGCGGATGCGTACCGTGCCCGAAGACCAGTGCCGCTCGCGGACGGGGACCCGGCTCGTACTCCCCCGCACCGGCGCGAGGGCCGACGGCGTGCCTGTCCTGGTAGCGGCGCTGCTGTGCGCACAGCGCGCGCAGGGTCGTCACCGTCCGCGCCGTCTCGGACAGTTGGGCACGCTCCGCGGGGCAGTCCGCGAGGTAGAAACCGTCCACGCCGTACCAGTCGAGGAAGCGGTGCGCGTCGGCGACCAGTTCACCGAACGACCGCGTCCCGTCCCGCATGGCGAGATGGCCGAGTACGGTCACGCGGGACTCGCGCAGCCTGGCCGCCGCAGCCAGGCAGTACGGGTCGGGCCTCGCTCCGGGACCGCCCGCCACGTCGAGCACCGCCCAGTGCAACGGCAGCCCCGGCCGGGACAGCGCCGCCCACTCGACGGGCGCGAGCATCGGGTGCGCCCAGCCCGGTACGCCGAATCCGGTGCGGCCGGTCGGCCCGGCCGGTGCGCGCACCGCTCCGCCGGGGGTCATCAGATGCGGCATGCCGCCTCCATCCAGATGTCGGCCAGCGACTCCTCGAGGCCGATGCGGGGACGCCACCCGAGACGGTCGCGCGCTGTCCGTACGTCCGCCTGCTGCCAGCTGCCGCAGCCGTCCGGGTAGGGCGTGGACGAAGCGGTGGGCGTCGTCTGCGCGCCGCCGGGTTCCAGCTCGTGCAGCGAGCCGCCGAAACCGGCGACCCGCGCGAGCACGCCCGCGGCCTCGCGCAGCCGCACGGCCCTTCCCGTACCGATGTTGATGACGCCCTGCGCCGCCGACAGCGACGCTGCGTGCACCGCTCGTGCGATGTCGCGCACGTCGACGAAGTCCCGCTGCACGCTCAGCCCGGTGAGCTTCAGCTCGCTGTCGCCCTGCTGCATCGCCCGCCGCATGCCTTCCGCCAGCCGCCCCAGCGGAGAACCGGCCGGAGTGCTGGGGCCCGCGGGTGAGAAGACGCGCAGCACGACGGCGTCCAGCCCCGATGCGAGCACCAGCTCGGTCGCCGCCAGCTTGCTCACGCCGTACGGCCCGCCGGGACGCGGCACCGCCGCCTCCCCGATGGACGAGCCCGCGGTGGACGGCCCGTACTCGGCGGCGCAGCCGATGTGCACCAGGCGCGCGTCGCAGCTGCTGCGGCGCAGCGACTCGCAGACGGTGGCCGTGGAGACGGTGTTGTGCCGGGTCAGGTCCCGGGCACCGCCACGGGTGGCGCCCGCGCAGTTGATGACGACGCCGGGGTGGACCGCGTCCAGGAAGCGGGTCAGCGCGCCGGGGCTTCCGGTGGACAGGTCGAAGCGGACGTCCGCGTCGTCGTTACGCCCGAGGGCCGTCAGCTGTACGGCGGGGTCCGCCAGCAGCCGGTCGGCGACGAAGCGGCCGAGGTAGCCGCCGGCGCCCAGCAGGAGCACTCTCATCGCGCGTCCCCCTGTTCGGACTTGGGGTAGGGCGGCCGTGCAGTGTTCATCTGGTGTTGCTCCTTGTCGTTCTCCGGGTCGCGCGCGGAGCCCTCGGCGGGGCCTCGTACGCGGGGGTGTGGGTGCGGGGGGACAACGGCGGCGATCAGATCTCCGCGCCGCCGGGGCTCCCGCAGCGGTCGCGCTCGCATTCGCAGCGCTCGCGGCCGCCTCGGACTCCGTCCCCGCCTGGCGGCTCGGCCTTCGCCGGGGCGTCCTGAGGACGGTGCGCGGAGGCGCGGCTGAGCAGGCGGTAAGCGCAGGCCAGCAGGACCAGTGCCGTGCATCCGCAGGCGACCGCGACGGCCAGATCTGTGCCGCCCGCCGGCGGGGGCACGGCCGCCACGGCCGAGGCGGCGGCCGCCTGCAGCGCGCAGGCGGCGACGACGCCGGCGGCGGCGGTCCCGCGGAATCCGTGCGCCGCGAGCAGCAGCGCCGCGAAGAGCAGGACTCCGAGCGCGGTGACGGCCGGGATCAGCTCGGACGGCAGCACTGTGGTGTCCCGGCCGCCTGGTCCGCCGATCCGTGCACCGGCGACGGCCGCCATCTCCCGCACGGCGAGCTGAGCGCCCGTCAGCGCACCGGTGAAGAGCACCGTGGCCGCCGTCAGCAGCGGCCACACTCCGGCGGCGAACTCGTCCAGGCTGCGGCTGCGTTCGAGCCTGCGCCGCACCCGCACGGCGAACCAGCGGGCGCACCACGCTGCGGGCCCGAGCGCGCATGCGAGCCCGAGGGCGACGGCGATGCCTGCGCGGCCCGCTCCAGGGCCCTGGCCGGAACCGTCACCGGCCGACGCCACCGCGGCGACGCCCGCGGCCGCGAGCACGCCCGGAAGGACCACCAGCAGAGGAAGCAGCACGCGCGGCACGGCGAGGACCGGTGCGGCGGCAGGGCCGACTCCTCGCGGCGGAGCCGGAGTTGTCACTTCGGACCCCCGGCCCTCGGCACGGGGCACCCGCGCGAACAGCTCCTCTGCGAGGGAGAAGACGTCCCGGTGCCGGAAGCGCGCGGCCACCCGGTCGGTGACGCCGTGCGCCTCCAGCGCGGCGGCGATCTCCAGCGGGTCGACGGCCTGTTCGCACAGCTCCCGGTGCCGGTGCATCAACTCCCGTACCGGGTCAGCGGGATGGACCGGATGCGTCGCGGTTCTCTGCGTCGCGGTCCTCTGCGTCGCGGTCCTCTGCCCTGGCACCGCCGCGGTGGGCCGCGTTCCGGTGCCGCCTCCCGGCCGGTGCCCGCTCCCTTCGACCAGCGCCCTGGAGCGGGTGTCCCACGGGTCCGCGGCCTCCGGTGTGCGGGGCTCGTACGGCAGGGCCGCCGGGACGGGCGGCGCGGCGGTTCCGGCGCCCGCATCGGCCGCAGTGCCGGGTGTGGATCCGTGGGCGCTCATCTGCCCTCACCCCTCGGGTCTTCCGAACCCGCATGTGCTGCGGAGAGAAGGGCCGGACGGCCCGCCGCCGCGGAGAGCATGAGCGGCACCAGGGCCACCGGTGCGCGGACACCCGGCACGGGCCGCCCCGCGTGGCTGCCACCCGGTCCGGCCGTGCCCGCGGCCCAGCGGCCCGGCACATGGGACTCGGGGGGCCGCGAGAAGGGCAGCGGCTCCTCGGCCTCGCCGGCCGCGGCCGAACCAACGGCGTTTCCGGCGCCGACGGGCCACCTGGACATCAGCTCCAGGTAGATGGCGCGGAACGCCGCGACGTTCTGCTCGACCGTGAAGAGTTCGAGGGCGCGGGCACGCGCGGCGGCTCCCAGCCGCTCCCGCCGCTCCGGATCGCGCAGCAGGGCGATGCAACTGTCCGCCAGCGCACGCGGGTTGCGCGACGGTACGACGAGACCGGTGCCGCCGATGACCTCGCAGACGGCACCCACGTCCGTCGAGACGGTGGCACGCCCGCTGAACATGGCCTCGACCAGCGGGACGGGGAAGCCCTCGACGGAGCTGGAGAGCACCACGACGCATCCGGCGCCGTACGCGTCGGCCGCTGTCGGCACCGAGGGGGTGCCCAACTCCTCGAAGGAGACGGGGTTCTCGCCGACGGCGACGGAGTCGGCCGCCTCGTCCGGGAAGAGCTGCGCGGCCAGCGCCCGGCACCTCGACTCGTACTCGCGTGCCTCGTTGCCGTGAGCGGGCGCGGTGGTGACGATGCGCAGCCGTGCCCCGGGGACGGCCTGCCGCACGTCGGCGAAGGCGTGGAGCAGGCCGATCAGGTCCTTGGACGGCTCGATGCGTCCCGCCCACACGAGCGTGGCGCCATCCGCGGCACGCCGTGTTCCGGCTCCGGAGGCGCCGGAGCGCACCTCGACTTTGGCCTTCCGGGCCGTGGTCACCTCGCTGCGCGGTCTGCCCGCCTCCTCGCCGAGTTCGGCGAAGGGCGCGGCATCCATGCCCGGATAGACCGTGCGCAGCTTCCCGCGGGGCGCGCCGCAGCGCTCCTGCCAGCGGCGGGCGTGGATGTTCCCCGGCGTGATCAGCTGCGCCTGCGTGTACGCCTCGCGCGCCAACTGCCGCTGGAACGAGCCGAGAAGCGCTCGCACGGCTGCTCCGGCGGCGGCCGGCGCGACCGCGTCCGCGGCGCTGGCGAGATAGTGCTCGCGGACCCGCACGCCGTACTCGGTGATCAGCAGGGGCGTTCCGAAGAATCGCTTCGCCAGGAGGCCCGGAAGCGCCGCGGGGCCGCCGCCGACCGCGTGGCAGACGTCGACGCCCGCCAGACCCCGACCGCATCCGTCCGCCTCGTCTTCCTGCCCGTCTCCGTACCAGTCGAGGGAGAGCGGACGCAGTGCGCGCTCCAGCCTCTCGGAGACCGCGAGCAGATCCCTGACCCGCGCGGAATGCACGGCGCGGAGCGTTCCCGGCGCGCGGCAGGCGGACTGCAGGATGCGGACGGCCGGTTCGGAGCGGAGCGCGGCGCGGAGCCCGGTGCCGCAATCGCGGGCCAGCTCGGCGAGGCCGTAGAGACCTGCGGCGAAACGGTCCGCCAGCAGGCCGTCCGCGGCCTCATCGCCCGTGGGGACGCCTCCCCCGCCGCGCCCGGCTCCGCACACGGCGGCGGCCAGCTCGCCGAAGCACTCCTCGAAGCGCCGTCTCTCCCGCCGTCCGTACGAGCCGGACGAGCCCGCCCGCGCCTCGGCTGACCCTCTGCCCGCGGCGGCGCCCCACAGCGCCGCCGTGTGCAACCGGCGTACGTTGCCCGGCAGTTCACACCGGCGCCCGCTCTCCTGCCGGGCGCTGCGGCTGAGCGCGTACACCTCGAACTCGTGCCCGCCGAGACCTCGCAGCAGCCGGTCGCACCAGACGACCGCCTCACCGCGTGCATAGGGATAACCACCCTCCGTAAGCAATGCGATGCGCACGGACGCACCACCCCCGACCGGTTCTCCGAGTGGGCCACCGCCCGAACGGGCCGATGGCGTGACGCGGAAGACGCTATGCGCGTCGTTCGCACACGGTGGACGGTTGTCCGTCGCGCCACCAAAAGGGGTGAATGACGGTGACTTACTGCCCAGTCGGACGTTCCGGTGCGCTAGGTGTCCAATAAGGACTCATGGAACGGAACCGTCGCTCCGACGTCGCTCACGCAGGCCCGGAGCCCCAGGAGAGGCAGAGGAGCGGGCCGAGGGTTCCCTCACGGTGCGCGGGAGCAGCGCGCCGAACGGCGCGCTGGGACCCTATCCGCGCGGGTACGGCCAGGGGTTGGGGCGGCACTTCCGCCCCTCCGTGGTCAGCGACTTGGTCTGCTGCATCATCAGCGGCGCCGGCGCGCCGTCCTTGGGGCAGCCGACGTGGTCGCGGCCCAGGCGGTGCCCGACCTCGTGGTTGATGAGCATCTGCCGGTAGGCGAGCATCCGGTCGTCCCCGAAGGTCTTCGAACCCTGCGCCCACCGGTAGGCATTGATCATGACGCGGTCCGTGGATGCCGAGTCACAGGAGACCTTGTCAACGCTCGTGTCCAGTCCGGACTTCGCACACCACTCGTCCGTGGTCGGCGAACTGGCCAGCGTGATGACGAAGTCGACGTTCCCCTTCTCGGCCCGCTCGAAGCTGCGCTCCCCGCCGTGCGCCCAGCTGCGCTTGTCGTTGAGCGTCTTGTGCACGGCATCCGCGAAGAGGCTGTCGTCCAGCGGAAGGCCCTTCTCGACGTCCACGCGGTAGCGCACGACCTCGCTGCCGCCGACGCCCTCGGCCTTGCCCGCGACCGCGTCGAACTTGCCCTTGCCCTTGAACCCGGAGTCCAGCTTGTAGGTCTTTGCCAGCTTCTGCGTGTACGTCGGCGCCGCGCCCTGAGCGTCGCCAGGGACGCCCCGGCCCTTGCCCGAGCGGGAGGCGGGACCGTCCGCCGTGGACAGGCCGCGTTCGGCGCCGGCGCCCTCCGCCTTCTCGTCGCCGGACTGGCTGCTCCCGGCGATCTGACCGGCGACGACGAACGCGAGCACCGTCGTCACGGCCACGGCGAGCGCGCCTGTCAGCAGCACCCGTCCCTTCTTGCCGCCCTTCTCCGTGCGCGGAACCTGCGCGGGCACGAAGGGGGTGGCACGCGGCAGACCATCGGCGGTGGTCTCGCGGGGGTCCTGCCACGGCTCCGCCCCGGTCGGCCGGCCCTGGGGGAAGACCGGTGGGCCCTCGTAGCCGTTCCACGGCCCCGGAGTTCCGGGCCTGCGGCCTCCGGGGCTCCGCACGGGGAGCGGCCCGGTGCGGCCGGTGCCGCCGGGCCGCCCGTTGCCGTTGGAATTGCCGTTGCCGTTGCCCGGATGACGCGGGGCGGGAGCCCGCACGGCTCTCGTCGCACCGGTGGCACTCTTTCCGAAGACGTCGTCGTCGAAGGCGTCGACGTAGTCCTGCCGCGGGCCGGACGGGCGTCCCATGCCTGCTGACGAGCCGGGCATGCCCTGGAGCACCCGGCCGACCGCGTCGCCCCCTTCGGGACCGCGGCCCGCGCCGTCGGCACCCCAGCCGCCACCCGGCTCGCGATGCTCGGGATGACCGCCGCGCACGTTCCGTCCGTTGCCGTACCTGCGCGGGTGCTCCTCGCTCGTCCAGGAGGAGGAATCGCCCGGGGACGCGGGGCGCGGATCGGGCGGGCCGTAGGAGTTCCGGAAACCGGAGGCCCCGGCCGGTGGTTCCGCCTTGCCGTACGCGGGCGGCGCGTCGCCGCGCGGCACCGACTGCTCTGACGGATGACCGGCCTTTGCGCGCCCCTTGCGGCTATGGCGTCCCACTAGTCACCTTTCGGGGGTACGGGCCTCAGCGGCGAAGGGTTGCCCACCTCGGCATGAGCCGTCAACCGTGCTGTGTCAATGAGCAGTTCACGAATCGCACACGCGACGATCTCCGGGTACTCCATCATCGCCACGTGCCCAGCCTCGGGCAAAGCCAGCATCCTGTTGTCGCGGAACGCCGCAGCGGCGCGTCGCGCCATGCGGAAACTCACGAGCTGGTCCCGCCCGCCGTACACCAGCAGTGTCGGTGCGAGCACGCGTTCCGCCTGCCGCCACAACGAATGCTGACCGCCCAGAGTGTAGGCGTCGACGAGGCCACGCGCGGAACGCGCGAGGGAATCCCAGAAGTACGGCAGCCGCAGCCTTCGTTCGAATTCTGCGACCGCCGCGGAGAATCCCGCTGGTGAGACGCGTCCCGGGTCGCCGTAGCACAGCCCCAGCACCCCTCTGGTCCGCTGCTCCGCCGACCAGTCCTTTGTGAGCCTTGCAAAAAGACCGGCGACGCCGGGGACCGCCAGGAGGGCCGTCGGCACAGCGGTCCGCTGGGGCGGCAGCTCCGGCAGCGCCGGCGAGATCAGCGTCAGCGTTCGCACGAGATCGGGGCGCAGGGCCGCCGCGCGCGTCGCGACCGCGCCACCGAGCGAGTTCCCCATGAGGTGGACGGGGGCGCGCCCGCACGCGTCGAGATAGCGGATCAGGGCACGTGTATGCCCGGAGAGCGAATAGTTGCCGTCATCGGGCGGCGGGGAGAGGCCGAAGCCCGGGAGGTCGACGGCCTCGCTGTCGACGTCGCCCACGAGCTCCAGCATCAGCGCGGACCAGTTGAGCGAGGACCCGCCGAGTCCGTGCACGTACACGGCGGGCGGCAGGCCGGCGCGCGACGGGCGCCGGGACCGGACGTTCAGAGTCAGGCCGGTGAGGGACACGGACCGTACGGTTTCGCCGTCATGGACCGGCGGATCACCGGCCGGCGGCACCGTCTGCGCCGGCTCCGGTGCGTCCCGCAGGCCGGGCTGCTCGGTCGATGACATGGCGCAATATTACGAGACGATCACGCGGGTTCACCGGTGTTCGTCGTCACATGAGCACTGCGGCCAGGACGTAGCCTCGAATAGGAGGCGTCCTTCGTGGAAAGGGGAGCGAGCATGTCTGTTGACCCGACCGACCCGGACAACTTCGAGGACACCTACGAGGAGGAGCCGGACGACGCAGTAACCGGGATCGAGGCTCCGCCGGATGACGCCGCGGAACAGCACGCCGATCTGCTCCGTCAGCGGGACCAGCCGATCACCGGCCGCGAGGACATCGAGGTCGACCCCGCCGACGCCGCCGAGCAGGCACGCGTGGTTGAAGTGAACGAGGATGAGTATCGATGACGCGCCCGCTGTCGGTGCCGAAATGAAATATTCGGCCCGCGGCAGTCACAGTCCGGTTACTGAAAAGTACGATGGCGGGCGCAGCGCATACCGCGCACAGAGACCGATCAGGGAGGCGGCGTGACAGCCATCGAGCAGACCGAGGCGCGCCCACGTGGCACGCGCCTGCCGCGCCGGGCCCGACGTAACCAACTGCTGGGAGCAGCACAGGAGGTCTTCGTCGCGCAGGGCTACCACGCGGCAGCCATGGACGACATCGCCGACCGGGCAGGTGTCAGCAAGCCGGTGCTCTACCAGCACTTCCCGGGCAAGCTCGACCTCTACCTTGCGCTGCTGGACCAGCACTGCGAGTCGCTTCTGGAGGCGGTACGGGCCGCCCTCGCCTCCACGACGGACAACAAGCAGCGCGTCGCGGCGACGATGGACGCCTATTTCGCGTACGTCGAGGACGAGGGCGGGGCCTTCCGGCTCGTCTTCGAGTCCGACCTCACCAACGAGCCCGCCGTACGCGACCGCGTCGACAGGGTGAGCCTGGAGTGCGCGGAAGCCGTCAGCGAGGTCATCGCCGAGGACACCAAGCTCTCGCGGGACCAGTCGATGCTGCTCGCGGTGGGGCTGTGCGGAATGGCTCAGATCACCGCGCGCTACTGGCTCGGCTCGGGCCGCCCCATCCCGCGCGACGCGGCCGCGAAACTCATCTCGTCCCTGTCGTGGAGGGGCATCGCCGGCTTCCCCATGCAGTGACCTCACGGGGTCCCGACGGGGACCTGACACGGGCGTGCAAGGAGCCCCCGCGGAAGACCGCGGGGGCTCCCGCTTGTTCGCTCCGGGCGTGCGGAGCCGGGCCCCGGGACCGGCCGCCCTCGGGCTAATGTTGGCCCGGTACAGCGCGGCTGACCGCGTATTCAACTGCCCGTTCGGAGGGACATAGCCGTGGAGGTCAAGATCGGCGTGCAGCACGCGCCCCGCGAGATCGTCTTCGAGAGCAAGCAGACTCCCGAAGAAATCGAGAGCGCGGTGTCGGCCGCACTGGCCGACAGCGGCTCGAACATGCTCAACCTGGCGGACGAGCACGGTCGCAAGATCCTGGTTCCGGCGGACCGCGTCGCCTACGTCGAGATCGGCGAACACAGCGGCCGCAAGGTGGGGTTCGGCACGATCTGAGTGCTCGGGCACTCATACGTCGGGCATTACGGCGGCTTCCCGAATCTTTCGGGGAGCCGCCGTTTCGCGTGCTTGCCACAAGGGGAGTACGGGAGCGACTCGAACTGCACGGCGGCCGGACCGGCCGCCGTCCACCCCGAGGAGGTCCCATGATCTGGGAGGCACTCGGCGCCATGGCCGTGGGACTGGCCATCGCCTACGCCGCCACCCGGCAGCTGCCCGAGCGACTCCCCAACCGTTCACTCGTGCTCGCCACCGGCCCCGCGGCCGCGCTGCTCGGCGGGCTGATCTGTCACATCGTTCTCGGCGGGGGTCACTCGCTGGTGACGTTGACGGTCGCGGCGCTCGTGAGTGTGGCGATCCTCTCACTGCTGCTCGTCGAGGGCGTGCGCCCGACGCAGCGGCTGGGCGCCGAGGTCCCGAGCCCTCCGCACGTGTAGGCGCGCGCCGGCGGAGCCTGCCGGGACAGCGTCCCGAGCACGGCTCACGCCCGGTCAAGCACCGCCCGTCCGTCCCCGTCGCTCTTTCGGGCGTCGGGGACCAGCCACAGGGCGCCACTGACGACGGCCGCTCCCCCTCGTGCGCCGCGCAGGTCCCCGCTCAGGCCGCCAGCCCCAGCGCCGCCATGCGCTTCGTGTGCGCCTCGGTGATACGGGAGAACATCCGGCCGACCTCGGCCAGGTCGAATCCGTCCGCGAGGCCGCCCACCAGCATCGTCGAGAGCGCGTCGCGGTCCGCGACCACGCGCTGCGCCTGCGAGAGGGCCTCCCCCATCAGCCGCCGCGCCCACAGCGCCAGGCGACCGCCGACGCGCGGGTCCGCCTCGATGGCGCCCCGCACCTTCTCCACGGCGAAGCTCGAATGCCCGCTGTCGTCGAGCACTCCCAGCACCAAGGCGCGAGTGTCGGAGTCGAGGCGCGTGGCCACCTCGCGGTAGAAGTCGGCCGCGATCGAGTCGCCGACGTACGCCTTGATCAGGCCCTCGAGCCAGTCGGAGGGCGCGGTCTGCCGGTGGAACTCGTCCAGTGCCGCGGCGAAGGGCTGCATGGCCTCGGTCGGCTCCGCGTCGATGACCGACAGACGGTCCCGCAGCTGCGCGAAGTGCTGGAACTCGGCGGACGCCATGGAGGCCAGCTGGGCCTTGTCGGCGAGCGTGGGCGCGAGCTTCGCGTCCTCCGCGAGCCTTTCGAAGGCGGAAAGTTCCCCGTAGGCCAGTGCACCCAGCAGATCCACCACTGCCGCCCGGTACGTGGGATCGGCGGACGCCTCGGTCCAGTCCTGGGTGGCGATCCCTGTGTGCACCGTCTCGGGGCTCTTCCCATTGGTCTCCATGCTGAGCACGATAGCCCGCACCACCTGGCCCGGAAGCCCCTGGTTCCGGCCTCGCAGGCCACAGTGAACTCGTACACAACAATCGCCCCGGTACACATGCGCGGATCCGGGGTACAGTGATATTGGCTCCCGCCGGACGGCGGGATGCTTGTACGCAATAGCGGATGCCCGGTCGGAGGCCCGATCGGCTCCGACCCCGACAGCCCTCCGCGAGGCGCGTGATCCCCACCGTCCCGTGACCATGAGGGACCGCTCGCGTGAAGTGCGCTTGAGCGAGAGCCAGTGGTCCCGCACAGACCGGCGGGCCGGCAAGTCGCCGCCCCGGTTGATGCGGTACGACCCTCCTCGCCGCCTCCTCGCGCGTCACACAGAAGAGGCCAGCATCCTGACCACCACGACTTTCCGCGAACTCGGAATCCTTTCCGAGACTGCCGAGGCTCTCGAAGCCGTCGGCATCAACACTCCCTTCCCCATCCAGCAGATGACCCTCCCCGTCGCCCTCGCCGGCGGCGATGTGATCGGCCAGGCGAAGACCGGCACCGGCAAGACGCTGGGCTTCGGCCTTCCGCTGCTCGAATCCGTCACCGTTCCCGCCGACGTCGAGTCCGGGCGGGCCGAGCCGGAGCTGCTCACCGATTCCCCCCAGGCGCTCGTCGTCGTCCCCACGCGCGAGCTGTGCCAGCAGGTCACGAACGACCTGCTGACGGCGGGCAAGGTCCGCAACGTACGTGTGCTGTCGATCTACGGCGGGCGCGCCTACGAGCCCCAGGTCGAGGCTCTTCGCAAGGGCGTCGACGTCGTCGTCGGAACCCCCGGACGGCTGCTCGACCTGGCCGGCCAGAAGAAGCTGCGGCTCTCCGACGTGCGCACACTCGTCCTGGACGAGGCCGATGAGATGCTCGACCTGGGCTTCCTCCCGGACGTCGAGAAGATCATCCAGATGCTCCCGGTGAAGCGGCAGACCATGCTCTTCTCGGCGACGATGCCGGGGCAGGTCATCTCCCTGGCCCGCCGTTACATGAGCCGCCCCACCCACATCCGCGCCTCCGAGCCGGACGACGTCGGCCAGACTGTGGCCAACACCACACAGCACGCCTTCCGCGCCCACTCCATGGACAAGCAGGAGATGGTGGCCCGCATACTGCAGGCCGAGGGCTGCGAGCTCGCGATGATCTTCTGCCGCACGAAGCGGACGGCAGCCGACGTCGCCGACCAGCTCACCCGGCGCGGCTTCGCCGCCGGCTCCGTACACGGCGACCTGGGCCAGGGCGCGCGGGAGCAGGCGCTGCGCGCCTTCCGCAACGGCAAGGTCAACGTCCTGGTCTGCACGGACGTGGCCGCACGGGGCATCGACGTCGACAATGTGACGCACGTCATCAACTACCAGACCCCCGAGGACGAGAAGACCTATCTGCACCGGATCGGCCGCACCGGCCGGGCCGGCGCCTCCGGTACGGCAGTGACGCTCGTCGACTGGGACGACATCCCGCGCTGGCAGCTGATCAACAAGGCGCTGGAGCTCGGGCTGCCCGACCCGGAGGAGACCTACTCCACCTCTCCGCACCTCTACGAGGCGCTCGGCATCGCCGAGGGCACCAAGGGCGTTCTGCCGCGTGGCGAGCGCACCCGTGCGGGCCTCTCGGCGGAACAGGTCGAGGACCTGGGCGAGACGGGACGTGGTCCGGCTCGCGGCCGTGGCGGCCGTGGCCAGGACGGCGAATCCGAGCGCCCGAAGCGCACCCGCCCGCCGCGCCAGCGGCGCCGTACGCGCAACGGCAGGCCCCTCGGTGACGACAACTCGGCGGCGCCGACGGGCGCTGCCGAAGGCGCGCCCGTCACGCCGGCAGGCGGGTCGGACGAGGACGGCACGAGCGCGCGCAAGCCGCGCCGCAGGCGCCGCACTCGCAGCTCCGCCGCCAGCGCGGCCTCCGGGGGCGCCGCCGAGGGGTCCGCGGGCGCCACAGCCACCGCCACGGCGGACGGCGGCCAGCGGGGCGCCGCTGGCGAGGAGGGCGCCAAGCCGCGCCGCAGGCGCCGCACCCGCGGCGGCAACGGCACCAGCGCCGCACAGCAGCCGAAGGCGAGCCCCGAGAGCTGATCCGCTGACGCATCGCGCCGAGGCCCGGCCGTCCCGATGAGGGGCGCCGGGCCTCGCGGTGTGCGCGGGCCGCTCCGGCCACGGGCGAGCACGTGCGCGGCGGTGCCCCGCGGCGGCGGTAGCGGTAGCGTCCTCGCATGAGCAAGCCGCCGTCCCTCGGGCTGCCGCCCACAGTCCGCGCGTACCGACTGCCCACGGTGCGCGGAGAGTTCGCCGTACACGACGCGGGCGAACCCCGTCTCGGTACGGCGTTGCTGCTGCCCGGTTTCACCGGCAGCAAGGAGGACTTCCTCGCCCTGCTCGACCCGCTCGCCGGCATGGGCTACCGGGTCGTCGCGGCCGACGGGCGCGGCCAGTACGAGACGGGCGGCCCGCGCGAGGAGTCCGCGTACGCGCAGCCGGAGCTCGCCCGGGACGTGCACGCCCTCACCGCGGCGCTCCGGGAGGACGGAGCCCCCGGCGTCCATCTGCTCGGGCACTCGCTGGGCGGCCTCATCGCGCGAGCCGCCGTCATGCAGGACGATTCGCCCTTCCTGTCCCTCACCCTCATGAGCAGTGGTCCCGCCGCCGTCGCCGCGTCCCAGCAGCACCGTCTGAAGATGCTGCTGGGGGCGCTCGGGGTGATGGAGATGGAGGAGATCTGGCTGGCGATGTGCGAGCTGGACCCCGTCGAGGCGGCCGATGAGGATACGCCCCCCGAAGTGGCCGCCTTCCTCCACCGCCGCTGGATGGCGAATGTGCCGGAACAACTCTCCGCCACCGCACAGCAGTTGCTCGGCGAGCCGGACAGGATCGACGAACTCACCGCCGCCCTGTCCCACCGGGCGGAGCCCCTCCCCGTGCATGTGCTCTCCGGCTCCGAGGACTACGCCTGGCCGGTGCCGCTGCTGGACGAGACCGCCCTGCGGCTGGGCGCCGCCCGCACCGTCGTGGACGGTGCGGGCCACTCGCCGAACGCCGAGCGTCCGGAGGAGACGGCCCGCGCGCTCGCGTCGTTCTGGGGCGGCTGCGGCCTCAGCCGGTGACGGAGCCGGTCGCCCGGCCGGCCCCGGCGTCCTCGCCGGACCCCGTGACGGGCGCGGCGCCGGACGCTCGGGAGACGATCTCCTCGTAGACCCCGGGATCCGTGGTGTACTCGCCCAGAACGCAGCTCTTGCGGCTGCCGTGGTAGTCGCTGGAGCCGGTGGCGAGCAGCCCGAGGTCGCCGGCGAGAACGTGCAGACGGGCCCGGGTGGCCGGTTCGTGGTCCATGTGGTCGGCCTCGATGCCGTCCAGCCCTGCGGCGGCCAGATCCGCGATCGCGCTCTCCGGTACGCACTGGCCGCGCTTGGCGGCGAGCGGATGCGCGAAGACGGCGACGCCGCCCGCCGCCTTGATCAGACGCAGCGCGTCGAACGGATCGAGCTCGTGCTTCTCCGCATACGCCCGCCCGTCGTTCGCGATCCACTCCTCTGTGAACGCGTCCGAGACGCTCGCGACGACGCCGGCCTCGACCATCGCCGTGGCGATGTGCGGGCGGCCCACCGCGCCGTCGCCCGCGATCTCCTGCACCCGCTCCCATGTCACGTCGACGCCGAGGTCCCGCAGCTTGCCGACCATGCTGCGGGCGCGCGGGACGCGGTCGTCGCGCACGAGCTCGCGCTCGCGGGCGAACTCGGGCTCGGCCGGGTCGAAGAGGTAGGCCAGCATGTGCAGGCTGACGCCGTCGAGACGGCACGAGAGCTCCGCACCGGTGACGAGGGTGAGTCCTCGGGGCAGGGCGCGCACGGCGGCCTCGTGGCCGGAGACGGTGTCGTGGTCCGTCAGCGCGACGACGTCGAGCCCGGCGGCAGCCGCTTCCCCGACGAGCTCCTCCGGGGTGTCCGTGCCGTCCGAGGCGGTGGAGTGGGTGTGCAGATCGATGCGCACGAGGAGGGCTCCAGCTGCGGGACGGCGACGTACGGCGGCAGAGTCCCAGGATAGTCGCGGCCCCGGCGCTCCCCGGGGGCCGGGCACGGGCGACGACCACGGCGGCGAAGGCGGAGAAGCGTGCGGGGTCAGGAGATGATGCGCGGCGACAGCGTGCCGCACGGCAGCAGGTCGACCTCCGCGCCGGCGTCGCGCAGATCCGTGAGGACGAGTTCGTCGTACAGCAGCAGCCCCGACTGCTCGGGCCACACGATCGCCCACAGCCACAGCCCGCGTGCCTCGCCCGCGAACACGGCCCTGTCACTCGCCGAGCCCCCCACGTGCCACAGCGGTGTGGGCCTCCCGGCGGCGAGCACCTTCACGGGCGGCGGCTTGTCGACGCACATCCCGGGTCCAGGATCAGGGCCGTCGATGCCCGCGTAGCGCGCACCGAGCCCGACACCCAACTCCTCTGCCACCAGGATGAGTTCGCCCGGACCTCCGAGCGGGCCGGGACCTGAGCAGGCCACCGCGGTCGCGCGGGCGCCGCTGCGGTCGTCGCCCGCGCAGGCGACGCCGGAGAAGAGCCAGCCCACGGGCAGCGGCCACGGCATCCAGACGGGCACCTTCGTACGGCCGACGGCCACGGCGAGAGCTTCGACGCTGGGGGGAACGACGGGCTGCAACGGGTGCACCGTGCCGTGCAGATCGCACTGCCAGGTGTCGGCGAAGAGTCCGGGCGCCCGTACCCGGCCACCGCACTTCGGGCAACTGGGTTCGCCCCTCATGTTGAACAACGGTGCTCCCCGGTGGGCCCCGCGTCAAGGACGATCACCTCGCCAAGACGGCCGGAGGAGCGCGGACGCCGTCCGTACGCCCGATTTCCGGCCGCGCGGGCCCCTCGCTCAGCCCGCCAGCGGGACGGCCTCACGCAGCGGATCACGCAGATCGGTGCCGTGCCGGAGCCAGCGCTCCTGAAGCGCCTCCGCTCCCCGTGCCCGCTTCCACGCCGCCTCGTTGGGCGTCATCGGCAGCAGCGGGAGGAAACGCACCGGCTCCAAAGGGGCGTCGAGCTCCAAGTCCTCGACCAGACCGCCCGGTTCGGCCACCAGCACGGAGGTGAACGCGGCCCCGGGCCACAGCGGCTCACCGATGTCCAGTGAGGCACCGGGCGCCACGACGACCCCTTCGACCTGCGGGGAGGCCGCGAGCACGGCGAGCGGCCGCAGCACCTTGTCGGTCTCCGCGGCTCCGGCCCGTACGGACAGCACCAGTTCGGCGCGTGGCCCTTTCTCCGGGTCGGCGAGCACCGCCGCGGGATCGGTCATGGGGGCGGCGGACATCCCGAGCGTCGCGTAACGCACGATGCCGTCGTCCAGGAACCGCAGGACCTCGATGCGTTCGGTACCGAGAAAGGTCACCGAAGCTCGCGCGTCCGGCTCGCCCAGCGCCGAACGCAGCCGTGCCTCCACCAGTTCCGCTACGACTGCCATGAAGCGAGCATAATCGCGTAAGGACGAGGCAAAGAGATGCCTCCGGCCGCTCGAACGGACACGGCACCGCCTGACCGGTGTTACCGTTGGCTGCTGGTCAGGCATGCGAATCGTCCCCCGACGGGGACCGGCCGGAGGAGGTGGGACTGACATGGATCCGAGTCGACCGTGCAGTACCAACTGCTCTTCCGTCGCAGACCCGCGCCCCCACTCCTGAGCGCCCTACTCCCCAGCCGTTTCGGCGGTGAAACCTCACGGGGAGGCTTTTTCCCGGGGCCGTTCTCCACGGGTTCCGCAAGATGCGCGGGACGGAAGAGCGCAGAGCTCGCTCCACCCCGTCCCGACAGCGAATCACCGAACGCCGTCGCGACCGGCACCGAGCGGTACCCGCTTTGCAGACCTCCGGCCGTCGAAGCACCGTGACGCATCCGTAGGTCCACATTCCGGGCAGCGCTGAGCCGGGCCGTGCGGCACCGAAAAGGAGCCCAGCATGTCGATGATCCGAGACCTGCGCGCCGCCGTCCGCCCCTCACTGCGCAAGGGCAGCCGCTCGGCTTACCCGTACGAGAACACCCGCACCGACGCGGCCGGCACCGCTGTCGTCGACTGCGCCGTCTACCGCGACGGACGGCGCGTCGACGCGAACCTGAGCCCCGACGAGGCGCTGCGCCGCGTGCGCGCCAGCGGGGGCCACGAGTTCGTGTGGATCGGTCTGCACGAGCCCACGGAGAGGGAGTTCTCCGGCATCGCCACCGAGTACGGGCTGCACCCGCTGGCCGTCGAGGACGCGGTGCAGGCGCACCAGCGCCCGAAGCTGGAGCGCTACGACGACAGCGTGTTCACCGTCTTCAAGACCATCCACTACGTGGAGCACGCCGAACTCACCGCGACCAGCGAGGTGGTGGAGACCGGCGAGGTGATGTGTTTCACAGGCCGGGACTACATCATCACGGTGCGCCACGGCGGCCAGGGCTCGCTGCGGGCCCTGCGGCACCGCATGGAGGACGACGCCGAACTGCTCTCCAAGGGCCCGTCCGTGGTGCTGCACGCGATCGCGGACCAGACGGTGGACGGCTATCTCGCGGTTGCCGACGCCGTCCAGGACGACATCGACGAGGTGGAGATCGAGGTCTTCTCGAACACCACGGGCACCGGACGGCGCGGCGGCGACGCGGGACGCATCTACCAGCTCAAGCGCGAGGTCCTGGAGTTCAAGCGGGCCGTCTCTCCGCTGCTGCGCCCGATGCAGCTGGTGAGCGAGCGGCCGATGCAGGTGATCGACCCGGAGATCCAGAAGTACTTCCGCGACGTCGCCGACCACCTGACCCGGGTCAACGAGCAGGTGCTGGCCTTCGACGACCTTCTCAACTCGATCCTCCAGGCCAACCTCGCCCAGGCGACCGTCGCGCAGAACGAGGACATGCGCAAGATCACCTCGTGGGCTGCGATCTTCGCCGTGCCGACCATGATCGCCGGCATCTACGGGATGAACTTCAAGTACATGCCTGAACTGGGCTGGAAATACGGCTATCCGACGGTGATGGCCGTCACGGTCACGATCTGCGTCGCCATCTATCGCGGTTTCAAGCGCAACGGGTGGCTCTGACGAGGGGCATCGCCGGACGGAGTTGACGCACGACGTTGACGACCGGAGGCGACAGGCGGCCACTGCACCTCCGGCCCCTCCGGCTCCGGCCCAGTAGCCTGCGCACATGACGCTGCTCGATCACGCCCTTATCGAGGAGGCCAGCAAGAAGTCCGGCCTCATCTGGGTGCGCGGCCCGGAGGGCCCTCCGCGCGCCCTGTGGCACGTGTGGCACGACGGCGCCGTCTGCATCGTCGGCGGCGGTCCGCTCGAACAGCCCCTCGACGGACTCGGGTTGAGGGACGGCGGCACGGCCACGGTCAGCGTGCGCAGCAAGGACAAGGGCGGCCGCCTGGTCGTCTGGCCTGCGCGCGTCACCGAGTTGGCGCCGCACGGCGAGCGGTGGGAGACCGTCGTCGGCGAGCTGAGGGGCAAGCGGCTCAACGCGCCCGACTTTCCCACGCTGTCCGAGCGCTGGGCGCGCGAGTGCCGGGTGCTGAGGCTGGAGCCCGCGGGTGTGCCCGTGGAGAAGCCCGGTGCCATGCCGGACGATTCGCAGGCGGCGGCTCCCCTGCCTACGCCCGCGACGACCCGACGCCGCATCCCCGTGGGCCTGCCCAGGCTGCTCTTCCGCAGGCGCCGCCAGCACGGCGCGTAACACAAGGGGAAGCCGGGTCCTGACAGGGCGCCGGGCTCGGCGGCTCAGCCCTTGTTCGCGACGATCTTCCTGCCGTAGTCCACGACTTGCTGCTTCGCGGGAGCCTGCACGTCGAACTCCTTGTTCCAGTCGTCGAGTTCGAGCGTGCCCGCACCGCCCGCGCGCTCGATGCGCAGCGGATACGGAGTGCCGTCCAGCGAGACGTCGACGATGCCGCCGCTTCCGTCGGCCCCCTGGACCCGGACCGTGCTGACGCCGCCCACCTCGCCGCGTTCGCCGCTGTCCCGCTTGCCGCTCAGCGCCAGCAGCCCGTCCAGCAGCACCTGCATGTCGGCGAAACCGCTGAGCTGCTTGTAGGCCGGGTCACCGGACGGCACCTTCACGTACTTGTCGTCGAGCTTGCCCGCCGCCTGCACATCGGACTTGGAGGGCTGCTTGCCGCCCTTCTCCTGGCGCGCCCAGAACCGCGCGTCCGCCTTGAGATACAGCTCCTTGCCGACGCGCAGCAGCCAGAACGTCGAACCGCCGTTGACGGAGACCTTGCCCATGGCTCCGTCACGCTTGAGCCGCACGTTCAGACGGTAGGTCTGGCCCTTGCTGACGACGGTCCCGGACAGCTTGACCGAGTTGGCGCTCTCGGCGGCGGCCCGTGCCTTCTTCTCGATCTTGGGCGCGGAGAGCTTGCCGACCCCGTTGGTGCCCGCGTCGGGGTCACTGCTTCCGCATGCGGCCAGCACCACTGTGAGTCCCACGCAGACGGTGCCCTTGAGGATGATGCTTCCTCGCGTGTCCCCTGCCTTCGGCAGGGAGGCCCCATAAGCGCTTCCAACCACGTCGGCAACCTCCTGGAGAACGGGCGGGGAGACGCACCTTACCGGTGCCCGGACCCGGGGGCGGACGGCAGCCGTCCGGACCATCGCGCAAGGTCCCACAAGGCCGCACCAGGCTAGGCTGAAGACGGCAAAGGGTGCGTATGCACCGGAGTACGTACGGACGAGGAGGGCCCGACCGATGGCCGCAGGCTCCTCCCGGGTCTTCGTGTCGCACCTGTCGGGCGTCGCCGTCTTCGATCCCAACGGCGACCAGGTGGGACGGGTGCGCGACGTCGTCGTGATGCTGCGCGGACAGCCCGCGGCGGAGGTCGACGGCCCGCGGCGCGACCGGCCGCCGAGCGTGCTGGGGCTCGTGGTCGAAGTGGTCAGCAGACGGCGGGTATTCCTGCCCATGACCCGTGTCACAGGTGTGGAGTCCGGCCAGGTCATCACCACGGGAGTGGTGAACATGCGCCGCTTCGAGCAGCGCCCCTCCGAGACCCTGGTCCTCGGGGAACTGCTGGACCGTCAGGTGGTGCTGGTGGAGACCGGCGAGGAGGTCACTGTCCTCGACGTCGGGATTCAGCAGCTCCCGGCACGCCGCGACTGGCAGATCGACAAGGTGTTCGTGCGGCGCGGACGCCGCGGCAAGGGCGGCGCGCTCCGGCGGCGCGGCGAGACGCTGACCGTCGAGTGGTCGGCCGTCACCGGTTTCTCCGTGACGGAGAAGGAGCAGGGCGCCGCCACGCTGCTCGCCACCTTCGAGCGCATGCGGCCCGCGGACATCGCCAACACCGTCCACCACCTCTCGGCGAAGCGCCGGGTGGAGGTCGCGGCCGCACTCGACGACGACCGGCTCGCCGACGTGCTGGAGGAACTGCCCACCGACGACCAGGTCGAGCTCCTCGACGAGCTGTCCGACGAGCGTGCCGCGGACGTACTCGAGGCTATGGACCCCGACGACGCCGCCGATCTCCTCTCCGAGCTCGCCGAGCACGACAAGGAGCGGCTGCTCCAGCTGATGCGGCCCCAGGACGCGGCCCCCGTACGGCGGTTGCTGTCGTACGAGGAGGGCACCGCCGGCAACATGATGACGACGGAGCCCATCGTGCTCCAGCCGGACGACACCGTCGCGCTGGCGCTCGCGCGGGTACGCAACGCCGACCTGTCCGCCCCACTGGCCGCGCAGGTCTTCGTCTGCCGTCCGCCCGACGAGACCCCCACGGGGAAGTACCTGGGGCTCGTCCACTTCCAGAGGCTGCTGCGGGACCCGCCGTTCACGCTCGTCGGCTCGATCGTCGACACCGATCTGCGTCCGCTGCCGCCGGAGACGACGCTGCCTGCGGTGAGCAGCTACCTCGCGACGTACAACATCGTGGCGGCGCCCGTCGTCGACGACGGCGGCCATCTGCTGGGCGCCGTCACGGTCGATGACGTCCTGGACCATCTGCTGCCGGACGACTGGCGTGAGGAGGCCGCACAGCGGCTACCCGGCGCCGGTGGACCGCGAGCGGAGGGGGTCGCACGGCATGGCGGCTGAACGGGACAGGGACCGGATCCGGGACCGCGAGAAGGCGCGCGGCCGCGACCGTGAGCGGGACCGGGGACGCGAGGGTCTCCGTGAGCGCGAGAGGGACCGGGAACGCGAAGAGGCCCGTGAACGCGAGCGGGACCGTGAGCGCAGCACGCGCGGCCGGCTGGACGTGCCGCGGGCCCCGCGGCGCCGGCTGCTGCCGGAGTACGACCCCGACGCCTTCGGGCGGCTGTCGGAGGAGATCGCGCGCTTCCTGGGCACGGGCCGGTTCATCGTCTGGATGACGTTCGTCGTCATCGTCTGGATCGCGTGGAACGTGCTGTTGCCGGCGCCGCTGCGCTTCGACGAGTACCCCTTCATCTTTCTGACCCTCGCCCTCTCGCTGCAGGCGTCGTACGCGGCGCCGCTGATCCTGCTCGCGCAGAACAGGCAGGACGACCGCGACCGGGTCAATCTGGAGCAGGACCGCAAACAGAACGAGCGCAGCATCGCCGACACCGAGTTCCTCACCCGCGAGATCGCCTCGCTCCGCATGGGCCTCGGCGAGGTGGCCACCCGCGACTGGATCCGCTCCGAACTCCAGGAACTGGTCAAGGACCTGGAGCAGACGGGGCACATGGAGCGCACCGCCGAGAGGACCGGCAGCCGTGGCGGAGGCACGCCGGACGGTGGGTGACCCGCATCACTCCCGCTCCGAGTCGCTGCGCACACCCGCGGCTTCGGGTGCCCCTCGGGACGGCCGTACCATTTGCGCATGGCTACCGACACTCCCCCAGAGTCCGTGCGGGAGGGGGATCCCTCTGCGACCCCTCCCACCGAGGACGCAGTTCGTGCCGCGCTCGCGACCGTCGACGACCCTGAGATCCACCGGCCGATCACCGACCTCGGCATGGTGAAGTCCATCGGTATCGCGGCCGACGGCGCCGTCGACGTCGGGATCTATCTGACGGTTTCCGGCTGCCCGCTGCGCGAGACGATCACCTCCAACGTGACCGAGGCGGTCCAGGGTGTCGAGGGCGTCACACGCGTCTCCGTCGAGCTCGACGTGATGAGCGACGAGCAGCGCCGTGAGCTGGCCTCCTCCCTGCGAGGCGGCAAGGCCGAACGTGAAGTGCCCTTCGCCCAGCCCAGTTCGCTGACCCGCGTCTACTGCGTGGCCTCCGGCAAGGGCGGCGTGGGCAAGTCGTCGGTGACCGTCAACCTGGCCGCCGCGCTCGCCGCCGAGGGCCAGAAGGTCGGCGTGGTCGATGCGGACATCTACGGACATTCCGTACCGCGGATGCTCGGCACCGACGGCCGGCCGACGCAGGTCGAGGACATGATCATGCCGCCGTCCGCACACGGGGTGAAGGTCATCTCGATCGGCATGTTCACGCCCGGCAACTCCCCCGTGGTGTGGCGGGGCCCGATGCTCCACCGCGCACTCCAGCAGTTCCTCGCGGACGTCTTCTGGGGCGACCTCGACGTGCTGCTGCTCGACCTGCCGCCCGGCACGGGCGACATCGCCATCTCCGTCGCCCAGCTCGTGCCCAACGCCGAGATCCTGGTCGTGACGACTCCGCAGCAGGCCGCCGCGGAGGTCGCGGAGCGCGCCGGTTCCATCGCGGTGCAGACGCACCAGAAGATCATCGGCGTCATCGAGAACATGTCGGGCATGCCCTGCCCGCACTGCGACGAGATGGTCGACGTCTTCGGCACCGGCGGCGGCCGGCGCGTCGCCCAGGGGCTCACCAAGACGACCGGCACCGACGTGCCGGTGCTGGGTGCCATCCCCATCGACCTGCGGCTGCGCGAGGGCGGCGACGAGGGCAAGCCGGTCGTGCTCAGCGACCCCGACTCGCCCGCCGGTTCGGAACTGCGCGCGGTGGCCTCGAAGATCGCCGCACGTCAGCGGGGGCTTTCGGGCATGTCGCTGGGTCTGACGCCGACCAACAAGTTCTGACGACGCGGCAGGCGGCCGTCACCATGCTCGGCCGCGGGGTTTCGGCCGGCAGACGCACGCGTGAGGGGTGCTCCCGGGACGGGGGCACCCCTCACGCGTTCGATGTCGTGCGCTTCGGTCACTGCTGGTAGCTGGTGATGTCCTTCACGACGGCGAAGCCCAGCCCGTAGGCGCTCATCCCACGCCCGTACGCACCGATGTGCACGCCTTCCTGTGCCGCACCGGCGAGCACCCACCCGTACTCCGACTCGCGGTAGTGGAAGTCGGTCGGGACTCCGTCCACCGGCAGTGTCAGCGTGGACCATCCGGCACCGCCGAGATCGTCGGCGAGCTCCCACGCCACACTCGTCTGCTGGTCGAGCCAGTCCTGACGCAGGCCGCGCTCCATCTCCTGGGGCCATGTGCAGGACAGCAGCCCCGAGCCCGCGAGCCACGCGGCCGTGGACACGGATGTCGCCTCCAGCACTCCGGTGCCGTCCGCGCTGCGCCGCACAGGGCGGCTCGCGACCGTGACGGTGACCGCGAAGCGCTGATTGTCCGGATTGGCCTCCACCTTGAGTGAGGGCACCTCGCCGTGCCCCGTCGAACCGTGTTCGACGGTGCCGTCCGCCGTCGTGCCGACCTGCATCAGCCAGCGTGGTCCACTGAAAGCCTCGTCGAGGCCGTACCACGGGAAGGAAGCCGTCAGAAACCCGTCCACAGCCCGCTCATCACCGGTTTCCTCCGGTGCGGCGGGCCCGGGTTCACCGGCCACCGTACTCGTCGTCTCCATCTTCCGACGCCTCCTCAATGCCCTGTGCCACGGGCAGCCTGCCCCCCTCGGACGGCGAACCCCGGACACTGGGAGGATAGCCACCTGCGTCCGCCGTTTCGGGCATGACCAATCAACGGCCCTTCTTCAGGGACGTGAGATGCGCCTCTCAGGTGACCCGCATGAGGCAGATGATGCGGGCGGTGAGCGAAGTGCCCGGCTATGTGACCCGAAAGACTCAGGTCGCGTCGGCGTCGAACGGCGGCGGTTCATCCTTCGGGCGCTCCCGCCGGCTCTCCTTGCTGAGCGGGTCGGAGGCGTCCAGGTCCGTGGCCGCGCCGCCCTTGCTCAGGCTCGTACGGCTTCCGCCGCCGCTGCTCCTGCCGCGCGCACCGACGCTCTCGGTGCCGTTGACCGCGTCTGTGACGTCGGCCATGTCGTCACGGAAGTCCAGGCTGCTGCGGATCTCCTTGAGGCCCAGGTCGTCGCCGTCGAGCAGGTGCTTGCGGGCGAAGGTCTTCGGATTCAGATCCTGGAAGTCGAAGTCCTTGAACTCGGGCCCCAGCTCGGAGCGGATGTCGTCCCTGGCGTTGTCGGAGAACTGGCGCACCTTCCGGATGAAACCGGCCACGTCCTGGATCACCTTCGGCAGTTTCTCGGGACCGAAGACGAGGACCGCGAGGATGACGAGCGCGACCAGCTCTAGGGGTCCTATGTCGAAGAACACCTTGCAGCTCCCTCATCCTCATGCGTTCGCGGGCGGTGGTGGGCCCTGTCTCACGGTACCCGCAGTGCGGGTCACGGTGGGAGCCCGCCTCGGCATCCGCACGAACGGAGCCGGGAGTGCGGCCGATTCCCGTGGAACCGCAATTCACCCTTTCCCAGCGGGACTTCGGCCCTTTCGGCCACCTCGGCCGAGCGGGACGGGACTGTGCGGCTGCCGTTCGCTCAGCGCTGCTGCGGAGCCGCCGTGGTGACCGGGTCGGTCGCACCCTCGCGGCCCTGGCGGATCGCGCCGCCCGGGAACGTGTCCGCGGGAAGCCCCGCATACGCCTCGGCGCCGTATCCATGGGGGCCCAGCGCCCCGGAGGCCCGGGCGGGCCACATCGTCCCGGAGGAGAAGTAGGCCTCGCGCAGCAGCGGACGAGGGCCGGCGCCGACGCGCTCACCCTCCTCCGGCGGCGCCGTGGGCGCCGCCCAGGGAGCGCCTCGCTGGAATCCCGCGCCGCGCCCCGCCTTGAGTGCCGCACCACTGCTGTCACCGGAGGTCGCGGTCGCGCTCAAGACCGTGCCGCTCACTGCGCTGTGCGCCGCGCTCGCGTCCCGGCGGCGGCGCTCGCGGTCGCTGCTGCCGCCCGAGGAGGCCGTACGTACGGAGCTGGCAGCGGCCGTGCCGCTGTCGCCCTTGGCGATGGAGGGGCCACTGCCGGCCGTGCTGGAGCCCACGCCGCCCGCGAGGGCGAGGGCCGCCAGCGAGACCGCGCCTGCCGCCGCGAAGGCGAAGCGGCGGCCACGCGAGGAGAGCCGCTCCATCTCGTGTATCCGGAAGCCGCGGCTGGGCGTGAGGGCGCTGCCGCCCCGGCCGCCGCGAAGCTGCTCGAGGGCCCACAGGGCGCCGCCGGACTCGGCACGTGTCATCTGCGCGGCCGTGCCGGAGAGGCCGCCGGCGGATTTGCCTCCGCCGATGCCGCCGGAACCCGACGGCAGCCCGTCGTCCGGGCCGTCGCCGGGCCCGCAGGCAGGCAAGCCCTGGAGCCGCGCCAGCAGACCGTCCGAAGGGGGCGGGGGCGCGGTGTCCGCGAAGACGTTCTTCACGCGGCGCTGCGCGTCGGCCTCCGCCTTGCAGCCGCCGCAGGTCGCCAGGTGCGACAGCACACGTTCGCGTGCGTCATGCCCGAGCTCGCCGTCGATCAACGCCGCGAGACGGTCACCGAGATGCAGCTCGGCCGGAGTGAGGTCTCTCTCCGGCTGCGGAGCTCTGCCACCCATGCCTGCGCCACTCACGCGGCACCTACCTCCCCACTCCCTACGGCGGGAGCGGCTGCACTCAGGGAACGCTGCTGCTCCGCGCGTGCCTCGGGCGAACGGTGCTGCAGAGCCTTGCGCAGCTGCGAACGCCCCCGGTGGATGCGGCTGCGCACGGTGCCCAGCTTCACGCCGAGCGTGGCAGCGATCTCCTCGTACGAAAGTCCCTCGATGTCGCAGAGCACCACGGCGGCACGGAACTCCGGCGCCAGAGTGTCAAGCGCCTGCTGGACGTCGGCGTCGAAGTGGGTGTCGTTGAAGTGCTGCTGCGGCGTCGGCTCACGGCTGGGAAGGCGCTCTGCGGCGTCCTCGGCGAGCGCGTCGAAGCGGATGCGCTGCTTGCGGCGCACCGTGTCGAGGAAGAGGTTCGTGGTGATGCGGTGCAGCCAGCCCTCGAACGTGCCGGGCGTGTACGTGGACAGGGAACGGAAGACGCGGACGAAGACCTCCTGAGTGAGATCTTCGGCGTCGTGCTGGTTACCGGTCAGGCGGTAGGCGAGGCGGTAGACGCGCGCACTGTGCGTGCTGACGATCTCCTCCCAGGAAGGAGGGGTCCACGCCTGGTTCTCCGCATCGGTGTCGAACGTCGCCGTCGTCGCGGATTCGGCGGGGCGGACCTGGTCAGCGGTGTCTGTCACGGATTTCGGCTCGTCCGCCGACCTGCGAAAACGCCGGAGCATTCCACGGTCCCGGACAGCAGCCGCACCTCCCCTGTCGGCTCTGGTGGTGTCCAGTGGAATCCCAACCATAACCACCTCGCCCGTTAGCTCCGGATAAGCACTTTTGACCGGCTCACCGTTCAGCCGTTCTTTCTGCTTCACAGTCGTCGATCGCAATTCCACGACACCCCCCTCGCACCTTCCAACTGATTTCAACGCTCGGTCCCATCAGCGGGTTCCCGGGGCAACGGATACAGTCACCGTTGCGTGGAGGACGGGGACAGGAGAGGGCCATTACCGGCAACCGGCAGTCGAGCTGGGCGTTCGCCGATGCCTACGGCGCCGAGCTCGTCGACGACGCCGAGAACGCGGCGCTGCGCTGGGCCCGTGAGCGGGCTCAGCAGGCGGGCGTGCGCGCGGTGTCCCCCGCCACCGGTGCCACGCTGCGTCTGCTGGCCGCTGCCGCGGGTGCCAAGGCGGTGGCCGAGATCGGCACCGGGACCGGCGTCTCCGGCATCCATCTGATGGCCGGGATGCGGCAGGACGGCGTTCTCACGACGGTGGACACCGACCCCGAGCAGCAGCAGTTCGCGCGGCAGGCCTTCCGTGCCGCCGGCTTCGCCGGGAACCGGGCGCGGTTCATTCCGGGCTCCGCCCTCGACGTGCTGCCGCGCCTCGCCGACCGCGGCTACGACCTGGTCTTCTGCGACGGGGACCGCTCGGAGTGCCTGGAGTACTTCGCCGAGGCGCTGCGTCTGCTGCGGCCCGGCGGCCTCGTCTGCTTCGAAGGCGTCTTCGCCAACGGCCGCACCGTCGACTCCAGCGCCCAGCCCGCCGAGGTGCGCAAGCTGCGCGAACTGCTCGGCGCCGTACGGGAGAGCACCGAGCTCGTGCCGTCGCTGCTGCCCGTGGGAGACGGACTGCTCTGCGCGGTCAAGCGCGAGCAGTGACCGCGCGGGGCCGCTGCTCCCGCGGCTGCCGGCACACCTCGTTGCCCCCGAGTCATGAGCCGGTGCACCACGGATGGAACACATCTGCCCCGGAGCACGATGCGTGCTCCGGGGCAGTGGAGAACCCACTGATGGCTCGCTCGGTCCGCGCGTGCGGGCCGCCCGCTGCCGGGCGTCAGCCGCAGACTTTCTTGAGCTCCTCACCGAGCGCAGTCGCCTCATCCGGGGTCAGCTCGACGACGAGTCGCCCACCGCCTTCGAGCGGAACGCGCATGACGATGCCCCGCCCCTCCTTGGTCACCTCGAGCGGGCCGTCACCCGTCCGCGGCTTCATGGCCGCCATGCTCGTTCCCCTTCCTGAAACCAGCTGATCGCAGCCGACAACGAGCGTGTCACCGGCATCGAACACATTGCTTCAGAACCATTATCCCGCATGGCAGGACCCGATGACCAACAAGAGGTCGCACTACTTGTGACTCGCTCTTACCCAAAACCACTCATTCCGCCGACGAAGCTGCGATACTGCTCCGCTTCACCTCGTGATGCCCCGCCCGAAAGCCTCATCGACGGGCCCGTTCCACAACCTTTGGCGGCAGGGAAGCGCCGAGGGACGCCCTGTCGGCGCCCGATGATCTGAGCCATGCTTGCCCCATGTCGGACACCGTGCTCTATGACGTGACCGAGGGTCTCGCGACGGTCACCCTCAACCGCCCTGATGCGATGAACGCGCTCAACAACGAGCTGAAATCGGCACTGCGCGACACCCTCCGCAAGGCCGCCGAGGACGAGGACGTCAGGGCCGTACTCCTCACCGGGAACGGACGCGCGTTCTGCGTGGGCCAGGATCTGAAGGAACACATCGGCGCTCTGCAGGAGGGCGGGGGCAACGCCCTCAGCACGGTCGAAGACCATTACAACCCCATCACGCTCGCCATCGCGGGGATGCCGAAGCCGGTCGTGGTGGCCGTCAACGGGGTCGCCGCGGGCGCGGGCGCCGGGTTCGCCTTCGCAGCCGACTACCGCCTGCTCGCCGAGTCCGCGGCCTTCAACACCTCCTTCGCCGGGATCGCGCTGACCGCCGACTCGGGGATCTCCTGGACGCTGCCCCGCCTCGTCGGTCCCGGGCGGGCGGCCGACCTGCTGCTCTTCCCGCGGAGCGTGCGCTCCGGTGAAGCGCTCGAACTCGGCCTGGCGCACAGGGTCGTGCCGGACGGCGAACTCGCCGAGCAGGCCGGGACTGTGGCACGCGAGCTGGCCCAGGGGCCGACCCGCGCATACGCGGCCATCAAGGAGTCGCTGGCCTTCGGCGCAGGGCACTCGCTGGCCGAGACGCTGGAGAAGGAGGCCGAACTCCAGGTGCGCGCCGGGGCCTCGAAGGACCACCAGGCCGCGGTCGAGGCGTTCGTGAAGAAGGAGAAGCCGCGCTTCACCGGGCAGTGAGCCGCCGGGGCCGGCGTCCGGCCGTCAGCCGGCGCCGGCTCCCATCTCGTCCCGCGCCCAGCAGTCGGCCAGGTGATCGTTGACAAGGCCGCACGCCTGCATCATTGCGTACGCCGTGGTGGGGCCGACGAAGCGGAAGCCGCGCTTCTTCAGGTCCTTCGCCAGGGCTGTCGACTCCGGTGTGACGGCGGGGATCTCGCCGTGCGTACGCGGTGCCGAGCGCCGTTCCGGGTCGGGGGCGAACGACCAGATCAGCGCATCCAGTTCGCCCTCGCCGAGCGAGGCCGCGACCTGCGCGTTGGCGACGGCAGCCCGGATCTTCGCGCGGTTGCGGATGATGCCGGTATCGCCGAGCAGCCGCTCCTCGTCCTCCGCCGTGAAGGCCGCCACCTTCGCGATGTGGAAGCCCGCGAAGGCCGCGCGGAAGCCCTCGCGGCGGCGCAGGATCGTCAGCCACGACAGACCGGACTGGAACGCCTCGAGACACAGCCGCTCGAAGAGGGAGTCGTCACCGTGGACGGGGCGGCCCCACTCGGTGTCGTGGTACTCGACGTAGTCGTCGGCGGACAGCCCCCACGGGCAGCGCAGCACCCCGTCGCGGCCCGGCTGCGCGCCTCCCTCAACGGCCATCGGGCCGCTCCTGCACTTCCTGCACGAAATTCCCCGTACCGTAATCGCCGAAATCGCCGCTGCCGCCGGGACCGCCGCCGCCCGTGGCGCCAGGCCCCCGGCCGACGCCCGGGTCCCCGCGCCCCATCGCCGCCGCCTGGGCGCCCGCCAGCGCCGACTCCAGCTCCGCGATGCGGGCGTCGCGCTCGGCCAGCTCGGCCCCGAGCCTGTCCAGCACGTCGTCGACCTGCTGCATCCGGTATCCCCTCGCCGTGACCGGCAGCCGCAGCCCGTCCACGTCCAGCCGGCTGACGGGACGGCCCGCCGGCAGCGGCTCGTCGAGCTGATCGGGCGGGGCGTCCCTGAGGCCGCCGGTGACGGCGCCGCCCCGACCGTCCCCGGAACTGCCCACCACGGCGAGCGTGACCGCGGCGACGACCACGGCAAGCGAGATCAGCAGGAACCAGAACACGGCCAACTCCCCGAGGAATTCTCCGCGAGAGGGCCCTCTCGCGAGCTTTCTGCGAGAGGGCCCTCTCGCAGACGTCCGGATGACTACGGCTTCCTATGGTCCCTGATCGTGCCACGCCCCACTGACACAACCGACAGGTCCGGAAGCGGAGCGCCCACCACCGCCCGTTAAGGTCGACTCCGGGGGGAAACGGCGCATGCCTCCCCTCTGTGCCGAGCGAGAGGATGGCGATGCTGCGCCTGGGGACACGCGAATTCGGTCCGCACGAGATGGTGATCATGGCCATCGTGAACCGGACGCCGGACTCCTTCTACGACCGTGGTGCCACCTTCCTCGACGAGCCCGCGCTGGAGCGGGTCGAGAAGGCAGTGGCCGAGGGCGCGGACATCATCGACATCGGCGGCGTGAAGGCCGGACCCGGCGAGGAGGTGTCGGCCGAGGAGGAGGCGCGGCGCACCGTCGGCTTCGTGGCCGAGGTCCGCCGCCGCCATCCGGACGTCGTCATCAGCGTGGACACCTGGCGCCACGAGGTCGGCGAGGCGGTGTGCGCCGCCGGTGCGGATCTGATCAACGACGCCTGGGGCGGGGTCGATCCGGCGCTCGCCGAGGTCGCCGCCCGGCACGGAGTCGGCCTGGTGTGCACGCACGCGGGAGGCGCCGAGCCGCGCACGCGTCCGCACCGGGTCAGCTACGACGGCGAGGGCGGCGTGATGGCCGACATCCTGCGCGTGACGCTGGGCCTGGCCGAGCGTGCCGTCGCTCTGGGAGTGCCCAGGGACGCCGTCCTCATCGACCCCGGGCACGACTTCGGCAAGTCCACGCGGCACTCGCTCGAAGCCACCCGCGGGCTGGAGGAGATGACGCGCAGCGGCTGGCCGGTGCTCGTGTCGCTGTCCAACAAGGACTTCGTGGGCGAGACGCTCGATGTGTCCCTGCAGGGGCGGCTGACGGGCACCCTCGCCACCACCGCGATCTCGGCCTGGCTCGGTGCGCGCGTCTACCGTGTCCACGAGGTCGCGGAGACGCGTCAGGTACTGGAGATGGTCGCGTCGATCGCGGGGCACCGGCCGCCCGCCGTGGCGCGGCGCGGGCTCGCCTGAGCGGAGCCGGCGCCGCGGGCCCGGCAGGAGCTTTCGCGCCCGGCCCTCAGCCGGCTTCCTTGGTGACGACGGCGACGGCCTCCTCGATGTCGTCCGTGACGTGGAAGAGCTCGACATCGCGCGCGGACGCCTTGCCCTGTGCGACGACCGACCCGTGCAGCCAGTCCACGAGGCCCTGCCAGTAGCCGCTGCCGAAGAGAACGATGGGGAAGCGCGTGACCTTCTTGGTCTGCACGAGGGTCATCGCCTCGAACAGCTCGTCCATCGTCCCGAGCCCGCCGGGCAGGACGACGAAACCCTGCGCGTACTTCACGAACATCGTCTTGCGCACGAAGAAGTAGCGGAAGTTCACGCCGATGTCGACGTAGGGGTTGAGGCCCTGCTCGAAGGGCAGCTCGATGCCGAGTCCGACGGAGGTCCCGCCCGCCTCGAGCGCTCCCTTGTTGGCGGCCTCCATCGCGCCCGGGCCGCCGCCGGTGATCACGCCGAAGCCGGCCTCGGTCAGCGCGGCCCCGATCCGCACGCCCGCTTCGTACTCCGGCGAGTCGACCGGCGTACGGGCGGACCCGAAGACGCTGATGGCGGGGCCGAGTTCCGCGAGGGCACCGAAGCCCTCCACGAACTCCGACTGGATGCGCATCACCCGCCACGGGTCCTGGTGCACCCAGTCCGAAGGTCCGGTGGTGTCCAGCAGCCGCTGGTCGGTCGTCTCGGCCTGCATCTGCTTGCGGCGGCGCACCACCGGACCGAGACGCTGCTCGCGCGGCTTCCGTGCTCGGTCCCGCTCCGTGCTGGTCATCCCACGCTCCCTCCGGACTGCGATCATTCTGATTCAGCGTACGCACGGAGAGCCCGTACCGACGTGACAGAGAGCGTCACTCCGCCCGGCGGGAACCCGGCGTGCGGGTGTACGGCGGGTTCAGGCCGTGAGCCAGGTGCGGAGCCGTTCCTCGCAGTGGAGGATCTTCGACGTCTCCACACGCTCGTCGCGCTTGTGTGCCAGGTTCGGGTCGCCGGGGCCGTAGTTCACGGCCGGGACGCCGAGCGCGCTGAAGCGTGAGACGTCCGTCCATCCGTACTTGGGCTGCGGCTCCCCTCCCACAGCGTCGGTGAACGCCTTCGCCGCGGGATGGGAGAGGCCGGGCAGGGCGCCGCCCGAGCTGTCGTCCACGGTCAGCTCCCACTCGCCGCACCCGGAGAACACCTCCCGCACGTGTGCGAGGGCCTGCTCCTCGTCGATGTCGGGGGCGTAGCGGTAGTTGACGGTGACGGTGCAGGCGTCGGGGATGACGTTCCCCGCGACGCCGCCCTCGACGCGGACGGCGTTGAGCCCCTCCCTGTACTCCAGGCCGTCGATCACCTTCCGGCGCGGCTCGTACGAGGCGAGCCGGGACAGGATCGGAGCGGCGGCGTGGATCGCGTTCTCGCCCATCCAGCCGCGCGCGGAGTGGGCCCGCACGCCGGTGGTGCGCAGCAGGACGCGCAGCGTGCCCTGGCAGCCGCCCTCGACCTGACCGCTGGAGGGCTCCAGCAGTACGGCGAAGTCACCGGCCAGCCAGTCGGGGTGGGCGTCGGCGACGTGGCCGAGACCGTTGAGGTGCGCGGCGACCTCTTCGTTGTCGTAGAAGACGAAGGTGAGATCGCGGTTGGGCTCCGGCACGGTCGCCGCGATGCGCAGCTGCACGGCCACGCCGGCCTTCATGTCGCTCGTGCCGCAGCCCCACAGCACGCCCGAGTCGTCGAGGCGTGACGGGACGTTCCCGGCGATGGGCACCGTGTCGATGTGACCGGCGAGGATGACGCGTTCGCCGCGTCCGAGCCGGGTGCGGGCGACCACGTTGTTGCCGTGCCGGTCGACGGTCAGATGGGGAAGGGCGCGCAGGGCGGTCTCGACGGCGTCGGCGAGAGGCCGCTCGTTCCCGCTCTCCGAGGGGAAATCCACGAGCTGAGCGGTCAGCTGAGCGGCGTTCTGATTCAGGTCGAGTCCGTTGTGCGGCATGAAAACAGCCTACGGGCGGCGGGACTTGGCAGAGCCGCTACCTTTGTGCCCGTGTCCCCCTCGGAATCCTCTCCCCAGAAGTCCCGCGCCAGAGGCCTTCGCATAGCAGCGGCATCCACGGTGCTGCTGGTCATCGCCGGTTACGTGGCGACGCAGTACGTCACCAGCAGCACCGGACCGGCCCGGTGCATCGTCAGAACCGCCGGCGAGAAGCCGGAGGACTACGAGATCAAACCCGAGCAGGCGGCCAACGCCGCGACGATCACAGCCGTGGCCTCCCAGCGCGGCCTGCCGGAGCGCGCGGTCACGATAGCCCTGGCCACGGCCATGCAGGAGTCCGCGCTGCGGAACATCGAACACGGTGACCGCGATTCGCTGGGCCTGTTCCAGCAGCGTCCGTCGCAGGGATGGGGCACCGAGCGGCAGATCCAGGATCCCGTGTATTCCTCGGGGAAGTTCTACGACCATCTAGTGCAGATTCCCGGCTACTCGCGGCTGCCGCTGACCGTGGCGGCGCAGCGCGTGCAGCGCAGCGGCTTCCCGCAGGCGTACGCGAAGCACGAGACGCACGCGTCGCTTCTGACCGCCGCGCTGACCGGCCGCCGGGCCGCCGCGTTCAACTGCACCACGGGGCCCGCCGGGGGCGACGGCAAGGCCGGCAGCGCGACACAGCTGCGGGCGCGCCTCGTGCGGGAGTTCGGCACGGGAGTACTGCCAGGGCAGAAGGGGGACGCACCGGCGCCGCCCGCCGGCGACGCCGCCCTGGGCGAGGGCGGCGGTCCCGGCACCTACGGCCGGGACACGGGCGAGGACGTCCTCGCGACGGGCGGCGGGCTGCGCGCTGCGGACGACGACTCCTCGCTGGTGACCATTCCGGTCCGTCCCGGCCGACGCGGCTGGGAGCTGGCGCACTGGGCGGTGGCGAACGCCTCGGACATGCACATCGAGCAGATCTCCTACCGCAACCGCGTCTGGGACGCGTCCAGTTCGGAGGAGGGCTGGCGCCCGCTGGAGGACTCGGACGGCGGGGCGAACGGCGACGGCTCCGTCCGCGTTCGGCTCGCGACGGGGAAGTAGCGCTACGGCCCGCGGCCCGTGGCGCCCGGGCCGCGGCTCCACTCCGGCCCGGCGCGACACCCGTTCGGGCAAACACCGCGCGCCCATCACCTTCGGGGGAATCCCGTATTGCCGTGTGGACGCGGCAGGTTCGGGGGACGTGGCGCACGCATTTCCACAACGCCCCTGCCACAGACGGGGTTTGCCCCTTTTGCAGCCCTGATGAGCAGGCACGGAAGGCCGGTTCGGCACGGCCGATCATGTGACGCATTGCCAATCCTTTACCCCGGCGGCCCGCAACTTTCCGGCTCCCCGAGGCGATAGGCACAGCGCCCGGCCCGGCGATTGCCCGGCCGGGCTCGCATCACGTTTTCCGTAGCAGTAGATCTCTCCGTCAAAGGAGCAACATGTCCCTCCCTCTCACGCGCCGGATCGCCAAGACCGTGCTGCTGACGGCCGCGGGCGCCGCCTCTGTCGTTGGTACGGCCGGTGCCGCTAGTGCCGCCGAACTGCCGACGACCGCTGATGTGAGCGGGCTGAGCCTCCCGGACAGCGGCGCCACCAGCACCCTCGACAACACCACGAAGGGCGCCCGCACGCTCACCCCGATGAGCAGCCCGGTCGACACCGCCAACGGTGCCGCTGCCTCCGGCGTCAAGGCCGCCGGCAGCGACACCGACCGGGTCGCTCCGCAGACCAGGGAGTTCGCGGGCGACACCGCCGACGGTGCCGCCAAGGGTCTGCAGCAGCCTGCGAATGGCCAGCAGCAGCCGGCCCAGCAGGACCAGAGGCTGCCCGCCGCCCAGAAGCCGGCGGCCGACACCGCTCAGCCTCAGCAGACCCTTGACAGGGCCGTTCCGGTCAAGGGCCTGCTCGGTAGCCAGAAGGTGCTGCCGAACGGTCTGGGAACCGCCTCGGTCGCCGGCCTCTGACACCGGCGCGCAAGCGCGAACACATGAGGAAGGGCCGCGGAGAGATCTCTCCGCGGCCCTTCCTCATGGTGTGCGAAGCGCCCGGCCCGCCCCGGACCCCGCTTGCAGGTCAGCTCTCCAACCGGCGAACCGCGGCCGCGACGCGCTCATCGGTCGCCGTGAGCGCGACGCGCACGAACCGTTCGCCCGCGGTGCCGTAGAAGTCTCCCGGCGCGACGAGCACTCCGAGCTTGGACAGGTCGCCGACGGTGTCCCAGCACGGCTCGTCGCGCGTCGCCCAGAGGTAGAGGGACGCCTCGCTGTGCTCGATGCGGAAGCCGCGCCCCTCGAGCGCCGTACGCAGGGCAGCGCGGCGGGCCGCGTAACGCTCCCGCTGCTGCGCCACATGCGCGTCGTCGCCGAGCGCGGCGACCGTCGCGGCCTGCACGGGAGCGGGGACCATCATTCCGCCGTGCTTGCGGATGTGCAGCAACTCCCCCAGCACCGCCGGGTCGCCGGCCACGAAGGCCGCCCGGTATCCCGCGAGATTGGACCGCTTGGAGAGCGAGTGGACGGCGACGACGCCCTCGTACGAGCCGCCGCAGACCTCCGGGTGCAGCACCGAGACCGGGTCGGTGTCCCAGCCGAGCTCCAGATAGCACTCGTCACTGACGAGCAGCACACCGTGCTCCCGTGCCCACGCGACGGTGCGGGTCAGCTGCTCCGCGTCCAGGACCCGTCCCGTCGGGTTGGAGGGCGAGTTCAGCCACAGCAGGCGCAGACCGTCCGGGTCGAGCTCCGTGGGGTCGTCGTAGACGACCGGCTCGGCGCGGGCGAGGCGCGCGCCCACCTCGTACGTCGGGTAGGCGAGCCGCGGATACGCCACGCGGTCGCCCGGGCCGAGGCCGAGCTGGGTGGGCAGCCACGCGACGAACTCCTTGGAACCGACGACAGGCAGCACGTTCCGGTGCGTCAACTGCGCGGCGCCCAGGCGGCGTTCGCACCAGCCCGTGATGGCGTCCCGGAGTTCGGCGGTGCCCCACACGGTGGGGTAGCCGGGGCTGTCGGCGGCGTCGGTCAGGGCGCGCCGGATCAGCTCTGGGACGGGGTCGACGGGCGTGCCCACGGAGAGGTCGACGATGCCGCCGTCATGCGCGGCAGCGGCCGCCTTGTAGGGCTCCAGCTTGTCCCAGGGGAACACGGGGAGGCGTGCGGAGACGGACGAACCGGAGAGACCGGCCCCACCGGTGGGACCTGTCGGACCTGTCGGACCTGTGGAAGAGGCCACGGGATGACTCGCTTTCTGCTGTGAAACACGCGGTCCCGCACGCCCGCCGGAGGGACCGGCGCACTGTGCGGGACCACGGACCGCGGAACGGGGACCGCCGCGGTGTCACTCGTCGTGGCTCTGCGGGGGCAGCGCGGCGATGACCGGGTGATCCCGCTCGATCAGACCGAGCTTGCTGGCCCCGCCGGGCGAACCGAGCTCGTCGAAGAACTCCACGTTCGCCTTGTAGTAGTCCTTCCACTCCTCAGGAGTGTCGTCCTCGTAGAAGATCGCCTCGACCGGGCAGACCGGTTCGCAGGCACCGCAGTCGACGCATTCGTCCGGGTGGATGTACAAGGACCGCTGGCCCTCGTAGATGCAGTCGACGGGGCACTCCTCGATGCAGGCCTTGTCCTTAAGGTCGACACAAGGCTCCGCGATGACGTAGGTCACGCTGTCGTTCCTCCTCAATAGGGCCGGCGGACCGGTGTCGGGTGTCCGCCGCTGGGCGCGCGGGAGCGCGGCGTCGTCGATGCCCGTCCTAGTATCTCCGTTCCTGGTACCGAGACGAACAGGAGGGGCAGGTAGAGCAGTGGAATTCACCACCGGCGGACGCCTCGAGGTCCGAATCACTGTGTCTGACGTGGGCAAACGTGTTTCTGTCCGGTCCTTGACGGGGACCGGAGGACGGCACGCCACCTTCACCGACACGGTCGGCGTTCTCACATCCTGGAACGACGGTGTGCTCCACATCACCCGCCGCAGCGGACAGAGCGTGCCGATCGACGAATCGGCGCTGGTGGCCGGGAAGGTCGTGCCCGGCGCACCGGCCCGGCGGCGCGGCATCCCTGCTGCGAGCGTACGTGAACTCGTCGAGGTGGCGGCCCGCGGATGGCCCGCCGTCGAGACCGAACGCCTGGGCGGCTGGACGCTCAGGGCGAGCGCGCAGGAGGCGGCGCATGCCGGCGGCGCGTCCGGTGGCCGGCGTGAGGGATTCACGGCGCGGGCCAACTCCGTACTGCCGCTGGACGATCCCGGTCTGCCGCTCGCGGAGGCGCTGACGCTGGCGCGCCGCTGGTACGAGGCGCGCCGGCTCGTGCCGCGCGTGCAGGTCACGACGGGCGGCGAGCGCACGGACGAACTGCTCGCCGCGGAGCTGGAGGAGCGCGGCTGGACGGGCGAGCGGTACGCGCTGCTCCGGGTGGCCGCGCTGGCGCCGCTGGCCGACCGCGAGCCGGACGGCCGCGTGCGGCTCGCTCGCGCTCCCGCGGACGGTTCTCGCTCTACCGCCGCGCCGGTGAAATGCCGGGCGCCGCAAGGAAGGTGCTGACGGGCGGCCCGTCCGTCTGGTTCGCGACCGTGCAGGGCGACTACGGTGCGCCCGGTCGGGCAGGCGGCGCGGACGGGAACGAGGCGGGCAATGCGGCAGCGATCGGCCGGTGTGTGATCGACGGTCGCTGGGCGGGCTTCGCCGCGATAGAGGTCGCTCCGGGACACCGGCGGCAGGGGCTGGCGACCGCGGTGATGGCCGAGTTGGCGCGGGCGGCACTCGTCGAGGGCGCGTCCGCCGCGTATCTCCAGGTGGAGCGCGACAACGAGGCGGCACGCGCGCTGTACGACGGGATGGGCTTCGCCGACCACCACGCCTACCACTACCGCCGCGCCCCGGAGGACTGATCCGCATTGGCAGACGAGGAGACGGGCAAAGGCCCCGGCCCGGGCCGGGGTGAAGGCGACGACGGCGGCAACGGAGGGGACGGCGGCAGCAACCGCGAACGGTTCGCGGAGGCCGCACGCGACGAGCGCCCCGATCTGGCGCTGCTGTGCCTGCTGATCGGTGTCGAGGCGGCCGCCGCGCACACGGTGGCGCACCGGGGGAAGGACAAGCGCGGTCCGCGGAGCCGGGACGACCGGGACGCGGACAGCCACCTCGAAGGAGACGAGGGCGAGGGCACGCCGCCGGACGGCCACGAGCGGTCGGTCCTGGAGGCGCAGATCGAACTCGACCGCCTCGCCGGGCTGTTGCCGTACGCCCCCTCGCGTACACCCGAGGAATGGGCCCGCGCGCTCGGCCGGCTGCTGGGGACGGAGCACGGATTCCACGGGGCTCCCGAGGACTACCAGCGGCTGGAGTCGTCCCTGCTGCAGTCGGTTCTGCGGCGCCGACGCGGGCTGCCGATCCTGCTGTCCGTCGTCTGGATGGAGGTGGCGCGGCGTGCCGGCGCTCCGGTGTACGGGGTGGGTCTGCCGGGCCACTTCGTGGTCGGCTTCGGCGATCCGGCCGGGGAGCACGCCCTCGCCGACCCGTACAACGGCGGCCGTCTGCTCTCCTCCGGCGACCTGGAGCTGCTGCTGGCGGGCGCGACGGGCATGCGCAGGCCGCTGTCGGCCGCGACGCTGCTTCCGGCGGGGCCGCTGGAGACGGTGCTGCGGATCCTGAACAACATCCGCGCCTGGGCCTCCGCACGTCCCGAACAGTCGGGCGTGCAGCTGTGGGCGCTCGACCTCTCCCTGCTCCTGCCGCACCGTCCGGCGCGGCTGCGGTACGAGCGGGCACGGCTGCTCGTCGATCGCGGCGACTTCCTCGGCGGTGCGGCGGAGTTGGAGGAGTACGCGTCGGCGGTCGAGGCGATGGAGCCGTCCGAGGCGGAGTCGGTACGCAGCGCGGCGCGGGCCGCCAGAGCGCGGCTCAACTGAACGTTCACGTCCGGGAGTTGCGGTACGCGCGCCCTGCGGGCGTGGCCTCCGGGCTTGCGGTACGGGCGCGTCACATCCAGCCCTTGCCGGGGGCCAGGCGTGGCGACCCGCCACGATTGCGTGCGCCCGTCTTCTGGATCGCGTCCGCCCGGTCCGAGGAGGGCGAACGTCTCACCCGGGCGAAGACCGACGGTGAGGTCCGAGAGCGCACGCACCGAGCCATTGCTCCTGCTCACGCCCGCGAACTCCACCGCAGGAGACTCATTTCCGTGGTCGTGCGACCACGACCGCGTTCGCGGCGGCCCGCCGTGCGGTGCCGCAAGTCGTGAGCTGCGTTTGACGGTTGTCAGCAGTGCCGGCGACCCGCCGCCTGCGGTGGGGGCGGGGGCGCCGGAGTTCGCGACGCCCCCGGATCTCTCACTGCGGGTTCAGCGGGATCTCCTGCACGCGCTTGGCGGGGCTCGTCTCCTTGAGTGCGAGACGCAGGGCACCGGCGACGTCCTGCGGCGTGACCGGCGTCTTGCTGCCGTCACCGCGGGTGATCTTCACACCGTCGAAGGTCGTGCCGTACAGGGTCCGCAGCACCGGCAGGTCGTAGGTGTCGACCAGGGTGCCGTTCACCGGCTTCATCGACAGGAACTTCGGCAGCGACTTCTCCGGGCTGAACTGGATCGAGGCATCACCGGCCTTGATCGTCACAAGTCCGGACATGGCGGGCTTGCCGAAGTCCCGGATGGCCCTGGCGATTTCCTTCTTGCCGACCTGCGGCTGCTGCGTCGACACGGGCAGCCGGACGGGGCTGTTGTTCCCGGTGGCGGCACGCGCGCGGTACGCCTTCTCCAGCTCCTGGCTGGCATCGCCGGCGTCGATTCCCTTGTGCGTCTTGCCCGGTACGGCGACGGCCTTGCCCCTGACGAACTTGACCATCCCGTCCTTGGGGCTGCCGCCGATGCCCGTCTGCTTGGAGATCTGCGAGATGGCCGACGCCATCTTCTCCTGGTCGATCTCCAGCGCGGGCTCGGCCTCCCGCTCGGCGCCGAAGAGCGAGCCGATGACGGAGACCGGGTTGTAGTCGCGTCCGGCGGCGTTGCGCACCGTCGCCTCGGTGTCCAGCGTCATGCCCGCGACGCTCGGCTTGAGCTTGGCCTTCTGGTCCCCGGCGACGACGGTGAACGCCTGCGTCGTGCGGTTGCCGAAGGCCGCGTCCAGCTTGTTCACGGCCTCGTGACGGCTCATCCCGCCGATCTCGACGCCGAGCACGGCGGTGCCGTTGGGCACGTCCGCGTGGTCGAGGAGCAGGCCGGCCCCGTAGGCGATGCCGACGATGCCCAGGACACCGGCCCCTGCGAGCATCAGCTTCGAACGGCCGCCGGAGGGGACGTCGTCGTCGTGGTCCCGGGACGAGGCGCGCTCGAAGGGCGAGCCGGACCTGCTGCCGACCTCGTCGTCGGCCAGGCGCGGAGCCCGGCTCATGAGGGTTTCGCCGGCGATGCGGTCCTTCTCGGACTCCTCCTCCGCGACGGCCCTGCCAGCGCCGCCGGGCGCACCGTAGGCGGGCAGTCCGCCGGTGCTGCCGGTTTCGCGCGCGAGCATCTCCTCGCCGATCCCGCCCGGCGCGAACGGCGCGCGGCCGGTGCCCAGTCCGAGAGTCGAACTCGCGGCGGCCTCGGGCGGCGCACCGCCCTGGCCGGGCCGCGGGGGCAGCGGCATGTCGCCGCTCACGGGACCGGTCGTCGGCCCGTCCTGGCCCACGCCGGGCTCGTCGTGAGTGGGTGTGCCTCCGGGCGGGGTGTCCGTGCCGGGCACGGGGTAGGAGCCGGTGTCGTACGGATCGCTCGACCCGTACGAGTCGCCCAGGCCGTAGGGGTTCGTGACGCCGTACGGGTCCTGGGTGCCGTAAGGGGACTCGCCCGCTCCCGGTGACGTACCGGGCCCACCGGGCCCGGGCCAGCCGGAACCCGCGCCGGGACCGGTGGCAGCCGGACCTGCGGCGCCGTTGCCGGCACCCGAACTGCCGGATGCGGGCTTGCTCTTGCGCGGCGCGAACCAGTCGCTGGTCTCCTGCTTCTCACCGCCGCCCGAGGTCTCCTCCGACGACCGTGACGTGCCGGGCGGCGGGGTACCCGGCGGGCCGGCCACCGCACCGGGACCGGCTCCCGGGACACCGTCGCCGGGGGCGCGCAGGGGATGAGCGCCGTCGGCCGGCGAGGCTCCCTTCTGCTCGGCGCCGCTCGCCGTGCCGCCCGCACCTTCGCCCTTGCCGCCGGACTCGCCTTCGCTGACCGGCGTCCGCATCACGACAGGCGGAATCGGCCGCGAGCCGGGGATGTTGATCCGGATGCGGGTGGTCAACGTCGTCTCGGTCTTGCGGTCTTCGGGCTTCCGCTGTGCGTCCGAGGCCGATGATTCCTCCGAGTCCGCGGACTCCCCGGCGGCGCCGGGGCCGTACGGCTCGGTGCCCGGTGGGTACGACGCACCGCCACGGCCCTGTGGCCCGGAGGACGAACGGTCAGTTTCACGACTCAAAGCAGGTACTCCCGGTTGGGTTCACCGCCCATCATGCTTGTCCCAGGACGGTTCGCCGGCGCGCACCAGCTTACTTGGGGTCGCCGCCCCGGGACCCCCTCCCTCGCAATCCCCTGGACAGCGGCCTCATCAGCGGTACTTGTCCGCTGGCACTGGCGGTGCCGGCAGCGAGATGGTGGCACACATCACAGCGGCGAGCACCCCGCCCAGTAGAAAGACATATGAACCAATGCCCGCCCCGAAGGCGAAGTCGCCCTCCGGCCGCGGTGACGTCAGCAGGAATACCGTGACAACCCACCCCGCACCGGGCGCCGCGGCCCCCACCCGCGTACGGCACAACTTGGCACCGCCCCAGAAGAGTCCGACGGCGCCGGCCAGGGCGAGCAGCAGACCGCCGGGGAACCAGGCGCTCTGCACCAGCGCTCCGGCGGCCGCCGTCAGAACTCCGAGCACGAGCAGCAACAGGTAGACGCCCATGCGTGCCGTACGGGCCGCGGGGACCCGCTCGGGCCACGGAGGCTTTGCCGGGCCGGTGCCCGGTCCCCGGCCGGACGGCCGCCCCCACTGCCCGCGCCCGTTCTCGTCACGCTCGCCGCTCATGCATCCGCTCCTGCGAACAAGTCCTGTGTGATGCCGCCGGAATGCTCCCCCGGCGGATGGGCAAGGCGGTAGTACTCGGTGCTGATCAAAGGCTGGCCCAGGCCGTTGGAGAGGGCGAAGGTGTCGCCGGCAACGCTGATCTGGGTCGCGTGCGCGCGCATGGCGGCCGCCTTCGCCGCCGCGTGTGCCCGTCCGTCGACCACCGCGTCCACGGACTTCTCGTCGTCCACGAGCCCCGGCACGTCCTCCGGTTCCGCCACCGCGGAGTACCGGGACGGTGACGCGGCCCGCAGCCGCGTGAAGCCCTCCTCGACGACCGCGCGGGGCACGCAGTTCCAGTAGACGCGCGCCACTCGGTGCGGCTCGCCGGCACCGGGCTCGAAGTCCCCGTCCGGGGCCAGTTCGGCGGCGCGCATCGCGACGCGGTGGGCCTTGATGTGGTCGGGGTGGCCGTAGCCGCCGTCCGGGTCGTAGGTGACCATCACCTGAGGGCGCACCTCGCGGATGACGCGGACCAGATGCAGCGCGGCCTCGTCGAGAGGGGCCTGCCAGAAGCACTCGGGCCGCAGATTCGTGGAGAGGCCCATCATCCCGGAGTCACGGTAGCGGCCGGGACCGCCGAGGAAGCGGTGGTCGGTGACGCCCAACTCCCGCATGGCGTCGGCGAGTTCGCCCATGCGATGACGTCCGAGCGGAGTGATCTCCCCCGCGGGCGCGGCCGGTTCCTGTGCCGGCTCCCCCGGCTCCGGCTGCTCGGGGGCGAGGTGCGCCAGCTCCGCGGGGATGACTTCGCCCTCCTCGCCCAGGGTGCAGGTCACCAGCGTGACGTGGACGCCCTCGGCGGCGTACTTGGCCATGGTGGCGCCGTTGTTGATCGACTCGTCGTCCGGGTGCGCGTGCACCAGGAGCAGACGCCGGTCAGGGGCTGCGCTCATGCCCCTGACCCTACGGCTCCCCTCGGACAGGTCAGAACTTGATGTCCCCGAGCATGCCCGCCACATTCGTCGTCAGCTCGTTGATCGTCGGAGCGATGGACGAGCCGGCCAGGTAGAAGCCCAACAGCACGCACACGACGGCGTGCCCGGCTTTCAGCCCGGCCTTCTTGACGAGCAGAAGGACGATGATCAAGAGCAGCACGACCGCCGAAATCGAGAGTGCCACGGCGGTTCACCTCCAAGTACGCGCGGTCGGGCGACGGATCCGGACAGCATGAGCCCATGACACGAGCGGGACACCGGCGTCATACCCGGCTCCCGTCTCGCGCAATGGATCATAACTATCCGTCAGATGGCATGGGCCGGGTGCACGGGTGCAGACGAGGGGCGCATATTCGATTCCGGCCACCGCTGGGGGCGCTCCCACGAAGTGGGGGAGCACCCGCCAGGCTCTACGCTCTGCCGCATGGCCACTACTTTCCCCCGGCAGTACGCACGGACCCAGCGCTTCACCCTGGGCGCCCCGCGCGCTTTCAGCGTCGCACCCGATGGATCGCGCGTCGTCTTCCTCCGCTCCCGCGAGGGCACTGACCGGGCCAATCTCCTTTGGGTACGCGAACCGTCCGGTGCGCGCGAGTACGTCGCCGCCGACCCGGCGAGCCTGCTCGGAGGCGCGGAGGAGGAGCTCTCCGCGGAGGAGCGCGCCCGCCGTGAACGCAGCCGCGAAGGTTCTGCCGGAATCGTCGGATATGCCACTGACATGGCCGTCGAATGCGCCTCTTTCGCCCTCTCGGGGCGTCTGTTCGTGACGGATCTGCGGACAGGCGAGTGCCGGCAGCTGGACACACCGGAACCCGTCGTCGACCCCCGCCCCTCCCCCGACGGGACGCGCGTGGCCTACGTCTCGGGCGGCGCCCTGCGCCTCATCCGCACCGACGGCACCGGCGACAGCGTGCTGGCCGCCCCGGAGAACGACCGGATCACATACGGTCTGGCCGAATTCATCGCCGCCGAGGAGATGGACCGCAACAGGGGCTTCTGGTGGTCTCCGGACGGCGGGCAGCTGCTCGTAGCGCGAGCCGACGACTCCCCCGTGCAGCGGTGGCACATCGCCGACCCGGCGCACCCGGATCAGCAGCCGTCCGAGGTGGCCTATCCGGCGGCGGGCACGGCGAACGCCGACGTCACACTGCGTCTGGTGAACGCGGACGGCGGCGAGGGCCTCGACGTCGAGTGGGACCGCGCGCACTTCCCCTACCTCGCCCGCGTCCACTGGTCGCCGGGAGGGCCGCCGCTGCTGCTCGTCCAGTCGCGCGACCAGCGCACGCAGTTGTACCTCGGCGTCGACACCGTCACGGGCGCCACCAGCACCCTCCACACGGAGCAGGACGCCGACTGGCTGGAGCTGTTCCCGGGCGTTCCCGCCTGGACGCCGGACGGACGGCTCGTGCGCATCGACGACGCGTCGGGGGCGCGCGTGCTGACGGTGGGCCAGGTCGCCTTCACGGACGCCTCGTTGCACGTCCGGTCCGTGCTCGACATCGGCGCGGACGGGGTGCTCCTCTCCGCCTCGGCGGGTGCCGCGGCCGACGGGGATCCCGGAGCGGTCGGCGACATCGGAGTCCACTTCGCGCGGTTCGCCGAGGACGGCTCGTGCGGTGGCGTCGAGCGCCTGACGGACCCGGACGGCGAAGCCGCCGCGGACGACGGGACCGAAGGCGTGACGGGCAGCGGCGGGCGGCCACACGTGGCCTCCGCCGTGCGCGGCGGTGACACCCTCGTGCTCTCCACCGCCTCGCTCTCGCGTCCCGGCTCGCGGGTCTCCGTCCTGCGCTTGGACGGCGGGGACGGCGGTGCGTTCACGCTCAAGTCCTTGGACGTAGTGCCGTCGCAGGCCGAACGGCCCCAGCTCGTCACGGCGCCGCGGCTGCTGCTCACCGGCGAGCGCCGGATCCCCGCGGGCCTCGTGCTGCCCACGGGCCACCGGGACGGTGACGGCCCGCTGCCCGTCCTCATGGACCCCTACGGCGGTCCGCACGGCCAGCGCGTGGTCGCGGCGCACAACGCCTGGCTCACCTCGCAGTGGTTCGCCGACCAGGGCTTCGCGGTGATCGTGGCCGACGGGCGGGGCACGCCCGGCCGTTCACCGGCGTGGGAGAAGGCGGTCTCGCGGGACATCGCCGACGTCACGCTCGACGACCAGATCGAGGCGCTGCGGTCGCTCGCGGCGGACCATCCGCTGGACCTGACGCGCGTCGCCATCCGCGGCTGGTCGTACGGCGGTTACCTCGCCGCGCTCGCCGTGCTGCGCCGTCCCGACGTCTTCCACACGGCGGTCGTGGGCGCGCCCGTCACCGACTGGCGGCTGTACGACACGCACTACACCGAGCGCTACTGCGGCATGCCGGACCAGGACGCGGACGTGTACGCGCGCACCTCGGTGATCACCGACGACGGGCTCTCCGGCGCCGCGTCGCAGCACCGTCCGCTCATGCTGATCCACGGGCTGGCTGACGACAACGTGGCCGCCGCGCACACGCTGCGGCTCTCCTCGGCACTCCTCGCGGCGGGCCGCCCGCACGAGATGCTGCCCCTCTCCGGCGTCACGCACATGACGCCGCAGGAGCAGATCGCGGAGAACCTGCTGCTGCTCCAAGTGGCCTTCCTCAAGCGCACGTTGAGCGTGGCGTAGCGGGACAGCGGCGCGCGCACAGCGGGGCGCCTCCGCGAACTCGTCGCGCAGGCGCCCCGGCGGGCCCCGCAAGGCCTGTTGGACGAAGGGCGCAGCCCCTGGCGGTGTCCTAGGACTCCATCGCCTTGAGCGCCGCGTCCAGGACGATCTCCTCGTCGCGGCCCGTCGTCGAGCCCTCCTCCGGGAAGTGGCACGCCGTGAGATGCCCGGCCGTGTTGCCCGTGATCTGGACGAGCGGCGGTTCCTCGGTGGCGCACTTGTCCTGCGCCTTCCAGCAGCGCGTACGGAAGCGGCAGCCCGAGGGCGGGTTGATGGGCGAGGGCACGTCGCCGGCGAGGCGGATGCGCTCGCGCTGCTCGTCCTCGCTGTCCTCCAGCTTCGCCTCCGGCACGGCCGACAGCAGCGCGTGCGTGTACGGGTGGCGGGGGCGCTGGTAGATCGAGTCGCGGTCGCCGACCTCGACGATCTTCCCCAGGTACATCACCGCGAGGCGCTGCGAGAAGTGCCGGACGATCGCCAGGTCGTGCGCGATGAAGACGAAGGCGATGCCCATGTCGCGCTGCACCTGCTGGAGCAGGTTGACGACCTGCGCCTGGATGGACACGTCCAGCGCGGAGACCGGCTCGTCCGCAACGATCAGCTTCGGCTTCAGCGCGAGGGCGCGTGCGACGCCGATGCGCTGCCGCTGTCCGCCGGAGAACTCGTGCGGGAAGCGGTTGTAGTGCTCCGGGTTGAGACCGACGGTCTCGAGCATCTCCCGGATGCGCTTCTCGCGTCCGCCGGGCGGGTTGATCCCGTTGACCTCCATCGGGTTGCCGATGATGGAGCCGACCGTCTGCCGCGGGTTCAGCGACGAGTACGGGTCCTGGAAGATCATCTGGATCTCGGAGCGTACCGGCGCCATTTCCTTGCGGCTGGCGTGCGAGATGTCCCGGCCGCGGTAGCTGATCTTGCCCCGCGTGGGCTCCAGCAGCCGCGTCAGCAGCCGTCCGGTCGTGGACTTGCCGCAGCCGGACTCGCCGACGAGACCGAAGCTCTCGCCCGGCATCACACTCAGGTCGATGCCGTCGACGGCCTGGACCGCGCCCACCTGCCGCTTGAAGGGAAAGCCGCCCATGATGGGGAAGTGCTTGGTCAGGCCCTCGACCTTCATCAGGGGCTCGCCCGAGCGCGGCACGTCGTCCTGCGGCTTGGTCAGGGTGAGTTCTTCGCTCATTGCTGTGATTCTCCCTAGCCCAGCCGGGGTTTGATCTGCTCGATGAAGAAGGTCTGCTTCTGCTCGGCCGTCAGGTGGCAGGCGGCGCCACGTCCTTCCGGCAGCACGGGCCGGTCGGCGCTGCACGACTTGTCGCCGGCCACCTCGTCCACGTAGTTGCACCGGGGGTGGAACGGGCAGCCCGGCGGCGGCGCGAGCAGGCTCGGCGGTGTGCCCTTGATCGGGACGAGCTCTTCGTTGACGTCACCGGACAGGCGCGGCATGGAGCTCAGCAGGCCCCAGGTGTAGGGGTGCCGGGGTGAACGCAGCACCTCGGCGACGGTTCCGCGCTCCACGGCACGGCCGCCGTACATCACGAGGATGTCGTCGGCGACGTTGGCGATCACACCCAGGTCGTGGGTGATGAAGATGATCGCCGAACCGAACTCCTGCTGGAGGTCCTTGAGCAGGTCGAGGATCTGGGCCTGGACCGTCACGTCGAGCGCGGTCGTCGGCTCGTCGGCGATGAGCAGGTCCGGGTTGCACACGAGAGCCATCGCGATCATGGCCCGCTGCCGCATGCCGCCGCTGAACTGGTGCGGGTAATCGTCCACGCGCAGCTTGGCGTTGGGGATGCCAACCTTGTCCAGCATCTCGACGGCGCGCAGATGCGCGTCGCGCTTGGAGGCGCCCGTGTGCTTGCGGTACGGCTCGGCGATCTGACGGCCCACCGTGTAGTACGGCGAGAGCGCCGTCAGCGGGTCCTGGAAGATCATCGCCATCTTGTTGCCGCGCAGCGACTCGAGCGTCTTCTCGCGGGCGGAGGTCAACTCCTGTCCGTCCAGCAGGATTTCACCCGAGACGTCGGTCTTCTTCGGGTTGTGGAGCCCGAGGATGGACAGGTTCGTCACCGACTTGCCGGAGCCGGACTCGCCGACGATCCCGAGGGTGCGGCCACGCTCCAGGTCGAAGGAGAGGCCGTCGACGGCCTTGACGGTGCCGCCCTCGGTGTCGAAGTGCACATAGAGGTCGCGTACGGAGAGGAACGCGCCGGACGCTCCCGCATCGCGCGGGGCCGGGACGTCCGCTTCCTGGGTCAGGGTGGTCACAGCGGTACTCCTAGGCCAGCCGCACGCGCGGATCGATGAATGCGTAAGCGGCGTCCACGATGACGTTGAAGAGGATGATGAAGGTCGCCGAGAAGAGCATGACGCCCATCACCATGGGCAGGTCGGTGTTCTGGACGGAGTCGACCGCCAGCTGACCGACGCCCGGGAGCGAGAACGTCCACTCCGTGATCATCGCGCCGCCGAGGAGCGACCCGAGGTCCACGCCGAAGATGGTGACGATGGGGATGAGCGAGCCGCGCCAGGCGTATCGGAAGAAGACGAACCTCGCCGACATGCCCTTGGCCCGCGCCGTGCGGACGTGGTCCTCGGCGAGCTGCTCGATCATCGAAGAACGCGACAGACGCGTGTAGTTCGCGGTGAAGATGATCTGGATCACGAGCCATGGGATGAGCAGGCCCATGAACCAGGCGCCCGGGTCCTCCGAGAGAGGCACGTACTTGGGCTGGTCCATGATCCCCAGGTTGAACACGAACAGCGCGAGGACGAGCGGGCCGATGAAGTAGATCTGCATCGAGCTGAGCACGAGAGAGATCGTGCTGAAGAACTTGTCCGCCATCGTGCCGCGCTTCCAGGCGGCGATCATGCCGGCGCCGAGGCCGATGAACAGGAAGACGACCGCGCCGCCGATAGAGAGCGAGACCGTGGTCGGGAAGCGGTCGAGGATCGTGTCCCAGACCGGCTCCGAGTTGGCGAACGAGTAGCCGAAGCACGGTGCCGGGCAAGCGCCCTGGGCGAAGGTCCGGCCGGCGAAGATGCCGACCATGAAGTGCCAGTACTGCATCGGGATGGGCTCGTCGATGCCCATGTTCTTGCGGATGATCTCCAGCGCGTCCGGTGTGCAGTTCTTGCCACAGGCAAGCATCGCCGGATCTCGCGGTACGGCGTAGAAGAGGAAGAAGGTGACCGCACTGATGACCAGCAGGATCACCATCGCGCCGAGGAACCGGCGGACGAGGAAACGAAGCATGACGGAACGCAGCTCTCGTGGGCAGCGGATTCAGTGGTGGGGGAACGGCCCGTGGCGCCCTCCCCTGGAGAGACCCCCTTGGGGGTCCCCCCGGTGCAGCAAGGGGGAGGGCACCACGGCCGGCGCGTGCAACCGCGCCGTGTGCGCTGTTACTTCTTGATGTACAGCTGGGTCGGGTCGATGCTGCTGAGGACGTCATTCATGACGGCGCCACCAACCTTCGATCCGTACAGCTGGATCTGCTTGTAGTACATCAGCGGAACGTCGGGCAGGTCCTCCTTGAGGATCTTGTCCGCGAGCTTTGCCCACTCCTTCGAGGCAGTGTCCGCGTTCTTGATCTTGGAGATGCGGTCCATCTCCTTGTTCATCTTCGGGTTGTTGTAGTGCGAGTAGTTCGACGCACCGTCCTGCACCTGGCGGCCGTCCAGAGTCGGCGGAACCACGGTGGAGGCACTCGGCCAGTCGGCACCCCAAGAGGAGTGGTACATGTCGTACTTGTTCTTGATCTTGCCGATCTGGTCGTAGTACGTGTCGGTGACGATGTCCTTGAGCTGGACGTTGAACCCGGCCTTCTTGAGGTTGTCCTTGGCCGCGATCGAGAAGTCGGACCACTCGGGCGAGTTCTGGTAGGCGAAGGTGATCTTCGTGCCGGTCTTGCCGGCCTCCTTCAGAATCCGCTTGGCCTTCTTCACGTCACCCTGCGGGTTCTTGACCTTGCCGTAGGGGTCGGACTCGGTGTGGCCACCGACCGTCGGGCTCAGGTAGTTACCCGCCAGCTCACCGCCGCCGGAACCACCGAAGGCCTGCAGCAGCGACTGGGCCGGCAGCGCGTACGCGATGGCCTCGCGGACCCGCTTGTCCTTCAGCCGGTCCATGTTGAGCGAGATCTTGCCGACGTAGGGCTGGTAACCCGACAGCGAGCGCTTCTTGACCGACGGGTCGGACCGCACCGACTGCATGCTGGAAGCGTCGACCTGGTTGTTGTAGCTGACCGCGGTCTTGTTCTCGGCGCTGTCGGAGACGAGCCGCTTGGTCGATGCCTCGTAGGAGACGCCGAACTGGATGTTGTGCGAGTCCGGGTACTGGTGCCGGACCGAGTCCGTGTTCGGGTCCCACTCGGTGTTGCGGACCAGCTTCATGCTCTTGCCGGACTTGAAGGATTCGATCTTGTACGGACCGGAAGCCACCGGCTTCTTGTCGTACTTCTCCTTCGTGTCGCCCTTCTCCTGGACCGCGGCGTATCCGGCCATGCCCAGCGCGTAGGGCAGGTCGGGCTGCGGGTCCTTGAAGTGGAAGACGATCGTCTTGTCGTTGGGCGTCTCGAGGGTCTTGTCCGGCAGGTGGTCACCCTTGTAGGGGCCGTCCGGCAGGAGCTTGCGGTAGCCGGTGCCGCTCTTGCCTGCCAGCCACTGCTGGATGAAGACCGGGCCTTCGGAGACGAACGGCGCGAACTGCCGCTCGAAGGTGTGACGGATGTCCTTCGACGTGATGGGGGTGCCGTCCTCCCACTTCACGCCGTCCTTCAGCGTGTACTTCCAGCTCCTCTTGTCCTTCGAAGCCGTACCGCTGTCGGTCGCGAGGTCGCCGACGACCGTGTACTTGCCGGCGTTGTCGCGCTTGTAGGTGGTCAGACGACGGTGGATGAGGGTCGACATCGTGCCCTCGTCGCTGACGTACATCTGCGCGGGGTCGAGGTGGGCGAAGCTGTCGCGCGCGTAGACGGTCAGGTCGCCGCCCTTCTTGGCGCCCTTGATCGGCTCAGCCGGACCCTTCGACGCCGCGGCGTCACCGAAGTCGTACTTGACCTGCTGCTTGGCGGCGTCGTCCTTGCTCACGCCGCCGGCGTCACCTCCGCCGCCGCTGCTGCAACCGGTAAGGAGGAGCGCCCCGGCTGCGAGCCCCACGACGGAGACGCGCGCCGTACGCATTCTGAATCTGCTCATGGTGGTGGTAGCACCTGCCTGTCGATTGTTAGTTGCTGCCTGACTCAATGCGGTGCTGGGGTGGCAGCACCCCCCGCTGCTCGGTCTTCAACGTCCCGATTTCGGGTCGAAGGCGTCCCTGACCGAGTCCCCGAGCAAGTTGAACGCGACGATGAAGATCACCATCGCGACGCCGGGGAAGATCATGTAGGTGATGTCGCTCTGGTAGACCTCGGCACCCGTGGCGAACATCCGGCCCCAGTCCGGCGTGGAGCCCTGCATGCCCACACCGAGGAAGGAAAGGCCGGCGACTGCGGTGACGAAGTTCGGAAGCATGTAGGTGGCCTGGACCAGGATCGGCGTGACCACGTTGGGCAGCAGCTCCTTGCGGACGATCCGCCAGGGCGGTGTGCCCGCGACCTTCGCCGCCTCGATGAACTCCCGCTCGCGCAGGGTCAGCACCTGGCCGCGCAGCAGCCGGGCGAGCGTCATCCAGCCCAGCAGCCACATCACGAAGATCAGCACGCAGGCGCGGAGCCACGTGGGCATCTCGTCCTGGGGGTTGACCATGAGGGCCGCGATCACGGGCGTGAAGGCGACGAAGAAGAGCTGGTTCGGGAACGACATCATCAGGTCGGTGAGGCGCCCGAGGAAGTAGTCCGTCTTGCCGCCCATGTATCCGCCCGCGACGCCGATCACGATGGCGAGGAGCACGGAGAGGATGGTGATGACCACCGCCAGCGAGAGCGATGTGCGCATCCCGTAGACGAGCTGCGTGAGGACGTCGCGGCCGAGGACGGGTTCGAGGCCGAACCAGAACTCGCCGTCAATCCCGCCGTTGGGCTTGATCGGGTACGCGTTGTCGTTCAGCAGACCGGGACGGATCTGTCCGTACCGGGTCCAGGGGTCCTTGCCGTAGAGCCAGGAGATCACCGGCGCGAGCGCCGCAATTGCGAACACCGCGAGCACCACGATGGCCGAGATGACGCCCGTACGGTCGCGCTTGAAGCGCATCCACATGAGCTGGCCGGGAGAGCGGCCCACGAGCTGGTCTTTCACGGCTTCTTGGCCGCCGGCCGGCTCGGTGGTCAGGCCGACGCCGTCGGGATCTGGGGTCGGTGACCCGGCGATCGCGGCCTGGGATGGACTTGTCATTGTGTCTGCGCCCCCGCGCTCGTCAATCTATGCGGATAGATCCATGCGTTGGCACAGTGGCAGTCCGTGCCATGGGTTGAGGAGACTTTGCAAGTCAATAACTGCTCAGTCAAGGGGTACCGGCTGCAGCATGTGGGCCCCCGGCGCATCTTGAGCGAAGGTTTTGCAGATTGAGGTCACAACGTGCTTGACGCTGATCAGCGCTATCAGACATATCGTCATATGGAGCCTTGAAACGCGTTAACACGACCGCAACTCAGTCGACGCAGCTCCGATATACGAACCCGCGACTCTGAACTTCGTACGGCCTGTGCGGGTGCCGTAACGGAGGGCCGGGGCGGGGCCATGCCGCCCCGGCCCGGCCGTGAGGGGCTCGGGAGTGCCACAGTAGGCTTGCCCGACGCTCCGACACCGTGCGGACCCGAGCCGCGCGGCACCCGGGTAACCGCACGGCGGGGGGCCGTACATGAGCGAGGACAGGAAACTGAGACCCGGCGCACGCTGGGCCGGCGCCTCAGTGCTGGCCGCGCTGGCGGCGCTCGATCTCGCCTGGATAGTCCGGGACTTCGAGAAGGCGGCGAACGTCACCGACGCGTGGTGGATGTGGTCCGGCCTGATCTTCCGTGCGCAGGACGGGATATGGGCGAGCTCGTTCGTGGAGCCCACGCTGCTCATCCTCTACACGGTGTGCGCGGTGACCGCCGCCGTCTCCTCGGCCGCCGGAGGCATCCTCGTCTCGACGGGGGCGCTGACGATCCTGCTGCGCGTCCCCACCCTGTGGAATCTGAACGCCAGTTGGGTGCAGGGCGGCGTCTCCGACGGGCTGCGCATCAAGGTCCTCATCAGTGCGATCGCGATGCTCGTCCTCGGTACCGCACTGATCGTCCTCGCGGCTGCGGGCCGTCGCGGTGTGCCGGCCGCCTCCGGCAGCACCCGCAGCGGCCGTGACGAGCGGCCCGCACGACCCACACCGGCCCGAGGTGTGGCCGCGGGTGTGCTGCTGGCCGCGGTGGCAGCCGTGCTGATCTCCTGGGAGATCCACTCGGCGACCCAGCAGGGCTGGGAGCTCTACTCCCGCCACTTCACCGGCGACAGGTCGCTCGCCACGCTCCTCGCCGTACCGGAGAGCTGGTACGGCTGCGCCCTCGCCCTGATCTCGCTGTGCGCCTCGTTCGCGGCGCTCACCCGCGCCCCGTACTCGCGCCCCCTGGGGATGACGGTCAGCGGCCCGCTGCTCGGCCTCGGCCTCTTCCATCTCTCCTTCGCGGCCAAGTCCGGGCTCCTGAGCGGCTTCGGCGAACTCGCCACCCGCGATCAACTGTGGCTCGCCACAGCCGTGTTCGAGATCCTCGCCGCCCTCGGGATACTGCTGGCCCTCGCCACCCGCGACGGCGACGGCGACTCCGCCGGCCGCGAGCCTCAGTCCGGCACGATCCGGGCCTTCTCCTCCGCGTAGTGGCAGGCCGAGGGGTGGAGCGCCGGCCCCTCCGCCGGGCGACCGGGCCCCTCTGGGACGCGCAGCAGCGGCTCCTCCCGCGCGCACCTCTCGTCCGCCTTGCGGCAGCGCGTACGGAAGCGGCAGCCGGACGGCGGGTCCGCGGGTGAGGGCACGTCGCCGTCCAGCACGATGCGCGCCCTCCGCTCCTCCGCCTCCGGGTCCGGTACGGGAACGGCCGACAGCAGCGCCTGTGTGTACGGGTGGGTCGGGTACTCGTAGATCTCGCTCTCCGTGCCGGTCTCGACGAGCTTGCCCAGATACATCACGCCCACCCGGTCGGAGATGTGCCGTACGACGGACAGATCGTGGGCGATGAAGATGTACGAGAGGTCGAACTCGTCCTGAAGCCGCTCCATCAGGTTGATCACCTGTGCCTGGACGGACACGTCCAGCGCGGAGACCGGCTCGTCCGCCACGATGATCTCCGGCCGCAGGGCGAGCCCCCTGGCGATGCCTATGCGCTGCCGCTGGCCACCGCTGAACTGGTGCGGATAGCGGTTGACGTACTCGGGGTTGAGCCCGACGACGTCGAGCAACTCCTGTACCTTGCGCCGCCGTTCGCCCTTGGGGGCCACCTCGGGGTGGATGTCGAAGGGTTCGCCGACGATGTCCCCGACCGTCATGCGGGGGTTCAGCGAGGTGTAGGGGTCCTGGAAGACCATCTGGATGTTGCGGCGCAGGGCCTTCAGCGCCCTGCCGCTCAGCCGCGTGACGTCCTCGCCCTTGAAGCGGACGCTTCCCGAGGTCGGCGCCTCCAGGCTCGTCACGAGCTTCGCCAGCGTCGACTTGCCGCAGCCCGACTCCCCCACGATGCCCAGGGTCTCGCCGCGCCTCAGCTCGAAGGAGACGCCGTCGACGGCCTTGACCGCACCCACCTGGCGCTTGATCACGATGCCCTGCGTGAGCGGGTAGTGCTTGACCAGGTCCCGCGCCTCCAGGATCGCCTCGCGGGGCCCTCGCTCCTGCGGTGGCGCGAGAGCCGAGGGCGCGGTCGCCGCGGTGGCCCCTGCCGCACCGTCATCCGTCGCACTCGTCATCGAGCAGCTCCTCCCAGAAGTGGCACGCACTGGCCCTGCCCGGCCCGGCGTCGTACAGCGGCGGCTCGTCGGCGTGGCAGACGGGCCGCGCCACGGGACAGCGCGGATGGAAGCTGCAGCCCTGCGGGATGTTCAGCAGGCTCGGCGGCAGCCCCTTCACGGCGTCGAGCTGCTGACCCTTCTGGTCGAGCCTCGGGATGGAGTCCAGCAGGCCCCGGGTGTACGGGTGCGCGGGCGCCCGGTAGAGGTCACGGACGGGAGCGGTCTCGACGATGCGGCCCGCGTACATCACGGCGATCCTGTCGGCGGTGTCCGCCACGACGCCCAAGTCGTGGGTGATCAGGATCAGTCCCATGCGGAACTCGCTCTGCAGATCGGCCAGCAGGTCCATCACCTGTGCCTGGACGGTGACGTCGAGGGCCGTCGTGGGTTCGTCCGCGATGATCAGCTCCGGCTCCAGGGCCAGCGCCATGGCGATCATGATGCGCTGCCGCATGCCGCCGCTGAACTGGTGCGGGTAGTCGCCTGCCCGGGCCCGCGCGGCGGGGATGCGTACGCGCTCCATCAGCTCCACCGCCCGCGCCCGCGCCTCCTTGCGGGATGCGCCGCGGTGCACCTGGAACATCTCGCCGAGCTGCTGGCCGACGCTGAGCACGGGGTTCAGGGCGGACAGCGCGTCCTGGAAGATCATCGCCATGCGGGCGCCGCGCACTGCGCGGCGCTCCTCCGCGGACATCTTCAGCAGGTCCCGCCCCCCGAAGAGGATCTCGCCGCGCGTGACGCGTCCTGGCGGGGTGTCGAGGATGCCCATCACGGCCTGCGCGGTCACGGACTTGCCGGAGCCGGACTCTCCGAGCACGGCCAGCGTCTCCCCGGCGTCCACCCCGAAGCTGACACCGTCGACGGCGGTGGCGACCCCGTCGCGCGTGCGGAACTCCACGGCCAGATCGCGCACTTGGAGCAGCTGCGGAGGGCCGGAGGCGGACGGGGTCCCGTGCCCCGCCTGTGTCTGAGTCACGTACGCCTCCCTCAGCGCAGCTTGGGATCGAGGGCGTCGCGCACCGCGTCGCCGAGCATGATGAACGCCAGCACGGTCAGGCTCAGCGCGGCCGCGGGATAGAGCAGGATGTGCGGCGCGTTGCGGAACTGCATCCCCTGCGAGGCGTCGGAGATGTCGGCCCCCCAGGACACCGTGGGCGGCTGGAGACCGACGCCGAGGTAGCTGAGGGTCGCCTCCAGGGCGATGTACGTGCCGAGTGCGATGGTCGCCGTCACGATGACCGGTGCGACCGCGTTCGGGAGGATGTGCCGCCCCAGCATGCGCGCGTTGCCGGCGCCGAGGGCGCGCGCGGCCAGCACGTAGTCGTTCTGCTTGGCCGAGATGACCGAGCCGCGAGCGATACGGGCGATCTGCGGCCAGCCCAGCAGCACGATGAAGGCGACCACCGTCCACACCGAACGGCTGCCCGTCATCGAGAGGAAGACCAGGCCCCCGAGCATGATCGGGATGCCGAAGAAGACGTCGGTGAGCCGTGAGATCAGGGCGTCCCACCAGCCGCCGAAGAACCCGGCGAGCCCCCCGAGGACGCTCCCCGCGGCGGCGACGCCCAGGGTGGCGCAGACACCGACGGTCACGGACGTGCGGGCCCCGTAGACGACGCGCGTGTACACGTCGCACCCCTGGGTGTCGAAGCCGAACCAGTGGCCGGGCGAGGCAGGGTCGAGGGATCTGTCCAGCCGGCAGGAGAGCGGGTTGCGGGTGGCGATGAGACCGGGCCACAGCGAGATCAGGACCAGGAAGAGGATCAGCAGCGCCGAGACGACGAAGACGGGATTGCGCCGCAGGTCGTGCCAGGCGTCCGACCACAGGCTGCGGGCCCGCTCCCCCGGCGCGGGCTCCTGCGGTTCTGGGGGCGGCGCGTCCGGGTCGGCGCCGGGGGCGGCGGGCCGCGGGCGGGTCGCGCCCGCCGTACCGGAGGCAGTGCCGGCCGCCGCCCCTGACGTGGCTCCGGCGGTCGCTCCGGCCGCGGCGCCGGCGGCGGCGGAGGGCTCGTCTGACGCCCACGGGCTCTCGGGCGCACGCTCAACCATGCGCCACCTCCCGCCCGTCGGCCGTTCCGGCTGCGGAGCCGTCGATTTCACGCATAGCGGATCCTCGGGTCGAGCACGGCGTAGAGGAGGTCGACGATCAGGTTCGCGAGCAGGAAGACGATCACGAGGACCGTCACGAAGCCGACGACGGTCGGCGAGTTCTGCCGGACGATGCCCTGCCAGAGCTGGAACCCCACCCCCTGGATGTTGAAGATCCGCTCCGTGACCAGGGCGCCCGCCATGAGGTTCCCGACGTCCGTACCGAGGAAGGTCACGACGGGGATCAGCGAGTTGCGCAGCAGGTGACGTACGTTCACGCGGGCCCGCGGCAGGCCCTTGGCGAGCGCGGTACGTACGTAGTCGGCCCTGGCGTTCTCGCTGATGGAGGCCCGGGTGAGCCGCGTGACGTACGCCAGCGACAGCAGCGCCAGCACGACTCCCGGCAGCAGGAGTTGGCCGACCGGCGCCTCGGGTGAGACGGCCGGTGCGATCCATCCCCACTTCACCCCGAGCACGTACTGCGCGAGCGTGCCGGTGACGAACGTCGGCACCGAGATCACGACCAGCGTGAGCATCAGTACCGAGCTGTCGAGCGGCCGGCCGCGGCGCAGGCCCGTGACCACGCCGAGGGCGATGCCGATGATGATCTCGATGACAACGGCGATTAGCGCGAGCCGCAGCGTCACGGGAAAGGCCCTGGCCATCAGTTCGGTGACGGGCTGTCCGTTGAACGCGTTGCCGAATTCACCGGTGAAGATGTCGCCCATGTAGAGCAGGTACTGGAGCCACAGCGGCTTGTCGAGATGGAACTGGCTGCGCAGTTGTGCGGCTGTGGCGGGGTCGGGGGCCCGGTCCCCGAACATCGCGTTGACCGGGTCGCCGACCGCGTACACCATCACGAAGATGAGGAACGTCGTCCCGATGAACACCGGGACCATCTGGAGCAGTCGTCTGATGACGTAGCGCCCCACGGTATTTCACTCTCTCACTTGACTCTGATGTCGGTGAAGACCGGGACGGAGAAGGGGTTGAGGCGCACGTCGCTCACCCTGTCCGAATATCCCGCGTTGCCGTCCTGGTACCAGAGCGGAATTGCGGGGAGGTCCTTCAGCACGATCTCCTCGGCCTTCTGGAACTTGCTCACGGCCGCCTTTTCACCGGCGGCGTTCGCCTCGTCGATGAGCTTGTCGACGCGCTTGTCGGAGTAGCCGGCGTCGTTCGAGGAGGCGTCGGTGTAGTACAGCGGCTGCATGAAGTTCTGGATCAGCGGATAGTCCATCTGCCAGCCGGTGCGGAACATGCTCTTCAGCTTCTTTCCTGCGATGTCCTTGCGGAATTCGCTGAAGGTCGGCACGGGATTGACGGTGCACGCGCCGTTCTTGTCGAGGGTGTTGTTGATGCTGTTGCACACGGCGTCCATCCACTGCCGGTGCGAGCCCGTGTCGACGTTCGAGGTGAGCGTGACCTTGCCACCCGGCAGACCGCCCGCGTCCTCGATCAGCTTCTTCGCCTCTTTCGGGTCGTACTTGCAGACCTCGCCGCACATGCCGGGCTCGTATCCGCCCGACTTCGTCAGTACGGGAGAGGTCAGGTCGCCGGCCGGCTTCCGGGTGCCGTGGTAGATCTTCTCGGTCACCTGCTTGCGGTTGATCGCCATCGACAGCCCGACGCGGACCTGCTTGGCCTTCTCGGTCTGCCATTCCTTCCTGTAGAGCGGGAAGGAGAGCGTCTGGAGGATTCCGGCGGGCTGGTTGATGTAGCGCCCGCCGAGATCCCGCTCGGCGTTCTTGAGCTGACCCGCGGGCAGCTCGTCGAAGACGTCGAGGTTTCCGGCCTGGAGATCGGTGTAGCCGGTGTTCTGGTCGGTGTAGACCTTAAGCTCGACGCCCTTGTTCTTCGGCTTGTCCGGGCCCGCGTACTTCTTGTTGACCGAGAGCCTCATGGACTGGCCCTTGGTGTAGGAGTCGATCTGGTACGGGCCGTTCCCGACGGGTTTCTTCAGCCAGGCCGCGTGGTTGTTGAAGAACTTCGCGGGGAGCGGCGAGAAGGCCGCGTAGCCGAGGGTGTCGGGCCACTGGGAGAACTTCTGGTTGAGCTTCACCTTGAAGCTGTCCTTGCCGGTCACCTTCAGCCCGGACATCTTCTTCGCCTTGGGCTTGGCGCTCTCGTTCTCCGGGTGCAGGTCGTCGTAGCCGTCGATGTACTCGAAGAAGTACGAGCTGACCTGCTTGTTGGTGACGAGCGCGCCGTAATTCCACGCATCCACGAAGGACTTCGCGGTGACGGGAGAGCCGTCGGAGAACTTCCAGCCCTTCTTCAGGGTGATGTCGAAGTTCTGCTGGTCGTCGGTCTTGATGGATTTCGCTACGGCGTTCTCCGCCTTGCCCGTTCGGGGGTTGTAGCGCTTGAGGCCCCGGAACGTCATCTCCAGGACCTTGCCGCCCTGCACCTCGTTGGTGTTGGCGGGCTCGAGCGGATTCTGGGGGTCGGTCCAGAAGGCGCGCACGATGCCGGCGTCCGAACCGGCCGCGGCACCGCCGCCGGCTCCTCCCCCGCCGCATCCCGCAGCCGCCAGGGTGACCACCGTCGCACAGCCGACTGCCCACGTGACACGCGTGGCTCCACGCATGGGGTGCCTCCTCGGTACCGCCGACGTCCTGCCTTGCGGACCAGATAACACCCTTCGCGCATCTTCATCTCGCTGCCCCGGCGGCGCCACGTCCCCGTTCACGCACAAACCCCCGTCTGCCACAGTCCTCTTGCGGCCCTTTTCCGGGCATCGAACGGGGAATTCGGGCAATGCAAAACGGCGGCCCCTGGTACGTCCGGCCGGGTGACCGGATGTACGAGGGACCGCCGTTCCACGGATTCGGCCCCTGGTCCGGGCCGGACGGGGCCGGGCCCGACGGGCGTTCAGTACGCGGGGGCCGCGCGCGAGTCGGGGGTCAGCGCTTGGCGCGTGCCGCCGCCCGCCCGCGCGCCTTCTGATCGAGTTCCACCTTGCGGATGCGAACCGTGTCCGGAGTGACCTCGATGCACTCGTCCTCGCGGCAGAACTCCAGCGACTGCTCCAGGGAGAGCTTCCGCGGCGGCACCAGGTTCTCCGTGGTGTCGGCGGCCGCAGCCCGCATGTTGGTGAGCTTCTTCTCCTTGGTGATGTTCACGTCCATGTCGTCGGAACGGGAGTTCTCGCCGACGATCATGCCCTCGTAGACCTCGGTGCCCGGCTCGATGAAGATCGTGCCGCGCTCCTGGAGATTCATCATCGCGAACGGCGTCGCCGAGCCCGCCCTGTCCGCGACGAGCGAGCCGCTGCGCCTCGTGCGCAGATCTCCGAACCACTGCTCGTGGCCCTCGAAGATGCTGTGTGCGATGCCGGTCCCCCTGGTCTCCGTCAGGAACTCCGTGCGGAACCCGATCAGGCCGCGCGCCGGGACGATCCACTCCATGCGGACCCAGCCGGACCCGTGGTTGGTCATCGTCTCCATGCGCCCCTTGCGGGAGGCCATGAGCTGCGTGATGGCGCCCATGAACTCCTCGGGGGCGTCGATCGTCATGCGCTCCACGGGCTCGTGCAGCTTGCCGTCGATCTGCCGCGTGACGACCTCGGGCTTGCCCACCGTCAGCTCGAAGCCCTCGCGGCGCATCGTCTCGACGAGGATGGCCAGCGCGAGCTCACCGCGGCCCTGCACCTCCCAGGCGTCGGGGCGCTCGGTCGGCAGGACACGCAGCGACACGTTGCCGACGAGTTCCCGGTCGAGCCGGTCCTTCACCAGACGCGCCGTCACCTTGTGCTTCTTGCCGCCCTTGCCGACCAGCGGGGACGTGTTGGTGCCGATCGTCATCGAGATCGCCGGTTCGTCGACGGTGATGAGCGGCAGGGCGACCGGGTTCTCCGGGTCGGCGAGCGTCTCGCCGATCATGATGTCGGGGATGCCCGCGACCGCGCAGATGTCGCCGGGCCCGGCGGCGTCGGCGGGCTTGCGGGTCAGCGCGTCGGTCATCATCAGTTCGGTGATGCGTACGTTCTGCTCCGAGCCGTCGCGCTTGAGCCAGGCGACGGTCTGGCCCTTCTTCAGCGTGCCGTTCTTGACGCGCAGCAGGGCGATGCGGCCGAGGAAGTTGTCGGCGTCGAGGTTGGTGACGTGGGCCTGGAGAGGCGCGTCCTCCTCGTACGTCGGCGCGGGGACCGTCTCCAGCAGCGTGGTGAAGAACGGTTCGAGGCTGTCGCTGTCGGCGGGGACGGTGCCGTCCTCGGGCTGCGTCAGGGAGGCGACGCCGTCACGCGCGCACGCGTAGACGATGGGGAACTCGATCTGCTCCTCGTCGGCGTCCAGGTCGAGGAAGAGGTCGTAGGTGTCGTCGACGACGGCCGAGATGCGGGCGTCGGACCGGTCGGTCTTGTTGATGCACAGGATGACCGGGAGGCGCGCCTCCAGCGCCTTGCGCAGCACGAAGCGGGTCTGCGGCAGCGGGCCCTCGGAGGCGTCCACGAGCAGCACCACAGCGTCCACCATGGACAGGCCGCGCTCGACCTCACCGCCGAAGTCGGCGTGGCCGGGGGTGTCGATGATGTTGATGACGACGGAGTCGCCGCCCTTGGGGTGGTACTTCACGGCGGTGTTCTTCGCGAGAATCGTGATGCCCTTCTCGCGCTCCAGGTCGCTGGAGTCCATCACACGGTCGTCGACCGACTCCAGCTGGTGCGCTGCGAACGCCCCTGCCTGCTTGAGCATGGCGTCGACGAGGGTGGTCTTCCCGTGGTCGACGTGGGCGACGATGGCGACGTTGCGGATGTCATGACGCGTGGGCATGGCTGACTGACGCTTCTCCCGGATCGTGGGTGGGGCACGGTGCGTAGGTGCTCCTCACGCGCCCTGCCGGGCTGGGTCTCGCCGCGGCTCCGTCAACCATGGTAAGGCCCGGCCGCCCCGCGGACGCCTGCCGCCCTGTGGGGGGCGGAGGTCTCTGCGGGGTGGCCGGTACCGGGCCTGCTACTTCTCGAAGCCGATGTCCTGGTAGCGCGGCGTCTGGAAGCCGAAGGCACCGGCGTTGGCGACCTTGTCACCGGCGGCCACGAGCTGCGGCCGCTGGTAGAGGGGCACCGAACCCGCCGCCGCCCAGATGCGGGCGTCGGCACGCTTGATGAGGTCGTTGCGGGCACCGTCGTCGAGTTCCGTCGACGCCTGCTCGAAGAGCTGGTCGATCTGGTTGGTGCCGACGCGCGTGTAGTTCTGCTCGACGAGCAGCGAACCGTCCGCCGCGGCCGCCGGCTTGGCGAAGATCGGACGGGCGTCCGTCGCCGGGTAGGCGGTGCCGGGCCAGGAGTAGATGGCCAGGTCGTAGTCGCCCGAGGCGATGTGCTTGGCGAAGTAGTCCTCGGCGGGGACGTGCTTCATCCGCGTACGGACGCCGATGCGGGTCAGCTCCTTGGCGATCCGGGCCCCGGTGTCCTTGATCGACTCCGAGCCGGGTCCCGAGGGGAGCACGAAGCGCAGCGTCAGCGGCTTGCCCGCCTTCATGCGCTGCACCTTCGCTCCGCTGTCGGAGAGCAGCCGCAGTTCCGCCGCGTCGGCGCGGGCATCCGTGGCCTCGTCCAGGGCGGCCCAGGCTTCGCGGATCTCGCTCTCGGAGCCGCTCTCCTCCGCCGTGCTCAGCCGTGCGAGGGCCGCCTGTGTCTTGAGCGAGGCGCTCTGTCCGGTGGTGGCGGGAGAGAGCACCAGCGGCTGCCCCGCGATCCGGTCGGCGTCCTGAGCGCTCACGGGGGCCGCCGCGGGTGCTGCGGCTCCGGCGCGGTCCTGGGAGTTGCCATGCTGGGCGTTCTTGCCTTCGTCGTTCCCGTCGCCCTTGCGGTCCCTGGCGTCCTCGCTCTGCTTCCGGCCCTCGTTCTTGTCGTTGTCCTTCTTGCCGTGCTCGCCCTTCTTGGCGTCCGCGCCGCCGGTGGATCCCGACCGTGCGCCCCCGTCCTTCCAGCCGGCCTCGGCCAGGAGCGACTGGGCCGACTCCACGTCCTGCTTCCCGAGGGCGTCGCTGTTGTCCGCGTATCCGTCCTGGTCGATCATCCGCAGGTGGCTGCCGAGCGACTTGACGGGCAGTCCCGTGCCGCGCAGCGCGCGCTTGGCGATGCCCTCGCGGTCGATGGCGCGGGCGACGGCACGCCGCACCCGCTCATCCGCGAGCGGGCCCGAGGCGCCGTTGAGCGCGAGCTGGGTGTAGGCGGGTTCGAAGGCGTGGCGCAGGGCGACGTGGCGCAGGTGCCCGTCCCGCTGGGCCTGCTTGCGCAGCTCCTCCGTGGACTTGCGCGGATGGTCCTCGCGCTTCCTGCTCTTGGCGTCCTCCTCCCCTCCCTTGTGCGCGCGGACGATGCTGCGCACGGTGGCCACGTCGACCTCGGCGAGGTCGAGCTCCCCTCGCCGCAGTGCCTCCTTGCGCTCGTTGCGGGGGACGACCCGCAGCATGATCCGCTTCAGCTTCGCCTCGTCGCCCCACCACTTGCCGTTCCGTACGAGTGCGACCGAGGTGTCGCCGCGGTGGATCTTCTTGACGCGGAAGGGGCCGGCGGAGACCGGAAGCGAGGTGCGCGCGGCGTGCTTGAAGTCGTCGGCGCGGCCCATGACCGTCTTCGGGTAGAGGGGCGTGAACAGCGACTTCCAGTCGGCGTAGGACTTGCGGAAGACGACCTTCACCTCGTGGGCGTTCTCGCCCCTGGTCACCTTGCCGATGCGGTCGTAGCCCGCGTTCCGGGCGGCGCGGAACGACTTGTGCTTGCCGCTGAGCGCCTTCCACTGGGCCTTGAAGTCGGCCACGCCGATCGAGCGTCCGCTGCTCCATCTCGCCTTCGGATTGAGCTTGTAGACGACGGTCTGGCGCGGCTCGCGCGTGGTGATCTCGGCGGACTCGACGTAGTCGGTGTTGAGCTGCGGGCGGGCCGCTGAGTCGAGTGTGAAGACGGAGGGCAGTGTGGCGCCGGTGACGCGCTCGGTCGTCGCGTCGGCAGTGGGCTGGAACGCGTTGAGCGTGGGCGGCAGGGAATCGATGGCCCAGTGCATCGAGCCACCCGAGGCGATCTGTTCACGGTCGAGGTGGGGAACGTCTCGTGAGGCGCCGCTGCCGCCTCCTTCGGAGCTGGGACCACCACCGTCGCCGGATGTGCACCCGGCTAGAGGGATCAGCGCGCCGGCCAGGAGGAGTGCGAGTGAACGCCGGGTGGCTGCGTCGAGAGCTTGCGCGGCTGGCATGTCTGAACCTCCGGGGCTCGGGGTCCTGGTGGGCGTACACGCGGCTCGGGTGCCTGCGTCGACCACGTTCGGCGGCATAGGCGTTTCATCACATCTATCGCCCACTGAAGGCGAGGCCGTGTGCCGTGGCTCGGAGGCTCGGCCGCGTCGCGTGGCACGCCACCCGTGCGGAGCACAGGACTTCGTACGCCGCGGGAACGGGCCGGAGAGGACCAGGAACCCGGGAGCCGGAAAAGGGAGAGACAAGCAGTCCCGCGAGGACATATCTTTGACTCAGTCAAAGAAAAGGGGTTTGCGATGGGCACCGGCACCGTGCAGGAGATGCGGGCGTTCAACCGCTTCTACACGAACCTCATCGGCGCGCTCGACTACAGCCGCCACCTGCACACCCCGTACACGCTCACCGAGGCACGCGTGCTCTACGAGCTGGTCAACGCACCGCGTACGGACGCCGCGGACCTGCGCTCCGCGATCTCCGTGGACGCCGGCCAGCTGAGCCGCATGCTCACGCGCTTCGAGGAGCGGGGCCTGGTCAGCCGCGGGCCGTCGGAACTCGACGCCCGGCGGGTCAATTTCGTCCTCACCGACGAGGGGCGGGAGGCGGCACGGCAGCTGGAGGAGCGCTCGCAGACCGCGGTGGAGTCACTGCTGGACGGCATGACGGAAGCGGAACGGGAACTGCTGGCGCAGAGCCTGCGCACGGCCCGCGGGATCCTGGAAGGCGGCGCCTCCCGGGACGCTGACGCGGCACGGATACGGATCCGCGCGCCCCGCCCGGGGGACATGGGCTGGATCATCGAACGCAACGCGTCCGTCTACGCCGCGGAGTTCGGCTGGGACGAGTCGTACGAGGCGCTCGTCGCGCGCATCGTCGCGGAATTCGCCGCAGAGCACGACACCGCGCGCGAGGCGGCGTGGATCGCCGAGCTCAACGGGCGCCGGGCCGGTTGCGTGATGTGCGTGTCGGACAGCGCCCCGGACACGGCCCGGCTGCGGCTGCTGCTCGTCGACCCCGCCGCGCGGGGGCACGGGCTCGGGGACAGGCTCGTCGGCGAGTGCGTCGGCTTCGCGCGCGCAGCCGGGTACCGGGAGGTCGTTCTGTGGACCAACGACGTGCTGGCGGCGGCGCGGCACATCTACCAGCGCGCCGGTTTCGAGCTGGTCGGTGAGTCGCGGCACCACAGCTTCGGCCACGACCTGACCGGCCAGGACTGGCGCCTGCGCCTCTGACCACCGATGACCACCGGACGGAGCGGCCGCGGGGGACGGCGCCGCGGCCCGGTCCCTTCGGCTCCGCCGAAATTTCGTCGACGCCGCAGGAGGGCTCCGGCAGGCTCGGTTCCATGACGCCCCACATCTGGCCCATCTACGGGCTGAGAATCACCACGCCACGGCTGGAACTGCGCCTCCCCTGTCTCGATGCACTGGAGAAGCTGGCGGCCGTGGCGGCAGCGGGTGTGCACGGGCCGGACGACATGCCCTTCAGCTTCCCCTGGACCGACGGCACCCCGGAACGGCGTGCCCGCACCACCTTTCAGCACGTGCTGGGCACCGTCGCCGAGTGGCGGCCGGAGAAGTGGACGCTGAGCCTCGCCGTGCTGCACGGGGGCGAGGTCGTCGGCCGCCAGGACATGACCGCCCGCGACTTCTCCGTCACCAAGGAGGCGGAGACAGGCTCCTGGCTGGGCCTCGCTCACCAGAACCAGGGGCTCGGCACGGAGATGCGGGCGGCCGTCACGCACCTGGCCTTCGAGGGGCTCGGAGCGCGGACCCTCACCTCCGGTGCCATGACGGACAACCCGCGCTCCCTCGCCGTCTCGCGGAAGCTCGGCTACGAGCCGGACGGCGTCGACGTGGTCTCCGTGCGGGGAGAGGCGCGGACCATTCGACGGCTGCGCCTGGAGCGGGAGGCGTGGGAGCGGCACCGGTCGGTTCCCGTTCGTCTGCACGCCCTGGAGCCGTGTCTGGAGCTCTTCGGGGTGGCGCGCGGCTGATCGAGGTCATGGTCCGGCTGGACGTTCTTTTTGTGGACCGGCAGGAACCAGCTTTACCCGTCCGGGTGAAGGAGCTTGGCGATCATGCCCCGCACGGGGTAAACCCGTGCAGCGCCCTTCACAAGGAGGAGTGTGAAGAGCGACACTCGCCATCTCACCTGGGCACGCAAGTGTGCCCACGCACACAAGCCAGCCGCCACGACCAGCGGAGGTAGGCACGGCATGTCTCCTCACACGTCACTGCACGACGACCTGACGGCGGCCCAGCGCTGCCTCGACGAACTCACACGGACCGTCGACCGGCTCGAGCACACTCTCGGCAGCGGCCTGGAGGTCAGGCGCGTACGCAGCGACACTGAGCACCTGCGGGAGTCCCTGGCGTTGCTGCGGGCCGCCTCACCGGCCGCCGGGCCGCCCGGCTCGGCGCACCCCGAGATGGTCACGATCCCCGACAAGCCCTACGACCACGGCCTGTGGTCGGATGTCGATGACGAGGGGGTGGGCGCCAAGGACCGGCACGCGCCGTGAGCCCCGCGCCCCGGGCTGAGTCGAGCCGGCGGCCGTGGACGGCGGCCGGCAGTCGGCGGCAGCTCATGAGGCACCCCAACTGACAAGTCGCCCCTACCGGAGAAACCGTTGGCCACTGGCACCCGACCCCAACCGAACACGAGCAGCACAGGAAACAAGATCCCTCCGCCTGCCACCGGCGGCACGGGCGGCGTGAGTACGGGTACACGCGCCGCCATTCGAGAGCGGCATCTGCGCACCGACCGCTGGTGGCTCGCGCCGGCGTCCACCGCGTTCGGCCTTTTCGTGTTCGTCGTCTACTCGACGTGGCGGGCGTTCGCGGACGCCGACTACTACCACGCGCCGTACGTCTCGCCCTTCTACTCCCCCTGTCTCGCCGAGAGCTGCGAGAAGATGCAGGGCGGCCCCAACTGGGCGCTGTTCGGGGACTGGTTTCCACTCTCGCCCGCGCTGATCATCCTGATCTTCCCGCTGGGCTTCCGGCTCACCTGCTACTACTACCGCAAGGCCTACTACCGGGGCTTCTGGGCCTCTCCCCCGGCCTGCGCGGTCGCCGAGCCGCACAAGAGCTACAGCGGCGAGACGCGCTTCCCTCTCATCCTGCAGAACATCCACAGGTACTTCTTCTACGCGGCGGTCGGTGTCGCCTTCATCCTCACCTGGGACACGATCCTCGCCTTCCGCAACTCCGACTACGAGTGGGGCCACATGGGCCTGGGCTCCGTGGTCTTCCTCATCAACATCGTGCTGATCTGGGCGTACACCATCTCGTGCCACTCCTGCCGGCACATCGTCGGCGGGCGGCTCAAGCACTTCTCGAAGCATCCGGTGCGGTACCGCATGTGGGGCCTGGTCGGAAAGCTCAACAGTCGTCACATGGAGTTGGCGTGGGCTTCGCTTCTCAGCGTGGGCCTGGCCGATCTCTACGTGTACCTGCTGGCGACCGGTGCGTTCACGGACCCGGTCTTCTTCTGATCAAGCTTCTTCGAGAGGGATGCACGTCAAATGACGCAAGTCGAACGCCAGCAGTGGGATGTCGTCATCGTCGGCGCGGGCGGTGCGGGTCTGCGGGCAGCGATCGAGGCACGCGAACAGGGGCTGCGCACAGCAGTGATCTGCAAGTCCCTGTTCGGCAAGGCGCACACGGTGATGGCCGAGGGCGGCATCGCCGCCAGCATGGGCAACGCCAACCCGGGTGACAACTGGGAGGTGCACTTCCGGGACACCATGCGCGGTGGCAAGTTCCTCAACCACTGGCGGATGGCGGAGCTGCACGCCAAGGAGGCCCCCGACAGGGTCTGGGAGCTGGAGACGTGGGGGGCGCTCTTCGACCGCACGGCCGACGGCCGCATCTCCCAGCGCAACTTCGGCGGCCACGAGTATCCGCGGCTCGCGCACGTCGGTGACCGTACGGGCCTGGAGCTGATCCGCACGCTCCAGCAGAAGACCGTCTCGCTGCAGCAGGAGGACTTCAAGGAGACCGGTGACTACGAGTCCCGGCTGAAGGTCTTCCAGGAGTGCACCGTCACCCGGATCCTCAAGTCCCCGGCCGCCGACGGCTCCGGGGAGAGGGTCTCGGGCGTCTTCTGCTACGAGCGGGAGTCCGGCCGTTTCTTCGTCATCGAGGCACCCTCCGTGGTGCTCGCCACCGGCGGCATCGGCAAGTCCTTCAAGGTGACGTCGAACTCCTGGGAGTACACGGGCGACGGGCACGCGCTGGCGCTGCTGGCCGGTGCCTCGCTGATCAACATGGAGTTCGTCCAGTTCCACCCGACAGGGATGGTCTGGCCGCCGTCGGTGAAGGGCATCCTCGTCACCGAGTCGGTGCGCGGGGACGGCGGTGTCCTGCGCAACTCCGAGGGCAAGCGGTTCATGTTCGACTACATCCCGGACGTCTTCAAGGAGAAGTACGCCGAGTCCGAGCACGAGGCCGACGGCTGGTACGACAACCCGGAGAAGAACCGGCGTCCTCCCGAGCTGCTCCCCCGCGACGAGGTCGCCCGCGCGATCAACTCCGAGGTCAAGGCGGGCCGTGGCTCACCGCACGGCGGCGTCTTCCTCGACGTGTCGACCCGGATGTCGCCCGAGGTGATCAAGCGCAGGCTGCCGTCCATGCACCACCAGTTCAAGGAGCTGGCGGACGTGGACATCACCGCCGAGCCCATGGAGGTCGGCCCGACCTGCCACTACGTGATGGGCGGCGTCGACGTCGACCCGGACACGGCCGCGGCCGTCGGCGTCACCGGCCTGTACGCGGCGGGCGAGGTCGCCGGCGGGATGCACGGCTCGAACCGGCTCGGTGGCAACTCGCTCTCCGACCTGCTCGTCTTCGGCCGCCGTGCCGGTCTGCACGCCGCGCAGTACGCCGCGTCACTCAAGGGCGACGGGCGTCCGGAGATCAGCGAGGAGCAGATCGAGCACGCTGCCGCCGAGGCTCTGCGTCCCTTCAGCGCCGCGGAGGTGCCGGAGGGCGAGCCCGCCGAGAACCCGTACTCGCTCCACCAGCACCTCCAGCAGTCCATGAACGACCTCGTCGGCATCATCCGCCGCGACGAGGAGATGACGCAGGCCCTGGAGCGGCTGGCGGAGCTGCGCGTACGGGCGACGTACGCCGGCGTCGAGGGCCACAGGCAGTTCAACCCGGGCTGGCACCTGGCCATCGACCTGCGCAACATGCTGCTGGTCAGCGAGTGCGTGGCGCGCGCCGCGCTGACCCGCACGGAGTCGCGCGGCGGTCACACCCGCGACGACTTCCCGGAGATGGACCGCGAGTGGCGGCGTTCGAACCTCGTCTGCACTCTCGCCGACGAGCCCGTCTCACTCGACGCCTCGACCCAGCCGGGCGAGGCAGCCGAGCGCGCCGATCGCGGTCGCATCGATCTGCACCGCCGCGACATGCCGCCGATCCGGCCGGATCTGCTGGGGCTCTTCGAGAAGGAGGAGCTGATCAAGTACCTGACGGACGAGGAGCTGACAGCCGAATGAGCGCCGAGACGCACGCGGGCGAGGGCACGGGTACACACACCCGTCCTCCCGCGCACGACGCAGAGGGCACCGCGGGGGGCACCGGTACGCCCGGCGCCGTCAGCGGCGGCGCCCCGGACGCGACCGGGACGAGCTACATCGCGAACTTCCGGGTCTGGCGCGGCGACATCGAGGGCGGCGGCCTCGAGGACTTCAAGGTCGAGGTCTTCGAGGGCGAGGTCGTACTCGACATCGTCCACCGGCTCCAGGCCACCCAGACCCCGGACCTGGCGGTCCGCTGGAACTGCAAGGCGGGCAAGTGCGGCTCGTGCAGCGCGGAGATCAACGGGCGGCCGCGGCTGCTGTGCATGACCCGGATGTCGATCTTCGAGCGGTCGGAGACCATCACGATCACGCCGCTGCGGACCTTCCCCGTCGTACGGGACCTCGTCACGGACGTGTCGTTCAACTACACGAAGGCCCGCGAGATCCCGTCCTTCGTGCCGCCTGCCGACCTGGGCCCGGGCGAGTACCGGATGCAGCAGGAGGACGTGGGGCGCTCGCAGGAGTTCAGGAAGTGCATCGAATGCTTCCTGTGCCAGGACGTGTGCCACGTGGTGCGTGACCACGAGGAGAACAAGCAGGCATTCGCCGGTCCTCGTTTCCTGATGCGGGTGGCGGAGCTGGACATGCATCCGCTGGACGGGGCCGAGGAGTCCGGGCTGGACCGCAAGTCCACCGCCCAGGAGGACCACGGGCTGGGCTACTGCAACATCACCAAGTGCTGCACGGAGGTCTGCCCCGAGGGCATCAAGATCACCGACAATGCGCTGATCCCGCTCAAGGAGCGTGCCGCCGACCGCAAGTACGACCCGATCGTCTGGCTCGGCAACAAGATCCGCCGCCGGAACGGGGCCTGAACCGGCCGGAGCGGCATCACGGAAGGTGAGATGCATCACGGGGGCGTGCGACTGCGCGCCCCCGTTGCGCCCTCTGTGTCCGGTCCGTCCCTTCCGCCGGTTTCCCGGACTCCGTAAGGCCTTCGCGGGCCGGGCCGTGCGCCGGTGAGCGCCACTGGTCGGACCAACGGCATCGGCGCTCAACCGCACCCGGCGGCCCCGGGCTGGATAGGCTTCTCAGGTCCGGGCGCACCGTGACCGCCTCGCGGGCGGGTGGACCCGGACATGCCAGATCCCGCCACGTCCGTACGAGCGCAGGGGGATTCACGATGAGACGCCGGCAGTTCCTCGGCACCGTTGGCAGTGTCGCGCTCGCCACCGGAGTGGGCCCCGGCTCCGCCCCTGCCCTCGCGGCATCGGCGCCGGCGCCGTACGGGCCGGGCCTCGACGGGCCGCCCACCGTGACGCCGGACGATCTCCGCTTCCGCCCGCGCACCCTGCGCCGGGGCAGCCCGCATCGCGCGGGCCTGCTGCGTGCCGAGGTCGAACGGATCGTGCCCGCCGCGGAGGAGTACATGCGCCCCGGGCCGGACCGCCCCAACCCCTCACACCCCGGCTTCGTGCTGCTGGCCGCGAGGAACGGCGTGGTGGTCGAGCACGCGGCACGCGGCCACGCGCTGCGCTACGCGAGCTGGGACGCGGCCACCGGGACGGCGGTCGAGCTGCCTCGCGACCAGTGGGTCGACATGGCCACGGACACGATCTTCGACATGGCGTCGATCTCGAAACTGTTCACCTCGGTCGTGCTGGTCAGCCTGGCCGAGAAGGGCCGGCTCGACCTGGACAGCCCGGTCGCGCGCTATCTGCCGCCCTTCGACGCGAGCGACCCGGCCAAGTCCCCCATCGTCGTACGGCAGTTGGTGAACCACACCTCGGGCATGAAGGCCGACATGGACCTGAAGCCCTACCCGGACCACGAGGCGCGCATGGCCGCCGTCTACGCGGAGCCGCTGAAGGACAAGCCGGGCGAGCGCTACACCTACTCCGACCTCAACCTGATCACCGCCGGCGCCCTCATGCAGGAGATCACCGGCAAGGGCCTCGACACCCTCGTCGCCGAGCTGATCACCGAGCCGCTGGGCATGAGCGACACCGGGTACAACCCTCCCGACTCGAAGCTGGAGCGGGTCGCCGCCACCGAGTACATGCCGTGGACGGGGCGCGAGATCGTGCGCGGCACCGTGCACGACGAGAAGGCGTACTACCTGGGCGGCGTCGCGGGCCACGCGGGCATCTTCTCCACGGCCGCCGACATGGCCGTCTTCGGGCAGATGGTGCTGAACGGCGGCACCTACGGCGGCCACCGGGTGCTGGGCGAGGAGTGGGTCCGCGCCATGATCACCAACGAGAACCCCGACCTGGGTCCCGAAGCGGCTCGCGGTCTGGGCTGGCAGCTCGACCAGCGCTTCTACATGGACGCCCTCACCTCGCCGGTCACGACGGGGCACACCGGATACACCGGGCCCTGCCTGGTGGCCGACCCGATCGACGGCACGCTCCTGGTCTTCATGGCCAACCGCGTGCACCCCACCCGCAACTGGGGCACCGTCAGCGACTACCGGCGCGCCCCCGCGCGCCACTTGGCGCGTGCCGTCCCGGTGCGCCCGGCCGTCGCACGTGAGGCCTGGTACTCGGGGCAGCGCGACGCCGACACCGCGACGCTGCGGGTTCCGCTGGAGAAGGCCGTGGACAAGAAGGCCTCGCTGCGCTTCCGGCTCTGGTACGACACCCAGTCCACGGACGTGTGCACAGTGGAGGCCACCACCAGTGCAAAGCCCGACGACGACGCCTCCTGGCAGCCGGTGCCTCTGAAACTGAGTGCCGGACGGTGGAGTTGGGAGAGCAAGGGCGACTTCGCCGGCTTCTCCGCGCGACGCTGGCTGAACGCCCAGGGCGAACTGCCCGACGGGGTCACGTCGGTGCGCTGGCGCTACGTCACGGACAAGGAACAGCAGGGCAGGGGCGTCTACTTGGACGACATCCGGGTGCTCAGCGGTGCGCGGCCCGTCTTCATGAGCGTGCGGCCGCGCGACAACGCCCGTGTCCGGGCCGACGGCTGGAAGCTCTCCGACAACTGACCGGGCCGGGGCGGGTGTTCGGGCTCCGCCCGGATGCCTGCCGTCAGGCGTCCGTCAGAAGAGGCTGAGCAGCGCTTCCGTGGGGTCGGCGGGCTTGGAGTTCTCGCCGGGGCGGGCCAGTTCGAACCAGACGGTCTTGCCGCGGTGCGTGCGCCTGCTGCCCCAGCCGGCGCTGAGCAGGCCGACCAGCTGCAGTCCCCGGCCTCCCTCGTCCGTCACATGGGCCCGGCGGCGGCGCGGCTGCACCAGGCCCGAGTCCCACACCTCGCACACGAGCGTGCGTTCCAGCAGCAGCCGCAGACGTATCTCGCCCTCGCCGTGCCGCAGCGCGTTCGTCACCAGCTCGCTCACCAGCAGTTCGGCGGTGTCAGCGAGGGCACCCAGCTGCCATTCGGACAGCTGCTCGCGCGTCAGCTCACGGGCACGCGCGACGGACCGCGGCTCGGCGGAGAGCGCCCAGTCGCCGACGGCGGCCTCCGGCAGACCCTGGACCCGCGCGACGAGCAGCGCTATGTCGTCCTCTCCGTGGTGGACGTTGAGCGTCGTCAGCACCTGGTCGGCGACGTTCTCGAGGGATGCCGTGGCGTCGGTGAGAGCCGCACGCAGCGCGCCCAGCCCCTCGTCGATGGGATGTTCGCGCGACTCGACGAGGCCGTCGGTGTAGAGCGCGATCATCGCGCCGTCGGGCAGCTCCATCTCGATCTCTTCGAACGGCTCGCCGCCCACGCCCAGCGGTACCCCCTTGGGGACCTCCAACAGCAGGGCGGGTTCGTCCGGTTCGACGAGGACGGGCGGCAGATGACCGGCGTTGGCTATGGTGCAGCGCCGGGAGACGGGGTCGTAGACGGCGAAGATGCACGTGGCGAGGTAGACCTCCGCGAGGTCGCCGGTGCCGTTGCGCTGCGAGCCCGGGGTGTCGCCGAGTCCGCGGGCGATCTCGTCCAGCGCGCCCAGCACCTCGGCGGGCTCCATGTCCGTGGTGAGCGCCAACGTCCGTACGGCGGTGCGCAGTTCACCCATGGCGACGGCGGCGCGAAGGCCGCGGCCCATCACGTCTCCGACGACGACGGCGGTGCGGTGCCCTGGCAGTTCGATGACGTCGAACCAGTCGCCGCCGACCTCGGTCGCCGGATTGCCGGGCAGATAGCGGCAGGCTATGTCGAGGCCGGCGGCTTCGGGGTCACCGGGCGGCAGCAGGCTGCGCTGGAGTATCAGCGCCCGCTCGTGCTCCCTGCGGTACAGGCGCGCGTTGTCTATGCACACGGCGGCGCGGGAGGCCAGCTCGGCGGCGAGCGCCGCGTCCCGCTCGCCGAACGGCTCGCTGCCCTTGACGCGGGAGAACTGCACGAGCCCGAGCACCCTGTCGCGGGCGACCATCGGCACGGCGAGCGTCGACTGCACGACGGCGCCGAACTGGACCGGCACGGTGCCGTCCTGCCCCGGGATGTGCTGGACGCGCCCGCTGCGAAGTGCCTGGGCGCACGGGGTGCTGAAGGGATAGCAGTGGGTCGCGCCGACGGTGACGGGGCTCGCCCCGGTCGTACCCACCTGGCCCTCGCGGGTGAGCGAGGGCGGCGCCTCCGAGACAGAACTCGCGAATCCGACGCGGCGCAGCTCGCCGCTGCCGTCACCGGGGCCCACGGGGCGCGGCTCGTCACCGGCGAGAACATCCATGTACAGGTCGACGGACGCGAGATCGCAGAACTGCGGGACACCGACGTCCAGCAGCTCGCGAGCTGTCGTCTCCAGGTCGAGAGAATTGCCGATACGGGCGCCCGCCGCGTTGAGAAGAGCGAGAGCGCGGCGAACGTCGTCCGGCTTGCCTGCCGCCTCCACAGGGATATCGCTCAACGCCGCCCCTTCCCGTGACCAGTGTGGCACCGGCTCTGAGCAGTGTGGCAGGCACACGCCACCCGGAACACGCTCTTCCCGATCGCCGCACGAAATTCGTACTTCCCGTGCCTCGTGACAACAGACGTGCGGCCCTCACACTCCGTGCGCTCCCCCCTGGCCTCCTGCGGCAGGGACATCTGTCTCCTAACCAGGCTGCGCCGGTTCGAACCATCTTCAACGAGGGCGCATCGCAGGAGCAGGGGTGCGGGCCGTGCCGCAGCGTCTGCCGGGACAGGGCGGTACCCGCCGTCGGGACGCCCAATCCGCCTCAGGCGAGGGCGAGTTCGAACCAGACGGTCTTGCCCATCGGGCCGTGCCGCGTGCCCCAGCGGCGCGCCTCCCTGGCCACGAGGCGGATGCCGCGGCCGCCTTCGTCGTCGGGCAGGGCGCTGCGCTCCCGGGGCGGATCGGGCAGCGGGTCGGAGACCTCCACCAGGAGCGAACCCCCACGCACCATGCGCACCCCGATGGGGCCGTGCGCGTAGCGCATCGAGTTGGTGACCAGCTCGCTCACGAGCAGCACGGTGGTGTCCTCCAGGGCATCGAGCCCCCACTCGCGCAGGGTCCGCCGCACCACCTCGCGTGCTCTGCGCACCGCGTAGCTCTCGGCGGGAAAGGTCCACGACGCGGCGCTGCCCTGCGGGAGCCCGCCGAGCTTCGCCATCAGCAGGGCGACGTCGTCGTCGGGCTGTGACGCCGTTCTGCTGTCCAAGTCGTCGATGACGCTGTCGCAGGCGTCCTCGATGGTGGCGGGTGTGTACGGGTCCCGGTGGACGGGGCCGCCGGAGAGCAGTTCGCAGAGGCGCTCGATGCCCTGGGTGATGTCCTCGCCCCGCGCTTCGATGAGGCCGTCGGTGTAGAGGATGAGCACCGAGCCCTCGACGATCTCCAGTTCCCAGGGCTCGAAGGGCACGCCGCCGACCCCCAGCGGTGCGCCCGAGGGCAGCTCGATGGCCTGGGCCTCCCAGCTGCCCTCGGGGGTCTCCGTGAGAAGCAGCGGGGGCGGGTGGCCGGCCTTCGCGATGCTGCACCGGCGAGTGGACGGGTCGTAGACGGCGTAGACACATGTGGCGATGAGGGGGTCGTCCGAGCTCTGGACGAAGTCGTCCGCCAAATCGTTGATGCGCCGGAGCAGTTCGTCGGGCGACAGGTCGAGCCCGGCGAGCGTGCGAACCGCCGTGCGCAGCCGTCCCATCGTCACGGCCGCGTGCAGCCCGTGCCCCATCACGTCGCCCACGACGAAGGCGACCCGGCCGCCGGCGAGCGGGATCACGTCGAACCAGTCGCCGCCGACCTCGGTGCCGCTGCTGCCGGGCACGTAGCGGTAGGCCACGGTCACGCCGGGCGGCTCCGGGACCTTCTGGGGCAGCAGGCTCCGCTGGAGCATCAGCGCACCGGCACGTTCACGCGCGTAGAGGCGGGCGTTGTCCAGCGAGACGCCGGCGCGGTCGGCCAGTTCCATGGCCAAAGCTATGTCGTCCCTGCCGAACGGTTCGCGGCCCTCGGCGCGGCTGACGACGAGCAGGCCGAGCACCACGCCGCGGGCGCGGAGCGGCACGGCCATCAGCGAGTGGACGTTCAGGTCGAGCGCGGCCTGCATCTTCGGGTCGCCGGGGTAGGTGGCGGCGAGCAGCTCGCGGGGCGAGGACGCGACGTGGGGCACGCCGCTGGCCAGCGTCCGGCCGAAGAAGGAGTCGGCGAGGAAGGGGACGTCCTGGCCCACGCGGAGCATCCGGTTGACCGTGGGGCCCTCGTCGCGTGCGGCGACGCCGAGCTGGAACAGCGGCTTCCCGGTGAGCAGTTCGATGTCGGGCAGGTCGCCGCCGTGGGCCGCCGCGCTGATGAGCATCACGCTGGAGTAGTCGGCGAGGCGCGGTACGAGGCTGGAGGCGAGGGCCTGGGAGATGGCGGTGACGTCGAACCGGTCCACGAGTCCCACGCCGACGTCGTCGAGGAGGGCCAGCCGCTCGCGCGCGGCCTCGATCTTCTCCAGCGCCTCGTGGCGCTCGGTGACGTCCATGAACACGCCGCTCACGCCGAGCACTTCGCCGTCGTCGGTGGTGAGCCTGCTGTAGGAGACGGAGCGGGAGCCGGGGCCTTCCGGGGCCCGCAGCACGATGTCGACGACGGGCTCTCCGGTCTCCAGCACGCTCGACTGGACGGCGGAGACCTCGTCGGCCATCCAGGACGGCAGGATGTCGTGGACCGTCCTGCCGATGTGCTCCTCGGCGCTGACCTGGTTGAGCCTGGCGAGCGCCTCGTTGACCCGTACGTACCGCCTGTCGGTGTCGAAGAGGGCGATGCCGAGCGGTGACGAGGCGAAGAGCGCGTCGAGCGCCGCCAGGTCGTGCTCGACGGCGCGGATCCTGCTGGTCTCGACGATGTTGGCGAGGATGACGGGACGGTTCTGCCGGTCGTGGAGGAGCGTGACGCGCCCCTCGACCGCCACGCGGTGGCCGGCACTGTGCAGGATGCGCATGGTGCCGCGCCAGCGGCCCTCCTCGCGCAGGGCCTGGTCCCGCAGGCGCTCGCCCTCGCCGTACCCGTCCTCGAGAAAGTCCTGGATGCGCCTGCCCACGACCTGCTCGGACCGCCAGCCGAGGATTTCCTCCGTTATGGGATTCCAGAGGAGGATCTTTCCGTTGCCGTCGAGCATGACGATGCCGACCCGGAGGGTGTCGAGGATCGAGGCCACTCCCTCGGAGGGTCCTGTGCTCACACCGCCCACGTCCCTGATCGGGTAGCTTGCCGGCCCGGTCCTTCCGGGCAGGAGGGACTGAGGTGTCCCTGCTACCGATTTTGGGACGAGTCAGGCGTACTCGCCGCTCGCGCATCCCACGGGCTCGACCAGATAGCTGCCGTCGCCCTCTGCGCCGCCCTTCGCGCGGCCTCCGCCACCGCCGAGCCGGTCCGCTACCTGCTGTGCTTCCGTACGGGTGGCGTAGCTGCCCACGCGATAGCGGTTGCCGTGGCCGTCCTGCCTTATGACATGCCAGGGCAGCACAGTGTCGCCGTCACCGTTCACGCTTCGCATATGCCGGAGCCTACGCCCGGCCTTCACTCAGCGCATTCAACTTGGTACAACGAGGCATCAATTTCGGCCACACGTTCGCATGCGGCAACCGCTGGTCACCTCACGGGCATGTGGTACGAAACGCGGAAACGATCGGCCGGGACGACCACGTCCGCCGTCTCCACGGGGCGCCCGCCGGCGAAGAACGTACGGGTCACGACCAGCACCGAATGCCCCGGCACGCCACCCAGGTCGACCATCTCCTCGGCCAGGCCCGGGCGGGCGCCGACCTCCTCCGCGACGTTGTCCACCACGACGTCGATGGCGGCCATCCGCTCCACGACGCCCTTGCCCCCCAGCGGCCCGTCCTCGGGCAGCACCACGGGCGTGCGGCCCGTCAGCGACAGGGGCTCCCACGAGGTGGAGAGCATCACGGGCTCGCCGTCGACCCTGAACAGGTACCTGGTCCGCATCACGCGCTCACCGGGCTCGATGCGCAGCCGCTCGGCCGTGAGCGGGCTCGCGTCCTCCTGCTCGCTGCGCGACTCCCAGGTGCCCTTCACGTCCTCGTCGGCCTGCTCCTGCCGGAAAGGCGAGGAATCACCGAGTGCGCGGAAGCCGCTGCGGGCGACGCGGCGCGGGACGGGGTGCTCCCGCACGTACGTGCCGGAGCCGGAACGGCCCTCGACCAGGCCCTCGGCCATCAGGACCTTGCGGGCCTCCAGGGCGACGGTGTCCGAGACGCCGTACTCCGCGCGGATGCGGGCCTGCGAGGGCAAGCGGGTGTGCGGAGGCAGATCGCCGCCGACGATCTTCTGCCGGAGATCACCGGCGACGCGGAGGTAGGCGGGCTGTTCACCGAATGGCACGAGTGCCCTCCCCGTTCTCGAAAGGCCAGGCCTGCGAAGTCGCGACAGGTAGTTAAGTTGACAATGGGCAACAGCTTGGCAACTCGCCGTCGCGGCTCGCAACCAACGACCAGGGTTTCACCCGATGTGATGAGCAGCTGCTCAGAGCCTCCACACGCAGGCTGAATCGTTCACATTCCGCGGCGCGTGCGGCGCCCCGCGAAGCCCATACGACGTGCCCTCGCCGGGCGGAGTCAGGTGCGGTCGTAGAGCCGGTCGATGTGCCTGTAGTCGGCCGGGTCGCGGTCGCGGAAGAGCGTGTTGCGCAGCGACCGCGCGAACCCGTCGACGTGCCAGGTCTCGCCCCACACCCGGGCGGCCGTCTGGACCTCGGCCGTACGGGCGACGCGGCGGGACTCGTATGTGCTCAGGGCGCGGGGCCAGCCGGGGTCGCCGCCGGAGGAGAGCCCGGCGGCCTCGGCGGCCAGGCAGTGGGCGTCCTCCAGGGCCTGGCAGGCGCCCTGGCGAGGTACTGGAGCATCGGGTGCG